>NZ_CP071129.1:1466127-2932255 GCF_017220215.1 Caballeronia sp. M1242 | reverse complement strand
CGAGTGCGGTCGTTATGGTTGCTGCGCGCCACCTGCGGCCATGCTTGCCGAATGCGTCCACTTACGTCGGATGGTTCGGCAAGTCCCGGCACGGCCAAGCAGGCATGCTCCGGAGGCTTACGCCGCAAGGGTTTGCGGGCGAACGGCGGGCCGAAGCAGCGGGCGGATATTTGCGAGTAAGGCGAGATTCTAACGCCAAACCCTCGCGGCGCGCGAGTTATCCACAGGGTCAAATCACCGCGCCGAAAGAGGGCGAAACACGCGGGTTGCACCGTCGATGGGCGCTAAACTATTGACGGTCAATAGGAAAACGGTTTAAATAGCGGGTTCCGCGAAAACAGAATTCCTGAACCTCCGGCCATCGTGCTTGCAGTGACCACACTGGAGCCAAGCCCGCGCGGTCATTCAACTCAAGTGAGAGCACCATGAAACGTACTTACCAACCTTCCGTGACGCGCCGCAAGCGCACCCATGGCTTCCGCGTTCGCATGAAGACCGCTGGCGGCCGCAAGGTCATCAACGCTCGCCGCGCGAAGGGCCGCAAGCGCCTGGCCATCTAAGACAGGCACGGTGCTGCTCGCAGCCGCGTCGCGTTCGGAGACGGATGCATCGGAAGGTGGCGAGCCGCTTGCCGAGCGCCGCACAGAAGTCTTGAAACAGGACATCGTCGAGTTGCCGGCGTCGGCCGCGTTCCCCAAGGCCGCAAGGCTGCTGAAAACGGATGAGTTCTCATCCGTTTTTCGTTTGCGCCCCTGGCGGCGTTCGCCACACTTCGTTCTGTACGGCAAGCCCACGGGCAACGAAGCGCGGCTCGGGCTCGTCATCGGTAAAAAGCAGGCGCCGCGCGCCGTCACGCGCAATCTGATCAAGCGGCTTGCGCGCGAAGCGTTCCGGCTGCGTCGCGAAGAGTTGCGCGGATTCGACATCCTCGTGCGGCTGCACGCAAAAATCGACCGCAAGGCGATGCCGAGCGCCAGTTCGCCGCCGCTCGGCGCGCTGTGCCGCGGCGAGCTGGAAGTACTTTTCGACCGTGCCGTGCGCGAAGCAGCGCGCCGCGCGGCCGAACCCGTGGCGGCGCCGCCATCTGCGCCCGCCGTCGACGATTCATCCGGCCCTTCCGGGTCATGAAGCGCGGGCCGCGTCGGTTTGCCTCTCACCGCAAACCGGGCGCGCAGCGCGAAGCTTATGCAAACGGCACTCATCGCGTTGTTGCGCTTCTACAAGGTTGCGATCAGTCCCCTGCTCGGCAACCGGTGCCGCTTTTACCCTTCCTGTTCCGACTACGCGCGCGAGGCAATCCAGTATCATGGCGCCGCGCATGGCACGTATCTCGCCGCAAAACGGCTCTGCCGCTGCCATCCCTTTTCGGCGGGCGGCGTCGATCTCGTGCCGACACCGTCCCGTGGCTCCGGTTCTCCATCCGCTTCCAATCAGGCGGATAGCCCGACTGCAGGTTCCGCCCAAGAAAAGCATTCACCACTAAACGGCGCAAAAGCGCTTACCGATCGACACTGAGACAACGCATGGATATCAAACGCACCGTCCTATGGGTCATCTTCTTCGTGTCAGTTGTCATGCTGTTCGACAACTGGCAGCGCGACCATGGGCGCCCGTCGATGTTCTTCCCGAGCGCGACGCAGCCGGCCAAGACCGCCAGCAATCCGGCACCGGGCTCGGCCACGCCGGGCGCGCAGCCTTCCGAACTGACGAACGCGCCGGCAGGCGCCGCGCCGGGCACCTCGACGCCGCCCGCCACGGCGGCTTCGCAGCTCGTCAAGTTCACGACGGACGTGTATTCCGGTGAGATCGACACGCGCGGCGGCACGCTCTCGAAGCTCTCGCTGCTGAAGGAAGGCGACGGCAAGCAGCCCGATCTTTACATCACGCTCTTCGATCACACCGCGAACCACACGTATCTCGCGCGCACCGGCCTGCTCGGCGGCGACTTCCCGAATCACAACGACGTCTTCACGGCGGTGCCGGGCCAGACGTCGCTGTCGGGCGACGCAAAGACGCTGACGCTCGCGTTCGAATCGCCGGTGAAGGGCGGCGTGAAGGTCGTGAAGACGTACACGTTCACGCGCGGCAGCTACGTGATCAACGTCGATACGAAGATCGAGAACGTCGGCAATGCGCCGGTCACGCCGAAGCTCTACATGGAACTCGTGCGCGACAACACGCCGGTCGAGACGCCGCGCTTCTCGCACACGTTCATCGGGCCGGCTGTCTACACCGATCAGAAGCACTTCCAGAAGATCGATTTCAGCGACATCGACAAGAACAAGGCCACGTTCGAGCCGTCCGCGAACAACGGCTGGATCGCGATGGTGCAGCATTATTTCGCGTCGGCGTGGATTCCGAAGGAAGGCGCGCAGCGCGACATTTACGTCCAGAAGATCGATCCGGACCTGTACCGCGTGGGCGTGCAGCAGCCGGTGCAGACCATCGCGCCGGGACAAAGCGTGACGGTCGATGCGCGTCTTTTCGCCGGTCCGGAAGAAGAGCGCATGCTCGAGGGCATCGCGCCGGGTCTGGAACTGGTGAAGGACTACGGCATGGTGACGATCATCGCCAAGCCGCTTTTCTGGCTGCTCGAAAAGATCCACGGTTTCGTCGGCAACTGGGGCTGGGCGATCGTGCTGCTGACGCTGCTGATCAA
This sequence comes from Caballeronia sp. M1242, assembly GCF_017220215.1. Taxonomy (NCBI): domain Bacteria; kingdom Pseudomonadati; phylum Pseudomonadota; class Betaproteobacteria; order Burkholderiales; family Burkholderiaceae; genus Caballeronia; species Caballeronia sp. M1242. The sequence continues at coordinate 2,929,596 of NZ_CP071129.1, read as the reverse complement.
GGCCGTGTTCTTCCCGCTGTCGGCGGCGAGCTACAAGTCGATGGCGCGCATGAAGGAAATCACGCCGCGCATGCAGCAGATTCGCGAGCGCTTCAAGAGCGATCCGCAGAAGATGAACGCGCAGTTGATGGAGTTGTATAAGACCGAGAAGGTGAATCCGTTCGGCGGCTGCCTGCCCGTGGTGATCCAGATTCCGGTGTTCATCTCGCTGTACTGGGTGCTGCTGTCGTCGGTGGAAATGCGCGGCGCGCCGTGGATCGGCTGGATTCATGATCTGTCGCAGCAAGACCCGTATTTCATCCTGCCGGTGCTGATGGCCGTGTCGATGTTCCTGCAAACGAAGCTGAACCCGACGCCGCCGGACCCCGTGCAAGCCAAGATGATGATGTTCATGCCGATCGCGTTCTCGGTCATGTTCTTCTTCTTCCCGGCTGGTCTCGTGCTGTATTACGTGGTGAACAACGTGCTGTCGATCGCGCAGCAGTACTACATCACGCGGATGATGGGACAGCGTAAGAAGAAGGTGGCTTGAGGTTTTTGGCTGCTGGTTTGGATGGGAAAACGCCCGGCTTTGCCGGGCGTTTTTGTTTGGCGCTGTCGAAGGTCGGCTACCGCTCCGCTTCTTTCACGGCTTCTTCTTTGGTTGCGATGCGCTCCCGGACAGATGGTCGCCGAGTCGTTCATCTAGCCGGTTCAGCTTGGCCAGAACTAGGTACGCGGCGGCTGTTGCCTCCCGAATATCGCGACGAAAAGCGTCCTCGTGTTCATAGCCTTGGAACGCCGGTACGGTTTCAGCCGCCTCCAGCCGGGTCGAGACATACGGCGTTATGTCCTCACCGTCCAACAGCATCGTTCCCCGGTGGCCGAGGAGCATGGCCAACGACGTCCGATTCTTTCCCCGCGGCATCGTCTTCGCATCGAACCAGTTTTTCACGGTCGTAGCCGTTACGCTCGCGTCCGGGTCCGCATGCGCGAGTGCGTGAACGAGGTCGTCCGGATGTCCGACGCGGAAGAGCTTTTGCTTGAAATAGGGAACGTCACGCTGGATGGTGTCGGCCACGTCTGCGACCAGCAGCCGTAAGCCGCGCGCGAAGTCCTGTTTTGTACGATTGGTCGCCATGCAGGTAGTGTCGTGGACATTCCGGTCCGCGTCTCCAAACTCGAATTTGCGATCTCGAATTCGAATTTGTATCCGCAGCTGGACCGAGCCGAGCCCCTTGCGCCGCAAGCCTTCCCGCCATAAACGGCGCAAGATAAATCTCGCGGATCAGAATTGGAATATTTCGTCGCAGCGGACGCCGCTACCGCTTCATCGCCCCATAAAACTGGTCGATAAGCTCCTCCAGCAGATACCGATGATGCGGCGACAGCGCCTCGATCTTCGACGCAAGCTCCAACGTGTCCTCGGACGCCGGATACTTTTCGTCGCGCGCGAGCGGCTTCGGCGCAGTCTGCGCGCCGCCGCTCGGCGGCGGGCCGTAATGCAGCCAGTGGAGATCCACTTTCAGCCATTCAGCCAGTGTCTGAAGCTTGTCGCTCGTGGGGATCGAGCGCCCGGTGAGCCACTTGTGCGCGGTTTGGGGCGACACCGGCTCGCCCTGGTACCGCAGATTGAATTTGTTCGCGAGATCGGTCGCGCCTCGCATCTTCTCGGGCGACCGGGCCATGGAAAATTTGAGCCGTTCTGAGAAATCGGCCTTCTCTTGCTGTGTTGGCATGCGTTCAATTGTGCAAGGCAATCGCTGCCCATACGTCAACCAACTGCGCTAGATCTGGCGCGTATCAGACGTCGTTTATCCTGTCTGCGCGACCGAATGCTTGCCTGATGTCAGCCGTGCGACAGCTGGATGGCCATGCGAGACGCGCGTTAGCCCGCTAGTCAATCAATACGCTGCTGCACAGCGCGAACCGGAATCGTATCTTTTTTAAGATAATGCAAGAATTGTCCTAGCTGATCGGATCAATATCCCCGCGATACAATGCCGGCTCCTCCCGACGCCTCCGCTCCGACCGCCGCCATGCTGACCAACGACACCGATCCCATCGTCGCTATCGCCACCGCGCCGGGGCGCGGCGGAATCGGCGTGGTGCGGCTTTCGTTCGGGCGGGCGGGCGAGGCGGCCGCGCACCAGGCGATGCATGCGCTCTGCGGCCAGCCGCTCGCGCCGCGCCACGCGAGCTACGTGCCGTTCATCGACGGCAACGGCGAAGCGCTCGACCGCGGCATCGCGCTGTACTTTCCCGCGCCGCATTCGTACACGGGCGAGCACGTGCTGGAATTGCAGGGCCACGGCGGGCCGATCGTGCTCCAGCTCGTGCTGCAACGGGCGATCGAGGCCGGACGCGACTTCGGCCTGCGGCTCGCCGAGCCCGGCGAGTTCACGCGCCGCGCGTTTCTCAACGACAAGCTCGATCTCGCGCAGGCGGAAGCGGTCGCCGACCTGATCGAAGCGAGCACGGAAGCCGCCGCGCGTTCGGCCGGCCGCTCATTGGAAGGCGCGTTCTCGCGCGAAATTCACGCGCTCGTCGAGGAGGTGATCACGCTGCGCATGCTGGTCGAGGCGACCCTCGATTTCCCGGAAGAAGAGATCGACTTTCTTGAAGCCGCCGACGCGCGCGGCAAGCTCGCGCGTATCCGCGAACGGCTGGATCGCGTGCTCGCCGACGCGCGGCAAGGCGCGCTGCTGCGCGAGGGGATGTCGGTCGTGCTGGCGGGCCAGCCGAACGTCGGCAAATCGTCGCTGCTGAACGCGCTCGCCGGTGCGGAACTGGCAATCGTCACGCCGATTGCGGGCACCACGCGCGACAAGGTCGCCCAGACGATTCAGGTCGAGGGCATCCCGCTGCATATCATCGACACCGCCGGCTTGCGCGAGACCGAAGACGAAGTGGAGCGCATCGGCATCGAGCGCACGTGGGGCGAAATCGAGCGCGCGGACGTCGTGCTTCATTTGCTCGACGCTCGCACCGGGATGACCGCCGACGACGAGTCCATTGCTGCCCGCTTTCCGCGAGGCGTGCCGGTCGTCCGCGTGCTGAACAAAACTGATCTCGCGAGCGCACCGGCCGCCGTGCGCGAAGGCGACGACCATGCGCGCGAAGTCAACCTGTCCGCCAAGACGGGCGACGGCATCGCGCTGCTGCGCGAGCAGTTGCTGAAAATTGCCGGTTGGCAGGCCGGCGCAGAAAGCGTGTACCTCGCGCGCGAACGGCATCTTATTGCGCTGCGCGAAGCGCGTGGGCATCTCGCGCTCGCCGCGGATCACGCGAGCCAGCAATCGCAGGTGCTCGACCTCTTCGCCGAGGAATTGCGGCTCGCGCAGGACAGCCTGAACGCGATCACCGGCGAATTCACCTCCGACGATCTGCTCGGCGTCATCTTCAGCCGATTCTGCATCGGGAAGTAAAGCGGTCAAGCCGCGCGCGGCGGCCCCAATTCACGCAATTCGGCCGTGAGCTTTTCGGCTTCCTCGAGCCGTCCGTGAAATGCCGCCGGCGTGTTCTGGAACATCTCGATCGCGTACGCGCCGTCGCAAAGAGAAAGCACGAGCGTCTGCACGGCGTTGAAGCGCGGATCGAGCGCGTCCTGTCCGCGCGGCCACATGCCGGCCACCGCCCGCAGCAACAGCGTCTGCCCGGCCGCCATGCGCCTGACCTCGCGCACTTTTGCGACGAAAAGCGGCGTCGGATGCGCCGCGAAGATTGGCGTCAAATGCGCCTGGATACAGGCCCGGCCGTCGATGGCGCTGCCGTCGAAGCCGACGAGGCTGCCTCGCTCGGCAAAGCGCCCGGCCATGGCGGCGGCGTCCTGCCGGTTCCAGTCGTCCAGCAGCGCGAAATACACGCGCCGCGCGCTGGCGGTCCAATCGTCGATGCCGTTCATGCTGCCCTCTTCCAGGCCGCAGCGAACACGCCCGCGCCCATCAGCAACGCGCCGCCGGTGCGGTTCACGGCGCGCTGCACCGAAGTCTTGCGGATCGCGCGGCGCGCTCCGGATGCGAGCAGCGCATAAGCGAACGCGTTCGCCGCCGCGATGCCCACGAACGTGGCTTCCAGAATGGCGATCTGCGAGACGGACGCCGCGTGCGGATCCACGAACTGCGGCACGAAGGCGACGAAAAAAATGATGCTTTTGGGATTGAGCGTGGTGACCGCGTAGGCGTGCGCCATGATGCGGCTCGTGCGCAGCTCGCCGGCCGGCTTGACGGCATCCGTATCGACGACCGGCGCGCGCCACAGCTTCGCGCCGAGATAGAACAGATAAGCCGCGCCGATCCATTTCACAGCCATGAAAAGCTCCGCCGATGCCGCGAGCACCACGCCCAGACCAAGCATCGAAGCAGTCATCGCGGTGAGGTCGCCGAGCGCGACGCCGACCGTCGTCGCGAATGCGTATTTGCGGCCGTGACCGAGCGCGTACGAGACGACAAGCAGGACTGTCGGCCCGGGAATCGCCACGAGAATTGCCGAAGCGATTGCAAACGGCAGCCATTGAGCGAGCGTCATTCCGAATTCTCCTTGCGTAATGCCGTCGATTTATCCACGAACCGGCGTGCGTGACAATAGGCCGTTCGGCTAGCTTCCGCCACTGACCATCGGCTGCTATGCGCGTTGTCGCGGCCCGACAAGAACCGCTTCTGCGGCGCATCAAAAGCGCAGCGAGACAAATCGCCGCACTGGCCCACTGCTGTCGGTGAATTCATTTTCAATTTCACCCTTTAATCGGCCGGTTCGTCGTAAAGGTGACGGCAACTAATCTCCGGGATAAACACTGCGACATTGCGTCTTGTTGCAATCGCACACAACATATGCTTGCAACGCGACGCCGCTCATTTAGCATGAGTTCACGCAACCGGTTTTATATACGTTGCTAATGTCGCGGCTCGAGTCCGGAGGCTCTATTCATGAAGAAACGCGCCAGTGCTGTCTTCGCCGTGGTGAGCTTGTTTGTCGCGGTTTCCGCGGCGTACGCGCAGGACAACGCCATCCAGCCACAACAGACGTTCAAATTCAGGCCGAATTCGTACGGCTGCTTGTCGAAAGATAAATTCGATTCCGCGGATCAACACGCGAGAGCCGGCGAGCATCAGCAAATGCAGCAGTTCTTTGAAGGCTTCGAGTGCATATCGACGCCGGTGGAGTCGCATTTTCGCGTGCTGCGCGTGGTGGGCCACGACATCGAATTCGTGAATGCCGCCAATAGCGACACGCAAGGCATGTGGACCGCGGATCGCTTTATCGATCAGTAAGCGGTCGTATTCAACGTGCCTTAAACGGCGCGGTCGCCCGCTCGGGCTGACCGCGCGATCCGCACTTCCAATTCCACATCGATTCGCCGCACAATGTCGGGCTCATCGCGCCCGACGTGCGGCTTTCGCCGTTGCGCCGTGCCGCTTTTCAACTTCTTATGAATCGCCGGTCGCGAGCGCCGGCGTCATCGCTGCATGGCTCTGAAATCCACCATTTACAAGGCCGATCTCCAGATCGCCGACATGGACCGTCATTACTATGGCGATCACTCGTTGACCATCGCGCGGCATCCGTCCGAGACGGACGAACGCATGATGATTCGCGTCGCGGCGTTCGGTCTGTTCGCCGACGAGCGGCTCGAATTCTGCAAGGGCCTCTCGGATACCGACGAGCCCGATCTTTGGCAGAAGGACCTCACCGGCCAGATCCAGTTGTGGATCGAGGCGGGTCAGCCGGACGAACGGCGCATAGCGAAGGCCAGCGGGCGCGCGGACCGCGTGGTCGTGATCGCGTATGCGGGAAAGACGGCCGACATCTGGTGGCAGGGCGTGCGCGCGAAGGTCGAGCGACTGCAGAACGTGACGGTGTGGTCGCTCGCGGACGGCGTGGCGGAAGCGCTCGGCAAGCTGGCCGAACGGACGATGCGCCTGCAGCTGACGGTGCAGGATGGCGAGGCATCGCTCGGCAGCGCGACGGTCGACCCGGTGGCGATTCGCTGGAACGTGCTGAAGGCGCCGGGCGCGTGAGGCTTAGGCTTCCGGCGGCCCTTTGAGCTCGATCATGTTGCCTTCGGGATCGAACAGATAGAGCGACGGACCGAACCCTTCTGCGCCGTAACGCCGCGCTTCCTCGCCGATGCCCGCGCCGTGCGTCTCGAGGTGCGCGCGCAGGGCGGCGGCATCGAAGGGTGCGACGCCCAGGCACAGGTGATCCATGTTGCGGCCCGCGCCCGGCTGGCCGCTCTCCGGGCGGTCGATGGATGCGCCGACGGCGAGCAGATCGATCAGCGAGCGGCCGGCGCGCATCTGCACGAGACCGATATCGCGCTGCTCTTTCTCGACCGCGCAGCCGAGCGCGGTGCGGTAAAAGTCGATCATCACGTCGAGGTCGATGCAGCGAATCACGACGTGATCGATTTCGCGGATCTGGATGGGCATGGTGCGTTGCTCGCTCGCGAGGTGCTTGCGGAGGAGTGTACGCGGGATGTGGGGTGTGCGAGGCGCGGAAAAGACAAAGGGCTCGGTGTGGTACCGAGCCCTTGGAATTCGTGGTGGAGAGGAAGAGGATCGTATGATCTCGCTGCGGGCCGCCAGACGGGCGTAAGGCTCACCAGCGATTTTAAAATATGCCCCCAGCGAAGGGCTTTGAGCGGGATCATTCAAGTACGCCATCGAACTCCCGACCACGTCCGGTGAATCTCCGCGTACAGACCCCTTGGGCGACTGTACAGACTACCGAGGGACCAGACATATCGCAAACGTTTTTTCGAAACAAATGAAATACCGGTAGCCGGGTATGCATCGGGAAGACCCCGAAGCGATTAGCTGGGCGGCGACGACCGGCTGACACAGCGGCGATGTCGTGCGCGACGTGATGCTCGCTGCTGTCGAACAGCGCTTCGGCACGACACACAGGCCGCGCAGCCCATCGAGTGGTTGTCGGATAACGGCTCAGCCGGGCCATCGCGCCGCATTAGCCAGACCCGCCTGCGGTGGGCATACACGCGAACACGAGGGGGCCTTGAGGAGGGTTGCTTGAACTCTCCGTTGCCCGACGTGGACCGGCAGCAGGACGAGAAGTGGCCGGCAGGCGAAAGGTTGCTTCGGCTAGAATTGAGGGCCGATAACGGCAAGCCGTAAGCAGCTGGCAGAGCGGAACCTCGAAACGGTCCTGGGGTGGGTCCGAGTTAAGTCTTTCGTTCGATGACGAGCCGTGGGTCGTGATCGCGCAAGGAAATCGTTACCGAGTGCGGATTTGCGAAGTCGCCGCTCGACCAGAGCCCGCGCATCAAGGCCTCCCACGATACATGAGCGGAACGTTGGACCGCACACTTGCGAGCTTATAAGTGGTTGCAGTACATCCCAACGGACACAGAACATAGCGACCCGCCACCCGCATTGCATTCCGAGCCATAGCCAACGCACGTTCCTCCCACATGCCTTCATCCAAGTTCACCTACGATCTGCCGTCCGGAGCACCGAGCCCCCTTGTCAAGGAAGAGCACATCGAATACGGCTTCCTTGGCAAGCTTCAGAACTTGAAGTACGAATACCGCGACGACATTCGCGATCGCGGCGCACTAGAAAAGAACTTTCGGGAGAAGTTCGAGGCCCTCAACCGCGTCAGGCTGACCGAAGCCGAGTTCGCCAGGCTCCTGGATGAAATAGTTACCCCGGATGTCTACACCGCTGCCAAGACACTGCGGGGCATCAATGCCTTCACCCGCGACGACGGCACGCCGTTGAACTACACGCTGGTGAACATCAAGGACTGGTGCAAGAACCACTTCGAGGTCGTTCGCCAGCTCCGCATCAACACCGACAACAGCCACCACCGCTACGACGTTCTCATCCTCATCAACGGCGTGCCCTGTGTGCAGATCGAGCTGAAGACCCTAGGCGTGAATCCACGCAGGGCAATGGAGCAGATCGTCGAATACAAGCACGACCCGGGCAACGGCTACACCAAGACGCTACTCTGCTTCATGCAGCTGTTCATCGTCAGCAACCGCGACCGCACCTACTACTTCGCCAACAACAACGTCCGCCACTTCGCCTTCAATGCCGACGAGCGCTTTCTGCCCATCTATGAGTTTGCAGGCGAGGACAACCGCAAAATCACCCAACTCGACGAGTTCGCCGAACACTTCCTGAGAAAGTGCGACCTCGGCCGCACCATCAGCCGCTACATGGTGCTGCTTGCGGGCGAGCAAAAGCTTATGATCATGCGGCCATACCAGGTCTATGCCGTGCAACACATCGTCAAGTGCATCGACGAAGACAACGGGAACGGCTATATCTGGCACACCACTGGCAGCGGCAAGACGCTCACGTCCTTCAAGGCCTCTACCCTGTTAAAGGAAAACGAACACATCCACAAGTGTCTGTTCGTCGTCGATCGAAAAGACCTCGACCGCCAGACCCGGGAAGAGTTCAACAAATTCCAGGAAGGTTGCGTCGAAGAAAACACCAACACCGCCGCCCTCGTGCGCCGCCTGCTTTCAGAGGACTACGCCGACAAGGTTATCGTCACGACCATTCAGAAACTCGGCCTCGCGCTGGACGAAAACAGCAAGCGCAATAAGCAGCGCAGCAAAAGCGGCCAGGCCACTTACAAAGAGCAGCTCGAAGCACTGCAGGACAAGCGCATTGTCTTCATCTTCGACGAATGTCACCGTTCGCAGTTTGGCGACAATCACAAGGCCATCAAAGCATTCTTTCCGAGGGCGCAGCTCTTCGGTTTTACCGGCACGCCGATATTTGGTGGACCCAACGGCAACGCCAGTCGCATAAAAGTCGACGGTGACGTGGCGTCGTATCGGACCACCGAGGAGCTCTTTCACAAGCAGCTCCACGCCTACACCATCACCCATGCCATCGAGGATGGCAACGTCCTGCGCTTCCACGTCGACTACTTCAAGCCCGAGGGTAAGAACCCACCAAAGCCCGGCGAAGCCATTCCCAAGAAGGCTGTCATCGAGGCCATTCTTGCCAAGCACAATGCAGCCACCGGCGGGCGCCGCTTCAACGCTATCCTCGCCACGGCGTCCATCAACGAAGCCATCGAATACCACGCTCTGTTCAAGACCATGCAGGCGGACAAGCAGGCTAGCGATCCCGATTTCAAGCCGCTGAACGTCGCCTGCGTCTTTTCGCCGCCTGCCGAGGGCGACCCAGATGTGAAGCAGATCCAGGAAGACCTGCCGCAGGAACAGGTGGACAACGAAGAAGATCCCGAGGGCAAGAAAGCTGCGCTCAAGGCCATCCTCGCCGACTACAACGCCCGCTACGGCACTAACCACCGCTTGAGCGAGTTCGACCTCTACTACCAGGATGTGCAGAAGCGCATCAAGGACCAGCAGTGGCCAAATGCCGACTACCCGGCCGCGCAGAAGATCGACATCACTATCGTGGTGGACATGCTGCTCACTGGCTTCGATTCCAAGTTCCTGAACACGCTCTATGTGGACAAGAACCTCAAGCACCACGGCTTGATCCAGGCGTTCTCCCGCACCAATCGCGTGCTCAACGGCACCAAGCCCTACGGCAACATCCTCGACTTTCGCCAGCAGCACGATTCCGTCGATGCTGCCATCGCCCTCTTCTCCGGAGAGAAGACCGGCGAGCAGGCGCGGGAAATCTGGCTCGTGGACAAGGCACCTGTGGTCCTCCGGAAGCTGGAGACCGCAGTGCAGAAGCTGGACGACTTCATGACGTCCCAGGGCCTTGCCTGCACGCCCTCCGACGTAGCCAACCTGAAGGGCGACGAGGCCCGCGCCGCCTTCATCAGCCACTTCAAGGAAGTCCAGAGACTCAAAACCCAACTGGACCAATACACCGACCTCAGCGAAGACAACAAGGCCGCCATTGAGCAGGTGCTGCCCGATGAAAACCTGCGCGGCTTCAAAGGCCAGTATCTGCAAACTGCCAAAGAGCTCAGAGCGCAGCAGGGCAAAGACGTCAAGGAAGGTAATAGCCCCGGCAACGATGACCTCGTGGACCAGCTCGACTTCGAGTTTGTCCTTTTCGCTTCCGCCGTCATCGACTACGACTACATCATGGGCCTCATCGCCAAGTTTTCCGCCAAGGGGCCCGGCAAGGCCAAGATGACCCGCGAGGAACTTATCGGCCTCATCAGCGCCGACGCCAAGTTCATGAACGAGCGCGACGACATCGCAGAATACATCGCCACCCTCCAGGCGGGTGAGGGCCTCTCTGAAGCCGCCATCCGCGACGGCTATGCCCGCTTCAAGGCCGAGAAGAGCGCCAAGGAAGTCGCCGACATCGCCGCGAAGCACGGCCTTACCACCGCCGCCCTTCAAAGCTTCGTGGACGGCATCCTCGACCGCATGATCTTCGATGGCGAGCAGCTCAGTGACCTGATGGCCCCACTCGACCTCGGCTGGAAAGCCCGCACCCAGGCGGAGCTTGCACTAATGGAAGATTTGCATCCCCTACTCATCAAACGCGCCGGTGGCCGCGACATTTCAGGATTAAGCGCGTATGAGCAGTAAGACAAAAGCCCCCGACATGAAGAAAAAAACAACGCCCGAGTTGTTGCCGAGGTTGCGGTTTGCAGAGTTTCGGGGTGCGAAAGGATGGGAAAATAAACTCATCGGACCTTATCTTGAAGACTCCTCTGGTCGCGTGCCGCCTGATACCGAGTTACCGGTCTATAGCTCCACGCGGGAGGGGTTGAAACGCCAGGACGCCTACTTCGCCGGTCAAGTTCTTCAAAACAAGAACGAATACGGTGTGGTTCCACCGGGTTGCTTTGTTTACCGGCACATGAGCGACGACGGCCTGTTCAGATTCAACATCAATGAAACAGGCGGAGAGATTGCCGTAAGCAAAGAGTATCCCGTTTTCAGCACCAAAGGTCTTAACCCACGTTTCTTGCTCGCCAAGTTGAATGATGGCCTCGACTTCAAAGAGTTTGCTCTATCGCAAAAAGCCGGAGGCACGCGAACCCGGCTCTATTTCGACAGGCTTTGCGAGTGGCGTACATCGCTGCCGTCACCCGCTGAACAACAAAAAATCGCCGAATGCCTGTGTTCGGTGGATGAGCTGATAGCCGGGCAAGCGCGGAAAGTGGACGCGATCAAGACCCATAAAAAAGGTCTGATGCAGCAGCTCTTCCCCCGCGAAGGCGAAACCCAACCCCGCCTCCGCTTCCCCGAATTCCAAAACGCCGGGGAGTGGCAGGATGAGCATCTTGGCGATTATTTCGATCCCATTCGCAATGGCTTTGTCGGCACCGCGACGCCCTATTACACGACGAGCGATGGTGTTCGATACCTTCAAGGGCGGAACATCAAGCAGGGGCGGATCGAAGCCGAAAATCTTGTTTTCATTACCAGTGAATTTCACAATCGGCAGCGCAAATCGCACCTCAAGACAGGTGACATCTTGATGGTCCAATCAGGACATGTCGGAGAGTGTGCAGTTGTTGGTCCCGATTTCGCTGGGACCAACTGTCACGCGCTAGTCATTCTCACTCCGAAGCGCAAGCTAAGTTCAGAATTCTTCGCTCACTACTTCTATTCGCCAATCGGTAAACTTGCGATCTTCACGATTACGACCGGCAACACAATCAAACACATTCTGGCCAGCGAGTTGAAGACTTTGCCGGTGCTTGTTCCCGGCTTGGCCGAACAGCAACGCATTGCCTCCTGCCTGAGCAGCCTCGACGCATGGATCTCCGCCGAAGCCCAAAAACTCGAAGCCTTCAAGACTCACAAGAAAGGGTTGATGCAGCAGCTTTTCCCGTCCCCGGGAGAGATTGACGCATGAGCACCAAGTCGAAGATCAATAAGTACGCCAACCTCAGCACACTCGCGAGAAAGCTGCGGTCTGACCTCACCGGGATTGAACTCATCCTTCTCTATGCCTACAACCGCACAGGCAAAACGCGGCTGTCGATGGAGTTCAAGGACGAGGGAAAGCGCAAGAATAGCGGCACCCCCGACACCCTCTATTTCAATGCCTTTACCGAAGACTTGTTCACCTGGGACAATGATCTGGACGGTGATGCTGTCCGGCGGCTCCAACTCAATACCAACTCTACCTTCTTCAATGGCCTGAAAGACCTCGCACTGGACGAAACGCTTGCCGGCTACCTCGACCGCTACGCGGACTTCGATTTCGACATTGACTACGAGACATGGAAGGTCACATTCCGCAAAGGTGAGGCCGAAAATATCAAGATCTCCCGTGGCGAGCAGAACATCTTCATCTGGTGCCTCTTCATGGCCATTTGCGAGCGGATGCTCGACGGTCACGTCTCCTATCAGTTGAACAAATATCTCTACATCGACGACCCCATCTCCTCGCTGGACGACAACAACGCCATCGCCGTGGCCTGTGATCTCGCACAGCTCTTGCGCCGGGCTGCAAGCCGCAAAGACCAGAACGGCGTGCCCGCGCCCATCAAGGTGGTTTTCTCATCCCATCACGCCCTTTTCTTCAACGTGATGTGTAACGAGATTGGCAGAGCAAAAGAGGGCGAGCCGAGAGTGACCCACAAGCGCTACTTTCTGCATCGTCCGAACGGAGACGGCGTGTATACCCTGCGAGCTACAGAGGACACGCCCTTTTTCCATCACGTCGCGTCACTTGCGGAGCTCCACCTTGCTGCGGCCCCCAACACCGGCAAGCTCTACACCTTCCATTTCAACGCCCTGCGCAGCATCATGGAAAAAACGGCGTCGTTCTTCGGCCACGCTGACATCTCCTTCTGCCTCAAGGCGCTGAGCATCGAGGAAGACCGTGCACTCTACAACCGCGCTCTGAACCTCCTCAGTCATGGCAAATACGCCATCCATGAGCCGACCGAAATGGGGGAGGACAACAAAGAGCTGTTCCGGCGCATTCTTGAAGACTTCACGACCAAATTCCGATTCGACCTGCCTGACATTCTTGAGACGGCGCCAACACCGACACCAGCCGTAGCACCCGCAGCAACCTCCGCCGCACCTGCCACGACCCCATGAACGAATCCAAACAAAAGCAACTCAACCAGACCCTCTGGAGCATCGCGGACCAACTCCGCGGCGCCATGGATGCGGACGACTTCCGCGACTACATGCTGTCCTTCCTTTTCCTGCGCTACCTTTCAGACAATTACGAAACGGCGGCGAAGAAAGAGTTGGGGCGGGACTACCCTGATGTGGAAAGCGACATCCGCAATGTGCCGCTGGCGCTCTGGTATGCGAACAACGTTGACGACATCCCGGCGTTTGAGAAGCAGATGCGCCGGAAGGTGCATTACGTCATTCAGCCCGCGCATCTCTGGAACAGCATCGCCAACCTGGCCCGCACCCAGGACGCAGAGCTGCTGAACACCCTGCAAGAGGGCTTTAAGTACATCGAGACGGAATCCTTCGACAGCACCTTTCGGGGTCTGTTCTCCGAGATCGATCTGAGTTCCCCGAAGCTCGGCAAAACCTACGCCGACCGGAACGCCAAGCTCTGCGCCATCATCCAGAAAATCGCCGAAGGACTGGCGGAGTTCTCCACCGACGTCGACGCGCTGGGCGATGCCTATGAATACCTGATAGGCCAGTTTGCCGCTGGGTCCGGCAAGAAGGCTGGCGAGTTCTACACCCCGCAGCAGATTTCCGACATCCTCTCCTCGATCGTCACGCTGGACAGTCAGGAACCGAAAACCGGGACGAAGAAGCGGCTAGAAAGCGTGCTGGACTTCGCGTGTGGCTCTGGCTCGCTGTTGCTCAACGTGCGCAAGAAAGTGGCCAAGGCGAACGGCACCATCGGCAGGATCTTCGGCCAGGAAAAGAACATCACGACCTACAACCTCGCACGCATGAACATGCTGTTGCACGGGGTGAAAGACACAGAGTTCGAGATCTTCCACGGGGATACCCTGCTTAACGAGTGGGACATGATGCGCGAGCAGAACCCGGCCAAGAAGCCCGGCTTTGACGCCATCGTTGCCAACCCGCCCTTCAGCTACCGGTGGGAACCGACCGAGGCCCTGGCCGACGACGTGCGCTTCAAGAGCCACGGCCTCGCGCCCAAGTCTGCTGCCGACTTCGCTTTCCTGCTGCACGGTTTCCACTACCTCAAAGACGAAGGCGTGATGGCGATCATCCTGCCGCACGGGGTGCTTTTCCGAGGTGGGGCGGAAGAACGCATTCGCATCAAGCTGCTGAAGGACGGGCACGTCGACACGGTGATCGGCCTGCCCGCCAATCTGTTCTATTCCACCGGCATCCCCGTCTGCATCCTAGTGTTGAAGAAGTGCAAGAAGCCGGACGATGTGCTGTTCATTAACGCAAGCGGGCCGGAGAACTTCGAGAAAGGCAAACGCCAGAACCAGCTCAAGCCCGAGCACATCGCCAAGATTATCAAGACCTACCAGTTCCGCGAAGAAGAGGCGCGCTACTCGCGCAGGGTGGAGATGGGCGAGATCGAGAAGAACGATTTCAACCTGAACATCTCACGCTATATCAGTACGGCGGTGAACGAGACGGAGATCTTTCTGGATGAGAATCACCAAGAACTGGTGGAGATAGAAAAAGCGATTGCGGCTGCGAAGGACAAGCATAACGCTTTCTTGAGAGAACTGGATTTGAAGCCGTTGCCATAGGCGCTTACACTGACTATCCGTGCAGGCCACCGACTCCCCGCGCCGCCTTTGCTTCGGGCTTTCGCGCCCGCGTCGCGGGCTTGCCTTGCTTTGAGCTATAGAGCCCTGAAAAGACCATCCCCGCAACCGGACTTTTACGCGTTGGCCGCGCGCGGTCAGCCCTCCATCAGGTATCGGTTCGCACGCGCATCGTGCAGCACGTGATGCCGGCCGCCATGCTCGCTGAAGTACATTTCCGAGCATCCCGCTCAGCGCTTGGCCGATGCGGCATGCTAGCCAGCCACCCGGTACGTCGCCCGGAAGATGGACGAACAAATCTCAGTCGCCTGCATAGGAGGACGGGTTAACGCCTGTTCCAAGATGCGATCAATGTCGTGCGTCGGAGCGAGTCATGCCGAGTATCAGGACTTTCCCGCGAGGACAATGGGAGGCGCTAGGACGCAGGCTGGATACGCTGCCGGAAAAGGCGAAAGACACTCAGCTGGTCAAAGTAGGGGATGGCTTTTAATCCATTCGGACACAGATCGGCACGGCGCGTGAGAAAGGTTACACGCGCAATGAAGTAATCGAGCAGGCCGCACAGGAAGGTATCCAGGTGACGCTCGATTCCCTGAGGTATGCGATGCGCCGTGCGGAAGCAAAGGGGCGAGTTCGACAGAGCGGTAAGGACGTAGCACGAGAGCATGTGTCTGCAGCTACACGAGGCAGGAAGTCGTCGCCGACCGAAACGGCTTAAGGCAATCCGCTACGTAGCGGATCACAGCAGAAAGAAAATGGGGGTGTAGCCAGACCTGGGCAACAGGTACAGGGCTTCCTCCGATTTCCGATCAGGCCGGATACCGAAAACCTGTAGAGGTATGAGGTGGCAACCGAAAATTCCCCCATCCATACGTCAGTGGCAGCACGGACGGTGTTGGCGTCTGTCAATGCGCAAAGCGGCGGAAACAAAGCAAATCGGCGAGCGGGCGAAGTTGCTGCTCTGGCGCGTTATTGAGCACGATGTTTGCCACGATGACGATTGTTCCTTCACGTCATGGGTCGGTTGCCTGACGGTGCCGGGCTCGTGCCTTTGGAGCGAATTTCGCGCCCCCTTCGGTCCGTTCTGCCTGGCATGGCCCCGAACGGGATCCCGATGGAATGAGCGGAGAGCCCTTATCGGCGCCCTCCCGGGAGCCGGGTGGACATTCCACGCCGTTTGCGGCGCGCCCGCGCAATTCGCCTTTTCTTAGAGTTGCATCGCTAATCGCTTCTTCGAACTTAGGCGCCTATCCGTTCGCCGCTTCCCGCACACTTCTTTACGCTTCGTGGACGAGCCATGTAACGCCGAGATAATCGCTCGTGAGTTCCCGAATTGCGCTTACAGCTTCCTCCGGAGTATTGAGGTGCTTACGACGCGCAGGACGTTGGCGCTTCATTCTGAAATCGGTATCTGCATCCGACTTGCGTCGCCGTATTCTTCGACCCTCATCCCACCAGTCGCCAATTGTCTCGAAGAACTCCTCATATTCTTCCCGTAGCGATTTGGCGTCGAACCTTACTGTGCGTTGCGACTGAATCATTCCGTCTACGGACGCTCGTTGGATCTTCAAGCCAGACTGAGGTTCTTGCGAGAAGCGCGCCGCGCCTTTCAAGGCTGGATCGTACACAATACAGTGCGACTCTTCGTCGCCACGGGGAATCGATGCACATCCCGAAACATCAATCCACGCTGAATTCGATACGACTTGCGCACTACGAAAGTGCGTATCTAGCTCGCTGCGGCGCGTAAAAATCGGCGCACAATAATAGAATTCACGCGACCGCTTTTGCGAGAAGCGATGGATCAAATTGTATTGATCGACGTCGAGCGAAAACGCAAAGTAAGGAGAGCCTACAGCGGCACGAAAGTGCTTATTTGACGGACTGCTGCCATCAACTCTACGAGAAACCTTGTGCTGAAGGTAAAGTGACCTGTACGACTTTCCTGTGCTGAGCTTAAACGAAACATCGTATCCCAGCCGCTTCTCTTGGTTCTGAGTCGGGATGTACGGACAGCCGACCAGCGTTGAACCGCTAGCCGCGCAGAACTCTGAATTAAATGCAAACTCGAAGACTCGTTCGGAAACCCCTGGTAGCTGAACCGACATTTGTAACCTTGGTATATGTGCAACACGTCACGTATCGCGAGTTGGCGATGATACACGAGCCAGGATTGGCAATGACCAGCACACTTCTTCCGTCTCGTGTCAAATCTGGAATGCGCACGCGGACTCGCCAATATGCGCCGCTGGCTGTCCGCTACGGTCCACGAATTTTTCATGAGGATAACGGCTGTGGCGCTTTGAACTTAGGTGGTTCGCTTGGTCATAATGATTGCTGTGGCGGCAAGTCGGGAACGTCAATGCTCGCCAGACGACGTGCACTTTTACGTGAATGAACGGTGGTTGGACTCGCTTTCAGTCTTATGTGCCGCTTTGGCGAGCACGATCACCGATCTAGAGGTTCAAGTTGGCGCTCTGATCGATCACATTCGCCAACATATGAATGGGGCCGCTGACGGAGTCCGATACGGCTGGATGACACATCCGATCAAGGTTGAACGGAATCCCGCTTTGCGAAGCGGTCGCATTGAGTTTTCCTGACATCGACCGAAGATGCAGCATTCAGCCACCATAAGAAAAAAGCTCGCTCGAAACACCTCTCGGCCGAATCGGCCTCACTTCTGCGCCCGCCTTCAGCCGATTCAGATAGTCAACCCACGCCTGCATCATCGCGATCCGGTCGTCGATGAACCGGGTGCGATTTTATTCACTACCGAGCGAGTCGGGCACCCGATGCGCCAGTTGGTGCTCGATAACTTCGGCCGGAAACCGGAGCCGTTCGTGAACGATGGTCCGAGCCGTGGCCCGAAATCCGTGGCCGGCGATCTCGGTTTTCCTGTCGAAGCCCAGCCGCTGCAGCGCGGCATCGATGGCCGCTCCGCTCATAGGGTTTCAGCGATCCCGACCTGTAGAGACGCAACGCCATTTTCCCGTCAGCGCCTGCAACTCTTTCAGGATATCTACCGCCGGTGTGGCCAGTGGTGCCAGATGCTCCATGTTCGTCTTGGAAACGGTATAGCGTCATTCGCGGCGTTCCAGATCTATCTGCGTCCACTCAGCCTGCCTCAGTTCACCGGATCGTACGAACAGCAACGGCGCAAGTTGTGCAGCGCGGTGCGCACGACCAGTGTCCCGGAAAAGGTATCGAAGGCGCGCAGCATTTCCCCGACCTTCTCGGGATCCGTAATCGAGGCGAAGTGGGTATGCCGTTGGGCCGCAGCGCGCCACGTAAATCGGCGCTCACATCGCGCATTGCGCGCCCGGTCACGGCGGCGTAGCGAAAGATCTGGCCGCAGTTCCGCTGAAGCCGGCGTGCGGTTTTGTGAGCGCCCCGCTTCTCGGCACGGCGCAGCACTTCGAGCGGCGTGATGTCGGCAATGTAACGCGATCCAAGCCACTGAAACAGGTCTTCTTCAACCGTCCCATGATCTTCTCGGAGTCGCTCGGCGCCCAGCCGCGCGCATGCTGCTCGAACCACTCGAGCCGCGACAGCCTCGAAGGTAGTGGCAGCGTTGAGCCGCGCCAGGCGCTTTTTGTCTTTCTTGGCCTGGACAGGGTCGATGCCATCGGCGAGCAGCGCCCGGCTCCATCGCGTTTTCTGCGCGCGTGACATCCGGATGAACGCCCAGCGCCAGCTTCCGCTCCCGGTCGTTGAACCGCCAGTATTTGCCGCCGGAGGGAGAAATCTCGAGATACATGCAGCGGCCGTCAGAGACCCGGTACGCCTTCTCATGCGCGGCAGCCCGGCGAACTTCCAAATCGGTAAGAGGCATGGGACACCTCCCGTAGCGTGGAGGCCTAAATTTCTGGCAGGCTCAAAAATGAGCCTGATGCCCCTAAAACTGCGCTGAAAGGCCCCCGGCTGTGAATGGAAACCCCAATCGGGGAATGGAAACAAGAACCCCGCGAGCCTTCCGGGACGCGGGGTCTGCAGAATCCTCTGGAACTGCCCGGAACACGTGATGGTGGAGAGGAGGAGGATCGAACTCCCGACCTTCGCATTGCGAACGCGACGCTCTCCCAGCTGAGCTACCCCCCCAACGAAGTGCGATTCTACCACAGCGAAGCGGCCTGCGATCAAGCCCCTCCGATGCGCCACAACGTGTTACTTCTGCGGGGCCCCCGCGAGCACCCACGCGACGACGGTCTTGATGTCGCCGTCGTTCATCGCGGGGTGCGAGGGCATCGGAATCGAGCCCCACACGCCGGCGCCGCCGTCCTTCACTTTCTTGGCGAGCTTGGCGCTCGCCTGAGCATCGCCCTTGTACTTCTGCGCGACCTGCTGAAACGACGGTCCCACGAGCTTGCGATCCACCGCGTGACAGCCCATGCACGCATTGCTGCGCGCAATCGCCATCGCGTTCGCCGAGGAAACCGACGCAACCGGCTGATCCGCCGCCACCGCATAGCCCGATGCCGCCAACAACGCAGCCACGACAAACCTTGCTTCAACCATCTTGACGCACCATTACTTCGCTGAACTGGAACTGCCCGGACGCACATCAGAATTCTTGACGGGCGCCGGAGTCTGCTGATCGAGCGGCCGCGACGTCACCGACGAATCCGGCACCGTGCCGACCGTCGCTTCCGCAGGCGCGGGCGTCGGCGCCGTCGATGAACTCGCGCCCGACGCCGCCGCTGCCAGCGCCTTCGCTTCTTCCGGCTTGATGTACTGATAGACCTTCACGACCTGCTCGACGCCCGACACGCGCGCCGCCACATCCGCGCCATGCGCGCCTTCGTCCTGCGTGACGAGGCCCATCAGATAGATGATGCTTCGTTCGCACACCACCTTGTAGTAGTTGGCCGACAGATCCTTCTCGCCGACCATCGCGGTCTTCACGCGGCCTTCGAGGTACGAATCGTTAGCGCGCGACGATATCGAACTCGCCGGCTGCACCGACAGTTCGTTCACGATACCGCCCACGTTGTTGATATCGCGCACGACAGCTTCGGCCTTTTGCTTGGACGCGTCGTCGGGCACTTCGCCCGTCAGCAGCACGCGCCGGTTGAACACCGTCACGTTGATGTGCGCCTGATCGGACACGTTCTCCTTGATCCGCGAAAGCGCCTTTACCTGAATCTCGCGGTCTTCGGTCTGCGCGCCGAGCGTGCGGCGATCCGTGGCGATCAGCGTGCCACCCGCCGCCGCGCCCACCACCGCGAGCGCGCAACCCTGCATCGTCAGCGCGACGCCGGACAACAGGCTGACCGTCAGCGTGGCTTGAGCCAGCGCCGCCTTGACGCGTGTCTTCTTCATCAACTCCGTTCCCCCTTTTAGATTCAGTCTCCGCCCAGCAGCATCGCGTCGATGCCGTCGCACAGGCAATGAATGGTCAACAGATGTATTTCGTGGATACGCGCGGTCCGTTCGGACGGCACGCAGATGTGGATGTCTGTATCAGCGAGCACGTCGGTCATCGCGCCGCCGCCGTCGCCGGTCAGCGCGATCGCGACCATCTCGCGTTCGTGCGCTTCCTGCACGGCGGCGAGCACGTTCACGCAGTTGCCCGATGCACTGATCGCCAGCAAGACGTCGCCGGCTTGTCCGAGCGCGCGGACCTGATTGGAGAAGATCTGCTCGAACGCGAAGTCGTTGCCGATGGCCGTAAGAATCGAGGAATCCGTGGTCAGCGCGATAGCCGGCAAGCCGGGGCGTTCGCGCTCGAAGCGGCCGATCAACGCGGCCGCAAAGCGTTGCGCATCCGCCGCCGACGCGCCGTTGCCGCATACGAGAATCTTCGAGCCGTTGGCGAGCGCGCTGAACAGCGTATCGACGGCGGCCGCGATGGGCACCGCGAGCGTATCGAGTGCTTCGAGCGTGTGTGCGGCGCTGTCGCGGAATTGCTGTTGAATGCGTTCGACTGACATCGACTCTCGGTGTTCGGCCGCGATGCGGCGTTCATTGCGTGTGGCGTTGGAAGCGAGGCGCGCGCAAATCGCGGCGCGCGTCCCGGCGTTGAGTCTGCGCAGTTTACCGCATGCACCCTGCGCCGAACCGCGCGCTACGACTCGTCCGCGCGAAACGCATCCGGCAGCCAGCGAATCTCGCCCGCGTCGAATGCAATCACATCAAAGCGGCACGCCGGAAGCGCGCCGCGCCACGTCGTCAGATAGTGCTGCGCGGCGCGCACGAGGCGCGCGCGCTTCGTCGCGCCGATGCTCGTCGCCGCATCCGCGAACCGGCGGCTCCTGCGCGCCCGCACTTCGACGAACACCAGCGCGCCGCGATCATCCATCATCACGAGATCGATCTCGCCGCCGCGACAGCGCACGTTTCGCGCGACAAGTCGCATGCGCCGCCGCTCGAGATAGTGAAGCGCGCGTGCCTCGAAAGCATCGCCGAGCGTTTTGGACATTCGTGCTCCGTGAAAGTTGTCGGCGGGCAGGCCGAAGCTCGCGTGGCAAAATGACGTCCTCTCCTCTTTGCTCTACGCCCGCCCGCGCACATGCTGCAAATCACTGAACTGGCCGCCGGGCAGCAGTATCCGGCGGGCGCGCTGTACGTTGTCGCTACGCCCATCGGCAATGCGGCGGATATCACCGTGCGCGCGCTGCATGTGCTTTCGCTCGTCGATCGCATCGCCGCCGAAGACACGCGCAACACCGCGCAACTGCTCGCACGTTACGGCATCTCGAAGCCGTCCATCGCCGTGCACGAGCACAATGAACGCAGCGCGGCCGAGCGCGTGATCGAGCATCTGCGCAGCGGCGAGCGCGTCGCGTGTGTATCGGATGCAGGCACGCCCGGCATTTCGGACCCCGGCGCGCGTCTCGTCGATGCCGTGCGCGCAGCCGGCCTGCCCGTGGTTCCGCTTCCGGGGCCGAGCGCGGTCGTCACCGCATTGAGCGCGGCGGGCGCGTGGGTCAACGGCTTCACGTTCGTCGGCTTTCTTCCATCGAAGGCAAAGCAGCGCGCCTCGCAATTGCGCACGCTCGCGCGGCATCCGATGGCGCTCGTCTTCTACGAAGCGCCGCATCGCATTGTCGAAACGACGCGCGCGCTCGCCGATGCGTTGGGTGGCGAGCGGCAGCTTCTGATCGCACGCGAGTTGACGAAGCTACACGAGAGCCTGCATCGCTGCACCCTGGCCGAAGGGCCAACGTGGCTCGAAGGAGATGCCAATCGTCAGCGCGGCGAGTTCGTGCTCGTGGTGGAAGGCGCGCCGGAAGCGGGGGATGCCGAGGACGCGCACGATGCGCTGCTTCTCACGCTGCTGGAAGAGTTGTCGGTGAAAAGCGCGGCGCGGATCGCGGCGACGCTCACGGGCGCGCCGCGCAATGCACTCTACGAGCGCGCGCTGCGGCTCAATAAGCCTGCGCAAGAATGAAAACGGGCCGTCGAAAGACGGCCCGTCGAGAATCACATGAGCGAGAAAAAGCTCAGTTCACGCTGTCATCCGCGAGCGACTGCGACTGCTCGCGCGCCGCACGCGCTTCCTGCTGCGTGAGGCCTTCGATCTTCACTTTCTGCGTGCCCACGCCGCGCATACCGAGCGCGGCGGCGGCGGCATACGACAGGTCGATCACGCGGCCACGCACGTAAGGACCGCGATCGTTGATCTTCACGACGACGGTCTTGTGATTCGACTCGTTCGTCACGCGCACCCACGATGCGAGCGGCAGCGTGCGGTGGGCGGCGGTCATCGCGTTCATGTCGAACTTCTCGCCGCTCGCCGTCTTGCGGCCATGAAACCAGCGGCCGTACCACGAAGCCTTGCCCTTCTGCTCGAACGTGCCGACGTCCGGGCTGTCCGTGATCGGCTGCGCGTCGGAGAGCGACTGGCTCTTGTTCGCATTGTCGGCCGGAACCGTGCTCAGGTTCGTGTCGAATGCGAGCGGCGCATTCGAGCGGGCACTTGCCATGCTAATAGTAGGCGTGGTCTGATGATATGACGCGACATCGCCCGAACCGGGCGCGGCGCAACCTGCCAGGACGCCGACAGCGAACAGGCTTGCGATATGTCGAATGAATCGAGCATTCATAGGCGGTTACCAACGGTAAAAGGGCCGCCGCGCCGCGCCGGTGAGCGCGCGTCAGGCAGCCAAAGGCTTGTCCGCGCAAAGCAGCGCGCCGCTCGCGTAAGCGAACGGCAGACTGATGCTCGGATGCGGCGTACTCGTGCCGCAAACGCCCGGTTATCGTTCACGTCTGGCGCAACCTGTCCCCGGCAGCCTGACCAGACCCCACATGCCGCCATCGAACGTGGCATCACGCTCGTGCCCGCCTCGACCACGAGACGGCGCAGGAACGGCGGCGTAGGCCCCATCCAGCGTGACGGCGGCAAAGGCCATCGAACGGACGCGCAGCGCCCGGCTGGACAAGACGTGTGCACCTACAAGAAGGTGCGTTGAGTTGCAGTTGCGAGGCTTTTGGCCCCTAACAGCTTACTGATGGCGATTGTAAAAACGCACTGGCATTTCGGCAGTCGCCCATTGACGGCATGACCAAACTCATGCACTAGTGAGCCCATTATACAAAAAAAGCGGGGTCTGGCTGCGCCGACTGCGGAAATCGTCATTGATTCTGCCTATGGGCGCAAGAATTTCCGATTGCGACAGTCTTTTCCAAGCGTCCGCGCGCGACCGTCGCGGCTTCCGAGCGGCCGGTACAATGAACGTTTTTACAGGCGCCGTCCCCCGGACAGACCGATGAAAGTCACTCTCGTTCCCGTCACGCCGTTCCAGCAGAACTGCTCTATCGTCGTTTGCGAAGCGACGCGCCGCGCGGCCGTCGTCGATCCGGGCGGCGACATCGAGCGGATCATCGCGGAGGTGGATCGGCAGGGCGTGACGGTCGAGAAGGTGCTGCTCACGCACGGTCATCTCGATCACTGCGGCGGCGCGAAGGCGCTCGCGGATCATTACGGCGTGCAGATCGAAGGGCCGCAGAAGGAAGACGCGTTCTGGATCGATCAGTTGCCGGCGCAATCACAGCGGTTCGGCTTCGCGAACGCGCAAGCATTCACGCCCGACCGATGGCTGGAAGACGGCGAGACCGTGCAGTTCGGCAACGAGACGCTGGAAGTCTTCTTCTGTCCCGGCCACACGCCGGGGCATGTCGTGTTCTTCAGTCGCGAGCATCGGCTTGCGTTCGTCGGTGACGTGCTGTTCGCCGGCTCCATCGGCCGAACGGACTTTCCGCGCGGCGATCACGCCGAGCTCATTCGTTCGATCCGCGAGAAGCTCTGGCCGCTCGGCGACGACGTCACCTTCGTTCCGGGCCACGGCCCGGCATCGACCTTTGGCGAAGAACGCCGCACGAATCCGTTCGTGCGCGATGGAGTCGCCGCATGAACGCGATCCCCGAAATCTACGTCAGCACGGACGTCGAAGCAGACGGCCCGATTCCCGGCCCGCACTCGATGCTGAGTTTCGCGTCGGCAGCGTACACGGCCGACAAGCAACTCATCGCCACCTTCTCCGCGAATCTCGAAACGCTCGAAGGCGCGGCCCCGCATCCGGTGCAGGCCGCGTGGTGGAAGACGCAGCCCGAAGCGTGGGCCGCATGCCGGACCGATCTGCAGAAGCCGGAAGTGGCGCTCGTGAATTACGTCGAATGGGTCGAGGCGCTGCCGGGCAAGCCCGTGTTCGTCGCTTATCCGGCGGGCTTCGACTTCACGCATATGTTCTGGTACATGATGCGCTTCGCCCAGCGCTGCCCGTTTTCGTGGTCGGCGCTGGATATGAAGACGCTCGCCTTCGCCATCACCGGCCTGCCGTATCGGAAGGCGATCAAGCCGCGCTTGCCGAAGCACTGGTTCGACGACTTGCCGCACACGCATGTGGCGCTCGACGACGCCATCGAGCAAGGCGCGCTCTTCTGCAACATGCTCGCGGATCTGCGCCACTTGCAAGCGACTTTGGCTTCAACGAAAGCGGCAGCGAGCGCTGACGAACCGACGGAAGATCATCCTGAAGGTAAAACACCGCCCGCAGGGCAGTGAGTTAGGGAATCTCCCTCGTTGCGCCCGCGTTGCATTGCGCTTCCTTTCTGGGGCCTCTACCATTGGAGTCAGATCGCGACCGAACGGAGGCGCAGTTGACTCTCGATACATTCTCACAAAAAATCCTGCGTCTTCTGCAACTGGATGCGCGGCGCTCCGTTCAGGAAATCTCCGATCAGGTCGGGCTGTCGAGTACGCCGTGCTGGCGGCGAATCAAGGACATGGAGCAGTCCGGCGTCATTCAGCGTTATACGGCGCTGCTCGACCGTGAAAAGCTAGGACTGCACGTCTGCGCGCTCGCGCATATTCATTTGACGCGCCATACGGAAGGCGGCGTCGAGCAATTCGAGCGCGAAATCGCCACGTGCCCTGAAGTGACCGAGTGCTACAGCACGACGGGCGAATCCGATTACATCCTGAAGATCGTCGCGCCCGATATCAAGGCGTACGACGCGTTTCTTCACGACCGCATCTTCAAGATTCCGGCGGTCGCGCAAGTGCGAACGAGCGTCGTGCTCCGCGAAATCAAGTTCGACACGCAATTGCCGCTTTAACCGCGCGCCTTATTCCGAGGCGTTTCTCGCGCGTTGAGGCGCGGCCACTTTCACAGCCTGCGTCACGCGAATCTGACGCGCGCCCAGTCGTTGCCTGAGCGCGTCCAGATTTAAGTTAGCGAGTCGGGGAGCCGTCTCGCTCTCTGCCGCGTATGGCAAAACGATCTCCACGTCGAAGCCGCGCTTCAGATAGTGCAGGTTCAACGTATCGACGGATAAGCCCTGCTCTGAAAACGCAGCAGTCACCGCCTTCGTCACCGTCGAACGCAGCGGAAAGTTGCCGGGCAGCGGATTCACCGCATCGCTTTCCGGATCGACGTGAATGAGGGCGTCGATTACGCGCGAATCGGCCAGGATATGCGCCCGCGCGGATTCGGCGATGTAATGACCCTCCGACACGGAGATCAGCGGGTCCACAAGAATGTGCGCGTCGACAATGGCGAGATCGCCCATTTTGCGAGTGCGCAACTCGTGCACATCACGCACGCCGGGCGTGCCCAGCAAAATGCCGCGAAAATCCGCCGTGGTCGTTTCATCCAGCGCGCGATCGGAAAGGTCTTGGAGCGCATCCCATGCGAATGTCCATCCCATTCGGCCTACCAGAAAGCCGACAAGCGCCGCCGCGATGGGATCGAGAATCCGAAACCCTGCGATACTGCCGACGATGCCGAGCGCGACGACAAGCGAAGAAGCCGCATCGGATCGCGCATGCCACGCATTCGCGACGAGCATTGCAGACCGCACGCGTTCGGCCGCGCGCAGCATATAGCGAAACAGCGCCTCTTTGGAAACAAGAACGATTATGGCGACGACCAAAGCGCTCGCATGAACCGGCGGTATGTCGCCGAGATTCATGATGCGCGCGCCCGCACGCCATAACATGCCGACGCCGACGGCAATCAGTAATCCGCCGAGGAATAGCGACGCCACGGTTTCGTAGCGGCTATGGCCGTAGTTATGATCCACGTCCGGTACGGCCGCCGCCTTTCGGTTCGCAATCAGAACGACGAGATCCGAAACGATATCGGCGAGTGAATGGACGCCGTCCGCAATCAAAGCCTGCGAATGCGCAATCAGCCCGACCGCGAGTTGGGCGGACGTGAGCCCGCTGTTAAGCGCGATACTCGTCCAGGTCGTGCGAACCGCGACATCGTGCTTCTCAGTGGCATGCGCCGTCGAAAGTGTCATGTAAAGTGCTCGTGGTGTCCATTGACAGCATTTTAACAGGCACCCGGCGCTTCCGCTTTTAAATCAACGACTTAATAACGCGACGCATTCTCGCCGAACGATTAACTGATTGCAGTGAAAGAATAGCGCGGCGGAAACGAAAAGGCCGCGCCTTTGGGCGCGGCCTTTTCATGTTTCGACTGAAGCGTGACTTATTTGCCGATCAGGAAACTATCGCGATCCTGACCCGCAATCCACTTGGGCGGCTTACCGCGGCCGGACCAGGTGCTGCCGCTCTCGGGATCGCGGTATTTCGGCGCGACACCCGTGCGGCTGCGTGATGCCTTAGCGGCTTTCGCACCCCGGCCACCGGCCAATTCCTGAAGCGTGATGCCGTAATCGGCCATTTTCTGCTTGATCTCATTAAGTACTTCGGCGTATTCGCGCGACTTCGCTTCTTCGATCTGACGCTCGAGAGACTCGCGCTGTGCGAGCAGTTCCTTGTATGAAGGCATGGCAAATCCCTAAGTGGTGTATTGGCTTGCGAGTCGAGTGCTCGCTCTTCGGTTATCAGTATAGCCTCGGACTGAATCGCAGATTAACACATTTCCGCTAAATAGCGGCATAGACGGATTGCGATTAATTGTATTGGCTAATTACTCGTAACATTTGCCGACTCGCGCGCCGTTTCTGAACGCCGGCGCACTGGCCAAAATCGCCGGATTCACTGTCCGATGCGCGTGAGAATGGCATGAGACGGAAACACCACCCCTCCAACGCATCAAAATTCGCATCAGATGGCAGTTTCTCGCGCAGTTTCGTGGCTCAGGCACAGCGTAAAGCGCCGCAGAAGTGTCAAGGCGCTCTATGCATGGCGTTCGAAACAGTCTATGAGCGCGGCTTTCAGTTCTTCTGCACTCAGCTTGGGTTTATCAAACGTAAAACGATTGCGTGCGCCTGAATCAAGCAAATCGCAGCCATACCGGTCTATCCCCAATAATCGGATGTCGGCGGGCCGGCTTGCAAGCGTGTCGGAGAATGCGCACAGCGCGGCTTCTTCGTCGTCACTCAACGGTTCCAGAGGATCGATTTCATTTCCGTCGAGCCAGCCCATCGCCCCGAAGCCGCCGATATAGCGCATGCGCTCTGTCGACAGTACCCAGAAAGCGAAGTCGCCTAATGCCAGATAACGCGCCGCATCCGGGTGATAGCGCAGATATCGCCGCGCCAGTTGTTCGTGATCCGATTTTGCCGCAGGTTCGAACGTGCCCAGCAAGGTCAGGCGCTGACCTTCCAGGACGCTTGCGCCATTGGCATGCGCGACGAGAAAGCCGGCGCGCGGATCGGCTTGAAGATTGCGCGTGTGTTCCGCGAGGTGACTGATGAGCAACATCGGCGCATGACGCGCGGTAAGCGCGAATGGCAATGCAGTCGGATAAGGAAAGCCGGCCGGATCGCGCGAATGAGTCGCGAGCGTTCCTTCCGAAACACGATGCAGCAAATGAAGCGGCGCTTGCGGCGGGATATTCATGAAAAGAGGTCGACAAGTGAACTGCCGAAAATGGTAAATCAGCGCGGTCAGCGTGTCTCCTGGCCGTTCGATAGAATCGTAAGCTCTCGCGAAAGGCGGCATGATCGGCGGTTGTCCCACGTCATTGCCGCCGCGCGCCACTTTTCCAACGGCTCAACCGTGTCCGACTCGACTTCCGCTTCTTCCACCCGCGAGTCCAACCCATCGCTCGCGGTGCACCGCAGTCTCCCTCAAGCCACGCGCCAGCGCGCCCGCTATGCCACGATGGCCGTCTTCTTCATCGCCGGCATGATGTACGCGTCGTGGGGCGTCCATGTCCCGACTGTGCGCGACAAGTTCGCGCTCAGCCCCGGCATGTTGTCGCTCGCGCTGTTCGCGGTCGCCGGCGGCTCCATTTTCGCGATGATCACCAACGGATCGTGGATCGCGCGCGCCGGCACGCGCACGGCGTGCATGGCGGGCGGCATCGCGATGACGGCATGCGGCGCGCTGATTCTCGTCGTGCCGTCTTTCTGGCTGCTGCTGATCGTGCTCGCGGTGTTCGGCGCGGGCATGGCCACGCTCGATGTCGCGATGAACGCCGAAGCGAGCGCCGTCGAAGAAGCGCTCGGGCGGCCGATCATGTCGTCGCTGCATGGCATGTTCAGCATCGGCGGGATGGCGGGCGCGGCAATCGGCGGCACGCTCCTCGCGCACGGGCTCGCGCCGGCGGCGCACCTGGCGCTCGCGGCGGGCACGAGTCTCGTCGTGCTGCTGGCCTCGATGCCGTCCGTGCTGCCGCACGTGCCGCATCACGAGGCGCACGCGAAGGCGTCGTCGTCGAATCGCTGGCGCTCGGGGGCGCTGTGGGCGTTGGGCGGCCTCGCGCTCGTCGCGCTGATCGCGGAAGGCGCCATGTACGACTGGGCCACCGTCTATATGCGTGATGTCGTCGAGGCGTCGCCTTCGTTGTCGAGCGCCGCGTACGCCGCATTTTCCGGCGGCATGGCGGCCGGGCGTTTCGGCGGCGATGCGGTGCGCGCCCGCTTCGGCGCGCCGCAGCTCGTGTTCGGCAGCGCGGGGCTCGCGTTCGTCGGCATGGTGATGGCGCTCGTCGTGCCGAACGCGTTCGTCACGATGACGGGCTTCACGCTCATGGGCCTCGGGCTCGCGAACATGATGCCGGTGCTCTTCGCGGCGGCGGCGCGCGTCGAAGGCGTGACGGCCGCCGAAGGGCTCGCGCAGGTCGCGGGGCTTGCGTACTTCGGTTTGCTGCTCGGGCCGGTGCTGATTGGCGGCGTCGCGCAGGTGAGCACGTTGCCCATCGGCTTGTGCGTCGTCGCGGCGTGCTGCGCGGCGATCGCGCTGATCGGTCCGCGCATCCTCAGGCGCCTGGAGATATAAAAAAACGCGCGGACTTTCGAAGGTCCGCGCGTTCTTCCCGGGCTCACGCCCAACCGCAATTACATCTTGACGACGTCGAGCAGCGTCTTCTTGCCTGCCTTGTAGTCGTACAGCGAGATCACGCCGTGCTTCAGATCGCCCTTCGAATCGAAGGTCGTCTGGCCGATCACGCCCTTGTAGTCCGTGTTCGGCATCGCGGCGAGGATCTTGGCCGGATCGACCGAGTTCGCGCGCTTCATCGCGTCGACGATGATGTACACGGCGTCATACGTGAACGGCGCGTAGATCTGGATCGGCTGGCCGAAACGCTTCTGATACTTCGCAGCGAATGCCTGACCGCCTTCCATCTTCTCCAGCGCCATGCCTGCTTCCGAGCACACGACGTTATCGGTCGCGTCGCCGGCCAGGTCAGCCAGCTTTTCCGTGCAGACGCCGTCGCCCGCGAGCACCTTCGCGCGCAGGCCGAGCTGCTTCGCCTGCTTGGCGAACGGGCCGCCGGTCGCGTCCATGCCGCCGTACATCACGGCGTCGGGGTTCTCGCCCTTGATCTTCGTCAGAATCGCGCGGAAGTCGACGGCCTTGTCGTTGGTCGCGTCGTGCGAAACGACCTTCAGACCCAGCGACTTCGCGGTCTTCTCAAACTCGTTCGCGAGGCCCTGGCCGTACGCGGTCGAATCGTCGACCACGGCGACGCTCTTCACCTTCAGGTTCTTCGCTGCGTAGTTCGCGAGCGCCGGGCCTTGCTGCGCATCGGTCGCGACGACGCGGTACGTCGTCTTGAAGCCTTGCTGCGTGTAGGTCGGGTTCGTTGCGGACGGCGAGATCTGGACGATGCCCGCGTCGCTATAAATCTTCGATGCCGGGATGGACGTACCGGAGTTCAGGTGGCCGACCACTGCGACGACCTTGTCGTCGACGAGCTTCTGCGCGACTTGCGTGGCGGTACGCGGGTCGGCTGCGTCGTCTTGCGGGTCCAGTTGCAGGGTGATCTTCTGGCCGCCGATGGTGAGACCCTTCGCGTTGATCTCTTCGACTGCGAGCCGCGCGCCGTTTTCGTTGTCCTTGCCCAGGTGAGCGATACCGCCGGTCAGCGGAGCGACGTGACCGATCTTGACGACCTGGTCGGCTGCTGCGGACGTTGCCAACGTAGCGAACAGCACGGCTGCGGCGCTGATCGGCAACACTTTGTGAAGCTTGGTGTTCATGTAAGTCTCCAGTTTCGGTCCCAAAAACAACGTAATCGCCCTGTGCCCCGTCTTTCATCACGATCGCTCAGTCCCGTGGACGACCACGCCGGATGCATCATATTGCACTTGGCAAGTCCTTCCGGCCGGCTGTTTGTGGCAGCCGCCATCCGCACCGCGCGAGAAGTGTAGGGTTGTCAAATTAATTTAGGGAAGTTTTTTAAGATACTGGTGTGACTACCGATTAACGGCCAGTTGAGAACGCCGCCCGTTTGTGGTGGCGATTGCGCCGCGAGGCCCAACCGATGCGGGTTTCGGCCCGGCCTTTACGTCCTCTGCCACTCTGCCGATAATCGCGCGCCGCGCGTCGCCATTAGCCGGTTTCAAAAGCCGTTTAACGCTTGGCTTTAGGCATGCGCCTCTAAAAATCGCCTGCCCGGTCAATCCGCGTGCCTGCTTCCCGCCAACGACTGACCGCGCTTAGGCGGCTGAAAGGGAAAGCTGGCAAACTCACTCGCCTGCGTTCTTATAGTCAACCAAGCAAGGAGCATCGACGTGACCGTAACCGTGACTTCCCGATGGATCGACATTCCCGCCGACGGCGGCAGCTTCCAGGGCTACCTCGCGCTGCCCAAGACGGGGACGGGGCCTGCCGTGATCATCCTGCAGGAGATCTTCGGCGTGAACGCGCATATCCGCAGTGTCGCCGATCAATACGCCGCCGATGGCTATGTCGCGCTCGCGCCCGACGTTTTCTGGCGCACGCAGCCGCGCGTCGAGCTCGGGTACGAAGGCGCGGATCGCGAGAAGGCGATGGAACTGCTGCAAAAGACCGACGTGGATTCGGCCGTCGCGGATGTCGGCGCCGCTGCCAAGGCGTTGCGCGCGCTGCCGGAAGTGAGCGGCAAGGTCGCCGCGATCGGCTATTGCTTCGGCGGCCGGCTCGCGTATCTCGCGGCGGCGCAAGGCTCGGTGGATGCGGCCGTCGCGTACTACGGCGGCGGCATCCAGAATCAGTTGGATAAGGCTGATCAGGTGAAAGCGCCGATCCAGTTCCACTACGGCGAACTCGACGCGCACATTCCCGCCGACGCCGTCGATGCGGTGCGCCAGCGCTTCGCCGGCCGCGCGGACTCGGAACTGTACGTCTACCCGGCCGCCGATCACGGCTTCAACTGCGGCGATCGCGCGTCGTATAACGCGAAGGCGTCGGCGCTCGCGCACGGCCGCACGCTGACGTTCCTCGGCCAGCACCTGTAAGTAGCGAACGCGCGCGGCGCACGCCGCGCGCCGTCATATCAGCGCGGGCAAGCCCTCGACCAGCAGGAACGCGACGAGCACGCCGACGAGCGCCCCGCACGCTCGCAGCACATTGTTCTTGAAGTGCGATGCGCACGGAATGGCGCCTAAGAACAGCGCGCCGGCAAGCGCCATCGGGATGACCAGAATGAAATCGCCGATCGTGAAATACGTCATGGTGCGTCTCCCATCGTCCTGCTTTTCTTGCTCGAATCGTGCCGGCGCAAATGTGCGCATCGACGATTCGAGTATAGGCGGCGGGAGAAAGCGCGTTGCGCCGTCGTCGCGAAACAGGGTTCGCTGAAAACGCCGGAGCCTTGTGACAGAAGGCTCCGCAGCCCGCGTTATTAAGTGGACGCGGTAAAACCCTTAGTTTCGTCCGATTTCATTCTGCTTTCGACGGCGCGCGGATCAGCGCCCGTTCGCGGCCGTTCAGATACGCCGCAGCCGCGACGCCGATCACGAGCAGTCCCGCGATCAACCCGACCACGCCCGGCCAGCCGAAGCCGGTCCAGAAGTGCCCGCCATACGATCCGATCAGGCTCGATCCCAGGTAATACGCCAGCAAATACAGTGCGGCGGCCTGACCTTTCGCCTGCGTCGCGAGCCGGCCGACCCAGCCGCTCGCCACCGAATGTCCCGCGAAGAAGCCGAACGTGAGGCAAGCAATTCCGCCGATGATCACCGGCAGCGACATCGAAAGCGTCAGCGCGATGCCGGTCATCATCAGCACGATCGCGGCGATCAGCACGCGACCGCGGCCGAAGACATCGGCCATCTTGCCCGACCACGGCGACGCGACCACGCCCGTGAGATATACGGTGAAGATGGCGCCGATCTGCGTCTGATTGAGCCCGAACGGCGCGCCCAGCAGCCGATAGCCGACGTAGTTGTAGACCGTGACGAAGCTGCCCATCAGCACGAAGCCGGTCAGAAAGAGAAACGGCAGCCCGCCGTGCTGCAAATGCCCGACCAGCGAACTGCGGTGATGCGAGAACCCGACGCCGCGCCGCGGCTTGAAGCGTCGCGACGGCGGCAGCAGCGACCGGAACGCCAGCGTCGCGAGCAGTCCGAGCACGCCGATGCCGCCGATCGCCACGCGCCAGCCGAAGAAGTCCGCGAGCACGCCGCTGATCACGCGCCCGGCCATGCCGCCGATCGCCGTGCCGCCGACGTAGAGGCCCATCGCGAGGCCGAGTCCTTCGGGATGCACTTCTTCCGCGAGATAGGCCATCGCGACGGCCGGCACGCCGCCGAGCGCGAAGCCTTCGAGCGCGCGCACGAAAAGTAGCGCGTGCCAGTTCGGCAGCAGCGCCGCGATGACCGTCAGCACCGACGACGCGAGCAGCGACAGCGTCATCAACCGATGACGGCTCCAGCTTTCCGAGACGAATCCCGCGATGAAAATAGCGACGGCCAACGCCGCCGTGCTCACCGACACCGCGAGCGCACTGACCGCCGGGCTGACGCCGAAGCCCTTCGTGAATTCGGGAAGCAGCGGCTGCACGCAGTACAGCAGCGAAAAGGTCGCGTAGCCCGCGAAGAGCAACGCGAGCGAAGCGCGCCAGTAGGCCCGCGAGCCGCGCTCGAGGTAAAGATCCGCAGGCGCGGGCGGCACATCCTTGCGCTGCGGCGCGGGTGATGCGTTCACGAATGAAGTCTCCGCTTAAAACCGAAACCCTCAACGATACGCCGTCCGTCAGGGTTTTGCCGGATGCAGCGGCGCATTCCATGTGCCGCAGACAGCAAACAAGCGTCGAACGTCTGCGCTGGGCAACATATCGCGGCATTGGGCATCGCGTTTGCGCGTTGCCATAGGCTAAAGTAAGCGCACAATCGTTCATGAAAGCCGCGCAGGTCGCGCTTCCCGCAACAAAGACGCGGCGATTGTCTGGTGCACGCGCCGTCGCAAGCGCGTGCTGTTGGAACATATGACCGGCGTCTCATCGAGCCGGCATGGAAACGGGGTTTCATCATGCAAATCGGTTCGATTGTCCGCTCCGTGCATATTGCCGTGCCTCACGGCGCTCGCGGCATCGTCATGCGCATTCTCGGCGACATGGCCATGGTCGCGTGGTACGCGGGCGAGCCCGGCGTCACGAAGCTCCTGAACACGGAGCCGTTCTTTCTCGAAGACCTGATCGATACGGGCGATATCGTGCGCCCGTCGAACTCGGTCGTTCATTGAGCGGCGTTGTGCCGGCGACCCGAGCGCCGAGTTGAAGCGACTCTGATGCCTGCCGCCGGAAGGCGCACAATGCCGGAATGAACTCAAATCCTTCCGACTCCGCCGGCGTCCCCGCTTCCGACGCCGCGCCGCCCTTCGCCGGCCTCACGCCCGAGCGCGTGCTCGACGCCGTGGACAGCGTGCTCATGACCGCCGACGCGCGCACGGACGGCCGGCTGCTCGCGCTCAACAGCTACGAAAACCGCGTGTATCAAGTGGGCGTCGAAGACCGGCCACCTGTCATCGCGAAGTTTTATCGGCCGGAGCGCTGGTCGAATGAAGCGATTCTCGAAGAACACGCGTTCGTCGCGAGCCTCGCCGCGCGCGAGATTCCGGCGGTTCCGGCACGCGTCCTTCAAGGCGCGACGCTCCACGAATTCGAAGGCTTTCGCTTCGCCGTCTTCGACCGGCGCGGCGGCCGCGCGCCCGACCTCGACAACCGCGAAACGCTCGAATGGCTCGGACGCTTTATCGGGCGCATTCACGCCGTCGGCGGCATCGAGCCGTATCGCGAGCGGCCGACGCTCGATATTCAAACCTTCGGCTTTGAGCCGCGCGAGTTCCTGCTGACGCATGGCTTCGTGCCCGACGACGTGCGCGAAGCCTACGAGCGCGCAGTATCGATGGCGCTGGACGGCGTCGCGCAATGCTTCGAGCGCGCCGGTGACGTGCGGCATCTGCGCATGCACGGCGACTGCCACCCGAGCAACGTGCTGTGGACGGACGCGGGCCCGCATTTCGTCGATTTCGACGACAGCCGCATGGGACCGGCGATTCAGGACTTGTGGCTTCTGCTGCCGGGCGGCCGCGCCGAAGCGTCGCGTGCGCTCTCCGACTTGCTCGCAGGCTACGAAGATTTCTGTGACTTCGACGAGCGCGAGTTGCATCTGATCGAGGCGCTTCGCACGTTGCGGCTGATCCACTACGCCGCGTGGCTCGCGCGCCGCTGGAACGATCCCGCGTTCCCCGCCGCCTTTCCGTGGTTCAACACGCAGCGTTACTGGGAAGACCGCATCCTCGAGTTGCGCGAGCAGATCGGCGCGATGCAGGAAGGGCCGCTCTGGCCCGTCTGAAATTTTTGGTGACGAAGCGGCGTCTTTACGCCGCCAGAAAGCATTGTGTCAGGCGTTTCGGCGTGCAATGATAACGATTCTCTTTTGCTCGCCGTGACCGACCGCGCGTCGGTTAGGGCGTGGCGTTGCCGACGAACCCGCCGACTCCGGAGAGACGCTTGAACGCGCCTGACACCCTCACCCCGCCGCCGACGAGCGGCACCGATCGACACCGTCCGCAAGGACGCCCCATGAACGACGCCGAAGAAGCCGCGCGCAAGAACCGCTCGCGCCGCTCGACGTTTCTGAAATGGCTGCGCAAGGTTCACGGCTGGGTCGGCTTATGGGGCGCGCTGCTCGGGCTTTTATTCGGCGTGACCGGCTTTTTGCTCAACCACCGCGCGCCGCCGCTGCGTGTCTCGACCGGCGAGCCGCAGGTGTCGCAGATGCAACTTCCGCTGCCCGCGGGCGGTTTCAAATCGCCGCGCGACATGGGCATGTGGCTCAAGAAGGAACTGAAACTCGACGGCAACGTCGGCCGCACGCGGCGCGAGCCGGCGCATCCCGTCGGCTGGGGCGACAAGAGCACGATGCAGCCCGAACAATGGTCGACGATGATTTCATCGCCCGGCAGCAGCGTGATGGCCGAGTACTGGGTCGGCAACAACTTTGTCTCGGTGAAGCGCACCGAAAACACCTTCCTCGCGATGCTGACGAACCTTCACAAAGGCGTCGGCCTGAGCGTCGGCTGGGTGCTGCTGATCGACACGCTCGCCGGCAGCCTGATTCTTCTGTCGCTCACGGGCGTGCTGCTGTGGACCGAGCTCAACAAGCGGCGCACGGCGGGCGCGGCGATCGTGACGGTGTCGCTCGTCGCGATGATCGTGTGCGGGCTGATGTAAGCGGCAACGGCGGCGCTTTATCGTGCGGCCGTCACACGCCGCACACTTCGCCTTTTCCGGCGACTTCGCGCGCCGCCTTCGCGCCTTCCACTTGCAGCAGTTCCGGCAGCGACACGCCATTCTTCGCCGCCGTCACTTCGGCGAGAATCGATACGGCGATCTCCGGCGGCGTCCGGCTGCCGATATAGATGCCGACAGGTCCGTGTAGCCGCGCGAGTTCGGCATCGCTGAGATCGAACTCTTTCAGCCGCTCGCGCCGCGCCGCGTTATTGCGCCGCGAACCGAGCGCGCCGACATAGAACGCCGGCGTCTTCAACGCTTCCATGAGCGCGAGATCGTCGAGCTTCGGATCGTGCGTGAGCGCGATCACCGCGCAACGCTCGTCGAGCTTCATGTCCATCACGGTGTCGTCGGGCATGGTGCGGACGATGGTCGTGCCCGGCACGTCCCACTCGTCGGTGTATTCCTCGCGCGGATCGCACACGGTCACCTGGTAGTCGAGCCCGACCGCGATGCTGCACAGATAACGCGACAACTGCCCCGCGCCGATCACGAGCATCCGGTAGCGCGGACCGTGAATGGTCAGCAGCTTCGCGCCGTCGAAGAGCACGCCGTCGGTCGCCTGCGCGGGTTCGAGGCGCGCGGCGCCCGTCGCCATGTCGAGCGTGCGCGCGACGAGCCGCCCGCTTTCCACTGCCGCGCACAGTTCCGCGATGCCGCTCTCGCGCGTGAGCGGCTCCAGCACGAGCTGGATGGTGCCGCCGCACGGCAATCCGAAGCGATGCGCTTCCTCCGCGCTGATGCCGTATTTCACCGCTTCCGGCTTCGACTGCTCGATGCCCCGCTGCCGCACGCGGTCGATCAGATCGTCTTCGATGCAGCCGCCCGACACCGAGCCGACCACATGGCCGTCGTCGCGCACCGCGAGCATCGCGCCTTCGGGCCGGGGCGACGAGCCCCACGTCTTCACCACCGTGACCAGCAGCGCGCGATGCCCTTCTTCGAGCCACCGCGCGCTGTTCTTCAGGACTTCGAGATCCACGCTGTCCATGATTTCTTTCCTTTCTCTTCCTTGTCGGCGTCGGCCGGTTCGTCCGCGACGCCGTTCTGTTCTTGCTGCGCTTCGCCTGCGCCCTGCAACTTCGCGCCGAAACGCTTGAAGAACTCACCCGCGATCTTACGCGCTGCGCCGTCCACGAGCCGCGAGCCGATCTGCGCGAGCTTGCCGCCCACCTGCGCGTGCGCGCTGTAGGTGAGCTTGGTCGTGTCCGCGTCCTCGCCGGGTTCGAGGTTCACTTTGGCCGTGCCTTTGCTGAAGCCTGCCGCGCCGCCCTGTCCTTCGAAGACGATCGTATAGGTATGCGGCGCGTCGATATCCGTCAGTTCCATGCGTCCCTTGAAGCGTGCCTTGACCGGGCCGACAGCGGCAGTCATCCCGACGGCATAGGCATTTTCGCCGTCCGCTTCGATGCTGTCGCAGCCCGGGATGCAGGCTTTGAGCATGGCCGTGTCGTTGAGCGCCTCCCACGCGCGATCCTGCGGCACCGGCAAGGTATGCGTTTCGGTCAGTTCCATTGCGTGTGTCCTCCTGGCATTCGGGGCGCGCCGCGCGCGGAAAGCGCCGCCATTTCCCGCCCGACAGCGGCCAGGCTGTCGAGGTTGTGAGCCGCGAGCATCGCGTCGACGTGCGGCAGGATCGCGCGCACGCCTCGTGCGCGCGGCGTGAAGCCGGCAAATCGCAACAGCGGATTGAGCCACACGAGCCGATGCGCGAAGCGCCTGAGCCGCGCCATTTCGGCATCGAGCACGTCGATGGCCTCGTGATCCAGCCCGTCGGTGACGATGAGCACCGTCGCGCGGCCCGTCAGCACGCGACGCGCCCAGCGCCGGTTGAATTCCGCGAGCGCCGCGCCGATGCGCGTGCCGCCGGACCAGTCCGCGACCTGTTCGCCGAGCGCGGTCACCGCGACATCGGGATCGCGCTCGCGCAACGCGCGCGTCGCGTTCGTGAGCCGCGTGCCGAAGAGGAACACCTGCAAGCGCTCGCGCGATTGCAGAAGCGCGTGACAGTAGTACAGCACGGCGCGCGAATACGCGCTCATCGAACCGGAGATGTCGAGCAGCAGAACCAGCGGCGGCCTGCGTTCCACCGCCGCGCGATACTTCCACACGGACCAGTCGCCGCCCGCGCGAACCGCTTGCCGCGCGCTCGCGCGCAAGTCCGCGTGCGTGCCGCGCGACGCCGCCTTGAGCCGGCGCGTCGGCTCGGTCGCGAGCGGCAGCCGGTGCGCGCGAATCTGATGCCGCAACGCGCGCCATTCGTCGGCGGTGAGCGTGTCGAAATCGCGATGACTCAGGCGCTCTTGCGCGCTGAACGACAGCCGCGCGTGCGTCTCTTCGGCCTGCGCTTCTGGCGGCGGCGTTTCACGCGTGTCGGTGCGCGTGGCGAGGGCATCGGCGAGACGGTTGTTGCGCTTCGGCGGCGGCGCAGCGCTTTGAATCTTCGGCAGCAGAAGCGCGCGCAGCTTGCTTTCCCAATCGGGATCGCGCCAGAACAGGTCGAACGCCGAGTCGAAGATCTCGCGCTCGTCGCTCGCATGAACCAGCAGGCACGCGAGCGCCGCGCGCACGTCGTCGCGCCGGCCGAGGTCGATGAAGCGCAGCGCGTCGAGCGCATCGACCGCCTGCGCCGGCGACATGCCGAGCCCCGCGCCGCGCAGCAAGCGCACGAAGTGCACGACGTTGCGCGCGAACGGTGGCATGGTCACGCCCGCGCCGTCGAAAGGCATTGCGCGAGCGTCGCGGCGTCCATGCGCGCGAGGTCGTCCTGATACTTCAGCAGCACGCCGAGCGTGTCCTGCACCGATTGCGGATCGAGTTCGGAGACCGACAACGCCGCGAGCGCGCGGCACCAGTCGATGGTTTCCGCGACGCCCGGCGCCTTGAACAAGTCCATCGTGCGCAACTGATGGACGAACGCGACGGCCCGCGCCTGCAACGCCGCGCCGGCCTCCGGCGCACGCGCCGCGACGATATCGAGTTCGACGTCGCGCGCCGGATAGCCGATCCACTGATACAGGCAGCGGCGCTTCAAAGCGTCGTGGACTTCGCGCGTGCGGTTGGACGTCATGATCACGAGCGGCGGCCGCGCCGCGCGCACGGTGCCGTACTCGGGAATCGACACCTGAAAGTCCGACAGCAGTTCCAGCAAGAACGCTTCGAACGGCTCGTCCGCGCGGTCGATCTCGTCGATCAGAAGCACGCGCCGCGCATTCGCCTTCGCGGGATCGGGCAACAACGCCTGCAAGAGCGGCCGCTTCAGCAGAAACTCGCCGCGATACAGCGAATCGTTCGACGGCGTTTCGCCCGCGGCTTCCGCGAGCCGCAGCGCCATGATCTGACGCGGATAGTCCCATTCGTACAGCGCGCTCGCCGTGTCGAGCCCTTCGTAGCATTGCAGACGCAAAAGCGTCGTGCCGCACAAGCCCGCCGCCGCTTTCGCCAGTTCCGTTTTGCCGACGCCCGGCTCGCCTTCCAGAAAGAGCGGGCGCTGCATCTTCAATGCGAGAAAAAGCGCCGTCGCCAGTTCGCGGCTCGCGAAGTACTGCTGCTCGCGCAGGCGCGCGAGCGTCTCGTCGATGGAAGCCGGTTCGTCGATCATCACGCCGAGAACGACAGCGCGCGTTCGATCGCGCGGCCCGCGAGCACCGGAATCAGATGCGCGCGGTAGGCTGCGCTCGCGTGCATGTCGTCGTTGAGGCCGTCGGCGGAAATGGTCACGCTGCGCGCGGACGCCACCGAGAAGTCCTTCGACAACGCCGCTTCCAGTTCGGTCGGCCGGAATGCTGAAGGCGCCGCGCCGGTCACGCCGACGCGCACGCCGTCCGCGTGCTTCGCGACGAACACGCCGACGAGCGCAAAGTGCGACGCGGGATTGCGAAACTTCTCGTAGCCCGCGCGCTCGGCGAGCGGAAACTCGACGGCGGTGATCAGTTCGTCCGGTTCGAGCGCGGTCTCGTACATGCCGAGGAAGAAGTCGTCGGTGGCGATGCGGCGGCGGTCCGTCACGATGGTCGCGTTGAGCGCGAGCACCGCCGACGGATAGCACGCGGCGGGGTCGTCGTTGGCGAGCGAGCCGCCGATGGTGCCGCGCTCGCGCACTTGTCGGTCGCCGATGCGGCTCGCCAGGTCGGCCAAGCCCGGCAGCGCGCGTTTCACGTCCGCGTTCGCGCCGACTTGCGCGTGGCACATCGCGCCGCCGATGGTCAGCTTGCCGGCATCCAGCGTGACGGTTTTCATCGACGCGATGCGCGTCACATCCACGAGCGCCGACGGCTGTGCGAGCCGCAAACGCATGGTCGGCAGCAAGCTCTGGCCGCCCGCGAGATATTTGGCGTCGCCGTTCGCCGCGAGCGCGGCCACCGCCGCTTGCGCCTCGTCCGGCCGTTGATAGTCGAATGCGTACATATCCGTCTCCGTCAGGCGGTTTGGGCGGTTTGGGCGGTTTGTGTGGTCTGCGCGGCGTGCATCGCGGTCCAGACGCGGTGCGGCGTCGCGGGCATCTGCAAGTCTTTGACGCCGAGCGGCGCGAGGGCATCGACAATCGCATTGATGACGGCGGGCGGCGAGCCGATCGCGCCCGCTTCGCCGCAGCCCTTCACGCCGAGCGGGTTGTGCGTGCACGGCGTGCCCTTCGCGGTCTCGACGGTGAAGCTCGGCAAGTCGATGGCGTGCGGCATCGCGTAATCCATGAACGAGCCCGACAGCAGCTGGCCGCTTTCCTTGTCATACACGCAGCGCTCCAGCATGGCTTGGCCGATGCCCTGCCCCAGGCCGCCGTGCACCTGACCTTCCACGATCATCGGATTGATCACGTTGCCGAAGTCGTCCACGGCGGTGAACTTCTGGATGCGCGTTTCGCCGGTGTCGCGATCCACTTCGACTTCGCAGACGTACGCGCCCGACGGATACGTGAAGTTCGTCGGATCGTAGAACGCGTTTTCGTTGAGGCCCGGCTCCATGGTTTCGAGCGGGAAGTTGTGCGGCACGTACGCGGCGAGCGAGACTTCCGCGAAGCTCTTCGTGCGGTCCGTGCCTGCGACGCGGAACACGCCGTTCGAAAACTCGATGTCTTCCGCCGACGCTTCCAGCAGATGCGCCGCGATCTTCTTCGCCTTCGCTTCCACCTTGTCGAGCGCCTTCATGATGGCCGAGCCGCCGACCGAAATCGACCGCGATCCGTACGTGCCCATGCCGAACGGAATGCGACCGGTGTCGCCGTGAACGACTTCGACGTTTTCGATCGCCACGCCCAGCCGGTCCGCCACCACTTGCGCGAACGTGGTCTCGTGCCCCTGACCGTGGCTGTGCGAGCCGGTGAACACGGTGACGGAGCCGGTCGGATGCACGCGCACTTCGCCTGCTTCGAAGAGCCCC
This sequence comes from Caballeronia sp. M1242, assembly GCF_017220215.1. Taxonomy (NCBI): domain Bacteria; kingdom Pseudomonadati; phylum Pseudomonadota; class Betaproteobacteria; order Burkholderiales; family Burkholderiaceae; genus Caballeronia; species Caballeronia sp. M1242. The sequence goes on along the minus strand of NZ_CP071129.1, from coordinate 2,888,257 downwards.
GCCCGCGCGCCGAGCGCGCCCGCAATGTTCGACGGCGCGAGCCCGCACGCCTCGATGTAGCACGAATAGCCGATGCCGCGCAGCTTGCCTTCTTTCTCCGACTGCGCGCGCCGCTCGGCGAAACCCGCGACGTCCGCCAGTTCCAGCGCGCGGTTCAGGCACGCGTCGTAGTCGCCGGTGTCGTAGGTGAGGCCAACGGGCGTCGCATACGGAAACTCGCGTATGAAGTTGCGGCGGCGCAGTTCCACCGGATCGATGTTGAGCTCGCGCGCCGCCGTCTCGACGAGCCGTTCGACCACATACGTGGCTTCCGGACGGCCCGCGCCGCGATAGGCATCCACGGGAACGGTGTTCGTGAACACGGCCTTCACTTCGGCGTAGATGGCGGGCGTGGCGTACTGGCCGGCGAGCAGCGTCGCGTAAAGCACGGTCGGCACCGACGACGCGAACGTCGACAAATACGCGCCCATGTTCGCCGTCGTGTGGACGCGCATCGCGAGGAACTTGCCGTCATTGTCGAGCGCGAGTTCCGCTTTGGTGACGTGATCGCGGCCGTGCGCGTCGGAGACGAAGGCTTCGGAACGCTCGGCGGTCCATTTGATCGGACGCCCGACTTTCTTCGATGCCCACGTCAGCGCTACATCTTCCGGATACAGGAAGATCTTCGAGCCGAAGCCGCCGCCTACGTCCGGCGCAATCACGCGCAGCTTCGATTCCGGCAGCGACAGCACGAACGCCGCCATCAACAAACGCTCGACGTGCGGATTCTGATTGGCGACATAGACCGTGTAGCTGTCGTCGTGCTTCGAATAGCTCGCGTTGACGGCGCGCGGCTCGATGGCGTTCGGCACGAGCCGCTGATTCACGATGTCGAGCGTCGTTACATGCGCGGCCTGCGCGAACGCGGCGTCGGTGCGCGCCTTGTCGCCGTGGCCCCAGTTGTAGCAGACGTTGTTCGGCACGCTGTCGTGCACGAGCGGCTGGCCCGGGTCGGCGGCGCTGCCCGTATCGACGACAGCGGGCAGTTCTTCGTAATCGACTTCGATCAGTTCGAGCGCATCTTTCGCTTCCTTCACCGATTCCGCGACGACGAGCGCCACCTGATCGCCCACGTGCAGCACTTTGTCGTGCGCGATGACGGGATGCGGCGGCTCGTGCATCGGCGAGCCGTCCGTGCTGTGGATCAGCCATCCGCACGGCAAGCCGCCGACGTTCTCGCCTGCGAGATCCTTGCCGGTGAACACGCCGATCACGCCCGGCGACGCCAGCGCCTGCTCGGTATTGATACCGCGAATGCGCGCGTGCGCATGCGGCGAGCGAAGGAACACGCCATAGCTTTGGCGCGGCAGCACGACGTCGTCGGTGTACTGGCCCGCGCCGGTCAGGAAGCGATAGTCTTCTTTGCGCTTGACGCCAGCGCCGATCAGTTTCTGTTGCTCAGGGGCATTCATCGCGGTCTCCGTGATAGGCGCGATTCGTGGTGTCGAAAAGGGAACGAGGGAATCAGGCGCCCGCTTTCATGTTCTGCGCGCCTTCGAGGACCGCCTTCACGATGTTGTGATAGCCCGTGCAGCGGCACAGATTGCCGTCGAGCTGATCGCGGACTTCTTCCTCGGTGAGATCGGGCGATTCGGCTGCGAGCGCGCTCGCGCTCATCACCATGCCCGGCGTGCAGAAGCCGCACTGCAGGCCGTGGCATTCCCTGAACGCCGCCTGCATCGGATGAAGCTGGCCGTCTTTCGACATGCCCTCGATGGTCGTCACGCTCATGCCGTCGGCCTGCGCGGCGAGAATGTTGCACGATTTGATCGCGCGGCCGTCGAGATGAACGGTGCACGCGCCGCACTGCGCGGTATCGCAGCCGATATGCGTACCGGTCAGCCCGAGGTTTTCGCGGAGAAACTGAACGAGCAGGACATGCGGTTCCACCTTCGCGGTCACGGGTTTGCCGTTGACCGTCAGGCTGATGCTGAGCGTCATTACTGTCTCCTTGTCGACCGCGGCGGGCTTTGCGCCTCGCTACGGTCCTTGCATGATTGCAAGGGGATGGACCAGCCTTAACGTCACTCGGGTCACGCACGTCGCCACGTCTCTACCTGCCCGCGCGTCGCGTCCGGCTGGAATTTCGTGTTATGTGTACGGCGAGTAAAGCACAAATCAGCGGGCGTCGCTATTAGGCGCACGCCCGTGCCGCGCCCGCGACGGACGAAAAAAAACGCCGTCCCGAGGGACGGCGCTCTTTAGCCGAACGATCAGACAAACGCTCAGTGCGTAACGGTTTCGCGCTTCGCGGCCTTCGCGCTCGCGGGCTGCGCCTGAACGCGGCCCAGCGCCGAATGACGGCGCGAGTACACGAAGTAAATCACGAGGCCGATCACGAGCCAGACGACGAACGCAATCCACGTCGTCGCCGTCAGGTTGAGCATCAGGAAGAGGCACGACGCCACCGCGAGAATCGGCACGACGGGAACGCCCGGGCAGCGGAACGCGCGCGGCAGGTCGGGATGCGTGCGGCGCAGGATCAGCACGGCGATGGAGACCATCGAGAACGCGGCGAGCGTGCCGATGTTGATCAGCTCGGCGAGCACGTTGAGCGGCACGAGCGCGCCGATCAGGCCGAAGAAGCTGCCGACGAGCCACGTCGTGAAAAACGGCGTCGCAAAGCGCGGATGCACGCTCGAGAGTTTGGCGGGGAGCAGTCCGTCACGCGACATCGCGTAGATGATGCGCGTCTGGCCGTAGCTCATCACGAGAATCACGGTGAGCATGCCGAGCACCGCGCCGAGGTCGATGAAACCCGCCACCCAGTTCTGCCCCGCCACTTGCAGCGCGTACGACACCGGATGCGAGATGTGCGCGAACTGCGCTGCCGGCACAATGCCCGTCACGACCGCCGCCACCGCCACGTACAGCACCGCGCACACCGCGAGCGACGAAATGATGCCGATGGGCAGATCGCGCTTCGGGTTCTTCACTTCCTCGGCCGCGGACGACACCGAATCGAAGCCGATGAACGCGAAGAACATAACCGCCGCCGCGCCGAACACGCCGGACCAGCCGTGCGGCATGAACGGATGCCAGTTCGCCGGCGTGACGTGGAATACGCCGACCGCGATCACCAGCAGCACGACCGTTACCTTGATCGCGACCATCACGTTGTTGATGCGCGTGGATTCCTTTACGCCGATCGACAGCAGCCACGTAATGACCATCATCACGAGGAACGCGGGCAGGTTGAAGTACGTGACGTGGTCCGGCAGCGCGCCGGGCGCGGCGGTGAGCGCCGTCGGCAGGCTGATGCCGAAGCCCGACAGCAGCGATTGCAGATAGCCCGACCACCCCACTGAAACGGCGGACGTCGCGAGCCCGTATTCGAGCATCAAGTCCCAGCCGATGATCCACGCGGCCAGTTCGCCGAGCGTCGCGTACGAATACGTGTAGATGGAACCGGCGACCGGAATGGTCGACGAAAACTCCGCGTAGGCGAGCGCGGCGAAGCAGCAAGCGATGGCCGCGACGATGAACGACACCATCAGCGCGGGTCCGGCCTGCACGGCGCCGGTGCCCGTGAGCACGAAGATGCCGGTGCCGATGATCGCGCCGATGCCGAGAAACGTCAGGTCCAGCGCGCCAAGCGTTTTCTTGAGTGACGTGCTGTGCGCGCCGGCCAGCATGTGCTCGATGTTTTTCTTGCGGAACAACGACATTGCGATAAGTCTCCATGCGGCGCTCGCGCGCCCTGCTGCGGGAAAACCCGACATTCTATCGGAGACTTCGAAAATGCCCAGAAATTGGGCAGCATGCGCAGCGCCGGTGCGTTTATCTTGTCTGAGATAAAACCCACTCAGCCTGCGATCGCAGGGTTCATATCGACGAGGCGGTTCGAGAGGACATAGAACGTGAGTTCGGCGTTGTTGGCCAGCTTCATCTTGTCGAGCAGGCGCGCGCGATACACGCTGACCGTCTTAACCGACAACGACAGCGCGTTCGCGATGTCGGTCAGCCGCTTGCCCGATGCCAGCATGCAGAGCGTCTGGAACTCGCGGTCCGACAAGTTCTCGTGCGGCATCCGTTCGCTATCCAGTGAGACGTAATTGGCGAGCGCCTCCGCCATTTCCGGGCTGACGTACTTACGGCCGGCTGCGACCTGTTGAACCGCGCGGATCATCAGCGCGGGGTCCGCCGTCTTCGATAGATAACCTGCCGCGCCCGCCTTCAGCGCGCGCACCGCGTACTGGTCTTCGCGATACATGGAGAACATGAGCACCGGCAGACGCGGCGCGTCGCGCTTCAGGCGCTTCAGGACGTCGAGGCCGGTCGTATCGGGTAGCGAGATGTCGAGGAGCGCGACGTCGAAAGAGACGCGCGCAGCGAGCGCCAGCGCCTGCGCGCCCGTTTCCGCTTCGCTGACCTCCGACGCGACGCCGCGCTCCAGCAGCAATTGCGCGACGCCACGGCGCACGATGGCGTGATCGTCGGCGAGAAGAATCTTGAGCGCCATGCGCGCGCTCAGTCGTTGACCGCGCGCAGCGCGGCGCGCGGCGCGGCCGTCCACGGGAGGCGCGCGCGCACGCAGGTCCCGCCCGTCTTCGATGCGCCCACGCGCAGCGTGCCGCCGAACGCCTCGCAGCGAGAGCGCATGCTCGCGAACCCGAGCCGCCCGGCTTTCCGGCGCGCAACGGGCGTGATGCCGATGCCGTCGTCCTCCACCACGAGCGTGAGCGCGTCGTCGTCGGCTGCGAGCGTCACGTTCGCGCGCGTCGCATGCGCGTGCCGCGCGACGTTGTTTAGTGCTTCCTGCGTGATGCGAAAGAACGCGTGGGACAGACCCTGCGGCAAACGCTTCGCGTAGATTTCAACTGAACAAGATAAATTAACGGAGAGACCGGCGCGCGCGCCGAAGGTTGCGAGCCATTCCGCGAGCGCGGCAGGCAGTCCGGCGTCGAGCGCCGGCGCGTGCAGGCCCTCCACGATCCTGTGGTTGGACGCGGCGACTTCGGCGAGACATTCGCGCGCCTGGCGCAGCGCTTCTGTGCAGGCAGCGGGCGCATCGGCGGGCAGCAGATATTCGGCGCGCGCTACTGCGAGGTTCGCAGCGGTGAGAATGGCGCCTGCTTCGTCGTGCAGGTCGGCGGCGATGCTGCGGCGAACGCGCTCATCGGCCGCGCAGACTTGCGAAGCGAGATCCCGTACGCGGGCGCGCAGGCGCTCGACCTCGCGGTCGCTTTCCAGCTTGGCGTCGAATAGAGCGGAAAACGGTAAGCCGGATGCCTCCGGCGTCGCTGACGACACACCGCGCACGGTGGCGCAGGACGTTGCACGCTGATCCAGTCCGATCAGGGCCGACGGGTTCATTTTTCCTCGCTTTGAGCGCAACTTGAGCTACGTCCTCGGCAGACCACGAGTCGGCGTAACTAAATTTACACTCTGTAACATGGAAATCGGACGATGCAGGCTTTGCGCATCGCTTCGACGTGACCGCATCATATCTCAAAAATATGATTAATCCATGTCCGACAAGGCTGCGGCGGGAGAACTTCATGTCGATTAGTAACAGCAGTGCGGCGGAAGTGCCAATAATGCCTGTCCACACATGTAACAAGTTGCCCGCTAGCAGGCGAAAAAAAACCGGAGCGATTTGCCCCGGCTTCTTTGCGAACACGCCAACCACGAATCAGCCGACGAACGCCTTCTCGACGACGTAATGCCCCGGATGGTTGTTGCTGCCTTCCTGGAAGCCCAGCGAGTCGAGCAGCTGACGCGTGTCGCGCAGCATATGCGGGCTGCCGCAGAGCATCACGCGGTCGTTTTCGATCGAGAACGGCTCCACCGACAGATCCGAGAACAGCTTCTTCGTCTCGATCAGGTCGGTGATGCGGCCGCGGTTCGCGAATTCTTCGCGCGTCACGGTCGGGTAATAGACGAGCTTCTCCGAAACGATCTCGCCGATGTGCTCGTGCGCCGGCAAATGCTCCGTGATGAAGTCCTTGTACGCGAGTTCATCGACGAAGCGGCACGTATGCGTCAGCACGATCTTCTCGTAGCGGTCGTAGACGTCCGGGTCCTTGATGATCGACATGAACGGCGCGAGGCCGGTGCCAGTGGAAAGCAGCCACAGCGTCTTGCCCGGCAGCAGGTTGTCCGCGACCAGCGTGCCCGTCGGCTTCTTGCCAATCAGCACGGAATCGCCGACCTTCAGGTGCTGCAGACGCGAAGTCAGCGGGCCGTCCGGCACCTTGATGCTTAAGAATTCGAGATGCTCTTCGTAGTTCGCGCTCGCGAGGCTGTAGGCGCGCAGAAGCGGCTTGCCGTCGACTTCGAGGCCCACCATCGTGAACTGGCCGTTCTCAAAGCGGAACGAGGCGTCGCGAGTGCAGGTGAAACTGAAAAGCGTGTCGGTCCAGTGGTGGACGCTCAGAACGGTTTGAGAGTTGAGGTTGCTCATGGCTTCTTGGACTATGCGAAAACGGTGACGCTCACGGCCGGAACGCCGGAACGCGGGTCGCTCGACGCCGCGCGAAAGGACGAGCGGCTGGCGCTTTCGTCCGAACTTTCGGCTCTGTGCGGCGTGTTTGCGGCAGGCCCGCGTCGGCAGTCGTGCAGCCGGGCGTTGCATGGGCGCAATCGGCTATTCTAACTCGATAGCCGCGGGGCGTCCTCGGGCCGGATCGCCAGCAGCGCGTGACGATCCGCCACGCGCCGCCGCCGCCGATTGTGCTCGCTGCCGGTCAGCAGCGAATGAACCGCGAGCCCGCATGATAGCAACCGCAGCCGAGCCGCTTCCGAATCACCCTTCTGACGGAAGGCGGCTGCAAGACGTTCAGATGCGCTGATCCGTCGACGGCTTCTCCCACAGATTGATGCCGCCTTCCTGCGCGTACTTGTCGATTTCCGCGAGTTCTTCCTGGCTGAACTCGAGATTCTTCAACGCGCCGACGTTTTCGGTGACTTGCTCCGCGCGGCTCGCGCCGATCAGCACCGAGGTCACGCGCCCGCCGCGCAGCGCCCACGCGAGCGCCATCTGCGCGAGGCTTTGACCGCGCCGCTGCGCCAGTTCGTTCAGCTTGCGCACGTGCTCCAGATTTTCCCGACTCAGGTGTTCCTGCTTGAGCGATCCGCCGCCCGGCTTGTTGACGCGCGCATCCTGCGGCACGCCGTTCAGATACTTGCTCGTCAGCAGCCCTTGCGCGAGCGGCGTGAACGCGATGCTGCCCGCGCCGATCTCATCGAGCGTATCCAGCAGTTCTTCTTCGATCCAGCGGTTCAGCATGTTGTACGACGGCTGATGGATCAAAAGCGGCACCTTGTGCTCGGCGAGCAGCTTGGCCATTTCGCGCGTCTTGGACGCCGAATACGACGAGATGCCGACATACAGCGCCTTGCCCGAATGCACAGCGGTCGCGAGCGCGCCGGCGGTCTCTTCGAGCGGCGTATCGGCATCGAAGCGATGCGAGTAGAAGATATCGACGTAATCCAGTCCCATGCGCTTCAGGCTCTGGTCCAGGCTCGCGAGCACGTACTTGCGCGAGCCGCCGCCCTGCCCGTACGGACCCGGCCACATGTCCCAGCCGGCCTTCGTCGAGATCAGCAATTCATCGCGATACGGCTTGAAGTCGTCCTTGAAGAGACGCCCGAAGTTGGTCTCCGCGCTGCCGTACGGCGGCCCGTAATTGTTTGCCAAATCGAAGTGCGTCACGCCGAGATCGAACGCGGTACGCAGGATGTCGCGCTGCGTCGAAATGGGCGTGGTGTCGCCGAAGTTATGCCAGAGGCCGAGCGACAGCGCCGGCAGCTTGAGACCGGATTTGCCGCACGTGCGGTATTGCATCTGCGAGGAGTAACGCTCGGATGCTGCTTCGTAAGCCATGACAGTTTTCCTTTGCGGGTGGCAGTTTTGGACTAACTTTGACAATCGTGAAGCCGGTGGATGCGCGCCGCTGCTCTATGCTCGCGAATCGACCAAAGCCGTCAATGTTAAGCCAATCGGCGACGGCCCGAGCGCCCGGCATGCGCGTCCCGATATGCGGGAGCACGCGGCGCGCCGCCTCGTCCACGACACATCGCAAAAGGAGCACTCAATGGATTCAATCGACAAATTGCGCCCGGCCTACGACTTCATGCTCACGCTCGGGCTGACGTACGGCATCAACATTCTGATGGCGATTCTGATCGTCGCCGTCGGCTGGTGGATCTCGAACATCGTCGCCAACGCGCTGCGGCGCACGCTCAACCGCACGAACGTCGATGCCACGCTGACGCCGGTGCTCGCCAGTCTCGTGATGTGGGCGATACGCGTGGTCGCCATCGTCGCGGCGCTCGGCAAGTTCGGCATTGCGGCGGCGAGCATCCTGACCGTGCTCGGCGCGGCGGGGCTTGCCATCGGACTGGCGCTGCAGGGCACGCTGCAAAACATCGCAGCCGGTTTGATGTTGCTGCTACTGCGGCCGTTTCGCGTCGGTGACTATATCGAGGGAATCGGCGTGACGGCGGGTACGGTGAACGAGATCGGTCTATTCACGACGCGGCTCACGAAGGCCGACGGCGTCGTCATGTACGTGCCGAACAGCATCATCTGGGCGAATCCGGTGACCAATTTCAGCGCGAACGAAAACCGGCGCGTGGTGCTCAATTTCCTCGTGCAGCACGGTCAAGATGTCGAGCGCGTGCTGTCGGAACTGCGCAGGCTCGTCACGGGCGATGCGCGCATCGTGCAGGACGGCGCGTCGGCGCCGTGGATCGCCGTCACGGATTACACCGATACCGGCGTGAAGTTCAACGTCGGCGTGTGGACGCGCGCAAGCGACCATCCGGCCGTGCAGGCCGACTTGCTGCGCCAGATTCAGCCGCTCACGCGCGTGCCGGTCGCGGCGTGAGCCCGGCCTGACTAGACGCTCTGCGGCGTGCCTTGTAAGCTGGCGCGCCCTATCTCAGAACCCGCGAGGACACTTCATGACCCGAGCGATTTCCTTGGCCCTGCTGGTCGGCGGCATCGTGCTTTTGTACTTCGGCGGACAGTCGTTTCACTCGTTGAGCAACGACGTGTCGCGCTTCTTCACGGGCTCGCCGACTAACAAGACGATCTGGCTGATCGCGGGCGGCATTGTCGCGTCGCTCGCGGGGCTGATCGGGCTCGCGCTGCCCTCGAAACGCTGAACGCTGAACGCTTAGACGAGCGCGACTTCCGGCTTCGACGCGGATCGCGTGCCCGGCAACGCCGCGTTGCTTGCGCCGCGATACGTGTAGACGAGCGAGAACTTCACCTGATCGGTGAGATTCTTGCCTGCGGAATGCAGCGTGTTGCAGTGAAAGAACACGACATCGCCCTTCGCCAGCTTGGGCGAAACCGCCGTGCGAATCAGCGCCGTGTTTTCCGGCAAATCGGCGCGGAAGAATTTCGCGTCGTCGAACCGGTCCGACGTGAAGGCGAGCTTGTGCGATCGCGGCACGAACCACAGCGCGCCGTTGTCCACGGTTTCATCGCCGAGCGCGACCCACGCGGAAACCAGATCGTCGCGCTCGAACGCCCAGTAACGCGCATCGCGATGCCAGCCCGTCAGGCTGCCGTACGCCGGGTGCTTCGTCATCACGCAGTTGTGATGCGCGCGCGAGAGATACGGCGTCTCGCCGAAGTACAACTCCATCCAGCCGCGCACTTCCGGCGATGTCGCGAACTCCGCGAATAGCGGATGGCGCCCGTACGCGTCCAGAAGCCGCCGCACGGTATGTCCGCCCGGCGCGTGCTTCGATTCCGGCGCGCCGGGATACTTCAGGTCGGCTTCGTATTCGAGCGGCGCGGCGGCTTCGGCCAGTTGCCGCTGCGCGACGTCGCGCAACGCATCGCAGCGCGCGTCGGACACCAGCCCCTTTACGATGACGAAGCCCATTTGGCGCAGCTCGTGCACCTGATCACTCTTCGATTGCAGCGACGTTTGTTCAGACATGTTCGTTTCAGCCTCGGCGCGGCTTCGATATCGCCTCATGCAGCCAGCGCAATACCCGAAATTGGGGCGAATACGGGCATTGTAAGTCGCGCGGGCCGCGAAGGCGCTCGCAGCCTGTCTCGCGCGCCGTCGCATGAAGCGCCCGCTTCAATGTCCGGCAGGGAAAACGCGGACTTACGACAGTCACGCACGTCCGGTACATTGGCCGCATCGTTTCGGTGCAACTTCGCGGCCGACGTTGAATCGAAGCCTTGAACGCTATTTTTGAGACGACTACTGTCGAGTTTGCCACCACGCAGACGAACCTATCGCCGACATGAACCACCGAATCGCTAAGGGCCTTCGACGCGCCGCCTCTCGTGCGGCTCGGCCCGCCCGGCGCGGCATGATCCGCGCGTTGCGACATCATTCCGCCCGCACGCAGGCGCTTGCGCCGCAAGCCACCGCGCGTCCGGTCGATGGCATCCGCTCCTGGTTTCGCGGATTCTTTCTGAATCTCCGTGCACGCGCCGCCTCGCGCGACGTGTCGCTGCGCACGCTGCTGCGCCGGCCGATGCAACTGCGCGCGCCATCGCCGAAGCCGCGAGCCGCGGCGCTGACGAGCCGCCGGCCGCGTCGCACGTCTGCGACCAGCGCCGGCTGGTTCGCGTTCGCGGTGCGCTGAACACGCGCGTCGCCCAAAAGAAAAAAACCGGCAGGCGCGATGCCTGCCGGTTTTTTATTTGTCGCGCCTGAAGCTTACGCCACGCGCACCACCGGTTCGGTGCCGGCGGCTTCGGCCAGCAACAGCGCCTTATCCGCGGCTTCCCATGAGAATTCCGGCTCTTCCCGGCCGAAGTGACCGTACGCCGCCGACTTTTCGTAGATCGGGCGCAGCAGGTCGAGCATCTGGATGATGCCCTTCGGACGCAGATCGAAATGTTCAAGCACGAGCTTGGTGATCTCGGCATCCGACACGCGGCCGGTTCCGAACGTGTTCACCATCACCGAAGTCGGACGCGCGACGCCGATGGCGTACGACACCTGAATCAGGCAGCGCGACGCCAGACCGGCCGCGACCACGTTCTTCGCGACATAACGGCCCGCGTAAGCCGCCGAGCGGTCCACCTTCGACGGGTCCTTGCCGGAGAACGCGCCGCCGCCGTGCGGAGCCGCGCCGCCGTACGTATCGACAATGATCTTGCGGCCCGTCAGACCGCAGTCGCCTTGCGGACCGCCGATCACGAATCGGCCCGTCGGGTTCACCAGGAACTTGATGTCGCCCTTGATGAGTTCCTTCGGCAGCGTCGGCTTGATGACTTCTTCGATCACGGCTTCGCGCAGTTGCGGCAGATCGATGTCCGGCGCGTGCTGCGTGGAGAGCACGACGGTGTCGATGGAGTGCGGCTTGCCGTCCACGTAGCGGACGGTGACTTGCGACTTCGCGTCCGGACGCAGCCACGGCAGACGCCCGTCGCGGCGCAGGTTCGCCTGACGCTCGACGAGACGGTGCGACAGGTGAATGGGCAGCGGCATGAGTTCGGGCGTTTCGTCGCACGCGTAACCGAACATGAGGCCCTGGTCGCCCGCGCCCTGGTCGAGATTGTCGTCGTGCGCCTTGTTCACGCCTTGCGCGATATCCGGCGATTGCTTGTCGTACGCGACGAGCACCGCGCAGCCGCGATAGTCGATGCCGTAGTCCGTGTTGTCGTAACCGATGCGCTTGATGGTGTCCCGCGCGATCTGGATGTAATCGACGTTCGCGGTGGTCGTAATTTCGCCCGCGAGGACGACGAGACCGGTATTGCAGAGGGTTTCCGCCGCGACGCGCGAGTATTTGTCCTGAGTCAGGATGGCGTCGAGAATAGCGTCGGAGATTTGGTCGGCGACCTTGTCCGGGTGGCCTTCGGAAACGGATTCGGAGGTAAACAGGTAGTCGTTCGACACGCTTCAGACTCCAATAAAGTACGGTTGAGATTCACGTAGCCGACTTCGTTTGGAGTCTGAAGCGGCGACGCTTTAGCGGATGTCCTTTCTCCGTCCTGAACCTCGATGCACCCGATGCACGCAATGCATGCATCTGGCTCAGGCCGGCTTCGCCCCGCAAGTTGTCCATTAACTCGGCGAAGCCCGTATTATACCGGTTTCCCGTGTTTTTACAGAGTCGAACGCTTGTCGTCATTCGTCCCGCGCTTATCCTCCGCCGGTAGCCGCCGCCCGTATGTTCGCGGGAGCACGTCATGTTAGGGCGTATCGGCGTGTCGCTCGCCATTGGCTTTCTGAAGTTTCTCGCGATCATTCCTTACGGCATTACCGCGCGTTTCGGCGATGGCCTCGGCTGGCTGCTTTATCAGATTCCGAGCCGGCGCAAGCGCATCGTGCATACGAACCTCAAGCTCTGCTTTCCCGAATGGTCGCCCGAGCGCCGCGAGGAAGTCGCGCAGATGCACTTCCGCCATGCCATTCGCAGCTATGTCGAGCGCAGCGTGCAGTGGTTCGGATCGGCGAAGAAGCTGGAAAGGCTGATCGAAGTGGACAGCGCCGTCGATCTCACCGATCCCGATCTGCCGCCCACGCTCTTTCTCGGGCTGCACTTTGTCGGCATCGAGGCGGGGTCGATCTTTCTGAACTACTCGCTGCACCGGCAATGCGGATCGCTGTATCAGCCGTTCTCGAATCCGCAGGTCGAAGAGATTGCCAAGCGGCAGCGCGCGCGCTTCGGCGCGGACATGGCGAGCCGCGCGGATAGCGCGCGCATCGTGCTGCGCTGGCTGCGCGACCGCAAGCCCGTCATGCTCGGCGCGGACATGGATTACGGCATGCGCAATTCCACCTTCGTGCCATTCTTCGGCATTCCGACGTGCACGCTGACCGCCGTCGGCCGGCTCGCGAAGACGGGCAAGGCGCAAGTGGTGCCGTTCATCGGCGAGGTGCTGCCGAATTACAAGGGTTATCGGCTGAAAATCTTCGCGCCGTGGGAAAACTACCCGACCGGCGACGACGATGCCGACGCCCGCCGCATGAACGCGTTTCTCGAAGAGCAGATTCCGCGCATTCCCGAGCAGTATTACTGGGTTCACAAGCGCTTCAAGACGCGGCCGCCGGGCGAGGCAAGTTTTTATTGAGCCGCGCGGCGCCAAGCGGCACGAAACGCCGCACCGAGGCTCACATACAATAGCGGCCATGAAACTCAAGTTCACCAAGATGCAGGGCGCGGGCAACGACTTTGTCGTGCTCGACGGCTACTCGCAGGCGCTCGATCTGAACGCCGCGCAGGTTCGCGCGCTCGCCGACCGTCACTTCGGCGTCGGCGCGGATCAGCTGCTGCTGGTCGAAAAGCCGACCGTCGATGGCGTCGACTTCAAGTACCGCATCTTCAATTGCGATGGCGGCGAAGTCGAGCATTGCGGCAACGGCGCGCGCTGCTTCGTGAAGTTCGTGCGCGATCGCGGGCTGACCGCTGCGTCGACGGTGCGCGTGCAGGTGCAGAAGGGCGTCATCACGCTGACGATGCAGGACAACGGCGAAGTGACCGTCGACATGGGCGCGCCCGTCTTCGATCCGCCGCGCGTGCCGTTCGACGCGAGCGGTCTCGACGGCCGCAGCGAGGGCAACGATACGCTCTGGCCGCTCGATATCGGCGCAAAGACGCGCTGGGTGTCCGTCGTGTCGATGGGCAATCCGCACGCGGTGCACGTCGTCGACGACGTAAAAGCGTATCCCGTGCTCGCCGAAGGGCCGCTCGTCGAGCGCCACGCGCGCTTTCCGGAGCGCGTCAACGCGGGCTTCATGCAGATCGTCGACCGTCATTCGGTCAAACTGCGCGTCTTCGAGCGCGGCGCGGGCGAAACGCTCGCCTGCGGCACGGGCGCTTGCGCGGCGGTGGCCGCGGGCATCCGGCGCGGTTTGCTGGATTCGCCGGTGCGCGTCGAGACGCACGGCGGCACGCTCACGATCAGCTGGGACGGCGCGCGCGACGAATCCGCCGCGCTTTTCATGGCCGGACCCGCCGCGACCGTCTTCGAAGGCGAGATCGAGCTTTCGGACATCGGCTGACTTGAGCCCACGCATTCAAACGTATCAGGCAAACATGAATCCACGCGAAGTCGCCGACTATCTGCTCGACAACCCCGATTTTTTCGTCGAGCACGCCGAACTGCTCGGCACCATCCGGCTTTCGAATCCGCACGGCAAGTCGGCTGTGTCGCTGCAGGAACGGCAGATGGAAATGCTGCGCGACAAGAACAAGCAACTCGAACGGCGGCTTGCCGAACTGCTGCGCTACGGCCATGAAAACGACAGCATCGCCACGAAGTTCAACCGCTGGACCGTGCGCGTGACCGGCCAGCGCGACCCGTACGCGCTGCCGTCCACCATCAGCAAAGGACTGTGCGAAGTGTTCGACGTGCCGCACGCCGCGCTGCGCATGTGGGATGTCGATGAAGCGTACCGCCAGGCGGATTTCGCGCGCCACGTCGGCGAGGAAGTGCGTATTTTCGCGGGCAGCCTCGACGCGCCGTATTGCGGCGCGAACAGCGGCTTCGCGGCGGCGCAGTGGCTCGGCGTGGCGAACTCGGCATCGGCGTCCAGCGGCGGCTCGCTGGAAGACGCGTCCGCCGAACGCGGCATTCAGTCGATTGCGCTGGTCGCGCTGCGCGATCCGCAAGCCGGCCCGGATGCGCCCGCGTTCGGCCTGCTCGTGATGGGCTCGCCCGACGCGCGGCGCTTCCACGACGGCATGGCGACGGATTTTCTCGCGCAGATCGGCGTGCTGGCGAGCGCGGCGCTCTCCCGCCTGCTGCCGAACTGAGCGACGCGACATGCAGCCCGCCGATCACATCGCCGCTTATCTCGCGATGCTCGAACACGAGCGGCGTTTGTCGGAGCACACGCTGCGTGGCTACACGTACGAACTCGGCGAACTGCGCGCGCTCGCCAAGGGCCGCGCGCTCGAAACGCTGACGGCCGCCGACATGCGCGGCGCGGTCGTGCGCGCGCACGCGGCGGGGCTGTCGCCGCGCTCCATCGCGCATCGGCTGTCGGCGTGGCGCGCGTTTTACCGCTGGCTCGCCGAACGCGTCGAGATGCCCGCGAACCCTGTCGCGACGGTGCGCGCGCCGAAGCGCGAAAAGACGCTTCCGAAGGCGCTTTCCGTCGACGACGCAATGGCCCTGATGGACGCGCCGCGCGCCGACAGCACCGAAGCGTTGCGCGATCACGCCATGCTCGAACTGTTCTATTCGTCGGGGCTGCGGCTCTCGGAACTCGTCGGGCTCGATGTCCGCCACGTCGATACGAAGGACCATCAGTCCGCCGGCTGGCTCGATCTGGCCGCCGCCGAAGTCACCGTGCTCGGCAAGGGCAAGCGCATGCGCAAGGTGCCGGTCGGCCGCAAGGCGATCGATGCGCTGCGCGCGTGGATCGACGTCCGCGGCGAATTCGTCAAGCTGGAACCGCACGCGCTCTTTCTTTCCGTGCGCGGCAATCGCATGTCGCCGGGCGTGGTGCGCGAGCGCGTCAAGCGCATGGCGCTCTTGGCCGGCATTCCGGCGAATGTGCATCCGCACGTGCTCCGGCATTCGTTCGCCACGCACGTCTTGCAGTCGAGCGGCGACCTGCGCGCGGTGCAGGAACTGCTGGGTCATGCGAGCATCACCGCGACGCAGATCTATACATCGCTGGACTTTCAGCACCTTGCTCGTGTCTACGACTCGGCGCATCCGCGCGCGAAGAAGCGCGACTAACACCGCGGCGCCATGCGCGCTGCTCCGATCATCGCAATGAACACCATCACGCTCAAACCGGCGAAGGACAAGTCGCTCGTTCGCCGCCATCCGTGGATTTACGCGAACGCCATCGCGCGCATCGACGGCAATCCCGCGCCCGGCGCGACCGTCACCGTGCGCGCCGCCGATGGCCGTTTTCTCGCTCGCGCGTCGTACAGCCCGCATTCGCAGATTCGCGCGCGCGTCTGGACGTTCGACGAAGCGGAGCCCGTCGATCACGCCTTCTTCAAGCGCCGCGTGCAGCGCGCGGTCGCGCATCGGCAGACGATGGTCCGCGATACCGGCGCGACGCGCCTCGTCTTCGGCGAAGCGGACGGCTTGCCGGGCCTCATCGTCGATTACTACGTCGCCGATCAGGGCTCGCACGCGCAGCTCGTCTGTCAGTTCATGGCGACGGGCGTCGAGGCGTGGAAGCCGGCGATCGTCGATGCGCTGATCGCCGCGACCGGCTGCCCGAACGTCTACGAACGCTCGGATGTGTCGATCCGCCAGAAGGAAGGGCTGGAGCAGACGACCGGCGTGCTCGCGGGCGATCCGCCGCCGGACACGCTCGTCACGAACGAGTGCGGCGTGCGTTATCACGTCGACGTGAAGCACGGCCATAAGACCGGCTTCTACGTGGACCAGCGCGACAACCGCGTGCTCGTGCAGCAGAACGCGCAAGGCCGCGACGTGCTCAACTGCTTCTGCTATACCGGCGGCTTTTCGCTCGCGGCGTTGAAGGGCGGCGCCGCGCGCGTCGTGTCGGTGGATTCGTCCGGCGAGGCGCTCGCGCTCGCGCGCGAGAACGTGAAGGCCAACGGCTTTGACGCGGAAAAAGCCGAATGGCTCGACGCCGACGCCTTCAAGACGCTGCGCCGTCTGTACGACGAAGGCCAGCGTTTCGACCTGATCGTGCTCGATCCGCCGAAGTTCGCGCCGTCGCGCGAAACCGTGGACCGCGCCGCGCGTGCGTACAAGGACATCAATCTGAGCGGCTTCAAGCTGCTGCGTCCGGGCGGGCTGCTGTTCACGTATTCGTGCTCGGGTGCGATCGATGCGGACTTGTTTCAGAAGATCGTCGCGGGCGCGGCGGCCGATGCCCGCGTCGATGCGCGCATCCTGAAGCGCCTCGGCGCGGGCGTCGATCACCCGCTGCTTACGGCGTTTCCGGAAGGCGAGTACCTGAAGGGCCTGCTGTTGCAAATCGCGTGAGCGGCCTTATCTGGCTGCGGCAAGGTCACGCGGCGCAAAGCGCCCGCTGGGCGAATATGTTTCAATAACCGATTCAGTGCGCCACCGACCGGCCGCGCGATTCCGAACACTGACAAGGAAACAGGCGACACCATGATTCCCGTAACCATCCTGACCGGCTTTCTGGGCAGCGGCAAAACCACGCTGCTCAAGCGCATCCTGAACGAAAAGCACGGCATGAAGATCGCCGTGATCGAGAACGAGTTCGGCGAAGAGAACATCGACAACGAAATTCTCGTGCAGGAAACGAACGAGCAGATCATCCAGATGAGCAACGGCTGCATCTGCTGCACGATTCGCGGCGATCTGGCGCGCGCGCTGGAAGACCTCGCGAACCGCAAGAAGGCGGGCACGCTCGACTTTGACCGCGTGGTGATCGAAACCACGGGTCTCGCGAATCCGGGTCCGGTCGCGCAGACGTTCTTCATGGATAACACGGTCGCCGACGAATTCCTGCTCGACGCGATCATCACTTTGGTCGATGCCAAGCATGCCAACGCGCAGCTCGACCAGCACGAAGTGGTGCAGCGGCAGGTCGGTTTCGCGGATCGGCTGTTCATCACGAAGTCCGATCTGGTGGATGCAGACGCGCTCGAAGCACTGAAGCATCGGCTGGTGCACATGAACCCGCGTGCGGCGATCAAGGTCGTCAATTTCGGCGATGCAGACATCAAGGAAATCTTCGATCTGCGCGGCTTCAACCTGAATTCGAAGCTGGAAATCGATCCGGATTTCCTCGCGGAAGACGAGCACGATCATGACCACGATCACGCGCACGACGACGATCACGACCATTCGACGTGCGGGCACGATCACAGCCACGATCACGAGCATCACCACCACCATCATCATGCGCACCACGACGACAAGATCAAGTCGTTCGTGTATCGCAGCGACAAGCCGTTCGATCCGAACCGCCTCGAAGATTTTCTCGGCGGCATTTTGCAGATTTACGGCGAGCGGCTGCTGCGCTACAAGGGCGTGCTCTATATGAAGGGCGTCGATCGCAAGGTCGTCTTTCAGGGCGTGCATCAGATGATGGGCAGCGACCTCGCCGCCAAGTGGATGCCGATCGAGAAAAAGAACAGCAAGATGGTGTTCATCGGTATCGAGCTGCCGAAAGATCTGATCACCGACGGCCTCGACGCCTGCCTGGTGAAATAACGACCCGGCACGCATTTCGCTGATCTGCGCCAAGCGCGCGAAAGGCGGGACGCAACGTCGATGCGAAGATGCGCCGCCCGCGAGCCTCGCCGGCGGCGTTTTTCTTGGGCGTTTATTGTCGCGGTTATGTAGTCGCGCCCACCAAGCGACATCGCTTTTTGCGTGTTCAGGCGTTATATTTTTGAAATTCCGGCGGCTTTCGACAGGGTTTTCCTCGGTTATCGTCGGAAATTGCGGTTCAGTTACAATACAGCCCCACTGGAGAAGGGCGAATCCGTTCGGCGCATACGAATACGGGCGTTGGCCGTCGGATGTCAGAAAAGGATGCCCCGGCGGACGATCTGCTGATAGGCCGCGAGGGCCGCAAGGCGAGCGTTGAAACGGAGCAGCCAATATCGGTTTCCAGAGGAGTTCGGCCCCGCATCGAGTGTCGCGTGACGCCAAAACGCTGCATGCATGCGGGCAACGCAAGTGCGGGCGTTGCCAAGACATCGCCTTACATTGAAGAAGCAAGCAGATGACAACGAAACTCTTGACCGAAGCCGAAATCCTGAAGATGAGCGAGAAGGACTACATGAACGAGGAACAACTCGCCTTCTTCAAGAACCGGCTCGAGCAGTTGCAAGCGGACATTCTCAAGAATGCCGGCCAGACGACGGAAAACCTGCGGGAAACGGTGATCGTGCCGGACCCGGCGGACCGCGCGACCATCGAAGAAGAGCATGCACTGGAACTGCGCACGCGCGACCGCGAACGCAAGCTCCTGAAGAAGGTGCAGCAATCGCTCGCGCGCATCGAATCCGGCGACTACGGCTGGTGCGAAGAGACCGGCGAGCCGATCGGCATTCCGCGGCTGCTCGCGCGCCCCACGGCCACGCTCTCGCTCGAAGCGCAAGAGCGCCGCGAACTGCGCCAGAAACTCTTCGGCGACTAAAGCGGCAACCGCGCGGCGAACGGTGCGGGCCCGCCCGCAACGGGGAACGCGCCGCCGCGAAATCCGCGAAGTCGGGCGCTGGCACGAACAAAAGGCACACGTGAATCGTGTGCCTTTTTGCTTTTCGCGCGTCCGACAAACCCGCACCTTGATAAATGCCGCCGCGCCCTAAACTGAACTCGACGCGCCCGCTCATCGCGAGGGCGCGCGCGCGGCGCCGTACGCTTCGAGCCTTCCGGCCGGGCGGAACCCCGCGCCGTGCACTCCCTCGAATTCTCGACTGCGTGGCGGCTCGTCACTGATCGCAAGCCGCCCGCGTTCTTCTGGTTTTCTTAAGGAACGCACATGGAACAATTTCACGGCACGACCATCGTCTCCGTGCGACGCGGCGGCAAAGTCGCGTTGGGCGGCGATGGTCAGGTGACGCTCGGCAACATCGTCATGAAGGGCGGCGCCAAGAAAGTGCGCCGCATCTATGGCGGCAAGGTGCTGGTCGGCTTCGCCGGCGGCACGGCCGACGCGTTCTCGCTGCTGGATCGCTTCGAAGCGAAGCTCGAAAAACATCAGGGCAATCTGACGCGCGCCGCCGTCGAACTGGCGAAAGACTGGCGCACCGACCGCATGCTGCGCCGTCTCGAAGCCATGCTGATCGCCGCCGACGCGCAGGCCACGCTCGTCATCACCGGCAACGGCGACGTGCTCGATCCCGAAAACGGCATCTGCGCGATCGGCTCGGGTGGCGCGTACGCGCAAGCCGCCGCGCAGGCGCTTGCGGAGAACACCGAGCTTTCGCCGCGCGATATCGTCGAGAAGGCGCTGACCATCGCCGGCGACATGTGCATCTACACCAATCACAATCGCGTCATCGAGACGATCGAATAAAGGAACCCAGCGATGACCACCATGACTCCCTCCGAAATCGTCTCGGAACTCGACAAACACATCATCGGCCAGGGGCGCGCGAAGAAGGCGGTTGCCGTCGCGCTGCGCAACCGCTGGCGTCGCCAGCAGGTCGCCGAGCCGCTGCGCCAGGAAATCACGCCGAAGAACATTCTGATGATCGGCCCGACGGGCGTCGGCAAGACCGAAATCGCGCGGCGTCTCGCGAAACTCGCGGACGCGCCGTTCATCAAGATCGAAGCGACGAAGTTCACCGAAGTCGGCTACGTGGGCCGCGATGTCGACAGCATCGTGCGCGATCTGATCGAAATTTCCGTCAAGCAGACGCGCGAGGCGGAAATGAAGAAGGTGCGCACGAAGGCGGAAGATCGCGCGGAAGATCGCATTCTCGATATCCTGCTGCCGAGCGCGCGCCCGGTCGGTTTCGGCGCGGCCGAAGCGACCAGCGAAGGCGATAACACCACGCGCCAGACGTTCCGCAAGCGCCTGCGCGAAGGCGCGCTCGACGACAAGGAAATCGAACTGGACGTCGAGTTGCCGCAAGTCGGCATGGACATCATGGGGCCGCCGGGCATGGAAGACATGACCGAGCAGATCCGCTCGATGTTCGCGAACATCGGCGGCGGCAAGAAGACGCGCCGCAAGGTGAAGGTGAAGGAGGCGCTGAAGCTCCTGACCGACGAAGAAGCGGGCAAGCTGCTCAACGACGAAGAGGTCAAGACGAAGGCGGTGCAGAACGTCGAGCAGAACGGCATCGTGTTTCTGGACGAGATCGACAAGATCGCGTCGCGCAGCGAAGTCGGCGGGGCGGAAGTGTCGCGCGCGGGCGTGCAGCGCGACCTGCTGCCGCTCGTGGAAGGCACGACCATCAACACGAAGTACGGGATGATCAAGACGGATCACATTCTGTTCATCGCGAGCGGCGCGTTCCATCTCGCCAAGCCGAGCGATCTGATTCCCGAACTGCAAGGGCGTTTCCCGATTCGCGTGGAGCTGGATTCGCTGTCCGTGGGCGATTTCGAGTCGATCCTGAATTCGACCGATGCGAGTCTCGTCAAGCAGTACAAGGCACTGCTCGCCACCGAAGACGTGGAACTCGATTTCGCCGACGACGGCATTCGGCGTCTCGCGGAGATCGCGTTTTCGGTGAACGAGAAGACCGAGAACATCGGCGCGCGGCGGCTTTATACGGTGATCGAAAAGCTGCTGGAGGAAGTATCGTTCGCGGCGGGCAATCACGCGGGCCAGCCGGTGAAGATCGACGCGGCGTACGTGGACCGCGCTCTGGGCGATGTCGCGGAAGACGAGGATTTGTCGCGCTACGTGCTGTAATCGGGCGACTACGAGAGAACCGGGCCTTCGCGCCCGGTTTTTTTTTCGCCTGCTGCGCGAGAAGACGAAAAAAAAGCCCGCCTAGTTGGCGGGCTGAATCCATATCAGGAGGAGACATGGAGGAGACAGTTCCAATCATACACAGCGGGTTGATGCGACGCAATAGAAATTTTAGTAAAAACCCCTATGGCGTCGATGTGTGGTATCTGCGCGTCACTTTTTGTTGCAAGGCTGGACGAGCCGAAAATGACAGAGCAAGGAACGGCGCGTAACCTCTCCGGCACGGTTTTACATTGGACGCGTACCCTAAAGCCGCCGAGGTCATCATGAACGCCGCTGAATTCCCCCGCTATCAAACCGACGAAAGCCGCTGGCAAGCCGTCGCCGAGCGCGACGCCCAAGCCGACGGCGCATTCTTCTTCGCCGTGCGCACGACGGGCGTGTTCTGCCGGCCGTCGTGCGCGTCGCGGGCGCCGCGTCGCGAGAACGTCTCGTTCTTCACGACGACCGACGAAGCCGAAGCAGCAGGCTATCGCCCGTGCAAGCGTTGCCAGCCCACGAGCCTGCCGCGCGAACTCGCCATTGTCGAGCGCGCGTGCAAGGTGCTCGACGCCGATCCGCAGGAGCGCATGACGCTCGCGCAACTGAGCGACGCCGTGCACGTCAGCCCATTTCATTTGCAACGCCTGTTCACGCGGATCGTCGGCATTTCGCCGCGGCAGTATCAGGCCGCGAGGCGGGCAGGCGTGCTGCGCGACGCGTTGCAGCGCGGCCGCGACGTCACGCGCGCGGCGCAGGACGCGGGCTTCGGTTCCTCGTCGCGCATGTACGAGGCCGCGCCCGCCGAACTGGGCATGACGCCTTCCGCGTATCGGCGCAAGGGCGCGGGGCTGACCGTGCGTTATGCCACCGCCGCCACGCCGCTCGGCGCCGTGCTCGTCGCCGCGACGGATAAAGGCGTCTGCAAGATCGCATTCGGCGATCATCCCGCCACGCTCGTCGAGCAACTCGCGGCCGACTTCCCGCTGGCGGAGCGCATGCAGGACGACGCGCGCATAGAGCCGTTCATCGCGCAGATAGGCGCGTATCTCCACGGCACGCGCGAGCGTTTCGACTTGCCGCTCGACATCGGCACGACCGCGTTTCAACAGCGCGTGTGGGATGCGCTGCGTCAGATACCGTACGGCGAGACGCGCAGCTACACGGACATCGCGGCGTCCGTCGGTTCGCCGGGCGCGGTGCGGGCCGTCGCGAGCGCGTGTGCGTCGAATCCGGTGGCGCTCGCGATTCCGTGTCATCGCGTGATCGGCAAGGACGGCGCGATCGCGGGCTATCGCTGGGGACTGTCGCGCAAAGAAGCGTTGCTGGACACCGAGCGCGCGCATAGCGAAGCAGGAAAGGTCGCGTAAGAGCCGTATGTCGGCCGAAGCGCCCGGCGTCGAACGACGCGCGGGCGCTTTTTCATTGCAACGGCGTTTCGCGTCGATCGCGCTGCGAACCGCGCCAATCGGCGCCCCAAGCACGGGCAACACCGAGATGTTAAAGTGCCCGCTACCCGAAAATTTGACCGAGCGCGTTCCCATGCGCTCTTCGCAGAACGCTTCAATGGCAAACACGAATCCCGCTCACTCCGCAGCCGGCGCGTATCGGCGCAGGCTCGCCGCGCTCGCGTCGGGCTCGCATGCCGACGCCCTGCGCCAAGGCTTGCGCGGCATCGAAAAAGAAAGCCTGCGCGTGACGCCCGAAGGCAAGCTCGCGATGACGCCGCATCCGCGGTCGTTCGGCTCGGCGCTCACGCATCCGCTCATCACGACGGACTACTCGGAAGCGCTCGTCGAACTCATCACGCCCGCCGAGCCGGACGCCGCGCGCGCGCTCGCGCGCCTCGACGCGATCCATCGCTTTGCGTACGCGCATCTCGGCGACGAGTTGCTGTGGAACCACTCGATGCCGAACGCGTTGCCGCCCGAGAACGAGATCCCGCTCGGTTATTACGGCACGTCGAACATCGGCAAGCTGAAGCACGTCTATCGCCGCGGACTCGCGCTGCGTTACAGCCGCACGATGCAATGCATCGCCGGCATTCACTACAACTATTCGCTCGACGAGAACGTGTGGCGCGCGTGGCAGGCGCTCGATCCGGCGAGCACGGTGCCGTTGCAGGACTTCCGCTCGGAGCGTTACTTCGCGCTGATCCGCAATTTCCGCCGCACGAGCTGGCTCTTGATGTATCTGTTCGGCGCGTCGCCCGCGCTGGATAAGCGCTTTGTCGAAGGCAAGCCGCATCAACTCGAAGCCTTCGACAGCGACACCTTCTATCTGCCGCATGCGACCAGCCTGCGGATGAGCGATCTCGGCTACACGAACAATCCGGCGCAGGCCGATCTGCTGCCGAGCTACGACCGGCTGGACGCTTACCTCGACGTGCTCGCGAAAGCCGTGAGCCAGCCGTACGCGCCGTACGAAGCCATCGGCACGCAGCGCAACGGCGAGTGGGTGCAGATCAACACGAACGTGCTGCAGATCGAGAACGAGTTCTACTCGACCATTCGCCCGAAGCGCGTCACGCACTCCGGCGAGCGTCCGCTGCACGCACTGGCCGAGCGCGGCGTGCAGTACATCGAAGTGCGCTGTCTGGATATCGATCCGTTCGCGCCGACGGGCATCGCACTAGAGACGGCGCGTTTTCTCGACGCGTATCTTCTCTACTGCGCACTCGAAGACAGCCCGCTGTTGCCGCGCGAGGCGAGCATCGAAGCGAACGACAACTTCAGCGCCATCACGAAGGAAGGACGCAAGCCGGGCCTCACGCTGCGTCGCGACGGCGCGGAAGTGTCCATGCAGCATTGGGCGAACGAATTGTTCGATGCGATCGAGCCGGTCGCCGGCACGCTCGACGCGCTTTCCGGCAGCGACGACCACATGCGCGCGCTCACGGCGCTGCGCCCGCGCATCGCGGATGCTTCGTTGACGCCGTCGGCGCGCGTGCTCCAGACGATGCGCGACAAGCAGCAGTCCTTCGACGAGTTCGCTTTCGATATCAGCCGCGAGCACGCGGAATACTTCCGCCGTCGCCCGCTGCCGCCTGACGAAGAGCGCAAGATGGAAGCGCTCGCGGCGCAGTCGCTGGCCGAGCAAGCCGCCATCGAACGCGAGCAGACCGAGCCGTTCGACGCGTTCATCGCCGCGTACGGGAATTACAAGCCCGACAGCGTCGGTGTCTGAGCGCACATAACGAGCACTTTTTTCTTGCCGCGCCGTGGCGCATGCGGCAAAAACGACGCGTTTTGCAACAGAGGGAAACGCGCCGAACACCGTACGCGCGTGCGGGCCAAAATCGGCTTTTTATCGACTATCGGGAATGCGATGAACTACCGACTCATCAGCGCAGCCGCGTCGCTGGCCTTGATGGCCGGATGCGCGGCCGAAACGCAGGTTAGCAGCCAGACGATCGAACAGGCCACCCAGCCGCTCACCTGCATGAGCAAGCTCGAATGCGACGCCTGGTGGGCGCGCGCGCAGGTCTGGGTGACGAATCACTCCGAGTACAAGTTGCAGGCCATCACCGATTCGGTGATTCAGACGGCCGGTCCGTCGAGCGGCAAGCGCGCGCTCGCGTATCAGGTCACGAAGACGCCGAGCAACGAAGGCACCGCGACCATCGGCTTCGCGGCGCACTGCGACAGCCCGCTCGGATGCGATCCGAATCCGTGGCAGGCGGGCGCGGACTTCAAGCAGTTCGTGCGCAACGGCACGTCGCGGCCCGTGAACGCGACGCCGCAAGCCGTTCAACAGCCGCAGCAGATGCAGTCGGTGCCGCTGAACCTCGACAGCCAGCCGGCGCAATCCGTCACGCCGATTCAGTGACGCCCGCGCGTCAATGCCCCATCGACGCCGACGCGCCCTTGCGCGGACGCGTCAGCCAGACCATCGCGGCGAGCACCAGAAACGCATAGAACGAGATGCGGAAGAAGTCGTTGGTCGACATCATGTACGCCTGCGCGGCCACGACGCGATCCAGTTGCGCGGTGAGCGCCTGCCCCGACAGGCCGACGCCCGACAGCAAATCGGAATAGGCGGTGGTCGTCTGCGCGTACGGCGTGACCGATTCGGTGAGCACGGCGTGATGCCGGATCATGTCGTTCTCCCAGAACGTAGTGCTCACCGCCGTGCCGATCGCGCCCGACAGCGTGCGCAGGAAATTCGATAGCCCCGCCGCGCCCGCCAGCCTTTCGTCCGAGACGCTGGAGAGCGTAATCGTCGTCATCGGCACGAAGAAGCACGCCACGCCGATGCCCTGAATCAGCCGCGGATACACGATGTCGTGGAACGGCGTGTCGAGCGTGAACGTCGAGTTCCAGT
The DNA here is from genome assembly GCF_017220215.1 of Caballeronia sp. M1242. Classification (NCBI taxonomy): domain Bacteria; kingdom Pseudomonadati; phylum Pseudomonadota; class Betaproteobacteria; order Burkholderiales; family Burkholderiaceae; genus Caballeronia; species Caballeronia sp. M1242. The sequence continues at coordinate 2,862,626 of NZ_CP071129.1, read as the reverse complement.
ACGACACGAACGCGAACACGATAAACGCGAAGCTCGCCACGACGCGCAGGTTCATGCGATGCATGTTCTGGCCGATCATCGGTGAAAGCACGAGCGCGAGGATGCCGACCGGCGCGGTCGCGAGTCCCGCGAGCCACGGCGTGTAGCCGAGCACGGTTTGCAGCCACAGCGGCAGCACGACGACCGATCCGAAGAACGCCAGAAAGCCGAGCGACGTGATGAGCACGCCCATCGCGAAATTGCGGTCGCGAAAGAGCGACAAGTCGATGACCGGCTCCTTCTCCGTGATCTCCCACACGAACATGAACGCGAGCGAGATGGCCGCGATAATCGCAAGCGCCACGATGAAGTTCGAGTTGAACCAGTCGCGGTCCTTGCCGAGGTCGAGCATCATTTGCAGACTCGCGACGCCGATCACGAGCAGCGCAAGCCCGACGCCGTCGATGCGCTGATTCGTCGTCTTCGTCTCATGGCCGCGCAGCAGGAAGTACGCGATGGCCGCCGAGAACACGCCGATCGGCACGTTGATATAGAAAATCCACGGCCACGTGTAGTTATCCGTGATGTAGCCGCCCATCACCGGGCCGAAGATCGGCGCGACGATCACCGTCATCGCCCAGAGACCGAGCGCGAGCCCGCGCTTTTCCGGCGGATAACTGCGCATGAGGATGGTTTGCGAGAGCGGGACCATCGGGCCGGAGACGAGACCTTGCAGCAGCCGGAACGCGATCAGCGACTCGAAGTTCTGCGCAAAGCCGCACAGCGCCGAGGCGATCGAGAACAGCAGCACGGAAATGGTGAAAAGCTTCACCTCGCCGACGCGCCGCGCGAGCCATCCGGTCAGCGGCACCGCGATCGCCGACGCAACCGAATACGACGAAATGACCCAGGTGCCTTCGCTCGTCGCGACGCCGAGACTGCCGGAAATGGTCGGCACGGCGACGTTGGCGATCGACGTATCGAGCACTTCCATGAACGTGCCGAGCGCGAGGCCCATCGTCAGTAACGCGAGGATGCCGCCGGTCAATGGAGCCGGGGCGGCGGAATCGGGCGCGGTCGTGGCGGTCGTTGACATTGTTCTTGTGCTCCAGCGCGTGGATTATGCGTGTCGCGGCATTCTCTGCCCAGACAGTGATTAGGGCAACTCGTGCCGGCTAAAAGTCGATGAATTGCTCTAGTCGGCGTCGGGGTCGTCGAGCCCGCAGCCGGCGCTTTCGTCCGTCGGCGAATTGCCGATGATGCGCGCCAGCATCGCGATTAGCAGGTCCAGTTCCGCGCGGCTGAAACCGTGCAATTGCTGGTTGAGCACCGCCGCGCCGATGGCCGGCAGCCGCGCGGCAGCGTCTTGGCCGCGCTCCGTCAACGTGAGTTCGACGATGCGCCGGTCCGCGTCGCTGCGCGTGCGACTGACGAAGCCTTTCTTCTCGAGCCTGTCGAGCATGCGCGTCATCGACCCGCTGTCATAGGACATCTCCCGCGACAGTTCGAGCGGCGTGCGCGCCCGCCCCGACGCCAGCGAAAGAATGACGCCGATCTGCTGCGACGTGAGATCGAGCGCCTTCAGCGCCTCATCCGTGCGCGCGACCAACACATTGCGCGCCTTCGCGAGGTGATAGCCGAGGCTCGTTTCGAGTCGGATCGTGGCGGGATCGTAGAGCGGTTCGCTATCCATGCGGGTTGACGTCGGCGCGGCGTGCCGCGAAACAACAGTTCGAGAAAAGCAATCGCCAGTATCTTGAAAAGTAGTTGCATAGTCAATATTATTCTATGCAACGAGTTATGCGCTTCATGCGCCGCCCGAGACTATGTTTTGATCCCAGCTGCGTCGTTCGAACGACGCCTGAAGAGACCGCAAATGACCCGCTTCGCAGAGACCGCCCGCACCGCCCGCCGACGCATCGGCCAAGTCAGCAGCACGATCGCCAGTGCTTCCCGTCACTTCGTCCCGCCGAAGTTGAATTCGTGGAAGCTCGCGCTTTATCTGATCGTGTTCCTGCTGCCGGGCGGCTCGCTGGCGGTGCTTGGAATGGGCTGGTTCGAGAATCGGCATCGGCGCAAGGGCGCAGCTTCCGAGAAAGCGGGCGGTGCGTCGTCGCGCACGCTGATCGGCGGGCCGTGCGCGGGCGGCTCGACCGGCCGTTGAATCGCGTTCATCGTCACGAGTAACGCGCCGTAACCTATATCTTCCCGCACGTAACACCCGCCTTACGGCTAAGCCGTTACCCTAACGTCTGCCCGACGCCCGCTGCGAACCACGCTGCGGGCGTTCCGTTACTATCTCGGCTGACCGCGTTCGCCGCACCGGACGAACCGCCGCCAACCGAATTTTCGACAAGCAGATGCCGTATCGCCCCGCCGTTTCCGCTTCCATCGCGTCCCGCCATTCCGCCGCTCGCCGCACCGTGCGCAAACTGAGCGCCATCTCGATTGCCGCCGCCTGCGCGATGTCCATCGCAGGTTGCGCCGTCGGCCCGGATTATCAGCGTCCTACCACGCCGATGCCCGCCGCCTTCAAGGAAGCGCCCGAAGGCTGGAAAGTCGCGCAGCCCGCCGACCGCGCAGACCGCGGCGACTGGTGGAGCGTCTACGACGACGCGCAGCTGAACGATCTCGAAACGCGTCTGAACCAGTCGAACCAGACGATCGCGCAGTACGCGGCGGCGTATCGGCAGGCACGCGCGCTGGTCGGCGAAGCGCGCGCGGCGTATTTCCCGACCATCGGGGCGTCCGCGTCGGCGTCGCGTTCGGGCAGCCGCCTGACGACCGGGACAGCCACAAGCCGCAGCACGGTCGGCAACGACTTTAGCCTCGCGCTCGATGCCTCGTGGGAGCCGGACTTGTGGGGCAGCATCGGCCGGACGGTGACGGCGCAGAAGGCGGGGCAGCAGGGCGCGGCGGCGGACCTCGCCAACGCGCGCCTCTCCGCTCAGGCGACGCTCGCGCAGACGTACTTTCAGTTGCGCGCGCTCGACGCGCAGCAAAAGCTGCTCGACGAGACCGTCGCCGCGTATCAGCAGTCGCTCAGGCTCACGCAGAACCAGTACGCGCAAGGCATCGTCGCGCGCTCGGACGTGATTCAGGCGCAGACGCAGTTGCAGTCCGCGCAGGCCGCCGCCATCGACAACGGCGTAGCGCGCGCGCAATACGAGCATGCCATCGCGGTGCTCGTCGGAGAGCCGGCGTCGACGTTTTCGCTCCCCGCGATGCCGCTCGACGCCACGCCGCCGACCATTCCCACGGCGATGCCGTCTGCGCTGCTGGAGCGGCGTCCGGATATCGCGTCCGCCGAGCGGAAGGCGGCCGCGGCGAACGAACAAATCGGCATCGAGATGGCGGCGTATTTCCCGACGCTCACGCTCTCAGCGCAGGGCGGGTTCGAAAGCACGGTGTTGTCGCAATTGCTGCGCGCGCCGTCGCGTTTCTGGACGCTCGGGCCGGATATCGCCGCGACGATTTTCGATGGCGGCTTGCGCGCGGCGCGCACGGAAGCGGCCCGCGCCGCCTACGATCAGAATGTCGCGACGTATCGGCAAACGGTGCTGACCGCGTTCCAGGACGTCGAAGACAATCTCGCGTCTCTGCGAATCCTCGAGAAGGAAATCGTCGTGCAGCAGCAGGCGGTTCAGTCCGCGCAGCAGGCGCTCGCCATCATCAACAATCAGTACAAGGCGGGAACGGTCGCGTTCATCAGCGTGCTGACCGCGCAGACCACGGCGTTCACGGCCGAGCAGAAGCTCGCGAGCATCGCGGGCCAACGCATGGTGGCGTCGGTGGGGCTGGTGAAGGCCCTGGGCGGCGGCTGGGACGTCGCGCAGATGAACCGCGAGACGGGCGGCGTGGAAGCGCCGGCGCCGGCTTCCGCGCCCGAGGCGATGTCCGCGACGCAGAAGGACTCAGCCGGCGGCTGATTTCGCGCTCTAATAATGGTTGAACGTCAGCGCGACGGTATCCGGATCGGTGTGTCGGCCGAGCAGATTCAGGAGTCCCGCGAGATTTTCGCGCTGCGCCGGTTCAGCCTTCGCGGTGCCTTCGAAGGTCGTCGCGTCTTGCGAGATCACGCCGCTGCCGGTCAACAGCAAAGGGCCCCGGGTTGTCGAAAGATCGATGCTCGCCGTCGCCCCTTGCGCCTGCAACGCGACCCGATACGACCCGAGCGGCTTGACCCGCGACACGCGCGAAGCCATGTCGTCGAGCGTCACCACGAACTGTCCGTAAGCATTCCTGCCGAGCAGCCGGAATTCGGTCCACGAGAGTCGCACTGTCCCCTCGAAATTCAGCGTATTGAACGGCGCGCCAAGACCGGCGAGCAGCGTCGCCGGAACCGCGATTCCGCCCGCCGAAAGCGTCGCGCCACGCGTCGTGGCATCGACGAACACGGGGTCCGGCATCGCCTCGGTCTGGCGCATGGTCATATGCACGCGGCCGGTGAAAAGCGGCCAGAACGCCGTCGTCCATTCGATGCGCCCCGGCAGCAGCGTCGCGCCGGAGCCGTCGCTGCTCGCCGCGAGCATCAGCGTCGCCGAGCCGCGCCAGAGCGAACCCGAAGGATCGGCGAGATTGACGTGGCCGCCCGTCGCCTTCGCGAACTGCGGCGTGATCCACGCGGCGGGCATCATCACGAGCAGCGTTCCCGCCACCGAGAGCACCATCACGATGAGTCCCGGCAGCGCGAGCCTGAGTCGGCGAGTCCAGTAGCTCATTTGACGCTGGCCGGTTGCAGCGATGCCGTCAGGTCCACCTGGCCGTCCGGCTTCAGCGCCTGAATATGCGCTTCCGACACCTGCACCTTGAACTGCTTGCGCGCGTCGTCGAGCCACATCGTCCAGTTCGGAAACGACGCGTTTTTCAACTGAATCTGCACCGCCGCGCCGATGACCTGCACCTGCGTCGGCTGCATGTTGTTGTCCGCGAGCGACTTTGCGAGCGCATCGCGCAGCGCGCCGCCCGTCGGCGTCACGCCCTCGGCGCTGCCCGCGAGCGAGCGCGCTTCGTTAGCCTGCGCGGTCATCGTGGCGAGCTGGCGCTGCATCGTCGGCAAGGTGTCGCGCAGGCGGGCGCGGCCTTCGTACGCGGGCGCCCACAGCACGAGATAAACCAGCGCGATGCCGAGCAGCAGGCCGCCCCACATCAACAGCGTCTTTTCGCGCGGCGTGCGCGCCTCCCAGAACTCGGAGAGCGTTCGTCCGATTTCCGCTTTCATTGGCCGCTCCTGATGGTCCATTTGCCGGTGTTCGTGTCGATGGCGCCGTTCAGCCCGTTGGCCGCGAGGCGCTTGCCGAGGTCAGGATCGACCTTGGTGTCCGGCTTGAACGTCACTTCCAGATGACGGTCCCGATAATCCAGCCCGGCGATGCCGTTCACCGGCACCGGACCGAGCGAGCGCGCGAGGCCGTCGGCGAGCGACAGAAAGTCTGACGGCGACAGCTCGCCCGACGCGACGCGCAGCCGGTCGAGATTGCGCGCCATCTGATCGGGCGCGTCGAGCACGGTCGTGGTCTTCGGGAACGCGTTAAGCAGCAGCTCGGTCATCTGCGCGTTGATGGCGTCGCGCTGGCGCGAGAGCTGAATCCACTGCACGTTGATGCCGACGATCGACACGATGACGGACGCCGCCACGAGCGCGATCGGTACGCGCAGGCGGCGCATGGTCGCGCGGTCGAGCCGCCACGGCTGCGCGGCGAATTCGAACTGGCACAGGTCGAAGCGGCTCGCGAGCGCGTTGCGGGCAAGCGCCTCGAACGCGAGCGGCTGCGCGCCCGCGACGGCCGCGTGTTTGCCCGACGCCGCGAGACGCGGCTCGTCGCCGGGAATATCGGCGAGCGAATACAGCGTAAACGGATGCCCGCCCGCGAGCGCGTCGAGCGTCGGCGCAATCGAATCGATGGGCAGCGCGAGCCCTTCGCCGAGCGCCGCGCGTTCGCCGCGCGCGATGGCGATTTCCACGCGCGGCGCGCCGCCGGTCGCGGGCGCCGCCGCTTGCACGTCGCCGATCAGCGCGGGCGCGGTCGAAATCACGTTGCCGAGCAATCCCGCGATGAAGGGCGTCGGCGGCGCTTCCGCTTCGGCGGCGTCCTCTGCGTCTTCCGGCGTCTCGATGACAGGCGCAGCGGCCGGAACGGGCAGGCAGCGCATGGCCGGAACCGCCTTCAGATTGCGATGCCCGGTGCTCATGAACGCATCGCAGACAAAGCGGAACCAGCCGCGATCGATCACCGCGACCACGCGCCGTCCGTCCGCGAGCGCGACCGGATCGACGGCGATGTGGCACGTCTGCGGGTCCTGGATCAACTGGTCTTCGACAACGTTCGGCAGCGCCTGACGCAGCCTCGGACCTTTGAGCGGCGGAACGGTAGCGGCGAGCAGCAGCGTGTCGCGCGCCGCGACGATCAGCACGGTCGCGTTGGCGCGCGGCAGAACGCCGACAGCGGCACGGCCGGCGCGTTGTGTCTCGCCGCGCTTGTCCAGCAGCAGAAACGGCAGGTCGGGCAGTTGCCACTCCTGCGAGCGCACGGCGGGATCGCGCGGCGGTAATAGAACGATCAGTGTGCTCAAAGGCCACTTCCTCTTGTCAGTAACAGCGTCATCAGAGCGCGTCGCGCGTATAGACGATGCGCGTGGTGTGCGTGGTCGCATCGCGGTACACGAGCGTCGTGCGCTCCAGTTGCGCGCGCTCATGTTCGACGCGGCCGTGAATCACAAAATAGCGCGTGGTCACGTCGAGCTGGTTCGGGTCGATCGACGTGGAACGGACGCCCGCGCCGGTCAGCGCGAGCTGCACGTTGCCGATATCGTGGAAAAACACCGTCTCGCGCCGAGCGACGAACGCCTGCGCCTGCGAAAGGCTCATGCCCGGCACCACGGCGGCGACCACCGTGGCCGGCGCGGTATTCATGTTCACGGGGGTCGTCGTCGGCAGGACAGTCACGAACGGCCGCAGCTTCGCGACCGCTTCGGCCGAAAAGCCCGGCACGTCGAGCAGCGAATCCACGCTGATCATCTGCAGCGGCGCGACCGGCGCGTCGCTGTCGGCATCCTTGAGGCCGGGATCGTCGGTGAAATTGCCGCCGCCCGTGCCGCCGCCTTGCGCCATCGCCGCCATGGCCTCCGCGGGCGAGCTCGCCGCTGTCGCGCCGTTGCCCGTCTGCGTCTGGAAGCGCGTCGCGGAGCGCGAGAGTCCCGCGCGCATCTGCAAGGCGACCGTCTTCGCAAGCGATCCGTTGATGCCGAGCATCGTCAGAAGCCGCTGAAACGCCTGAATCTGCTCGACGTTGATGGTCAGCACGCCGGGCGCCGGCGTCGCGACGAGGTTGCGCAAGTTGAACTTCGCCTGCGCGTCCTCGATGGAGCCGGACAGAAACGTCTGCGCGCCTTCCTGCGAGCGCACTTCGCCGATCTGCCCGAGAAAGTCGGAGAGCTTCGTCTTCGCGATCGGCACGCCCCACACGCCGCCGAGATACGTGACGGTCGGCGATGTATCGGCTTCGGAACGCAGAATGAGCCGCGTCCAGTCGAGCGCGCTGCGAGAAATCCACTGCGCCTGCGCAAGCAACCGCTGATTTTCGATGCGCCGCACCTGCACCTGCTGCCGCCACAACATGCCCGACACGAGAATCGACGAGAGCGCGACCACCAGCAACGCGCTGATGATTGCGACGCCGCGCTGTCTTTTGCTCAGGCCCGAGGCACGCATCGTCATTCTCCGACCAGGAACACGCGCGTGATCGGCACGCGCAGATTCGTCGCGCCGACCGCCACCTGAATGCCCGACACGGCACGCGCGAGCGGCGCGTTACCGAGTTGCGGCACCTTCAGATTGTTGTCGTTCTCGTTGATCTGCGAAAGCACGTCGGCCATGCGCGTCGTCCAGCCCTTCTGCGGAATGTAGACGCGCGTCGCGAGCGACCGGACGCCGCCGAGCAACGGAACCGCGCTCCAGCCATCGGCGGTATCGCTCGACGACAACGCGCGCCGCACTTCGCCCACGTTTTCGAGCGGCGGCGACGCGAATCGCACGATGCGCCCGTCCGTCAGCCGATAGCGCACCACCTGCAGGCGCGGCGCGGTGGCGGGCGCGAACACGCCGCGCACGATCTGCAGCGTGCCGTTGCCGAGCGAGACCGCGGGCTGGCCGGCTTCGTCGTCGGTCGCGGCCTGGCGCGCGTCGATGCGCATCTGGTCGAACAACTGGGCGACCACGCGCTCGTCTTCCATCGCGTTCGTGATGGTCGCGCGGCCGCGAATGATCTGGTCCAGCCCGCGCCACGACAACACCGCGATGACCGCGAGAATGGCGATGGCGATGAGCATTTCGAGCAGCGTGAACCCGCGCTGCCGGCGCGCCGCGCGCCGGGGGTCAGAGCGAACGGTTCGTTTCATTCGCCACCACCGTGACCATCTGCGCGAGATAACCGGCGCGCCCGGGCGTCGCGACGAACATTTCGACGCGACGGAAAATAGGATTCGGCGTCGCCGAGACGCGCTGCGTGCAGACGAGCTTCAGATTGCCCTGCGAGCAGTCGAAGGTGCGCGAGCCGATGTCCGGAAACACATGCGCGAGCCGCAGTTGCGCGAGTTCGTTGTCCGCGCTCCAGCCTGCGAGCAGACGCCGATGCAGGTCCGCTTCGCTCGTCGCCATCGATCCGACCGCGCGCAGCGACGCCGCGAGCGCCACCGCGAGGATCGCCAGCGCGACGAGCACTTCGATCATCGTGAAGCCGCGTTGTACAGATGGTGACCGCATCACCGCACCTGGAAGCGGCCGTTGCCGCTGCCGATGATCGTGGCGCGGCCCACCGCCGAAACGAGCGTGATTTCCATGGGCGTGTCGATGGCTTCAGTGCCGAAGACGAGCCGGCTCACGGACTTGTCGGAGTCGAGAAACTGGATGCTCACGCTCGTCACGCCGCCTTCCCAGCGGCGCGCGCGCAAGAGGTCGTCGCGCAGCGGGCGCCAGCCGTCTTCGGTGCGGATGTCGAAGCGGAATCCGCCTTCCACCGGCTGAAACGCGATAGGCCGGGCGCGCACTTGCGCTTCGTCGCCCGCCGATTCGAACAGCAGCGCGAGCCGTTGCGCCTCTTCATTCAAGTCGGTGCGCGGATTGCGCGTGAGCTGCAACGACGCGAGCGACACAAGCAAGCCCGCGATGACCAGCACGACGAGCATTTCCAGCAGCGTGAAACCCGCATTCCGATGCGCCGCCCTGTGCCTGCCGTGCCTGTTCACTTCACGTTCCTTTTACTGCCACGAGCCGACGTCGGCATCGTTGCCCTCGCCGCCCGCCTTGTTGTCCGCGCCGTAGCTGAACACGTCGATTTCGCCGTGCACGCCCGGATTCAGATATTGATACTGGCCGCCCCACGGATCAGCCGGCAGGCGTTCCAGATAGCCGCCGTCCTTCCAGTTGTTCGGCACGGGTTCCGTCGTCGGCTTTTCGACGAGCGCGCGCAGGCCCTGCTCCTGCGTCGGATAACGGCCGTTGTCCAGCCGGTACAGCTTCATGGCCTGCATGATGGTGCCGATGTCCTGCTTCGCGGCCACGCGACGCGCTTCGTCGGGGCGGCTCATGATCTTCGGCACGATCAGCGCGGCGAGAATGCCGAGAATCGCGATCACGACCATGATCTCGATGAGCGTAAAACCCCGTTGACGGCGCGCCTTGGCCTGGGTGATTTCCATGCGGCGTTGCGTCCACATTTGCATGACTGCTACCTCGTGTTGATTCAGGGCTTGCGCCCGCTTGATTTAAGAAACATGCGGCTCCGTTCGACCGAAGCCGCCGAGCATTCTATCGACCGGCCTTCATCGCGCCGTGACCGTGCTCAACGGACGTAGATCGTCGGTCCGGGCGGCACGGGCGGCAGGAAGATTTCCGACTTCACGCCGTTGCGCTCGACGATGATCGAACGCGCCTTCACCTGCGAGAGCTTCACGCCCTGCGCGAGCGGCCCGCCGAGCGACACCGCGCGCGGCGGCTCGCCGCCGTAGCTCACGATGGCCGCCGCGCCGCCTTGCAGCGCGAGAATGCCGAACAGATGCACGTCCGAATTCGCTTGCCGCTCCAGTTGCCCGCCGAAAATCGTCGCGGCCTGTTCGACCGACGGCGTGCGCGTCGCGGCGGCGGCGGGCAGCGGCGCGGTCTGGCGAGAAGTCAGCGTGACGACCCAATAGGTCACCGTCACGCAAAAGAGCGCGAGCGCGGCGAGCGTGAGCAGGCGGGTTTGCAGGGCGTTCATTACTGCACCAGATTATTCAGTTCGATGATCGGCAGCATCACCGCGAGCACGATCACCAGCACGACGCCGCCCATCGCGAGAATCAGCAGCGGTTCGAGCAGGCTCGTGAGGAACATCGTGCGGCGTTCGAGTTCGCGCGCTTCGCCTTCGGACGCGCGGTCGAGCATCGTGGTAACGTCGCCGGTGGCTTCGCCCGAGCGGATCAAGTGCACGAGCACGGGCGGGAACGTTTTCGTATTGGCGAGCGCGCGCGAGAGCGCCGAGCCTTCGCGCACGCGCACGATGGCGTCGTCGACGTTCTGGCGCATCGCGGTATTGCTCAACGTTTCGCCCGCCGCTTGCAGCGCGCGCAGGATCGGCACGCCGGCCGCCGTGAGGATCGCGAGCGTGCTGGCAAAGCGCACGGTGTTATAGCCGCGCACCAGCTTGCCGACGAGTGGCGCCGTCAAGAGCCAGCGGTCGAACGCCAGGCGCGGTCCGGGCCGCGACAGAATGCGCCGCACGAGCCACGCGACCAGCACCACGCCGATCAGCACCGCCCACCAGTAACTGCGCACGAACGCGGACAGCGCCATCATCATGACGGTGAGGAACGGCAGCGCCTGCTTCGTGCTGGCGAACACGTTCACGACCTGCGGCACCACGTAACTCAACAGGAAGGTGACGATGCCGAACGCGATGATCGTCACGATGCCCGGATACGTGAACGCGAGCACGATCTTCTGCTTCAACGCGTTGCGCTGCTCGATGTAGTCCGCGAGACGCGAGAGCACGAGCCCGAGCTTGCCGGTATGCTCGCCCGCCGCGACGAGCGCGCGATAAATCTCGGGGAAATCCTTCGGATGCTGCGCGAGCGCGTTCGCGAACGAATGGCCGCCGAGCACTTCGGCGCGGATCGCGGCCATCAGTTCGCGAATGTAATCGCGCTCGGACTGCTCGGTCAGCACGGACAACGTTTCGCCGAGCGGCAGGCCGGCGATCAACAGACTTGCGAGCTGGCGCGTGAGAATGGCCTGTTCGCGCTGCGACAGCCGTCGCCCGAGCGAGAGCCGCTGCTGCCGTTCGCCGCGCGTGCGCGTGCCCGCCGCCTCGACGACGAGCGGCGTTAGTCCTTGCGTGCGCAGATGGCTGCGCGCGGCGCGGGCGCTGTCGGCGTCGAGCACGCCGGTCTGCGTCTTGCCCGCCTGGTCGATGGCTTCGAAACGGAACGCCGGCATACGCTTATTCTCCGCCTGTCACGCGCAGCACTTCTTCGAGCGATGTCACGCCCGCGTTCAGCCAGCGGTTCGCGTCCTCGCGCAACGTGCGCATGCCGTTCGCGCGGCCCGCCGCGAGAATCTCGGCATCGGCGGCGTTGCGATGGATCAGCGGGCGAATGGCGTCGTCGATCAGCAGCAGTTCGTACACGCCGCGCCGGCCCACGTAGCCCGACTGGCCGCATCGGTCGCAACCGACGGGATGCCAGTGCTTCACGCCGTCTTCTTCTTCGCGCGCTTCCTTGCATACCGGACACAACTGGCGCACGAGACGCTGCGCGAGCACGCCGAGCAGCGACGACGCGAGCAGATACGGCTCCACGCCCATGTCCGTGAGACGCGTGACGGCCGAGGCGGCGTCGTTCGTGTGCAGCGTCGCGAGCACGAGGTGACCGGTCAGCGACGCCTGGACCGCGATCTGCGCCGTTTCCAGGTCGCGGATTTCGCCGATCATGATGATGTCCGGGTCCTGACGCAGAATCGAGCGCAGCGCCCGCGCGAACGTCATGCCGATGCGCTCGTTCACCTGCGTCTGGCCGATGCCCGACAGATCGTATTCGATCGGGTCTTCCACCGTCATGATGTTGGTGGTCGTGGTTTCGAGCCGCGACATCGACGCGTAGAGCGTGGTCGTCTTACCGGAGCCGGTCGGCCCGGTCACGAGCACGATGCCGTGCGGCCGGCCGATCAGCTTGTCGAACTGGACGAGCGTGTCGCGCGCCATGCCGAGCGTTTCGAGATTCAGCCGTTGCGCGTCCTTTTCGAGCAGACGCAGCACGGCGCGCTCGCCGTGGCCGGTCGGCAGCGTGGACACGCGCACGTCCACCGGGCGGCCGCCGACGCGCAGCGTGATGCGGCCATCCTGCGGCAAACGTTTCTCAGCGATATCGAGCTGCGCCATGATCTTGATGCGCGAGATCAGCGCGCCGTGCAGCGCCTTCTTCGGGCGCACGACGTCGCGCAGCGTGCCGTCGACGCGAAAGCGCACCACCGACGCGTTTTCGAACGGCTCGATGTGAATATCCGACGCCTGCTCGCGCGCCGCCTGCGTCAGAAGCGCGTTGATCATGCGGATGATCGGCGCGTCGTCTTCGGATTCCAGCAGGTCTTCCACTTCGGGAATGTCCTGCATCAGGCGCGACAGATCGACTTCGCCTTCCACTTCACCGACCACTTGCGCCGCGCTGCCGTCGTTGCGGGCGTACGCCGAGTTGATCGCGGCGGCGAGTTCGTCGCCAGACTTGCGGACAATCGTGAGCGCGCCGAAATTGCGCGCGACTTCCGCGAGCGCCGCGTCGTTCGTGCGCTCGCTGATCCACACTTCGATGCCGTCGGCGTGCTGCTGGGCAACCAGAATCTGGCCGGTACGCGCGAAGCCGTAGGGCACGAGCCGCGCTGCGAGCGGCGACGCGGCCGTTGCTTCCGTGGCGGTCGTGGTTTCGGCTTCGGCGTTCAGCGTGTTCACGGCTGTCCTCCCGTCTGATTGCCGCCGAGCGGCGCGGCGCTCGGCGCGTTGTTCGGCACCGCGTAGCCCGTCGCGGCGTTGCCGGGCATGGCGTTCGTCGCCGCGTTGCCGGGCATCGCGTTGGTCGCGCCGTTCGCGGGCGCCGGGTAAGTGCTCTGCGGCGCGCTCTGATACGGCTGCGGCGCGGGACCCGCGTTCGGATCCTGCGGCAGCGTCGAGCTGGGCACGCCGCGCGTCAGGTTGTTCCAGTCGAGCAGATTCTGGGCCGGAGCGCCACCGCCTTCGCTCGGACCGAGCGGCTTCGGCGGCATCATCGGCACGTTCTGGTCCTTGATCAGGCGGTTGTCCGTCGTCGAACCGTACTGCTGATTGCGCAGATATTCATAGCGCGTATTGGCGATCTGCGAGGCCGTCGCCTGATCCCGAACGATCACCGGGCGCAGGAACACCATGAGGTTCGTCTTCGTGCGCGTCTTGCTTTCGCTGCGGAACAGGCTGCCGATGAACGGGATGTCGCCAAGCAGCGGAATCTTGCTGTTGTTGTTGTTGTACTGATCCTGCATCAAACCGCCCAGCACGACGATCTCGCCGTCGTCGGCGAGAATGGTCGATTGCACCGAGCGCGTGTTGATGGTCACGCCGCCCGGATCGGTCTTGGTCGTCGCGTCGACGCTCGAATCTTCCTGATAGATCTGGAGCTTGAGCACGCCGCCGTCGGTGATCTGCGGCTTGACGTGCAGCGTCACGCCCACGTCGCGGCGGTCGAACGTGTTGAACGCGGTCACGGACGTGGCGGCGTTCGCGGTCGGCGTGGCGTACGAGCCCGTCACCACCGGCACGTTCTGACCGACGACGATCTTCGCTTCCTCGTTGTCGAGCGTGATCAGGTTCGGCGTGGACAGAATGTTCGCATCCGCCGAGGTGGAAAGCGCCTGAAGCAGGCCGCCGAGCCCGAACAGATTGCCGAAGCGGTGCAACAGACCGATGTTCAGGCCGTTGGCGAGCAGGCCCGTGGTCGACGTGACCGCCGACGGATTCTGCGCGATCGCATTGCCCTGCAGGGTCAGGTCGAAGATGTTCGTGTTGCCCGAGCCGAAGCTCGAGCTGCCGTAGAGCGCGTTGTTGCCGCCGTTCGAGAGCAGCAAGCCCTGCCACTGTATGCCGAGATTCGCGCCGGTCGTGGCCGAGAGTTCGACGATCAACGCTTCGATATAAACCTGCGAGCGGCGCGCGTCGAGCTGATCGATCACCGCGCGCAAGTTGCGATAGACCGGATCGGCTGCCGTGATGATGAGCGAATTCGTCGCCGAATCCGCCTGGATCATGCCGCCGCCGCCTGTGTCGTTGCCGGTGTCGTTGTCCTTGTTCGACGAAAAGCCCGCGTCGCGCGTGCCGCCGGTGCCGGAAATCGGGTTGTTGCCCGTGCCGGAACCGCTGCTGCCGAGGCCGCCGGGCAGTGGCGGAACGCCAGACGTGCCCGTCGAGGTCGACGAGTTGCCGAGCCCGCTCTGCCCGAAGGAATTCGACGAGTTGGAGCCGGAGTTGTTGGACGAGTTGTCCGAGTTGCCGCTGCCCTTGCCCAGCATGGCGCGCAGCGTCTTCGCGAGCCGCGTCGCGTCGGCGTTGCGCAGCGGCACGACGTGCATGTTGCCCGGTTGCGAGGTGGGCGCATCCAGCTTCCTCGCCAGTTCCTTGGCCGCCGCGAGCCGCGCGCTGCTGGAGGCGCGGAACATCAGGGAATTGGTGCGCGCGTCGGGCGTGACGGTGACTTTCAGCGTCGCGTCCGTGCTGCCGATGGTGCCGGGATCGAGCAGCTTGTTCATCTGGTCCGCGACATCGATTGCGTTCGCGTTCTTCAGCTGCACGATGTCGACTTCACGGCCCGCCGCTGTGTCGATGCCCGCGATGATGCCCGCGATGCGCCGCACGTTGTCCGCGTAGTCCGTGACGACGAGCGTGTTGTTCGCCGGATAAGCGGCGATGGTGTTGTTCGGCGAGATGAGCGGCCGCAGCACCGGCAGAATGTTGTTCGCCGACTCGTTGTGCAGCACGAACACCTGCGTGACGACCTGATCGCCGCGCGCCGGCGGCGCATTGCCGACGTAGGTCGGCACGCCTTGCAGCTTGGCGTCGGCTTCGGGCACGACCTTCAGAACGCCGTGATCCTGCACGAGCGAGAAGCCCTGCATGCGCAGCGACGCCTGCAGCGTCTTCAGCGCCTGCTCCTCCGGCACCGGATTTTCGGAGACGAGGTTGAGCTGTCCCTTGACGCGGGGATCGACGATGATGGTTTTGCCGGTGGCCGCGCCGATCGCCTTCGCGACCTGGTCGATATCGGCATTGACGAAATTCAACGTCACTTGCGCGTGCGCGGCTTGCGCGACGATAAGTCCCGCCGCCAGCAGTGCCGTCGCGATGCGACGCAGTGCCATAGGTTGTCTTCTCATGGATGTGATGTCTGAGCCGGGATACAAAGAACCGGCTAAGGCAGCACCGTTCGTCAATCCGAGGGCGCTGCCAACCGTGGTGCGAACGTGTCCGCCCGACCTCGATTATTTATAAAAATGTGACGATAGCAGCTTTGTGTAACGAAAAAGTGCAACTTCGTTCGCCGCCGTTTCGCCCGGCGGCTGCATGCCAAGTGTTCCAGCGTGCTCAAGCTTCCAGAGCGCCTGCCGATAACCCATCGGAGGGCTTTTGTCTGACAAGCGGCGCACGCGGGACACGAATTGTAACCCGATTAGATTACTTTATTATTCATACGTTTAAGAAACCGCCGATAGGCAGCCGATGATTCCCGTTGGTCCAATCCGCCCTCGGTTGGGCCTATGTCGGCTAGCCAACTTATGGTCGCAGACGTCAGCCGGTATCATACGGGCGGTTCCGTTCCCCAGGCGGCGACGCGTAGCTCGGGTTTTCCCGATGCCGCCGCGCCGCAGACGAGAGCGGACAACGAATCTTGGCGCACGCGCGAGGCGCGGCGCCGGCAGCATGACGGTTCCGCACAGGCGGATGGAGTAGAACGAAGATGAAGCGATTCCTGCGAATACTTGCGATGGGATGCGGCGCCATGCTGGCGGCCGCGTCCGCTCACGCCGACTGTTTCGACGAAGCAGCGAAGTATCAGAAGGTCAATCCGCTCATTCTGCGCGCCATCGCCTGGCAGGAATCCCACAACAAGCCCGACGCCATCAACAAGAACGCCAATGGCTCGACCGACTACGGGCTGATGCAGATCAATTCGATCCACCTCAACACGCTTTCCCAATACGGCATTTCCAGCGGCACGCTGATGGAGCCGTGCAAGAGCGTCTACGTCGCCGCATGGCATTTGCGCCAGAAGATGAACAAGTACGGCAATTCGTGGCAGGCCGTCGGTGCCTACCATTCCGAAACGCCCGCGCTGCGCGACAAGTACTCGGCGCAGATCATCGAGATTTTGCGGCGCTGGAAGTTGCTGCAAGCGTCGAAGTAATTCCCGGTTCTCCAGTGCGCGAGCCGCCGCGCCGCTCGGTGGCTAGCCTCCGCTCACCCCGCGTTTGATGCAGAATCGTGACTTCGATTCTCGTCCACACGCCCGCAATGAACCAAACGCCACTGCCAGTCACCGTGCTCTCGGGTTTCGTCGGCGCGGGCAAGTCCACGCTCCTCGATGCATTGCTTAACAACAGCGAGGGCGTGTGCATCGGTTCCTTCGCTTGCGGCGCGGGCGATGACGCGATGCAGTCCATCGCCGATGCCATCACGCGACTCGCCGAGCAGCAGCCTCGTTTCGATGCGATCGTGATCGAAGCGCCGCCCGGCGTGAATCCGATGGATATCGCCGAGCACTTCGCTTTCGGCGACGACGAAGACGCGCCTTTTGCAGGCCGCGCGCATCTCGATACGTTCGTCACCGTCGTCGACGCATCGACTTTCATGCGCGACTACGCGTCGGCGGAGTCGCTTGCGGAACGCGGCATCTTGCTCGGTGGCGAAGCGTCCGACGAAGACAAAACGGTCGTGGAGGCGCTCGTGGAGCAGATCGAATTCTGCGACGTGATCGTCATCAACAAGACGGACTTGGTCGGCCAGGACGAGCTGGACCGGTTGGCGCACATCCTCCGCGCGCTGAATCCGCGCGCTGTCCTGCTGCGGACGGAACACGGCAAAGCGCCGCTCGGCGAACTAGTGAACACCGGCCGTTTCGATCTGGATGCGACCGGCAGCGCCGCAGGCTGGCTCGCGATTCTGAATGATGAACACGAAGCCAGCAGCGACGCGGATGCGTCGGGCGTCCGGCATTTCGTCTATCGGGCGCGTAGGCCGTTTCATCCGGAACGGCTGTGGAATTTGCTGCATGAGGAATGGCGCGACGTGCTGCGCGCGAAGGGCTTCTTCTGGCTCGCGACGCGCAGTGTCGTCGGCGGGTCGTTGTCGCAGGCGGGCGGCACGTTGCGGCACGGTCCGGCTGGCGTGTGGTGGGCCGCGCAGGACAGAAGCGAATGGCCAACGGATGATCCGGAGCTGGAAGCGGAGATCGTCGCGGAATGGTTCGGCGATCCGGACGACAACAGCATCGGCGATCGACGGCAGGAACTGGTGCTGATGGGCGTCGATCTCGACATCGAGGCATGGCAGCGCAAGTTCGACGCGTGCCTGTTGACCGACGACGAATGGACGCGCGGCAGCGATGCGTGGCAGCAATTCGACGACCCGTTTCCCGCGTGGGATGTCGAGGATCACGACCACGAGCACGACCATGAGCACGATCACGACCACGGACCCGACTGCGATTGCGAAGACCATCATCGGCATTAGAAGATGAAAAAAAACCCGCCGATGGCGGGTTTCATGGTCCTCTTGGTCTCCGGCTTTTTTCCGCTCATGCGGACGAACCTGAGTAGCTTGCGCAAGACGGGCGCTATCAAGATACGAACACGGTACAACTAAACACGAGCGATGGCGCTGATAAACGCTGAAAGAGCTGCCAGGCGCTGCGCAGCGAGGCGGGCCGCGACGGGCCAGACGCTCAGCGCTTGTTGACTGCGTCCTTGAATGCCTTGCCAGCCGTGAACTTGACGGTCTTGGCGGCCGGAATCTTGATGGATTCGCCGGTCTTCGGGTTACGGCCCGTGCGTGCTGCGCGCTTTCCCGAACCGAAGCTGCCGAAACCGATCAACTGAACTGCGTCACCCTTCGAGACAGCCTTCTTGATGACTTCGAGCAACGTGTCCAGCGTCTCGCCGGTTTGAGCTTTGCTGGCGCCGGTCTGAGCGGCTACGGCGTCGATCAATTCCTGTTTGTTCATTAAGGTTCCTTTATCAGTTTAGGTTGACACGAACAGCGCGAACGCGCCGATTATACGTGCGCAAGCCGTGCAGTCGAGTAGGGACGGGCCTCTGGCGCGTCCGTCCGACGATTCGGCGCAGTTTCGCGCCATGTCACCGGCGTTGCATCCCATCAAATCCCTCGCGCCGCCTTCGAACGAGGCGCTTGGTATGATAGCGCAGCGCAAACCCAATCTGGACAAGGGTTTCAAAGATTTACCCTTATGTAACGGGCTGTTCCGGGCGGCCTCCGTAGGGCCGATCACGCGCGGCTCGCTTTCGTATGCCGAAGCCGCCTGATCGGACAGCGCGCCGTTGGTTTTTGCCAACGTTTCATCGCCAATTCCTTGGCCGTTTCGCGCTGTAAGCCTTGTCGGTACTGGCTTTCGCGGATGCAACCGGTCGTGCTTCAGTGCGGCGCGTGTCGGCGTTCGCCGACTATCCGACGCCTCACAGACGCCCGCTTTCCCTCCCAGGTTCGATGCATGACCGATACATCGCCCGTTAGCGAGCCGCTTCTCGCGCTGCACGATCTTCCGGCGCGCTGGAAGACGAAGCGCGTGTTCACCTTCGTCGATGCCGCCGCGCGCTTCGACACTCACAGTCTCTTTCTGGCGCTATGGCGTCTTTGGCGCGACGACGCCTCGCGCTGCGAGCGCCTGCATGTGGTCGCGGTCGCGCCACTGCGCACCCTCGATACGCCGCCGGCCGCCGACAGCGATCCTCTCTTAGCCGAACTTCCCCGCGTCTGGCCGATGCGCGTGCCCGGCGTGCATCGGCTGGAATTCGAAGCGGGGCGCGTCGTGCTCACGCTTGCCGTCGGCGACGACATGCTGTCGAAGCTCTGGCTGCGCGCGGACGCTTTTCATGTCGACGCGACGCCAGACGACGATCCGCGCAAGTGGAGCAAGACGCTCGCGCGCTTCGCGGGCGATGGCGCGACGCTCTGCGTCGACGTCGCCGAGCCAGGCCGCGACTCGTGGACGCGCGCGCTCGCTGCCTCCGGCTTCGAATGCCGTCTTGGCGACGGTCGAATCGCTGGGCGCTTCAGGCCGCGCTGGCGCGTTCGGCGTCATGAGCCGCCGCTGCCCGCGAATGTCACCACGCGCGAGGCCATCGTCATCGGCGCGGGACTGGCGGGGTGCGCGGTGACGTCGTGCTTCGCGTCGCGCGGCTGGCGCGTGACGCTGATCGACCGGCACGCATCGCCCGCGCGGGACGCGTCGGGTAATCCTGCTGGCGTCTTTCATCCGATCGTCTGGCGCGACGACAGCATCGCCGCGCGCCTCACGCGGGCGGGCTTCCTGTGCGCGCTGCAACGATGGCAGACGCTCGAAGCCGCAGGCCACGACTTGGGGCGCAGCGCGGGTTTGCTGCAAATCGCCGATACGGAAGAAGACGCGAATGCGCTCGCCGACGCCATCGCGCGATTCGGCTATCCGCGCGACTACGTGACGCCGATGACGCGCGACGACGCTTCGCGCGTGGCAGGCGTAGAAGTCGCGCGAGGCGGCTGGCTCTTTCCGCGCGGCGGCGCCATTTCGCCGGCCGCGGTCTGCGCGGCTCAACTCGCGGCAGCCGGCGACGCGCTCACCACGCGCATGAATACGGCCGTCGCGCGGATTGCATTCGACGGCCGCGACTGGCGTGCTTTCGACGCCCAAGGCGAACTGATCGCGAAAGCGCCGGTTATGGTGCTCGCCAATGCGCACGACGCGGCGCGTCTGGCCAGCCTGCACGGCGATCCGACCCGCGGCGTGCGCGGCCAGCTTTCGATTGTCGAGGAGAGCCCGCTCGATGCGCTGACGCTGCCCGTGGTCGGCGACGGCTACGCGGTGCCGCTCAGCGCGCGTCGCGCGCTGATCGGCGCGACCTACGACATCGACGCGACTGATCCGCACGTGCGCGAAGCCGGGCATATGGAGAACGTCGAGCGCGTCGGGCGCATGCTCGGCGGGCTGGACGACATACGCGCCGCGCAGGGCCGGGTGGCGTTTCGCTGCGTGACGAGTGATCGCATGCCGATGATCGGCGCGCTCGCCGACGAAGCCGCCGGCCGCCGCGATGCCCGGCGTCTTTCCGGCGCATGGCCGCTCGACCTGCCGCGCACGCCGGGCTTGCACGGCGCGTTCGCCTTCGGTTCGCGCGGGCTCGTCTGGGCGACGCTCGCGGCAGAACTGATCGCGTCCCAAGCGGAGGGCGAGCCGTGGCCGATCGAACGCGAACTGGCCGAAGCCGTCGATCCCGCGCGATTCTTTTTACGAGCGTTACGTCACGGAGAAATCGGCCCGCCCTAGTTATCCTCGGAAATCTGTGGATAAGTCGGCGAAATCCGCAAGAAGGAGCTGTGGGCGCATTGTGTACGTAAACGGGACAAGCCGGAGAGCACCCGTTAACCGCTAAAAGTTGTTCCGAGTTAACGGCGCGAGACGACCGGGTTTACCGCGCGCCTTTTCGATTGGCATGTGCTTGATCGGAAAGCACAAAAGCTAGTTGTCCACAGCGGCTGCGGCGCCTTGTTAACTACTACTACGTTTATATACAGTAAACCTGTAAACACCTGAAGACGACGTCACCGGAAGCACTGGAAACGCGCGGACTGCCGGTCAGCTTTTCCGAAGAAGAACGTCTGCGGTCGGCTTTACCTCATAAGAATCATAAACTTGCAGTTTTCGCCGGGGACATGACTGTGTGGCACAATCGCGCTTCTTCCTGCGTCGCGCCGTCCAGACGGCGGACGCCTCAATGGAACGACGCTTGCAACGCGAAACTCCGATCATCGCGCTGCAACGCCGTTCGCTGCGTCCGGCCAGTCTCGCTCTAAGCGTCGCACTGGACCGGGACGCATCGTCTAATCCGTGCAC
Organism: Caballeronia sp. M1242; assembly: GCF_017220215.1. Classification (NCBI taxonomy): domain Bacteria; kingdom Pseudomonadati; phylum Pseudomonadota; class Betaproteobacteria; order Burkholderiales; family Burkholderiaceae; genus Caballeronia; species Caballeronia sp. M1242. The sequence continues at coordinate 2,841,500 of NZ_CP071129.1, read as the reverse complement.
GGCCGGTTCCGTGACGCCGTGTTCGTTCGTATTCGTTTCGCCTGAATGAACTACGCCCGTGGCGGGAGCGGGTCGTGAGCATGCGTGCCGTCCGCTGACGTTTTTCGCCCACCGCGCGGCCGGACGTGCCCCTCTGCCTGAAGCAACGAAGGAGAAGCCCACACGATGAATTCGGCATTTTCATTTCTGCCCGCCTGGCCGCTCGAACCCGACGCCATTCTCTGGGCCGGTCTCGCGCTCGTCACCGCGGGGCTCGCCGGAGAACTGCTATGGCGCGCGTGGCGTCTGCCGCGCATCACCGGCTATGCGGTGATCGGGCTGATCGCGGGCAACGCGGGCCTCGGCGTGATCGACGCGAGCGCGGGCGGTCTGTCGCGTCCGCTACTTGACGTCGCGCTCGGGCTCTTGCTTTTCGAACTGGGCGGCCGGCTCGATTTGCGCTGGATCCGCCGCAATCCGTATCTGATTCTGTCGAGCATCGCGGAATCGACGCTCACGTTCGGTCTCGTGCTGATCGCGCTGATCCTGTTCCATGTGCCGACGATGCCGTCGGTGGTGATCGCCGCCATCGCGATGTCCACGTCGCCGGCCATGGTCATTCAGCTGAAAACCGAGCTGCGCGCGGAAGGCCAGGTGACGCAGCGCCTGATGACGCTGACCGCGCTAAACAGCATGTACGCGGTGATCGTCGAAAAGCTGGCGGCGGGCGTGCTGCATCAGGAGATTTACGGCAACGCATTCGCGACGATCCTTCAGCCGCTTTATCTGCTGATCGGGTCGCTCGTGCTGGCGTTTTTGCTGGCGCGCGGCTGCAATTTGCTTTATCGACGCCTGAACGCCAACGATGAGCATTCGTTCGTGGCGCTCTTCGGACTCGTGCTGCTTGCCATCGCTATCGCTCACCTCTTCAAGCTCTCGACGATCTTCGCGTTGCTCGCGGCCGGCATCATCGTGAAAAACGCGGACGAGCGGCCGCAGTTGTGGCCGTCGCACTTCGGTTCGGCGGGATGGCTGCTCACCGTCATTCTGTTTGCGCTCACGCTGACATCGTTTGCGTGGCGAGATATCGCGCTCGGCGGCGTCGCGGCGCTGGGCCTCGTGCTCGCGCGCTTCATCGGCAAGCTCGTCGGCGTGCTGATCTTCGCCAAGCCGAGCGGGCTGGAATGGAAGCAGGGCGTGGCGCTCGGCGTGGCGTTGACGCCGATGTCGGCGCTCGCGTATCTGCTCGTCGACGATATGTATGTGCTGTATCCCGATTACGATCCGACGCTGCGCGCCATCGTGATGTGCTCGATCGTGCTGCTGCAGATCGTGACGCCGTTCGTGGTGTACCGTAGTTTGTCGGCGGTGGGCGAGCGGCGCGAGTAAGCGCATTCGAGTATCGCCCGGCCGGCAAAGCATTGATTCAACAAGAGGCGTCATGGCACTAGAACCCTTCATCAACTCGGAACCGTTCACGTTCGGCGTCGAGCTCGAAATCCAGGTCGTGAATACGCACGACTACGATCTGACCAAGGCCGCGTCCGACCTCATGCGTCTTATCAAGGACGAGAAGATTCCGGGCAATATCACGCCCGAGATCACCGAAAGCATGATCGAGCTGTCGACCGGCATCTGCACGACGCACGAACAAGCCGTGACGGACCTGCGCAAGATTCGCGATACGCTCGTGGCGGCGGCCGACCAGCTGAATGTCGGGCTGGCCGGCGGCGGCACGCATGCGTTCCAGCAATGGAGCGACCGCCAGATCTACGACGCGCCGCGCTTTCAGTACATCTCTGAGCTGTACGGCTATCTCGCCAAGCAGTTCACGGTGTTCGGTCAGCACGTGCATATCGGCTGCCCCGACCCGAACAGCGCGCTTTTCCTGCTGCATTCGATGTCGCGCTACATTCCGCACTTCATCGCGCTCTCGGCTTCTTCGCCGTATATTCAGGGCGTCGATACGGGCTTTCACTCCGCGCGGCTCAATTCGGTGTTCGCGTTTCCGCTTTCCGGCCGCGCGCCGTTCGTGCTGACGTGGGACAGCTTCGAGGAATACTTCTCGAAGATGGTCCACACGGGCGTCGTGAACAGCATGAAAGACTTCTACTGGGACATTCGCCCGAAGCCCGGCTTCGGCACCATCGAGGTCCGCGTGATGGATACGCCGCTTTCGGTCGATCGCGCGGCGGCCATCGCGTGTTATATCCAGACGCTCTCGCGCTATCTGCTGCTCGACAAGCCGCTCATGCCGCAGGAAGACGATTACCTCGTCTATACGTTCAATCGCTTCGAGGCATGCCGCTTCGGGATGGAAGGCACGTGCGTCCATCCGCAGACGGGCGAGCGGCGCACGGTCGCCGAAGACATTCTGGCGACGCTCGACGTGCTCGCGCCGCATGCGGAAGCGCTCGGATCGCAGGCCGCGCTCGCGCAGATCGCCGACATCGCGCGCGGCGGCGTCAACGATGCGACTTGGCTGCGCGGCGTGTTCGACAAGGAGAAGTCGCTGCACGAAGCCGTGAGACAGCAATGTCTGCAATGGCGTGCGTGACCGAAGGACTTGAATGCACAAGTCACGAAAATCCTTAAGGCACGCTTAAGACTTTTCGCGCATCGTGATGCTTTGACGGTTGCCCCACATAGGCCGCTTGGAACAAATCCTAAGCGGCTTTATTGTTTTCCGTGTGTATGGAATGCGTGCATGCCGCAGTGAGAATAAAATGCGCGCGCCAACGTTTGAGCAGAAGCTAATGCACTCTCCTCAAGATTTCTGTGAAGCGTCCGTATACATCGAGAAGGCTTCCGGCAATCGCAAACTTAGTCCGGACAACGCAGGAATCCTGTAGCGGTAAGAGTCGTTACCGTGCGTTACGGTCTGTGGAGCCGCTGGCAAAAAACCAGGCACCATGACGGTAATTGGCAATGAACGGCAGTCCTCTTGGCTTGAATGGCAGGTGCTTGGTGGTCCAGAGCGCAGTCTCAACGAAATACCGCGCTTTTCCACGGGTTATCCACAGTTTTGCGTGGATAATTAAGGTGTACGTTTGGTCTCAGTCGCTTAGAATGGCGACTTCGCTGATGGCGGGGTATAGTCGGCGAAAAAGCAGCGCCGGCATCACACAAGAAGGCGCAAAACGAAGAGGGTTGCAATGTCCCCATTCAGGCAAACCGAATTGGCTTGGTACGCCTGAATTTTGAGACGGCGGGGACCACAAACCGGGAGTTATCCCGAAGAACGGGCAACGTGAATCGGGGCGGCTTTCGGGGCGAGGTGTTCGCTTAACAGCGAACGGGCTGTCGAAACCCATAAAGCGGAAAACAAGCGAAATATTATGAGTGAAGGCGTTTACGGAGAGCAGGCGACGGGGCGGGTGACCCACGGCCTGCTGCGGCTGAGCACGGCGATGCGCAGCCAGGCATGGGAATGGGCGGAAGGTGCGGGGCTGACGCCTACCCAGGGTGAAATTCTCGTGTTGCTGATGCAGCGCAAGGGGCCCATGCGCCTCGGCGAAATCGCACGCGAAACGGCGCTGACGGCCGCGACCACGAGTGATGCCGTGAGCACGCTCGAAGGCAAGGGGCTCGTCGAAAAGCGCCGCGCGCTGGACGACGGCCGCGCGCTGGCCGTGCGCCTGACGTCGCGCGGACGCACGGCGGCGAAGAAGGCGCTGCAATGGCCCGACTTCCTGTCGAAGGCGGTCGGCACGCTCCGCGAAGACGAGCAGGCGACGTTCTATCGCACGCTGCTCAAGACCATTCGCCAACTGGAAGCCCAGCAGCACATTCCGGCGCATCGCATGTGTCTCTCGTGCACGCACTTCGAGGTCAGCAAGAACCCGAAGAAGGTCCCGCACCATTGCGCGCTCCTGCAGATCGACATGGCGGACACCGATCTTCGTCTCGACTGTTCGGTATACGAAGAAGGCGATCTGAACACGCAGAAGAAGAGCTGGAAGGTCTTCGCGCAGATCGCCTGAGTTCGGGCGCAGCGGCATTTGCGGCATTCAACGCTGTGAGGCGGCGGCCAGTCGGTTAGACTGTGCCCGTCGCGCCTCGCCGCGAGGCGCGGCTCGTCATTTAGAGACGTTCCGAGCCACGCACGCCGATCCACGGAAAGCCGCCGATGAAACCTGAAGTCTTGGCCATTCGCCACGTTCATTTCGAAGACCTCGGCAGTCTGGAACTCGTCGTCGGCGATCGCGGGCATCTCGTGCGCTATCTCGATGTCGGGCGCGGGCGCATCGGCGCGCCCAATCCGCTCGATCCATCGTTGCTCGTCGTGCTCGGCGGGCCTATCGGCGCGTATGAAGACGCGCAGTATCCGCATCTCGCTCCGCTTTTGTCGATGCTCGAAAAGCGCATCGCCGCGGGGCTTCCCACCATCGGCATCTGTCTCGGCTCGCAACTGATCGCGCGGGCGCTCGGGGCACGCGTCTATTCAACGAATGATCTGGAACTCGGCTGGTCGCCGCTCACGCTGACCGAAGCGGGGCGCGCGTCGCCGTTGCGTCATCTCGAAGCGGACGGTCACGCGGTGCCCGTCTTCCACTGGCACGGCGATACGTTCGATCTTCCCGACGGCGCGACGCTGCTCGCGTCCACCGAGCGATGCGCGCATCAGGCGTTCTCTTGGGGCGACCATGTGCTCGCGCTCCAATGTCACGCCGAAGTGCTCGCGGATCGCTTCGAGAACTGGCTCGTCACTTATCCGGGCGATCTCGCCCGCAGCGGCACGACCGCCGCCGCGTTGCGTGAAGCCACCGCGCAGCATGGTCCCGCGCTGGAACGCGCCGCGCGCGCGATGTTCGGCGAATGGCTCGACCGCTTTCCGGTCGACGCGCATCGCGACTAAGCCCGGCGGCGCTGCACGAACAAAACGCAGGTGCTATTCTCGTTCGCTTCTTTCTTCGCGACGGGCTTAACACATGAGCGCGCTGTTCACTCCGGCCACCCTGCGCAGTCTGCAGTTGCCGAATCGCATTGTCGTTTCGCCGATGTGCCAGTACTCCGCCGAGCGCGGCGAAGCCACGGCGTGGCACATGATCCATCTCGGCCATCTGGCGCTCTCCGGCGCGGGCATGCTATGCATCGAGGCGACGGCCGTGGAGCCGGACGGACGCATCACGCCGGGCGATCTTGGCCTTTGGGACGACGCGACCGAAGCGGCGTTGCGTCCCGTGCTCGCCGCCATCCGCCAACATTCGAAGATCGCGGTGACGATGCAGCTCGCGCACGCGGGCCGCAAGGCATCGAGCCAGAAGCCGTGGGAAGGCGGCCAGCTCGTCTCGGTCGCGGATGGCGGCTGGATGACGCATGCGCCGTCCGCCATTGCTCACAAGCCGGGCGAAACACCGCCGCTCGCGCTGGATACCGCCGGCCTCTTGCGCGTGAAGGAAGCGTTTGCGGCGTCGGCGCGGCGCGCGGCGCGGCTCGGCATCGACGCGCTCGAAGTTCACGCGGCGCACGGTTATCTGCTGCACCAGTTCCTGTCGCCGCTCGCTAATCAGCGCACGGACGAGTACGGCGGCTCGCGCGAGAACCGCATGCGCTATCCGCTCGAAATCTTCGATGCGGTGCGCGCCGCGTTTCCCGCCGACAAGCCGGTCGGCGTGCGCGTGTCGGCGACGGATTGGGTCGAAGGCGGATGGGATATCGAAGACACCATCGCGTTTGCCGCGCAACTGAAGGAGCGCGGTGTCGACTGGATCGACGTTTCCTCGGGCGGCGTATCGCCGCAACAGAAGATTCCCCTCGAGCCCGGCTATCAGGTTCCGTTCGCCAAGGCCGTGAAGGAAGCGACCGGCGTGAATACCATCGCAGTCGGTCTCATCACGGATGCGAAGCACGCGGAAGAGATCGTCGCGAGCGGGCAGGCCGATTTCGTCGCGATGGCGCGCGCCATGCTCTACGATCCGCGGTGGCCGTGGCACGCGGCGGCCGAACTGGGCGCGACCGTCAGCGCGCCGCCGCAGTACTGGCGCTCGCAGCCGCGCGAGCAGAAGCATCTGTTCGGCGACATCTCGTTCGGACAGCGTTGATGCCGAGCGGTTGAGATCGAAGCGCGCGGGAGTGTACGATACCGTGCTGACGGTCGAACGCGGCGCCTTCGAGGCCACCGCGTTTTTTTATTGCCGCAGGCCAAAGCGCCCCACATAGATTCGATATAGAAGGACCATTCGATGAGTTCACGGAGGATCACCGTTCGCCGCTCGGGCGTGCATGGCAAGGGCGTGTTCGCCGCGAAGCCCATCGCGGCCGGCGAAGAGGTGATGGAGTACAAGGGCGAGCGCATCTCGTGGAAAGAGGCGCTGCGCCGGCATCCGCATAACCCGGACGAGCCGAATCACACGTTCTACTTTGCGCTGGAAGACGGGCGCGTGATCGACGGCAAGATCGACGGCAACAGCGCCAAGTACATCAACCATTCATGTGCGCCGAATTGCGAGGCCGAGGAAATCGAAGGGCGTGTGTTCATTCGCGCGCTGCGCGACATCGAGCCGGATGAAGAGCTCAATTACGACTACGGGCTCGTGATCGAAGGGCGCATCACCAAGAAGCTCAAGAAGGAATACGAGTGCCGCTGCGGCGCGAAGAAGTGTCGCGGAACGATGCTCGCGTTGAAGCCGGAAAAGAACGCGAAGAAAGAGAAGAAGTAAGCGGACCGCCGCCTAGTGCCGCGCGGAATCCGTCGCCGAAGCATGCGCTTTGACCGGCAGACGCACGATGAACCGTGCGCCGCCTTCCGGCGCATCCTCGTAATGCACGCTGCCGCCGTGCAGCGCGACGATGTCGTGCACGATGGCAAGCCCGAGGCCCGCGCCGCCTTCCACGCTTTGTCCGTCGCCACGGAAAAATCGCTTGAAGAGATCCGGCTGCTGGTCGCCCGGCACGCCCGGACCGTTGTCCTCGATCACCACTTCGCCGAAGCGCGCGCCGGTCGCGTCGCGCCATTCGCCGACCGTCAGCGTGATGCGCGCGCCGTCATAGCGCGAAGGCGGCACGTACTTGAGCGCGTTGTCGATCAAATTGGCGATCACTTCCCGCGCCAGCACGACATTGCCGCGCACGACGATCGGATGTTCGTTCTCGGGATCATCCGTGCGTTGAAAGCCGAGATCGACGCCGGCCGAAAGCGCGCGCGGCACCCATTCGGCGCCGGTTTCGAACGCGAGCGCGGCGAGATCGAAATCCGCGAAGCGCGCCGCCTGCTCGCCCGGTTCGGCGCGTGCCAGCGACAACAACTGATTCGACAGCCGCACGGCACGGTCCGCCGACGCGCGCAGTTCCTTCACCGCTTCGAGTGCCTTCGCGGGATCGCGTGAACTGAGCGCCTGCTCCGCGTGCAGCTTGACGGCGGTCAGCGGCGTGCGCAACTGATGCGCGGCATCCGCGATGAACTTGCGCTGCGCATCCAGCGCCGCCTGCAAACGCACGAGCAGCGCGTTCATCGCGCTCGTGAGCGGACGGACTTCGCTCGGCACGTGCGATTCGTCGACCGGTTCGAGCGAGATGTGCGTCTGGCGATTGAGCGCGTCGGCCAGATCGGTGAGCGGATTCAGCTGCTGGTTCACGACGCGCCACACGATCACCCAGCCGGCGAGCAGCAACAACAGCAGCGGCATCATGATCGCGACGAGAAACTCGACCGCGATGCGATACCGCGACCCCACGCGCTGCGCCACTTCGACGACGATCGGATTGCCGCGCGGCTGCGGCACGCGAACCTGCGCGGCGCGCACGCTGGTGCCCTGATAGTGCGTCTCGAAGACGTAGGCGTAGTGAATGCGCCGCACGGACGTGCCCGTGAGCGGCAAGTCGGAATCGCCGGCGATTTCCTGATCGCCCGTGCTGATGCGATAGACGAGCTGCTCGATGGGATCGGAGAACATTGCCTGCGCGAGTGGCGGCACGGTGACGGGCGCATCGACGCCGGCAAGCTGAATCTGCTTCGAGATGGCCGTGGCGAGATCCGCGAGCGAGCGGTCCACCACATGCTGCGTGTACTGCCACGCGAGCCAGTACGCCATGAGCCCGCTCATCAGCGCGAGCAGGGACAGCGGCGCGGCGAGGCGGCGCAGCAGTGTGCGCCGCAGGCTCGGAGGCGCGGCAGGGTGAGCGGGCTTCGATCGCGCCAGATCGAGCCAGTCTTCGCGGGCGAAACGCTGATCGCCCGCGCGCCGGGTGGGAAGTCGCAAAGCGTTCTAGGGCAGAAGCGGCCGGTTCCTCACGCCGCCTGCCGGATCTCCTGAAGCAGATAGCCGAAACCGCGCACCGTGACGATTTCCACGCGCGTGTTCTCGAGCTTCTTGCGCACGCGGTGAACATAGACTTCGATCGCCGTGTCGCCGAGATCGCCGCCGAAGTGCGTCAGATGATCCTGCAACTGCGCCTTGCTCACGACGCGGCCATGACGCAGCAGCAGCATTTCGAGCACCGCGAATTCGCGCGGCGAGAGTTCGAGCGGGCGCTCGTCGTTGAAGATGCGGCGATCCACGCCCGAAAGCCGCAAGCCGCCGAGCGTCACTTCGGGGCGCGGCACGTCGCCGTGCGGGCCGCTGCGGCGCATCACGGCGCGAATGCGGGCTTCGAGTTCCTGCGGCTCGAACGGCTTGAGCATGTAGTCGTCGGCGCCGCTGTTCAGGCCCTGCACGCGGTCATGCAGTTCGTCGCGCGCGGTCAGGATGATGACCGGCGTGTGCCGGTTGCCCTGGCGAAAGCGCGAGAGCAGCGTCATGCCGTCGATGCCGGGCAGGCCCAGATCGAGAATGACGAGCTCGTGGCGGTTTTGCGCGAGCGCCTGCTCGGCGAAGATGCCGTCGTGAACCATGTCGACGGTGAAGCCGGATTGCTCCAGGCTGCTTTGAATGCCGCGCGCAATAGGGCGGTCGTCTTCAATCAGAAGGATTCGCATGAAGTCGCTCAGTACAATTGGGTTGCGCTCGAGTCGGCGCCCAGGCCGGTGATTGACGACGCGGCGGCGCAGGTTCGAGCCGGATCAAAACCGTTACCTCTTATGCGGCGCCGCCGGCGCCTCGTTCGCGCGAGCGGCTTTACACCGAATGCCTGTCCCTGGACGTGGCTGTCTGCCACTCGGCGCACCGTCGAGCCGAATCTTCGTGGATGCGGCCGCTTGCCGTCTCTCAGCGGCACTGCGCTGTCCGTGGTGCGCTGCTGATTGTACAGCTTCAAAGTCGCCAGCCTCGTCGACCGGCGAACGCCCGCCGGCAATGGAGCTGAACAAGTTTACGCCGACTTGAAATTCCGCCTACATGAATGAAAGATAGGCTGCGCGGCGGCTTACGGTCTTTCTTTTTTTGCCTTGCAGAGCGCGTGGCACCGGGCGCGGACGGCATTGCGTGCCTTTCGGCAATGTCATGGTTGGTAATACGCCTGTTACCTTGTTGGCTACCGTAAGCCGATGTTCAGGTCATGCACGAGCGGCGCGCTTCCCGCGTGGTTATGGCAGTTTTCCATGGCCGATGCGCTAAAGTCGCATCTTCTCCCGTCTTCGCGCGCGCCCGCCATGCTGGAACTGGACCATTTCGACCTCGCCCTGCTGGATGTCCTGCAACGCTTCGGGCGCGCGACGCATCAGCAGCTCGGCGAGCAGGTGCCGCTGTCGCCGTCGCAGATCGGACGGCGCTTGCAGCGGCTCGAAGCCATCGGCGTCATCGAAGGCTACCGCGTGATGTTGCGGCCTGAGAAGCTTGGGCTCGGCGTGACCGCGTTCACCAGCCTGAAGCTCAAGCATCACAGCGATTCGGTGATCGAGCAGTTCCAGCAGGAAATCGACACGCTGCCCGAAGTGCTCGAATGCCACGCGACGGTCGGCGATGCGGATTATCTGCTGCGCATCGTCGCGCCGGATCTGAACGCGCTTTCCGGCTTCGTCATGAAGAAGCTGATGCGCGTGCCGGGCGTCGACAGCGTGCGCTCGAACATCGTGCTCACGACGTTCAAGCGCAACGGCCCGCTGCCGCTCGCTCACCTCGCGGCGGACGCGTCCTGACCGGCGTTCAGCAGATCGACATACGCGACCGGCACGAGATCCGCCGCGCCCACGCCGAGGCGCTCGAACATGGCGTGCGCTTCCGCTTCGCCGCCGGCCTCGTCGTCGTCCTGCCCGAGCAGCACTTCCAGTTCGACGAAATCGCCGAGACCGTCCACGCGATCCAGATGAATGCGCGTGCGCCCGACCAGAAACACATGCCGCTCCTTCGAAACGATGCCGCGCGTGGTGAGCGCCTGCGCGAGCAGCGCGTGCATGGCTTCGGGATTCGTCACCGGGCTGCGCGAGTAATACGAGACTTTCGGGCCGTCACGGTCGTCGCGTTGATAGAAGATCAGTTCGGACGGCGTGCCGTCGTCGAACTGACGCAGCTTGAGGCGGCCGGTCGGCACGTCATAGAAAAAGTCCTGTTGCCGGAATACGAGCGGCGCATCCGTGGCGAGCGCGGCAGCGCGTTCCCGCAGTTGGTCGAATTGATGCGCGCGTGCCTTGATTTCGATGTTGCGTGCCATGAACGAGGTCTCCGGTTGTCCTTCGGGTGAGGGCGCAACAGCGAGACTAGCAAAGAAACCGTGAAGCTTGGGTTACACGGACCACTGTGAATCGATCAGGCGCAGCGCCGCCGCGATGGCCGGTTCCTCGCGACGCTCGGCGAGCGCGACGAACGAAAGCTGCGTCGGCACGGTGACGCCCTCGACGATCGTGAGCGCGTGCGCATGCGCCTCCGCAAGCGCGATGGAGTCCCGCGCGAGCGACAATCCCACGCCCGATTTCACGAGATCCAGCATCGACGGCTCCTGATCCACTTCCGCGACGATCACCGGCGTCGCGCCGGCCTCGCGGAACACGCGCGACAGCAGCCGGTTATGTGCGGATTCCGGCGGCGTCCAGATCCACGGCAGCTTGGCGAGCGTCGCCCACGCGCGCTTGCCCTTGTTCACGCGGTTGTGCCAGCCGGCCGGCGCGAGCACGCGATACGAGAACGGCGTGAGCCGCACAACATGAAAACGCTCGCCGTCGCGCGAACCGTCTTTTGTCGGATCGCCGATGTAATAGCCGACGTCCAACTCCCGCGAGCGCACGCGTTCCAGCACCCAGCCCGACATGCCGTGACGCAGCGCCGTTTCGATGCGCGGATGCGCTTCGACCAGTTGCCGCAAAAAGCCGCCGAGCCGCAGGAACTCGGGATCGAGAATAGTGCCGATGCGCAGCGTTCCACTCACGTCATGCCGCAGCGCAGCGGCCGCGCGTTGCACGTCGGCGGCGGCTGCGAGGGCGCGTTCGGCGTGCGGCAGCAGGGCTTCGCCATCGCGCGTCAGTAAAAGACCATGCGACGTCCGCGCGAACAGCACGACGCCCAGCGTCTCCTGCAGATTTTTGATCTGCAGGCTGACCGCCGGCTGCGTGAGATGCAGTTGCGCCGCGGCGCGCGTGAGGTTGCCTTCACGCGCCACGGTCAGAAATGCGCGGAGCAGGGTGTAGTCCATCGCCTGATATTAGCGCGTCTTATATCGCTCTTGAACATATCTCATTGGATCGGCGGACGGCGACCGCAGTACGCTTGAAAGAAAGGCGCAGACAAAGAGACACGCAGACGCCACGCAGAACAGGAGACACGTCATGAAACAGAACGCCCGCAAGCTCGAAGGCGAATTCGACTACATCATCGTCGGCGCGGGCACGGCCGGATGCGTGCTTGCCAATCGCCTCACCGAAGACTCCGACGTCACCGTGCTGCTGCTCGAAGCCGGCGGCAAGGACGACTATCACTGGATACACATTCCGGTCGGCTATCTGTATTGCATCGGCAATCCGCGCACGGACTGGCTGTACAAGACGCAAGCCGAACCCGGCCTCAACGGACGCGCGCTGTCGTATCCGCGCGGGCGCGTGCTCGGCGGATGTTCGTCCATCAACGGCATGATCTACATGCGCGGCCAGCGCGAAGACTACGATGAGTGGGCGCACATCACGGGCGATTCGAACTGGTCGTGGGACTCGGTGCTGCCCGTCTTCATGCGCAGCGAGGATCACCACGGCGGAGCGAATCCATGGCACGGCGTGGGCGGCGAATGGCGCGTCGAAAAGCAGCGGCTCAAGTGGAAGATCCTGGAGACGTTCGCGCAAGCCGCGCAGCAAAGCGGCATTCCCGCCACCGACGACTTCAATCGCGGCGACAACACAGGCGTCGGTTATTTCGATGTGAACCAGCGCGGCGGCATTCGCTGGAATGCGGCAAAAGCGTTTCTGCGCGAAGCGATGAAGCGCCCGAACCTCACGACGATCACCGGCGCGCACACGCAACGGCTCGTGTTCGAAGGCACGCGTTGCGTGGGCGTGGAGTATCGCGGCGGCGATGTCGAGTACATTGCGAAGGCGCATCGTGAAGTGATATTGAGCGCAGGCGCGGTGAACTCGCCGCAGATACTCGAACTCTCGGGCATCGGCAATGGCGCGCGCTTGCAGCGGCTCGGCATCGACGTGGTGCGCGATCTGCGCGGCGTCGGCGAGAATCTGCAGGATCACTTGCAGTTGCGCATGGCGTACAAGGTCAACGGCGTGCGCACGCTCAACACGCTTTCGGCGCGCTGGTGGGGCAAGCTCTTCATCGGCATGCAATACGCGTTCATGCGCAGCGGTCCTATGTCGATGGCGCCTTCGCAACTCGGCGTGTTCGCCAAGTCTGATCCGGACGATGCATCGATCAAGCGGCCCGATGTTCAGTATCACGTGCAGCCGTTGTCGCTCGAACGCTTCGGCGAGCCGCTGCATGCGTTCAATGCTTTTACGGCGTCGGTTTGCAATCTGCGGCCGACATCGCGCGGAAGCATCCATATCACGTCGCCGGATGCGCATACCCCGCCGCTCATCGCGCCGAACTATCTCTCGACCGACCGCGACCGCGAAGTGGCCGCGAACTCGCTGCGTCTCACGCGGCGCATCGTGAGCGCGCCGGCATTGGCGCGCTATGCGCCGCAAGAGATTCTGCCGGGCGTGCAGTATCAAACAGAAGAAGAGCTCGCGAAGGCGGCGGGCGATATCGGCACGACGATCTTTCATCCGGTCGGCACATGCCGCATGGGCATCGATAACGATCCGGGCGCGGTCGTCGACAGCCGCTTGCGCGTGCTCGGCGTGCAGGGTTTGCGCGTAGTGGATGCATCGGTAATGCCGGTCATCACTTCGGGCAACACCAATTCGCCGACGTTGATGATCGCCGAACGCGCAAGCGACATGATTCGCGAAGACCGGCGCACGGTGCGGTCGCAAGAAGTCATCGCGGCGGCGCTTGCGTAGCCACAAGCCGTCGCAGAGCACGCGTCATGCCTCGGACGCGTGCAGCGACGGCACTTCGAGGCTTGCATGAGTCAGTGCAAATCCCTTAGTGCAAATCCCAATGATTGCGCTGCATCATTGGCGCGACAATGGCCCCGGATCACGTGATGCTCGCTGTTTGTCGCGCCTGCTTTCCTGCGGTGCGCAACCGGCTACGAAGCGAAGCGGCATCGTGACGGAGACACCGTCCGGTGCGCGCGACAGAAAAATAAAGCGCAGGCGAACACATCGTTCAGCGCCTCACTTCGCATGGAAGGGGACATGATTCTCGGCGACACCATTCTGGAAACGCGAGGGCTCACGAAAGAATTCAAAGGCTTCACGGCCGTGAATGACGTGAACCTGCGCGTGCGCCGCGGCTCGATCCACGCGCTGATCGGACCGAACGGCGCGGGCAAGACCACTTGCTTCAATCTGCTCACCAAATTTCTGGAACCGACTGCGGGCCAGATCGTCTTCAATGGCACCGACATCACGCGCGAGCGCCCGGCGCATATCGCGCGGCGCGGCATCATCCGCTCGTTTCAGATTTCCGCCGTCTTTCCGCATCTGACCGTGCTGCAGAACGTGCGTATCGGCTTGCAGCGGCAACTCGGCACGTCGTTCCAGTTCTGGCGCAGCGAACGTTCGCTCGATGCCTTGAACGATCGCGCGATGGATCTGCTCACGCAAGTCGGCCTCACCGATTTCGCGGATGTGAAGACCGTCGAGCTTTCGTACGGCCGCAAGCGCGCGCTCGAAATCGCCACGACGCTTTCGATGGAACCCGAACTCATGTTGCTTGACGAACCGACGCAAGGCATGGGACACGAGGACGTGGATCGCGTGACCGCGCTCATCAAGAAGGTATCGGCGGGACGCACCATTCTCATGGTCGAGCACAACATGAACGTGATTGCCGGCATTTCCGACACCATTACCGTGCTTCAACGCGGCGAAGTACTCGCGGAAGGCAGCTACGCGGAAGTATCGAAGAATCCGCTCGTGATGGAAGCCTACATGGGCAGCGCCGACGCGGCGCTCACCGGAGCGCACGCATGAGCACGATCGCGGAAGAACGCCGCTCGCGCGAGGCGAACGGCGCGGCGGGGAATGCGCCGGCGCTGGAAATCGAAGGCTTGCAGGCGTGGTACGGGGAATCGCACATTCTGCATGGCGTGGATCTGAAGGTGAATCGTGGCGAAGTCGTCACGCTGCTCGGCCGCAACGGCGCGGGACGCACGACGACGCTTCGCGCCATCATGGGTTTGACCGGGCGGCGCACCGGCTCGATCCGCGTGGGCGGACGCGAGACCATTGGGCTGCCCACGCACAAGATCGCGCATTACGGGGTCGGCTATTGTCCGGAGGAGCGCGGCATTTTTTCGAGCCTGTCGTGCGAGGAGAACCTGCTCTTGCCGCCGCTCATTGGCGATCCGAAACAGGCGATGTCGCTCGACGAGTTGTATTCCATGTTCCCGAACCTCAACGAGCGGCGCGCGAGCCAGGGCACGCGTCTGTCGGGCGGCGAACAACAGATGCTCGCCGTCGCGCGAATCCTGCGCACGGGCGCGAACCTTCTGCTTCTCGATGAAATCTCCGAAGGCCTCGCGCCCGTCATCGTCCAGACACTCGCGCGCATGATCCTGATGCTCAAGTCGCGGGGCTACACGGTCGTGATGGTCGAGCAGAACTTCCGGTTCGCGGCGCCGCTCGCGGACCGCTTCTATGTGATGGAACACGGGAACATCGTCGAGCATTTCGGCGCGGGGGAACTCGAAGCGAAGATGCCGGTGCTGCACGAACTGCTCGGCGTGTGAGAACGCGTCGCGCAGGCAGCACGGCAATGCAAGCAACACCAGCAGCGCAGCAACAATCAAAAACTCATGGAGACTGGAATGAAAAAGAAGACCCTCGCGCGCCTCTCTACTCTTTGCTTTGCGGCTGCGGCGGCGAGTGTGACGCTGATGAGCAGCGGCGCGCAGGCCGCTGATGGCAATAGCGTCAAGATCGGTTTCGTCACCGACTTGTCGGGCCTCTATGCCGACATCGACGGACAAGGCGGGCTCGAAGCCATCCGCATGGCGATCGCGGACTTCGGCGGCAAGGTGAACGGCAAGCCCATCGAACTCGTGTATGCGGACCATCAGAACAAGGCGGATATCGCGGCATCGCGCGCGCGTGAGTGGATCGACCGCGACGGCGTGAACGCGATCATCGGCGGAACGAACTCGGCCACCGCGCTCTCCACCGCGCAAGTCGCGGCGGAAAAGAAGACGCCGTACATCAACATCGGCGCGGGCGCGGACAACCTCACGAACGAACAGTGCTCGCCGTACACGGTCCACTACGCATACGACACCATGGCGCTCGCCAAAGGCACCGGTTCCGCGGTGACGAAGCAGGGCGGCAAGACGTGGTACTTCCTGACCGCCGACTACGCGTTCGGCAAGGCGCTGGAGAAGAACACGTCGGATGTCGTCAAGGCGAACGGCGGACAGGTTCTCGGCGCGGTGCGTCATCCGCTGTCGGCGTCGGACTTCTCGTCGTTCCTGTTGCAGGCGCAAGGATCGAAGGCGCAGGTCCTGGGCCTGGCGAACGCCGGTGGCGACACGATCAATTCGATCAAGGCCGCGAAGGAATTCGGTATCACCAAGTCGATGAAAATCGCCGCGCTGCTGATCTTCCTCTCGGATATTCACAGCCTGGGACTTGAGACGACGCAAGGTCTCGTCGCGACGGATAGCTGGTACTGGAACAAAGACGACAAGACGCGCGAGTGGGCGAAGCGCTACTTCGCGAAGATGAAGAAGATGCCGACGAGCCTGCAAGCCGCCGACTATTCCGCCGTCACGACGTATCTGAAGGCCGTGCAGGCCGCCGGCACGACGGACAGCGACAAGGTCATGGCGCAGATGAAGAAGGCGAAGATCGACGACTTCTACGCGAAGGGCTACGTTCGCGAGGACGGCGCGATGATTCACGACATGTACTTGATGGAAGTGAAGAAGCCGTCGGAATCGAAGGAACCGTGGGACTACTACAAGATCACGGCCACCATTCCGGGCGATCAGGCGTTCGGCACGAAGGCCGAGTCGCGCTGCGCGGCCTGGAAGTAAGTTTCTCGGCGACTGATGCCGCAAGCGGTCCCGCGCGACTGCTTGCGGCCATGCTTCGATCCAACCCTCGGCAGGTTCAATGGAAATATTCGGCATCCCGCTCGCCGCGATGATGAGCCAGTTGCTGCTCGGACTGGTGAACGGTTCGTTCTACGCGATCCTGAGTCTCGGGCTCGCGGTGATCTTCGGCTTGCTCAACGTCATCAACTTCGCGCACGGCGCGCTCTTCATGCTGGGCGCCATGCTCGCGTGGATGGGCTATTCGTACTTCAACGTCCCGTATTGGGCGATGCTGCTGCTCGCGCCGATCATCGTCGGCTTGCTGGGCGTGGTCATCGAGCGATCCATGCTGCGCTGGCTGTACAAGCTGGACCATTTATACGGGCTCCTGCTGACTTTCGGCCTGACGCTCGTGATCGAAGGCGTGTTCCGTTCCATCTACGGTTCGTCGGGCCAGCCGTACGACGTGCCGTCGCTCTTGTCCGGCGCGACGAATCTCGGCTTCATGTTCCTGCCGAACTATCGCGCGTGGGTCGTGGTGGCGTCGCTTGTCGTGTGTTTCGCGACGTGGTTCGTCATCGAGAAGACGCGCATCGGCGCGTATCTGCGCGCGGGCACGGAGAACCCGAAGCTCGTCGAGGCGTTCGGCGTCAACGTGCCGCTGATGATCACGCTGACCTACGGCTTCGGCGTCGCGCTCGCGGCGTTCGCAGGCGTGCTGGCCGCGCCGGTCATTCAGGTGTCGCCGCTCATGGGCCAGTCGATGATCATCACCGTGTTCGCGGTCGTGGTGATCGGCGGCATGGGCTCGATCATGGGCTCGATTCTCACGGGCCTGCTGCTCGGCGTGATCGAAGGCTTCACGCGCGTGTTCTATCCGGAAGCGTCCGCGACGGTCGTCTTCGTCATCATGGCGCTGGTGCTGCTCGTGCGCCCGGCGGGACTCTTCGGCAAGGAAAAATGATGCAGAGAAAAGTGCTCTACGCGCTGTTGCTGGTCGCGTTGATCGCGGTGCCGTTCGCGGGCGTGTATCCGGTCTTCATGATGAAGGTGCTCTGCTTCGCGCTCTTCGCGGCGGCGTTCAACTTGCTGATCGGCTATACGGGCTTGCTGTCGTTCGGGCACGCGATGTTTCTGTCGAGCGCGGGCTACACGGCGGGCTATGCGATCCAGACGCTCGGCTTCACGCCCGAGCTCGGCATCGTGCTCGGCACGGCGGTCGCCACGCTGCTCGGCGTGATCGTCGGACTGCTCGCGATCCGGCGGCAAGGCATCTATTTCGCGATGGTCACGCTCGCGCTCGCGCAGATGGTTTACTTCGTGTTCCTGCAAGCGCCCTTCACGCACGGCGAGGACGGCTTGCAAGGCGTGCCGCGCGGCAAACTGTTCGGCGTCCTCGATTTGAGCAGCGACGTCACGCTCTATTACGTCGTGCTCGTGTTGATGCTGCTCGCATTCGCGCTGATCGTGCGCATCGTGCATTCGCCTTTTGGGCAGGTGCTGATCGCGATCAAGGAGAACGAGCCGCGCGCGGTCTCGCTCGGTTACGACACCGCGCGTTACAAGCTGCTCGCGTTCGTGTTGTCGGCGGGGCTCGCCGGTCTTGCGGGCGCGACGAAGACGCTGGTGCTCGGCTTCGAAACGCTCGGCGATGCGTACTGGACGATGTCCGGCCTCGTCGTGCTGATGACGCTCGTCGGCGGCATGAGCACGATGTTCGGACCGCTGCTCGGCGCAGCGATCATCGTGGCGCTGGAAGACCGGCTCGGTGATATCGGCGCGGGCATCGCGAAGGTGACGGGTGTCGCGTGGTTCAACTCGCTCGGCGAGTCGGTGACCATCGTGACGGGCATCATCTTCATTGCGTGCGTGCTGGCGTTCAGGCGCGGCATCGTGGGTGAGATCGTCGCGCGGGTGAGGCCGTTGCAGGGATAGGATTTAATTGGATATCCGAAATAAACGTGATCAGCAAGCCGGTAGTTAACGGCGCAAAGAGCGCCCTTTTAAGGTGCTTGTATGCACCACTAGGGTAAATGCTAGGTTGTGGCGAAATGATACGGCCATTAATATCCGTCCTAGTTCTGAAGCACCCAGATTTTTGAGGTGGAGAACGAGGAGACATGAGGCACGAAGTGCCCGAGACGAAAGGCGCTGTTGGATGAGTCCAACGGCGCCTTTTTATTTTCGCGGCCGATAATACGATTCGCCTGACGGATTCATTCGCCCCGCGCACCGAGCGCGATTCATCGGTCAGAGCATAGCCACTAAAACGTCTGCCGGATGTGGCCGAAACGCTTGATGCGTGGCGCTTGCATGGCTACACTGCATTTCCCGACTCTTCGGTCGGCGATTCGCAACAGATAATCCGCAGTAAAGAATCAGGCGTTACTTCTATTCGCACACACGATCGACGGGGTGGAAATCAATGAAGTGGGCATCACGCGGTAAGGCGGTCGCAATGGCCGTCGCGGGATTATCGGCGGTATTCAGCACTCAGGTTTTTGCAGACGTGAAAATAGGCGTGACGGTATCGGCCACGGGGCCGGCCGCATCGCTCGGCATTCCCGAAAAGAACACCATCGCGCTATTGCCGAAGGAAGTCGCGGGGCAGAAAGTGCAGTACATCGTTCTGGATGACGCCACCGATTCCACGCAAGCCGTCAAGAACGCGCGCAAGCTCACGAGCGAAGATCACGTCGATGCGCTGATCGGTTCCACGGTCGTTCCGAACTCGCTCGCGATGATCGACATCGCCGCCGACACCACCACGCCGATGATCTCGATGGCCGCGGCCGCGAGCATCGTCGAACCGATGGACAGCAAGCGCGCGTGGGTCTTCAAGACGCCGCAGAACGACTTTCTCATGGCAACCGCCATCGCGCAGCACATGTCGAATCACGGCGTGAAGACGGTAGCGTTCATCGGCTTTTCGGACGCGTACGGCGAGAGCTGGTTCAAGGAGTTCTCGAAGGCGGCGGACCTCGCCAAGATCCGCGTCGTCGCCAGTGAACGCTTTGCGCGCAACGACGCGTCGGTCACCGGCCAGGTGCTCAAGATGATGTCGCAGAACGCGGACGCGGTGGTGATCGCGGGCGCGGGCACGCCGGCCGCGCTGCCGCAGAAGACGCTCAAGGAGCGCGGCTACAAGGGCAAGATGTATCAGACGCACGGTGTCGCGAACAACGACTTCCTGCGCGTATGCGGCAAGGATTGCGAAGGAACGTTCCTGCCCGCCGGGCCGCTGCTCGTCGCCGAACAACTGCCGGACAGCAATCCCGTGAAGCAGGCCGCGCTAACCTACAAGAAGGCGTACGAAGGCGCATATGGCGCGGGATCGGTGTCTACGTTCGGCGGCCACGCCTGGGACGCGGGCTTGATCCTCCAACACGCGATTCCTGTCGCGCTGAAGAAGGGACAGCCGGGCACACCCGCGTTTCGCGAGGCATTGCGCGCGGCGATCGAAGACACGAAGAATCTCGCGGCATCGCACGGCATTTTCAACATGAGCGCGAACGACCACTCCGGCCTCGATCAGCGGGCGCGGGTGATGGTCGAGATCGTCGGCGGCAAGTGGAAGCTCTCGGGCAACTGACCGTCGATATGTAAGTCGATTCCAACCAAGGCGCGTTTCCACCAACGCGCCTTTTTTTCGTTCGAAAGAAGAGGGCGCACAGCCGCGCACGACAGCCTCATTGGTCAGGGAAAACGAGCCTAGGCATGCGCCGGGGTGGTCCATAGATTGGGGCGGCTGAATCGGCAGGGTTATCGATAACAACTCGCAGCAGCGCACCGCGGGGGTGCGCCACAAGCAAGATCGCGTTTGGAGACGAGCAATGAAAACGAAGAAAGCATGGGTCAAAAGCGGCATTGCGCTGGCAGTCGCCGGCAGCGCGATGCTCGGCGCGGGCG
Source organism: Caballeronia sp. M1242 (assembly GCF_017220215.1). Taxonomy (NCBI): domain Bacteria; kingdom Pseudomonadati; phylum Pseudomonadota; class Betaproteobacteria; order Burkholderiales; family Burkholderiaceae; genus Caballeronia; species Caballeronia sp. M1242. The sequence continues at coordinate 2,821,163 of NZ_CP071129.1, read as the reverse complement.
CAGTGTTCGCGCAGGTGAAGATCGGCGTGACGCTGTCGGCGACGGGGCCGGCCGCATCGCTCGGGATTCCCGAGAAAAACACCGTCGCGTTGTTGCCGAAGGAAATCGGCGGCAAGTCGGTCGAATACATCGTGCTCGACGACGGCACCGACACGAGCCGCGCCGTGCAGAACACGCGCAAGCTGATCGACGAAGATCACGTCGATGCGATCATCGGCTCGACGGTCACGCCGAATTCGCTCGCGATGATCGATCCGGCGTCGAGCGCCAAGACGCCGATGATCTCGATGGCCGCGTCCGCGTCGATCATCGCGCCGATGGACGCCAAGAAAGCGTGGGTCTTCAAGACGCCGCAAAACGACGCGCTGATGGCCGACGCGATCGCGAGTCACATGGAAAAGCACGGCGTGAAAACGGTGGGCTTCATCGGCTTCGCGGACGCGTACGGCGACGGCTGGTACTCGGTGTTCAACGCGGCGGCGACTGCGCACAAGCTGAAGATCGTCACGAACGAGCGGTATAACCGCCCCGATACATCGGTGACGGGTCAGGTGCTGAAGACGATGGGCGCGAATCCCGATGCCGTGCTGATCGCGGGCGCGGGCACGCCGGCCGCGCTGCCGGCCAAGACGCTGAAGGAGCGCGGCTATAAGGGCAAGGTGTATCAGACGCACGGCGTCGCCAATAACGACTTCTTGCGCGTATGCGGCAAGGACTGCGAAGGCGAGATTCTGCCGGCCGGTCCGGTGCTCGTGACCGAGCAATTGCCGGACAGCAATCCGGTGAAGAAGTCGTCGGCTGCGTACAAGAACGCGTATGAGAAGGCGTACGGCGCGGGCTCGCTCTCGACCTTCGGCGGCCACGCGTGGGACGCCGGACAGATGCTCGCCCGCGCTATTCCCGAGGCGCTCAAGAAGGGTCAGCCGGGCACGCCCGAGTTCCGCGAGGCATTGCGCGCGGCGCTCGAGAATCTGAAGGACCTGCCGGTTTCCCACGGCATCATGAACACGACGCCGAACGACCACAACGGCTTCGACGATCGCGCGCGCGTGATGGTCCAGATCGTCGACGGCAAGTGGAAGCTGCTGAACGATTGACCGCGCAGGGCAATTTCAAGACAGAAGAGCGGCGCGCCGGTGGTGCGCCGCTTTTCCCATGTTCATCGGCCGATCACGGCCCTCACGTTTCGAAGAAGCTCTGAAGAGGAAGTATGGACTTATCGATTGCGGCGATTCTCGCGCAAGACGGCATCACGACGGGCGCCATCTACGCGTTGCTTGCGCTCGCGCTGGTGCTGGTGTTTTCCGTGACTCGCGTCATCTTCATTCCGCAGGGCGAGTTCGTCGCCTATGGCGCGCTCACGCTGGCGGCGCTGCAGACGCAGAAGCTGCCCGCGACCTGCTTTCTGCTCATCGCGATGGGCGTGGGCTGCTTTATCGCCGAAGTCGTGGGTATGGTGCGGCATCCGGGGCGGCATCATCGGATAGGACGGCTCCTGGCCGTGCTCGCGGGCAAGTATCTGCTGTTCCCGGTCGCGGTGTGGGCGCTGACGCAGGCGGTCTTCGCACAGACGCTGCCGATGCTCGCCCAGATCGCGCTGACGCTTTTGATCGTCGTGCCGATGGGACCCTTCGTGTACCGGCTGGCGTATGAGCCGATCGCGGAGGCGAGCACGCTGCTGCTGTTGATCGTCGCGGTGGCCGTGCACTTCGCGATGGTCGGGCTCGGGCTCGTCATGTTCGGCGCGGAAGGCTCGCGCACCACCGCGTTTTCCGACGCCAGCTTCAACGTCGGCAGCGTGTCGATATCGGGGCAGAGCTTGTGGGTCGTCGGCACGGCGCTCGTGCTGATCGTCGCGTTGTACTTCTACTTCGACCGCTCGATTTCCGGCAAGGCGTTGCGCGCGACGTCGGTGAACCGGCTGGGTGCGCGACTCGTCGGCATCGGCACGGCGCAGGCCGGGCGTCTCGCTTTCACGCTCGCGGCGGGTCTCGGCGCGCTGTGCGGCGTGCTGGTCGCGCCGATCACGACCATCTACTACGACTCGGGCTTTCTGATCGGCCTGAAGGGCTTCGTTGGCGCGATCGTCGGCGGTCTCGTCAGCTATCCGCTGGCCGCAGCCGGCTCGTTGCTCGTCGGGCTGCTGGAGTCGTATTCGTCGTTCTGGGCGAGCGCGTACAAGGAGGTCATCGTCTTCACGCTCATCATTCCGGTGCTGCTATGGCGAAGCCTGGCCAGCCCGCATTCCGACGAAGACGAGGAGTAAGCCATGACCTTTCTCCATCGATATCGCTTCTTCTGGCTGTTCCTGCTCGTCGTCTTCGCGCTGCCGGTGCTGCCGGGTCCGGTCGCCGTGCCGGAATACTGGATCACGCTTCTGAACTACATCGGCCTGTATTCGATTGTCGCGATCGGGCTGGTGCTTCTGACCGGCATCGGCGGCATGACGAGCTTCGGACAGGCGGCGTTCGTGGGTGTCGGCGCCTACGCGACCGCGTTTCTGACGACGCGCTATGGCGTCTCGCCGTGGCTCGCGCTGATCGCAGGCGTCGTGCTGACAGCGTTTATCGCGCTGCTGCTCGGCCTCATTACGATGCGGCTGTCCGGGCACTTTCTGCCGCTGGGCACAATCGCGTGGGGGCTCTCGCTGTTCTATCTCTTCGGAAATATGGAACTGCTGGGCAAGTACGACGGCATCAACGGGATTCCGGTGCTGAACCTGTTCGGCTGGCAGCTCGAATCGGGGCGCAGCATTTACTACCTGATCTGGGTCGTGGTGCTGCTCGCGGTCGTGTCTGTTCAGAATCTGCTTAATAGTCGCCCCGGCCGCGCGATTCGGGCGCTGCGCGGCGGCGGCATCATGGCCGAAGCGATGGGCGTCAACACGGCCTGGATGCGTGTCGTCATCTTTATCTACGCGGCGGTGCTCGCGGCTATCTCGGGCTTTCTCTACGCGCATTTGCAGCGCGCCGTGAATCCAACGCCGTTCGGCCTCAACCACGGCATCGAATTCCTGTTCATGGCGGTCGTCGGCGGGGTGTCGCATGTGTGGGGTGCAATTTTGGGGGCGACGATCCTCACCGTGCTGCAGGACTATCTCCAGACGCTGCTGCCGAAGCTTATCGGCGCGAACGGCAACTTCGAGATCATCGTTTTCGGAGTCGTGATGGTCCTGCTATTGCAATACGCGCGGCAGGGCGTATGGCCATTCGTAGCACGTGTGTTTCCGCGAGGGCCGCGCGCGCACGCGCCGGACCACGGCGAGTCTTTGCCGCAGCGCAGCAAACCGGCGGCGGGCGAGCCGCTGCTGATCGTCAATACGGCGCGCAAGCAGTTCGGCGGCCTCGTTGCCGTGAACGACGTCAGTTTCGATGTGAAAGCCGGCGAGATCGTCGGCTTGATCGGGCCGAACGGGGCCGGCAAGTCGACCACGTTCAATCTCGTCACGGGCGTACTGCAGGCGACGAGCGGGGCGATCACGTTCCACGGCGAGCGCATCGACAAGCTGACGTCTCGGGAGATTGTGAAGCGGGGCATCGGACGAACGTTTCAGCACGTCAAGATGCTGCCTGGCATGACCGTGCTGGAGAACGTGGCGATCGGCGCGCATCTGCGCGGCAACACTGGCGTCTGGCGCAGCGTTGTCCGACTCAACGCGGCGGAGGAAGCGCGACTGATGTCCGAAGCGGCGAAGCAGATCGCTCGCGTCGGGCTGGAGAAGCATCTCTACGCCGAGGCGGGCAGTCTCGCGCTCGGTCAACAACGGATTCTCGAAATCGCGCGGGCGCTGTGCTGTGACCCGACTTTGCTGTTGCTCGACGAGCCGGCGGCAGGGCTTCGTTATCAGGAGAAGCAGCAACTGGCCGACTTGCTCCGGAAACTGCGGTCGGAAGGCATGAGCATCTTGCTGGTGGAACACGACATGGATTTTGTGATGAATCTGACCGACCGGCTCGTCGTCATGGAGTTCGGTACCAAAATCGCCGAGGGACTGCCGAAGGACGTACAGGAGAACCCGGCCGTGCTCGAAGCTTATCTGGGCGGGGTGGAGTAATGGCTGAAACCATACTTGAAGTCAGCGACTTGTCCGTACGCTACGGCAAGGTCGAAGCGTTGCACAACGGGAACCTGCAAGTAGCCGCCGGGCAGATCGTATCGGTCATCGGGCCGAACGGCGCCGGGAAGTCGACGCTGCTCAACGCCATCATGGGCGCGTTGCCGCAGAGCGGCCATGCGAAGGGCGTGATCCGCTACATGGGCGATGACGTGTCGACGCTGGCGATCGAGAGGCGCGTTTCGCGTGGAATGTGCCTCGTGCCGGAAAAACGCGAGCTCTTTTCGACGATGACGGTCGAGGACAATCTCGTGCTTGGCGCATACCGCCGTAAGCGGGCGGGCGAGCGCGATTATCTGGATCAGTTGAGCCACGTTTTCGAATTGTTTCCCCGGCTCAAGGAGCGACGCAAACAGGCAGCGGGGACGCTCTCCGGCGGTGAGCGGCAGATGCTCGCTGTGGGCCGGGCTTTGATGGGGAAGCCGCGGCTTCTGATGCTGGACGAGCCGAGCCTCGGACTCGCGCCGTTGATCGTCAAGGAAATCTTCCTTATCGTCAGCGCGCTGAAGCAGACCGGAGTCGCCACGCTTCTGATCGAGCAGAACGCTCGCGCCGCGTTGCAGATATCTGACTATGGATATGTGCTCGAGACCGGCGAGTTCGCCTTGGAAGGGGAGGCGGAAAGTCTGCGGCACAATCCGCGGGTGATCGAGACGTACTTGGGACTGGCGAAAAAGGCGGCGTAACGTTTCAGTCGGGGCAACTTCTGATGGCGTGTTTCACGTGAAACACGCCATTTTTTTCGGCTGTACGTACGGGCGTCGAAAACGACGGCGCGCGATGCCTATATAATCTTGCGATATTCCTTCTTCGGTTCGTGTCGTCCGCACACGAAATCTCCATGCTTTATCCCACAGAATTTGACGTGATCGTCGTTGGCGGCGGTCATGCAGGCACTGAGGCCGCACTGGCTTCGGCGAGAATGGGCTGCAAAACGCTGCTTTTGACCCATAACATCGAAACGCTCGGGCAAATGAGTTGCAATCCGTCGATTGGCGGAATCGGCAAGGGCCACCTCGTGAAGGAGGTCGACGCCCTCGGCGGTGCGATGGCAGCGGCGACCGACGAGTCCGGCATTCAGTTTCGCATCCTCAATTCGTCGAAGGGCCCGGCCGTGCGTGCCACGCGTGCGCAGGCGGATCGGGTGCTCTATAAGCAGGCTATCCGGCATCGGCTCGAAAACCAGCCGAACCTTTGGCTGTTCCAGCAGGCGGTCGATGACTTGATGGTCGAAGGCGACCGCGTGGTCGGCGCTGTGACGCAAGTAGGACTGCAGTTTCGCGCGCGGGCAGTCGTGCTCACCGCCGGGACGTTCCTCGATGGGAAGATTCACGTCGGTCTGAATAACTACGTCGGGGGGCGGGCCGGCGATCCGGCCGCAGTCTCGCTATCGGCGCGCCTGAAGGAGTTGAAGCTGCCGCAAGGGCGGTTGAAAACAGGAACGCCGCCGCGTATCGACGGGCGGACGATCGACTTCTCCGTGCTGGAGGAACAGCCCGGCGACCTCGATCCGATCCCGGTGTTTTCCTTCCTGGGACGCGTCGAGCAGCATCCGCGGCAGATGCCGTGCTGGGTGACGCACACAAATTCGCGCACGCACGACATCATTCGCTCGGGACTCGACCGCTCGCCGATGTACACGGGCGTTATCGAAGGCGTCGGGCCGCGTTACTGTCCGTCCATCGAGGACAAGATTCACCGGTTTGCCTCCAAGGACGCGCATCAAATCTTCCTCGAGCCCGAAGGGCTGACGACCAACGAGTTTTACCCGAACGGAATCTCCACCAGCCTGCCGTTCGACGTACAACTCGAACTCGTCCGGTCGATGCGAGGCTTGGAACACGCGCATATCCTGCGTCCGGGCTACGCGATCGAGTACGACTACTTCGATCCGCGCGCTCTGAAGGCGTCGCTAGAGACAAAAGCGATCAACGGGCTATTTTTCGCCGGGCAGATCAATGGCACGACGGGCTACGAAGAGGCTGCGGCACAGGGGCTGTTGGCCGGCATCAATGCGGGATTGCAGGTTCAAGGGCAGGACGCGTGGTGTCCACGGCGGGATCAAGCCTACCTCGGCGTGTTGGTCGATGACCTTGTGACGCGCGGGGTGTCGGAGCCGTATCGCATGTTCACGAGCCGCGCCGAGTATCGGCTGTCGCTCCGCGAAGACAACGCAGACATGCGATTGACTGAAATCGGCCGCGAAATCGGCGTCATTGACGACGGGCGCTGGGACGCGTTCAGCCGAAAGCGCGACGCTGTTTCACGTGAAACAGAGCGGCTGCGTTCGACATGGGTCAACCCGAAGACGTTGCCGGCGGAAGAAGCGACCGCGTTGCTTGGCAAGCCGATTGACCACGAGTACAGCTTGGCAGACTTGCTGCGTCGCCCCGGCGTGTCGTACGACGGCGTTTGCGCGCTGCGCGGCGGCACGTCCGGTCCCGACGCTCCGCTTGCAGACGATCCAGTCCTTCTCGAGCAGATCAAGGAACAGATCGAGATCGGCGTCAAATATCAGGGCTACATCGAGCGGCAAGCCGACGAAATTGTACGCAACGGCGCGCAGGAGAACACGCGTTTGCCCGAAGGCATCGACTATAACGACGTCCGAGGCCTGTCGTTCGAGGCGCGGCAGAAGCTGATGCAACATCGACCGGAGACGATTGGTCAGGCGTCGCGGATCTCGGGCATCACGCCCGCTGCTATCTCGCTGCTCATGGTCCATCTGAAACGCGGGCTCGGCCGCCGGGGCAAGGGGAGCAGTGGCGAGGAGCAGACGCCTACGACGTCGGCGGTGCAATGACGGATCTCGCTGCGCTGTTGAATGAGGGCGCCGGCGAGCTAAGCGTCGCGCTCTCCGACGAACAGAAACAGAAGCTGCTCGACTACGTCGCACTGTTGAGCAAATGGAACGCGGTCTACAACCTGACTGCGATCCGCGATCCACGGCAGATGCTCATCCAGCACATCCTGGATTCGCTCGCGATCGTGCCCGCAGTCTCGAGCCGAAACGCATCGACGTTGCTCGACGTGGGTTCGGGCGGAGGTCTGCCGGGCATCGTGCTGGCCATCGCATTGCCGGACTTGCACGTAACGCTGAACGACATCGTTCATAAGAAAACGGCATTCCAGTCGCAAGCGAAAGCCCAGTTGGGGCTGACGAATTTGTCTGTTGTGACGGGCCGCGTCGAAGCGCTGAAGCCGGGAATCGACGTCCCCGAAAAATTCGATGTGATCGTGTCGCGCGCGTTCGCAGAGCTCACGGATTTCGCTACACTTGCCCGACATCTGGTTGCGGACCACGGTTGCATCCTTGCGATGAAAGGCGTGAAGCCCGACGCCGAAATCGCGCGCCTATCGCAGGGCGCGGCCGTCAGAAGTATCGAGCGCCTGGCGGTGCCGTTCCTCGACGCCGAGCGACATCTCGTCGAGATTCGATTCGATGCGTGAGGCCTGCCGCACTCTAGCCATGCTGATCTTCTGACAGCGAAGAAACGAGGACATTAAACGATGGCAAAAATCTTCTGCGTCGCAAATCAGAAGGGCGGCGTTGGAAAGACGACGACAGCAGTGAACTTGGCAGCCAGTCTCGCGGGTCTCGGCCAACGCGTGCTGTTGATCGACCTCGATCCGCAGGGGAACGCGACGATGGGCAGCGGCGTGGACAAAGCCGCCTGCGAGAACACGGTGTACGAGGTGCTGGTAGATGGCGTCACGTTGCGCGAAGCACGCGTGAGTCCGGAATCCGTGGGCTACGATGTGCTGCCGGCAAATCGCGAACTGGCGGGCGCGGAAGTGGAGTTGGTCGGCATGGAAAACCGCGAGCGCATTCTACGCGCCGCGATTGCCGACATAGCGCCGGACTATGATTTCGTGCTGATCGATTGTCCGCCCGCATTGTCGCTGCTTACGCTGAACGCGCTGTGCGCGGCGCACGGCGTCATCATCCCGATGCAGTGCGAATACTTCGCGCTCGAAGGTCTCTCGGACCTCGTCAACACCATCAAGCAGATTCACGCCAATCTCAACCGCGACCTCAAGGTGATCGGACTGTTGCGCGTGATGTTCGATCCGCGGATCACGCTGCAGCAGCAGGTATCGGATCAACTGAAGGCGCACTTCGGCGACAAGGTGTTCGATGTCGTCATCCCGCGCAACGTGCGTCTCGCCGAGGCGCCCAGCTACGGCTTGCCAGGCGTCGTGTTCGACAAGGCGTCGCGCGGCGCGCAGGCGTACGTCCAGTTCGGCGCGGAAATGATCGAGCGCTTGCGCGCGCTGCAACCCCAATCGATGCGGCAGGAAACGCCGACGGAGGAACCGAAATGAACGCTGTGATGAAGAAAAAGGGTTTGGGCCGCGGTCTCGACGCATTGCTCGGCGGCAGCGTCGACATCACGGAAGCCGTGCGCGGCGAGGGCACGCCGACGGTGCTGGCGCTCGACAAGCTGCAAGCAGGCAAGTACCAGCCGCGCACGCGCATGGACGAAGGCGCGTTGCAGGAGCTCGCCTCGAGCATTCGTGCGCAGGGCTTGATGCAGCCGATTCTCGTGCGCTCCGTCGGCAACGATCATTACGAGATCATCGCGGGCGAACGGCGTTTCCGCGCGGCGCGTCTTGCCGGTCTCGACGAAGTGCCGGTGCTCGTGAAGAACGTCCCCGATCAGGCGGCCGCGGCGATGGCGCTGATCGAGAACATCCAGCGCGAGGACCTGAACCCGCTGGAAGAAGCGCAGGGCATCCAGCGCCTGCTCGACGAATTCAGCTTCACGCACGAACAAGCCGCCGAAGCAGTCGGGCGTTCGCGGAGCGCGGTGTCGAACCTGCTGCGTCTGTTGAATCTAGCGTCGCCTGTTCAGACGATGCTCCTCGCCGGCGACCTCGACATGGGGCACGCGCGCGCGCTCTTGTCCGTCGACGCCGCCACGCAGATTCAGTTGGCCAACCATGTAGTGAACCGCCGCTTGTCGGTGCGGGAAACCGAGCGCCTCGTCGCCGCGACGCTGAAGCAGACGCCCGCGAAGGCGCGCCCGCCAAGCGACGGCGGACGCGACACGCGTCGTCTGGAGGAGGAGTTGTCGGATCTGCTCGCGGCCAGCGTGAAGATCAAGGTCGGCGGCCGGGGGCGCGGTAAGGTCACGATCGACTTCGGCAATCTGGACGCGCTCGAAGGCATTCTGACGAAGCTGCGCGGCAGCATCGAAACGCCGACGCCCGCAGCGTAAAGGCAAGGGTCGATCTTGTCCGAGCTCGATGCCAAGGGCGTGCGCCCCGACTTGCCGGCACGCATCTGGAAGACGATCACGAAGGAACCGGTGCTCGCGATACTCGTGCTCGCGCTGGTTCTCATCGAGATCGTCCGTCCGCAACCGTTGACGGCGCTGCCGGGTCTGGTCGACTGGCAGACGGTGCTCACGCTCGCCGGTCTGCTGATCCTGACCAAAGCTATAGAATTGTCAGGATTCCTAATGTGGGCGGCGCATCGGCTGGTGCATCACATACATGGCGAGCGCGGGCTGGCGCTGCTACTTGTCGCGCTGGCGGCCGGCCTGTCCACGCTGCTGACGAACGATGTCGCGCTGTTCGCCGTCGTCCCGCTCGCGCTGTCGCTCAACAAGCTGGCGCCGCTGCCGATCAAGAAGCTCGTGATCGTGATCGCGCTGGCAGTCAATGCCGGCTCGATTTTGACTCCGCTCGGCAATCCTCAGAACCTGTTTCTCTGGCAGACGAGCGGCGTTCCCTTCGGCGTCTTCGTGTGGAACCTGCTGCCGTTGTGCGCGGCGCTGATGGCACTGTTGTTCGCGCTGACTTTCGCGATGTTTCGCGCGACGCCGCTCGACCTCTCGGGCGATGCGGAGGCGCATCGGGTCGACCGGAGACTATGCGGCATCAGCATCGTCGCGTTCGGCGTTTTCGTCGCGCTGGCGGACGCGCATCACGCGGGTCCCGCGCTGGCAGCGCTGGCCGTCGGCTTCCTCCTCTGGCGACGCGAGGTCGTGCTGAAGATCGACTACCTCCTGCTGCTCATCTTCGTGCTGATGTTCATCGTGCTTCGCAGTGCTGCCGCGTTGCCGACCATCCACGATGCCATTGCGCGCATCGGCATCCACTCGCCGGTGCGCGCATTCGCCGCCGGCGCGGTGCTCTCGCAGGGCATCAGTAACGTGCCGGCGGCCATCGTGCTCGCGGAGTTCTCGAAGGACTGGCGCGCGCTCGCGTTCGGCGTGAGCGTCGGCGGGTTCGGCGTGGCGATCGGCTCGCTCGCGAATCTCATCGCTGTGCGTCTGTCGGGCGAGAAGGGCATGTGGACGCCGTTCCACGTCGTGTCGATACCCTTCTGGATCGCGGCCATGGTGATCGGCTGGGCGCTCGTTTGAAGCGTCCGACGCAATCGGTTTCAATCTGAAAATCTGCTTGCAATCGCAAGAAAAATCTCGGTTTTGAGACCGTTTTTTAAGGTTCGTCCGCTTGGCTTTTGACGCACCTAAACTATTGAATCCGTGACAACAATCGCTTACAATCCCCCGGATTTATCAGCTAGGCCACCTCGAAAGCGCCGCGAAAGCGCAAGGTGATTCTCCGGACACTGGGTTGAAGGCCCGAAGCCAAGCGCGAGTACTTCGCGCGAGGACCTCGGGCAAATGCGACGCACATGCGCAAACGAAACATGCAAGTCAGTGCTCGCTCGACCGGCGATAACCACGCCACCGGAAATCAGCCGCGCAATTCGACTGACGACTCGTGGGACGCCGAAGCGCAAGATAACAATATCGTTCCGCTCACACGGGATCAGGCAGAAAAGCTGTTCGGCCCGCAAGTGAGTCGTCCATCGCGTGTCACGCCGTATCGCGTCGTGGCGGCGCAAATGGTTTTGTCCCTGGGTGCGACGCTGCTTTGGTGGCTGTTTTACAAGCCGCCGGGCGATGCTGCGCTGTCCGCCTTTCTGGGAGGAGCGATCGCCTGGGTGCCTGCGGCTCTGTTCGCCGCGCGCCTGAAGGCGAGAAGCGGCGCGGAGACGATCATGAGCTGGATGATCGGCGAAGGCGTCAAGATGGGAGCGACGATTGCTATGTTCGTCGCCGTCGCGCTCTGGTATAAGAGCGCGCTGTGGCTGCCGTTGCTCGTCACGTACATCGTCGCGCTGAAAGCGTACTGGGTGGCCATGGCGCTGCGATGACCTTGCGCCGCGGGTCTTCATGACCTCCCGGGTAGGTGCGGCGCAGCGTGGCCGTAGGTAGGATGAACATGAGTGCGGAACGCGTTCCGCACACGGGCCTCTCGCCCCGGAGCCGCGACGCGAAGCGGCGGCTCGGAAGCGAAGGCGGCGAAAGATTTTTGACAATTTGGGTGGCTTTAACGATATGGCAGCTAGCGAAGGAACGCACGCTCTGGATCCGTCCGAGTACATTGCGCACCACTTGCAGAATCTTTCCACGCATCCGCAGACGTCGATCTTCGACATCCACGTCTGGAATCTGGACACGCTGTTCTGGTCCATCGTATGCGGCCTTTTGACCATCATCATTCTGGGCCTCGCGGCTCGTCGGGCGACGTCCGGCGTGCCCGGCCGTTTCCAGTGCGCAATCGAAATGCTCGTGGAAATGGTCGAGGACCAGTCGAAGTCGATGATTCACGGCAGCCGCCGTTTCATCGCGCCGCTCGCGCTGACCGTGTTCGTCTGGGTCGCGCTGATGAACTCGCTCGACTTCATCCCCGTTGACTTGCCTGGCCGCGTGATCGGCTGGCTCGGGCTCGAGCACGCGCTTCCGCATCATCGCATCGTGCCGACGGCCGACTTGAACGGCACCATCGGCATCGCGCTGGGCGTCTTGCTGCTGATGCTCTACTACAACATCAAGATCAAGGGCGCCGGCGGTTTCGTGCACGAACTGCTGTCCGCTCCGTTCGGCTCGCATCCGGTTCTGTGGATTCCGAACCTCGCGCTGAACATCATCGAGTTCGCCGCCAAAACGGTTTCCCTCGGCATGCGACTTTTCGGCAACATGTACGCCGGCGAGCTGCTGTTCCTGCTGATCGCGCTTCTCGGCAGCATGTGGACCTTCGGTGCGAACCTGTCCGTGCTCGGCTTCATTGGCCATGTGATCGCGGGCACGGTGTGGGCAGTGTTCCACATCCTGATCGTGTTCCTGCAGGCCTTCATTTTCATGATGCTGACGCTGGTGTATCTCGGCCAGGCGCATGACACGCACTAACGTGAGCGTGCCGGGGTCCGGAATCGTCAAAGAATCACAGTTTTAATTTTTATAAATCCAGTTCCAAAGTCTTTAATCAAAGGAGTGATCATGCAAGCTTTCATCGCCAACATCCAGGGTCTGACCGCCGTCGGTATCGGCATCATCATCGGCCTGGGTGCAATCGGCGCCTGTATCGGTATCGGTCTGATGGGCGGCAAGTACATTGAAGCATGCGCCCGCCAGCCGGAACTGATGAACCCGCTGCAGACCAAGATGTTCCTGCTGGCTGGTCTGATCGACGCGGCGTTCCTGATCGGCGTTGGTGTGGCAATGCTGTTTGCGTTCGCGAACCCGCTGCTCGCGCGTCTCGCAGGCTGAGGTTTCTCGGAAGTGCGCGTCCGAATTTTTGACAGGACGCAGAACGGAACGGGTGAGGCGCTGATCGAGCACAACAGCCGGTTAGCGCCTTTTAACCGTTTCACTCTCCGATCAAGCAACGTTTAAGGAAACACCGTGAATCTCAACGCAACCCTGTTTGCGCAAATGGTCGTGTTTCTGATCCTCGCGTGGTTCACGATGAAGTTCGTGTGGCCGCCGTTGATCAACGCCCTCGACGAGCGCTCGAAGAAGATTGCCGACGGCCTCGCCGCCGCCGACAAGGGCAAGGCGGAACTGGAAGCCGCGCACAAGCGCGTCGACCAGGAACTCGCGCAGGCTCGCAACGACGGCCAGCAGCGCATTGCTGACGCCGAGAAGCGCGCCGCAGCCGTCGCCGAAGAAATCAAGGCCAACGCGCAAGCCGAAGCCGCGCGCATCATCGCGCAGGCCAAGGCGGACGCCGACCAGCAAATCGTCAAGGCGCGTGAAGCCCTGCGTGCCGAAGTCGCGGCGCTGGCCGTGAAGGGCGCAGAGCAAATTCTGAGGCGCGAAGTCGATCAGAAGGCTCACGCCGATCTGCTGAATCAACTCAAAACCGAGCTCTGATCATGGCCGAATTTGCAACCATCGCTCGTCCTTACGCAGAAGCGCTGTTCCGCGTGGCCGAAACCGGCGATCTCGCGGGCTGGTCCACCTTCGTCGAGGAGCTGGCACAGGTTGCGCGTCTGCCCGAAGTGGAATCAGTCGCCTCGAGCCCGAAAGTGAGCCGCGAGCAGATCACGGACTTGCTGCTCGCCGCGGTGAAGTCGCCGCTCGCTCAGGGCAACGCTCAGGCAAAGAACTTCGTGCGCATGCTGGTGGACAACCATCGTCTGCCGCTGCTGCCGGAAATCGCCGTCCAGTTCGACGAGCTGAAGAACGCCCGTGAAGGTGCGGCCGACGCGCATATCGTCAGCGCGTTCCCCCTCGAAGGCGCACAGTTGAACGACCTGGTCGCAAGCCTCGAACGCAAGTTCGAGCGCAAGCTGAAACCGATCGTCGAAATCGATCAGTCGCTGATCGGCGGCGTTCGCGTGACGGTCGGCGACGAAGTGCTCGATACCTCGGTCCGCGCGCGCCTAGCCAGCATGCAGACGGCGCTCACCGCCTGACGCTTCTTGGAAGCGCCTTAGCTGGCACGCAACAGAATTGACTATCAGGAGCGAATAATGCAACTCAATCCCTCTGAGATCAGCGAGCTGATCAAGAGCCGGATCCAGGGCCTTGAAGCGAGCGCGGACGTTCGCAACCAGGGCACCGTGATCTCCGTGACCGACGGTATCGTGCGTATCCACGGCCTGTCGGACGTGATGCAGGGCGAAATGCTCGAGTTTCCGGGCAACACCATCGGTCTTGCACTGAACCTCGAGCGTGACTCCGTCGGCGCCGTTATTCTCGGTGAGTACGAGCACATCACCGAAGGCGACATCGTCAAGACGACGGGCCGCATTCTCGAAGTGCCGGTCGGCCCGGAATTGATCGGCCGCGTGGTCGATGCGCTCGGCAACCCGATCGACGGCAAGGGCCCGATCAACGCCAAGATGACCGACGCTATCGAAAAGATCGCGCCGGGCGTGATCTGGCGTAAGTCGGTGTCGCAGCCGGTGCAGACGGGTCTGAAGTCGATCGACGCGATGGTGCCGATCGGCCGCGGTCAGCGCGAGCTGATCATCGGCGACCGTCAGTGCGGCAAGAGCGCCGTGGCTGTCGACGCGATCATCAACCAGAAGGGCAAGAACCTCATCTGTATCTACGTCGCGATCGGCCAGAAGGCTTCGTCGATCATGAACGTGGTGCGCAAGCTCGAAGAAACGGGCGCGATGGCTTACACCATTGTCGTCGCGGCTTCGGCTTCGGAATCGGCAGCGATGCAATACCTCGCGCCGTACGCCGGCTGCACGATGGGCGAATACTTCCGCGATCGCGGCGAAGACGCGCTGATCGTCTATGACGACTTGACCAAGCAAGCATGGGCGTATCGCCAGATCTCGCTGCTCCTGCGTCGTCCGCCGGGCCGTGAAGCGTATCCGGGTGACGTGTTCTATCTGCACTCGCGTCTGCTCGAGCGCGCGGCTCGCGTCTCGGAAGAGTACGTCGAGAAGTTCACGAACGGCGAAGTGAAGGGCAAGAGCGGTTCGCTGACGGCGCTGCCGGTCATCGAAACGCAAGCCGGCGACGTGACCGCGTTCGTTCCGACGAACGTGATCTCGATTACCGACGGCCAGATCTTCCTGGAAACCGACCTGTTCAACGCCGGTATCCGTCCTGCGATCAACGCGGGCGTGTCGGTGTCGCGCGTCGGTGGCGCGGCTCAGACCAAGGTCGTGAAGAAGCTGTCGGGCGGTATTCGTACCGACCTCGCGCAGTATCGTGAACTGGCGGCGTTCGCGCAGTTCGCGTCCGACCTCGACGAAGCCACCCGCAAGCAGTTGGAGCGCGGCCGCCGCGTGACGGAACTGCTGAAGCAGCCGCAGTATCAGCCGCTGCAGGTGTGGGAGCTGTCGGTGTCGCTGTTCGCGGCCAACAACGGCTATCTCGACGATCTGGAAGTTGCGCAAGTGCTGCCGTTCGAAAAGGGCCTGCGCGAATACCTGAAGACGAGCCATGCCGATCTGATTAAGCGCATCGAAGACAACAAAGACTTGTCGAAGGACGACGAAGGCGCGCTGCATGCCGCGCTGAAGGACTTCAAGAAGTCGGGCGCTTATTGATCGGGACTGAGGAGCAACGCGCGGCGCGTCATCGGATGGACGCCGCGCGGCTTCGATCAAGGAGTAAGCAATGGCTGGAATGAAGGAAATTCGCGGCAAGATCAAGAGCGTGCAGAACACGCGCAAGATCACGAAAGCGATGGAAATGGTCGCCGCATCCAAGATGCGCCGCGCCCAGGAGCGCATGCGTTCCGCCCGTCCGTACGCTGACCGAGTCCGCGCAATCGCAGCGCACATGAGCGCCGCGAATCCCGAGTATCGTCACCCGTTCATGGTGAAGAACGACGGCGCGAAAGCGGCTGGCCTGATCCTCGTCACGACCGACAAGGGTCTGTGCGGCGGCATGAACACGAACATCCTGCGTGCGTCGCTGAACCGCATCAAGGAACTGGATCAGAGCGGCGTGTCCATCGAGGCGTCGGCAATCGGCGGCAAGGGGCTCGGCTTTCTGAACCGGCTGCGCGCCCGTATCGTGTCGCAAGTCACGCAATTGGGCGACACGCCGCATCTGGAAAAGCTGATCGGCGCGATCAAGGTGCAGCTCGACTTGTATTCGGAAGGCAAGGTCAACGCGGTGTACCTGGCGTACACGCGCTTCGTCAACACGATGAAGCAGGAGCCGGTGATCGAACAACTTCTGCCGCTGTCGATCGACGATCTCCATAAGCAGGAGAGCGAAGCCGAAACGCCGAAGACGTCGTGGGATTACATCTACGAGCCGGACGCGCAAACCGTGGTGGACGACCTGCTCGTGCGCTACGTCGAGGCGCTCGTCTATCAGGCGGTCGCGGAAAACATGGCGTCTGAGCAATCGGCGCGCATGGTCGCGATGAAGGCGGCGTCGGACAACGCGAAACAAGTGATCAACGAACTGCAGCTCGTCTACAACAAGAGCCGTCAGGCTGCGATTACGAAAGAATTGTCGGAAATCGTCGGCGGCGCCGCGGCGGTCTGATTTTGCTGACCGCGTGAAAGAACACAGTATCTAAAGGAAATGCGATGAGTACTACTGCTTTGGTAGAAGGCAAGATCGTACAGTGCATCGGCGCCGTTATCGACGTGGAGTTTCCGCGTGCGGAAATGCCGAAGATTTACGACGCGCTCATTCTGGAAGGCACGGAACTGACGCTCGAAGTCCAGCAGCAGCTGGGCGACGGCGTGGTCCGCACCATCTGTCTGGGTGCATCCGACGGCCTGCGCCGCGGCACGATGGTCAAGAACACCGGCAAGCCGATCAGCGTGCCGGTCGGCAAGCCGACGCTCGGCCGCATCATGGACGTGCTCGGCCGTCCGATCGACGAAGCGGGCCCGATCGAATCGACGAACCTGCGTTCGATTCACCAGCAAGCGCCTTCGTTCGACGAGCTGTCGCCGTCGACGGAACTGCTCGAAACCGGCATCAAGGTTATCGACTTGATCTGCCCGTTCGCGAAGGGCGGTAAGGTCGGTCTGTTCGGTGGCGCCGGCGTGGGCAAGACCGTGAACATGATGGAACTCATCAACAACATCGCGAAGGAACACGGCGGTTACTCCGTGTTCGCGGGCGTTGGTGAGCGTACCCGTGAAGGGAACGACTTCTATCACGAAATGAAGGACTCGAACGTTCTGGACAAGGTCGCGCTGGTGTACGGCCAGATGAACGAGCCGCCGGGCAACCGTCTGCGCGTCGCGCTGACCGGCCTGACGATGGCCGAGCACTTCCGTGACGAAGGTCTCGACGTGCTGTTCTTCGTGGACAACATCTACCGTTTCACGCTGGCAGGCACGGAAGTGTCGGCACTGCTCGGCCGTATGCCGTCGGCAGTGGGCTATCAGCCGACGCTGGCTGAAGAAATGGGCAAGCTGCAAGAGCGCATCACGTCGACCAAGACCGGCTCGATCACGTCGGTTCAGGCCGTGTACGTCCCTGCGGACGACTTGACCGACCCGTCGCCGGCTACGACCTTCGGCCACCTGGACGCAACCGTCGTGTTGTCGCGTGACATCGCTTCGCTGGGTATCTATCCGGCCGTGGACCCGCTCGATTCGACCTCGCGTCAGATCGACCCGAACGTGATCGGCGAAGAGCATTATTCGATCACGCGCGGCGTGCAGCAAACGCTGCAGCGCTACAAGGAACTGCGCGACATCATCGCGATTCTGGGTATGGACGAACTGTCGCCGGAAGACAAGCTGTCGGTCGCGCGCGCTCGCAAGATCCAGCGTTTCCTGTCGCAGCCGTTCCACGTCGCTGAAGTGTTCACGGGTTCGCCGGGCAAGTACGTGCCGCTGAAGGAAACCATTCGCGGCTTCAAGATGATCGTGGAAGGCGAATGCGATCACCTGCCGGAACAGGCGTTCTACATGGTTGGCACGATCGACGAAGCCTTCGAAAAGGCCAAGAAGATCCAGTAAAGGTCGGGTGTAACGAAGCGGACGCCGGCTCACGCCGGCGTCCTCGAACTACGCTCAACCCAGGAGTTGGACAACATGGCAACCATCAAAGTAGACGTCGTCAGCGCGGAAGAGCAGATCTTCTCGGGCCAGGCGAAGTTCGTCGCGCTGCCGGGCGAGTCCGGTGAGCTCGGCATTCTGCCGGGTCACACGCCGCTCATCACGCGCATTCGTCCGGGCGCGGTGCGCATCGAGGCGGAAGACGGCTCGGAAGAGTTCGTGTTCGTCGCGGGCGGCATTCTGGAGATTCAGCCGGGCATCGTGACCGTGCTGGCCGACACCGCCATTCGCGGCGCCGATCTGGACGAAGCCAAGGCCGAGCAAGCGAAGAAGCGCGCCGAGGAAGCGATGCAGAACAACGCATCCGAACTCGAGTACGCTACGGCGCAAGCCGAGCTGGCGTATGCCGCAGCGCAGCTCGCAGCGATTCAGCGTTTGCGCAAGGCGCACGCGAAGCACTGAGCGAGACGCACATTCGCGAGTCAAGAAAGCAGCCTCCGGGCTGCTTTTTTTATGCGGGCATGCCTCGGCAAATGTGCATATCGGATGCGCGACGTTTCCGCTATGCGCCTAACGCATTGATTCGACGAAGCCTCGACCGATCCGACCGACAAGCATTGCGGGTAACACTGAATGCCCGCTCGCGGCGTCGCCATGCACAATGGCCTTCCAATTAGCCTTCATCCGGGCGGAGTCCATCGATGGCACACGAACCGACGCACGCCGGCGCGCAGATCGAACCGCGCGACGGCCTCTCTTATGTCCGCGGCGCGACCCATATCCCGCTCAGCGATGCCACCGTCTCGCGCTTTCTGCTGGAAACGGTCGCGCGCTTTCCAGACCGACCGGCCGTCGTGTTCCGCGAACAAAGCATCCGCTGGACGTGGCGTGAGTTCGCCAACGAGGTCGACGCGCTCGCGACCGCGCTGCTGCAACTCGGCCTCAAAGCGGGCGATCGCGTCGGCATCTGGTCGCCGAATCGCGCTGAATGGCTGCTGACGCAGTTTGCTACCGCGCGCATCGGCGCCGTGCTGGTGAACATCAACCCGGCGTATCGGCTGGCCGAACTGGAATACGCGCTGCAGAAGGTCGGTTGCACGGCCATCATCGCGGCCGAGCGCTTCAAGACGTCGAAATATCTCGACATGCTTCAGGCACTCGCGCCCGAGTTGTCCGACGCCGAGCTCAACGACCTGCACGCGGCCAAGCTGCCTGCGCTGCGCACAGTGATTCGCATGGGCGACGGCACCACGCCAGGCATGCTGAATTTCGACGACGTGATGCGCCGGGGCCGCGCCGCGGTCGACACCGCGCGGCTCGACTCGCTCGAAGCCAAACTCGACGCCCACGACGCGATCAACATCCAGTTCACGAGCGGCACGACCGGCAACCCGAAGGGCGCGACGCTGACGCATCGGAACATCGTGAACAACGCGCGCTTCATCGCGATGGCCATGCGCCTGACCGAGGCCGATTCGCTCTGCATTCCCGTGCCGCTGTATCACTGCTTCGGCATGGTGCTGGCAGTGCTCGCGTGCGTGTCGACGGGCGCGGCGATGGTCTTTCCCGGCGAAGCGTTCGATCCCGCTGCGACGCTCGCCGCCGTTCACGAAGAGGGCTGCACCGCGCTGCACGGCGTGCCGACGATGTTCATCGCGGAACTGGATCACCCCGATTTCGCGAAGTACGACCTGAGCCGCCTGCGCACCGGCATCATGGCGGGCTCGCCGTGCCCGATCGAAACAATGAAGCGCGTGGTGTCGAAGATGCACCTGAGCGAGATCACCATCGCCTATGGCATGACGGAGACGAGCCCCGTATCGTTCCAAAGCTCGACGACCGACCCGCTCGACAAGCGCACGGCCACCGTCGGCCGCATTCAGCCGCATCTCGAGGTGAAGATCGTCGATGCGCTCGGGCAAATCGTGCCGGTCGGCGAAACGGGCGAACTTTGCACGCGCGGTTATTCGGTGATGAAAGGCTACTGGGGCGACGAAGCCAAGACGCGCGAGGCGATCGTCGATGGCTGGATGCACACTGGCGATCTCGCGACGCTCGACGCCGAGGGTTACTGCAATATCGTCGGGCGATTAAAGGACATGCTGATACGCGGCGGCGAGAACATTTATCCGCGCGAAATCGAAGAATTTTTGTTCCGCCATCCCAAGATCCAGTCGGTTCAGGTTTTCGGCGTGCCCGACGCGAAATACGGCGAGGAAGTCTGCGCATGGATCGTGGTGCGTCCGGGTGAGCAGGCGACGGAGCAGGAAATCCGCGCTTTTTGCGAAGGGCAGATCGCGCACTACAAGATTCCGCGATATATCCGTTTCGTCGACGAGTTGCCGATGACGGTCACCGGCAAGGTGCAGAAGTTCGTGATGCGCGCGCAGATGATCGACGAACTGAAGCTGACCGAAGCGAAGACCGCCTGATCGAGATGTCTAAACGGCCGGCAAACGACAAAGGGAGCGCAGCGCGCTCCCTTCTGTCATGGGCAAACGATACGACAAACGCCCGAAGCGCAAGCGCGCAAACGTTTGTCGAGGCGAAAAAAAAGCGGGCCTGGAGCCCGCTAAAAACCACACGCTACGGGGTTAGCGCGAGGAGACCAACTGTGGGAGCTTCGGTCCTGCCTTCAAACCGAAGAACGATCCCAACACGGATGCCCCCTATTCGGAGCGCCAGGCCATGCCGGCTTGCGATTTGCGTTGCCGTTTCCGCAGCGCAATCGATACCACCCGTGTTGAAACCGTTTGAACAGATTGTGGGCGAATTGATTGACGACGGCCGTAACAAAGTGTTTCAGGTTGTAACCCAAGGTGCATAATCGTCGAGCTAAACATTCTCCCCTGAAACCGCTAATGTCTGGCCATTTATTGCGAGTTAATTGGGCCATTTATTCATTTGCCCCGAGGCCAGTGCAAAATGCAGTTTAAACGGCGGCGGCCGATTTCGCTATTCTTCAGAAAAATAGCACGGGCGGACGCATGAAAACGATTTTTTGGTGTGTTTTCAATGCGCGGCCATCACGCAAAACACTAATTGGAGACGTGCATGACGATCGATTCGGACCTTCTTGAGTATTACAGCCGCGTCGCGGAAGCCTTCCCGCCGCTCGGCCCCGACGCGGATGCATCCGCCGTGCGTCAGCGCTTCAAGGCGGTCGCGCAGGCCTATTCGGGCGAGCGCAACGACGCCATCGCCGTCGAGGACATTGACGTTTCTTTACAAAGCCGCACGATTGCCGCGCGCATTTATCGGCCGAAGGCGGCGAGCGGACCGCTGCCGTTGCTCGTTTACTTTCACGGCGGCGGCTGGGTGGTGGGCGACATCGAGACGCACGACGGCCTCGCCGCGCGGCTCGCGCTCGATGCGCAGTGTGCCGTCGCGAGCGTCGATTACCGGCTCGCGCCGGAGAATCCGTTTCCCGCTCCGTGCGACGACGCATTGGACGCGCTTCTGTGGCTGGCCGAACATCGCTCGCGGCTTGGCTTCGCGACGGACAGGCTGGGCGTCGGTGGCGACAGCGCGGGCGCGCATCTGGCGGTCGTCGCGGCGCGCGGCGCGAACCAGCGCGTGGCGGGCCTCGTCAACATGCAACTGCTGCTGTATCCGGTGATGCGACGCCAGTTCGACAGCCCGAGTTGTCTTGCGAATGCCAATGGACCGGGCCTGACCAACGACGAAATGCGCTGGTACTGGACGCAGTTCCTGTCCGGCGCCGCGCCCGACGAGCACGACGTGCGCGCGTTCCCGCTCGCCGAGCCGTACGAGCGGACGCCCGCGCGCGCCTTGATCGTCGCGGCCGCCTACGATCCGCTCTACGACGACGCCTACGAGCTTCAGCGTTTCCTCGAAGCCAACGGCGGACGCGTCGAGATGATCGACGCGACGAACATGACGCATGGCTTCGGCCGCCTGCACGCGCAGTCCGGCGCGGCGCGCGACTGGTTGCGGCAAATCGGCGAGCGCGCGGGCGAACTGCTGCGCGCGGATCGCTGACGCGTTACTTCAACCACTTGTCGACGACAGTCTGAAACTCGCCGGTCGAGCGCGCGAGGTGCAGCCACTGATCCACATACTGCTGCCACGCCACGTCCCCGCGCGGCAGCAGATACGCCTTCTCGCCGAACTGGAACGGCTTGTCCGGATGCACTGAGCACAGACCGGGATTCAGCTTCTGCTGAAGCAGCGTCTCGGAGGCGTCCGTGACCATGACGTCGGCGCGGCCGTCGAGTATCTGCTTGAAGATCGTCACGTTGTCCGGATACTCGATCAGCTGCGAATGCGAGAAGTATTGCTTCGCGAATCGTTCGTTGGTGCCGCCCGGATTGACGATCGTGCGCACGTTTGGTTGGTCGATCTGCGCGACGGTCTGATACTTGTCGACGTCGCCGCAACGCACGATCGGCGTCTTGCCGTCTTCCATGTACGGCGCGGTGAAGAACGCGCGCTTCTGCCGCTCGAGCGTCGTCGACACACCGCCGACCGCGATATCGCACTTCGCGACAAAGTCGTTCATCAGATTCGACCAGGACGTCTTGACGTAATCGGCTTTCGCGCCGAGCGACTTCGCGAGACTGTCCGCGAGATCGATGTCGATGCCTTCGAACTGACCGTCCGGCCGCAAGAACGAGTACGGCTTGTAGTCGCCGGTCGTGCAGACGCGCAGCGTGTGGCGCGCGAGCACTTCGTCGAGCCGCGAGGCGTACGCGGGCGCGGCCTGCACGACGCTGCCGCCCTGAACGGTCTGGGCGTCCGCGACGCTCGATGCGAGAAGCGGCCAAGTCAGCGCGCAGGCGGCAAGACTGAAGGACATGCGTTTCATCGATGCTCCTGGTTCTAGTTGTGATGGGCCGCGACGACGCCGCGGCCATCGATGATAACGAGCGTCCGTGCGTCTGCAAATCATCTCGAAAAGCTCGCGACGCGCGCCGATTTGCCGCCGCGCTGCTGCGAAACCGGGCAGCCGGTCCGGTAGAATGGACGATTCTTCAGGCTTCGGCATCGAGCGACGTGGCACACACTCTTCTCAACGACACCTTTTTGCGTGCGCTGCTGCGCCAGCCGACCGAATACACGCCGATCTGGCTGATGCGTCAGGCCGGCCGTTATCTGCCCGAATACAACGCCACGCGCTCGCGCGCCGGCAGTTTCCTCGGGCTCGCGAAGAATCCGGATTTCGCCACCGAAGTCACGCTGCAACCGCTCGAACGCTATCCGCTCGACGCCGCGATTCTCTTCTCCGACATCCTCACCGTCCCGGACGCGATGGGCCTCGGCCTCAATTTCGTGCAGGGCGAAGGTCCGCGTTTCGAACGCACGGTGCGCACGGAAGACGACGTGAAGCGTCTCTCGGTGCCGGACATCGACGCGACGCTGCGCTATGTCACCGACGCCGTGAGCCAGATCCGCCGCGCGCTCACCGACGCGCAAGGCCGCCAGAAGGTGCCGCTCATCGGTTTTTCCGGCAGCCCGTGGACGCTCGCGTGCTACATGGTCGAAGGCGGCGGCTCGGACGATCACCGGACCGTGAAGGCGATGGCTTACGCGCGGCCCGACCTCATGCACCGGATTCTCGACATCAATGCGCAGGCCGTGACCGCGTATCTGAACGCGCAGATCGAGGCGGGCGCGCAAGCGGTCATGATTTTCGATACGTGGGGCGGGGCGCTTGCCGACGGCGCGTATCAACGCTTTTCGCTCGACTACATTTCCAAGGTCGTCGCGGGTCTGAAGCGCGAACACGACGGGGCGCGCGTTCCGGTCATCACGTTCACGAAGGGCGGCGGGCTGTGGCTCGACGAGATCGCCGCCACGGGCGTGGATGCGGTCGGCCTGGACTGGACGGTGAACCTGGGCGCGGCGCGTGAGCGCGTGGGCGGTCGCGTTGCGCTACAAGGCAATATTGATCCGGCCGTTCTCTTTGCCCCGCCAGAAGCCATTCGCGCCGAAGCGCGCGGCGTCCTGGACAGCTTCGGGAATTTTCCGGGCCACGTGTTCAATCTGGGACACGGCATCTCGCAGTTCACGCCGCCGGAGCACGTCGCGGAACTGGTCGACGAAGTGCATCAGTACAGTCGGGACATGCGCGCGCGCGGCGTGCCCCGTTAATCCGCGATGCTGCACTGCAGCGAACGTCGACAACTGCGGTAGCCGGCGCGTGCGGCCCTGCAATCGCAATCGCCCGCCGTTCGCGGACTCCCCGGATGTCAAGGTGGACTTATGCACATTTTGTTCGTTGCGTCGCGCCATCAGACATATCGGCGGGCGCAGGCCATAAAACCCGGCTATGCTTCCTGCAACTCATTGATTATAAACAACTTATAAGAGTCTTGTCCGATATGTGGACAAACGCACATAAGGGATCCGTGACATTGTTTGCGGCGGCCCGAACGGCACTTCTCAACAAAGTTATCCACAGGCCTGTGGAAAGCAGCGGAAAACGAGAAAAAACCGGCCACTTCTCGGCGACTTTGACACTCCACTTTAAGTTCGAGCGGCCTCGCCTTACGCGGCCGTCGCACGGCCGCAGGGCCGCCTCTCGCGGGCGCTTCGCACAATGACGGACGTGTTCGTGCGAGTCGCCGTCGATCAGCCCATGCCCGTGCTGTTCGACTACCGCTACTCGCTGGAAGGCGAACCGGCCGTCGGGGCGCTCGTCGAGGTACCGTTCGGCCGGCGCGACGTCGTCGGGCTGATCTGCGAGGTGACGTCCGAGACCGACGTGCCGCCCAACAAACTGCGCGACGTGACGCGCATTTGCCGCGAATGCCCGCCGCTGTCATCGCAGTGGATCGCGCTCGCGCATTTCGCGGCGGAATATTATCAGCGCGGACTGGGCGAAGTGGCGCTGCCGGCGCTTCCGCAAGCCTTGCGCGACGCGTCGCGCTGGGATCGGCTGCTCGCGGTCGAGGAGCGCTTCCGGCTGCTGCCCGCTGGTCGCAATGCGCTTCCGGACGCGCTGCCCATTCGCGCCCACGCGCTGCGCCGTCTGGCTGCGGTGCTCGCGGAACATGAGTCGTTGACCGTACCCGACGCCCGCGCGCTGCATCCGAAGGCGTCCGCGACTTTCGACGACTGGCTCGCGCGCGGCTGGATCGAACGCGCCGCGCCAGGCGAAGCGACACGGCCCGACGCGCCGTCATCGCCGACCGGCGGGGCGTCGCTCCCGCAACTCACCGACGAACAACGCGAAGCCGTCGATGCCATCGCGGGCGCGCAGGGCTTCGCGCCGTTCCTGCTGCATGGCGTCACCGGCAGCGGCAAGACCGAGGTCTATCTCCACGCGCTGGCCGCGTTGCTCGCGGCGCGGCCGGACGCGCAGGCGCTCGTCCTCGTTCCGGAAATCAATCTCACGCCACAGTTCGAAGCGGCTTTTCGCCAGCGATTCGCCGCGCTCGCGCCGGATTCCATCGTCACGATGCACAGCGGTCTCGCTGAAGGCGAGCGCGCGCGCAATTGGCTCGCGGCTCACACCGGCAGCGCGCGAATCGTGCTCGGCACGCGGCTCGCCATTCTCGCGTCGATGCCGGGCCTGGCGATGATCGTCGTCGACGAGGAACACGATCCCGCCTACAAGCAGCAGGAAGGCTTGCGCTATTCGGCGCGGGATCTGGCGGTGTATCGCGCGAAGCAACTGGAGATTCCGGTGGTGCTCGGGTCCGCGACGCCCTCGCTCGAAACCTGGTGGCAGGCGGAGCAGGGCCGCTACACGCGACTCACGTTGACGCGCCGCGCGGTCACCGACGCCGCACTGCCGACCGTGCGGCTCATCGATCTGGAGGAAGAGCACCGGCGCGGCCGGGCGTCAGTCGAAGGGCTGTCGGGGCCGCTCATCGCGGCGCTTAAATCGCGGCTGGAGCGCGGCGAGCAGAGCCTCGTCTTTCTGAACCGACGCGGCTACGCGCCGATCCTCTCGTGCGATGCCTGCGGCTGGGTCGCGGGCTGCCCGCGTTGCAGCGCCTATGCGGTGCTGCATAAGCCGGAGCGCGCGCTGCGCTGCCACCACTGCGGCTGGGAATCGCGCATTCCGAAGTCGTGCCCGGATTGCGGCAATATCGATATCGCGCCGATGGGCCGTGGCACGCAACGCGTCGAGGAAACGCTGGCGAGCGTGGTGCCGGGCGCGCGCGTGCTGCGCATCGACGCCGACAGCACGCGGCGCAAAGGCAGCGCGCAGGCGCTGTTTTCGGACGTCCACGCGGGCGAGGTCGATATTCTCGTCGGCACGCAGATGATCGCGAAAGGACACGATTTCCGGCGCGTCACGCTCGTCGGCGTGCTGAATGCGGACACGGCGCTCTTCTCGCACGACTTCCGCGCGAGCGAACGGCTCTTCGCGCAACTGACGCAGGTCAGCGGCCGCGCGGGCCGCGCCGGGCTGCCCGGCGAAGTGCTGATCCAGACGCGCTATCCGCGCCACGCGCTTTACCTCGCTTTGTCGCGACAAGACTACGTCGGATTCGCGAACGCCACGCTCGCCGAGCGACGGGACGCGCGCCTGCCGCCCTTCGTCTATCAGGCGATGCTTCGCGCCGAAGGCCGCACGCTCGAAGCCGCGATCGCGTTTCTCGAAGACGCCGCCGCCGCGTTCGCGCCGTTGCCCGGCGCGGACCGCGTAACCGTCTACGATCCCGTGCCGCTCACCATCGTCAAGGTGTTCAACGTGCACCGCGCGCAACTGCTGCTGGAAAGCGGCTCGCGCGCCGCGCTGCAAACGGCGCTGCGAGCGTGGCAGCCGGTGCTGCGCTCGCTCAAAGGCGTGCTGCGCTGGAACGTGGAAGTCGACCCGCTCGACGTGTAAAACGCGGCGGGCCGATCGCCGCTCGTCAGACTTTCGCGCGCGATGCCTCCGCGCCGCCGCGAACCGGCGTCGCCTCGTCGCGCGTATCGTCGACATGATGCGTGCGCGACGACGCCCCGCGCACGAACAGCACCATGCAAAGCGCGAACATCGCCCAAACCCCGACCACCACCATCCACGTGCTCATGTTGTCGTTCCCCGTAGCTGCTTTTGTAGCGCCGGACGGCGCGCATCGCTTTATATCGGCAGCGGGGACGCATTTACTTAGGGGTTGTCCCAAAAAAGAGTGGGTTAGGGAAACTACTAGGCTATTTCCGCCACCGGACAAGCATCTGAAAAACCACGGAGAAGCCCGCCCCGCAAGGGTTTCGACGCGGTGCAACCCTCTCGAAAATGCCGGTTGCACCTTTTATATCAGCGGAGTACGATTCGCCAACTTTTAGGTCCCTGGCCGGGTAAGCGCGACCGGCAAACGAAGGAAATATGGCGAGCACAACCCTTGGCGTGAAAGTCGACGATTTGCTGCGGTCCCGGCTGAAAGACGCCGCCACGCGACTGGAACGCACCCCACACTGGCTGATCAAGCAGGCGATCTTCGCGTATCTGGAGCGGATCGAGCACGGCCAGCTTCCGCCGGAACTCTCGGGCGTGAACGGCACGTCGGAGATGAGCGACGCCGCGACTGTCGAAGGCGACGAAGACGGCGCGCCGCACCCGTTCCTCGAATTCGCGCAGAACGTGCAACCGCAGTCCGTGCTGCGCGCGGCGATCACGGCGGCGTATCGCCGTCCGGAGCCGGAGTGCGTGCCGTTTCTGATCGGTCAGGCGCGACTGCCGGCCACCGTCGCCGCCGACACCGAAAAGCTCGCGACAAAGCTCGTCGAAACGCTGCGCGCGAAAAGCAAGGGCGGCGGCGTCGAAGGTTTGATTCACGAATTCTCGCTGTCGAGTCAGGAAGGCGTGGCGCTGATGTGCCTCGCCGAAGCGCTCCTGCGCATTCCCGACCGCGCGACGCGCGACGCGCTGATCCGCGACAAGATCAGCAAGGGCGACTGGCGCTCGCACATGGGCCAGGCGCCGTCGTTGTTCGTCAACGCCGCGACGTGGGGCTTGATGATTACCGGCAAGCTCGTGACGACGAACAGCGAAGCGGGTTTGTCGTCGGCGCTCACGCGCATGATCGGCAAGGGCGGCGAGCCGCTGATCCGCAAGGGCGTCGATATGGCGATGCGTCTGATGGGCGAGCAGTTCGTCACCGGCGAGACCATCTCCGAGGCGCTCGCGAACAGCCGCAAGTTCGAAGCGCGCGGTTTCCGCTACTCCTACGACATGCTCGGCGAAGCCGCGACGACGGAAGAAGACGCGCAGCGTTACTACGCGTCGTACGAGCAGGCCATTCACGCGATCGGCAAGGCGGCCGGCGGGCGCGGCATCTACGAAGGCCCGGGCATTTCGATCAAGCTGTCGGCGCTGCATCCGCGCTACTCGCGCTCGCAGCAAGAGCGCACGATGAGCGAACTGCTGCCGCGCGTGCGCGCGCTGGCGCAACTCGCGCGGCGCTATGACATCGGCCTGAACATCGACGCCGAAGAAGCCGACCGTCTCGAACTCTCGCTCGACTTGCTCGAAGCGCTGTGCTTCGATCCGGAACTGGCGGGCTGGAACGGCATCGGCTTCGTGGTGCAGGCGTATCAGAAGCGCTGCCCGTTCGTGATCGACTATCTGGTGGATCTCGCGCGCCGCAGCCGTCACCGTTTGATGATTCGTCTCGTGAAAGGCGCGTACTGGGATACCGAAATCAAGCGCGCGCAAGTGGACGGCCTCGAAGGCTATCCGGTCTACACGCGCAAGATTTATACGGACATCTCGTATCTCGCGTGCGCGAAGAAGCTGCTCGGCGCGCCGGATGCCGTCTATCCGCAATTCGCCACGCACAACGCGTACACGCTGTCGGCCATCTATCACCTCGCGGGACAGAACTACTATCCCGGCCAGTACGAGTTCCAGTGCCTGCACGGCATGGGCGAGCCGCTGTACGAGGAAGTCACCGGCCGCGACAAGCTGAACCGTCCGTGCCGCGTGTATGCGCCGGTCGGCACGCACGAAACGCTGCTCGCGTATCTCGTTCGCCGTCTTTTGGAGAACGGCGCGAACACGTCGTTCGTGAACCGCATCGCGGATGAATCGGTTCCGGTGAAGGATCTCGTGCGCGATCCGATCGACGAAGCGCAAGCCATCACGCCGCTCGGCGCGCCGCACGCGAAGATTCCGCTGCCGCGCCAGCTCTACGGCAACGAGCGCCTCAATTCGATGGGCCTCGATTTGTCGAACGAGCATCGGCTGGCGTCGCTGTCGTCGGCGCTGCTCGCGAGCGCGAATCATCCGTGGCAGGCCGTGCCGATGCTCGAACGCGATGATCCGCAAAACGGCGTCGCACGCGAGATTCGCAATCCGGCGGATCACCGCGATGTGGTCGGCACTGTGGTCGAAGCGTCGTCGCAACAGGTGAGCGCCGCGCTCGCGAACGCCGTGGCCGCCGCGCCGATCTGGCAGGCGACGCCCGTCGAAGACCGCGCCGATTGCCTCTCGCGCGCCGCCGACCTGCTCGAAGCGCAGATGCATACGCTGATGGGCCTCGTCGTGCGCGAAGCGGGCAAGTCGCTGCCGAACGCCATCGCGGAGATTCGCGAAGCCGTCGATTTCCTGCGCTACTACGCGTCGCAGATTCGCGCGGAGTTTTCGAACGACACGCATCGCCCGCTCGGTCCGGTGGTGTGCATCAGCCCGTGGAATTTCCCGCTGGCCATTTTCATGGGTCAGGTCGCGGCCGCGCTCGCGGCGGGCAATCCGGTGCTCGCGAAACCTGCCGAGCAGACGCCGCTGATCGCCGCGCAAGCCGTGCGTATTCTGCGCGAAGCCGGCGTGCCGGCGGGCGCGGTGCAACTGCTGCCGGGCGATGGCGAAACCGTCGGCGCGGCTCTGGTCGCCGATGCCCGCACGCGTGCGGTCATGTTCACCGGCTCGACCGAAGTCGCGCGCCTCATCAACAAGACGCTGTCGGAACGCCTCGATTCCGATGGCCGCCCGATCCCGCTCATCGCTGAAACCGGCGGCCAGAACGCGATGATCGTCGATTCGTCGGCGCTCGCGGAACAAGTCGTCGCGGACGTGATGCAGTCTTCGTTCGATTCGGCCGGTCAACGCTGCTCGGCGCTGCGCGTTCTCTGTCTGCAGGACGATGTCGCGGACCGCACGCTCGACATGCTGACCGGCGCGATGAAACAACTCGCCGTGGGCAATCCAGATCGCCTGTCGGTGGATGTCGGTCCCGTGATCGACGCCGACGCGAAGCGCAGCATCGACGCGCATATCGCGGCGATGCGCGAGAAGGGCCGCAAGGTCGTGCAGCAGCCGCTGCCCGACGCGTGCGCCCAAGGCACCTTCGTGCCGCCGACGCTGATCGAGCTGGAAAGCATCGACGAGCTGAAGCGCGAAGTGTTCGGGCCGGTGCTGCATGTGGTGCGTTACCGCCGTGCGTCTCTTGATAAACTCCTCGACCAAATTCGCTCGACGGGGTACGGACTCACGCTCGGCATCCATACGCGCATCGACGAAACCATCGCGCATGTCATTCAGCGCGCGCACGTGGGCAACATCTACGTGAACCGCAACGTGATCGGCGCAGTGGTCGGCGTGCAGCCGTTCGGCGGTGAAGGTTTGTCGGGCACGGGTCCGAAGGCGGGCGGTGCGCTGTACTTGCAGCGTCTGTTGGCCAAGCGCCCGACCGGCTTGCCGAAGTCGCTCGCGAGCACGCTGGTCGTCGACGAAACGCCGTCCGCCAATACGCCCGCCGCGGCGCTTACCGCGTTGCGCGACTGGGCCATCGGCGAACGCGATCCGCAGACGGCCGCGCGTTGCGACGGCTATCTGCAACACGTGCTGGCGGGCGCGACGGCGGTGCTGTCCGGTCCGACGGGCGAGCGCAACACGTACACGTTGAGCGCGCGCGGGACGGTGTTCTGCGTGGCATCGACGGCGAGCGGCGCGCGCGCGCAATTCGCCGCGGTGCTGGCGACGGGCAACAAGGCGCTCTTCGCGGGATCGGCGGGCGAGCAACTGGTGGCATCGCTGCCGCCCGCGCTGAAGGCGCATGCGTCGGTGAGCAAGGATCCGGCAGCCGGCTACGATGCCGTGCTGTTCGAAGGCGACAGTGACGAACTGCTGTCGCTGGTGAAGGAAGTCGCTAAGCGCCCGGGGCCGATCGTATCGGTGCAGGGCGTCGCGGCGGGCACGTTCGCCGACGCTGGCCACGACGGCGAAGACTACGCGCTCGAACGTCTGCTGACGGAACGCTCGGTGAGCGTGAACACGGCGGCGGCGGGCGGTAACGCGAATTTGATGACGATCGGTTGAGACTTGCGGCGCCCGGTTCAGACAAATTCAAAACAAACGGCAGCAGGCACGGCGATCCCGGCAAAAAGCTGCCATCCACACTGGTATTAGGAGAAGCTATGAAGCACACGATGACCAAGCTGGCAGCCGCCATGACGCTCGCCGGCCTGTCGTTCGCGGGGACCGCATTCGCACAGCAGGCAGACGACGTGAAGGTCGGCTTCGCCGGCCCGATGACGGGCGCGCAAGCCCACTACGGCAAGGACTTCCAGAACGGCATCACGCTCGCGGTCGAGGAATTCAACGCGACGAAGCCGGTGATCGGCGGCAAGCCGGTTCGCATCGTGCTGGATTCGGCGGACGACCAGGCCGACCCGCGCACGGGCACGACCGTCGCGCAGAAGCTCGTGGACGATGGCATCAAGGGCATGCTTGGCCACTTCAACTCGGGCACGACCATTCCGGCATCGCGCATTTACGCGAACGCCGGCATCCCCGAAATCGCGATGGCCACCGCGCCGGAATACACGACGCAGGGGTTCAAGACCGCTTTCCGCATGATGACGTCCGACACGCAGCAAGGCTCGGTCGCGGGTGAGTTCGCGGTGAAGAACCTGAAGGTCAAGAAGATCGCCATCGTCGATGACCGCACGGCTTATGGCCAGGGTCTTGCCGACCAGTTCGAGAAGGCGGCGAAGGCGGCGGGCGGCACGATCGTCGATCGCGAATTCACGAACGACAAGGCTGTCGACTTCAAGGCGATTCTGACCAAGATCAAGTCGATGAATCCGGACCTCGTGTACTACGGCGGCGCGGATTCGCAGGCTGCCCCGATGGTCAAGCAGATGAAGACGCTCGGCTTCCGCGCGCCGCTGATGGCGGGCGAAATGGTGAAGACCGACACGTTCATCAAGATCGCGGGCGAGTCGGCGGAAGGCACGGTGGCATCGCTCGCGGGCCTGCCGATGAATGAAATGCCGGGTGGCGCGGCGTACGAAGCGAAGTACAAGAAGCGCTTCAACGAAGACGTGCAGACGTACTCGCCGTACGCGTACGACGGCGCGATGGCCATGTTCACCGCGATGAAGGCGGCCAACTCGACGGACCCGGCGAAGTACCTGCCGGTGCTCGCGAAGACCGACATGCAAGGCGTGACGACGAACCACCTCGCGTACGACGCGAAGGGCGATCTGAAGAACGGCGGGATTACGCTGTATAAGGTCGTCGGCGGGAAGTGGACGACGTTGCAGAGCGTGGGCGGGAAGTAAGCGCTGTAAGTAGCTCAGGCTTCACTTGGACGGCCCGGCGCGCGCAAGCGCGGCGGGCCGTTTGCCATAGATAGCGCGAATTGCCGTCCTGGATTCGATCGCGTCGCCGACGGCGCATCAGGCAAACGCCGGCGAACAAGAATACGAGCGCACTGCCTACCGCGCTTTCAAGTGCCGTCGCCAACGCTCGACCACCGCACTCATCGCCGCAGGGTGTGTTCGAATCCGGCAGCACGAGATACAAGCTGGTTATACCGGCGACGAGCGCGCCAAAGACCAACAGTCCGGCATAAAGAAGCGCGCGCTTCAATTTAGTTCCCAGAAAAGAATCGTCTTCGCCTGCGGGAGGTCCGCCTTCCGTATTAGCTTTAGAAGTATCATCAGCCGTCTTACCTCGACTCTTCCCCAAGAGCCGGTGCAATGCCCGACGCTTGGGGCAGCCAAGAAGGCGATCTCACTTCCTCCCCTGCTCCCGCACCTGCTCCAACGTCGCCCCGGGCGTGCTCTGATCCTGCGGAATACGAATCTCGATAACCGCCGGCAGCCCCGAACTCACCGCGCGCTCGAACGCCGGCATGAACTGCTCAGTCGCCTCGACACGCTCCCCGTGCGCCCCAAACGCCCGCGCATACGCGACAAAATCCGGGTTCGTCAGCCCGGTACCATGCACGCGATGCGGATAATGCCGCTCCTGATGCATGCGGATCGTGCCGTACTGCGCGTTGTTCACCACCACGAAAATTACCGCCAGTCCATACTGCATGGCCGTCGCGATTTCATGGCTCGCCATCATGAAGCAGCCGTCGCCCGCAAAGGCAATCACCGTGCGCTCCGGATACAGCGACTTCGCCGCGATTGCAGCCGGCACGCCGTAGCCCATCGCGCCGCTCGTCGGAGCGACCTGCGAGCGGAAGTGCCGGTACGCGTAATGCCGATGCAACCACGTCGCGTAATTGCCCGCGCCGTTCGTGAGAATCGCGTCGGCGGGCAAGCGCTCCGAGAGCGTGCGCATGATTTCGCCGAGCTGTACGTCGCCGAGCATCGGGCGCGGCTTGCGCCAGTCGACATACGCGGCGTGCGCGGCGTCGGCGCTTCCGGCCCAGGTAATCTCGGCAGGCGGTTCCAATGAAGCCAGCAGCGACGCAATCTCCGGCATCCCCGAAACGATCGGCAGATCCGCGCTATACACGCGCCCCAGTTCCTCCGCGCCCTGATGAACGTGGATGAGCGTCTGCTTCGTCTTCGGGATGTCGAGCAGCGTGTAGCCGCCCGTCGTCGATTCGCCCATGCGCGGGCCGAGCACGAAGAGCACGTCGGCGTCGCGCACGCGGGCGGCCAGCGCCGGATTGATGCCAAGGCCGACATCGCCCGCGTAGTTCGGATGCTCGTTGTTCAGCGTGTCCTGGAAGCGGAACGCGCAGCCCGCCGGCAGTTGCCATCGCTCGATGAAGCGGGCGAAATCCTGCGTCGCCGCTTCGGTCCAGCCGCTGCCGCCCGCAATCACGAACGGCTTCTTCGCATTCGCCAGCAGATCGCGTAGCCGCTCCATCTGCGCGGGCGCGGGCGACGCCGCGACGCGCTGGTAATGCGGCGCGGGCGGCACGGCTTCGCACGCTTCGGTGAGCATGTCCTCGGGCAGCGCGAGCACGACCGGCCCGGGCCGCCCCGCCATCGCCACATGAAACGCGTGACTCATGTATTCCGGCACGCGGCGCGGATCGTCGATCTGCGCGACCCACTTCGCCATTTGCCCGAACATGCGGCGATAGTCGATTTCCTGAAACGCCTCGCGATCCATATGGTCGCGCGCGCATTGGCCGATGAGCAGGATCATCGGCGTCGAGTCCTGATACGCGGTGTGCACGCCGATAGACGCGTGCGTCGCGCCCGGCCCGCGCGTCACGATGGCGACGCCCGGCCGCCCGGTCAGCTTGCCGACGGCTTCGGCCATGTTCGCCGCGCCCGCCTCGTGGCGGCAGACGATGGTCTGGATCTGCGCGGTCTCGTCGTGCAGTGAATCGAGGACGGCGAGAAAGCTCTCGCCCGGCACGCAAAAGACGCGCTCGACGCCGTGGTGCACGAGCGCATCCACGACAAGACGCGCGCCGGTGGTCTGACGGGAAAGAGCGGAGGAAGCGTCGGAGGTCATGCGGTCAAGTCTCCTGTTGTGTTCCGGCCGAAGCCGGGCATTGCGCGTTGAGCCCTAGAGCTTACGCCGCCGCGCGGCCCGTTGTCCGCTAACAAGCGGAATACAAGCGGAATCTTTTCCCGGCTCGGCGCCGCGGGATCGTCCGGGCGTCGTCCATCAGTCGAAATACCCCTGTTTCCCACCCTTTATCCCGCGATAGGCCGAAGGGCATCTTCGCAATAATGGCTTCACTGAAAAGCGGGCGCCCCAAAACATCCGGCAGCGCCCGCCTCGCAAAGATCGCAGTCTCATACCTCATCGGGGGCAAGTTTGAACATTCGTAAATTCATTGGCGCGAACAGCCGCGACGCTCTGCGCCAGGTTCGTGAAGCGCTCGGCCCCGATGCCGTCGTGTTGTCGAATCGCACGCTGGACGACGGTTCGGTCGAGATCGTGGGCGTGGCGGATCGCGACATCGCATCCATTTCGCCGGCCGCGCACGAACAGGCGCCGGCCGCATTCCCGAGCGCCACGCCGCGCTCCGCGCTCGCGCAAGCCGCAGCCGCCGTGGCCGCGAAGCAACCGGCCGCCGCGAATCCGTACGCGAGCGGCGACGTGTTCTCGTCGGTTTTCGGCGCGAATCCGGAAGTCCATGCAGATGACCTCGATCACCACGACGCCCCGCGCGACGCCTTTGCCGACGAAGCACCGCGCACGATGGCCGAGTCGAACCCGTGGCTGATCGAGCACGCGCGACGCATCGCCGAGCAGGCCGCAACGCCGTCGAATCGTCCGCTTTCGGCATCCGCTGCGATCGCGCGAGGTCTCGGCGTGCCGGTGCCGCCGAAGGCATCCGCGCCGAAAGCCGCCGACCAGCGTGCCGAGAAGCGCGCCGACAAGCCCGAGCCGAGCAACTACGCGCTGCGCGAGTCCGCGCAGCCGAAGATCGACACGCCCGACTGGGCGCGCGAAGCCGCGCAAGTCGCCGCGCGCCGCGCCGCCCACAAGATCAACGCGGGCGCGCCGCAAGCGGAAGCCTCGCCCGACAGCGCGCTCGAAGGTCTGCCCGCGAACGCGGCCGCCGTCGTGACCGACGCGATTCGCGCGCGCATGGAGCAAGTCGTCAACGAAACGGTGATGCACGAGCTCTCGTCGATGCGCGAGATGATGGAAGAGCACTTCTCCGGTCTCCTGTGGGGCGAGCGCCAGCGCCGCAGCCCGGGCAATGCCGGCCTGACCAAGCGCCTGTTCGCGGCCGGTTTCTCCGCGCAGCTCGTGCGCATGGTCGTGGACAACATGCCCGAGATGGAAAGCGCCGAGCACGCGATGGAATGGGTGCAGCAGGTGCTCGAATCGAACCTGCCGGTGATGGCGAGCGAAGACGCGCTGATGGAACGCGGCGGCGTGTTCGCGCTGATGGGCCCGACGGGCGTCGGCAAGACCACGACCACGGCCAAGCTCGCCGCGCGCTGCGTGATGCGCTTCGGCGCGAGCAAGGTCGCGCTGCTCACGACCGACAGCTACCGCATCGGCGCGCACGAGCAACTGCGCATCTTCGGCAAGATTCTGGGCGTCTCGGTCCACGCGGTGAAAGACGCCGCGGACCTGCAACTCGCGCTCTCTGAACTGCGCAACAAGCACATCGTGCTGATCGACACCATCGGCATGAGCCAGCGCGATCGCATGGTGTCCGACCAGATTTCGATGCTCTGCGGCGCGGGTCATCCGGTGCAGCGCCTGTTGCTGCTCAACGCGACGAGCCACGGCGACACGCTCAACGAAGTGGTGCAGGCCTACAAGAGCGCGGCCGACCAGCCGCCGCTCGCGGGCTGCATCCTGACCAAGCTCGACGAAGCGACCAATCTCGGCGGCGTGCTCGATACCGTCATCCGCTACAAGCTGCCGGTGCATTACGTCTCGACCGGGCAGAAGGTGCCGGAGAACCTGTACGTCGCGACCAAGCGTTTTCTGATCAAGAGCGCGTTCTGCATTCCGCGCGAAGGCTCGCCCTTCGTGCCGCAGGACGACGAGGTGCCGGCACTGCTCTCCGCATTGTCCGCGCGCGCCACCACCGAACTGCATGAGGTCCGCTTTGGATAAGTTCGTGCTCGACCAGGCCGAAGGTCTGAGAAGGCTCCTCACGCGTGGCGGTACGCGCGTGGTCGCGGTGGCGGGCGGGCCGGCGGGCATCGGCTGCACGTCGGCGGTCGTGAATCTGGGCGCGGCGCTGTCCGTGCATGGCAAGGACGTGCTCGTGATCGACGAGCGGGCGAACGCGGCATCCGCTGCGCGCCTCGCCGGAACGTCGGGCGCAGGAGCGCTCGCCGCGGTGATGTCCGGCCGCGAAGCGCTTCAGGACGCGGTGACGCGCACGCCGTTCGGCTTCTCGCTGCTCGCCGCGCCACGCGACGAACGCATCAGCCACGACGCCGCGCAGTGCCGCGCGCTGCTCGACGGTCAGGCGGACATCGTTCTGATCGACGCGCAGCTCGATCGATACGGCGCGCTCTCGTCGCTCGCGGCGCAGGCGCATGACTTTCTCATCGTGACGCGGGTGGCCGCGTCCGCGATCACCGAGGCGTACGCGTGCATCAAGCGTCTGCACTACGCCCATGCGATCGGCCAGTTCCGCGTGCTCGTGAATCACGTGCAGAACCCGGCCGACGCGGCGGTCGCGTTCGCCAACCTGTCGGGCGTCGCGAGCCGGTATCTGGCCGTGTCGCTCGTGCAGGCAGGGTATGTGTCCGAGGATGCGCGCGTCACTCGGGCGAAGGAGCTCTCGCGCTGCGTGGTGGAAGCGTTCCCGGCGACAGCCGCGGCGCGCGACTACCGGCAGATCGCGGCGGAGCTTCTGCATTGGCCGATGCGGCCCGCGCCGTCTGAGCGCGAGACGCAGGTCCGGAATGACGCGCGGTTTTCGGTTGGCGAGGCTGACAAGGGCGGACGGGAGACGGGGCGCATGGCGTCGATGTTTTCCAGTCATGCATTGACCAGTACGGCGTCGATGTGATCAAGATTAAGGTGACTCAGATGTACAACGCCCAAGGCAAACTCTCTCAGTCGGACGTCCTGACTAAATATGCGCCGCTCGTTCGTCGGCTCGGACTTCAGCTCGTCGCCAAAATGCCGGCGAGCGTCGATCTCGACGACCTGATTCAGGCCGGCATGATCGGTCTTCTGGATGCGGCGAGCCGCTACAAGGAAGATCAGGGCGCGCAGTTCGAAACCTACGCGAGCCAGCGCATTCGCGGCGCCATGCTCGACGAGCTGCGTGCGAACGACTGGCTGCCGCGCAGCATGCGCAAGACGTCGCGCGAAGTGGAATCGGCGGTGCACAAGGTCGAGCAGAACCTCGGCCGCGCCGCGAGCGAAGTGGAAATCGCCGAGCACATGAAGATGCCGCTCGACGAATATCAGTCGATGCTGCAAGACCTGCACGGCAGCCAGCTGATCTACTACGAAGACTTCGATCGCTCCGCCGACGACGAGCCGTTCCTCGACCGTTATTGCGTCGATCGTTCGGACCCGCTGTCCGCGCTGCTCGACGACAGCCTGCGCGGCGCGTTGATCGAAGCCATCGACAAGCTGCCGGAACGCGAAAAGCTGCTGATGAGCCTCTACTACGAACGCGGCCTGAACCTGCGCGAAATCGGCGCGGTGATGGAAGTGAGCGAATCGCGCGTGTGTCAGCTGCACAGCCAGGCGGTCGCCCGTTTGCGCGCGAAGCTGCGCGAGCAGTCGTGGACGAGCGTCGAGGCGTAATGCGCTAGCCGGCTTCGAAGTCTCGCGCTTCGGCGAACACCGTTTTGCCGATGCCGAGACTTTTCGCGCGATACATCGCGCGGTCGGCGGCGCGCAGCACGGCGTGGATGTCGGCGTGGCGAGCGTCGGCGGCGCTCGACAGCATGCACGCGCCGATGCTCGCCGAGACCGAAACCGGCCGGCCATCCACCGACGTGATCGAAGCGAGCGCCGTGTGAATGCCCTCGGTGATCGCGAGGACGGCCGTGCGGCTCTGCGCCTGAAGCGCGAGCACCACGAACTCGTCGCCGCCCAGGCGCGCCACGGTGTCGCTATTAGACATGCGGCGGGCGAGCACGTTGGCGAACTGCTGCAATAGCAGGTCGCCGACTGCGTGACCGTAGGTATCGTTGACTTCCTTGAAGCCGTCGAGGTCGATCAGAAGCAGAACGGTGTCCTGCGTGGCGTCGGACATCGTGCGATTGACGATGTGTTCCAGCGCGTAGCGGTTCGCGAGACCCGTGAGCGGATCGGTCGATGCCTGACGCGCGAGATCGCGATTGGCGTTGCCGAGACGATCGACGAGCACGGTCAGATACACCGATGCCGCCAGCACGCTCAACGCGAGCCCGAGCGAGGCGGACAGGTTAGCGTTCCACCACGGCTGCCAGAGCGCGAGCGCGCCGATCACGGTCATCGCGGTGGCGCAGGAAACGGCGAGCGTGCGCTTGCCGTAACGGCAGCCCGAGCCGATCAGAAACCAGAAGACCACCCACAAGAGCGGCAGCGCGGTTTCGCCGCCTGCGGCGAGCGCGGCGCCGACGAGCGCCTGATCGGCGATGGTCGTGACCACGAGCCGCTTCTTCGATGGCGACGCCATCCGGCTGACGATCAGCAGCGTGACCGCGCCGTACACCACATAGAGCCCGACGATTTGCGCGACCAGCGACGCATCGCGCGAAGGGTTAAGCCACGCGTAGCAAGTATAGGCAAGCAGCACCGCGGCGCCGAGCACGACGCGCAGCGTGGCTTGCTCGCGTTCGGGATGCCGAAGCGCCGCCCATGCAAACGCATGAGGCCAGCGTGGCGGGTGGTGGGCCTGCTGCATGTGAACCCCTCGATTTTTTCTTGTTCGTTCGGCGCGTTTGTCATGGGCGCGGTCGGCCGTAGGGTTAACGGCAAAGCGTTGCGTTGCTTGAGCTTCGTGGGGATGACGACGAAGCGACAGATGTGAGACTTGCCGCGCCCGGCTGGGATCGAACCAGCAAACCTTTGTCTTTCACTATGCCGTTGTAGAGCCTGCAATCAAGGGCCTTCGTGTACGCCGAGCAGCGGTGAATCAGCATGGCCGATGCAGCCGGTGGCTGAAACGAAACGAGCCAATTGGGCGAAGGTATTGATCGGGCGCGTCCGAGTTGCTTGGAGCCCACGCGGAAGCCAGCGCCGTGGAGCCTAACCGAAACCTCGTGTGTGGTGCGCAGCGGCGCGAGCGGATTGCGCAACTCATGCGCGAGCATGGCAAGGAATTCGTCCATGCCGTCATCCACGAGGCTTCACCACCCAGTTCGTCGGAAGCGGCACAGCCGTTATTTCGACGCGGCGATTCTTTGAGGCATGAACTGACGGCCAAGGAGCCTTGTTATGCCACGCAAACGTTA
This sequence comes from Caballeronia sp. M1242, assembly GCF_017220215.1. NCBI lineage: Bacteria > Pseudomonadati > Pseudomonadota > Betaproteobacteria > Burkholderiales > Burkholderiaceae > Caballeronia > Caballeronia sp. M1242. The sequence goes on along the minus strand of NZ_CP071129.1, from coordinate 2,781,303 downwards.
GAAAGAAACAACGAGCGAATCGGGCGAAGGACTGAGCCCCGACCCCGAGTTGATCCAGCGACTGGTGGCCGCAACGCTTGACCGCGCGAATGAGAGAGCAACTGGCCGCGCAAATGAAGACGATTTCCGAGCGCGCGCTAGGCGGCGAGCAGACGCGCACCTCGGCTACGAGACGGGCTACGCGAAGACGGCGCGCACCTCGACAGCACGAGCCACGAGCGCTTCACGACAGACGACGACTTTCTCGACATCGAGATTCCGCGCGACCGCGAAGGGAACTTCCATCCGGTGCTCATTGCAAAGGGCGAGCCACGCTTTGGCGGCTTCGACGGCAAGATCATCGCCACGTAGCGCGGGAGATCCGCGATTTCCTGCTGGCGATGCACGGCATCGAAGTAACTGCGGACTTCGTCAGCACGGTAACCGGCAGGGCGATCGACGAGGTGCGCGACGGTCAACAGAGACCGCCCGAGCCGATGTATCCCGTGGGCGTTCCTCGCGCTGCGGGACAAGATCCGCGACGAAGGCGTAGTCCGCAACAAGGCGATCTACGTAGCGCTGGGCGTGGGCCGCGACGGCCCGCGTGGCGGGCCGAGGCTCTGGGTGAAACAAACCGAAAGCGCGAAGTTCTGGCCACGCGCGGTCAATGACCTGAAGCCGCGCGGTGTGCAGAACATCGTGCATGATCCACGACGCCTTCGCGCCCGGCTGCCTACCCCGCCACAGCTTCGGTGGCCGCGACGTGTGCCGCCCACATGCCATGCAGCGCGTCTTCCAGATGCTTCGCGAAGCGGGGAGCGTCGCACAGCGGCGAAGCGACGAGTTGCGCGCGCAGGCCGCTGCGGAGCGCTTGCAGTTGCGACGCATCGGCGGCGAACTGCGTGGCTTTGGCGACATAGTCGTCTTCGCTTTGTGCGATCCAGTTGGACAGACCGGCCGCATGCAGCATGCTTTCGCCGATGTGCGACAGAAACCGCTCGCCGCGCAGGCACAGGACAGGCACGCCCATGAACAGGCCGTCCGCCGTCGTCGTGCGGCCCGGATACGAGAACGGGCTCAACGCGATGTCCACCCGACGATACGCGGCCAGATACTCGGCACGCGGCGAACGGTCCTCCAGGATCAGACGCGATGCATCGACGCCGTGTGCAGCGAAACGCGCGACGATCGACTCGCGGGCGTGATCCAGATCGAGATTCTGCGCCTTGATGAACAGACGCGAATGCGCGACGGCATGCAGCACGCGCGACCACAGCGTCACTGTCTGATCCGAAATCTTGGCGAGCTTGCCGAAATAGCCGAACGTCACATGTCCGTTGTCGAGCATCGGCAGGTGGCCCGCGTCCGACTGCTCGGCAGGCGGCGTGAAGCACAAATAGCTGTCAGGCATCCGCCACGCGCGCTCGGTGAAGTGGTGAGCCTCGCTCTCCGGCAACACGTAACGGTCGCCGAGCATGTAGTCGATCGCGCGCACACCCGTACTTGCGAAGTAACCGGGCCAGCTGACCTGCACGGGCGCGGGCTTGCGCGCAAACACGGGCAGGCGGTTGAACTGCGTATGACCCGATGCATCGATCAGCACGTCGATGCGATCGTCGCGGATGCGCGCGGCGGCGGCATCGTCCGTCATACCGGCGAGGCTCGTCCACGTCGCAAAGTGCGGCCGGCTGCGCAGCGTCAGCGCATCTTCGACATCGCGCGTCGCATACGCGTGCAACTCCACTCGCGCTGCATCGACATGATTCACGACGCTTTCGAGCAGGTAGCCGACGGCGTGCTCCTTCAGATCGCCCGACACAATGCCGACGCGCAACGCTCGGCCCGTCGCCGGCGTCGCTTCGACGAGCCAGTCACGGTACGGCGTCACGCCCTGCGTGATGGCTTCGTCGAAACCTTTGGCTTCCTCCAGGTACGCGGCGGGCGTCACTTCGCTGTAGTAATTCGACGCGAACAACCGGTTGCTGCGCGGCGCCGGCAACTCCGGACGCAACGCAATGGCCGTGCTGTACGACTCGATGGCGGCATCCAGTTCGTCGAGCTCCATCATTGTCGTGGCAAGGCTGTTATAGGCTTGCGCGTGATCAGGTTTCAGCGACACGACCTTGACGAACGAATCGACAGCGCCGCTCAGGTCGTGCATCGCGCGCTGCGCAATCCCGAGGTTGTTGTACGCGTCGATATAGTCGGGCTGCTGCGCGATCGCCTGGCGGAAGCACTCGACGGCAGCAGCGGGCCGGTTGTCCGCCTGCATGACGTTGCCGAGGTTGTAATAGAACCCGGCCGCCGGTCGAACCGCGATGGCGGCCATGATCAGCTCGGAGGCTGTCGCGTATTGGCCGAAGGCGTGAGCAACGAGGCCCAGCAGATGCAGCGCTTCGGGGTGGTTCGGATCTGTCGCGAGGATCTCGCGATACAGCGTCTCCGCTTCGTCGAGCCGATCGGCCTGATGGCATTCGACGGCGCGCGCGAGCAGCGCTTCGACAGCGGGATTCGTCGTCGCGGGCTTCGCGGCAGCGGCCACATTGGCTTCCGGCGTCCGCCGACGGGCCGCCGCGCGCGCGTGCATCTTTTCGTTCGCCAGTGCCGCGTCGGCGCGAAAGCGCGGAGACGCATAGAGTCCCGCAGTCGGCTGTTTGACCAGCTCGTCGAGGTTGTCACGCAATGGCTGCAATTCGACCATGCCGAGCGTGTCTATGCCATGCGTGTACAAGCGAGTCAGTTGCGCTTTTGCGCGCATCAACGCTTCCGCGGACATCTGACCCGCAGCCGCCTCGCCGCGCACCATCACTTCCCATTCGTAGTAGCCCGCAACGAGAATGGGACTCGCGACACCCGAATTCTGCGTACCGTGCCGGCGGAAACAGCTCAGATAGCCGCCCAGCAGCACGAGCGGTCCCTTTTCCGCGAGGTTCAGATACATGCTGACGTCGTTGAGGAACGTGATGTCCCAGTCGCGGTACAACATGACCGTCGACATGTCGACGGCATCGCGCACCATCATGATGTTGCTAGGCTCGCCGATGAAGTTGTTCGCCAGCGCGACCATGTGCTCGACGAGTGCCGGACGTTGGACCAACGCAATCTGGCCGGCCGGAACGAGGGGCGGCGGCGTGTGCAGGACGTTGTCGTCGGCGTCGATCAAGACGCGCTCATGAACGGCGATGGCCGAACCGGGATGCCGGCGCAGCGCGTCGACCAACGCTTCCACGGAGCGCGGCATGAGCAGGTCGTCGTCGTAAAGCCACTTGATGTACTCGCCGCGCGCCTGTTCGAACAGCAGAAACGAATTGCGACGCGCGTCCCCGCTGGCATGATGGAAATAGCGAATGCGCGGATCGTCGAAGCTCTCGACGATGGGGCGCAAGCGACCGTCCGCCGTGTCGTCGCCGACCAGGATTTCGATGTCCGCGAAGCTCTGTGCCTGCGCGCTCGCGATTGCCTTCGCAAGATAGTCCGGCTTGAACGCGGGAATGAGGATGCTGACGGTGGTCATGGAAAAGCGGGTCCTGTTCGAGAAAGAGGGCGCACATCGGCAGCCTGAAGTTGCATGGCCGCGCCCGGGCATTCATGGCACGACGGCTTGCATACAGAATAGCGAGCAGTCATTCGACGCCATCCACGGAACAGCGAGGCGTTTTCGTCCTTATTCGCAACTGATGTCGCGCCCGATGTCGCGCTGAATTTCGCTTGCTCATCCTCGCGCGCCCGCGCGAGCGAACCATCCCTTGAAATAGCAGCGTTTGGCCCGCTTGATCAATCGATCGGATTGCCATGGCCGACGCTATTCTCGTTTCATTGGACGTGCGCCCATTGCGCATTCCGCTCATTCGCGTCTGCCATGCAAACACTCGTTCCGGTCACTCAGCCCTACCTGCCTCCCCTCGAGGAGTTTCTTCCGTATCTGCAGCAAATCTGGGACAGCAAGCAGGTGACCAATGGCGGCCCCTTTCACACGCAGCTCGAAGCGGCGCTTTGCGAATACCTGGGTGTCGAGTATCTGTCGCTGTTCTCAAACGGCACCCTCGCGCTCATCACCGCGTTGCAGGCGATGAAAGTGACGGGCGAAGTCATCACGACGCCGTTCAGCTTTGTCGCGACGACGCACGCGTTGCACTGGAACGGCATCAAGCCCGTCTTCGCCGACATCGACCCCGTGACGATGAACCTCGATCCGCGCAAGATCGAAGCGGCCATTACGCCGCAAACCACGGCTATCCTGCCCGTTCACGTCTACGGCAACCCGTGCGACGTGGAAGAGATCGAACGGATCGCCGACACGTATGGCCTGCGCGTGCTCTACGACGCGGCTCATGCGTTCGGCGTGCGCCGCTCGGGCGAGTCCGTGCTGAAGTTCGGCGACATGTCGGTGCTCAGTTTTCACGGCACGAAGATCTTCAACACGTTCGAAGGCGGCGCGATCATCTGCCACGACGCCAAGACGAAGCGCCACATCGACCATCTGAAGAACTTCGGTTTCGCCGATGAAGTCACCGTCGTAAAACCCGGCATCAACGCGAAAATGAACGAACTGCAGGCGGCCTTCGGGCTCTTGCAGTTGCAGCATATGGACAGGATTTCTGTCGCGCGCGCGCGGATTGCGGCGCGCTACGAGGCGGCGCTCTCAGGCGTGAAGGGACTGCTGCTGCCTGTCGCGCCCATCGACAGCACGCGCAACCATTCGTACTTCCCGGTGCGCGTGACGGCAGACTTCCCCATCACGCGCGACGCGCTTTACGATGCGCTGCGTGCGGAAGACATCCTCGCCCGGCGGTATTTCTATCCCCTCATCAGCGAGTTTCCGAGCTACCGCGGACTGCCGTCGGCGGGATCGGCGAATCTGCCCGTGGCGACGGCTATCTCCCGCGAAGTGCTGTGCCTGCCCATCTTCCCGGCACTCGACAGCGACACGCAGGACAGGATCATCGAACTGGTGTTGGCGGCAGCGACGGTGCGTGATCGCGCCAGCGAACTGGCGCACGCGTAAGCGGCCATAGCGTTAGCGCGCTGCCGTTGCACAGGGTCCGTGCGCCATTTATCAAGGTATCTTCTATGTCAAATGTGCTGTCCATGCCCGACGTCTACCTGAATTCGATCGTAGTCGTTCAGGGCGAGCGAATCGAGCAAAACGACGCTTCGACGTTGGGCATTGCCGATGCGAATTACGAGCGCATCGTGCGAAAAACAGGCGTGCACAGCCGGCCTGTCGCAGGTCCCGATCAATATACGAGCGACCTCGCATTCGCGGCCGCGCAACAGCTGCTCGCAGCGAGTCCCGCGACAGGCGTCAGCGCGTTGATCGTCTGCACGCAAACGCCCGATCATCTGATTCCGGGCGTGTCCTCGCGCGTCCACGGTATGGCAAAGCTGGCAAACGATTGCCTCGTCATGGACATCAACCAGGGCTGCTCCGGCTTCGTGCTGGGAACACAGACGGTCGTTGCGTTGCAGCGGTCGTTCCCGACAGAGAAGAGCGCGGTGCTCATCAACGCCGATACGTACTCGCGTCTGCTTCGGCGCGACGACATCACGACACGCGTGCTGTTCGGCGATGCCGCGACGGCATGCGAATTCTCGACGCGTCCGCAAGGATTGCGCTTCTTGTACTGCCGCACCTTCGCAGACGGCTCGGGATACGATGCGTTCGTCGCTCAGGGGTCCGCTATTCGACCGAGCGAGCACGCGCCCGGCATCTACATGGATGGCACAGCGATCTTCAATTTCGCACTGCGCGAAGTCCCGAAAGCGGTCGAAACGGCGTTGAGCGATACCGGGTTGAGCATCAGTCAGATCAGGAAGTTCGTGTTCCATCAGGCGAACGACTTCGTGACATCGCAGTTGGCCAAGAAGCTTCGGCTCAGTGACGAGCAGGTTCCGAACAATTGCGCGTATATGGGCAATACCGTCTCGGCCTCCGTGCCTATTCTGCTCGCGGAACAGATGGCATTGCTCGAGCCCGGCGATATCGTGATGACGGTCGGGTTCGGCGTCGGGTTGTCCTGGGGCGTTGCGCTATTCGAGTACGCAGGCCAGTCTCCGGCGTAATGCCAAAGCGGCGTCACCCAGGTGACGCCAACATAACAAAAAGGCACGACTGCGTAAGTCGTGCCTTTTTGTATTGGGAAAAGCGTACGCCTTCTGCTTCAGCTTACGTCCTCACGCGTGACTGGGCAGCACGCGCACTGGATTCTCGAATTGCGGCGAGATGAAGGTGTTGGGGGCAATGCTGCCCGCATACTGCCGCGGGATGTTCAGGTATGAATGCGCGCCGATCACAGACGCCCGTGCAAGACTGCTGTTCGCGCAGAGGGTGACGAAGTCGCCTATGATCGCCCGTTCACGGACTGAGACATTGGCTTCGAGCGTCACATAGTCGCCGACCGTGACTTCTTCCGTCACCACGACGTTCGGACGCAGCACGCAGTGATGGCCGATTTTGCTGCCGGCACCGACGAAAGCGCCCGCGTGAATGATCGTGTTTTCACCAATGACTGCGTCCGAGGCTATCTGCGCACGGGGCGAAACAAGCGAGACCGCGCGATAGCCGAGCGCGGCTGTCGCCTCGTGGAGCGCGCGTCTCACATCGTTTATATAGAACTCGTTGACAGCGATGGCGATGTCCCACTCCTCTGGCGAGAAGCGTTGGAGTTCGCGCAGATCGAAGACGTAGTAGTCCTTCGACGGAATGTGCAGCATCGACACATTGCGTTGTGGATGCGCCTGCAATGCAATAGCGTAAACGTCGCGCAGAGAATCGTCGGGACCCGCGATCAGCAGAGACTTCATGGCGTACCTTCTTCATTCAGATGTTGCATGTACCACGTCCCCATCGCCGCGAGCGGCGCCTCGTGATCGCCCAGCACGTTGATGCGCGAATCCGACTTCAGCGACTTCTGCAGCGTATTCAGCAAAACCACGTCTTCATCGACGACCCGTTTTTCCGCATGATGGATGCCCCACAGCAGATGCGGCTGCGGCGGCGTGCCGTCCTTGAGCTGTGTCGTGAAAACCCAAGAGTGGTACTCGAACTTGTCCGGCGCGACGGGCACATACTGCTGCAAGAAAAAGTGCTCGCCGTGGATTGAGCCGAAATTCACGTTGGGAAACAGCAGGCAGTTGACCAGCGCGCCTGGATCCGCCGCCCGCTCGAACAAGCCGGAATACCAGCGAGGCGCATAAGGCAAGCTGCACCGCCTGAGCTGCGAAAGATCCGCGAGCTCGACGGGACGCGCCGGTATTTCGCCCGAGTAGAATTCGACGTCCGCAAGAGGACGCCCTTCTCCGAACAATGGAGAAGTGATCGTCGACGCGCCATGCTGCGCACCGTCGCTCGAATATTCGAGCAGCGGCGCGAAGGTGTCCTTATGCACAAACGAAACGTGATTCCAGTCGAGAATGTTCTCGAAGTTCAGCTTCCAGTTGTAATCGACGTTGAACGTCGTGTACGACACTTCGGGCGCGAAGTACGCCGAGATGCCTTCGAGCACACGCAGCATGTCGCTCGAGTATTGTTCGGTGATCGGTATTGGTTCCGCGCTCAGATTGACGAACACGAAGTTGCCGACCACCTCCAGCGCGAACGTCTGCAAACGCAGTTCGCTTCGTTGACTTTTGCAGATCTGGTAGAGCTTGTCGTTCGGGATGCCGCGCAGGCTTCCATCGCCGTTATAGGTCCAGCTGTGATACGGGCAGATTAGCTTGCGTTTGCCGCAGTCGGCCTGCTGAATGGGCATGCCACGATGGGCGCAGGCGTTGCGATAAGCGCGCAGCTTCCCGTCGACCCTCTGTACGAGCACGGGCACGCCGCCCAGGTTACGCGCGATGAAGCTGTTCTCGTCTTGCAGTTGCTGCGTGAGACCGACGAGCAGCCAAAGTTCGCCGAAGATTTTTTTCTGCTCACGATCGAACCACGCTTGGTCCGTATAGCAGGCGGGTGGCAGGACAGGTTCGATCATGGCAAGTATTCATCACTGGGGTGAGTTCGATGCAAAGACGCACGCTTGCGGGCGGCCCCGTGCCTTTCGCGGAACCTAGCGCGTGCCGATCCAGCCGCGCAGCATCGGCTGCGGCGTAAAAGTCGAGCCGCGTTTGAAGACGTTCAGATCGTCCGTGCGGGGTTGCCGAAAACGGTCACGCCCGGCGGGACGTCTTTGACGACGACGGAGCCGATGCCGATCGTCGCTCCAGCGCCGATGGTGACGCCCTTCGCGATCGTCGAGCGCGGATTGACGGTCACGCCTTCGCCGATATTCACGCCGCCCGCGATGAACGTCATTGCACCGATCATGCAATGCTCGCCGACCGTGACGTCGTGTCCGACGATCGTGTAGGTATCGATATAGGTGAACGCACCGATCACGCAGTCCGTCGAAACGACCGCGCCTGGCGTCACGAAAGTGCCTTCGCCGATCCGCACGCGCGCTGCCACGGAGGCGCCATTCTTGAAGCTGAAGAACGCCGCGCCTTGCGCCTGCAACGGCGCCACGAGCTTCTTGCGCCAAACAGGATCACCGACGGCCGGGATGAACAGATCGCCTTCCTGAACCTTGTAGTCGAGCGGATTGCCGACGACAGCGCAATCCAGGCCTTCCGGTATAGCGACGTCTGCGCGCGTGTCGAGGAATCCGCCAAGCTCGATTTCGTCGCGCAGCGAGGCGTCTTTCGACAGCACGTCGTGTACGATGCGGCCCAAACCGCCGCCGCCGATAATCAATAGCCTCTTACGCATGGCTGAATTACCCGACCGTGTGCCCGCCGTCCATCACGAGCGTGGTGCCCGTGATCCATCGGCTTGCGCTGGAAAGAAAAAAGATGGCGGTATAGGCAACGTCATCCGGCAGTCCCAATCCCAGCGGATAACGGGCGGCCGTTTCGTCGATGCTGTCCGTCGTGCGCCGCGCCGCCTGCAGCATGGGCGTCTCCACTGAGCCCGGCGCGAGACAGTTGACGCGAATCGCTCGCTTGGCAACTTCCATCGACAACACGCGCGCCATACTTTCGAGCGCGCCCTTGCTGCCGCCATATGCCCCGACACCCGCCACGCCGATATGTGCCGATATCGATGAGATGAACACGATCGAACCACCGCGGTTCACCGCGTTGCGGACAAGAAGCTGCTGCGTCAGCAAGATCGGGCCCAACGCGTTGATGCGGAACTGGTCTTCGATGTGCGTGCGCGATGCAAGCCTCAACGGTGCCAGCGCAGCGATGCCCGCACTGTGCACGATGCCGTCGAACTTGCCGACGTCTTGCGCCAACTGCTTGATGCTATCGTCGTTGCCCAGGTCGCACGTGAAATAGCCGTGACCTTCGCCGCCCAGTTCGTCGATGAGGCTACGCAAGCGCGCCTCGTCGCGTCCAGTCGCGATCACCGTTGCGCCAGCCTGCGCGCAGCGCACGGCGATCTGCCGCCCGATGCCGGATGAAGCGCCCGTCACGAGTATGCGTTTGCCGCCGAGTGAGAATGCATCTTGCACGGTCATGCCTCTATCAGCGCCGGGAACTTGGCCGATTCGATGTCGACGATCGCGCCGCCCCATGACAGCCCGATGCCGAATCCGCACAGCAGCAGCCGATGCTTTGCGTCGTCGAGCGTGTCGTGAAGCCGCGCGGTCATCGTCACGGGCAGCGATGCGCCGCTCGTGTTGCCGAAGTCATGCAGCGTCGACGGCACTTTCTCCGCGGCGAGGCCGAGCTTCTTGCGGATCGTCTCGTTGATCATGCGGTTCGCCTGATGGAAGACGAAGTAATCGATCTGCTCTTTCTCCGCCTTCGCGTAGTTCAGCAGCGTGTCGACTGCGGGCGGCACGCGCTGCGTCGAGAAGCTGAGGACAGCCGTCCCGTCGAGGATCAGATCCATCGGCGAACGCATGAAGCCGTTCTCGTCCTGATACTTAAGCGTGTGTTGCGTCGTAACAGGCTCGCGATGACCGCCGACGGGCAGCATGATCGCCTTGTGTCCGCTGCCATCGCTGTTCAGGTTGAAGAACATCGGCGCGGCGTTCGCGTCGAACTCCAGCGCGGTCGCGGTGCCGGCGTCAGAGAAGATCGGATCCTTGATTGAACCGGCGCGGTCGCCGACCAGCAGCAGCCCCTTCTTGATCGCGCCCGACGCAATCATGCTGCCGAGCAGATGAATGCCGAACGGATAGCCGGAGCAACCCAGGTTCACATCGAACGCGATGGTCGTGTGCGGCAGGCCGAGACGGTCCTGCAGAATGATGGACGTGGCGGGAATGATGTAGTCAGGCGACTGCGAGACGACGATCAGTGCGTCGATCTCATCGCGTGACCATTCGAGGTCCGCCAGCAACTTCTCCGCAGCGACGAATGCGAGGTCCGAGAAACATTGCCACTCGGGGCACAGACGGCGTTGCCGGATGCCGATGTTGCGCACCAGCCGCTCGCGCTCCGAGCGGATCTGCGGCGGCGCGTCTTCGATGTTGTCAACGACGCGCTTGGGCACGCAGGTCGCCATGCCTGCGAAGCGCACGTTGTGCAGAGTGGAAAGGCCCATGATGTGTGTTATCCGAGCAGCTTGTGCAGGTCGGCCAGCGTCACGCACTTCTTGATGTCGTCGCCGGAGATGGTTTTGCCGAAGTCGGTGTCGAACATGACGATGACGCCGAGCGACGCGAGGGAATCCCACTCAGGCAGGCTGAGGAGTTCCGTTTCCGCCGTGACTTCGACGGGGTCCTGGAAATCGACGGCAATCAGAAATTGTTCGATGAACTGTTCGATCGTGAGTTGCGTGGTGACGGAAGACATCAATGACTCCTTGAATATCGCGACATAGGCGCGAAGGGTGATTCGCTCAGAATGGGCGGCTCGGCGGCGGTCGATGCCGCAGAACCATGCACCAGGATTGTCGGGAGCGTTTGTCATCGCAGCCTGCCAAGCCTGGCTGCCGGAAGTCCTGTCGGAGCGGTCGAACGACGTGGATGGTGCTCACGTCGCCCGTCATCGAGCGGGAGTGGCGGCAGATGATGGGACTATACCGACGCACCCGATCATCCAATTCGGTCAACAGAGGCCGATTCCCCCTCTAAATCAGGGCAATACGGGGAGGTGGACGGGAAGACAGCCCGACGACACGAGTGGGCTGAGGTGCAGCGATCTGGGAAGCGGCGGAAACGTGGGGACGGGAAGACGGCGGTGCGTGCGGTGGAAGGGACCTGCACTGACTGAACACCGACGATCTTTTTGGCGCGCCCGGCTGGGATCGAACCAGCAACCCCTGCCTTCGGAGCTTTACCCGCGCGCGATATTTCATTTATAAACCACCGACTTACGCAACTTGCAAACTGGCAAAACCAAGGCAAAACAAGGTCATTCAAGGCCGACCAAGTCCACCCCAACTGTATCTTCACTGTTCTGGTCGTAGGACCCGTTCGAGCAAGTCTCACCGCATTAACGAGAAATATGGTTACAGCCAGGCAGCTGTATGACAGCATGCCCACAGCATGAATTGTTGCCGGTCATCCTCTTCGCATCGGAGCCGTCTGCGTGCACCCAGTGTGGCATCGTCGACGACCGCGCGGTTAACAAGCAGTTACCTTTGGTACATCCGACATGTGTTGGCCCCGAAAGCGGGGTATGATAGGGCTCATGTCGAGCTTTTCGACAAAAAGCTGCAAAACTGGCAAGGAAATTCCTATGTTGATTGAGTTCAACGTGACCAACTTTCGCTCGATTAAGCACCGGACGACTCTATCAATGGTCAAGGGCACCGGCGATGAGCATCTGGAAACTCACGTCATACCGCCAGGCGCTGCCGGGGTACCGTTGCTCCGCGTCGCTGCGATCTATGGTGCAAACGCGTCTGGGAAGTCGACCATCATTAAAGCGATTGACGCTTTGCAAGAGCTGGTGATTCGATCTTCCAGCAAGCAAAAAGGCGACGTTCTGAAGGAGATTGAACCATATGCGTTTGACTCTGCGTCGGCGTCCGCTCCTACTGAATTTGAGGTTACATTCGTTGCCGAAGATAGCGTCAGATATACGTACGGTCTATCCGCAACCAAGTCGGTTATACACGAGGAGTGGCTATTTGCATACCCAAAGGGTCGTGCACAGCGATGGTTCACGCGGACCCGAAATTCCGAGAGCGGTACGTTTGACTGGGATCTCGGAGATCAATTGAAGGGGAAGAAGAGCATATGGGCAGAAGCAACGCGTGAAAACGCGCTTTTCCTGTCTACAGCTGTTCAGCTCAATAGCGAGCAGTTGAAGCCCGCATATGAGTGGCTCAAGGGAAAACTAAATGTCTGGAACCACGGCTTCTTCCCGAGTGCGTTCAGTGCAGAGATCTCTATGCAGAAGGAAGCCACACGGATTCGCCGCACAATCCTGGCGTTTATGCAAGCTGCGGACTTAGACATTGTTGACTTCAAGGTCGAAGAGGCTGAAGACAGCACCAGAGCGGCGGTCATGCAGGACATCCTTCCCGAGCGGAGAAGTTTTTATGAGCAAGCACTAAAGACTCAGGATGCATTCAAGATCACGACCTATCACCGGGCAGGAAAATCTAAGGTCGGGCTCGACATCAAGGACGAATCGGACGGCACTCGAAAGCTATTTTCTTTGGCGGCCCCGCTTGCCATGATTCTCGCGCTTGGCGAGACTTTGGTCGTCGACGAATTGAGCGAAAATTTGCACCCGTTAATTTTCAAGCTCGTTGTTTCCCTGTTCGTCGATCCCGAGATGAACACTGGAAATGCGCAGCTTATCTTTACAACTCACGACACGTCAATCCTAACGCACACATTCCTGCGCCGCGACCAGATTTGGTTTGCTGACAAAGGCAAGGACCGGACAACCCGGCTCGTTCCGTTGAGTGATTACAAGGTAAGGAAAGGCTTCTCCAGACTGAAAGAGGAGTACCTTGGAGGAGCTTACCGAGGCGTTCCAGTCGTTCGAAAAGCAAAGCTAATGAGCGCTGCGCATGCGCAGGCCTTGGCACAGATCAACGAATCGATGGAGCCTTAATGGCCCGCACACCAAAATCGGCGGGAATGCTCGCACGGCGAAAAGCATCGAAGGTAGCGCTCAAGAGAGTTTTGATTGTTTGCGAAGGTATCAGGACAGAACCACTGTATTTCCGCGACATGATTGCAACACTAGAGCTAACATCGGCACAGGTCGATGTCGAACCGTCGACATCGACCTGCCCCGCAAACCTTGTGCGTTATGCAGAAAAAAGAAAACGGGAAGAAGATTTCGACGCGGTTTACTGTGTGTTTGACAAAGACACGCATGAGCACTTCCCCGACGCGATCGCTCGCCTTAAAGGCTTCAAGGGACGAAAGATTGCGTTGAACATAGAAGCAATTTACTCTATCCCGTGTTTCGAGCTTTGGCTTTTGCTTCACGACGGCTTCTCGACAAAGGCTTACCTCACAGCTACCGAGCTCATCAATGATTTGAAAAAAAGTGAACGGTTCGCCAACTACGTAAAAGCCAAACGCGGAATTTTCCAAGCTACGCGAAAAGATCTTAAGACTGCCTTGAAGCATGCCAGGAAACTCGATGGCTCCGGCGATGATTTCGGTTTGTCGAATCCTCTCACGAAGGTTTATCGCCTAGTCGAGGAGCTTTTCAATCTGTCGGAAGAGCAAGACAAGCTGCTCACGGACTAGAGCGACGACAATGGGGCGCGCTGCACCAATTGCATTAGTTCCTGCGGAGAACGATTCCGCCTTACCCTATACGCGGGGGTGGCGACGGGAGATTAAGCTTGGCATCAAAACACTCCATGCAAGCGGGCCGCAGGCGGAAAGGGGACTGGAATTTTCTCCTCGGACCTTTCGCTGGCGCACCGCGCCGGTTGTCAGTTTTTTCAAGGACCGCTCGTTACTTCGAAGCGTCGGTGTGATGTGGAACTGAAAGGTTCCGCTGCTCAGCGAATGAAAGCTGATTCGGAGCGGTCCGATCGTATACTGAAATTCAGAGGGTCGCTCGAAACGTGAGCAAAAAACATTTGGCACGCTCACGGACTTTAGAGTCACGATCACGCAGGCATTGCTGCAAAGGCGCGATCGCCGCGCTCGGTAAGCCAACATTCGACAACAACGCAATGGTGGTTAGTCGAACCCTCGCATCTCTATCTTGCAATCGTTCGATAATGGAGGAGATGACGTTGGGTTCGCGAACTGCCTAAAGAGCTTCAGGATCGCTGAGGTCCGCCCAGATGGTGCAGAGCCCTCATCCGTATTCTCGGCTTAGGATCACTCAGGCGTGTCAGAAGTCGTGCGGCGGCGGACTGACCTAACGCATTCAACAAAGTCTTAAAGCTTTAGAGTATTGAATGATCGAACTCGAGTAGCACGTCTACCTCGAAACCATCGCCAAGCGGGTGCATTTTTGAGAAACTTTCGTAACTATCACTGTCCGGAAGCTTTGTCGCACCTTCTAATGAGCGCTCGTCTGACTTCCGGGTCGCGGTCATTGATTCTGTCCTGCAAAATCGAACCCTCGAGCGGTGACGAGATGTGACCAAGACCAGTTACGGCCGCGGCTCGCGCCTGACTGTCGTCGCCTTTCGAGAGTTCGGACAGTATTTCAAGCGCTGCTCCGCCCTGGTAGCCCAGCGCTTGGACCAAATCAACGCTACGCGCACCTGTCGGCCGATCACCTGGCGCGCTGCGCTCAGCCGCACACGCAGGTCGTCGACCTGCAGACCGCGGCCAGCTGATTGGACGAACTGTATTTTCACTGTACTGGAGGGGAACGACGCAGCAGAGAAACCGCTGAAACCCTTATCAAGCTTGGCGCGCCCGGCTGGGATCGAACCAGCAACCCCTGCCTTCGGAGGGCAGTACTCTATCCATTGAGCTACGGGCGCTTCGGCGGAAAGCCTTGCGTGCGGGTGCCGGAAGACGGCTGCAAGGCCCATGCGAATCCGAGAGGATACCTGTTTTCCATGGATCCGTCCATCGCGCGGGGTTCGACGCCGCCCGCGAAGCATCACACGATTCGGGTAAACGCCCGCGCGACGGCGCCCGCCGCCTTGCGCCTTCCGGTAAGCGTTCCGTCTATAATCGACCGTGCCCTCGGCGACGCAGGGCGTCAAGCGCGGTAGCTGTCACGCTGTCACTGAACCGACTCACCTAAAAAAACGGGAGACGAGACAAGCATGAGCGAAGCACCCCACGGAGCCCCGATCAAGACACCCGGCCAACTCATCGCGGCGGTCATCGCGGGGTTCGGCATTCCCGTCGCCATCATCGTTCTGCTTGCGGTCTACGTCGACAACACGACGCGCACCGGCGCCGGCACCAATCTCGACGCCTCCGTCGAACAAAGAATCGCGCCGGCCGCGCAAGTGAACATCCGCGACGCCAACGCGCCGCGCGTCTATAAAACCGGCGAGGAAGTGTTCAAGGCCGTGTGCTCGACGTGTCACGCCACCGGCACAGCCGGCGCGCCCAAGTTCGGCGATGCCGGCGCCTGGGCGCCGCGTATCGGCGAAGGCTACGACACGCTCGTCCATAACGCATTGAACGGCAAGGGCGCGATGCCCCCGCGCGGCGGCACCAGCCCCGACGATTACAGCGATTTCGAGATTGCGCGCGCCGTCGTCTACATGGCGAACAACGGCGGCGCGAAGTTCGACGAGCCGGCGCAGCCCGCGCCGGGCGCTGCGGCTTCGGCTTCCGCGCCGGCGGCGGCTTCCGGCGCCGAGGGCGCAGCCGGTGCAAGCTCGACGGACAACGCACAGGCCGCAGCCGCCGTCGCGGCGCTCGCTTCGGTGCCGCAGACGGCATCGGCTCCGGCGGCGGGCGCGCAAAGCGCCGATGCGTCGCAGGCCGGCAAGGCGCTCTACGAGCAAGTCTGCCAGGCGTGTCACGCGGCGGGCGTGCTCAACGCGCCGAAATTCGGCGACAAGGCCGCGTGGGCGCCGCGTCTCAAGGACTCGATGGAGACCGTCTACAACTACGCGCTGCACGGCAAGGGCGCGATGCCGCCGAAGGGCGGATCGAACGCGTCGGATGCCGACGTGAAAGCCGCCGTCGATTACATGGTGAACGCGGCGAAGTAACGCGGGAACGCGGAAGCGTCAGTTCTTCTGCAACATCGCCTTCAACATCGCCATGCGATCCTTCGGCGAGAGCGGCGCTTCTTCGGGCGTCGGGGGCGGGGCGTCGTCGAGCAGCATCTCGGGGATGAAGCGCGAGGGCTCGCACACCACCGTCTCCCGCGCGCGCTTGCGCTTCTTGCACCAGTTCAGATGCAGGCTGCGCTGCGCCCGCGTGATCGCCACATACATGAGCCGGCGCTCTTCCTCGATGCGCGCGTCGTCGATCGGCGCGTCGTCGTCCGAGCCGCCGCGATGCGGCATGATGCCTTCCTCCACGCCGACCAGAAACACGTGCGGATATTCGAGTCCCTTCGACGCGTGCACCGTCGAGAGCCGCACGGCGTCGGGATCTTCGTCCTTGCCTTCGAGCATCGACATCAGCGCGACGGTCTGGATCAGCCCGAGCAGGTTCTTGCCTTCGTCGGCGAGACCGTCGGCCGTGTCGTAGCCGGTCTGTTCCGCTTCAGGCGACGCTTCGGGCTTGGTGCCCTTGCGCTTGAGCCATTCGAGAAACTCCAGCACGTTCTGCCACTTCGATTGCGCCTGCCGCTCGTCGAAGGCATCGTAGAGATACGCTTCGTAGTGGATCGCTTCCATCATGTCGTCGAGCACTTCGGTCGCCGGATCGCGTCCCGCACGGTCCGACAGGCGGCGAATCCACTCGCAGAACGTGCGCAACGGCTCGACTTGCCGCGCCGAGAGCCGCGCCTCGATGCCGCCCATGAACACCGCTTCGAAGAGCGACACCTTCGCCGCGCCCGCGAACGCGCCGAGCGCCTCCAGCGTCGTGTTGCCGACGCCGCGCCGGGGCGTCGTGATGGCGCGGATGAACGCGGGATCGTCGTCGGGATTCGCGATCAGACGCAGATACGCGATCAGATCCTTGATTTCCGCGCGGTCGAAGAACGACTGCCCGCCCGAGAGCACATACGGAATGCGCTCGCGCCGCAGCACTTGCTCGAAAATACGCGCCTGAAAGTTGCCGCGATACAGAATCGCGTAATCGCGAAACGCCGCGCGTCGCTCGAACTTGTGCGCCGACAGACGAAACACGACGGATTCGGCCTCGTGCTCTTCGTCATTGCAGCCGGTCACGGTGATGGTGTCGCCCATGCCGTGCTCGGACCAGAGTTTCTTCTCGAAGAGCTTCGGATTGTTCGCGATGACGTTGTTCGCCGCCGTGAGAATGCGCACCGTCGAGCGATAGTTCTGCTCCAGCTTCACGACATGCAGCTTCGGAAAGTCCTTGCTCAACTGCGCGAGGTTTTCGAGCGTCGCGCCGCGCCAGCCGTAGATGGCCTGATCGTCGTCGCCGACCGCCGTGAACGCGGCGCGCGGACCGGCCAGCAGCTTCAGCAGTTCGTACTGGCAGGCGTTCGTGTCCTGATATTCGTCGATCAGAAGATAGCGCAGGCGGTTCTGCCACTTTTCGCGCACTTGCTCGTTCTCCGCGAAAAGCTGCGCGGGGCGCAAGATCAGATCGTCGAAATCGAGCGCCTGATACGCGTGCAGCGTCGCGGCGTAGCTGCGGTAGACGATCGCGGCCTGATGCTCGTCCTCGTTGCTCGCGAGCACGGCGGCCTGGTCGGGCGAGACCATCGCGTTTTTCCACAGCGAGATGATCGACTGAATTTTGCGGATCAGGCCCTTGTCCGTGGTGCCGAGCTGCTCCTGAACCATGCCGAAGCAGTCGTCGGCATCCATGATCGAAAACTGCGGCTTCAGGCCGACGTGCTCCGCCTCCTGCCGCATGATCTGCACGCCGAGCGAGTGAAACGTGCAGATGGTCAACTGATTGACCGGCACCTTGCGGCCTTCCTTGCCGGGCGTCGTCAGTGTCTTGCCTTCGAGCAGCTTTGCGGTCCGT
Source organism: Caballeronia sp. M1242 (assembly GCF_017220215.1). Taxonomy (NCBI): domain Bacteria; kingdom Pseudomonadati; phylum Pseudomonadota; class Betaproteobacteria; order Burkholderiales; family Burkholderiaceae; genus Caballeronia; species Caballeronia sp. M1242. Next base: position 2,763,361 of record NZ_CP071129.1, on the reverse strand, counting down.
TCGCGCATTTCGAGCGCGGCCTTGTTCGTGAAGGTGAGCGCGGCAATGTGCTTCGGCTCGAAGCCGCGTCCTTCGATCAGATGCGCGATTTTCTGCGTGATGACGCGCGTCTTGCCGCTGCCCGCGCCGGCGAGCACGAGACAGGGACCATCGAGATAGCGCACCGCTTCGCTTTGGGCGGCGTTGAGACCTGCGGACATCGTTCTGGACTTTGGCGAGTGAGGCGAGCGGCGCAAGATCCAAGCCGCGCCGCCGATTGAACTGCGAACACCGCCGCGCAACCCGTTGATCGCACGGCAAATTCGAGAGCGCGATGTTAACACGATAGAACGCGGCGAGTTTTGGCCCCTGTTCGCTGGCCGATGGCGCTTCTGGCGGCTCAGGCTCATGCCACAATATCCGACCGATTCACGACAGGATGATGCCTTCCATGAGTTCAGCACTGAAAGTCGGCCTGATGGGCTATGGCCTGGCGGGCGCGACGTTCCACGCGCCCGTCATCGAGCATTGCGGCCGCGCGAAGGTCGCCGCCATCGCGACGAGTCAGGCCGAGCGCGCGCTCGCCGATTATCCGGACGCGCGCATCGTCGCCGACTTCGATGCGCTCATCGCGCTCACCGACGTTCCGTGCGTCGTGATCGCCACGCCGAATGACACGCACTTCGACCTCGCGCACCGCGCGCTGTCGGCGCGCAAGCATGTGGTCGTCGACAAGCCGGTCACGCTGTCCGCCCGCGATGCCCGCACGCTCGCCGATCTCGCCGCCGAGCGCGGGTTGCTCTTCGCGCCGTTCCACAATCGCCGCTGGGACGGCGATTTCCTGACGGTGCGCACGCTGATCGAAAGCGGGCGGCTCGGGCGCGTCACGCACTATGAATCGCATTTCGACCGTTTTCGCCCGAAAGTGCCGCAGCGCTGGCGTGAGGAAGCGGCGCGCGGCGGTGGCCTGCTGTTCGATCTGGGGCCGCATCTGATCGATCAGGCGCTGACGCTGTTCGGCGCGCCGCAGACGGTGACGGCGTTCGTGAAGGCGCATCGCGACCACGCGCACGCCCCGGACTACGTGCATCTCGTGCTCGGTTACGCGGACAAGGAAGTGGTGCTGCACGCGAGCGCGCTCGCGGCGCTGGAGCCGCCGCGCTTTTCGATTCACGGCACGCGCGGCAGTTATGTGAAGACCGGCCTCGACGTGCAGGAAGACCAGCTTCGCTCGGGCATGCGGCCGGGCAATCCGGAATTCGGCAAGAATCCGCCGGGGCTTTTGCGCGAAGTGGACGGCGATCACGATCTGCGGCATCAGTTCGCGACGCGCGATGGCGCTTATGTGGAGTTTTATCGCGCGCTGGCGGCGTCGGTGATCGACGGCAAGCCGTTCCCGGTGACGCCGCAAGATGCCGTCGACGTGATGACGGTCATCGAGCTCGCGATGCAGAGCGAGCGGGAAGGGCGGAGGGTGGAGTTCGTGCGGGGGTGAGTGTCAGCGCCTGTTGATGTTGCCGGACGTCGTGCTCACATTTCCGCCGGCGTCGCGGCACGCGACATTTCCCGACACCGTCTGCACCGACCCGCTCGCATCGCCGCACAAGACGTTGCCCGACACGACCGATACGGCCCCGGCTTTTCCGTGCACCGTGAGCTTGTCGCAGGTTTCGACCTCGATCCGCTCGACGTCGCCGTGAATCTCGATGGTGATGCGCGGCGAGTCCTCGCCGCTGACGACTTCGCCGTCCACGGTCACTTGCTTGCCGCGAATGGAGATCTCATTACCGGTGACCGTCCGGCCGTTAATGGTGACTGAAGCCATGATCGATTCGAAAGTGAGTCGGCGAACATCCGAGTGTAGGCGACGGCCGCGCCGCGAAAGTAACGATTCGTGCCAATCACGCCCGTCCGTTTCGGGCAATCGCCCCCGTCCGAATCCGTTTGACAACCCCATTCCCCTCGCGTAAATTCTGCCGCACGCGTCGGGAGAGCGCGTGGCCGCTTCATGGAAGCGAGAGCCGCGCCGCCGAAGGGGCACACCCACAAACTCTCAGGCAAAAGGACCGGCCGCGTCGAGGACACATTCCTCGCACTCTGGAGAGCGGCAACGGCACGCATCAGGCCAGTTGCCCACCGAAGGGGCGCGCGATGGACCGCCAGCACACGCTCGCGAATCCGCGCAATCTCTCAGGTACCGAGGACAGAGGGGTCACGCATCGCAACCGCATCGCGGGTCGGTGTCTTGTCTTGGCTGCATCGTGCGGCGAGCAAGGCGGCCATCCGCAGCGAAAGCGCGCTGCGTGGCCTTTTTTGCTCCGCGAACCGAGGCCCCGATGACCGAACTTCAACACACGCCCTTGCACGCCGCTCACCTCGCGCTCAACGCGCGCATGGTCGATTTCGGCGGCTGGGACATGCCCGTCAACTACGGTTCGCAGATCGACGAGCATCGCGCGGTGCGCACCGACGCTGGCATGTTCGACGTGTCGCATATGCGCGTCGTCGATTTCGAGGGCGACGCGGTCCGCGCGTTCTTTCGCTACGCGATCGCGAACAACGTCGACAAGCTGACGACGCCCGGCAAAGCGCTGTATTCGTGCCTGCTGAAAGACGACGGCGGCGTAATCGACGACCTCATTGTCTATTACTTCTCCGAAACGCGTTTTCGCGTGGTCGTGAACGCGAGCACGGCGGACAAGGACATCGCGTGGTTCGGGAAGCTGAACGCCGACGGTAACTTCAACCTCGCGATCACGCCGCGCGGCGATCTCGGCATCATCGCGGTGCAAGGGCCGAACGCACGCGAGAAGGTCTGGAACGTGCTGCCGGATACGCGAGCCGAAACGGAAGCCGTCAAGCCGTTCAACGCGGTCGTGTTCCCCTCCACGCAGTACGGCGAACTGATGCTCGCGCGCACCGGCTATACCGGCGAGGACGGTTTCGAGATCGTCGTGCCGGCCGCGAACATCGAAAAGCTGTGGAACGCGCTGCTCGCCGCAGGCGTGAAGCCCGCCGGCCTCGGCGCGCGCGACACGCTGCGGCTCGAAGCCGGCATGAATCTCTACGGCCAGGACATGGACGAAACCGTCTCGCCGCTCGACGCGGGTCTCGCGTGGACCGTCGATCTGAAAACGCCGCGCGATTTCGTCGGACGCGCGGCGCTGGAAGCAAACGGCGCGAAGGCGAATTTCGTCGGGCTCGTGCTCATCAAGGAAAACGGTCGTGCGGGCGGCGTGCTGCGCGCGCATCAGAAAGTCGTCACGCCGCACGGCGAAGGCGAAATCACGAGCGGCACGTTCTCGCCGTCCATGCAGGAATCGATTGCGTTCGCCCGCGTGCCGACGGCCGTCGCGCCGGGCGATACGGTGCAGGTCGTCATCCGCGACAAGCAAGTTCCCGCGCGCGTGGTAAAACTTCCGTTCGTGCGCAACGGCAAGGTGCTCGTCGAGCTGGCATAACGCCATCGAGCGCCGTCGCGCCCGTTTCTCCGACCCAGAACCTCACGAACGAACCACGCAAGGAGCATCCAATGAGCATCCCGGCCGATCTGAAATACACCGAATCGCACGAATGGGTCCGCACGGAGTCCGACGGCACGCTGACCGTCGGCATCACCGATCACGCGCAAGAGGCGCTCGGCGACATCGTGTTCGTCGAACTGCCGGCGGCGGGCAAGTCCGTCGCGGCGGGCGACGCCATCGCGGTCATCGAATCGGTGAAGGCCGCCTCCGACATCTACGCGCCGGTTTCGGGCGAAGTCGTCGCGGCGAATGACGCGCTGACGTCGTCGCCGGATCAGGTGAACGGCGCGCCGTACGAAAGCTGGCTCTTCAAGATCAAGCCCGCGAGCGACGCGGGCCTCGACAAGCTGCTCGACGCCGAAGGCTACGGCAAGTCGATCGGCGAATAACTCTCTATCAGACGAGGGCGGCTCCATGCGGGCCGCTTTCGCAGGAATTCACATGAAGCTCGAACACCCGGATCGTCCGATGAACCGCACTTCCCTGTCACTCGCCGCGCTTGAATGCCACGATGCGTTCGCCGGCCGGCACATCGGCCCCGACGAGGCCGACCAGCGCGCGATGCTCGACGCGCTCGGTTTCGCGTCGCGCGCGGCGTTCATCGACGCGGTGATTCCGGACACGATCCGCCGCAAGGAAACGCTGCCGCTGGGCGCGTTCACGCAGCCGAAAAGCGAAGCCGAGGCGCTCGCGGCGCTGCGCAAGCTCGCGGACGAGAATCTGGTGTTCCGAACCTTCATCGGCCAGGGGTATTACGGCACGCACACGCCTGCCGTGATCCTGCGCAACGTGCTCGAAAATCCGGCGTGGTACACGGCCTACACGCCGTATCAGCCGGAAATCTCACAGGGGCGTCTCGAAGCGCTGCTCAACTTCCAGCAGATGGTGATGGACCTGACCGGCCTCGCGATGTCGAACGCATCGCTGCTCGACGAAGCGACGGCCGCCGCCGAAGCCATGACGCTGCTGCAACGCGTCGGCAAGCCGAAGTCGAACGTGTTCTTCGTCGCGGACGACGTGCTGCCGCAAACCATCGAAGTGGTGAAAACGCGCGCGAAGCCCGCGGGTATCGAAGTGAAGGTCGGTCCGGCAGCGGATGCCGCCAGCGCGAACGCATTCGGCGTGCTGCTGCAATATCCCGGCGCGAACGGCGACGTGCATGACTATCGCGCGCTCGCCGAAGCCATTCACGCGGCGGGCGGCCATGTCGTCGCGGCGGCGGATCTGCTCGCGCTCACGCTCATCACGCCGCCGGGCGAATGGGGCGCGGACGTCGCTATCGGCAACACGCAGCGGTTCGGCGTGCCGGTCGGCTTCGGCGGTCCGCACGCGGCGTACATGGCCGTGCGCGACGAATTCAAGCGCCAGATGCCGGGGCGTCTGGTCGGAGTGACCGTCGATGCGCAAGGCAATTCCGCGCTGCGTCTCGCGCTGCAAACGCGCGAGCAGCACATTCGCCGCGAGAAGGCGACGTCGAATGTTTGCACGGCGCAGGCGCTGCTCGCGATTATGGCGAGCATGTACGCGGTCTATCACGGCCCGCAAGGTCTGAAGACGATTGCGCTGCGCGTGAACCGCGTCGCGTCGATCTTCGCGGCGGGCGTCGCGAAGCTCGGCTACAGCATCGCGAACAAGACGTTCTTCGATACCGTCACCATCGAAAGCGGTGCGAACACGACCGCGCTGCATCAGGCCGCTTACGCCGCGCATATCAATCTGCGGCGCGTGAGCGCGACCCAGGTCGGCGTATCGCTCGACGAAACCACCACGCGCGACGACTTGCAGAAGCTCTTCGCGCTGTTCGCAGAAGTCGCGGGCAAGACGGAAACGTTCGACATCGACGCGCTCGACGCGTCCATCAGCGATTCGCTTCCGGCAAACCTCAAGCGCACGAGCGATTACCTCACGCATCCGGTTTTCAACCGCCATCACTCCGAACACGAAATGCTGCGCTATCTGCGCAGCCTCGCCGACAAGGACCTCGCGCTCGACCGCACGATGATCCCGCTCGGCTCCTGCACGATGAAGCTCAACGCCACGTCGGAAATGCTGCCCGTGACGTGGCCGGAGTTCGCGCAGATTCACCCGTTCGCGCCGGCCGAGCAGACGCTCGGCTATCGCACGATGATCGACCAGCTCGAACAGATGCTCGTCGCGTGCACCGGCTACGCGGCCGTCTCGTTGCAGCCGAACGCGGGTTCGCAGGGCGAGTACGCGGGCCTGCTCATCATTCACGCGTATCACGAGTCGCGCGGCGAAGGGCATCGCAATGTGTGTCTGATTCCGGCGTCCGCGCACGGCACGAACCCGGCGTCGGCGCAAATGGCGGGCATGCAGGTCGTGGTCGTCGCGTGCGATGCGAACGGCAACGTCGATATCGAAGATCTCAAAGCGAAGGCAGAGAAGCATTCCGCGAATCTCGCTGCGATCATGATCACGTATCCGTCGACGCACGGCGTGTTCGAGCGCAACGTGCGCGAGATTTGCGACATCGTGCATCAGCACGGCGGGCAAGTGTATGTCGATGGCGCGAACATGAACGCGATGGTCGGCCTGTGCGCGCCCGGCCAGTTCGGCGGCGACGTCTCGCATTTGAACCTGCACAAGACGTTCTGCATTCCGCACGGCGGCGGCGGACCGGGCGTCGGTCCGGTCGCGGTCGGCGCGCATCTCGCGAAGTTCTTGCCGAACCAGACGTCGACCGGCTATCAGCGCGACGAAGCGGGCATCGGCGCGGTGTCGTCGGCGCCGTACGGCTCGGCCGCTATCCTGCCGATTTCGTGGATGTATATCGCGATGATGGGCGCGAAGGGCCTCACTGCCGCCACCGAAAGCGCGATTCTCGCCGCGAACTACGTCGCAAAACGCCTCGCGCCGCATTATCCGGTGCTGTACAGCGGCCCGGGCGGACTCGTCGCGCACGAGTGCATTCTCGATGTCCGGCCGATCAAGGAAGCGAGCGGCATTTCGGTTGAAGACGTGGCCAAGCGCCTGATCGACTACGGCTTCCACGCGCCGACGATGAGCTTCCCCGTGCCCGGCACGCTGATGGTCGAGCCGACGGAATCGGAATCGAAGGAAGAGCTGGACCGCTTCATCGACGCGATGATCGCCATTCGCAACGAAATCCGGGCAGTCGAGGAAGGCCGCGCCGATCGCGAAGATAACGTGCTGAAGAACGCGCCGCATACGGCTGCGGTCGTCACGGCGGACGAATGGAAGCACGCGTACACGCGCGAAGAGGCGGCGTATCCGGTGAAGACGCTCATCGCGCGCAAGTACTGGTCGCCGGTGGGCCGCGCCGACAACGCATATGGCGACCGCAATCTGATGTGCTCGTGCGTGCCGGTTTCGGAGTACGCCGACGCGTGACGCACGGCGCGCCGCGCCGCCCGAAAGCGTCAAGCTTTGTCGGGCGGTTTTGCGGTGCGTTCGAGAACGGCTAACATCTCACCCCGGACCAAGCCAATCAGGGAGTGCGTATGGCGCCGAAGGTGCGAAAGGGGAACGAGGCGAGCCGCTTCAGGGCGACACGCGCGACGCTGGCGACGCTTTGCGCGCTTTCGATGACCGCGCCTGCCGCGCATGCGGCGATGAACTTTTGCGCCGCGCCGGCCATGCAGACGAGCGAGCGCACGAATGCGGATCCCGGCGTGAAGGCGCTGGTGAACGCGGTGCAGGCGCACGTCAACGAGACGCCGAAGGCCCGCGCCACGCTGCACACCGAAGGCACGCTGCCGCACGAAGGCATCTATGACCAAAGCGTCGAAGCGGAGAAAGACCTCGACCTGATGCGCAATGCGGCGCTCGCCTGGCGCGCCACGGGCAACGAGCGCTATCTGCGGCTTGTCGACCGTTTCCTGCTGGCGTGGACCACGACATATCAGCCGAGCTTCAATCCGATCGACGAGACGAACTTCGAATCGCTGATCCTCGCCTACGATCTGACGGCGAGCGCGCTGCCGGTGAAAACGCGCAACGCGGCGAATGCGTTCATCGCGAAGCTGGTGAACGGCTACGTCGCGGATATCGACAAGCAGGCGCGGCCGCTCAAGGGCACATACCGCAACAACTGGCAGAGCCATCGCGTGAAGCTGATCGCGATGGGCGCGTTCACCATCGACGACCGCAAGATGATCGACGCGGCGCAGCGGCTTTTTGTCGAGCATATCGGCGACAACATCGCGCCGGACGGTTCGACGGTCGATTTCGCCGAGCGCGACGCGCTGCACTACGTCACCTACGACTTGCAGCCGCTCGTGACGGCGGCGCTCGCGGCGCGGCGGCATAACCGCAACTGGCTGCCGGAGCGCGCGCCGACGGGCGCGACGCTCGCCGGCGCGCTCAACTGGTTGACGCCGTACGCGCTCGGCACGAAGACGCACGACGAGTTCGTGCATTCGAGCGTCGCCTTCGACGCGAAACGGCGCGAAGCCGGCTTGCCGGGCTACTCGGGCCAGTGGGACCCGAAAAACGCGGCGGAGCTTTTTTATCTGGCGGCGCGTCTCGACGGCCGCTATGCGCCGGTGGCGCTGCGGCTCGCGCCGACGCCGCCCGCGTGGCTCGCGGTCTGTCTGCCGCTGCCGGCGCGGTAATTTTCATTTGCAGGAGCAGTCATGGCAGTCAGCGTTTTCGATCTCTTCAAAGTCGGCATCGGACCTTCCAGCTCGCACACCGTCGGCCCGATGCGCGCCGCGCTCATGTTCGCGCAAGGGCTCGAACGCGACGCGCTGCTGGACGCGGTGACATCGGTCAAATGCGAGCTGCACGGCTCGCTCGGCGCCACGGGGAAGGGCCACGGCACGGATCGCGGCGTCATGCTCGGACTGTTGGGCGACGCGCCGGACACCGTCGATGCCAGCACCATCGTGCCGCGACTCGAAGCGGTGCGCGCAACGAAGACGCTCGCCTTGCTCGGCAAGCACGAAATCCCGTTCACGGTGAAGGACAACATCGCGTTCTATCGGCAGGCGCTGCCCGAGCATCCGAACGGCATGAAGCTCTATGCGTTCGATGCCAGCGGCCAGTTGCTACGCGAAGCCACGTATCTTTCGGTGGGCGGCGGCTTCGTCGTGACGGCGGGCGCGCCGAATACGGCGGTGCTCACGGCGCACGCGCAATTGCCGTATCCGTTCCAGACCGGCGACGAACTGCTGAAGATGTGCGCCGAATCCGGCAAGTCGATTGCGCAACTGATGTGGGAGAACGAGTGCGTCTGGCGCAGCCCCGACGAAATCCGCGCGGGCCTCTTGCATATCTGGGAGGTGATGCAGGATTGCGTCGCGCGCGGGTGCGGCATCGGCAATCCGGATGCGGAAGGGCATCTGCCGGGGCCGTTTCAGGTGAAGCGGCGCGCGCCGCAACTTTATCGCGCGCTGACGGGACGGCCCGAGCAGGCGTTGCGCGACCCGCTTTCGATGATCGACTGGATCAACCTGTACGCCATCGCGGTCAACGAAGAAAACGCGGTCGGCGGCCGCGTCGTGACGGCGCCGACCAATGGCGCGGCGGGCATCATCCCGGCCGTGCTGCATTACTACGACCGCTTCGTGCCGGGCTCGAATGCGCAAGGCGTGATCGACTTCCTGTTGACGGCGGCGGCTATCGGCATTCTGTACAAGATGAACGCGTCGATATCGGGCGCGGAAGTGGGATGCCAGGGCGAAGTGGGCGTCGCCTGCTCGATGGCGGCGGGCGGCCTCGCGGCGGTGCTCGGCGGCACGCCTGCGCAGGTGGAGAACGCGGCGGAGATCGGCATGGAGCACAACCTCGGGCTCACGTGCGATCCCGTGGGCGGCATGGTGCAGATCCCGTGCATCGAGCGCAACGCGATGGGCTCGGTCAAGGCGGTCAACGCGGCGCGCATGGCGATGCGCGGCGATGGCTCGCACTACGTGTCGCTGGATTCGGTCATCAAGACCATGCGCGAGACAGGGGCCGATATGAAGACGAAGTATAAGGAGACGTCGCGCGGGGGATTGGCGGTGAATATTGTGGAGTGTTGAGTTTTTGCTGTGTGCTGGCAGGCGTTCCATCCTGCGAGTGCAACATTTCTTGTACTGAGCGCGCGGCGTCGGTTGAGCGGCTAGCATGGTCGGAGCCAAAACGAATCTATCGACCGCATCCTCGATGCCTGTCTGACGATGACTGCGCACCGCTCAATGCGTCGGTAGAAATACCTGAGAGAAACGCATTGAAACCGAAGGACCTTGCCGCGCACAGGGATGCGTCTAAAACGCTCAGCGGTTCCCCGAAATTCCGGCCAATGGTCAAGCAGCGATGGCCGAAGCCCTTCAACAAGATGGCTCGGCCCCGCGTTCAGGCGACCGACCTCATTCCAGTTTCAGCCGATCACGCCGTGCTTTTCCTGTGGCGCGATGGCGATCAAATCGAAGACCGCTCGTTTTACGGACACCTGGTCTGCACAATGCCGCGTGGCGACATATACCCGCTCTTCGAACTGCATTACCATCCGAGTCACAAGGGGTTGCACTGCAAGCTGCCCTGCAATACGTCGAGCGATTACACAAATCGCTTGTTGCCCGGCGCACCCGAACTCGATCTGAAGTTGCCCAGACGCTTTGACCCGCGTGCCGCCACTGACCGTGCCGCGCTTATCGTATTCTTTTGCAACGCTGTAGGCATAACCATCTCCAACGATCAGGACGGACAAGGCGATCTATTGTGCTAGTAGACCCGCTCAAACAAACGCTCTGCTCTTTGTTCGAAGTGCACGCCGATACCAACGGCGTGCAGCGAATCGTGACGCCGTTGCAGTATCCGGGAACGGGGGATCATGTGGTCGTGCGCATTCGTCCGTCCCAGGGCGGCTATTCGATTGATGAAAACGGAGAAGCCTGCTTCAACGCAGGCATGATGGGCGGGGAAGTGGAATCGGGCGCCGTGGAACGCTGGTCGCAGGAAATCGCGCAGTGGAGTCCCGTTCGGCTGTGCGAGGACGAAGTCATCCGCGCCTCGACCTCAGACGAACGTCTTCTTGCGCCTTACGTCTTTCGTGTGGCCGAGGCGGCACAGCAGCTCTTCGCGGTCGCGACATCCCGCGTCGAGCGTCAGCAGTCGAGTGATTTCAAAGGACGGCTCACCCGCGCGATCGCGGATATCGCCGCCGAGTTCGGGCTCGAGCACCGGTCGGAAGTCGAATTGCCGATTTCCGGCGGGCTTGTTGCCGATCATGTCATTGAGACGCCGACGCCCTCCATCGTCATCGCCGCGACTTCAGCCAAGCGGCTGCTGGAAGGCGAACTCATTCACCTGCAATATCGTGCCGAGAAACTTCCGGGCTCCGTGCTGGCCATTGCGGAAAGTCAGTTGGCGGTCGGCAAGACGGAGTTCGAGCGCGCCAACTACTACACATGGAAGACGGTCGTTTTCGACGCGCGCAATCTTCGCAGTCTCATAAGCTCCGTCCTGCATTGAGACGGATGCTCACGCCCCAATCAAATTAACCACCTTCACATTCCGCGTATCCGGCACTTCCGCATAAGACAGCACCTTCAGCTGCGGCAAGCTCCGGCGCAGGAACCGCGCGAGCATCGCGCGCAGCGAATGCTGCACGAGCAGTACCGGCGGCAAGCCCAGATTCTGCTGACGCATGATCGCGTTCTGCGTCGAGTTCATCAGCGTCTGCGCGAGTCCCGGCTCCAGTCCCGGATTCGGCCCCGTCGATAGCGCCTGCGACAGCACGCGCTCCAGCGTCGGATCGAGGCCCATCACCTGCAAATCGTCCGCGCCCGGATACCACTGTTGCGTGATCGCGCGACCGAGCGCGAGACGCACCGCCGACGTGAGTTCGTACGGATCCGAAATGCGCGGCGCGTGTTCCTGCAACGCGTCGAGAATCGTGCGCATGTCGCGGATCGGCACGCTTTCGTCGAGCAGGTTTTGCAGCACCTTTTGCAGCGTCGTGAGGGAAAGCGTCTTCGGCACGAGGTCTTCCGTGAGCGACGGCGTGTCCTTGCCGATACGCTCCAGGAGCGCCTGCACTTCCTGTCGGCCGAGCAGTTCCGCGGCATGCGTGACGACGAGGTGATTCAAGTGCGTCGCGACCACCGTGCTCGCATCCACCACCGTATAGCCGTACACCTGCGCCTGTTCGCGCATGTTCGTCTCGATCCACACCGCCGGCAGGCCGAACGCCGGATCGGTCGTCTGCGTGCCCGGCAGCGCCGCCGATACCTGACCCGGATTGATCGCGAGCCATTGGCCGGGGAACGCCTCGCCCACGCCGACTTCCACGCCCTTCAGCGCAATGCGATAGCCGTTCGGCCGCAATTCCAGGTTGTCGCGAATATGGATGACCGGCGGCAGGAAGCCGATCTCCTGCGCGAACTTCTTGCGAATGCCCTTGATGCGCTTCAGCAGTTCGCCATCCGCGTTGCGATCCACGAGCGGAATCAGGCGGTAGCCCACTTCGAGCCCGAGCGGATCGATGAGCGCCACGTCTTCCCAGCTCGCCTCCGCATTCTCGGCCGATGCCGCCACGGCCGATGCGATCGGCGTGACATCCGTGACCGCGCTCGTCTTCTTGTTCGCGGCGCGCTTGTTCATCGTGCGCGCGGCGTAGATGAGACCGCCGCCCAGCAGCATGAACGCGAAGTGCGGCATGCCCGGAATCAGTCCCATCACGCCGATGATCACGCCGGTAATCATCAACACGCGCGGGTTCTGGAACAACTGGCCGGTCAGCTGCGTGCCGATGTCCTCATCGGTCGCGACGCGCGAGACGATCACGCCCGCCGCCGTCGAGATGATGAGCGACGGAATCTGCGCGACGAGGCCATCGCCGATGGTGAGGAGCGTGTAGTTGGTCGCCGCGTGCCCGAAGTCCATGTCGTGCTGAAGCATGCCGACGATCAGGCCGCCCACCACGTTGATGACCATGATGAGCAAGCCCGCGATGGCGTCGCCGCGCACGAACTTCGACGCGCCGTCCATCGAGCCGTAGAACTCGGCTTCCTGCGCGACGCTCTGGCGGCGCTTCTTCGCCGTGTCCTCGTTGATGAGACCGGCGTTCAGGTCGGCGTCGATCGCCATCTGTTTGCCGGGCATCGCGTCGAGCGTGAAGCGCGCGCCGACTTCCGCGATACGTCCGGCGCCCTTCGTGATGACCATGAAGTTGATGATCATCAGGATCACGAACACGACGATACCGACCGCGAAGTTCCCGCCGACGAGAAAGTGCCCGAACGACTCGATCACCTGTCCCGCCGCGTCCGGGCCGGTGTGGCCTTGCAACAGCACGATACGCGTCGACGCGACGTTCAGCGACAGGCGCAGCAGCGTGGAGAACAACAGCACGCTCGGGAACGCCGCGAAGTCGAGCGGCTTTTGCGTGTACATGCTGACGAGCAGCACCATCACCGACAGCGCGATGTTGAACGTGAAAAGCAGATCCAGCAGAAACGCCGGCAACGGCAGAATCATCATGCCGAGAATCATGCAGATCAGGATCGGGCCGGCGAGCGCCCGAATGTTCTGCGTGCCCAGCGCGTCGGGGCGTTTGGCGAAAAATCCTGCGCGCGCGTTCATGCTGCGGCTCCCTTGTCAGTGTTACCGTCGTTCAGGGCTTCGGCAGCTTCCTGATCGGCGTCGGCGTCGGATACGCCGCCTTTGTCCAGTTCCTTCGGAACGTCGAGATCGGTGGGATCGTCCGGCTTGATGCCGCCGTCTTCCTTGTAGCGCTTCAACTGGTAGACCCACGCCAGCACTTGCGCGACCGCGCCGTACAACGCGCCCGGAATCTCGCGGTTGATCTCCACGTTGTGATACAGCGCCCGCGCGAGCGGCGGCGCTTCGAGCAGCGGCACGTTGTTTTCGCGGCCCAGTTCGCGGATGCGCGCGGCCACCAGATTCACGCCCTTCGCGACGACGCGCGGCGCGCGCATCTCGCCGTCCGTGTACTTCAGCGCGACGGCGAAGTGCGTCGGGTTCGTCACGATCACGTCGGCGGTCGGAATGGCCTGCATCATGCGGCGGCGGGCGGCCGCGCGCTGCTGCGCGCGGATGCGGCCCTTCACGTGCGGATCGCCTTCACTTTCCTTGTGCTCGCGCTTCACTTCTTCCTTGCTCATGCGCAGCTTCTTCGCGTACGACCACATCTGATACGGCACGTCGACGGCGGCGACGAGAAACAGTCCGCCGATCGCCATGCCGCAACACACGACGATGAGGTGCATGGCGTCGGCGAGCGCGATGCCGAGCGGCTTCGTGAGCAGTCCGAGCACTTCGGCCTTGCGGCTCCAGATTTCCCAGCCCGCCACGCCGCCGACGATGAGCGTCTTCAACACGGACATGCCGAGCTGGATCGGGCCTTGAATCGAGAAGATCTTGCCAAGCCCGCTGATCGGGTTGAGGCGCCCGAAGTTCGGCGCGAGCGGCTTGGTGGTGATGAGCCAGCCGCCGAGCGCCATCGGCGCGGCAAGCGCGGCGAACGCGGTCATCGCGAGCACGGGCAGCACGGCGAGCATGCCTTCCTTGCTGGCGTTGGCCGCGCCGATCATCGTCTGGCGCGTGTCCAGCACGACGTCGTGATTGAACGTGAAGGCGTTGCGCAGAATCGACTGCAAGTGTCCGCTGATGGACCCGGACAGCGCCAGCACACCGAAAAATCCCGCCGCCAGCAGCGCGAACGACGCGAATTCCCGCGAGCGCGCAACCTGACCTTCCTCCCGCGCCTTTTCCAGGCGCTTGGGAGTGGCTGATTCGGTTTTTTCGAGATCGCTTTCTTCTGCCACTGCGTGCTCCGCTTCGTGCTTCGTTGCCCACGGCATGAAGCCGCTTTCTGATGCAAACGATTATTGCGGAAGGCGTCGAGTGGCTATCGGGGGATTAAGTCGGGGAAAGGGGGGTTAATCGACGGATAAACGAAAACGGCGCGCGACCTCGTGCGAGGTCGCGCGCCGCGATGACGAATCGGCAAGACGATCAAACGCCCGGCACGCGCCCGTCCGGGCCGTAGAACCCGGCCTTCGACGGCGCGACGTGCAAGGCGGCGAGCGCCTTGCGGTTGTATTCCATGCGCGTGCGGATCAACACGCCGTTGTTGTTGTTGCCCTGTTTCGCGCGCCGGGCGGCGGCGCAGAGCAGCTTCCATTGCTCGGCGATGCGGGCATCGACTTCGGCGGCGGCTTCCATGCCGGCGAATCCGCCCGGAAAACCGAGCGCGTTCAGATGCGCGTCGCGCTCTTTTTCGAGCCCGCTGATGCGCTCGGTCAGCGCCGTCTTCTGGCCGATGATTTCCGGCAGCGCGGCAAGCGGCTGCGCGGCGATCAGGGCTTTTTCCTCGTGCTCGAGGAGGGCTTCGAAGGCCTGAACGGCGGCGACTTCTTCGGTGACAGTGGCAAGCAGGGCGTCTCTCATTGCAGCTCGCTAAAAACGCGGTTCATAAGCGCCGCCCGGCTCCTGTCCACTTCGCGCGCCGGGACGTTGCCCGGGCCGTTGCGTTCAGCCGCCGGTCGGCGGGGTTCTCGTTTGCAGCAGGTCGCGCGCGGTGCTCAAAATGCCGTCGGCGATCTTGCTGGTGTCCATCTTCAGGCTGCCGTCGCGAATCGCGGCCTTGATCGATTCGACCTTCGCCGTATCGATGTCCGAGCCGTTCGACGCGCGCAGGTCCGACGACAAGGTCGACAGGCTGACCGTCGACTGGCCGGCGCTGCCGTTCGCTTGCGCGGTCGGCGCGGCAGTCTTCGCATCGCCTTGCGATGCACGTTGCAGCCCGTCTTGCAGGCCGCTCAAGGTCGTGTTGCTATTCGATTCGATTTTCACGATGTCCATTCCCGAACGTGTTGAGTCCTTTATCGGCGGTGGCTTTGAAAAACTTTACCCTGCCGGGGAAGGCGCAACCTGCTCGGTGCCTGGTCATCTGCCGCTTTGCCTTGTCCCACAAGGCTTCGACGGCTTTGCAACAAATTGCAACAAAACGTCTGGTGCCGCACACAAGCCCGCTTACATGCGGACTTCGACCGTCTGACTGTCCTTCACGATGCCCGTGATGATTTGTCCGCCGGCCGTCTTCACGCGGACTTGCTGGCCGGGCGCGGCGTTGTTCATCGCGCTGCCGTCGGCGGAAATCGAGAAGCCGCTGCCGTCGGCGATTACGTGAACCGTCTGGCCGATCGCCACCGAACTCGCGGCGCGCAGCATGTCCGTGCGCAGCGGCAAGCCGGCCGGCACGCGCGACAACGCCACCGCGCCGACTGCCTGCGACGGATCGGTGACGACGGCTTGCGGCATCGCCGTAAGATCGCCGTCGCGGGCGATGAGATCGGCGCTTGCGAGCACTTCGCCCGGCGCGATGGCGCGCGCGGCGGTGTAGTACGTCGCGTTGATCGAGACGCGCGCCTGCACATACAGCGTCCACGGCCGCTCGCCGACGCAGCGCACGCCCACGGTCACGCGGCCCCACAGACGCGCGCCGGTCGGCATGAACGGATCGAGCGAGGAGCAGGGCGCGAGGCCGCGCGGGAAGACCGGCGTCACGGTGATATCCACCTTGCCGGGCAAGCCTGCTGCCTGCTGCTGAAGGAACGCAAGCGCGGCGACGCGGATGGATTCGCCGTCCTGCGCGGTCGCGGCGGCTGACGGCGTTTGCGCGGCGGCCGTGGCCGGCGAGAAACTCACGCGTTTCATCGGCGAGCCGGCGGCAGCGGCGGCTGAATAATTAGCGGGGCGAATCGGCGATGCAGCGGCGGCCGCGATCGGGCGCGCGCCAGCCGCGCCGGGCGTCGCATCATCGCGCGTGACGACGACCGGCATGACGTCGCGCGATGCGATTTGCCTTGCGCCGGCCGCGCTGGCATCGCCACGCGAGACGGCGACCGGCGCCTTCGCCGGCGCAGCCGCAGCGGGCTTCGCTTCGCCCGTCCCCGGAACCACGATCAGGCCGCCTGCGTCGTCCATGGCGTCGTCGGCGGCTTCGGCGCGCGCTTCCAGCGCGAGCGCGGCGTGGCGCATCGCGGCGTCGGCGGCGCTCGTCGCGGCGCGATAGCCCGATGCCCGCGCGATGTCCGCCACAGGCGCGGGCGTCGGCGCGGGCGCGGCTGGGGCCACGGCTTTCGACGAACCGAAACTCTTTGCCATTTCCGCGACGGCGGCGGGATTCGTCTCCGCGTTGCCCGGAATCGCGATCATGCCGTCGCTCTGCTGCGCGAACGCGCTTGCCGCGAAGCCGAGCATCAGCGACGCGCCCGCCACGCCGCGCGCCGCTGCGCGCGCGCCGCGCTTCATCGCGCTCGCACGCATCGCAGCGTTCGACGACTGTCTGACGGACCTGCTCATCACTGCTCTCCTCGCCGCCGCGTAGCTAGCGACTGCGTACCTGAAGGGATCGGGCCGCGCGCTG
This sequence comes from Caballeronia sp. M1242, assembly GCF_017220215.1. NCBI lineage: Bacteria > Pseudomonadati > Pseudomonadota > Betaproteobacteria > Burkholderiales > Burkholderiaceae > Caballeronia > Caballeronia sp. M1242. The sequence goes on along the minus strand of NZ_CP071129.1, from coordinate 2,746,498 downwards.
CGGCCACTTCGTGCGGTCGCGGCCATGAAAACGCCGCTTCCCACTCTCGACGCAGATTCTAGATACGCCGGGCCGCGCCCAAGCCTCGAATAGAGGCCGCGTTTCCCGGTTATTCATCGGATTAGTTATTGCGCGCCGCTCCTAAGATGCGTGTCATGCAAAAACCCCCCAGCGATCGGGCGGGGACAGGCGACAACCATCCCCGACGGGACCGGAGAAGAAACGAATGCTAGACAGACTCGACAAGGAACTCGCGTTCGGCCGTGAGGCGCTCGATGTGCGCGCTTACCGGCAGGAACTGCTGTCGTCGAATATCGCGAACGCCGACACCCCCGGCTACAAGGCGCGCGATGTCGATTTCTCGACCGCGCTCGCCGGGGCGCTGAAGAAGGACGGCGCGTCCGCCACGGCCTCGAACACGGCGACGCTCAAGATGGCGCAGCCGGTTTCGGTGAGCGCGAGCGGGTCGCTCGCCGTGACCGCGAAGGGCCACATGTCCGGCACCTCGACGCTCACCGCGTCCGGCGGCTCGACCGACGACTACGGCCGACTCGCGTATCGCGTGCCGAGCCAGCCTTCGCTCGACGGCAACACCGTCGATCTCGACGCCGAACGCGTGCAGTTCGCGGACAACGCGCTGCATTTCGAAGCCGGAATGACCGTGATGACCTCGCAGATCAAGTCGATGTTGTCCGCCATCACGTCCAACAGTTAAGAAAGCCATGCCTTCATTGATGAACATTTTCAGCGTCGCCGGTTCGGCGATGTCTGCTCAGGCGCAGCGCCTGAACGTGACCGCGTCGAATCTCGCGAACGCGGACAGCACGACCGGTCCCGACGGCCAGCCGTACAAGGCGAAGCAGGTCGTCTTCGCCGTCGATCCGCTCGGCGGCGCGAAAAGCGGCTCCGGCCAGCAAGTCGGCGGCGTGCAGGTGACGGGCGTCATCGACGATCCGAGCCCGATGAAAACCAGCTACGACCCGACCAACCCGGCGGCCAACGCGGACGGCTATGTGACGCTGCCGAACGTCGATCCGGTGCAGGAAATGGTCAACATGATTTCCGCGTCGCGTTCCTATCAGGCGAACGTCGAGACGCTCAATACCGCCAAGCAATTGATGCTCAAGACTCTGACCATCGGAACCTGAGGAATCCAACCGTGACGACGAACACCACCATCGGCAGCAACGGCACCACGGTGTCGCAGACGCTGCTGGACACCATGAACGGCACGTCGAGCTCGTCCAGCTCGTCGAGCAGCACCAGCAGCACGAGCGGCACGTCCGCTTCGGACTTGCAGAACACATTTCTCACGCTGCTCGTGACGCAGTTGAAGAATCAGGACCCGACGAATCCCGCCGACAGCTCGCAGATGACCTCGCAGCTCGCGCAGATCAACACGGTGACGGGCATCGGTCAGCTGAACACGTCGCTCAGCTCGCTCGCCACGCAGCTTTCCGCGGGCCAGTCCACGCAGGCCGCCATGCTGATCGGTTCGAACGTGCTCGCGCCGGGAAGCAGCATGACGGTATCGAGCGGCGCGTCGTCGACGTTCGGCGTGCAGCTCGCCAACGACGTGAGCGACCTGCAGATCGTCGTGAAGGACAAGTCCGGCAACATCGTCAACACGCTGGATCTCGGCGCGCAAGGCTCGGGCGTCGTGCCGGTATCGGGCTGGACGCCGGTCGACTCGAAGGGCGCCACGCTCGCCGACGGCACCTACACGATCACCGCGCAGGGCACGATCAACGGCCAGCAGGCGACCGCGACGACGCTGTCGGCCTCGCAGGTGCAGAGCGTCGTGCAAATGACGGGCGGCACGCCGGGCCTGAAGCTGGCGAACGGTTCGACCGTCGCGCTGTCGAGCGTCGCTTCGATTCTTTGATTCCACTTTCCTTTGACGCCGGGATGCGCCCGGCGAAGAGATAAACCATGAGCTACCAACAAGCACTGAGCGGCCTCGGCGCCGCGTCGAGCGACCTCGACGTGATCGGCAACAACATCGCGAACGCGAACACCGTCGGCTTCAAGCAGGGCGCCGCGCAGTTCGCGGACATGTACGCGAGTTCGATGGCGACGGCCGTGTCGAACCAGATCGGCATCGGCACGCGCCTCGCGGAAGTCCAGCAGCAGTTCTCGCAAGGCACGATCACGACGACCAACCAGGCGCTCGACGTCGCGATCAACGGCAACGGCTTCTATCAGCTGTCGAACAACGGCTCGACCGTGTATTCGCGCAACGGCGTGTTCCATCTGGACGACAGCGGCAAGATCGTCAACTCGGCGGGCCTGCAACTGATGGGCTACGCGGCCGATTCGGGCGGCGTCGTCAACAGCGCGAGCACGGTGCCGCTCACCGTGCCGACCGCGAACATCGCGCCGACGGCGACGAAGACGATCACCGCTGCGTTCAACCTGAACTCGCAGGACACGAACCACGCGGCGAGCAGCTTCGATCCGACCAACGGCAACACGTACAACGCGTCGACTTCGGTGGATGTGTACGACACGCTCGGCGGCACGCAGAAGGTGTCCGTCTACTTCACGAAGACTGGCACCGGCTCGTGGGAAGCATTCGCGGGCTACGGCGACCCGGTCACGCAAAAGACCGACCTGGGCGCCGTGACGTTCGATTCGTCGGGCAACCTGACGAGCGGCTCGAAGTTCACGTTCACCATTCCGAACGGGGCGGACCCGTCCGGCGCGACGACGCAATCGTTGACGCTCGATCTCTCCGGCACCACGCAGTACGGCGCGAAGAGCGGCCTCACGAATCTGCATCAGGACGGCAACAGCACGGGCGAACTGACGGGCTTCACCGTCGGCACCGACGGCATGCTGACCGGCAATTACTCGAACGGCGAAACGAAGGCGCTCGGGCAAATCGCGGTCGCGAACTTCAACAACCAGAACGGCCTGCAGAACCTCGGCGGCAACGTGTACGCGCAAACGGCCGCTTCGGGCGCGCCGCAAGTGGGCGTGCCGGGCTCGACGAACCACGGCACGCTGCAAGGCGGCGCGGTGGAAAACTCCAACGTCGATCTGACGAGCGAGCTCGTGAATCTGATCACCGCGCAGCGCAACTATCAGGCGAACGCGCAGACGATCAAGACGCAGCAGACCGTCGACCAGACGCTGATCAATCTGTAATCACCGTCCGCACGCACTAGACGCATCAGGAAAGAAGGAAGCGATTCATGGACCGTCTGATCTACACCGCGATGACCGGCGCAAGCCAGTCGCTGGAACAGCAAGCTGTCGTGGCGAACAACCTGGCGAACGCATCGACCACGGGTTTCAAGGCGCAACTCGCGGCGTTCCGTCAGGTGCCGATGTCGTTCGAGAACCAGTCCGCCGACGGCACGACGCGCACTTTCGTGCTCTCGTCCACGCCGACGGCGGATTACTCGGCCGGCCCGATCCAGCAGACCGGCAATCCGCTCGACGTCGCCGTGCAAGGGCCGGGCTGGCTCTCCGTGCAGACGGCGGACGGCGGCGAGGCGTACACGCGCGCCGGCAACCTGCACGTGGACCAGAACGGCCAGCTCGTCACCGCGAACAACCTGCCGGTGCTCGGCAACGGCGGCCCGCTGTCGGTGCCGCCGGGCGCGGAAGTGACCATCGGCAAGGACGGCACGGTGTCCGCGCTGATTCCGGGCGATCCGCCGACCGCGATTGCGACGGTGGATCAGCTGAAGCTCGTCAATCCGGACCCGGCCACGCTCTCGCGCGGCGACGACGGTCTTTATCGCACCGCGTCGGGCGACCCCGCCGATGCGGACCCGAACGTGGTCGTGGCCGGCGGCGCGCTCGAAGGCAGCAACGTGAACCCGGTCTCCGCGATGGTCTCGATGATCACCAACGCGCGCCAGTTCCAGATGCAGACGAAGCTCATGGAATCGGCGGACCAGAACGAACAATCGGCCAACAAGCTGCTCAACTTCTCCTAAGCGGCCTGCAAGACACTAGGACAACACAGACATGAATCGCTCTCTCTATATCGCCGCGACCGGCATGAATGCGCAGCAGGCGCAGATGGACGTCATTTCGAACAACCTCGCCAACGTGAGCACCAACGGCTTCAAGGGCTCGCGCGCCGTGTTCGAAGATCTGCTGTACCAGACCACGCGCCAGCCGGGCGCGAACTCGACGCAGCAAACCGAACTCGCCTCGGGCGTGCAGCTCGGCACGGGCGTCCAGCAAGTCGCAACGGAACGCCTCTACACGCAGGGCAATCTGCAACAGACGGGCAACTCGAAGGACGTGGCCATCAACGGTCAGGGCTTCTTCCAGGTGACGATGCCCGACGGCACCACGGCCTACACGCGCGACGGCTCGTTCCAAACCAACGCGCAGGGCCAGCTCGTCACGTCGAGCGGCTATCAGCTGAACCCGGCCATCACCATTCCGACCAACGCGACGTCGATCACCATCGGCTCGGACGGCACCGTGTCCATCACGCAGCCGAACTCGACGGCCGCGACGAACGTCGGCTCCATTCAGCTTGCGACCTTCATCAACCCGGCCGGTCTGGAAGCGCGCGGCGAGAACCTGTTCTCCGAGACGGGCAGCTCCGGCGCGCCGAACGTGTCGCAGCCGGGCCTGAACGGCGCGGGCACGTTGCAACAGGGCTATGTCGAAGCGTCGAACGTGAACGTGGTGCAGGAACTGGTCAACATGATCCAGACGCAGCGCGCGTACGAAATCAACAGCAAGGCCGTGACCACGTCGGACCAGATGCTGCAAACGCTTTCTCAGATGCAGGTTTAACCCTCTTTTCAACGGATGAAAACGCAAGGGATGGCGTCACACTAACGCTTCATTCAGCTTCATACGAGTCACCAAGATGTCGCCCACTCAAATCTTCACGCGTGCAGCGGTTGCCGCACTCGTCGCCGCGCTCGGCGCATGCGGCCTCGTGCCGAAGGAGCCGATCGTCCAGCAGCCGATGACCGCGCGTCCGCCGCAGCCGCCCAGCGGCGGGCGCTCGCCCGGCGCGATCTACAACGCGGGCTACGCGGGCCGGCCGCTCTTCGAAGACCAGCGTCCGCGCAATGTCGGCGACATCTTGACCATCGTGATCTCGGAAAACGTGAACGCCACGAAGTCGTCCGCGGCGAACACCAACCGCGGCGGCACCGGCTCGTTCTCCGTGCCGACGACGCCCGGCATCTTCGGCGGGCTCTTCAACAACACGAACCTGTCCGCGACCGGCGCGAACAAGTTCACGGCGGCGGGCGGCGCGAGCGCGGCGAACACGTTCAGCGGCACCCTCACCGTCACCGTCACCGAAGTGCTGCCCAACGGCAACCTGATGGTGAGCGGCGAAAAACAGATGCTCATCAATCAGGGCAACGAATTCGTGCGCTTCTCGGGCGTCGTCAATCCGACGACCATCTCGGGCAGCAACACCGTGTACTCCACGCAGATCGCCGACGCGAAGATCGAATATTCCGCGAAAGGCTATATCGACGAAGCGCAGAACATGGGCTGGCTGCAGCGCTTCTTCCTCAACGTGGCGCCGTTCTGATCATGAATCCGCTTCTTCGTTTCGTTTCGTTCTCGCTCGCGGCCGCGCTCGTGGCCCTGACCTCCGCGCAGCACGCGCACGCCGAGCGCCTGAAAGACCTCGTCTCGTTCCAGGGCGTGCGCGACAACCCGCTGATCGGCTACGGCCTCGTCGTCGGTCTCGACGGCACCGGCGACCAGACCATGCAGACGCCGTTCACCACGCAGAGCTTGACGAACATGCTCGGCAATCTCGGCATCACGGTGAACTCGGCCACGACGCAGAACATGCAGTTGAAGAACGTCGCCGCCGTGATGGTGACGGCGACGCTGCCGCCTTTCGCGCGTCCCGGCGAGGCGATCGACGTCACGGTGTCGTCGCTCGGCAATGCGAAAAGCCTGCGCGGCGGCACGCTGCTCATGTCGCCGCTCAAGGGCGCGGACGGCCAGGTGTACGCGATGGCGCAGGGCAACCTCGTCGTCGGCGGCGCGGGCGCGAGCGCGAACGGCAGCAAGGTGCAGGTGAACCAACTCGCGGTGGGGCGCATTTCGGCGGGCGCCATTGTCGAGCGCGCGGTGCCGGCGGCGTTGCAGCAGCAAGGCGGCGTCATGCAGATGGAACTGCGCGAGATGGACTTCGACACGACGCAGCGCATCGTCGCGGCGGTGAACAACCAGTTCGGCATGGGCACGGCGCTCGCGCTCGACGGCCGCACCATCCAGCTGCGCGCGCCGCAAGACGCCAGCGAGCAGGTGCAGTTCATGGCGCAATTGCAGAACATCGACGTGCGTCCGGCGCAGGCCGCCGCGAAGGTGATTCTCAACGCGCGCACCGGCTCCATCGTGATGAATCAGATGGTCACGCTGCAGAACTGCGCGGTCGCGCACGGCAATCTCTCGGTCGTCATCAACACGCAGACGGCGGTGAGCCAGCCGAACGCGCTCTCGAACGGGCAGACGGTGGCGGCGAAGCAGTCGCAGATTCAGCTGAAGCAGGACAGCGGCGCGCTCAAGATGCTTTCGGCCGGCGCGAATCTCGCGGATGTCGTGAAGGCGCTCAACGCGCTCGGCGCGACGCCCGCGGACCTGATTTCGATTCTCCAGTCGATGAAGGCGGCAGGCGCGCTGCGCGCCGACCTCGAAATCATCTAAGGAGCCCGGCACATGAACTCGAACCTGACGAGCGGCATCGCCAACTCCGCGCTGGCATCGACCGATGGGAGCGGTGGCCTCGCGAATCTCTCGAACCGCTTCGCGCTCGACACGCAGGGCTTCGATGCGCTGCGCGCGCAGGCGCAGGCCAATCCGCAGCAGGGCCTGAAGGCGGCCGCCAAGCAGTTCGACGCCGTCTTCACGCAGATGATGCTCAAGAGCATGCGCGACGCGACGCCGTCCGACAGCCCGTTCGATTCCAACGATTCGAAGTCCTTCACCGCGATGCTCGACCAGCAGTTGTCGCAGCAGATGTCCTCGAAGGGCATCGGCGTGGCGGACATGATGCTCAAGCAGCTGATGCGCAACGCAGGCGGCAAGACCGACGCGGGCGGCATGGGCGGCGGCGCCAACGCGATGACCGCGATGAACGCGATGAGCGGGCTCTCGGGCGGCGGCGGCGATATCGAATCGAACGCGGGCAACATCGCCGCGATGAACGCGATGGCGAAAGCCTACGCAGCCGCGCAGGCCAACAAGAACGGCGCGTCGCTCTCGGAAGGCAAAGGGTATACGGCGGCTAGCGCGCTCGAACCGCCGGCCCACGGCGTCGGCTCCGACAAGGTGAATGCGTTCGTCGAGCGGCTCGCTGCGCCCGCGCAGGCGGCGAGCGCGGCGACCGGCATTCCGGCGCGCTTCATCATCGGCCAGGCGGCGCTGGAATCGGGCTGGGGCAAGCGCGAGATCAAGCACGCGAACGGCGCGACGAGCCACAACATCTTCGGCGTGAAGGCGACGCCCGGCTGGACCGGCAAGACGGTCGATTCGGTCACGACCGAGTACGTCAACGGCCAGCCGAAAAAGGTCGTCGAGCGTTTCCGCGCCTACGATTCGTACGAAGATGCGCTCAACGACTACGCGAGCGTCATCAAGAACAATCCGCGCTATGCGCCGGTGATCGAGGCGTCGCGCGACGTGGCGGGCTTCGCGCACGGCATGCAGAAGGCTGGCTACGCGACCGATCCCCACTACGCGAAGAAGCTGATTTCGATCATGCGACAGATCGCCTGACGACGCGCCGATAAGGTGCATCGCGCGGAAGATAACGGACCACGTGTCCAGCAAACGTTTTACGTCGGATGGGACGGCGCACCACATAAGAAAGTTGCGAGCGCGCCTAAACTTTCCAACAGGCATGCCGCTAACCCGAAGACGACAGTGCCGGATCGATAGCGGTCCGGCGAGCCGCGCGGCGTGGGCCGCAGGCGATGCGCGGGCAAAATGGACACGGCTAGCACCATGAATAGTTATCAGAAACACGACGTCGCCGAGGAAGACAGCGACCACAACGTGGATTTCGGACGCCGGAATCCGCTGGAAATCGGCGTAGCCCTGCGCAATCTGGCCAATCGCGGCGATTTCCTGACCGCGCAATATGGCGACGCGCAGATCGTCACGCGACTCCTCGATGTCGATGTGACGTCGCACCGCTTCACGTTCGACTGGGGCGGCGTCGCGGAGCAGAACCGCGATGTGCTGCAAGCGCCGAAGCTGATTTTCCACGCGGCGCCGGATGGCGTGCGCGTCGAGTTCACGACGGCCACGCCGCGCGAGACGACGTTTGACGGCCGTCCGGCTTTCGAGGCGGAATTTCCGTCGGTGCTGTACTACATGCAGCGCCGCGAATACTTCCGCGTGGAAGCGCCGGTGCTGGACCCGTACATTTGCAGCGGCTCGCTGCCGGGCGGCGACCGGTTCCGTTTCGAGGTGCATGATTTGTCGCTGGGCGGCGTGGCGTTACGCACGACCGACGAGCGCGTGGCCGACATGGAACTGGGCGTGGAAATTCAGGATGCCGAACTGCACTTCACTGCGACGGGCAAGGTGACGCTCGATATGAAGCTGGTGTCGCATCGCGAGTCGACTACGCTCAAGGGCGACCGGCGGTTCACGCTCGGGTTCAAGTTCACTTCGATGCCGGGGTCGGCGGAGAATACGCTGCAGCGGCTTATTACTCAGCTTGAGATGAAGCGGCGGGCTCTCGCCCGGTGATCCCTTTTGCGGTTTCTTGGAACCGCAATTGGACCGCTTTTCTTTCTTCGCTTGTGCGTTGCTGTGTCCCGAGGCGTCGGTTCGCGGTCTTCCTTTCGTGGAACTTGTAGTCGCGTCGGTCTATTGGCGTTGCCCCTTCCTAGGGCGGGGCGCGCGCCAGTAACTTGCCGCTTGTTTCGCGAAACTTGTATTCGTGTCGGTCTATTGGCGTTGCCCCTTCCCGGGGCGGGGGTTACTTTCTTTGCTGCTGCAAAGAAAGTAACCAAAGAAAGCAGCTTTTTTGCCCGCGGTTTCGAATGAAGGTGCACTCCGCACAAATGCATTGGCACTCAGCTTGAATCAGCCCTGAATCACCCTCCACGCCCGCTGTCCGCCACGTCCTCCGAGCCCCTTGGCTCGACAGAACCAGTGAAATACTTCGCACCACTGAACGACAAAGTCAACTGAACGTGTCTTAGGCGTGCCACGCCGCCCTAGGCCCAGCAGGCCGACGCCCGACACGTGCCCGCGCGTCGGCGCTCATTGCGACTTCTCTCTATCCCTGTCGCGCGTCCATTGGCTTAGCTTGGCTTTACATGGCTTTGGCTTTGGCTCTGGCTTGAGACTATCTCTACGCGGAGCCGTTGTGTCCTGTTGGTTTTGTCGAGCCAAGGGGCTCGGCGGACGTGGCGCTCAGCGGGCGCGGAAGGTGATTCAGGGCTGATTCAAGCTGAGTGCCAATGTCGTTCTGCGAAGTGATCACTCTCTAACTGCTGCGGGCCAAAGAAAAGCTGCTTTCTTTGGTTACTTTCTTTGCAGCAGCAAAGAAAGTGACCCCCGCCCCGGGGAGGGGCAACGCTAATATACCGACGCGAATACAAGTTTCACGAAAAAAGCGGCGAGGTACCGGCGCGCGCCCCGCCCCGGGAAGAGGCAACGCTAATAGACCGACACGAACACAAGTTCCACGAAAAAGAGCGGCAGCAAAACAGAACCAAACCTGAGAATTAGCCCAAGAACCCCCCGCACATCGCCGCATACCAACCGCAACGTCCGAAGCAAAATGCAAGAACCCAAACAACGCCCGCCGCAGGCGAAAACCGAAAAGCATCAAAAAGGAAACCATTAAATTTCCCCGGCGAACAGCCGATATAACGTGCAATCAAGCGGCAGCGCCAGAAAAGGATTCGTGCATGTCCAACAACATCATCAACATCGGCTTGTCGGGCCTGAATGCGGCCCAGTGGGGCCTCACGACGACCGGCCAGAACATCAGCAACGCCGCAACGCCCGGTTATACGCTGGAGAAGGTCGCGTACCAGGAAGCGTCCGGTCAAAGCACCGGCTCCGGCTATCTCGGCAATGGCGTGCAGACCGTCACCGTCACGCGACAGTACAGCCAGTACCTGACGACGCAAGTCAACAACACGCAGTCGGCGAGCAGCGCGGCGAACACCTATTACACGATGCTCTCGCAGCTCAACAACCTCGTCGGCGATCCGACGTCGGGCATCGCGGCGGGCGTCAGCAACTATTTCTCCGGCCTGCAATCGGTGGCGAACTCGCCGAGCAGCACCGCCTCGCGCCAGTCGCTCGTCAGCAGCGCGCAGACGCTCGCCGACCAGATGACCTCCGCCGGCGAGCAATACGACCAGCTGCGCCAGAGCGTCAACACGCAACTGTCGAGCGCCGTCTCGTCCATCAACAACTACGCGCAGCAAATCGCCGATCTCAACAAGCAGATCAACGGTGCAAGCGCGTCGGGCCAGCAGCCGAACCAGTTGCTCGATCAACGCGATCAGGCCGTGACGAACCTCAGTTCGATGATCGGCGTGCAAGTGGTGCAGCAGGACGGCAACTACAACGTGTTCATCGGCAACGGGCAGCCGCTCGTCGTCGGCAATACGCAGTACGGCCTGCAAACGGTGACGTCGCCCTCCGATCCGAGCGAGCTGACCGTCGCGTTCAAGCGCACCGACGGCACGCCGCAGACCGCCGCGAACACGCAGTACATCGACAACTCCGCGCTGACGGGCGGTGTCGTGGGCGGCCTGATCGACTTCCGCACGCAGACGCTCGATCCCGCGCAGGCGCAACTCGGCGCCATCGCGACGAGCTTCGCCTCGCAACTGAATAGCCAGAACGCGCTCGGCCTCGACCTGAGCGGCAACGCAGGCGGCGCGCTCTTTTCGACCGGCACGCCCAGCGTGTATTCCGACGCGCGCAACAAGGGCAGCGGCAGCGTGGCCGTCTCGTTCGCCGACGCGTCGCAGCCTTCCACGGGCGATTACAATCTGACGTACAACGGTACGGACTACGAAGTAACCGATCCGACGTCGGGCAAGTCGCTCGGCAGCATTACGCCGCCGGCCAACAGCGGCACGTTCGACGGCCTCAACATTACCGTGTCCGGCACGATGCAGAAGGGCGACTCCTTCAGCATTCAGCCGACGCGCGGCGCGCTCGACAACTTCGCGCTGACCACCAAGAGCCCCACCGCGATCGCGGCGGCATCGCCCGCGGTGAGCTCGGCATCGACCTCGAACACGGGCACCGGCTCGATCACGTCGGCGACGGTGGCGGCGGGCTACAGCATGCCGTCGAACATCTCGCTCACGTACGACAAGGCCGCAGGCGGCTTCACGTCGAACGTCGATGTGACCGTGAACGGCACCGCGTACACCGCGAATTCGACAATTCCGTACGACGCCTCTAAGGGACTCACGATCACGTCCAACGGCGTGAGCGCCACATTGAGCGGCGTCCCCGCCGACAAGGACGTGTTCAACATCGCCGCCAACAAGGGCGGCACGAGCGACGGCAGCAACGCGCTCGCGATGGCGAACCTCGTCTCGGCGAAGTCGCTCAACGGCGGCACCGATACGCTCACGGGTTCGTACGCGAGCTACGTGAACGACATCGGCAACCAGGCCAATCAGCTCAAGGCGACGAGTTCGTCGCAGACGGCGCTGCTCAATCAGGCGACAGCGGCACAGCAGTCCGTGCAAGGCGTGAACCTGAACGAGGAAGCGGCCAACCTTATCCAGTATCAGCAGCTCTATCAGGCGAACAGCAAGGTGATTCAGACCGCGTCGTCGCTGTTCCAGACGCTGCTCGGCATCTTCAACTGAGGCAACTCGCGATGCGCATTTCCAGTTCCCAGTATTTCAATCTGAACGTCGCTTCCATGAGCGACCAGCAGAGCACGCTGGCGTCCATGTATCAGCAGATCTCGTCGGGCAAGCGCATCATGACCGCGTCCGACGATCCGCTCGGCGCGGCGCAGGCCGTGCAGCTCACGATGCAGGGCAACGCGCTCACGCAATACGGCACGAATCAGACGAAGGCGCTCTCCTCGCTGCAACAGGAAGACTCCACGCTGAGCGACGTGAGCGACGTGATGCAAAGCATCAAGACGAAGCTCGTGCAGGCCGGCGACGGCTCGCTGACCGACGCGAACCGCTCAGCCATCGCCAATGCGATTCAGGGCTATCGCGATCAGCTCATGAACATCGCGAACACCACGGACAGCGACGGCAATTACATTTTCTCGGGCCTCAAGGGCGGCACGCAGCCGTACACGAACAACCCGTCGGGTGTCGGCGCGACCTATTCGGGCGATGCCGGCCAGCGCACGGTGCAGATCAGCGCAGGACGTTCGATTGCGGTAGGCGACCCGGGCCAGTCGATTTTCGGCAGTGTATCGCCGACGGAAAGCACGCCTGTTTCGAGCGCGGCTGCCACGAACACGGGCACGGGCACGATCAGCGGCGTGAGCGTCTCCGACCCGAGCAATCCGAATAACGGCAGCACGTACACGATCCAGTTCGCCGTCGATGCCACCGCGGGCACGACGAGCTACACGGTCACGGCGGTGCCGGCGGACTCATCGTTGCCGACGACGCCGACCGCATACACGGGCAGCGCCGACATCACGGTCGGCGGCCAGAAGGTGTCCGTTGCGGGCGCGCCCGGCAATGGCGACAGCTTCACGGTGCAGCCCGCGACCGCGGGCAACAACGATATCTTCGCGACGCTCGACAACCTCGTGAGCGCGCTGAAGCAACCGACCGGATCGGACAGCGCGCATGCCGCGCTGACCAACGCGCTGACGACCGCAGGCACGAAGATCACCAACACGTTCAACAACGTGCTGGCGGCGCAGACCGTGGTGGGCGGACGCGAGCAGCAGATTCAATCGACGCAGACGGCGATGCAGACGACGCAGACGCAGAACGCATCGGATCTGGCGAACCTGACGCAGATCGACCTGGTTTCGTCGATCAGCTCGTATGAGTTGACGCAGAACTCGCTTCAGGCGGCGCAGATGGCGTTCACGCAGATTCAAAAGATGTCGTTGTTCGATTATCTGGGCGGGTAAGCGGGCGGTTTGGCGGAAAGCGGTAGTAGGTTGCGGGGCATGGTTCGGGAGAGCTTTGCCCCGTTGTTGTTTTCGGCGCCGCGCGACGACAAAGGCGTAGCGTCGTTGCTGTCGGTCGGTCTGCCGTCTCGACTGTAGACGTTGAACCGGACGAATGAAGGCACGGGTCGCTGAAGCCGATAACAGTTTGCGGGGCGTTGCTCGGGAGAGCGGTGCCCCGTCGTCGTTTCCGGCATCGCACGAGGACGAAGGCGTAGCGTCGTTGCTGACGGTCGGTATGCCCTCTCGATCGCCGCGAGTGGATATGCGTGTCGAACGATCGATGAAGTCGGAGAGAAGTAGCACAGGCTGAACCGGAAGGGTTAGCGCGCGGTATTCGCGGGGTGTTGCTCGGCAGAGCGGCGCCCTGTTGCTGCCTCTGGCATCGCACAACGACAGTGGCGCAACTTCCTTGCCGAAGTCGGTCTGCCGTCTCGACCGCCGCAATCAGATACGAGTGTCGATCGACCGATGGCGTGCGAAGGAAGTGGCAGACGTTGAACCGGACGCATAAGCGCGCGATTTCGCTGAAAGCGATAGTAGTTCGCGGGACATTGCGCAAAAGAGCGGTGCCCGATGTTTCTCTGGCATCGCACGACGACGGTGGCGCAGCTTCGTTGCTGACGGGCGGTCTACCGTGTCGAGCGCCGCAATGAGAAACGCGCGTCGATCGACCGATGAGACGCTAAGGAAGTGGCAGACGTTTCGAACCGGGCGGACAAGCGCGCGGTGTTCGCGGGGCGTTGCGCGAAAGAGCGGTGCCCCGTTGCTGTCCCCGGCATCGCGCGACGACAGTGGCGCAACTTCGTTGCTGACAGTCGGTCTGCGGATTCGACCGCCGCGCCGAGATACGTGCGTCGACCAACCGATAACGTGGCAGGCAACAAACCAAACACCGAGGCGGCATCCCGTCGCCGCCCAAAGCTCAATAAAGCGCCCCAGCCACCCGCCCGACCTGCGCGATACCCGCATCGAAGATGCGCAAGAAGAACGGCATCAGGTTAGGCAACATGAGCTGCAAGAGCAGCAAGCCGACCAGCATCGTGATCGGGAATCCCACCTGAAAGATTCCGATCTGCGGCGCCGCCCGATTCAGAATGCCCAGCGCCAGATTAGAGATGAGCAGCGCCGCCACGATCGGCAGCGAAAGCAGCAGGCCCGTGCCGAAAATACTGGTCCCATAGCCGACAAGCACGCGCCAGCCCTGCGCATGCGATGCCGCCGCCACCACGTTCGCCTCGATCGGCACGTTCTGGAACGTCGTCACGAGCGCGCTGATCAACTGCAGATGGCCGTCGAACACGAGAAACGCGAGCATCGCGAGCGTGTTCAGATAGCGCGAGATGACCACCGCATTGCCGCCCTCGCGCGGATCGTAAAGCATCGCAAAGCCGAGGCCCATCTGCTGGCCGATGAACTCGCCCGCGGCATCGACGGCGGCGAATGCGATCTGCATCGTCATGCCGATGGCCGCGCCGATCAGAAACTGATTGACGATGATCCAGATGCCCGCCGCCGAGAACACCGTGGTTTGCGGCATCGCGGGCAAGGTCGGCGCGACGATCAGCGTGATGAACGCTCCAAGCGCGATCTTCACGCGCGCCGGTATCGCCATGTGGCTCAGCACTGGCGCGGTGGCGAGGAGCGCGAGAATGCGCACGAACGGCCACAGGAACGCGGTGAGCCAGCCGTTCAGTTGCGCGTAGGTGACGGAAAACATCGAACGCTTTAGCCCGTGATCGCGGGCGTGATCGTGAACACGTGGCGCATGTAGTCGAGCAGCGTCGAGAGCATCCACGGTCCGGCGATCACGAGCGTCACGGCCACCGCGATCAGCTTCGGAATGAACGAGAGCGTCGATTCGTTGATCTGCGTGGCCGCCTGAAACAGGCTCACGACGAGACCCACGACGAGCGCGACCAAGAGCAACGGCGCGGCGAGCAACAGCGCGACGACCATCGCCTGATGCGCCATCGTCATGACGGATTCGGGTGTCATGCGCGTCTCCTTACGATACGAAACTTTGAGCCAGCGAGCCGATGAGCAACTGCCAGCCATCGACGAGCACGAACAGCATCAGCTTGAAAGGCAGCGCGATAGTCGTGGGCGACACCATCATCATGCCCATCGACATCAGCACGCTCGCCACCACCATATCGATGATGAGGAACGGAATGAAGATCGTGAAGCCGATCTGGAAACCAGTCTTCAGCTCGCTCGTGATGAACGACGGCACGAGCAGCGAAAGCGGCACGTCTTCCGGGCCGTTCATCGGCGGAGCCTTCGAAATGCGGGCGAACAACGCGAGATCGGATTCGCGCGTCTGCTTCAGCATGAACTGCTTGAAGGGCGCGACGCCGCGCGTCATGGCCTGATCCATCGCGATCTGGCCTTCGGAGAAGGGTTTGTACGCGTCGTTGTAGGCGCGGTCCAGCACCGGCGACATCACGAAGAACGAGAGAAAGAGCGCGAGGCCGACGAGCACCTGATTCGGCGGCGTGCTCGACGTGCCGAGCGCCTGGCGCAACAGCGACAGCACGATGATGATGCGCGTGAAGCTCGTCATCATCAGGACCATCGCGGGCAGGAACGAGAGCATCGTCAGCAGCAGCATGGTCTGCACGCTGAGCGAATATGTCGTGCCGCCGTTGGGGCCGGGGCTCGTGTTGAACGCGGGCAAACCCGCCGTGCTCTGCGCGAGGGCCGCGAGCGGCGACAGCGCGATGACAACCGGAAGCGCGAGCTTCACGCCCCGCGCGATGTGACGACCGACCTGCATTACTTGCTCCCGCCGACGAACTGCATGAGACGCTTGAGCGCGTCGCCAAGCCGCTGACTCTGAAAAATGACGAATGTGATAGCCATGATGTCCTGCCTCTTTCGATAGCATGAATTGTTGACTATCCCGGCCGCAAACGATGGCGCGAACAGAAGGGCAATTCGGCGCTAACTCGTTCTATTGCGAGAGCGCGTCGCCCAAAGCAAATCGGGCGTGGCCCTTGCGGAGCACGCCCGATGAATCGGCTGAACGAACAGGCTTTACTTGCCGGTACTGACGAACTTCTGGAGCCGCTTGTTCGCTTCGCCGGCGAGCGCATCGCGAAAGCGCTGGCCGAACGAACCCGGCAACGTTTGCGCGGGCGATCCCGCAACGCCGGCCGGCACTTCCGCTTCGGCAGAACCGGCGGGCATCGTGTGCAGAAGCCGCACATTGCCGGGGCCTGCGCCGAGCACGAGCCACGTATCGCCGACTTCGACCACTGCCACGCGCTCCTTGTTGCCGAGCGATGCGCCGCCCACCACCTTGACGAGCCCGCTGCGCTTGCCGCCCTGATAGCCGAACTTGCGGGCGAGCCATGCGCAGCCGAACACGAAGCCGATCACGACGGCGAGCCCGAGCAGCGTTTGCAGCACCGCGCCGAAGCCGAGCGACGGCACCGCGCTGCCTGCGCCGACGCCCGAGGCGATCTGCGCGGCATGATTCACGGCGTTCATGTCGGCGGCATGGGCGAACATCGGCGCGGCCAACACGACAACGGTGGCGAGGCGTTTCATCGATTCAGCTTCCGGATACGTTCGGACGGCGTGATGATGTCCGTCAGGCGAATGCCGAACTTGTCGTTCACGACCACCACTTCGCCCTGCGCGATCAGACAGCCATTCACGAGCACGTCCATCGGCTCGCCTGCGAGGCCGTCCAGTTCCACGACCGAGCCCTGCGCCAGTTGCAGCAGGTTGCGGATCGCGATCTTCGTGCGCCCGAGTTCCACCGTCATCTGCACGGGGATGTCGAGAATCATGTCGATGTCGTTGCGCGTCGAGGGCGCCGCGGCCTTCGACAGCGGCTGAAACACGCCCGCCGATGCGACCGGCGCTTCGTTGCCGTTCTGTTCGGCAAGCGCGCTCGCCCAATCGTCCATCGAGAGTTCTTCGTCTTTCATGTCGGTCGCGCCGGGCTGGGTGCCTTCCTGCATCAGATCACTCATAACTACCTTCCTTCGTCGAATCGCTGGCGCTGCTGATCATGTTCTGGACACGCAGCGCATATTGACCATTGAAAATTCCGTAACCGCATTCCATCACCGGCACGCCGTCCACTTTCGCGACGACCTGCTCGGGAATGTCGATCGGCAAGACATCGCCCGCGCGCATGTTGAGCAGCTTCGCGAACGACGAGCGAATCTCGGCGAGATCCACCGTCAGTTCCACTTCGGCCGACTGCACCTGCTGCGAGAGCACACGCACCCAGCGGCGGTCCACTTCGAGCGCTTCGCCCTGAATCGGCGAGGAGAGCACGTCGCGGATCGGCTCGATCATCGAGTACGGGAAGCAGATGTGCAGCGTTCCGCCGATGGAACCGAACTCGATGGTGAACTGCGTCACGATGACGATTTCGTTCGGCGTCGCGACGTTGGCGAACTGCGTGTGCATCTCCGAGCGCATGTACTCGAACTGGAGCGGGCGCACGCTGCGCCACGAGGCCGCGTAATGCTCGAACACGAGGTTCAGCAGCTTGTGGATGATGCGCTGCTCGGTCTGCGTGAACTCGCGGCCTTCGACGCGCGTATGAAACCGCCCGTCGCCGCCGAAGAGGTTATCCACGACGAAGAACACGAGGTTCGGATCGAACACGAACAGCGACGTGCCGCGCAGAGGCTTCACATGGACCAGGTTGAGGTTGGTCGGGATCGGCAGATTGCGCGTGAATTCGCTGTACTTCTGCACCTTCACCGGGCCGACGGAGATTTCCGCCGAACGCCGCATGAAGTTGAAGATGCCCACGCGCATGAGGCGCGCGAAGCGGTCGTTGATGATTTCGAGGCCGGGCATCCGGCCGCGGACGATGCGTTCCTGCGTCGCGATGTTGTACGGACGCACGCCGGCTGGCTTGTTTTCGTCGGAGACCTGGTCGATCTCGCCGGTGACGCCCTTGAGGAGGGCATCGACCTCCTCTTGCGACATGAACTCTTCGTGGCCCATGACTCTCTCGTTCCTTGATTGGGTGCCGGGCGCTTACTGAACGACGAATTCAGTAAAGAGCACTTCCTGGATGTGCGCCGGTTGCTCGGGCGTGCTGGCGGCGGCTTCGACGGTTGCGCGCAGTTCGTCGGCGAGCTTGCGTTTGCCGTCGATGCCCGCGAGGTCGTCCGGATGTTTGGCGGAGAGCAGCAGCAGGATGCGGCTGCGGATTTCCGGCATGCGTTCGGTGAGCGCGGCTTGGCCTTTCTCGTCCTTGAGCTTGAGCGTGAGGCCGACGCGCAGGTAATGCATGATGCCGTCGTCGGCTTGCAGGTTGACTGTCAGCGACTCGAGCGGGAAGAACACGGGCGGCGGCAGCGGCGCGGGCTTCGCGGGGCCGTGCGCGGACTTGCCGACCACGAAGTAGGCGCCGCCGGCGCCTGCGCCGAGCAGAACGATCGCCCCGATGGCGATGATCAGAATGCGCTTGAGCTTGCCGCTCTTCGCGGGAACGATGGGTTGCTGGTTTGCAGTAGTGGTAGCCATGAATGCGTGCCTCTTTCGATAGGTTGAATTGTTCGCTATCGCGGCTTGTCGTGATGGGTCGAACAGAGGGGGTTTTTGGTGCCTTTTTGGGGTTCTCGGGCGGGGGCGGGCTTTTGCGGTTGCCCGTTTCGCGAGGGTGCCGTTCGCGGTTTTTGCGCCGTAATGGTTGGGGCGCTCGTTCTTTCTTTCTTCGTTCGTGTAACTTGTATTCGTGTCGGTCTATTAGCGTTGCCCCTCCCCGGGGCGGGGGTCACTTTCTTGGCTGTCGACCAGAGTAGGCGCTTTAGCGCCGTACTCTGGTCCCATGCAAAGAAAGTAACCAAAGAAAGCAGCTTCTTTCTGGCCCGCAGCAGCGAGAGCGTGGCCACTCCGCAGAAAGCATTGGCCCTCAGCTTGAACCAACCCTGAATCACCTTCCGCGCCCGCTGAGCGCCACGTCCTCCGAGCCCCTTGGCTCGATAAAACCAATAGGACACAACGGCTCCACTCAGAAATAATCTCGTGCCAAGCCAAGCCAAGCCAAGCCAAGCCAAGCCAAGCCAAGCCAAGCCAAGCCAAATCAAGCCAGGTCAAGCCGAGCCAATCAACGACGTGCAACCGGATGTGCCAGAAGCACGTCATTAACGACGGGCGCGGGCACAGGCGCCGCGCGTCGTGGCGCCTGCGCCCCGGACGGCCGTGCCGAAGCCGAAGGTTCGGGAAATTATTGGCAGTGGTACGAAGCGCCCCACTGGGTTTATCGAGCCCAGGGGCTCGGGGGACGTGGCGGTCAGTGGGCGTGGAGGGTGATTCAGGGCTGATTCAAGCTAAGTGCCAATGCTTTTCTGCGGAGTGCACCTTCATTCAAAACCGCGGGCGAAAAAAGCTGCTTTCTTTGGTCACTTTCTTTGCAGCAGCAAAGAAAGTGACCCCCGCCCCGGGGAGGGGCAACGCCAATAGACCGACACGAATACAAGTTTCACGAACGAAAGAAAGCGGACCGCTTCAGAGCAGGACAACGCCAAAGACCGAAGCCAAAGCAACGCCCATTGGGGAAAGAGAAGCCCTTAAGCAAAAGTATCCACAAGCCCCACGGTCCGCCGCACGACCGCGGCAACGGCCCCGCCGCCAGCGGCCTCAAGACCGCCACCGCCAACACCCCGCCCTCCGCGAGACGAAGAAGAACCTCCGCCCTGACCATCCCCCTGGGACTGACGCCCAAACGCCGACCCATCCGAGACACTCGTGCTCCCAAGACTGATGCCATTGGCTTCCATCGCCTCGCGAAGCTTCGGCATGGCAGCTTCCACCGCCTCACGAACCTGCGCATGCTGCGACACGAACAGCGCATGCGCATGATTGTCGGCGACCTGAAGCGTCACCTGCAGCGGCCCGAGATCCTTCGGGTTCAACGTGAGTTCCGCGCTCTGCTGATCCGACTTCGACACGAACACGACCTTCTGGCTGAAAGCATCGTCCCAGCCGGATGCGCCCACGTGCGGCGCAATCGCCGCGCTCGTCGCCGACGTCATCGCGCCTTGCGGGCTCGACACCCCCGCATTCGCCGATGCCGCCTGCAACGCCACCGCATGCGCGGCCGCATCGGCGGACTGCTTGTACGCAGCGCTCGCGCCGTCGGCCGCCGGCGTCAGCGCGTCCTGCGCCGTCGCAAGCGCGGCGGCGTTCGTCTGCGCCGCGCTCGCAGCCGCGTTCTTCGCATCGCCCGATGCGCCGTTCGTCAACGCGATGCCGCGCGCGCCCTTCGCGCCCGCGCCGAGCAAGGCGCCCTGCGTTTCGCTCGTCGTCCCGTCCGTCGCCTTGGCGCCGTTCGCGCCGTTCGCGGCATTGCCGCCGGCATGCGCCGCCGCAGCCACAGCGGCCGCATTGGCCTGCGCGCCGTTCATCGCGGCGAGCGCGGCTTGCAGCGCATCCTGAGCCGAGTTCGCGTCGGTGCTCTTCTTCGCGTCGCCGGTCGCGGATGCGTCGCCGTCCGTCGATGCCGCCGTGGCCGCGCCAGTCGCCGCATCGGTGAGCGCGGCGAGCGTCGCGTCGTCGGCATCGGCATTCGCGGGGTCGGCGGCGTCGGCGCGCGCCTTTGCTTCGGCGGCCGCTTTCGCAGCGGCATCGGCTGCATTCGCAGGCTTCGCGTTCGCGTTGGCGTTCGCGCTCGCGGCGGGCTTCGACGCGTCCGCGCCGTCGCTCTTGTCCGCATGCTTCGGCGCGTCGTGCGTCGCGTCGGTCTTGCCGCTCGCGTCCGCCGATGTCGACGCCTGCGCGTCATCGCTCTTGCCGGCGTTCGCGCTGTCGTCGGGCTTCGGGGCGTCGTGCACGCTCGACTTGTCGCCGGACGTGAGCGCCTTCGCCGCGAGCGCGTCCGCGTTCGCGCGGTCGGTGATGCCTTGCAGCGTCTGCCCGAACGAAACGCCCGCGCTCGCCGCGCGCTTGGCCGTCGATGCGCTCGACGAGCTCGCGCCCGTGAGCGCGCCGATGGTTGAAACGGAGGACATGTTCGACCTCTGAAATCCTGTAATGAACTACACGCGGCGCTCGCTGCCATGACAGCAGCGCCGCTAAAAATCCGTCAGGCGCGCTCGGCTCGCATGCGCAGCACTTTCGCCGCGTGCTCGTCCGCTTCGCGCTGTTCGACACGCGCCGCCTTGCGCGCGAGAACCGCTTCGCCCCGTGCAGCCAGCACCTCGTAGCTGCCGACCTTCTGCTTCTTGAGCCGCCACTCCGGCTTTGCCGCCTCGATGCGCTGATCCGCGGTCACGAGCAGCATGCGCTGCTGCGCGATGGCCGAATCCAGCGTATCGACGAACGCCTGGAAGTTGCGCAGCGTCTGCGCCGTCGTGCCTTGCTGGGCAGATGCCGTGAAGCGCGCGTGATACTCGTCGCGGTAGGCAACGAGCGATTCGAGCTGTTTCTCGGCCTCGTTGCGTTCCTGCTGCAACTTCCCGAGCTTCTTGGTGGCGGCGTCGAGCTCTTCTTGCGCGAGTTCGATGAGCGTGTTGATCGGCAGATTCTTGGGCATGACGTGGCGGTTCCTGTGGTCTTCAGGGCTCTACGTGTTCTTATGACGAATGGCTCGAATACTAGTCGAAAAGCTGATGCAACAAATCAAGACTCGGTTCGAAATTTGCCTGCTCACGAAAACCTTGCTGTAAAAACGACTCCATCCGCGGATACAGCGCGATCGCGCGGTCGAGCAGCGCGTCGCGGCCGCTCGAATACGCGCCCACGTTGATGAGATCGCGGTTGCGTTGGTAGCGCGACAGCATCTGCTTGAAAAGACGCACGCGTTCGAGATGCTTGTCGTCGATGAGCGAAGTCATCGCGCGGCTGATGGACTGCTCGATGTCGATGGCCGGGTAATGCCCCGCCTCCGCCAGCGACCGGTTCAGCACGATATGGCCGTCCAGAATGGCCCGCGCCGAGTCGGCGATCGGGTCTTGCTGGTCGTCGCCTTCGGTCAGCACCGTATAGAACGCCGTGATGGAACCGCCGCCTTCCGGCCCGTTGCCGGTACGCTCGACGAGCGCCGGCAGCTTGGCGAACACCGAAGGCGGATAGCCCTTGGTCGCAGGCGGCTCGCCGATCGCGAGCGCGATCTCGCGCTGTGCCATCGCGTAGCGCGTGAGCGAATCCATCAGCATCAGCACGTGCTTGCCCTGATCGCGGAAATATTCGGCGAGCGAAGTCGTGTACGCGGCGGCCTGCATCCGCAGCACCGGCGACACGTCCGCAGGCGCGGCCACGACGACCGAGCGCGCGAGACCGTCCTCGCCCAGAATCTGTTCGATGAACTCCTTCACTTCGCGGCCACGTTCGCCGATCAGCCCGATCACGATCACTTCCGCGCTCGTAT
Source organism: Caballeronia sp. M1242 (assembly GCF_017220215.1). Taxonomy (NCBI): domain Bacteria; kingdom Pseudomonadati; phylum Pseudomonadota; class Betaproteobacteria; order Burkholderiales; family Burkholderiaceae; genus Caballeronia; species Caballeronia sp. M1242. The sequence continues at coordinate 2,724,038 of NZ_CP071129.1, read as the reverse complement.
AGCGCGCCATCGTGCCGAGCAGCACCGACTTACCGACGCCGGAACCCGCGAACAAGCCCATGCGCTGTCCGCGCCCGACCGTGAGCAGCGAGTTGATCGCGCGCACGCCCACGTCGAGCACCTTGTGAATCGGCTCGCGATTCAGCGGGTTGATGACCGGCGCGGCGAGCGGCGCATCGACCTTCGCGCCGAGCGGGCCGAGCCCGTCGAGCGGACGGCCGGACGCATCGACCACGCGGCCGAGCATTTCCCAGCCGACCGGCAGACGCTTCGCGCCCGCCATCGGATCGTTGATCGGCGCGCTTTCCAGCGGATACACGCGCGCGCCGGGCAAGAGGCCGCCCATTTCGGTGGTCGGCATCAGAAACAGCTTGTCGCCCGCGAAGCCGACGACTTCGGCTTCCGCCGTCGGGATCGCGCTGCCGGGCGGCAGTTCGATCATGCATTCGGAGCCGACGCCCATCTTCAGCCCGACCGCTTCGAGCACGAGGCCGGCGGCGCGCGTGAGGCGCCCGCACGGACGCAGCGGCTTGGCGATGGCGTTGCGCGACTTCATCGCGTCGAGCTTGTCGCGCCACGCGTCGATGTGCGGATTGCCCGCGAGCTTCGCGAGTTCGGCGATGGTGTGCGCGGCGTGCGCGTCCGGCGCGGCGTCGCCTGCGGCTTCTTCGCTCGCGAGCGGCCCGAACGACGCCCGCGCGATTTCCTGTTCCAGCGCGGACAGCCCGTCCTGCGTGATGCGATGGTTCACCACGGCTTGTTCCTCCCGAGCGCGGCAGCGACGCGTTCCCAGCGCGACGCGTTGGTCGCGTCGATTTCGCCGGTCGCGGCGTGCGCTTTGCAGCCGCCGCGTTCGATGGCCGGGTCCGGACGCACCGTCCAGCCCGCCAATTCCAGTTCATCCTTCAGATACGAATCGACGATCGGCAAGTCCGCCGGGCTCACGATCAGCGTCGGCGCGCCCGACAGTTCCGGCTCGGCGGCGATCACTTCACGGGCGACGGCGACGAGCGCGGTCGGATCGAGCGCCAGATGCTGACGCACGACCTGCTGCGCGATATCGACGGCCAGCCCGGCCAGCGTTTCCGCGATGGCGGCGTCGGCGGCCTGAAGCGCGGTCTTGAACGCATCGGCGATCTGCGCGAGTTGCGCGGCCTGCGCGAGCGCTTCCTTGCGGCCGTCCTCGAAACCCTTCGCGTGACCTTGCTCGAAGCCCGCCTGATAGCCGAGCGCCTGACCGGCGACGTGCCCCTTGGCGACGCCGTGCGCGTGCGCGTCTTCTTCGATGCGGCGCAGATGCGCTTCGAGCGCCGCCTGTTCCGCCGCGCTGTTGTCGACGGTGACGGGATCGAACGACGCCATCTCCCAGCGTTGATACGCGGAGACGGGCGCCTTCTCGCCCCGGTTCTGGGTGGCGGCGTCAGACATACGCGTCCTCCGCCTTGCCGCCTAGCTGAATCTGGCCGTTTTCCGCCAGATTGCGGACGATCTGCAAAATCTTGCGCTGTTGCTGCTCGACTTCCGACACGCGCACCGGACCGCGCGAATCGAGGTCTTCGGCGAGCAGTTCGGCCGCGCGCTGCGACATGTTCGAGAGGAACTTCTGACGCAGCCCGGGCTGCGCGCCCTTCAGCGACACGATCAGCGTTTCCGACTCCACTTCCTTCAGCAGCAACTGGATCGCGCGGTCTTCCAGGTCGAGCAGGTTTTCGAACACGAACATCTGGTCGATGATCTTCTGCGCCAGTTCCGCGTCGTACTCGCGCACGTTCGAGAGCACGCCTTCTTCGTGATTGCTCGACATGAAGTTGAGAATCTCCGCCGCCGTGCGAATGCCGCCCATCGGCGCGCGCTTCAGGTTGTCGCTGCCGGAAAGCAGCGTCGTGAGCACGTCGTCGAGTTCGCGCAGCGCGGCCGGCTGAATGCCGTCGAGCGTCGCAATGCGCAGAAGCACGTCGTTGCGCAGGCGGTCGTTCAGCAGCGACACGATTTCCGACGCCTGATCGCGATCCAGGTGCACGAGAATCGTCGCGATGATCTGCGGATGCTCGTTCTTGATGAGTTCCGCGACCGCGCCCGAGTCCATCCACTTGAGGCCTTCGATACCGCTCGTATCGCTGCCTTGCAGAATGCGGTCGATGAGCGCGCCGGCTTTCGTCTCGCCGAGCGCCTTCGTCAGCACCGAGCGAATGTACTCGCTCGAATCCAGCGAAAGCGCCGTGTGCTTTTCGGCTTCGCCGACGAATTCGGTCAGCACGTTGTCGAGCTGCTCGCGCGTCACGTTCTTGAGCGCCGCCATCGTGGCGCCGATCTTCTGCACCTCGCGCGGGGCGAGATACTTGAAAACTTCGGCGGCTTCTTCCTCTCCGATCGACATCAGGAGGAGCGCGGCTTTATTGAGACCTTCAGCGTTCATCGGACACCCAGTTCTTCACGACCGTCGCAACGATTCTCGGGTCCTGGCGCGCGACCATTCGCGCGTAGTCGAGATTTCGATCGAATTTGGCCTTGTTGCTTTCATGACCGAGGAGGCTGACCTCGGCATCCTTGTCTTCGTCCTGCTTCGCTTCGCCGCCAAGCGTGGGACCGTCCAGCAGCGAGAGTTCGTCGGCTGCGGCGAGCGCGGGCGCTTCTTCCGGCGGCGGCGGGAACGCGCGGCGCATTGCCGGCTTCACCATGCTGAAGTAGAGGAACAGCGCGACGATGCCGATACCCACGTACTTCGCGAGCGAGATGCCGCGCGCAATCATGTCCGGCGTGCGCCACCAGGGCACCGCAGGCGTCAGGTCCGCGTCCGACGAGAACGCGCTATTCACCACGTTGACCGAATCGCCGCGCTTCTCGTCGAAGCCCATCGCGTCCTTCACGAGCTGCTGCACTTGCGCGAGCTTGTCGGCGGCGAGCGGCTTCATCGTGACGTTGCCCTTCGCATCGACCTGGCGCTCGTAGTTGACGACCACCGCCACGGACAGACGCTTGATGCCGCCCGTCGCCTGCTCGTAGTGGCGCACGGTGCGATCCACTTCGTAGTTCGTCGTCGTGTCCTTGCGCAGATTGGTCGGCGTGGAACGCGTCGCGGTCGTGCCCGACGCGGCGGCGTCGATCGGCGCGGACGCCGGCTGCGGCGGCTGGTTCGAGAGCGCGCCCGGCACGCCCGAGGCGCCGCTGCCCGACGTTTCGCTCGATTCGCTCGACTGCTGGCTGCGGATCGCCGTGTTCTGCGGGTTGGCGTTCGGGCCGTAGCTTTCTGCGGTCTGTTCGAGCTTCGAGAAGTCGATGTCGGCGCTCACCTGCGAACGCGCATTGCCCGCGCCGAAGAGCGGCGACAGAATCGCGTCGATGCGCTTTTGCGTGTTGTGCTCGATCTGCTGCACGTACTTCAGTTGCGACGCGTCGAGACCGTTGACGGCGCTCTGGCTCGTGAGCAGGTTGCCGTCCTGATCGACGATATTCACGTTCTTGACCGGCATGTCCGGCACGCCCGAGGCCACCATGTGCGCGATCGCGAGCACTTGGCCTTCGTCGAGCACGCGGCCGGGGTAAAGGTTCACCATCACGGAAGCGGTCGGCAGTTCCTTGTCGCGCACGAACACGCTCGGCTTCGGAATGGCGAGATGCACGCGCGCCGACTTCACCGACGAAATCGAACCGATGGTGCGCTCCAGCTCGCCTTCGAGCGCGCGCTGGTAGTTGATCTGCTCGGCGAACTGGCTGATGCCGAACTTCTGGTTGTCCATCAGTTCGAAGCCGACCGAGCCGTTCTTCGGCAAGCCCTGGCTCGCGAGACGCAGACGCGTTTCGTGAACCTGCTCGGCCGGCACGAGAATGGCGCCGCCGCCGTCGGACAGCTTGTAGGGAATGTTGCCCTGCTGAAGCGCGGTCACGATCGCGCCGCCGTCGCGATCCGACAGATTGCTGAACAGCACGCGATAGTCCGGCTGGCGCGACCACATCACGAGACCGGCGACGACCATCGCCAGAATCGCGACGGCGACGATCAGCGGCACGCGCGGGTTCGAGCGAAACTGCGAAAGCATTGGCACCCGCTGCGCGAAACCGCCGGCGGAAAGGCCCGCGCCCGCCGCAGGCGCGCCTGCCGCGCCCGGCTGCGCACCCGCCAGGCCCATTCTGGCGTCGGGCGTGATCAATGAGTTGTTGGGCGTTTCCATTAGCGTCGAAGCTCCGAATCTTGGCTTCTTCCCGCGCCGCAGTGTGGTCCGCGGTTGAGGAAGTCTTTTCACGAGATGGATTATCCGCACTACCTTGCAAGTCGATTCGGTGAATAGAGCGGGGTTTTCCCCGTTCTTCGTACGCTTCGAAACGGGGCCCGCTGCTAATCTTTTTCATACCCGGACGAGCCATTTTTACCGGCCCGTCCGAGCCGGCCAGACGCCGGCAATTTCACGGTCTGCATCAATTTGCTGTCACACGGAGTCAATATGAACTTTCCGATTAATCCGCTATCCGCCGCGATGAGCGCCATTCAGTCGATGTCGGCGCAGGCCGCCGGCGGCGCGGGCAGCGCGGCCACGGTGTCGTCCGGCGCGGTGACCGGACAAAGCGCGGGTTCGGGCGCGGCCACCGCAGGCAGCTTCGCGGACGCGCTCAAGTCGTCCATCGACAAGATCAGCGCCAACCAGACGACTGCGCTCAACGAGGCGCATGCATTCGAAATCGGCGCGCCGAACGTTTCGCTCAACGACGTGATGGTGGACATGCAGAAGGCCAACGTCGGCCTTCAGTTCGGCTTGCAGGTGCGCAACAAGCTCGTGAGCGCGTACAACGACATCATGCAGATCTCCGTCTAACGCCCGGCGAGCGCCGCCGACCGTTCCGATTCAGTCCTTCGAGCGTGGCTTTGTTCGTGGCCTGCTCTTGGTTTTCGCCCTCAAACCCTTGCGCCCTAAAGCTTTTGCGCGTTTCTCCGATAACCCCGTTAGCAGCCCGGCGAACGACGGTTCGCTCGCGAAAGCGAGCCGCGCCTTCGTATTTCGAGCCGGCGCGGATGTTCGCAGGCCGGCAAAGGCCGGGCAGACGCGGGAGCGACACGGCGACATGCCGCGTGCTCCGCGTCGCGGGAAATTACAGGTTGCAGGCGGCGCGGGTGAAGGCTTCGAGCCACGCTCGCCGGCTGCATGGATTTGCACGGGACGAGACGGGGCCGAGGCACGCGCGAACGCGCGCGCCGGCTAACCGGGGCGAAAAGCCGTAACAGTCGTCGAGACAGGAGCCATCGATGTTTTCGCAGGGACAGGCGGGAGCCAACGCATATGCGCGCGTCGGCGTTCAGACCGGCGTCATGGGAGCCAGCCCGCACCGGCTCATCGTGATGCTCTATCAGGGCGCGCGGCAGGCCATCGCGCAGGCGCGCATGCATACGCAGCAGAACAACGTGGGCGCGCGCGGCCAGGCGATCGGCAAGGCAATCAGCATCGTCGAAAGCGGGCTCCAGCAGGCGCTCAACAAGGACGCGGGCGGCGAAATCGCGCAGCGGCTCGACGCGCTCTATTCGTACATGACGCGCCGTCTCTTGCAGGCGAACATGGAGCAGAGCGAGACGATGCTCGTGGAAGTCGACAATCTGCTGGCGACGCTCGAGGAAGCGTGGGTCGGTATCGGACCGGAAGTGGCGCAAATGACCGCCGCGGCCGTCTGAACGAAAATCGGTGGGCGACTGCCGCAGAAGAATGAAAACGACAGAAGAATACTTCGCTCACTACGAAGCCATTGCCGCGCTGTCCGCCCAGATGCTGAGAGCGGCGCGCGAAGGCGACCTGGGCGATTTGAAGGCGATGCAGGGCACGTATCGCGACCTCGTCGAGCAGTTGAAGGACGCCGATCACGCATCGGCGCTCGACGAGACCGCGCGGGCACGCAAGCTGGACCTCGTGAAGAAGATTCTCGCCGACGACGCCGCCATCCGCGACCTGACATCGCCGAGTCTCGCGCGTCTGTCCGCGCTCTTCGCGGTCAACAGTCCGGCGCGCGTGCTCAAAAAGATGATAGGACTGCGTTAGGCAGACACGCCGCGAGGCTTCGCGGACGTACTTGAGGAATCTCGGCATGACAGGATTCGACTCCGCGATAGCAACGCTCCTGGCCGGCCGCTCGGACCTCGTCCTTTCCGCGATCCGCGCAGCCGACGCGGTGAACGGCGCGGCGGGCGCCGCTGCGGGACGCACGACGACGCAGGCGGGCACGTCCGCCACGGTCGATACGCCCGACACGCCCGAATCCGGCGCGGCGGGCGCGGGCCCTGCGGCATCGGCGCAGACCGAGCTTTCCAGCGTCGCGCGCACGCTCGACGTCATCTCGCGCTTGTCCGGCACGGCGTCGGCCGTTATCGGCGACGCCCCGTTGTGGCCGACGCCGCCGCGCCCCGCGAGCGCGTTCGCCGCGCTCACCACCGGTCTTTTCGATACAGCGTTCTCGTCGAACGCCGCCGCCGTCGCGGCGGCGCGCGCCGCGAGCCAGAACTTGCCGCCGCTGCCGGCGTCGGTGCTGGCGGGCGAGCTGGCGAAGACCGTCGGCGAAAGCGGGCTCTTCTACGAATCGCATCTCGCGCAGTGGCTCGCAGGCCAGCGCACGGCAGCCTCGCTCGGCAACGAGCCGCAGGCCCGCGTCGATCCGCGCGCGTTGTCGCTGCCGTTCGATCTGGCAAACGAAGGCGCGCCGGACGCGGCGCACGCTGCGCCGGCGTTTGCCGCGTCGCCCGCTTTCCCCGATCTACACGACGCCGACCCGCCGACGCCCGCGCGCGCCGTCGAGATGCCGCAGACGCCGCAGCAGGCGGCGGCGCTCGCCGCGTCGGTGCGCGACGCGCCCGCGTCGGCCCTTTCGAATTCGCAGAGCGGAGCCGCAAGCGCGAGCAGTGCGAGCGCGCAGCCCGCGCCGTCCGGTTCGGGGTCGGCGATGCAGGCTTCGGTGGCGGCGGGCGTGCATCCGGCGACGCTCGACATCGTGCGCCAGCAGCTCGATCTTCTCGCAAACGGGCAGTTCCGCTGGCAAGGCGAGGCGTGGCCGGGCACGCGCTTCGAATGGGAAATCGCCCGCGAGCCGCGCGATGCCCGTACGTCGGAACCGTCGGCGGAGGAGCGCGCGTGGCGCACCCGCATCACGCTGTCGCTGCCGGCGCTCGGCACCGTGGACGCCGAACTGGTCCTGAGCGGAGAGAAGCTCGTCGCGCGCATCAACGCGAGCGACAAGGGCGCGGCCCGGCTCGCGGCGGATGGCGCGGCGTTCGCGCGTCAACTGGATGCGGCGGGCATCGCGCTGGCGTCGTTTTCGGTGCGTTCGATCGACGGCGCGGCGGGCACCGATGTCGCGCACGACGCAGGCCATGCGGCGCCGAAGCCGGTTCGGTCGCCGCTCGAACATCTGTTTCGCGCGTCGCCGCGCAATGAAGGAGGCGCGACATGAGCACGCCGTACGGCCGCAAGCAGGCGACCGCGCTTACCTACGAAGCCGGCAATCGCGAAGCGACGCCGCGCGTCGTTGCGAAGGGCTATGGGATCGTCGCGGAAATGATCGTGCAGCGCGCGAAAGAGGCGGGCGTCTACGTGCACGAATCGCCGGACATGGTCTCGCTGCTGATGCAGGTGGACCTCGACGCGCATATTCCGCCCGCGCTGTATCAGGCGGTGGCGGAACTGCTTTCGTGGGTGTATCGGCTGGAGAACGAAGAGCCGCTGCGGGAGGCGGGGCGGGCGGTGCGGTGAGGGTGGTCGTTGCCGGCAAAGAAATCGTTGCGTGCGTCGGCGGCAGCGGCTTGTAGCTCGAGCGCATGGCAGCAGAGTCTTGGGCGCGTCCTTGGCAGAAACAGGCGGCGGTTGCTATCCGCAATACCGAAGAGCCGCTCCTGAACACTTGTCTGAGCTCTTGCTGTAAGAGTCTTAGCCCGTTGTGCCCTGCGAAATGGGGCGCCCTATGGCACGTTCTGGACAGGCTCCGGGCGTGTGCTCATCGGATCCTGAACCATACGTGACTCGTCTAGATCTGCGATGTTTAGCTGGCCTCGCTTTGACGCAAGGTCGATACGGGCTTTGCGCCAGTCTCCAATCGAGCGGATGCGTCTCTGTTGCGCACCCGCCAAAGTCGCTTGGGTGTTCAGAAGTTCAAGTATATCGGCGACGCCTGCACCGTAACGGCGGCGAGAAGCTTCATATGCCCGCCGGGCCAGTGTCAACAGTTTTTCGCTTTGCGTAACCTGGGTTGTCGCAGTACATAGAGACTGCCACGCCCGCCAGACCTCCAACCCTGCTCGATCCCGAGCCAGCTCCAGCGTACTTTCCAGAACATCTGCTTCTGCGTGTGCGTGTTCTACCTGATAGTGACGTGCGAATCCATCGAAGAACGGAATGCTGATTTGCACGCCGATATAGGCTTGGTGGGAAATGGCAGGGAAACTCGCGGTGCCCAGTCCAGGACTCGCCGGTTGGTTGTTACGACTATACTCCGCAACCAGACTTAGGCTCGGAAGACCGTCTGCGCGCGCTCTTCCAATCTTGGAAACTGCCGCCTCGTATCTACCTTCGGCAACTCTAACTGCGGGGTGAGTGCGTCGCACATCGTCGATCAACGCGCCGATGGACTCGTTTAATACAGGGGCCGGCAACAAGGCTTCACCCGCACGTTCGACAACGATTGGCTCATCTGGCCGCAATCCCATGTCGGCCGCCAGCACGCCCAAGGCCGTCCGTAGTTCGCCCTCGGCCCTATTGACGTCGGCGACGGCCTGTTCGAGTTGCGTTTGTGCTTGCAAAGCATCTGAGATTGGCGCCGCCCCCTTGTCGACGCGCACTTGCGCAGCGGCCGCGCTTTCGCGCATCGTGTGTTCCACTTCGCGCGCCACATCTAATCCGGCCTCAGCTGTCTGGGCTGTGTTGTAGTCATTCGCCGCAGTGGCGAATGTTTCCTGGAGCACCGCATCCTCTTCCGCCTCGGCTGCTGCTAGCGTTTCGACGGCGCTGCGCATGTCTGATGTACGCGCGCCGAAGTCCATCAGCACCCAATTGAGTGAGGCAATTGTTGTACGGAGCGTCGCCTGCGAGCGGGAACTCAACTGTGGTCGACCGGCTACGTCGGTCACCGACGTTTCGCGCAAGCTACGCCAACTGCCCGTGACCGAAGGCAGGAGCGCGGCACGAGCCACGCCAACTGCGGCTGCTTCGGCCTTGACGTTAGCCCATCTCTCGCGCGTCTTCGGATTGTTGCAAAGCGCTCTCGAGATGGCTTCCGCCGCTCCGAGCAAACCTCCCATTCTCCCGAAGTGACAGGATTGCGTTCCTGCCAGCGTCGGAGCTCGGTTGTCGAATGACCCGCTGACCTCGGTCAGCAGGGGATCGAAGGAATACGCATGTCCTGCAGCACATAGGAAGGTCAAAAGCGACGTCGCGCACAAGATGATGAGCTTACCGTTCATGCATGCCCTCCAGTGCACCTTCCATCAGCGGGCCGAGAAAATACTGCGCCACACTTTGTCGGCCGGTTGCGATGTCTGCGGTCACCGCCATGCCCGCCGTTAGCGGGATCCATCTGTCGTCGACCTGGATCCGGTTGTGCTTTAACCGTATGCGTGCCGTGAAAACAAGCCCCTGCCGCTGGTCTCTCGCTGCGTCGTTGGCTACAGATACAACCTCGCCCTCAAGAAGGCCGTACCGAGTATAAGGAAACGCCTCGATTTTCACGGCTGCGCGCTGGCCGACCTTGACGAACCCGATATCCTTGTTCTCAACAGTGGCCTCCACCTCGAGTGCGTCATCGGGAACGATCTCCATCAAGGCCTGCGCCGTAGTCACAACCCCTCCGAGGGTATGCGTGGCGAGCTGCTGAACAGTGCCCGCAACTGGAGCACTGAGACTCATAAGTGCCTCGCGCGTGCGTGCTTTGATTTCGTCATTGCGGCCTTGTGTCAAGGCTTGTGTGGCCTTCTCAAGCGCGTCCAGTTGCTCGCGCCTGAATTGCGATGCAATCGTCGCTGCGTTGGCGCGCTGTTCTTCCAATCCCGCCGCAAGTTCGCGAAGGTGACTACGTTGTACCGCCAGATCGTGCTCTTGTTGGATCGCTTCTTGCTCTCTCTGCAGATAGTCGTGACGAGCGACGTACTGATCGGCACTGAGCGCGCGATAGTCGTCCGCTTGGGCGCGCGCCAGCGGAACAGTCGCCTCTAGCATCGCGATTTGTGAGCGTGTACCCTGCATTTCGGCGGCGCGCTTGACGACGCCGGAATGAGCCGAAGCTAGCCTGTCCGAATACTCCGTCCACACGCCTTCGACCTGTCTTTGAAGGTCTGCTAAGCGCTCGGGCGGCGCACCATCTACGTCGCCAACTACGGGCCGTTCCGCAGACGAGCTCAGTGCACCGAGCAACGCTTGTGCGCGTGCTACTGCCAGCGCTGCGTCCAGCCGTGACGACTTGGCTTTCTCTTCATCGGCGGCTGCCTGCGTTGCATCCAGTCTCACTAGCATTTGGCCTTCTTGTACGCGCTCGCCGTCACGCACGGCGATTTCGCGCACCACTCCGGTTAGGGCCGGCTGAATAATCTTGACACGTGCAGTTGGGACGAGTTTCCCTCGCGCGGTTGCAACAATGTCCAGTTGTCCAACGAAGGTCACGAGGGCAATAAGCAGCGCAAGCAGCGCAATTGCACGACCGGCCCAACGCGGAGCGGGGTGAATGGGCTTCTCGATGATCTCAAGATGTGCGGGCTGGAAGGCTAGTTCATGCTCCAGCTTCGCGGGTATGTCGGACTCTCGACGCACGGCCCACGCCGAGTGCCAAGTCGACGCATATCGGCGGAGCAATTCGACTAGCGCCTGTAATCGGAGTTGCATTGAGTTGAGCTACCTCTTTCTAGCGATTCTGAAGCGAAACAAGCTGGGCGTAATAGCCCTGCAACGCAATGAGTTCGTCATGAGTACCTCTCTCGACGATTTTTCCCTTGTCCATAGCCACGATCAGGTCGGCGTCACGCACCGCAGTCAGGCGGTGAGCGATGATGAGGACGGTGCGGCCGGCGCTCATAGCCTTCATGTTGTTCTGTATGATGCGTTCAGTTTCGAAGTCGAGCGCACTGGTTGCCTCATCAAAGATGAGTATGCGGGGATTGGTAAGCAAAGCCCGCGCAATCGCAAGGCGTTGCCGCTGACCGCCAGAAAGATTCGACCCGTTCTCACCGACGACCGTGTCATAACCCTCCTTCAGTTGACAGATGAACTCGTGCGCGCCAGCGAGCTTAGCGGCGTGTATGACGGTTTCCAACGAGGCACTCGGGTCAGCAAGGCTGATGTTTTCGCGAACCGAGCGATTGAACAGCCGGTTCTCTTGGAGCACGACGCCAATCTGCCGGCGAAGCGAAGCCGGATCGGCCGAAGCAAGATCGATACCGTCAATGCGAACGGTCCCTTGCTCGGGGATATATAGACGCTGCAATAGCTTGGTCAGCGTGCTCTTTCCTGAACCCGATCGTCCGACGATTCCTACAACATTTCCCGCATGATTCTCGAGAGAGACGTCTTGAAGAACTGTTGTCCCGTCTGGTCGGTAACGAAAGTGGACCCCATCAAAGCTAACGCCCCCTTGAACCGAAGACAGCGTCGTGCGGCTCTTGACTGACTCTGTGCGCGTGTTGAGAATATCCCCGAGTCGACTCATGGAAATCCCTACTTGCTGAAAATCCTGCCACAGTTGCGCAAGACGGAGAACAGGCGCAGCCACTCGTTGTGACATCATGTTGAATGCGATGAGAGCCCCGACCGTCAACTTTCCACTGATTACGAGTTTGGCTCCAAGGAAGAGCGTGGCAACGGTAACGAGTTCTCCAACTAACTGGATTCCCTGTTGCCCGACGTTGCCGAGAGACGTCACCCGAAAACCTGCTGCTACATAGTCGGCTAGCTGCGTTTCCCAGCGCCTAATAAACTGAGGCTCCAAGGCCATTGCCTTGACGGTTTCCACGCCCGAAACGCTCTCGACGAGAAACGACTGGTTATCTGCTCCACGCGCAAATTTCAGATCTAGACGTACACGCAGAACGGGCGTAATACCAGCAGAGATCGCGGCATAAACGGGCAACGAAATTACAACAATGAGCGTAAGCCACACACTGTAGATGCACATCACAGCAATGAAGATCACGGAGAAGATCAGATCGATGCTAGCCGTGAGTGCCTGTCCTGTTAGAAAGTTGCGGATGCTCTCCAATTCGCGCACGCGGGCAACGGTGTCTCCGACCCGTCGACTGACGAAGTAAGGAAGTGGCAGCGCAACTAAGTGCCGGAAAAGGCGGGCGCCGAGTTCGACGTCAATCCGGTTGGCTGTATGCGAGAAAGTATGATTGCGAATTCCTGTCAGTAGAACTTCGAATACAGAGCTAATCAATAGCGCGACACAAACAACGATCAAAGTGCTGTTCGTGTGGTTCACGAGCACTTTGTCCATCACCACTTGAAAGAGCATAGGGGTGACAAGCCCGAAGAGCTGCAAAACAACGGACAGGCCTACGGTTTCGAGCAGCAAGTGCCTGTAGCGGATCATCGCGGGGATGAACCACGAGAAATCGAAGCGGGCGAGATCGCCGGAAAGGGAAGCGCGAGAAGTAAATAGGATCGCCTGGCCGGACGATCGTGCAATGACCTCATCAAATCGGACGATGGTTGACACGCGTGTGCCGGCATTTAACACCAGAGCCGATGTCCCGTCGCAGCGAGCCATGACAAAATGCTCGCCGTGGCGATCAAGCACGAGCGCGGGTAGCGGCATCCGGGAGACTCTGCTCACATCGAATGGAACGAGTCTCGCCTTCAGTCCGATGGACCGAGAAGCCCGGATCAGCGTGCCTGGCTCAGCCGGAGAATCTAAACCAGCGGCATGACGAAGTTGGGCTTCCTCTGCCTGAATGCCGTGAAAGCGCGCAATTACGACAAGCGAAGCTAGCCCTGCGTCGACTGAGACGTGGCGGTGATCGAGTTGAGACGTATTATTTGAGAACATAGAGACCAACGGTGCGTGTGCGATCGAACGAATGCCCGATAGGAGACGACGCTATTCGCACCTCTTAGAGTGCGAATAGCCACGCGTAATGTGCGGGAGCCAATTACATGTCTCCACGTCTTTCGGATGAAAAGGCCCCTGCGAGAGGTCCGACCATCAACAGTTCGCAGCTGCCAAGGCCACCTCGACCGTCGAGTCGTTGGATCGGGGCACTATAGTGGCCACGCTACAACTGTTAAACCCGGCCATATCCGAAATGAGCTTGTCTACTTGAGTTTGTACGTTTTGCGCCGTGCAGCAATCGCCACCTAGACTGGCTTGGACGCCGCGAGAAGGCGATTCGCCGTCGCTCTCCAAAGCAAGTACAACGTCTGAATCCTCGGAGCTAGCAATACGCAAACGTGCGCCCTGGAGCGTCGGGTTCGCTATCACCAAGATGCACGTCTCTGCAGGCGGATTCCAGCGGCAATCTGAGTCTCTTGCCGCTGGTGGCGTGTTCACGACATTGCCATAGGAGTCCGCGGGCAGAACTCTGCCACCAGACTGAACTGGCGCTGAGTTAATCGAAACAGGCGGCGTGTACGGTACGATCACGCTAGTAACGCCAGACGCACCCGAGAGGCTTGCCGACGCCTCTGCAGCCTCACTGAGTCGACCATTGATAATGTTCGTGTGGCCATCAGAATATTGGATCAAGACTGTGCGATTCGAAGAATCCTTTGCGTCAGTCGCTTTGTACTTCAGATTACCATTTGCATCCTTAACGTAATCGATGCCTTGCCCATTTTGGTAATCTTGCATGTGACGCCATCCATCCGTATCCGTGAACTCGCTATGTAGGAGCCCGGAAGATATGGAGCTTCCGTTATAGACTGACTCTCCAGTTTGTCCTGCGCCGTCAGTCCACGAGCGGTGAAGACGCCCTTCTTGCGTCCAGTATCTCGTGACAACTGCACTGTTGAGATCTAAGGTAGCGTGCACCTCCGTTTCCACCCAGACGATGTCAGCATCGTAGGTAGCTACAGCGCAATGCCCGTCAGTGAAGGTGCACTTGGATGTCATCTTGCCAGTTGCAGGGTCGTAGTTCTGCACCTGAGTGATGGCGCCTGAGGTTGGTTCGATAACCTTCCAGTTGACCTGCTTGCCACTAACGAAATCTGCTTCACCGACAAGGCGACCGTCCTCGTAGTGCAGATTTCGCAAATGATCTCCGGTCACGCCGTCGAACTGCTGATCCTCCTCAATCTTCCCGCTGGTCGGATCCATGCGCTGGTAGTTCGTCTTTCCACCATCCGCGTTAAACAGGACCTGAGCAGTGACGCGACCGAAATCATTCAGGTATTGGTAATTGACTTGGTGACCATTCGCAAAGTCCGCAATCGCGACAGGCTTGCCTCCTTGGAAATAAACGTTGCGCAGTTGGGTTCCCGTTACGCCGTCGAATTGTCTATCTTCAAGCAGCTCACCGGTCGCCGGGCTGATCAGCTGATAGTTCGTCCGGATGCCGTTCGGGTTGTACAGGTTTCGAGCAACAACATTGCGATTTTCATCTACATACAGGTAATCGATTTGGTGTCCGTTTGCAAAATCGGCGATAGCGGAGAGCTTATCGCCGCTATAAAAAAGAGTACGCACTTGAGCGCCGGTGACTCCGTCAAACTGGCGGTCTTCGAGAATTGTTCCCGTCTGTGCGTTCACGATCTGATAGTTGGTCCGCACGCCCTTGTCGTTATAGAGATTTCTTGCGGTGACGTTACCGCTTTCATCGAGGTACTGGTAGTCAGCCTGACGCCCATTCACGATTCGCAATTGCAGATACGCGGTCGCCAGTGTAGATCACATTGCGGATCTGGGTACCGGTTACGTCATCGAACTGCCGATCCTCCATTAATCTTCCAGTTGCGGGGTCAAGAACCTGATAGTTCGTCCGAACGCCATTATCGTTGTAGAGGCTTTGCGAAGCGACCCGACCGGCGGCGTCAATGTTCTGCCAATCTACTTGGTGCCCGTCCTTGATATTGGCAATGTTGGTTAACTTCCCTTCCGAATAATACAAGTTGCGCACTTGAGCACCGGTGACCGCATCGAACTGACGGTCTTCGATCATTAAACCAGTTCCGGGGTCAAATAGCACATAATTAGTGCGAACTCCATCGCCGTTGTATTCGTTTTCCGCAGTAAGCTTGCCATCGGAGAAGTATTGACGGTCGATCAGCTTACCCGTGATGGGATCATAGTTGCGAATTTCAGTGATCAGGCCCGTCAAGGAATCAATAGCCTTGTAGTTGATTTGCTTTCCGTCAACGAAATCCGCCGATGCATAAGGAAGACCGTCTCGGTAGAGCGTAGTTGCCTGTTGCTGACCGCTTACTGGGTCGAATCGACGATCTTCTTTCAGAAGGCCGGTCGCCGTATCATAGAGTCGAACATCGGTCCGCTTTCCCTCGGAATCGTACACGTTAGCTTCCGATAGCATACCGTTTACATAGATCGAACCCTTGACGGAGCAAACGAGATTCCCACTTGTCCCGAATTCCAGCTGTTGCTTGAGTTGATTGTTACCAGTGAATGTGGTTTGGATCGATGTTCCATCTAGTCGAAATTGATAGTCAGTCGTGACTCTTCCCATACTGTCACGGATTGACATGGTATAGCTGCCGTCTGAACCCCGGGTGTATGCGGTGGTTGCGACAAGGTTTCCAAACTGGTCGACGGTTTCCGCCGTGCTGATAAGTTCGTCGGAGAACGCGAAACGTTGGGACTGGCCGTTCGGCAGGCGTATCGTCATTGAGGTATCCGAAAGTTCGCCCCCCCACAGATCTCCAATCGGCTGCGCGAACTTATTTCCGGATGCGAAACCCTTTGGAGCGATACCCGCCGCTTCTAGATCGAACGCACCATTTTTCCCATACTCGTCGGCATAAGTGGTCCCGGGAGCGGTGCCGCTCGGATGCAGTGAGGAAAACATGTTGGCGGCGAGCATGACCATTGTCATACGATCAAGTTCGGCTGGTAGTCCATCGACCGTGTTTTTTGCATGTAACTGAGTTAACGCAGTGAAAATCGGTTGAGTCGGTGAATCATTGTCGCCGTTAAGATAGATGTTCGCCCCTCCCGCCGCCGCGATTTCCTGCCTCACCTCCCAGTTGAAATACACTGCCTCGCCCTCAGCTCGGAGCCCGATCCGTGCTAGGTTGACCCCGACGTTCGGATCGGTTGGGTTTGGATTTATAGCGTTGAAGTAATCGCGATCGTTGTCTACGTTCGCATAGTGACCCAGTTCGTGACTAAGGTTTCCTACGAACCTTTCCGCGGACCAAGTCAGCACGTAGCCCCCAAATTGAATGTTGCTTCCCACGAAGCTTAAGCTATTTGATGTGTTCGCTAGGATAGCAATCGGTTGCATTTTCCCGCTGGCAACGTCTTCCGAGTAGCGGTATAACTGCGCGAGCAAAGTTGGACTTTTATTCATTAGCGCAACTGCCCCATCTGGAAGGTTACCAGCAGCGGCTCCCCAGAAAGCTTCGTTTCCCGTAATAGTTTTAAGTTCACTCATTGCCGTCATTCCTGTACAAATTGACCCTTATCAGACACCCGTTACTATCGCTTTGAAAGACAGCGATTAATCCCTTGGTGCCGCCAAACTTATATTGAAGCGCATTCTTGAAGCCACCGCGATCATTCGGCGGACCGAAGCGCTCCAGTACGTCAATCTTCGGAACGCATGTTGATTCGCTCCGTAGGGGTACGAAGAGGATCGTAAGCACGGCATCAGGTTTAATGCTTTCGTCATAATGAACATTCCGATAGTCGATGAACGGGAATCTCACCGATGGGCCCGATGCAACTGATTCCCGATCCCGAGACACATAGTTGAACGGAAGTAGCTTGCGAAATTTCCACTCTCCCATCGCTAACTTCAACCCAAAGAGCCGCTCCACCTTTTCTGGCTCGTCCAAGTAGTCTTGCGTAGTGAAGTCTTGAAGAGTCGCCAGGAAGCTTTGAGTGAGTGCATCACTTCGACTGTTAATACCGGTTACGGCCGAACCACACGCTGACGTCAAGAAAAGCAGAGTTGATATAAGCAACAGACGAACGGTGCACGGCACGGCCTCGTCCGTAGATGAGTGTCCTTCACCTACATCGGCATGAATCTGATGTTTGATTCTTTTCCGCATAGAACTTATTCTAGAGTTGGGCGGGAGTTGCTTTTAGGCGTCGACATGCCTTCATATCAGATCACGTCACATTTGAGTTCGAGGCACTAGAGGTTTCTACGGCCAATCGGTCTGCCAAAAGCGGACTAGCATGATGACCCGACCCGACTGTGGGCGCACGTGCTAACCCAAAGCTCATGTCCGCTCAATATCGGGCAAGGCGAGAGCAATGACCGGTTCGTGCGGCGAACGATGTTCCACGCCGAACTTCTGAGCAGATTGGTATTGCATTGAAGTCTCTTGAAGATCGGATTCTTTCTGAACTGTTAGCCGCAAACTTCGTTGTATGAGGCCAGCGTTAGAACGTGCCTGCAGTAAGCATCTCTCCGCAAATACCAACAGCGGGCGGACCATTATCGGCAGTCTTCGACGCCGGGAGCCGAGCCCGCGATAGGAGGCAGTTCAGCGCGCGGCGGAAATGACAAGTCCGCCAGTAAGATCGCCGTTAAACACACAGTATCGATTCCTTTCCAAGAATCAATTCAACCCGCTGAAATACGGGCTGAGATTCTCTCCTCGCTTTCTGCGAACGACTGAATCGCGCCGGGCATTCCCGAGGGTGTTGCTCGGTTAAACGCACCAGCGACTGCGACTGCCTTTGCCCTTCCGGTTGCCGTGTTCCCTAGCCCCAAGCGGATAAGAAATTGACTTCGGGACGTAATGTCTGAAATGGCCCAATAACCTATATTCCAATCAGCCTCTTCGTCGAGTCAAACGTTCGTGCAACAACTGTGCACCCGCTTCGTCCGCGCTGCACGGGCGACGCGCTCCACAACGTTCTTTCAAGACCCAGATTACAACACTAAAACGTTTATATTGTAAGTTGTGGACTTGTAAAATTAACTGGTATTTCATACGGCAATGGCTTCGATAATCGAAATAATTCGATTGCGGCGAGTATGTTTTCGTCGTAGGTCCGTCGACGTCTGACTAAGAGGGATCTAGGCCTATGAAACTATTATCGGTATCCACGATGGTTCGGGCGGCAACTTGTAGTACCCCATCGCGGCACATGCGATTGACGCAAGGACCGACCAACAAGTCCGGCTCAATGACGCTTTCGTCCAGGGCGTCCCTCTAGCGTCGCTGAGCGCGAACAGACGGGCATGACAACGTCGATCCCATTCCGTCGTCGCTCGTGGCGCAGAGTTACATTACCAACGCGCCCCGCGATGTGGTAAGTAAAGCCGCATACGCACGGCGCCTACGACATCGCATCGGGCGTTTAAGACTGTTCTGTGAACCTCGGGCGTCTGCAATCGCCGCCGAGTTCGATGCTGCACCGAACGCTTCGTTACGCGGCGATCTCCCGCTCACGCCGTCGCACTAGCCCGCAAACGCCCGCGCCACGATCCTCGCATGGTCGAACCGCGCCGGCAGCGTGCCGTAGACGCGCCCCGTTTCGCCCCGTGCATCGCCCAGACGCGTTTCGATGAACGCCTGCGCCACGTCCTCCGGCGCATGACGCGCGAGCAACACGCCCTGCGCACATGAGACCAACTGCTGCGCGATGCGCCGCGCCGACGCTTCTCTTTCCGATGCATCGCCCGTCAGCATTCCGATGAGCGCGCCGAGCGCTGCGCCCAGCGCCGGATGCGCGGATGCCGCGTCGCGCCAATCGTCGAGGAGCGCGTGAGCCGCGTCCTGCTCGCGCTCGAACGCGCGCAGCACGTCCAGGCACATCACGTTGCCCGAGCCTTCCCAGATCGAATTGACCGGCGCTTCGCGATAGAAACGCGCCAGCGGGCCGGATTCGACATAGCCGTTTCCGCCCCAGACTTCCATGGCTTCGCCGGTGAATTCGAGCGCGCGCTTGCAGACCCAGAACTTCGCGGCCGGCGTCACGATGCGCCGCCACGCGCGCTCGGACGGCGCGCTTCCTGCCGCCGCGCTCTGCTCGAACGCGCCCGCGAGCCGCATGAACAGCAGCGTCGCGGCTTCTGATTCCAGAGCGAGATCCGCGAGCACGTTGCGCATCAACGGTTGATCGACGAGCCGCGCGCCGAACGCGCTCCGATGCCGCGCGTGATGAATCGCCTGCACGAGCGCCGCGCGCATGAGCGCCGCGCTGCCGATCACGCAGTCGAGCCGCGTGAAGTTCGCCATTTCGATGATCGTCGGCACGCCGCGACCTTCCTCGCCGATCATGACGCCGTAGGCATCCAGGAATTCGACCTCGCTGCTCGCATTCGAGCGATTGCCGAGCTTGTCTTTCAGACGCTGCACGTGAACCGCGTTCTTGCGGCCGTCCGGCGCGAAACGCGGCACATAGAAGCACGACAGCCCGCCTTCGGCCGACGCGCGCGCGAGCACCAGATGCGCGTCGCACTGCGGCGCGGAGAAGAACCATTTGTGTCCGACGAGCCGGTATTCGCCGCCGCGCCCGCCCGCGCCGAGCGGCTCGGCGCGCGTGCGGTTGCTGCGCACGTCCGAGCCGCCCTGCTTTTCGGTCATGCCCATGCCGATCATCATCGACCGCTTGCCGGCGTCGAGCGGAATGTCGCGCCGGTCGTGCTCGCGCGACAGCAGCGGTCCGGCGAGCCGCGCGTACAAAGCCGGTTCGTTGCGCAATACCGGAATGCTGGCGAACGTCATCGTGATCGGACACAGCGAACCGGATTCGAGCTGGCCGTGCAGAAAGTAGCTGGCGCAACGCGCGGCCATGGAGCCGGCGCGGGCGTGCGGTTCGAACGGCAATGCGTGCAGTCCCTCGTGCCGCAGCCGGCGCAGCAGTTCGTGCCACGCGGGATGAAATTCGATCGCGTCGATACGCTCGCCGCGCGCATCGTGCGTCGCGAGTTCCGGCGTATGGCGGTTGGCCAGATCGGCGAGCGCGAGAACATCGGGCTGCGTGAGCGCGCAGCCGTCGCGCGAGAGGGCGTCGGCGTGCCAGCCGGCGCCTTCACGCTCGACCGCCGCCGCCAGCGCGCAATCGGTGGCAAACGCGTCGTAACGCTCGAGCGGGGGCGCCTGATTCGTGACCTCGTGCGTCTGACCGAACCGGCTGGCGGGGGCATCGGCGGATGAAGCATTCATACAGCGGTCTCCTGTCTCGGGCGGCGTCGGAGCCATCTCGAATTCATGAATCATAGGCCGGCGTTTCGGCGCACGGGTAGAGGCATCGCTCTCTTCATTGGCGGCCGGGCGAGTGCGCCCGGTTGTCACAACGACGACAAGTTTTCTGAGGCGCAGTCCTAAAGGCACGAGAGCTGAGACAAATCCGATTGTTCAGTCCGCCATGCCGACTTGCAGGACCCCGAACCTATAATCGTTCGGCCTGAATCGGGCGCTCGGCCCGGTGCAACAACGCTTTTCTGGAAGTATTCTCAATGAGCATCAACCTCAATCAGTCGGTGCAGGGCGCTTTAAACGAAAGCGTGTTGCAGCATCTCGCCGCGCGCGTCGGCTGCGCGCCCGAATCCGCCAAGCGCGTCGTTTCCCTGTGCGGGCCCGCGCTCATCGGCTCGATGATGAACAAGGCGTCGTCGCTCGACGGCGCGCGCAATCTGTTCAACGCGGTCATGTCGCCGGCCGTCAACACCCATATCGCCGAAGAACTGCCGCACTTCGTGCTGAACGAGGACGGCATGCAAACGCTGCTCGCCACGAGCGCATCGGTGGACGGCGCGGTCGCCTCGCACGACAACGTCAACGCGCTCTCCGAACGTATCGCCGAATATTCGGGCGTGCCGGCGCACGTCACGCGCGTTTTGGCCGGCGTGGTCGGCGCGACCATTCTCGGGCTGCTCAAGCGCCACTTCACGCAGCACAACGGTCAGGTCGGCCAGTTGCCCACGCTGCTCGGGCACCAGTTGCCCGTCGTTCGCGCGAACATGACAGACGCCTTCGCGCAGGCGCTCGGCCTCGGCTCGGTCGGCGCGTTTCTGGCCGGCGTGGCGTCGCGGCTGAAGGCGGTGTCGTCGCATCTGGAGCATCCGTCGACGCAGGAAGCCGCCGCGTTCCCGATCCATAGCGACCTCTACCCCGCGCCCGAGAGCGAGGAAACGAAGGACAAGTCGAGCAAGCGCAAGTGGCTGTGGGTGGCGAACGCCGCCGCGCTCGCGCTATTGGCGGCGCTCGTGGCGCGCGGCTGCTCGACGGAAGACAAGCACAAGGACGCCGCGCAGGATGCGCAAGCGGACGCGTCGGCTTCGGGGGCTGCTTCCGATGCGGCGGGCGCCCCCGCGTCGTCCGACGCCGTGGGCGGCGCGGCCGTGGCCAGCCAGGCGTCCATGCCGACGCTGCTGCCGGGCAAGAACGCGCTCGCCGCGATCACCGTCGATGCGTCGGGCGTGCCGACCGTCAAGGCGACCGTCGGCAGCGACGAGGAGCGTCAACGGCTGATCGACCTGATGTCGATGAAGTTCGGCGCGGACAAGTTCCACGCGAACGTGTCGGTCGACCCGGACACGAAGCCTTCGGCATGGCTCGACAAGCTGGACACCCTCGTGCCCGTGATGACCCTGCCGGGCGCGCGCGTGCAGATAGACGGCGACAAGATTGAACTGGCCGGCAAGGCCGCCGACGTCAAACTGGGCTGGCTGGAAAAGCTGAAGGCGCTGTTCGGCTCGGGCTGGAACATCGGTCTCGCGTCGGCGCAGGCGGACGCGGCGGCCTCCAATGCGGCGGCGGCATCGGCTTCAGCGGCATCGGCGGCATCGGCGGCTGCGCCTGCATCCGCTGCGGCAACTGCGGGAACCTGTTCGGCACCTGTCATCGCGCGAATGCTGAACCTCAAGCCCATCCACTTCCGCACCGGTTCGAACACGCCGCCCGCTAGCTCGATGGCGGCGCTCGCGAAGTCCGCGCAGGCACTGAAAGACTGCGACGCCCACGGCGCGCCCATCATGCTGCGAATCGCCGGTTATTCGGACAACACCGGCAGCGCGGCGCTGAACGTCGAATTGTCGAAGAAGCGCGCGGAAGCCGTGCGCGGTTATCTTGTGAAGCACGGCATTCCGGCCAATTCGTTGAAGGCCGAGGGTCTCGGCGAAGTCAATCCGATCGCCGACAACTCGACGCCGGCGGGTCGCATGGCGAATCGCCGCATCGAGTTTACGGAAGTGAACTGACCGGGCCTGGTAATGCGGGCGCGTTGCTTCGCAACGAAAATCAGCCGCCCGCGTCCGCCTTTTTGCCCCGCGTGCGGGCGAAACCATCGGCCATGAAGTCCTGATCGAGGTTGGCGGGCAGCACTTCCCGCGCAACCTCGATCCACGCTTGCGCCGCATGCGACAGATAGCCGTTGCGCCGCCAGCCGAGCGCCATGTCCCAATGAATCTCCGGCGCGACAACCGGCCGGCACGTGAACGCGTCGGTGTCCAGGCGTCGGCAATACGGCGCAGGCAGCAGCGCGATGCCGATTCCCGCCTGCACCAGCGCCGCCATGAAATCCCAATGCCCGCTGCGCCCGACGATAGTGGGCGTGAAGCCCGCCGCGCGGCACGCGTTCATCACGATGTCGTTGAGCGCCAGGCTTTCGCCATAGAACACGAACGGCTCGGCGGCGAGATCCGCCAGCGGCACTTCGCGCACGTCCTCCCAGCGCGCGCCTTTCGGCGCCACGAGCCATAGCAACTGACGGCTGACCGGCAGCACGTCGAACATATCGGTATCGACGGGTTGCAGGACGCCGCCCAACTCCAGTTCGCCGTCCATCAGCGCGGCCTCGATCGCCTTCGATCCGCGCTCAAACAGCTTCAGCTCGACTTTCGGATACCGCCGTCTGAATGCCGCGATGGCCGGCGTGAAAAGCGCGCCGCCCATCGGCGGGATGCCGATGGTGAGCGTTCCCCGCCCAAAGGTGCCGAGGTCATTCAGTTCCGCCTCCAGCCGCGCGTGCGCCGCGAGCACGTCCACGCCGCGTTGGTAGACGATCTGCCCGGCATCGGTCAGCACCATCTGCCGGCCTTCGCGCAACAACAGCGGCGAGCCGACTTCGTCTTCCAGCGCCTTCACCATCTTGCTGATGGTCGGCTGCGTGACGAACATGTGCTCGGCGGCAGCGGTAAAGCTCTTCTGTTTGACGACTTCGACGAAATACCGCAACGCGCGCAGTTCCATGATCGGCCTCAGATTCCGGATTGGAATGAACTGGATAAGGTTAAGTCATTTTTATTATGGAAACGACGGCTCTATACTCGGCTACAGGTTAACCCTAATCGCACACCACGCCATGTCCGTCGTCCTTTCGAATGCAAGCACCACGAACCCTGCTCGCGCCGCTATCAGCCGGTTCGCCCGCGTCGCGGTGCAGGCCGGCGGCATCGCGGTGATCTGGTTCGTCGCCGATTTCGTCGCGCGCAAGCTCGCGTTGCCGGTGCCGGGCGGCGTGGTCGGTCTTGTCGCGTTGCTCGCGCTGCTGTTTTGCGGCGGCGTCGCGCCGCGCTGGGTGAAGGCGGGCGCCGACTGGCTGCTCGGCGACATGCTGTTGTTCTTCATCCCCGCAGCGGTCGCGGCCGTGCAGTACGGCGGCCTGTTCATGGAAGACGGCTGGCGGCTCGCGCTCGTCGTGGTCGCGGGCACGCTGATGGTGATGGTCGCCGTCGCGTTCGCCGTGGATCGCGCCGCGCGCCTCGAACGCCGTCTCGCGTTGCGCCGCGCGCTCGTCGCCCGTCACGCGGCGCGCGCCTCGGCACACGCCTGATCACGGCCATGCACCACTTCTACGCCTCGCTCCTCGCCGACGACGCCGCGCGCCTCATCGCCGCCGGCTGCTTCGTGCTGACGGTCGCGCTGTACTTCGCGTCGAAAAGTCTCTACGCGCGATTCCGCAGCCCGTGGCTCACGCCGATGCTTTCCGCGCCGGCCGTGCTCGCGCTGATCGTCGTGACCGCGCGCATTCCGTATTCGGTCTATTTCGCCGATACGCGCTGGCTCATGTGGCTGCTCGGCCCGGCCACCGTCGCGTTCGCGGTGCCGATCTACGAATACCGCGCGCTTCTGAAGCGCCACTGGATCTCGCTGACGGTCGGCGTCACGGTCGGCATTCTGGTTGCGGTGGGCGGATCGCTCGCGCTCGCGAAGCTCTTGCATCTGTCGCCGGAATTGCAGCGCAGTCTCGCGACGCGCTCGGTGTCCACGCCGTTCGCGCTCGCCGTCTCCGACAAGATTCACGCGCCGAAAGACCTGACCGCGCTCTTCGTGATCGCGACGGGCGTCTGCGGCATGCTCTTCGGCGAGATCGTGCTCGCGCTCGTGCCGCTGCGCACGCGGCTCGCGCGCGGGGCGCTGTTCGGTGCGGCGGCGCATGGCGTCGGCACGGCGAAGGCGCGCGAATTGGGCAGCGAAGAAGGCGTGGTCGCGAGCCTTACCATGATGATCGCGGGCGTCGTGATGGTGCTGCTCGCGCCGGCGCTCTCCGCGCTGCCGTTCTAGGCGCGCGCATCGGTAAAATGCGGCTCACGCGGCGTCGAAGATTTGAATCAGCGTGTGCTGAAACGCAAACGATCCAATAAGACTTTGCTACAATCGTCACTCGCCCCCGAGGAGCGTTGCGACGGTTGAGCGGCTTGCAATAAGCCTCATCCGCCAGGCTCGGTGGCATTCAATCCGGACGGTTCCAAAGCGCCCTAAAAAGCGCCTGCTGAGCCACCGCATTCGAACGGCGCTCACGTCAACATTTCTAGTCTTTTTTAGAAAGGAGGGCGTGATGAACGCCGCAGTTCTCGATTCCAACACCACCCAGGATTTCGTTGTCGCCGACATGTCGCTCGCCGCATGGGGCCGCAAGGAACTTGACATCGCCGAGACGGAAATGCCCGGTCTCGTGCAAATCCGCGAAGAATACAAAGCGCAGCAACCGCTCAAGGGCGCGCGCGTCGCGGGCTCGCTGCACATGACCATCCAGACCGGCGTGCTCATCGAAACGCTGAAGGCGCTGGGCGCGGACGTGCGCTGGGCGTCGTGCAACATTTTCTCGACGCAGGATCACGCGGCCGCCGCGATCGCCGATGGCGGCACGCCGGTGTTCGCGTTCAAGGGCGAATCGCTCGACGAGTACTGGGAATTCTCGCATCGCATTTTCGAATGGCCGAACGGCGAATTCGCCAACATGATTCTCGATGACGGCGGCGACGCCACGCTGCTGTTGATTCTCGGCTCGAAGGCGGAGAAGGACCGCTCGGTCATCGCCAAGCCGACGAACGAGGAAGAAGTCGCGCTGTACAAGTCGATTGCGCGTCACCTCGACGCCGATCCGACGTGGTACTCCACGCGCCTCGCGCACATTCAGGGCGTAACGGAAGAAACGACGACGGGCGTGCATCGCCTGTATCAGATGGAAAAGGACGGCCGCCTGCCGTTCCCGGCCATCAACGTGAATGATTCGGTCACGAAGTCGAAGTTCGACAACCTGTACGGCTGCCGCGAGTCGCTCGTGGACGGCATCAAGCGCGCGACCGACGTGATGATCGCGGGCAAGATCGCGGTCGTGGCCGGTTACGGCGACGTGGGCAAGGGCTGCGCGCAATCGCTGCGCGGTCTGGGCGCAACCGTGTGGGTCACGGAAATCGATCCGATCTGCGCGCTGCAAGCCGCGATGGAAGGCTACCGCGTCGTGACGATGGAATACGCCGCCGACAAGGCCGACATTTTCGTGACGGCGACGGGCAACTACCACGTCATCAACCACGACCACATGAAGGCGATGCGCAATAACGCGATCGTCTGCAACATCGGTCACTTCGATTCGGAAATCGACGTTGCCTCCACGCGCCAGTACACGTGGGACAACATCAAGCCGCAGGTCGATCACATCATCTTCCCGGACGGCAAGCGCATTATTCTGCTGGCCGAAGGGCGTCTGGTGAACCTGGGCTGCGCGACGGGCCATCCGTCGTTCGTCATGTCGAACTCGTTCACGAACCAGACGCTCGCGCAGATCGAACTCTTCACGCAAGGCGACAAGTACGAGAACAAGGTGTACGTGCTGCCGAAGCATCTGGACGAGAAGGTCGCGCGTCTGCATCTGGGCCGCATCGGCGCGGAACTGACCGTGCTGTCGGACGAGCAGGCAGGCTATATCGGCGTCGACAAGAACGGTCCGTTCAAGCCGAACCACTACCGCTATTAATCGCACGCGGCGGCGGGGCCGGCGCGGATGCGCACGCATCCGCGCCGCGCTTTGCCCGAACGACGACAAACCGGAGAACCCTCGATGACCGTGCTGCTGACATGGCTGATCAACGCGCTCGCGCTGCTGATCATCACCTATCTCGTGCCGTCCATTCGCATTCGCAGTTTCGGCACGGCGCTGATCGTCGCGGTGGTGCTCGGGCTGATCAACGCCGTGCTGCGTCCGGTTCTCATCATCCTGACGCTGCCGGTGACCATCCTCACGCTCGGCCTCTTCATCCTCGTGGTGAATGCGCTGTGCTTCTGGCTGTGCTCGTCGCTGCTGAAGGGTTTCGAGGTCTCGGGTTTCTGGTCGGCGTTCTTCGGCTCGATTCTGTACAGCATCGTATCGTGGCTTCTGTCGGCGCTCGTGTTCGGGCAGCGCAACTTCGGCTAGCCGCCGCGCTTTGTGCGCACACATCATCATGAAACCCATCGAACTCTCATTCGAGTTTTTCCCGCCGAAGACGCAGGAAGGCGTGCAGAAGCTGCGCGCCTCGCGCGCGGAGCTTGCGAAGCTCGCGCCGAAGTTCGTCTCCGTGACGTTCGGCGCGGGCGGCTCCACGCAGCAAGGCACGCTCGATACCGTGCTCGAAATGGCGGCCGAAGGCTTGCAGGCCGCGCCGCATCTGTCGTGCATCGGCTCGTCGCGCGAAAGCCTGCGCGCGATCCTCGGCGCGTACCGCGAGCACGGCATTCGCCATATCGTCGCGTTGCGCGGCGACCTGCCTTCGGGCATGGGCGAATTCGGCGAACTGCGTTATGCGTCGGAGCTGGTCGCGTTCATTCGCCAGGAGCACGGCGACTGGTTCCATATCGAAGTGGCCGCGTATCCGGAGTTTCATCCGCAAGCGCGTTCGCCGCGCGCCGATATGGAGAACTTCGCGCGCAAGGTGAAGGCGGGCGCGAACGCCGCGATCACGCAGTACTTCTTCAACGCGGACGCGTATTTCCGGTTCGTCGGCGAAGCGAAGAAGCTGGGCGTGGACGTGCCCATCACGCCGGGCATCATGCCGATCACGAACTTCTCGCAGCTCATGCGCTTCTCCGACATGTGCGGCGCGGAAGTGCCGAGGTGGATCGCGCGGCGTCTGGAAAGCTACGGCGACGACCGCGAGTCCATTCGCGAGTTCGGTCTCGACGTGGTGACGGGCCTGTGCCGCCGCCTGATCGACGACGGCGCGCCCGGACTGCATTTCTACACGCTTAACGGCGCGGCCGCGACCAGGACCATCTGCGAACGGCTCGGTTTTCAAAGCGCCTGAATCTCGCGTTTCTTGCATCACCCGCGCGGCGCTCGCCGCGCGGTTCATTCTTTCCCTCCGTTGTACCGATATCGACGTGGATCGGCACCGGCGCACTCGCGATCGAAACAATCAATGCTATTCAGTAGCTTCGGATTTTCGGAATCTTCAGATTGGGTCGCAGCCGCGTTGATGCGATAAAGGACAGATTCAACGAATCGGAGCGTGTGATGCTCGAATGGTCCAAGACGCAGTGCGTTTCAGTCGTCGTTCCTTGCTTTAATGAAGTGCGAACGCTGGGTCGCGCGCTGGAAAGTTGCCTCAGGCAGCCGGAGGTCGGGCAGGTCATCGTCGTGGACGACGGCTCGCAGGACAACTCCGTTCAGGTCGCGCAATTCTTCGCAATGAAGGACTCACGCGTCGAACTACTAAGACTGCCTGAAAACTTCGGCGCGGCTCGGGCGCGGAATCTCGGCGTGCAGCGCGCCACGCTGCCTGTGCTCGCTTTTCTGGATGCCGACGACGAATACCTGCCATCGGCATTGACCTCCGCCGTCAAGTATCTCCGCGAGCATCGCCAAATGCCCGCCATCAGGCTCAGAGTGCATCTCGCCGGCTATCCCGCAGAGGTCTACGCTTTCGCGAATTTCAACGCTATCGCGTTCAACATGAGCACCGGCATAACGAGTAGCCTGGTGATTCGCCGCGATATGTTCAATCTGATGGGCGGTTTTCCCGAAGACGAGGTTTATCGCCGTTATGGCGGCGAAGATCACGCGCTGCAGTCGGTGATTGTCGAATTGTTCGGATGCGAGCATATGTTCGACCGCCCTCACGTGCGCAACTACTGGCATCCCGAAAGCCACGTGGGGCGATACTTCATCCGAGAAATCAGAGGACTCGAAACACCGGAAGAAAATCAGGAGGTGGCCATCGCGACCGCTGCATTTTCTGAACAGGTGCGTCTCAGGCTGGCAGCGGCCGACGCGATCAAAAGCGCGTCGAATGCCGGGACCGCTCCGTCCGCTCGCGACTCAGCGCTATAAGCCCGCGCCACGTTTCCTCCTTCTCCCGCAACGCTTCGCGCTCTCCTTCTTCGCCCTGCATCCGTGGCGTGACGCGCTTCCTCGCAGAAGCTCGATCCGCCCGCACTGTGGGGAAAACTGTCTACCCACGTCATATTTGTTCGTGCTAGTGTTGCGCCCGGCATTTTCGTCCGCTAACAAAGCGGAGGACGCGATCAAGTAAGATCGCGCTACGCCGGCCAAAAGTCGGCACTGACTTGGAGGAAACATGAAGAAAAATGGCCTGTTGCGAGTCGCCCGCATGTCGGCGCTCATGGGCGCCGTCGCCACGGCAACGCTTTTCGCGGCGAGCGCCGCGAACGCGGCAATCCCGAACAAAACGCTTGTTTACTGCTCGGAAGGCAGCCCCGCCGGTTTCGATCCCGCGCAGTACACCACGGGCACCGATTTCACCGCGAACACCTTCACCGTGTATAACCGCCTCGTCGAATTCGAGCGCGGCGGCACGAAAGTGGAACCGGGTCTCGCGGAAAAGTGGGAAGTCTCGTCGGACGGCCTGACGTACACGTTCCATCTGCGTCACGGCGTGAAATTCCAGACGACGTCCTACTTCAAGCCGACGCGCGAATTCAACGCGGACGACGTGCTCTTCACGTTCAACCGCATGCTCGACCCGAACCAGCCGTTCCGCAAGGCGTACAACGTGCAGTTCCCGTACTTCACGGACCTGGGCCTCGACAAGCTGATCTCGAAGATCGAAAAAGTCGACCCGTACACCGTCAAGTTCACGCTGAAGGAAGTGAGCGCGCCGTTCATTCAGAACATGGCGATGGAGTACGCCTCCATTCTCTCCGCTGAATACGCGGACAAGCTGCTGAAGGACGGCAAGGCCGCCGACATCAACCAGTATCCGCTCGGCACCGGCCCGTTTATCTTCCGCAGCTATACGAAGGACGCGACCATCCGCTTCGACGGCAATCCGGACTACTGGAAGCCGAACGCGGTGCAAATCTCCAAGCTGATCTTCTCGATCACGCCGGACGCCGCCGTGCGCGTGCAGAAGTTGAAGAGCAACGAGTGCCAGGTGATGAGCTATCCGCGCCCGGGCGATATCGCGGCGCTGAAGTCGGCATCGAATGTGGATACGCCGTCGCAGGCCGGTTTCAACGAAGGCTACGTTGCGTATAACGTGACGAAGAGCAATCTCGGCAACGCCGACGTGCGCCGCGCGCTCGACATGGCGATCAACAAGAAGGCGATCATCGATTCCGTGTATCAGGGCGCCGGCCAGCCGGCCACCGCGCCGATGCCGCCGACGCAGTGGTCCTACGACAAGAACCTGAAGGCGAACGCCTACGACACCGCGAAGGCCAAGCAACTGCTCAGCAAGGCGGGTTTCCCGAACGGCTTCGAAATCACGCTGTGGGCCATGCCCGTGCAGCGCGCCTACAACCCGAACGCGCGTCTGATGGCCGAAATGATTCAGGCCGACTGGGCGAAGATCGGCGTGAAGGCGAACATCGTGTCGTATGAGTGGGGCGAGTATTTGAAGCGCGCGCACGCGGGCGAACACGACGCGCTGTTGATCGGCTGGACGGGCGACAACGGCGACCCCGACAACTGGCTCGGCACGCTGCTCGGCTGCGACGCGGTGAAGGGCAGCAACTTCTCGAAGTGGTGCTACAAGCCATTCGACGATCTCGTCGTGAAGGGCCGCTCGACCACGGATGTCGCCGCGCGCACGAAGGCCTACACCGACGCACAGCAGATCTTCGCGCAACAACTGCCGTTCTCGCCGATCGCGCATTCGACCGTCTATCAGCCGGTCAGCAAGAAGGTGACGAACATGAAGATCGAGCCGCTCGGCTACGTGCGTTTCGATGGCGTCGGCCTGCAGTAAGTCTTGCTGGCGGAATGCTTTTTGCACTAAACCTTAACTAGTCGAAACACGTCCGGCGGCGCGGATCAAACGATCCGGCCGCCGGTAGCGTATTTATCCCCAAGAACGAACCAAAGGGCGATCATGTTCCGATTCGTTTTGCGACGCATAGGAATGGTGATACCGACGTTCATCGGCATTACGATTCTCGCGTTCGCGCTCATCCACCTGATCCCGGGCGATCCCATCGAAGTCATGATGGGCGAACGGGGCGTGGACCCGGCGGCCCACGCCGAAGCCATGAAGCGCCTCGGGCTGGACCAGCCGCTGCCGCTTCAATATTTCCACTATGTCGGCCATGCGCTCAAGGGCGATCTCGGCACGTCCATCATCACCAATACGAGCGTGATGGGCGAATTCATGGCGCGCTTTCCGGCGACCGTCGAGCTGTCCATCTGCGCGATGATCTTCGCGCTCGTCGTCGGCTTGCCGGCGGGCGTGGCGGCGGCGCTCAAGCGCGGCACGGCGGTCGATCACGGCGTCATGGGCACCGCGCTCACCGGCTACTCCATGCCGATCTTCTGGTGGGGCTTGATCCTCATCATGTTCTTCTCGGCGAAGCTGGGCTGGACCCCCGTCTCGGGCCGCATCGCGGTGGAATACGACATCCCGCACGTCACCGGCTTCATGCTGATCGACTCGCTCTTTTCGAGCGACGAAGGCGCGTTCACGTCGGCGCTCTCGCATCTGATTCTGCCGACCATCGTGCTCGGCACGATTCCGCTCGCGGTCGTCGCGCGCATGACGCGCTCGTCGATGCTCGAAGTGCTGCGCGAGGACTACATCCGCACCGCGCGCGCAAAGGGCCTTTCGCCGTTGCGCGTGGTCGTCGTGCATGCGCTGCGCAACGCGCTGATTCCGGTCGTGACCGTGATCGGTTTGCAGGTCGGCGCGCTGCTCGCGGGCGCGGTGCTGACCGAGACGCTGTTCTCGTGGCCGGGCGTCGGCAAGTGGCTCATCGACGCCATTTCGCGTCGCGACTATCCGGTCGTGCAAGGCGGCATTCTGATGATCGCGACGCTCGTGATCGTCGTGAATCTGGTCGTCGATCTCTTGTACGGCGTGTTGAATCCGCGCATTCGCCATACTCGCTGAGGAAACATGGTCCCCTACGCTCACACTTGTTCGCTGTCCCCCAAGGGGGCGCATGCCTCATTCGAGGCGGTTCGGCGCGAGGCATAACGAATGGCTGACGTTCAAAACAATATCCCGCCCGGCGCATTGACGCCGCCGTCCGGCCGCATGGTCGCGGCGCGCGAGTTCTGGGCGAACTTCTCGCGCAATCGCGGCGCGGTGGCGGCGGGCATCATCGTGCTCGTGCTGCTCTTTATCGCGATTTTCGCGCCGTTGATCGCGCCGCATAGTCCGATCGAGCAGTATCGCGAGTACGTGAAGATCCCGCCCGCATGGCTCGACGGCGGCAACCGCATGTTTCTGCTCGGCACCGACGAAGCGGGCCGCGACATTCTCTCGCGCCTCATGTACGGCGCGCGGCTGTCGTTCTGGATCGGCTTCGTGTCCGTGGTGCTCGCGCTGATTCCGGGCGTCGTGCTCGGGCTGATGGCCGCGTTCTTCCACTGGCTCGACACGCCGATCATGCGCGTGATGGACGTGCTGCTCGCGCTGCCGTCGCTGCTGCTCGCGGTGGCCGTCGTCGCGATCATCGGGCCGGGGCTCGTCAACACGATGCTCGCCATCGCCATCGTCGCGCTGCCGGGTTACGTGCGTCTCACGCGAGCGTCCGCGCTCGGCGAATTGCAGAAGGAATACGTGACGGCATCGCGCGTGGCAGGCGCGAGCACCGCGCGGCTCATGTTCTCGCAAGTGCTGCCGAACTGCGCCGCGCCGCTCATCGTGCAGGCGACGCTGGGCTTTTCATCGGCGATTCTCGATGCCGCCGCGCTCGGCTTTCTCGGCCTCGGCGTGCAACCGCCCGCGGCGGAGTGGGGCGCCATGCTCGCCTCGGCGCGCGATTACATCGAAAGCGCATGGTGGATCGTGACGATGCCGGGCCTCTCGATTCTCGTCTCGGTGCTCGTCATCAACCTGCTCGGCGACGGGCTGCGCGACGCGCTCGATCCGAAACTGAAACGGATGGCATGACATGACCGATCTACTGACTATCCGTAACCTGCAAGTGACGTTCGGCGGCACGCAAGCGGTCGATCGCATCAACTTATCCGTGAAGCCGGGCGAAGTCGTCGGCGTCGTCGGCGAATCCGGCTCGGGCAAGAGCGTCACGATGATGGCGCTGATGGGCCTCATCGACCATCCCGGCAAAGTCACCGCCGATCAGATCACCTTCGACGGTCACGACCTGCTGAAGGCATCGGCGCGCGCTCGCCGCAAGATCATCGGCAAGGACATCGCGATGGTGTTTCAGGACGCGCTCACGAGCCTGAACCCGAGCTACACCGTCGGTTATCAGATCAAGGAAGTGCTGCGGCTGCACGAAGGCCTGCGCGGCGATGCGCTCAACAAACGCGCGCTCGAACTGCTCGATCAGGTCGGCATTCCGGACGCGAAGAACCGCATCGACACGTTCCCGCATCAGATGTCGGGCGGCATGAATCAGCGCGTGATGATCGCGATGGCGGTCGCGTGCAATCCGAAGCTCCTGATCGCGGACGAACCGACCACCGCGCTCGATGTGACCATTCAGGCGCAGATCATGGAACTGCTCGTGCGCTTGCAGAAGGAGCGCGGCATGGCGCTCGTGCTGATTTCGCACGATCTGGCGGTCGTGTCCGAGGTCGCGCAGCGCGTCGCGGTGATGTACGCGGGCGAGATCATCGAAACGAATCACGTGCCGGCCATCTTCAGCGAGCCGCATCATCCGTACACGGAGGCGTTGCTCGCCGCGATTCCCGAGCACAGCCGCGGCGCGGCGCGTCTCGCGGCGCTGCCGGGCATGGTGCCGGGCCGCGACGACCGGCCGAGCGGCTGTCTGTTCGCGCCGCGCTGCAAGTATGTGGTCGATGACTGCTGGAAGGGCAGGCCGCATCTGTATCAGCTCGACGCGCGGGATGCCGCCGTGCGCGCGCGCTGCATCAAGCCGCTGAATGTGGCGCAGGAAGTCGCGCAAGCGGTGCGCGCCGAACGCGAGGCGCAGATTGTCGAGGAGGGCGCGCGATGAACGCGGTACCGAAGGAAAAGACGCAGGACATCGTGCTCGCCGCCGACCGGCTCACGAAGCACTACACCGTAAAGCGCAGCATGTTCACACAAGGCACGGTGAAGGCGCTCAACGGCGTGTCGTTCGAATTGCAGCGCGGTCGCACGCTCGCGGTCGTCGGCGAATCGGGTTGCGGCAAGTCCACGCTCGCGCGGCAATTGACGATGATCGAAGCGCCTACGTCCGGCCGCTTGCTGATCGAAGGCGAGGACGTCGCGGGCGCGAGCAAGGCGAAAATCGCGGAACTGCGTCAGCGGGTGCAGATGGTGTTTCAGAACCCGTTTGCATCGCTAAATCCGCGCAAGACCGTCGAGCAGACGCTCGGCGAGCCGCTCGCGATCAACACGAAGCTCTCGTCGACGGAACGCGCCGAGCGCATCGCGCAGATGATGCGCACGGTCGGCTTGCGCCCCGAGCACGCGTCGCGCTATCCGCACATGTTTTCGGGCGGGCAGCGTCAGCGCGTGGCGATCGCGCGGGCGATGATTCTCGATCCGCAAATCGTCGTCGCGGACGAACCGGTGTCGGCGCTCGATGTGTCCATTCAGGCGCAGATTCTCAATCTGTTCATGGATCTGCAGCAGCAGTTCGGCACCAGCTACGTGTTCATTTCGCACAACTTGTCGGTGGTCGAGCACATTGCCGACGATGTGATGGTGATGTACTTTGGCGGCATTGCCGAACTGGGCGACAAGAAGACGATCTTCGCGAATCCGCGGCATCCGTACACGCGCTCGCTGATGTCCGCGACGCCCGCGATCTTCGAGGAAGACCGGCGCATCAAGATCAAGCTGCAAGGCGAGATGCCGTCGCCGCTCAATCCCCCGTCGGGCTGCACGTTCCATCAGCGTTGCCCGTATGCGATCGAGCGGTGCCGCGTCGAGGAGCCGGCGCTGCGAGTGGTCGATGGCCGTCAGGTCTCGTGCCATCGCGCCGAGGAGGTCGGTGAAGGCGACGCCTGAATCGCAGGCGGCGCGGCCGGTCGCTGACCGGGCGCGCCGCGTTGCATCGAGTGCGGCGGCGCTCGCGGTTTGCGCGGCGCTGTGGGTCGCGGCGTTGTTTGCTCGCGCGCGATGCATGGTTCTGGCGTCAACGATGGCGTTTGCAATCGGCCTCACCGTTTCACCCGCGAGTTTCGCCGTCACCGGATCGCGTGCGCCGCCGGGCGGCACGCCGCAGCCCGCCGGCGAGGCCAGCGCGACCGACGTGCCCGATCCGCCCGCGCAGCCGTCGCGCGTGGATCGCAGCAATGGCACCACGGCGAGCGGCCCCGTGCGCGCGCAGCCGCCGCACATGCCGTTCTACGTCGCGACGAAGGGCGCGACGACGCTCTACGTGCTCGGCACGCTGCACGTCGGTTTCGCGAGCGACTATCCGCCCGAGCAGCCTTTTCGCCAGTCGATTCTCGCGGCGCTCTATGCGTCGCCGACCCTCGCGCTCGAAATCTCCCCGGACGAACTGCTGTCGTCGCAAGACGACGTGAACCGCTACGGCATGTGCCATAGCGAATGCCTCATCGACTATTTGCCGGATTCCATGTGGAAGAAAGTCGAAGCGCGCATGCGCAGCAATCCGGCTGCGCTGAAGGAACTGCGGCATACGCGGCCTTGGCTCGCGTCGATGCTGATCGAAACCTACGACACGCTGAAGGCCGGCTTCCAGAGCGAGTACGGCACCGAGGCGCAATTGCAGAACGTCTATCTGCGCGTGCGCGGGAAGATCGTCGGATTGGAGACGTTGAACGAGCAGATTTCGACGTTCACGCGGCTCAGCTCCGCGCAGCAACGCGAGATGCTCGCGGAAGATCTGGTGCAGACGCCGGCCGAGAACATCGCCGACGTGAAGGAGCTGCATCGGCTATGGCGTATTGGCGATGCCGACGCGCTCAAGGCCTGGGACGACGCGAAAAGCAGCAAGCTCGCGCGGTCGAAGGCACTCGCCGCGCAAGTGGACAACCGCGTGGTCTACGAGCGCAACCGGCGCTTCGTCGCGCGGATGGTGCAGCTTGCCGCGCCCGACAAGCCGGTGTTCGTGGCCATCGGCGCGCTGCATTTGGGCGGGCCGCGCGGCGTGCTTGAGTTGCTGAGAAAGCGCGGGTTCGTGGTCGCGCCTTCCTGACAATCGAGCGCGACCGCCGCGTCAAATGAACATCAGCCAGTTCAGCAAGAAGATGTTCACGATCAGCAACGTCAGCGCGGTAGGCACCTGCACCTTGATGACCGCGTTCTTGTCCGGCAACTCCAAAAGCGCGGCCGGCACGATGTTGAAGTTCGCGGCCATCGGCGTCATGAGCGTGCCGCAGTAGCCCGAGAACATGCCGATGGCGACCATCGTCGCGGGATTGCCGTGGAACACGCCGACGAGAATCGGCACGCCGACGCCGCCCGTCATCACCGGAAACGCGGCGAAGCCATTGCCCATGACCATCGTGAAAAGCGCCATGCCGATGCAGTACACCGCCACCGCGACGAGCCGGTAATCCATGTTCACGTAAGCCGTCGTGACGTGCGCGACCGCCTTGCCGACGCCCGCATCCGAGAACACGAGCCCGAGCATGCCGAGCATCTGCGGCAGCACGGCGGCCCATGAGAGCGCGTCGATCAGGCGGCGCGTTTCGCGCATCGACTGGCCGACGGTATCGCGCGTCATCACGCACGCCACCGCCAGCGCGATCACGCAGCCGATGCCGAAGCCGATCAGCGTCACGTTCTTCAGTTCGATCAGCGGCTTGCCGCCGAACACGAGATGGCTCGCGCCGAGCGTGAGGATCACGGTGACGACGGGAATCGTCAGCGCGGGCACGAAGAGCTTGTTGCCGAGGCGCATGGCGCTCTGGCGGCGCGTTTCCTCGGAGAGCATCTTCGGCTTCGCGCCGGTGACGCCGCCGAAGCCCGCGATCAGCGCCATCGCCACGACCAGCACGCCGACGACCGACACCGGCAGCCAGTCGCCGATCAGAAAGATGAGCGCATAGACGAGCCAGAACGTGCCCGCCGAAAGCCGCCGCGGATGCGATTTGTCCGTGAGAATCATGCCCGCGACGACCACGAGCACGATGCCGACGAGATAGAACAGATAGTTGATGGTGAGCGTCATGCCTTTTCTCCCGCGACGTTGCGCGTCAGTGCGTCGAGTTCGCGCGTCAGTTGGCGGTCGAGCAGCCACAGCCGGAAGCCGTGGATCAGGAACGCGCAGATGGCCGTGGGGATGCCCCAGACGGCGACGTGCATCGGCTCCACGACAATGCCCGCTTCCTTCAGGAACGTGACCATCAGCACGATCGCGCCGAACGCCACGAAGATGTCTTCGCCGAAGAAGAGGCCCACGTTGTCGGTCGCCGCCGCATACGCGCGCAGCTTGAAGCGCACGGCGTCCGAGAGCTTGCCGTGACGCGCTTCGGTCGCGCCTTCGGCCATCGGCGCGAGAAGCGGCCGCACCATCTGCGGATGACCGCCCAGGCCCGTCAGCCCGACCGCCGCCGTCAGCTCACGCACGAGCAGATAGACGATCAGAAGACGCCCGGCCGTCGCCGCGCGAATGCTCGAAATCCAGATCTGCGCGCGCTCGCGCAGCCCGTGGCGTTCGAGCAGGCCGATCACCGCGAGCGGCAGCAAAATGATGAGCGGAATGTTGCGCGTCTTCAGAAAGCCGCTGCCGATGGCCGTGAGAATGCGCTCCGGCGGAAAGTGCGCCGCCAGGCCGGTGACGATCGCGGCGGCGGCCACGATCAGCATCGGATTGAAGCGCAGCACGAAGCCCACGATGATGACGGCCACGCCAATGAGCGGCCATAAATTGACTGCGGTTGCCATGAGATCTCCAAACGGTTTGTCGATTCAAACATCGCGCCTCGATGCGGGCGCGTGGTGACAGCGAACGACTATCGGCTCTTGCGGCCGCTTGCTAAAACGCCCCGGCAAGGCGGGGCGTTCGATGCTTCAAAAAAGGCTCAGGCGGCTTGAGCGGCGCGAACGCCGATGCCCGCATCCGCGAGCGCGCCGCGAATGCGCCGGGCGAACGCCAGCGCGTGCTCGCCGTCGCCGTGCAGGCAGATGGTCTGCGCGTTGAGCGGCACCCAGTCTCCCGAAACGGCCTGCACGCGCTGGTCGCGGACCATCGAGAGCGTGCGTTC
This sequence comes from Caballeronia sp. M1242, assembly GCF_017220215.1. Lineage (NCBI taxonomy): Bacteria > Pseudomonadati > Pseudomonadota > Betaproteobacteria > Burkholderiales > Burkholderiaceae > Caballeronia > Caballeronia sp. M1242. The sequence continues at coordinate 2,686,202 of NZ_CP071129.1, read as the reverse complement.
GAGCACGGCGTCTTCGTCGTCGAGCAGCGCGCCCGGCTCCTTGCGCGGCACGAGCGAACCGTCCGCGCGATAACCGCGATCCGCGAACACTTCTTCGATGGCGACGAGCCCCGCGCGCCGCGCCGCGTCGATGAGTCCGCTATTCGCGAGACCGAACACGAGCAGCGACGGATCGAAGTCGCGCACGGCGGCGGCGATGGCATCCGCGATTTCGGGCGTCCTGGCCGCCTGGTTGTAGAGCGCGCCGTGCGGCTTCACATGCGCGATGCGCCCGCCTTCCGCCTTCGCGATCGCCGCGAGCGCGCCGAGTTGATACAGCACGCCGGCGTAGATTTCGTCGGGCGGCAGGTCCATTTCCTTGCGGCCGAAGTTCTCCGGATCATTGAAGCTCGGATGCGCGCCGATCGCGACGCCCTTTTGCACCGCCCAGCGCACGCAGTCGCGCATGGCAGTCGCGCCACCCGCATGCCAGCCGCACGCGATGTTCGCGGAGCTGACGAGGTCGAGCAGGGCTTCGTCGGAGCCGCAGCCTTCGCCGAGATCGGCGTTCAGATCGATCTGCATGATGATGTCGTTTGAAGTAGTCGTTGCGTTGCGTTGTCCTTCATCGCCCGATGCGTTCTTCGTGCATGGCGATGGCCGTTTCCACCTGGCTCACGTACTGGCGTTCTTCGGCGAGCGCGTGGCGCGCTTCCTCCACCGATGTCTCGACGAAGCGCACGCCGCCGTTCAGCCGCACTTGCGCGAGCTTCCACAAGTCGGCCTTGATGACCGCCCCGATCTTCGGATAGCCGCCCGTGGTCTGCGCGTCGCCCATGAGGATGATCGGCTGGCCGTTCGGCGGAACCTGAATCGTGCCGGGCAGCACCGCGTGCGAGAGCAGTTCCGTCTTCGCGCGGCGCTCGAGCGGCGTGCCGGCGAGCCGGAAGCCCATGCGGTTGCTATTCGGCGTGATGGTCCATTCGTCGTCCCAGAAGTCGCGCTGCGACTCGTCGGTGAAGCTCGCGTACTCCGGGCCGCGCAGCACGCGGATCGGCGCGGCCCACGCGAGGCCGGGCGCGTGGCGGCCGCGACGCACGGGTTCATCGACGAGAACGAACTTGCACCACGCGGGCGCTTTCACGCCGAACGCGGGTTCTTCCGGCGAGAACGCGATGCCTTTGTGCGGCTGCGGCACGCCAACCGGCAAGCGATCGCCGTCGCGCAGCGCGCGTCCGCCGAGTCCGCCGAAGCACGCGCCGAGATCGGTGCTGCGCGAGCCGAGCATCGGCAACACGTCGATGCCGCCCGCGATGCACACGTAGCAGCGCATGCCGCGCTTGGCCGCCCGCAGCGTCAGTTCCTGGCCCGCGCGAACAGGCAGGCTCCACCACGAATAGACCGGCACGTCGTCGAGCGTCGCGCCGAAGTCCGTGCCCGTGATGGCGATGCGCGTCGCGCGCTTGAAGCGCAGCACGGTCGGCCCGAACGTCACTTCGATGCCCGCCGCATCCGGCCGGTTGCCGACGATGCGATTGCCGATTTCGAGCGACAGCGCATCGAGCGCACCGCCCGAACTGACGCCGAGATGCCGGTAACCGGGGCGGCCCAGGTCCTGCACCGAGGAGAGCACGCCCGCGCGAATCACGTCGATCATGCGCGCACCTCCACCGCGGTGAAGCGCACACGGTCGCCGGGCTGCATCAGCGTCGGCGGATTGCGCGCCGGGTCGAAGAGCTTCACGTCCGTGCGGCCGAGCAGTTGCCAGCCTCCCGGCGACGTCGCCGGATAAATGCCCGTCTGCGCCCCGCCGATGCCAACCGATCCCGCCGGCACTTCGAGACGCGGCTCGCGGCGGCGCGGCATGTGCAGCGCGGGATCGAGCCCGCCGAGATAGGCGAAGCCCGGCTGGAAGCCGAGAAAGAACACGATGTATTCGGCTTGCGTATGACGCTTCACGACTTCATCGACCGACAAGCCGACGTGCTCGGCCAGCGCCACGAGGTCGGGGCCGTCGTCGCCGCCGTAGCGCACCGGAATGTCTATCTGCGTGCCTTCCGTGTCGGCGTGGCCCGCGACGTCCCATTGCGCGTCGAGTTGCGCCGCGAGGCTGTCGTAGTCGGCCTCGAGCGGATCGAACACGATCGTCAGATTGTTCATGCCCGGCACGACTTCCACGACATGCGGCAAGAGGCGCGCGTAATCCGCGAGCGTCCAGATGCGGCGCTGGCAGTCGATCGTGGCGGGCGGCGCGACGTCGCAGACGAGCGCGCTTTCGCCGAGCGGATAGATTCGTGGTCTGGTCATGCGTTCGAGTATGTCCTTCGAGCACGGCGGCGTTTTCGTGGGAGACCGCTTTCGCCACGCCGTCTCAGAATGTTACATTGTCAATAAATTATCAAGAAATTATCAATACGCGTTTGTCTGGAGTGTGGCGCGAACGCATTGCGCTACACTGCGACGCACTTTTCTACGGTCATCGCCATGTCGCGTCAGCCAACCAAGATCGTGTCGTCCGAGCACCTCGTCTCCGAAACCAGCGCGGAACTCTCCGAATTCGAGTACGCGCTCATCATGGCGAGCAACGCGTTCAACCGATGGATGGTGCGCTGCATGTCGGCGGCGGGCGCGAAGGACATGACGGCGGTGGAAGTGTCGCTGCTGCATCACGTGAACCATCGCGACCGCAAGAAGAAGCTCGCGGACATCTGCTTCGTGCTGAATATCGAGGACACGCATGTGGCGACCTACGCGCTCAAGAAACTCGTGACGCGCGGCTATGTGACGAGCGAGAAGGCCGGCAAGGAAGTGTTCTTCACGACGACACCGGCGGGGCGCGAGCTGTGCGGCAAGTACCGCGAGGTGCGGGAAAGCTGCTTGATTTCCGCGCTGCGCGAAAGCCGGCTGACCAACGAACAGATCGGCGAGGCGGCGCAACTGATGCGCAACGCATCCGGCCTCTACGACACCGCCGCGCGCGCGGCAGCGTCGCTCTAGGCGCGACTCAGTAGCGCGCCGCTTCGGTGACGATCGCATCGAGCGGCATGTCGTGCGATTCGCGCGGCAGCGCGCCGAGCTTGCCCATTTCATACGCTATGCCGATGGTCGCGGGCTTCTTCGCGACCGGCCACGCGGCGAGCGTGCGGTCGTAATAGCCGCCGCCGTAGCCGAGGCGGTATCGGTCCGAATCGAACCCGACGCACGGCACGAGCAGCAATTCAGGCACCACGACTCTCTCTTCTTCCGGCACCGGAATGCGATAGCGGCCCGGCTTCATCGGCGATTGCGCGTGCCATGCGTGAAAGGCCATCGGCGCATGCGGCTGCACGACGACCGGCAGCGCGGCCTCGCGATCATCGTCCGATGCGAGCCAATCCGCGATGACCGCGCGCGCGTCGAATTCGCCCGCCACCGGCCAGTAAAAACCGATGCGCCGGACCGCGCGCTCATCGAGCAGCGCGCGCAGCCGTTCGCCCAGCGCCGCGTTGCGCGCCGCTTGCGCCGGGTCTTCGGCTTGCGCCTCGCGGCGCGCGAGCAGCGTGGCGCGCAGGGCGCTCTTCGGCTCCGCGCGGACAGGTTCCGCGCAAACGTTGCGTGCTATGCTTTCAACCGATCTTTGGACCACCTCGCGCTCCAGTAATAACGATGTCAAAACGCTTCAACCGAGTATATCTTGCGGTCGGTTACGCCCTTGCCGCCGCGACGCTCGTCGCCTGCGGAACGGCCTCGGCCGTGCGCCCGGACGCCGACTTTTCGCCGTCCGCCGACGACCGCGTCTTCATGCAGTTGCGCGAGGCGGCCCGGGCGAACGACGCCGGCCGTGCCGCCGCGCTCGCCGCGCAAATTCCGAATTATCCGGCGCCGGGTTACGTCGAATACTTCACGATCAAGCCGCAGCTTTTCGATGCGCAAGGCCACGCGCGCCCGGACGCGCCCGACGCGCCAGTGCTCTCGTTCCTGCAACGCTACGACGGTCAGGCCATTGCCGACCGCATGCGCAACGACTACCTCGTGGTGCTCGGCGGCCGTCACGACTGGCGCAACTTCGAGCAGCAATATTCCCGCTTCGTGCTCAATGACGACACACAGGTCAAATGCTATGCGCTCGAAGCGCGGCAGTCGCGCGGCGAGAACATTGCGGAGGCGGCGCGCGCGCTGCTCGTCGATCCGAAATGGTACGGCGACGGCTGCGTCGATCTGATCGCGGCACTCGCGGAGTCGGGCCAGTTCACGAGCGATGACATCTGGCAGCAGATCCGCCTCGCCTATGAGCAAAACTACACGACGACCGGCGCGAATATCGTCGATGCGCTCGGTCAGGAACGGCCGAAGCCCGAACTGCTCGACAACGCCGTCAACAAGCCGCCGCTGTATCTCGCGCGCGGCGTCATGCCGAACACGCCGGCGCATCAACTGACGCTGCTCGCGATCACGCGCCTCGCGCGCAACGATCCGGCGATGGCCGCGGCCACGTTCAGCTCCGTCGCGCCGAGTCTCACGCCGGCGGAGCGCGCGATCGGCTGGGGCACCATCGGCTATCAGGCGGCGTTGAAGCGCATGCCGTCGGCGGCGGACTGGTACCGGCTGTCGGCAAATGCGCCGTTGTCGAATCCGGCGTACGAATGGCGCACGCGCAGCGCGCTGCTCGCGGGCGACTGGAACATGGTGCGCTGGTCCGTCGAGCAGATGCCGCCCACGCTGCGCAGCCAGCCCGCGTGGGTCTACTGGCATGCGCGCGCCGTCAAGCAGGCGGGCGACGCGGCCACGGCGAACCAGGAATTCCAGAGCATCGCGGATCAATACAACTTCTACGGCCAGCTCGCGCTGGAAGAACTCGGCCAGAAGATCACGCTGCCGCCGCGCACGACCGTCTCGGACGCCGAGATCGCGCAGATGCAGTCGGTGCCGGGCTTCGCGCTGTCGCAGCGTTTCTATGCGCTCAACATGCGGCTGGAAGGCAATCGCGAATGGAACTGGCCGCTGCGCAGCATGACTGACCGCCAGTTGCTTGCCGCCGCGCAATATGCAAAGCGCATCGAGTTGTACGACCGCACGGTGAACACCGCCGACAAGACCAAGACCGAGCACGATTTCACGCTGCGGTATCTGTCACCGTTCCGCGAGATCGTCGAGCGCGACGCGCAAAGCACCGGGCTCGACACCGAGTGGGCCTACGGTCTGATTCGCCAGGAGTCGCGCTTCATCATCAATGCGCGCTCGGAAGTGGGCGCGGGCGGCCTCATGCAGTTGATGCCCGGCACGGCGCAACTCGTTGCGAAGAAGATCGGTCTCGGCTCGCTGTCGCGCGCGCAGATGAACGACATCGACACCAACATTCTGCTCGGCACGAACTACCTGTCGATGATCTACAATCAGTTCGACAACTCGCCGGTGCTCGCCACCGCCGGCTACAACGCCGGTCCGGGCAGGCCGCGCCAATGGCGGCAGGATTTGCGCGCGCCGGTTGAGGGCGCGGTTTTTGCTGAAACCATTCCGTTTTCCGAGACGCGCGATTACGTGAAGAACGTGCTGTCGAACACCGTGTACTACGCGGCGCTGTTCGAAGGCCGTCCGCAATCGCTGAAGGCGCGGCTGGGTTATATCGCGCCGTAAGCGCGCTTCACGCCACGCCGCGCTCGGCCATCCGTTCATCGGAAGCACGCGCGGCGGCTCGTCCTTACCTCGTAGCCCCGCATTCGTCAGCGCAAGCGGACAGCCGCGACACAAGAGGCGAACATGCAACATCAGAACGTGGCGATCATCGGCGGCTCCGGCTTTATCGGCAGCCATCTCGTCAACGCGCTGGTCGATCTCGGCAAGAACGTCCGGATTGCGACACGGCGTCGCTCGAACGCCGCGCATCTCACGTTATTGCCCGTGGACGTGCTCGAAACCGATGTCCACGATCCCATCAAGCTCGCCGCGTTCGTCGCGGAAGCCGATGCGGTCATCAATCTCGTCGGCGTGCTTCAAGGGCGGCGCGGCGATCCGTACGGCCCCGAGTTCGCGCGGGCGCATGTCGAACTGCCGCGCAAGATCGTCGCGGCGTGCGCGGCGAAGGGCGTGCGCAGGCTCATTCATATGAGCGCGATCGGCGCGGACTCCGAAGGTCCGAGCATGTATCTGCGTTCGAAGGGCGATGGCGAGAAGCAGGTCCGCGAATCCGGCCTCGACTGGACCATTTTCCGCAGTTCGGTCGTGTTCGGTCCCGAGGACAATCTGCTCAACCAGTTTGCGTTTCTCGAACGGCTCTTTCCGGTGATTCCGCTTGCCTGCGCCGACGCCGAATTCCAGCCGGTTTTCGTCGGCGATGTCGCGAAGGCCATCGTCAACGTGCTCGACCTCGATGCCGCGAACCGCATGGTCTACGAACTGGCGGGCCCCGCCGTCTATACGCTCGCGGAACTCGTGCGCTTCGCGGGCGCGACCATCGGCAAGCGTGCGCGCATCGTCAAGCTGCCGGAGAGTCTTGGCCGTCTTCAGGCGATGACGCTCGAAATGGCGCCCGGCGAACCGCTGATGTCGCGCGACAACCTGGATTCGATGAAGACGCCGAGCATTGCGAGCGGGCCGCTCGCGCCGGAACTGGGCATCGGCGAGCCGGCGAGCATCGAGGCCATCGCGCCGCTGTATCTCACCGGCATGTCGCCGCGTTCGCGCTTCAATACTTTCCGCGCCACGGCGCACCGTTGATTCCCCGACCGCATGAAACTCGTTATCGGCGACAAGAATCTGTCATCCTGGTCCATGCGTCCCTGGGTGCTGCTCAGGCATTTCGGCATTCCGTTCGATGAAGCGCTCATCCGGCTCGGCCAGCCCGGCACCAAGGCGAAGATTCTCGATGTGACGCCGTCGGGCAAAGTGCCGTGCCTCATCACCGATAGCGGCGAGACAGTGTGGGAATCGCTCGCCATCATGGAAACGCTCGCCGAACGGTATCCGCAGCATGCGCTCTGGCCGCGCGATGCCGCCGCCCGCGCGCATGCGCGCAGCATCAGCGCGGAGATGCATGCGGGCTTCGCCGACTTGCGCCAGAACATGCCGATGCACATCACGACGCGCGAGCCCGGCATCGGCGCGACGCCCGGCACGCTCGCGGATATCGCGCGGATCGATGCCATCTGGACCGGCTGTCTCGCGCAGTCGAACGGGCCGTTCCTGTTCGGCGATTTCTGCATAGCGGACGCGATGTTCGCGCCCGTCGTCATGCGCTTCAACTCGTATGCGCCCGCCATCAGCGAAGGCGCGCGCGAGTACGCGGCTCGCGTGACGGCGCTGCCGGCCGTGGCCGCGTGGATCGACGATGCAAAGAAGGACGACGCGCGATGAATATTTACGCGGTAGGCGGCGCGATTCGCGACGCGTTGCTGGGCGTGCCGGTGGTGGACCGCGATTACGTGGTCGTCGGCGCGACGCCCGAGCAAATGGTCGCGCAAGGGTACAAGCCCGTCGGCAAGGACTTTCCGGTGTTCCTGCATCCGGTGACGCACGAGGAATACGCGCTCGCGCGGACCGAGCGCAAGACGGCGGCGGGCTATCACGGCTTTCAGTTCTACTATTCGCCGGATGTGACGCTGGAGGAGGACTTGGCGCGCCGCGATCTCACGATCAACGCGATGGCGCGCGAAGTGAACGCGGCAGGCGAGCTGACGGGCCCGGTGATCGACCCGTTCGACGGACAGAGCGACCTGAGCGCGAAGCGTTTCCGGCATGTGGGCGATGCGTTCATCGAAGACCCGGTGCGCATACTTCGGCTCGCGCGGTTTGCGGCGCGTTTCGCGGATTTCACCGTCGCGCCGGACACCGAAGCGTTGATGAAGAAGATGGTCGCAGCCGGCGAAGTCGATGCGCTCGTTCCCGAGCGCGTGTGGCAGGAGATTTCGCGCGGGCTGATGGAGAAGCGGCCGTCGCGCATGTTCGAGGTGCTGCGCGGCTGCGGCGCGCTCGCGCGGATTCTGCCGGAAGTGGATGCGCTCTGGGGCGTGCCGCAACGCGCCGACTATCACCCGGAAGTGGACACGGGCGTGCATGTGATGATGGTGGTCGACTACGCGGCCTCGCAGGGCTATGCGCTGCCGGTGCGCTTTGCCGCGCTCACGCACGATCTTGGCAAGGCGACGACGCCCGACGATATCTTGCCGCGACACATCGGGCATGAGGGACGCAGTGTCGACTTGCTGAAGCCGTTGTGCGAACGCCTGCGCGTGCCCAACGAATGCCGCGATCTGGCGCTGCTCGTCGCGCGGGAGCACGGCAATATTCATCGCGTGATGGACATGGGCGCGGCGGCGCTCGTGCGGCTTTTCGAGCGCACGGATGCGCTGCGCAAGCCGGCGCGCTTTGCCGAGGCGCTTCAGGCTTGTCTCGCGGATGCGCGCGGGCGGCTCGGGCTCGAGCACAAAGAGTATCCGCAGGCCGAGCGGCTGCGCGAGGCGCTTGTCGCGGCGCGGTCGGTCGATGCCGGGGCGGTGGCGCAGCGGTTCGCGCATGAGCCTTCGCGGATCAAGGATGCGGTGCATGAGGCGCGGGTGGAGGCGGTTGGGAGCGTGTTGAGCGGGGGCCGCTCGGGGGCGCTTTCTTCTTCTTGAACTTCGTGTGCTTGTTGGTGATTAGCGCGCTGTTCTTTCTTTCGTGAAACTTGTATTCGTGTCGGTCTATTAGCGTTGCCCCTCCCCGGGGCGGGGGTTACTTTCTTTGCTGCTGCAAAGAAAGTAACCAAAGAAAGCAGCTTTTTCTTGGCCCGCAGCAGCAAAAGCCTGGTCACTCCGCAGAAAAGCATTGGCACTCAGCTTGAACCAACCTTGAATCACCCTCCGCGCCCGCTGACTGCCACGTCCTCCGAGCCCCTTGGCTCGATAAAACCAGCGGGACACTTTGCATCACTAGAAATGGATTCGACGAGGACCAATGCCGTAGGCGCCGCGCGCCGCATGCATGCCTCAGCTCGCCCCTGATGACGATGCTTCTGGCGCAATCTCTTGCCAATCTTCTTGGCTTGCCACGTTTCCATTTCCAAGCACAGCCGCTGTGCCCTGTGGGTGTCGTTGAGCGGCAATGCTTGTCGCGCATCGACTTGCACGTCGTCGCCTTGCTTGGCTGACGATGTAGCCACATTGAGCGATGTAGCCACTTTGAGCACAGCCGTTATGCCGGGGTGAGTTCGATCAAGCGGCGAAGCGTTTGCCGGTCCTTTAGCACGCCGTTCATCACGCTCGGCTTGCCATATGTTCGTTTATAGCGAAGCCGTTGTGTCCCACTGGTTTTATCGAGCCAAGGGGCTCGGAGGACGTGGCGCTCAGCGGGCGCGGAAGGTGATTCAAGGTTGATTCAAGCTGAGTGCCAATGTTTCTCTGCGGAGTGACCACGCCGTAATTGCTGCGGGCCAAAAAAAGCTGCTTTCTTTGGTTACTTTCTTTGCAGCAGCAAAGAAAGTGACCCCCGCCCCGGGGAGGGGCAACACTAATAGACCGACGCGAAAACAAGTTTCACCGAAACAAACCGTCAGAAGACCAAGCACTATTGCGGAGCTAGGCCGAGCTGAAAGACAAAAAATCAAAGCGCCCGAGCAATCAAAGAAAGCAAAATAGAAATGACCACCGTAGACATGAACGGAAACGAATACTCCCGCCCAAAAATCCGCAAAGTAAAATCCCCGGGCAACCGCCCAATGCCAAACTTCCTAAGCCAAGGCATCGACCCGGAAAGAATCGCAAGCGCGATAAACGTCGTGACTACCCAGCGAATCATGACCGCAGCCTCATAACGCGTGCGAACGATCGCCCGCAGCGAATGCATCGAGCGTGCCTTCGATGCCGCGCGAAAACGCGATTACCTTGAATAGCTCGCCCATCTCCGCTTCCGAAAGCAGCTTCTGCACCGCATTCGCCGCAGGCAGAAATCGCTTCACGTCCGAAGGATCGAGCGCGCTGAGCGCATCGGTAATTCCGGCGTTAAGAAGAAACCGCGCCTGCGACGTAAAGCCAAGCAAATCCGCACCCGTTTCCACGCCAGCCTCCGCGATGCCCGTGAACTCGACGTGCGCCGTCAAATCCTGCAATCCCGGATAAAGGAACGGGTCCGCATGCGCGCGATGCCGGTAATGACACATCAACGTGCCCGTCGCGCGCTGCGCGTGATAGAACTCGCGTCGCGGAAAGCCATAGTCGATGAAAAACGCCGCGCCGCGCGTGAGCATCGTGCAAACCGTCTTCGTGAACGCGAGCGCGGCCTCGTGCGTCTCCGTCAGGTATTCGGTGAATGGCTCGTCGTCGTTCGCTTCGTCGATGGCCGCGTCGATCAACTCGATCTGCGCATCCGCCGTAACCGCGCGATCGTCGAAAGCGAAGCCTTCGCTCTGAATCACCACGCCGCGTTCATGCCACGCGCCCAGCTTGCGCACGACGAGGCGAACCGGCATCGCGTCCAGCACTTCGTTGCCGATCACCACGCCTTCGAACGCATCGGGCAGCGCGTCCAGCCATTCGACCTTCGCGGCCTGAGCCGACGCTTGCGCTTCGATCGTCGCGCGCTGACGCTCGCGCAGTTCGCCGGACAGATCGACGATCGCGTAACCGTCGATTTCCACGCCAAGGTCGGCCAGCGCCGTCAGCAAACCCGCCGCGAGCTTGCCCGTGCCCGCGCCGAATTCCATCACGCGTCGCGTGCCGCTCTCCTGCAAAGCCTGCGCGATGGGGCGCGCAAGCGTCGTCGCAAAGAGCGGCGACAACTCGGGCGCGGTGATGAAGTCGCTGCCATCGTCGGCGCGGCGGCCGAATTTCATGGCGCCGCCGCTGTAGTAGCCGAGGCCGGGCGCGTACAGCGCGAGCTCCATGTACTGGTCGAACGGCAGCCAGCCGCCCGCCGCCGCGATGCGTTCGCGTATCACTTCAGTCAGCGCGGCCGATTGCGCGAGCGCGTCGGGGCCGGGAGCAGGTAAACTATCGGTTGGTCGATTCGGATTCATCCCAGTATTGTAAATGAGCGCCTCCACGCCGCTTTCTCCCGCCAATTCGCCGCCTTCGGGCGTGAATGCGCCTCTCGCGTCGGCGTCATCCACGCAGCGCAAGCGCGCCGTGCTCGTGACGGGCGCGGGAAAGCGCATCGGGCGAGGCATCGCGCTGGAATTCGCGCGGCAAGGCTGGGACGTCGCCGTGCATTACGGCCGCTCGGAGCAGGAAGCGCGCGAAACCGTCGCGCAAATCGAGTCGCTCGGGCGACGCGCGGTGGCGCTGAACGCGGATCTCGGCATCGAAGCGGAAGTCGCGCGGCTCGTGCCGTCGTGCGTCGAAACCTTCGGCGCGTTGCATTGCGTCGTGAACTGCGCATCGCGTTTCGATGAAGACACCGCCGCGGACTTCGGCTACGCGAAGCTCATGCAGATGACCGCCGTCAACGTCGCCGCGCCGCTCACGCTCGCGCGCACGCTGCACGAAGCCACGCCCGATGCCGCCGAAGACGACGAATCGCTGCGCGCCGTGGTCATCAACGTGCTCGACCAGAAGCTCTACAACATGAACCCGGATTACCTGTCGTACACGCTGACGAAGGCGGCGCTCGACACGGCTACCGTCGCGCTCGCGCAGGCGCTCGCGCCGAAACTGCGCGTCGTCGGACTCGCGCCGGGGCTCACGCTGATCTCCGCCGCGCAGACGCCCGAATCGTTCGAAGCGGCGCATCGTGTGACGCCGCTCAAGCGCGCATCGACGGTTGCGGACGTGGCGCAGGCCGCGTGCTATCTGGCGAACGCGCACGGCGTGACGGGCACGACGCTCGTGGTCGATGGCGGCCAGCATCTCGTGCCGAGCCCGCGCGACGTGATGTACATGATCGGCGCGGAAAAAACCTGAACCGCGCCGCGATAACTATTGGATAACGCCATGCTTGCCGCACTTTCTCATCCCCGGCTGACCGATTGCCGGCGGCTTTTCCTGCGCAACTACGAAGTGCGCATCAATATCGGCGTGCATGACTTCGAAAAGCGCGGCGAGCAGCGCGTGGTGTTCAATGTCGAGCTATTCGTGCCGCTCGCGCTGTCCACGCCCGTCGCGGACAAGCTCTCCGAAGTGGTCGACTACGACTTCATGCGCTCGACCATCGCGGCGCGCGTGAATCGCGGTCACATCCACCTTCAGGAAACGCTGTGCGACGACGTCGCCGCCGCCTTGCTCGCGCATCCGAACGTGCGCGCGGTCGCGGTATCGACGCAAAAGCCCGACGTCTATCCCGACTGCGACGCGGTGGGCGTCGAAGTCTTTCGCATCAAAGAGGAACGAGCATGAACGCGCGTGAAGCCATGGAACACGCAGAAGAGCAGAAGCCCGCGCGCGAGGCGTTGACCAAGCGCCAGCAGAAGGAAGCGTACGAGAACAACAAGCTCTTCAAGCGGATCGTGCGTCAGGTCGGGCAGGCGATCGGCGACTTCAACATGATCGAGCAGGGCGACAAGGTCATGGTCTGCCTGTCCGGCGGCAAGGACAGCTACGCGATGCTCGACATTCTCATGCGCCTGCGCGAGCGCGCGCCGATCGACTTCGATATCGTCGCCGTCAATCTCGATCAGAAGCAGCCGGGCTTTCCCGAGCACGTGCTGCCCGAGTATTTAGCCAAGCTCGACATTCCGTTTCACATCGAGAACCAGGACACGTACAGCATCGTCAAGCGACTGGTGCCGGAAGGCAAGACGACGTGTTCGCTGTGCTCGCGGCTGCGGCGCGGCATTCTGTATCGCGTGGCGGGCGAACTGGGCGCGACGAAGATCGCGCTCGGGCATCATCGCGACGACATTCTGCAAACGCTTCTGCTCAACATGTTCTACGGCGGCAAGCTGAAGGGCATGCCGCCCAAGCTGCAATCCGACGACGGCAAAAACGTCGTGATTCGTCCGCTCGCCTATGTGAAGGAAACGGACCTCGAAAAGTTCGCCGAACTGCGCGAATTTCCGATCATCCCGTGCAATCTGTGCGGCAGCCAGCCGAACCTGAAGCGCGCGGAAATGAAGGCGCTCATTCGCGAGTGGGACAAGCGTTTTCCGGGGCGCGTCGAGAACATGTTCAATGCGCTCTCGAACGTAGTGCCGTCGCATCTGATGGATTCCGCGCTCTTTCCGTTCGCGAGCCTGCGCGCCACCGGCGAGGCCGATCCGCAAGGCGATATCGCGTTCGACGAAGAACCGTGCGCAAGCGAACCGTCAGCATCGCGAAACGCCATTTCAATTGTTCAGTTCGACGATCTGTGAAAGCCTGTAGAACGAGACGCGGCGTGGCTTCCGCGGGCGTTTTCGAAAAAGTTCGCATGCTATATTGGCGCGACCTGAACCCTGCAAGACTCAAGCGATGAACATCGTGATCCTGGCTGCCGGCATGGGCAAGCGCATGCGCTCCGCCCTGCCGAAAGTCCTTCATCCTCTGGCGGGCCGGCCGCTCCTCGCGCATGTCATCGACACGGCGCGCACGCTGTCGCCCACGCGCCTCGTCGTGGTGGTCGGACACGGCGCCGAGAAGGTGCGCGAAGCCGTCGGCGCGCCCGACGTGCAATTCGCCGTGCAGGAGCAGCAGCTCGGCACGGGGCACGCCGTGCATCAGGCGCTGCCGCTTCTGGATTCTTCCGTGCCTACGCTCGTTCTGTACGGCGACGTGCCGCTCACGCGCGCCAGCACGCTGAAGCGTCTGCTCGACGCCGCCGGCACCGAACGCTACGGCGTGCTGACCGTGACGGTGGACGATCCGACCGGCTACGGGCGCATCGTGCGCGACGCGGACGGCGCGGTGCGAAAGATCGTCGAGCAGAAAGACGCGAGCGAAGCGGAGCGGCGCATCACCGAAATCAACACGGGCATCGTCGTTTCGCCGACGCGCACGCTCGAACAATGGCTCGCGTCGCTGAAGAACGACAACGCGCAAGGCGAGTTCTATCTGACCGACGTGGTCGAGCGCGCCATCGAAGCGGGCGTCGAAGTCGTCACCGCGCAGCCGGACGCCGAATGGGAAACGCTTGGCGTGAACAGCAAAGTGCAACTGGCCGAACTGGAGCGCATTAACCAGCGCAACGTCGCGTATGCGTTGCTCGAAGCGGGCGTGACGCTCGCCGATCCGGCGCGCATCGACGTGCGCGGCACGCTCGAATGCGGCGCGGACGTGACCATCGACGTCAACTGCGTGTTCGAAGGCCGCGTGACGCTTGGCGACAACGTGAGCATCGGGCCGAACTGCGTGATTCGCGATGCGTCGATCGGCGCGGGAACGCGCGTCGAGGCGTACACGCATATCGAAGGCGGCACGGCCGGCGCGAACGTCGTGCTCGGACCGTACGCGCGGCTGCGTCCGGGCGCCGTGCTCGGCGACGAAGCGCATGTCGGCAATTTCGTCGAAGTGAAGAACGCGGTGATGGGCCGTGGCTCGAAGGCGAATCACCTCACGTATATCGGCGATTCGGATATCGGGGCGCGCGTGAACGTAGGCGCGGGCACCATCACTTGCAATTACGACGGCGCGAACAAGCATCGCACCGTGATCGGCGACGACGTGTTCATCGGCTCGGATACGCAGCTCGTGGCGCCGGTGCGCGTGGGGCGCGGCGTGACCATCGCGGCGGGCACGACCGTCTGGAAGGATGTCGGCGAAGGCGAACTGGTGCTCAACGAGAAGCGCCAGGTCAGCAAGACGGACTACATCCGGCCGACCAAAAAGAAAGTGTGAAGCGCGCGAGGCCGGGCCGGAAGGCTCGGCTTTTTTTCATTGTGCGTTCGGTTTTGACATCAAAGGAATAACGCCATGTGCGGAATTGTCGGCGCGGTTGCGCAACGGAATATCGTCTCGGTGCTCGTCGAAGGATTGCGGCGGCTCGAATATCGCGGCTACGACTCGTGCGGCGTGGCCGTGCTGAGCAACGGCGAGCCGCGCCGGGCGCGCAGCGTCGCGCGCGTGTCGGATCTCGACGCGCAAGTGCGGGAAACGGGCATCGGCGGCATGACCGGCATTGCGCATACGCGCTGGGCGACGCACGGCGCGCCCGTCACCGACAACGCGCACCCGATCTTTTCGCGCGATACCGTCGCGCTGGTGCATAACGGCATCATCGAGAACTACGAGTCGCTGCGCGCGATGCTGCGCGACAAGGGCTACGAGTTCGTGTCCCAGACGGACACCGAGGTCATCGCGCATCTGATTCACAGCATGTATCGCGGCGATCTGTTCCAGACCGTGCGCGAGGCCGTCAAGCAACTGCACGGCGCGTACGCCATCGCGGTAATGCACAAGGACCAGCCGCATACGGTGGTGGGCGCGCGCCAGGGTTCGCCGCTCGTCGTGGGCGTGGGCGAGGGCGAGAACTTTCTGGCATCGGACGCGCTCGCGCTCGCCGGCAGCACGGACCGCTTCGCGTTCTTGGAAGAAGGCGATGTCGTCGAGATTTCGCTCGATGGCGTGAAGATCGCCGACCGCGACGGCCTGCCCGCAGAGCGCGAAGTGCGCGTCGTGACGGCTTACGGCGGCGCGGTGGAACTCGGGCCGTATCGTCATTTCATGCAGAAGGAGATTTTCGAGCAGCCGCGCGCGATCACGGACACTATTCCGCAAGCCGACAGTTTCGAGCCGCGTCTCTTCGGCGAGGAAGCGAGCGACGTGTTCGCCGGCATCGACAGTCTCCTGATTCTCGCGTGCGGCACGAGCTATTACTCGGGGCTGACGGCGAAGTACTGGCTCGAATCCATCGCGAAGATTCCGACGCAAGTCGAGATTGCGAGCGAGTACCGCTATCGCGAGTCGGTGCCGAATCCGAAGGCGCTGGTCGTCGTGATCTCGCAGTCGGGCGAAACCGCCGATACGCTCGCCGCGCTCAAGCACGCGCAATCGCTCGGACACGCGCATACGCTCGCCGTCTGCAATGTCGGCACGAGCGCGATGGTCCGCCAGACGGAACTCGCGTTTCTGACGCACGCGGGGACGGAAATCGGCGTGGCGTCGACCAAGGCGTTCACGACGCAGCTCGTCGGCCTGTTCGTGCTGGCGGTGACGCTGGCG
Source organism: Caballeronia sp. M1242 (assembly GCF_017220215.1). Classification (NCBI taxonomy): domain Bacteria; kingdom Pseudomonadati; phylum Pseudomonadota; class Betaproteobacteria; order Burkholderiales; family Burkholderiaceae; genus Caballeronia; species Caballeronia sp. M1242. Next base: position 2,670,207 of record NZ_CP071129.1, on the reverse strand, counting down.
AAGATGCGCGGCCGCGTCGATGCGAAGCAGGAAGCGGCGTATCTCGGTCAGTTGCGTCACTTGCCGGCGGCGTTGAATAGCGTGCTGGCGCTGGAGCCGCAGATCATCGCGTGGTCGGAAGAGTTCGCGCGCAAGGAAAACGCGCTGTTCCTCGGGCGCGGCTTGCATTACCCGATCGCGCTCGAAGGCGCGCTGAAGCTGAAAGAGATCTCGTATATCCACGCGGAAGCGTATCCGGCGGGCGAACTGAAGCACGGGCCGCTCGCGCTCGTGACGGAGGCGATGCCGGTTGTGACCGTCGCGCCGAACGACGCGCTGCTGGAGAAGCTGAAGTCGAACATGCAGGAAGTGCGGGCGCGTGGCGGCGAGCTTTACGTGTTCGCGGATGCGGATACGCGCATCGTCAGTGAGGACGGGATTCATGTGATCCGGATGCCGGAGCACTACGGGGCGCTGTCGCCGATTCTGCATGTCGTGCCGCTGCAGTTGCTCGCGTATCACACGGCCTGCGCGCGGGGTACGGATGTCGACAAGCCGCGCAATCTGGCGAAGTCGGTGACGGTGGAGTGAGTTGTTAGCGTCGGCTTCCTAGCTCGAAAGCGTCTCTTCGGAGGCGCTTTTTTTGTGCCCGTCGAGCGCGTCGCTGTGGACAACCCTGTGACCACCGCAGCGCGAAACCTGTTCGCCGTTTCTGCATAAGTCTGCGCCCCGTAGAAGGCGCTGAAAGTTGTCCTCTCGTCGCGCCGTAAACTGCGCTGCCATACCGAAGTTGTTTACTTCGCAAGTGTCTGAAGCGAAACGCGAGAAGCGGGTTATCCACTGTTTCATGGGAGGCTTGTTAACTACTACCACATATACATATGCGATTCTTTTGTTTACTTAGACGCGCGGTTGGGCTGCTGAGAATCGAGGCTTGCAACAGAGAAGCGGGAACGGCACAAAAATAAGACGTCGTATAACATGTAGGCCACAGAAGCGCCGTGCAATGGTACGTATGCGGGTTAACTCGGCTGTTCTAACCCACATCAACGACGGTACGCTAGATAAGACGTCAGACAACTAACCGCCAGACGCAAACTTCCCGAAGCGCGCAGCCACCTCAAGGAGGCACCATGCCGTCGTCGACCCCGTACCAACCGTTGCCCAACGCCTTCAGGACTTCACTACGCGCCCGCGAGAAGCTCATCGGCTGCTGGGCGTCGCTGGCGAGTCCGATCGTCACGGAACTGCTTGGCGTCGTCGGCTTCGACTGGATGCTGCTCGATGCCGAGCACGCGCCCAACGACACGCTCACGCTCATCCCGCAACTGATGTCGCTCAAGGACAGCGTGAGCGCGCCGGTCGTGCGGCCGCCCGCGAATGAGCCCGTCGGCATCAAGCGGCTGCTCGACGCCGGCTTCGTCAATTTCCTGATCCCGTTCGTCGACAGCGCCGCCGACGCCGCGCGCGCGGTCGCCGCGACGCGCTATCCGCCCGAAGGGATTCGCGGCGTGTCGGTCGGGCATCGCGGGAACCGCTACGGCACGGTCGCGGATTACTTCAAGATGGCGAACGACAATATCAGCGTCGCCGTGCAGATCGAGAGCCGCGCAGCCGTCGATGCCATCGACGAAATCGCGGCCGTGGACGGCGTCGATGCGCTTTTCGTCGGTCCATCGGATCTCGCCGCCGCATACGGTCAGCTCGGCAACGCGAATCATCCGGACGTGCAGGCGGCCATCGCGCACGTCTTCGAGCGCGCGCACGCGGCCGGCAAGGCGAGCGGCATTCTCGCGCCCGTGCAGCAGGACGCCGAGCGTTATCTGTCGATGGGCTGTACGCTCGTCGCAGTGTGCGCCGATCTCGGCATGCTCAGAAACGCGGCGCAGGCCGTGAAAAAACACTTCATCGCAGAATAGGGCGCGAGCGGCACGCTCACCCGACCAGAACCCGAACACAAGGAGCAGATTCATGGCGACGAAAGCAGGCTTCATCGGACTCGGCATCATGGGGCATCCCATGGCGGCGAATCTCGTCAAGGACGGCGTTGAGCTGGCCGCGTTCACGCGCAGCGGCGTGCCGGCCGAACTGACGCAGGCGGGCGCCACCGCGTGCAACAGCCCGGCAGAAGTGGCCGAGAAAGCCGACATCGTCTTCCTGATGGTGCCGGACACGCCCGATGTCGAGCGCGTGCTCTTCGGCGAGAACGGCGTCGCGCAATCGCTGCGCGCCGGTCAGATCGTCGTGGACATGAGTTCGATTTCGCCCATCGCGACGCGCGAGTTCGCGGCGAAAGTTCGCGAGCGCGGCGCGGATTATCTGGATGCGCCCGTGTCCGGCGGCGAAGTCGGCGCGAAAGCGGCATCGCTCACGATCATGGTCGGCGGCGCGCAGGCCACGTTCGACAAGGTCAAGCCGCTCTTCGACATGATGGGCAAGAACGTCTCGCTGATCGGCGATGTCGGCGCGGGACAGGTCTGCAAGGTCGCGAATCAGGTGATCGTCGCGGCGACCATCGAGGCGGTCGGCGAGGCGCTCCTGCTTGCGTCGAAAGCAGGCGTCGATGCGGAAAAGGTCCGCACGGCGTTGATGGGCGGCTTCGCGTCGTCGCGAATTCTCGAAGTTCACGGCGAGCGGATGACCAAACGCACCTTCAATCCCGGCTTCCGGATCGAACTGCATCAGAAGGATTTGAATCTGGCGCTCTCGACGGCGCAATCGCTCGGCGTCTCGCTGCCGAACACGGCGACGTGCCAGGCGCTCTTCAACGCGTGCGCGGCGCACGGCGGCAAGGCGTGGGATCACTCGGGGATGGTGCGGGCGCTCGAGCTTCTGGCGAACCACGAGATCGGGCAGGGGGCGAAGTAAGGGCGGTTCGCGCTTGCATGCGTGGGAGGCGTTCAACCGGACGGCGCGGAACCACGCATCCCGCTGTCGCAACGCGGGCAGTAGGATCCTAAAGCCGGCCGGTCGCAAGGCCAGCGGCGCGAGCGGCCGACGACTGGGAGCGCCTGCGCACGAAGAGGCGATGACGCCCGGAGCAGTCGTGGTCTCCCAGAAGCGGCGTAAGCGTGTTACGCCTTCAACGACTCAAGATGAGCGGCTTGCTCTCATGCGAAGCCGAAATGGATGCGGCACCCCGCTCGCAGAGCGTTTTCCGAGTGCGCGCGTGACGCTCGATGCCCACGGCGCGTGGTCGCTTGCCGAGCCTTCGGTCTGTGCCGCGAAAGAACCGCGTCTCGGTCTACGCGGGCGATCCGTGCGGTGCGCAGAAAGGCTACTTGGAGCTGTGCACTATCGAATTCCGAACTCGATTACGACAACGGACCGCCTTGTCAGTTTCCAGTCTTTAAGAATTTTCGACTGTCGCCGAGCCGGCCGACTGTTTAAGATTGGCGGATTTCTCCCTCCACGCGTGTTCGACAGCGGATCTCCCACGAGCTCGGACGAGCCGCCTCGGCAGAAACGGTCACCGCAAAGGACCTCTGAAATTAAACAAAGAAGATGCTGGGGCCCGTATTAACTCATCCGAAAGACCGGCCGCAACTCGGCGCGTAGTAGGGTTTCACCAGTTCGAGGCAATTCCTTGGTGAGAAAAATCGGTGGCGCGCACGACGGCAAGGAAGCGCAAATAGATTCGACACACGATGGGATGCGCAAGCATCGCCTGCGCTTGCCACCGTTGAATGCTGTGAAGGCATTCGAGTCTGTGGCACGTCTCGGATCACTCGCGCAAGCAGCGCATGAATTGAATGTTACGCCGTCCGCAGTTAGTCAACAGATCAAAACACTTGAGGACTATATCGGTCGAAGGCTGTTCGTTCAAAGGAAACAGCGGCTCGATTTGACTGAAACCAGCCGGATGGCGGTTGCTGATATTTCACATGCGCTTGACCTCATCATGCGAGCATTCCAGCCGAAAGAGGAGCGTACGTCGCGTGTGGCCGTCAGCGCGCTGCCAGCATTCGCGAGCCGCTGGCTCAACCCGAGGCTGCCAGCCTTTCTGAAGGGGAATCCTGAGATAGAACTGTACGTGGACGGTTCGCAACGCCTTGTTGACTTCTCGAACGAATCATTTGATATGGCCTTTCGATTCGGCGCAGGAAAATATGAAACTTTAAGCGCTGACCTTCTGTTCAAGGAGCGATTCCAGGCGGTATGTGCCCCGTCAGTCAAACGAGAGATAGAAGAATTCATCGCCCAAGGACGGCTCAATAAGATCTGCTTCATACTGGACGTCGGTATGCGATCCGGAGAGCAGGTTACTTGGGATGACTGGTTCGAAAGGCGAGGGTTTCCGCCGATCACGCTTGAGCGAAAGATGGTTTGCACTGATGCCAACGCTTCGATAGAAGCAGCTGTCAGCGGCTGTGGACTGTTGCTTGGTCGTCACTTGCTCATTGGTAATTTGCTCGAGCAAGGCGCCCTAACGCCGCTCGACGAATATAGCTTCGAAACAGAACTGGGCTATTTTCTTGTCTATCCCTCCTTTGTCGGTTTGTCGCCTATGGCCCGCGCGCTGCGCGATTGGGTGCTGAGTCAAGCCGTTCAGACGCATCAGAAACTGGACCGGCTCGCAGGATATTGAGATACGGAAAATTTCTAAGTATCCCGAAGAAAAACTAAATTCTCAGCAGACTTCGACGCTCCCATAATCGTGCATATCGGCAGTCGACTGCGAGGCACGAATGAACGAATGGGCGTTTATCAAAGAAGGGTCGCTAATACGCGAGGTACAGAGACGCGGTCACTTGTTAGCGGGGGTTAGCAAGGGGATCGTTGGCCTTTCTTATTGCGACGATTCGAATCCGTCGTCGGCGCATTGGCGTGGCTTCGATGTCGACCTCGCCCGTGCTGTCGCTGCCGCAGTCCTTGGAGACGCGACGGCCATCCAGTTCCAGCCAATTACTCCGGATCAGCGGTGCGTCGCGGTGGAGACGGGGCGGGTGGATATTGGAACATTCAACGCCAGTGCGACGTTAGGCCGAGAGTTGCGCTATGGGGTCGTCTTTCCACAAGCCATGTTGTACGACGGCGAAGCGCTTATGGTTAAGGCGTCAGACATGGTTGACGTTGCTCCCACCGTGGGTGTCGCTGCGCTGCGCAGGCGCGTCGTTGCGGTGCAACGCGGAGCCACGACGGAAGTAAATCTTGAACGCTACTTTGGCGCGCGTGGGCTCGCATACACGATGCGGCCTTACGCGACGCCAGCTGAGGCGCTCCGGGCGTATGCCGAGGGCGAGTGTACGGTGTACGCACTCGACCGCATTCCATTGACGGGGGAGCGCCTGCGTCTTCCCAACCCGCGCGGTCATATCATCCTCGATCACCAGATCTCCAAGGAAGCGATGGGCCCGGTGGTTCGCTACGGCGATCCGGCGTGGCAGCGCGCCGTCACATGGATCATGCGTGTCCTAATCGAAGCCGAGGAACTCGGAATCGATAGCCGGAACTGCAATCAACTTGCGGCTAGCGGGCCGGCTTACATTCGTGATTTTCTACATCCCCTCAGGGAAACGTCTCAGGCGCTCGGACTGCAAGACAGCTTTCCGTTGCGCATCGTCCAGCAGGTCGGGAACTACGCCGAGATTTTCGCGCGCAACCTCGGCGATAGGTCTGCCCTGAACCTGCCCAGGAATATGAACGATCTATGGTCGCGAGGCGGGCTGCTAATGTCGCCAGACTTTCACTAGCGGCAGGATCAAGGCCGCGATGGCGGTGTGGCTAACTTGAGGCAAAAAGCAACGAGACGAACATGACGACAGTCCAGAGAGCAGACCAGCCTGTTGACGACCGTTCTAGCGTGTCGCCAAACCGAGGAACTATCGTGCTTGGAGTCGCCGCCAGCGATCCGCATGTGGTCGCCAATCATCTGATTGCGATGTATCTCCGTCGTCAACGATTCAAGGTGATTAATCTCGGTGCATGTACTCCGACCGAGGAGTTCATGAAAGTGGCGAGCGAGGTCGATGACCTGGTTGCCATTTTGATCGGCAGTCTGAATGGCCATGCCAGGGCAGATCTAGCCGACTTGCCTGAATGGCGCGCTCGCTACAACGTCTCAGCGCCGGTCATGGTCGGCGGGAATTTGTCCGTTGGTGCGATCAAGAATGACCGAGTTATCGATGACTTGCATGCGCTTGGAGTTGACATGGTGCTTCGCCATCCGAGAGACGTCATGCATGTTCTATCTGATCGGACGCCCGCGCAACTGTCGCGGTAGATCAAGGTGCAAGCATAGTAGGCGAATAAAAATATGAAAGGAGATTGAGTGTGAGATATTCCCCCGTCAGGATCGCTATCGCTGGCGCGACAGGCGCCGTAGGAAAGGAATTGTTGCGCCTCATGGAGGAGCGCAATGTCGATGCGGAGCTGGCAGGCGTCGCGGCGTCGAGCCGATCAGCCGGGCAAGAAGTGCGTTGCCGCGGTGAGAGCCTACGTGTCGCTGATCTAGAGCACTTCGATTTCAGCAAGGTCGACCTCGCCTTCTTCTCGGCGGGCTCCGCTGTAAGCCGAGTCCATGCACGGCGCGCGGCCGCGCAGGGCGCGTTAGTCATCGACAACACCAACGCCTTTCGCATGGACGACGACACGCCGCTCGTGGTGCCACAAGTCAACGCCCGGCGCTTAGCGACGCGTCCGCAATCGAACATCATCGCGAATCCGAACTGTTCCACGATACCGGTTGTGCGTTTGCTGGATCCGGTTCACAAGGTGAATCCTGTGCTCAAGGTCATCGCGTCGACCTATCAAGCTGCTTCAGGTGCGGGACTCACGGGACTTGACGAACTCGACGAATCCATCAAGGAGGTTCTGGACGACTCACCGGGGCAACCAGTGCACCGGCGCTTCGTCGCTCCGCTGGGTTTCAACGTAGTTCCGTCCATTGATGTTCTGGAGGAGGACGGGTTCACGTTGGAGGAACGCAAAATGGTGCAGGAAACACGCAAGATCCTCGATGCGCCGGCAATCCATCTGAGCGCAACCTGCGTACGTGTGCCTGTGCGCAATTGCCACAGCGCAGCGGTCTACGTCGAATGCGGCGGGCCGCTTGATTTGGCGGACTTGAAGAGACTCTGGCGTGACGCTCCCGAGATTCAAGTGTACGACGGCGTTGACGCGGCTGACTTCCCCTCACCGCGCGTGATCGGCTCGTCTGATCTTGTGCATGTTGGTCGGATTCGTCGCGATCCGGAAAATCCGAACGCCTTCTGGTTTTGGGTCGTCTCCGACAATATTCGTATCGGCGCAGCGCTCAACGCTGTGCAAATCGCCGAAACGCTGATTAGTCAGCAGCGGTTCGACATCCGTAATCCCAGCCGCCTCATCAGCGTTTGAGTCACCGAATCGATCTCGGCATGAGGAACAATCATCTTTTCCGCGTTATGAAGTTTGGCGGCTCGTCGTTCGCTGATGAAGGGCGCATGCGTTCCGTCTGTCAGTGGGTTAATCGCGAACTCGCTCATAGGGGTCCCGCGCATAGGATCGTATGCGTGGTGAGCGCGCCAACCGGGCTGACCGAGCAGTATCGAGACACCCTGCTTGGCCTCAATGCAGCTACGCCCGATCGCTTGATCGACGCAGGGCTTCCCCTTGCGGATAGCATTGGTGCCGTTCTTTTCGCCGCTGCCCTGCACGCTTCGGGTCTCAGGGCAACGGTCTTGCTTGGCAGTCAGATCGGATTACGGACAGATTTGAACTACACGCGCGCTCGCCTGCTCTCGGTCGATGTCCGGCGTCTGGCTGATTCGTTCCAAACGCACGACGTCATCGTAATTCCGGGAGGCCAGGCGTCTGCTCAGGAGACCGGTGAGACGACCTGGATGGGAAAGAACAGTTCCGATTTGTCGGCTATAGCACTCGCCGCCGCTTTCGGTTGCGAGGAAGTTGAGATCTGCTCTGATGTTCCCGGCGTCTATAGTTGCGACCCCAATCTCGTAGCAGATGCGCATCTATTGCCAACACTGTCTTATCGACAAGCGAAGACGATGTCACTCTGCGGAGCCAAGGTGCTGCATCACCGAGGCGTGGAATATGCCGATGAACATGGCATTCGCATCGTCTGCCGAGCGAATCATGGCGACTTTGGCGTTGGCACAGTCATCGATGCACACTCGCCGTTCATACCTGCGGTCATTCCCGATACACGCTCTCGCGCCTTCGCTGGCGCACACGATGAGCGGAAAAGAGGCGCTGCCGCTCTTGTGCAAGCTGACGTACCGCATCTCAGTCTGGAGGGTGCCGACGGTGACGGCAAACTCGTCGTGACATGTGGGTTCTTCGACTCGCAGCGATTTCTTATTGAAGACCTTGGTCTGGCACTGAAACCGGACGATGCTCGGCTTCTCACCATCGCAATGGCTGACGGAAGCGTTTCGCACGAATTAGTCGCGTCGCACGCATTGGCTGGTCGCACTCTCGCACAGCACATGCGCCACTGCTCGCAGGAGACCGGCAACAGTTTGTTGGCTTCCAGCCGAGCTGTACCGTTCGACAGAAGACTTGCAGTGTGGGGGCAGACGGAGCACGAGCGTCATGTTTGACCAACATCTTCAATACGCAACGCACTTGCAGCTTGAGACGCCCGATGCGGATGAGGTCATCGATTACCTGCACCGCCTGCCCAAGCAAACTGTTCACGCCCGGCTGCTGGAAGCGCGTCGCCATAACCGCATGTTGGTTCAACCCCGATGTGGAGTTGGAAGTCACGAAGGTATGCGTGGTTTGATCGGGGGGCTCGAGGCTATTGCTGCGCCGGATATCGCGACGATCACCATCGATGCGCACACTCGGCTCAAGCGATTCGAAATCGCCGCTCGTCTAGCCCGTGAAGAGCCACAAGAATTGAACGGCTATCCGCTGGTCGCACATGGATGGCGCCTTGGCAGGGAGCTTAACGAACTCGTCATTGCTCCCGTGCAAGTCCGTCATGGCTCCCCGGATCCCCGGTTGCTATTTGAGGTCGCCGTGGCCTCAGGTTTCAGCGCGTTCGAGGGCGGAGGTATCGGGTACAACATTCCGTATTGCAAAGACGTGCCGTTGCGCGATTCGCTCAATTGGTGGGCCGATGTAGATGCGAAGTGCGGTGAGCTCGCACGCCAGGGCGTGATAGTGGACCGGGAGTTCTTCGGCACCTTGACGGCAGTCTTGATGCCACCGTCCATTCAATTGGCCATGGCTTTCCTGGAGGCGACCATGGCGCACACAGCGGGCGTTCGTTGTCTCTCCATTGCTGTGTGCCAAACCGGTCACATCGTTCAGGACATCGCGATGTTGCGCGCAATCCCCCGCCTAGCCGCAACGTTATTGCCCGACTGCGTGGACTACGTGTTTCCGGTGTTTCATCAATTCATGGGTGCGTTCCCTCACGAGAGGCACGATTGCGATGCGCTCATTCTCCGAGGCGCGATGGTTGCCAAGGCGGGTGGCGCCATCAAGACAATCAACAAGACTTATCAGGAGTCGGCAGGTGTGCCTTCGCTCGAGGCTAACGTGAGCGGAGTGCTGATGAGCAAGGCAGCGAATAGTTGGATTCTTGACTTGGTCGATACTTGCAGGGATTCTGTCGAGGAAGAATTGGCTTGGATACTCGATGAAGTCACTGCGCTGCTTTCGCCAGTGCTCGAGGCAGACGATTTGATTACGTCAATCGTTGACGCCTTTCAAAACGGTCGGCTGGATGTACCGTTCAGTGCTAGTCGACACGCGCTTGCGCAAGTCGTACCCATGCGCGCACCCGACGGCGCGATCCGTTTGTTCGATTTTGGAAAGTTGCCTATTCCGTCGCATTTGAAGCGGCGTCATCGCAATGCGCTAGACCATGTGAACGACGACGACATTTTCCACAAACTTGAAGCCGACATCATGTGGTTCTGCCGCCATCAGAACCACGAGCTAATCACCCCTGCGGGCGTCGCCTGACTTCATATTTTCCCTTATTGCCTGGAGCATTGCCTTTGAAGACACATCGCCTGACAGAAGCGCAAAAAGCGGCGCTTACCTCTGCGTATGCATCGATTGCATTACCTCACGAAAACTATCCCAAAGCGCTCGCTAGTCTATATCGGGTATTTGCCGGATTATCCGACGATCTGATAGAAGACATTTTCCGATTTGCGCGCGATCCGTCGAGTCCCGGTGTCATGCTGATCGACGGACTTCCTATTGACGAATCCCTGCCTGCCACCCCGGTCAGGGGACAGCCCGGGAGTACGCTCGCGGACACCTCCGAAAAGTCTTTGCTAGGACTGGCCCAACTGATCGGAGTTCCGGTCGGTTATATGTCGGAGAAGTCTGGACAGATTGTTCACCATGTCGTTCCGATGCCAGGTGGTGAGTACACGCAATCCAATCGCAGTTCGAAGATCTTCCTGAATTTCCATAACGACTCAATGTTCGACGAGTCGATGGTGTTCAATTCGCATAATCCGGACTTTCTATTGCTGCTTTGTCTGCGCGCGGATAAGGCCGGCACTGCGCGAACGCTATATGCGGATGCACGAGACGTGACGACCCTTCTGGACGCGCAGGCGCACGCGATCTTGCGTCAACCGCGTTTTCGGATGGCGGCGCCCAGCAACTACACGTTGTTGATCCGCGGTGCGGCTGACGGCGAAAAGGTCTGGTCGGCACCCGTCCCGGTCCTATCGGGGCCGCATACTCACCCGGAAATCTTCATCGCCGCTAATGGAGTTCAGCCCCTCGATGCAGAAGCGGAGCGTGCCTTGAAAAAGCTGCTCGACGCCTGTCAGCGAATCGGTGAAAGCAACGGCATTGGACTCAAGCCAGGACAAGCGCTGTTGATCAATAACCGAAAAGGCGTGCACGCGCGAAGCGCTTTTTCGGCGTCATACGACGGTTCGGATCGGTGGCTCCTGCGGGCAAACATACGTAACAACCTGTGGGATATACGCGATCGTGCCACCGAAAACAGCTTGGTATTCGCGTGATCTGGGCCACGGCGAAGCAGTTTGAGAGGAGTAAATCAATGAGTGAACAACACGAACCCTATATTTTGATTCTTGGCGGCGAGTTCCCACTCCGAGAAAGAGTGCTAGCTGGAGCGCTGCGCGCAGGCAACGGATTGCGTGTCTTTACCTTGGCCAAGGCGCGCACTTCCAACACCATCAAGTTTTTTGACGGATTCATTGCTGGCGATGTGTCCGATCCCGAAGGCGTGCTTTCGGCAGTGCTGCTGTTCGAAAGAGAGCACGGGGCTCGCCCGGCAGCTGTCATTCCGATGAACGATTTCACGGTGCGTAGTGCCCTTGAGGTTTCGCGCCATTACGGACTCAACTACAACTCAGCCGAAACCGTAAATAGATGCCGCGATAAGTACCTCATGAAACAGGTGCTGGCCGGAGCTGGCTTGCCGGTGCCGCGTTTCGGCGCGTTCAGGACGCTCGACGAGTTGAAGGAGCTGGCGCGTGAGTTCGGTATGCCTGTGGTCATCAAGCCTCGCGAGCTCGCGGGAAGTGTCGGCGTGATAAAGGTGACGAGCTTCGATGCACTCGCATCTGCGTTTGAGCAGTGCGTAGCAGATGTCAAGGCGCTCAACGGAGCCTACATGACGCCCGAAGACGTCTTCGTGGTCGAGGAATATATCTCTTCCCGTAATGAGGTGAGCGTCGAAGTATTCAACCAGGGCGACGTGCATCGCGTGATCGCGGTGACGGACAAATATCTCGGGCCGGAGCCTTATTTTGTCGAGACCGGCCACTCCGTGCCGTCCGTCCATAGCGACAACGAGAAACTTCGCGATGTGGCGGAACGCGCGTGCGAGGCGCTTGGTATTCGCTACGGCATTGCGCACTTCGAGGCGCGCATCACCGAGGCCGGCGAGGTGCGAATCATCGAAGTTGGGGCGCGCACAGGCGGCGATGCGATCATGGATCTGGTTGAGCGTAGTTATGGAATCAATCCGTATCAATTACACGTGGCCTCATACCTTGGAATACCGGTGAATCTGCCGGAAAAACTGCCGTCGCGTGGGCTTGCCGCAATTTCGTTCCTCAAAGCCCAAGAAGGCGTGATCGCGCACGTGAAGAGTCCAAAGGAACTCCCGGAGATAGTCGTCAACATGCAAATCACCGCAAAGCCTCTGGATGTTTCAGAGAAGCCGCTATCGTGGCGAGCCCGCGAGGGGTCGGTCGAGTTCTTCTGGAAGGGAAGGGAGCCAGAGCAGAGGTTCTCTGACCACCTGCGATTCGCCCAGCGACTTTCTCAAGAGATTTTCTCTGTCAGGCAGCCCGGCGGGTAGGACAAGCGAATCAGGGTCTCGCGCTCACTCGCGAGACCTGCGATTTTCGAAAAACGGAATCTTCCCCGAAATCACTTACGGATAAACCACTGGTGCCATGCCGCATGCCACTCTCCGATTGAAGCGCTTCGTCGCCGCACGATTCTTGAGTGCCCTCGCTGATCAGTTTCTCTTGTTCGCGGTACCGCTGACGATTTTCAAGAGCACGGGCGATCTCAAGTATTCCGGGCTTGCATTCGTGATTGAATGGGTTCCAAGAATCATCTTCTTCCCGCTGGCCGGATTCGTCGCTGACCGATTGAAGCCGAGCCATCTCTTCTCCGGCATCGAATTCGGACGTGCGTTCGTCCTAGCGGTGGCGCTTGCGCTGATTGCAAGCGGCGTGAGCAAGTTCGCCGTTCTTTCGGTCATGATGGCGATTCTTTCTATCGCCTATATTCTTTCGTTCGTCGGCTCGGAAGCTATGCTTCCACGCAATCTCGATGCTTCGGAATTGCCCAAGGCGCATTCTATGCTCCAGGCAGTCGAGCAGATTACGCAAGTGGCCGGACCAGCGCTTGCTGCACTCATTTCCGTTTGGGACGGATTGAATCCGCTTCTCCTTATCGGCGCGGCGATGTTCGGCGGTGCATCGCTAATTCTATTCGGCTTCGAAACTCAATCCCTTCCGACTACGCAATCCTTCTCTTTGCGGGCCTTACGACATTCAAACCGGCAAGCCTTCGGCGTTCTGATGCAGAACAAGGTGCTGTTCTATCTCTCTGCATTGACATGGGTGGTCAATCTTGTCTACGGTGCAGCCTTGGTTGTGAGTGCCGCGGTTGTCGTGAAGGTCTTAGGGCTTCCGGAAAGCAGCTTCGGCATGCTCCAGACGGCGGCGGCGGTTGCATCGATCGGTGCGTGCGCAGTCGTGCCGCGAATTGCCCGAAAGTTCGGTTTACCCGTGCTCGGAATCACGTCGTTCTGTGCGATGATCTTCGCCGGTCTAGTGCTCGCGTTGTCCAAGGAGTATGTGGTTTACCTTGTTGGATACAGCGCATTGATGGCTTGCGATGGAGCTTTCAGCATATACATTCGTACGGTGCGCAGTCAGCTCATTCCAAAAGAGCACCTAGGAATCACGACCGGTCTTATCGGTCTAATGAATATGTGTTCCATCCCATTGAGCGCGGCGCTCGTCACAGCGTTATCGGCACACTTCTCGCCATCCGGGATTTTTGGAATCATTTTCGCGGTTGCCGCGACGCTTGGAATCGTATTGGTCGTCCTTGGTCGGACGGTGTTTGGTTACGACACGCTGCTTCCACCTGTTGAGGTCAATTGATGGATGCGCTCGTACAATGTCTCTGCCGCAATCAGAGTAGATGCATCTTCGCAATCTGTCGACAAACAGTAAGTATGAATTCGCTAGCGCTCAGGCTTGAGCCGATCACATAGCGCCATCGCGGCGGCAGGATTAGCGGCCTTGTGTCCGCTGATGACGTAGAGATAAACATCGCGCGCCGACGCCTTCGACGGCGCCTTGCCGACCATCTGCAAATCCTCCGGCGCGCCGCCCGCCGCCCATTCCGTCGCGCGCGCGGCCCAGCGATCGAGCGCCGCCTTCGAATAGCCGAGCTTCTGCTTTTCGGTCGTGCCCATGATGCGCGCATAGACGAACGGCGCGGTGATATCCGCGATCTGCGGATACGTCGAATCGCCCGCCACGACCACCGCGATACCGTACTTCTTGAGCAGCGCGACGAACGCGGCATCGGCGAAACTCTCGTGCCGCACTTCCACGGCATGACGAATCGCGCGGCCTTCGACGGTGGCGGGCAGCAGCTTCAGAAAGCGCTCGAAGTCCTCGGGATCGAAGTGCTTCGTCGGCGCAAACTGCCAGTTGATCGCCCCGAGCTTGTCCTGCAATTCGAGCACGCCGCTCGCAAAGAACCGTTCGATGGAATCGCCCGCTTCGGCCAACACCCGGCGATTCGTGGCATAGCGCGGCGCCTTCAGCGAGAACACGAAGTCGTCGGGTGTTTCGTCGCGCCACTTGGCGAACGTGTCGGGCTTCTGCAAACGGTAGAACGTGCCGTTGATCTCGATGCTCGTGAGCGCGCGGCTCGCGTACTCGAGCTCGCGCTTATGCGTGAGACCTTCGGGATAGAACGTGCCGCGCCACGGCTCGAAATCCCATCCGCCGATACCGACACGAATGCGTGCCGCGTTCTCCGTCTTCTTCTTCGCCGCCATCGGGCCTCTCCGGTCTCATGCAAGATCGCTGGATGACACGAGTGTAGCGAACCCTCGGCGAACCGGCATCGAAGCGGCACGAGCGTGCGCCGCGCGGCTTGGCGCTATTTGCGACCGACGAGATAACTCACGCCTTGCGGCCCGTATTGTTCGGAATGCTCGACGTTGGCTTGAAGATGAAAGACATCGCCCGCGCGATACAGCCGCGCCTCGCCGCCGACGCGCAAGGTGATTTCGCCTTCGACGATGAGCGCCTTCGCTTCGAACGGATGTGCGTGAAGGTCGAGCGAGACGTCCGGTTCGCGCGTGACCGTCACGACTTCGTGAAAGCCTTCGGCGGAAAGCTGAGCGAGGAACGTGTCGCGATGCATGAGGTGGCCTTGGGAGGGAGAGTGAAAAGGGGCGCGTCCGCGCGGACGGAAAGACGCGCCCTCGATGCAGCGATGCGAACGCAAGTGTTTATCAGTTGCCAAAGAAGATGTCGCACTGCGGGCCGCGCACGCACGGCTTCGAGATCGGGTCGCGGCGCATGGCGGCCGAGCCCATATCGCTGCGCGTGGAGGAAACGCCGCCGTAGGACATGTCGCCGGTCTGGCTCTGGGTGTCGGCGGACTGCGTCCACGTGTCGGGCGTGGCCTGGCCCGGCACCTGTGCGGTCCGATAGTAGCTCTGCTGCGCCGAGGCGACGCCTGCCGCAGCAAGCAACGAGGCGGCGACGGCCGCCATGACGAGACGTGATTTCATGTTGTGCTCCTTGATAGTGACGCGCTGGCGCGCGGGCCGCGCATCGGTATCGCGCGGTGCCGGCGCTGACGCAATGACTCGCGGCACGGTGTCATGTCGCTGCATCGCGTTCAGCAACCTGCGCGCCGCACGCAATTCAAGTTATAGGCCGCGTTTCTGCAATGAACAGCAGATTCGCTTATACGCTCGCGATCCGGTCGGCGACATGACACGACGCAGGCGCGCGCGACATGCGCCGTGTACGCACCGCGCCGCGCGGCCCTAGAATGCGAGCATCCACAGTCACACGGAGCGCGCCATGACCGTCACCATCTATCACAACCCGAAGTGCGGCACCTCGCGCAATACGCTTGCGCTGATCCGCAACGCGGGCATAGAGCCGAACGTCGTCGAATATCTGACGGCGCCGCCGAGCCGCGAGACGCTCGTCGCGCTGATCGCCCGTTCAGGCCTCAGCGTGCGCGAAGCGTTGCGGGAAAAGGGCACGCCGTACGCCGAACTCGGACTCGACGATCCATTGCTGAGCGACGACCAACTCATCGACGCGATGCTCGCGCATCCCATTCTCATCAACCGGCCGTTCGTCGATACACCGCTCGGCGCTCGGCTGTGCCGTCCGTCGGAACTGGTGATCGACCTGCTGCCGTCGCCGCAGAAGGGACCCTTCGCGAAGGAAGACGGCGAAGTGATCATCGATGAGACCGGCAAGCGCGTGCGCTAGCGCTCCATGCCGTTACGTCGCGTTACCTTTCTGGCATCGCTGTTGCACCTGTGTCAGGCGTCGCTCTCTAGACTGCATCTGACTCACACGGCACTCGGTGCAGGGAGGAAAGCGAAATGAACAAGAAACTTCTTGGTACGGTTATCGGGCTCGCAGGCATGGCGGCGCTGGCTGCATCCGCATCGGCGTCCGCGCATGTCGATGTCGCAGTGGGAATCGGCGTGCCGGCCTATGGGGTGCCTTACTACGCGCCGGCGCAGCCGGTGTACGTGCAGCCGGCTGTGCCCGTTGCCTATGGATACGGCTACGGCTATGGCAATAGCGGCGACCGCTGGCGCGAGCGCGAATGGCGTGAGCGGCGCGAATGGCGCGAGCACGAATGGCGGCGCGAGCGGCGCGAAGAGCGTTGGCACGATCGCCACGGCTGGTAATGCAAGACGCTACGGGAAGACGCGGCGAGCCGAAGGGTTTTCGCCGCGTTTTTTTTTGCGGCGCGTCGGCAATCCTTCGAGCCAATCCTTCGGGTAAGCCGCGCCAATTTTGACGCGCTAACGTAGCGGACCCTGCACTCGATACCACGCCATGAGCCATCCACCGAAATTCTCGATGATCGACGGCGCGCCGACGCCAGTCGGCCCGTTCTCGCACGCGGCCGAAGCCGACGGCTGGGTGTTTCTCACCGGCCAGATGCCGACCGATCCCGACGACGACAGCGCGCCGCTGCCCGAAGGCGTCGCGGCACAAACGCGGCGCGTGATGAACAACCTGATTCTCGTCTTGACCGGCCTCGGCCTGACGCTCGATCAAGTCGTGAGCGCGCGCATCTTCCTGACGGAATTCAAGCGCGACTACGACGCGATGAACGCCGTCTACCGATCGTATTTCCTGCCGAAGCCGTTGCCGGCGCGCACCTGCATCGGCGTGACGGGGCTCGCGCGCGATGCGCTCGTGGAGATCGACTTCATCGCGCGGCGGCCTTGATTCGACGGCTACTTGCGGGCTTTCGACGCGTCCACCCAGCGAAACGTGAGATTGATGCGCTCGCCGCGCGCGCCCGGCTCTTTCGGCACGCGATGCACCCATTCTTGCTGCGTGCGTCCGCGCATGACAAGCAGGCTGCCGTGCGTCAGCGAAAGCGCGTGCGTGGCGTGCGTGCGCGCGTGGCGGAATTCGAATGTGCGCGTCGCGCCCAGACTGACCGAAGCGATCACCGGCTCCGGGCCGAGCTCGCGTTCCTTGTCGGCGTGCCAGCCCATGCTGTCTTGCCCGCCGCGGTATCGGTTGATGAGCACGCTGTTGAAGCGGGCGCCGCACGTGGCCTGCGCGGCGTCGCGTAACTGCGCGACGGCGGGCGTCCACGGCTGCGGCACGTTGCGGATGCCCGAATAGACGTACACCGCGTCAGGCTCGCCTTGCCACGCGGTGAGGCGCGGCAGCGGCACCCGGCCGCCCGGCGTGTTCATCGTGTCCTGCTGCCAGCGCACTTCGTCGATCAGCGCGGCCATCAGGTCGGAGCCGGCGTCCGCGTCGATCCAGTCCGGATACCACGCGATATCGGGCTTGGGAATGTCATCGAAGAGATCGAACATGGCAGTGCGGGTGCAGCCGAAAGAATCAAGATAGCAGAGCCGTCGCGCGGCGGCATTGCGGTCTCTTCCTGTCCGACCGTGCGGCGTGTGCTACAGTCGGCCGATCATCTCAATAAAGTGCGAAGACTGCGCATGACTTTCAACGCCGAAACGAATCACGGCGCGCTGGGCCGCCGTATCCTCCTCGTCGATGACAGCGCCGATGCGGCCTTCGCCCTGTCGATGCTGCTCGAGGCGCTCGGCCACGAAGTGCGCACCGAGTCCGACGGCGTGTGCGCGCTCGACTCCATCGACGACTTCCGGCCGGACGTCGTGGTGCTGGATATCGGCTTGCCGGGCATGAACGGGCTCGACGTCGCGCGCGAGATGCGCAAACGCGATGCGACCCGCGACGCGCTTCTGCTCGCGCTCACCGGCTACGGCAGCGCGGAGGACCGGCAGACCGCGCTCGACGCCGGCTTCGATCATCATCTGACCAAGCCGGTTTCGATCAACGATCTCGAGGCGCTGCTTACGCGTCCCTGAGTTGCGCCCCTGAGCGCGTTCAATCCGCTATGCGCAGCTTCGCCATATAAGGCAAGTGATCGGAGAGCCACGCGGTATCCTGCGTCGGCACGATCCACTGCACCGGCTTCAGACCGCGCACGAACATCTTGTCGAGCGCGAGCGCCGGCGAAAACGCCGGAAACGTGCGCCCCGATTCACCGAGCATCGTCGCCACTTCGTTCATGCCGAGTTCGCCGAAGAGCGGCACGGAATCGTTGCGCCAGTCGTTGAAGTCGCCCGCCAGCACGAGCGGGCCTTCGGGCGCTTCCTTCGCGATCCAGTGCGCAATCCAGTTCATTTGACGCAGCCGGGCGGCGCGCGTCAGCGCGAGGTGCGCGCACAAGAGCGTGATCGCGTGTCCCGCGAAGGTCGCGCGCGCGACGAGGAGCCCGCGCTTTTCGAACCGATGCGCCGAGATATCCCAGCGTCCGGATAGATCCAGCGGATGCGGCGAAAGAATCGCATTGCCGTGCCGCCACGACGGCTTGAAGACGTTCGGCCCGAGCGCGATCTGCAATTCGAGCGCGGTGGCGATTTCGGTAGCCTGGCAATGCCAGACATCGTCGAGCGGCGCGGAAAGTGGCTTGCCGAAGCCGCTTGCGAGCACCGGCTGCGGCAGCCGCCGCGCCATGGCTTCCTGAAGAAAATAGACGTCCGCGTTGGTGGTCTGCACCCAGCGCTGCATGGCGTTCCATGCGCGCAGGCCGAGCGGCGAGCGGCCCTTATGCAGATTCCAGCTCACCGCCGTGAAATCCGGCGTGACCGCATTCGCGGACGGTGCTGGCGGAAGATGTTCGGGATTTCGCATGCGTTCGTTTTTGTGTGCGTGGTGCGCTGGCTTACTGCGCCGGCGCGGACGAAGCCAGGCTCGCGCGCACCCGGTACAGCAGCGACGGATTGCTGTCGATGATCTGCCACTGCGCCCATTCGCCCGGTTTCAACACGAGGCCGGGATGCGACGCGGCCACCTGACGCGGCGTCGGCGGCACCTTGCAGCCCGAGGCCGACGTCTGCGAGGCGTCGCTCTCAAGCGTCTCCTGCGCCTCGATGGCGAGCGTGATGTCGTCGGCGCTCGCGTGCGTCGGCGAAACGGTGAGCGTGCGTTGCAGGTCGATGTCGCCGGCCGGCTTGTCCGCGCAACCGACGCGGTTCTGCACGATGTTGTGATGCGTATCGGTTTTCGCCTGGCCGACGTTCGTGGTGGCAGAGAAAGAGTCGATCTGCTGGCCGTCGCGCACCACTTGCAATTCCCAATTGACCGGTTGCGGCGTGCTTTGCGCAAAAGCGCCATGGCTTGCGGCGAGGCACGCGCAGGATATGAGCGCGGATCGGATGAGACGCGGAAATGCGATGCGATTCGTTTTAGTCATTGAAAGCTTCTCCGGCGCTCGGGCTAATCGGATGGCAGCCGACGCGCGCAACTCACATGGCGCGGCGGCCGCCGAACGCGTGTTGCCCGGCGACTTCGTTCTGACAAGACGGACGGGGCGCGGTTCAGCGCATCAACGGATCATGTGAGGCCGCGTCCCGTCGATTCCAACCTCGCGGCTTGATGAGCACGTTCCGAACCCGCCCGCCGCGGCATCGCGACGATGATACTCGCGTGCGCCGTGCGCGCTCCGCTTTCTCAAAATTGGCAGCAGACGCCCGCGACTGCTCGCTTGCGCGTGATTCTTTCATCGATACACTGAACTCGTCGAAGCGAAAAAAGACGGGGTGCGACATGACGACGGCCGTGGTCAAACAAGAACTGGCAGTGGCGTCGTTCAGCAAGGTCTACAGTCTCGACGACGTCGAGACCGCGCTGAACGATCTCTCCGAGGGCGCGAGCGAAGCCTTGCGCGCGACCTACGAAAAGATGCTGAAGGTGGGCAACCTGCGCTTCTGCGTGAAGCCCAACCGCATGCCTTCCATCGACGATCTCGCGGCATCGCTGCCGAATTTCGAGGAACCGCTCGACGATATCCGCAAGCAGATCGCGCTGTGTCTCGAAACCGAAGACCGCCTCGAACTCATGCCGATGCTGCTGCTTGGCGAACCGGGCATCGGCAAGACGCACTTCGCCAAGCAGCTCGCGCGGCTGCTCGGCACGTCCTGCCACTATGTCGCGATGAGCTCGCTCACGGCCGGCTGGATTCTGTCGGGCGCGTCGTCGCAATGGCGCAATGCGAAGCCAGGCAAGGTCTTCGACGCGCTCGTGAACGGCAGCTACGCGAACCCCGTGATGACCGTCGATGAAATCGACAAGGCCACCGGCGACGCGCAATACGATCCGCTCGGCGCGCTCTACGCCTTGCTGGAACACGATACGGCGCAGAGCTTCATCGACGAATTCGCCGAGGTGCCGATCAACGCGGGCAATGTCGTGTGGATCGCCACGGCCAACGACGCGCGCGCGATTCCCGAGCCGCTTCTCAACCGCATGAACGTGTACGAGATTCCGGCGCCCGACCGCGACGGCGCACGGCGCATTGCGCAGGCCATCTACGCGGAGATTCGCGAGGCGCACGCGTGGGGCAGCCGCTTTCCCGAGACGCTCGGCGACGCGCCGCTCGATGCGCTCACGCAGGCGTCGCCGCGCGGCATGCGGCGCGCGATGCTGAACGCGTTCGGCAACGCACGCATCGACGGCAGACACCACGTCGAGGCGCGCGACATCGAACTGGACCGGCAGTCGCGCCGCAAATTCATGGGCTTCTAGTCAGCCGCGGTTTCGCGATTCGCGCGAAACGCCGTCGAACCGCGCTATTTTCAGCATCTGGCGGCCAGATTCTTGCCTTTTTCCGAATTACACCGGAAAACGCTGCTCGCTGCGTGCGTTATTGTGCGACGCGCAATAATCCCGCACGTAGAATAGGTCGCATCGAGAAGGCGCGGGAAAGGACATGGATCGGATCGAATGCGTGGTAATCGGGGCGGGCGTCGTCGGGCTCGCCATCGCGCGGGCGCTCGCGTTGCGCGGGCGCGAAGTGATGGTGCTGGAAGCGGGCGAAGCCATCGGCATCGGCACGAGTTCACGCAACAGCGAGGTGATACACGCGGGCATCTACTATCCGCGCGGCTCGCTCAAGGCGGAACTGTGCGTGCGCGGCCGCGAAATGCTGTACGCGTTCTGCGAGGCGCACGGCGTGCCGCACCGGCAGTGCGGCAAGCTGCTCGTCGCCACGGCGCGCAATCAGATTCCGCAGCTCGCGGCGATCGAGCAGAAGGGCGTCGAGAATCGCGTGGAAGGGCTCGTGCGAATCAGCGGCGCAGCAGCGCGGGACATGGAGCCGCAACTGCAATGCGTCGAAGCGGTGTATTCGCCGCGCACGGGCATTGTCGATAGCCATCAATACATGCTCGCGCTGCAAGGCGACGCGGAGAATCACGGCGCAGGCGTGGTGTTTCATACGCCGGTTGCGAGCATCGAGGCGCGCGAAGGCTGCTTCATCGTGGAAACGGGCGGGCAGGCGCCAGCGCGCTTCCGGGCGTCGTACCTCATCAACAGCGCTGGCTTGCATGCAAACGACATCGCGCGGCGCATTCGCGGCCTCGACGACCGTCACGTGCCGCCGCTCTACTTCGCGAAGGGCAACTACTTCAGCGTGAGCGGACGCGCGCCGTTCGAGCGCCTCATCTATCCGATGCCCAACGAAGCGGGACTCGGCGTGCATCTGACGATCGATATGGGCGGGCAGGCGAAGTTCGGCCCCGACGTGGAATGGGTGCCGTCGATCAACTACGACGTCGATCCGCGCCGCGCCGATTCCTTCTACGCGGCCATTCGCGCGTATTGGCCCGGCTTGCCCGACGGCGCGCTGCAACCGGCGTACGCCGGCATTCGGCCGAAGCTCTCCGGTCCCGGCCAGGCGGCGGCGGATTTCATGATTCAGGGCAAATCGGCGCATGGCGTGCCGGGGCTGGTGAACCTGTTCGGCATGGAATCGCCGGGGCTGACGGCGTCGCTCGCCATCGGCGAACGGGTCGCCGACATGTTGCGCTGAGCGTTCCTTAGCGCTTATCTCCGACATTTGTCGCCATCGAAACGCTGCAGTGTTGTTATGCTCGGGCATCGCCGTCGTCAGAACGGCGCTTTCCCCCAATACAACATGGAGCGAGTCACCATGAAGACATCCCGTCGCACATTTTTGATGACGAGCGTAGGCGTTGCGTCGACGCTCGCGCTCGGCTCGCGCGTCGCTTTCGCCGATGCGCCGAAGGTCGAGGAAAGCGATCCCACCGCGCAGGCGCTCGGCTACAAGATGGACGCGAGCAAGGTCGACAAGGCCAAGTTCCCGAAGTACGCAGCGGGGCAGGAATGCGGCAACTGCCAGTTCTATCAAGGCAAGGCGTCCGATCCGTTCGCGCCGTGCCCGATGTTCGGCGGCAAGCAGGTCGCCGCGAAGGGCTGGTGCAGCGCCTACGCGAAGAAGGCCTGACCTAGAACCGACGACCTCGACGAAGCGCGCCCGGCTGCGAAGCCCGGCGCGCTTTTCTTCGTTGCTTGTCGCTTGATAAGGCCACGCGCGGTCTTTACACTCGCCAAGGAAAAAATATCCCGGCCGCGCAAGCCCGGCGCCGATCGATCAATCTACAGGGATTTGCATGGCAGACAGACCATTGAATGCCCGCGCGGTGAGCGCGGCGGTGATCGGCAACGCGTTGGAATGGTACGACTTCGTCGTATTCGGCTTCATGACGGTGGTGATCGCGCGGCTCTTCTTCCCGAGCGAGAGCGATTATTCGTCGATTCTTCTCACCACGGCCAGTTTCGGCGTGGCCTTCGTGATGCGGCCCGTGGGCGGCATCGTGCTCGGGCTGTACGCCGACCGCGCCGGGCGCAAACCGGCGCTCACGCTCGTCATCGCGCTGATGACGCTCGGCATTCTGCTGCTCGCGATTGCGCCGCCGTACTCGGCCATCGGCATCGGCGCGCCCATTGTGATCGTCGTCGCGCGGCTGTTGCAGGGCTTCTCGGCGGGCGGCGAGTTCGGCAGTTCCACCGCGCTTCTGATCGAGGCCGCGCCGTTCTCCAAGCGCGGTTTCTACGGCAGCTTCCAGATGGCGAGTCAGGCGGCGGCGCTCTTGCTCGGCGCGGTCGTGGGCGCGGCGATCTCGCGCGGGCTGTCGCCGCAAGCGCTGGAGTCGTGGGGCTGGCGTGTGCCGTTCATCATCGGGCTCGTGATCGGGCCGATCGGCTTGTATATCCGCCGCAACATGTCGGACACGGAAGCCTTCATGCACGTGAAGAAGACCGCGCGCCGCGCGACGCTCGGCGAGGTCTTCCGCACGCATGGCCGTGAAGTGCTGTGCGGTCTCGGCGCGGTGATCGCGCTGACGGTGACGGTCTATGTACTGATCGCGTATCTGCCGACCTTCGCGGTCAAGCAACTCAAGCTGCCGTACGGCCAGTCGTTCACGGCGCTGATCGTCGGCAATCTGCTGTTGACGGTGCTCTCGCCGGTGGCGGGCGCGTGGTCCGACCGCATCGGACGCAAGGCGCTCACGCTGTGGTCGCTCGGGATCACGCTCGTGATTATCTATCCGCTCTTCGCGTGGCTCGCGGCGGAGCCGAGCGTGATGCGCCTCGTGATCGTGCAGGCTGCGCTCTCGATCGTGCTGTCGGGCTACTACGGGCCGTTCGGCGCGCTGCTCTCGGAGCTGTTTCCCGCGCACCTGCGCTCGACCGGCCTTTCACTCGCATACAACATCGCGGTGATGATCTTCGGCGGCTTCGGGCAATTCATCGTGACGTGGCTCATTCGCGTCACCGGATCGCAACTCGCGCCGACGTTCTATGTGATGGGCGGCGTCGTGCTCTCGCTGATCGCGGTGGCGGCGATCCCCGCGACGCGCCACGCCGACGTCGACGAAGCGCGCGAATTCACTCGCTAGGCGGCATCGCATGAAAGTGATCGAAAGCGGCAAGTTCACGGCCGAGCGCGCGTGGGGCGCGCTCGATATCTGCGTGATGAACGGCACGTCGTGCCGTCTGCACTGGACGGATGCGCCGTATAAATGGCACGTGAATGACGGCGAAGAAGTGTTCGCCGTGATGGACGGCGTGGTGCGGATGCACGTGCGCGACGCAGAAGGCGAGCGCACGCTGACGCTGAAAGCGGGCGATATCTTCCACGCCCAGGCCGGCGACGAGCATTACGCCGAGCCGGTCGGCGCGGCGCGCATTCTCGTGATCGAGAAAGAAGGGAGCGTCTGAGCGACGCTCAGCGCGAAAGGCCCGCTGCGACCAGCAGTTCGGCGAGCGCTTCGGTCATGCCGCCTTCGTGCGTTTCGGCGCGTTCCTTCAGTTGCTTCACGAGCTTTTCGTCGAGCTTGCACGCGAAGGGAACGAGCCCTTTCGCCTGATCGAGCTTGCGCTGCTCGCGTCGGTCGGCTTTCGGCGCGTCGGCCGCGCCCACGCGTGCGCGCCCGCCTTGCTTGAGATCGTTGGCGAGTTTGAACGCCTTGTTCTGTTCCAGCTGAAATTTGTTCACGTGATGCTCCGGAGCCGCAGTGTCGATGGAGCCGTATTGTACTGGCCCGGCTGCCGCGCTTGCCCGTGCTCGCTTCAAGCCGGACCGGTTTCCGCCATCGCGTCGATGCGCGCGCGCATGCGCCGCCAGTGCGAGCCTTCCCAGAAGACGCGCCGGTAGACATCGCAGGTGACGAAGCGCGTGTGACGTTCCCGCACGCCGTCGGGCACGCGGCCGGCGATCTCGTCGGGCGCGGCGGCGCGCAGCGGCGCGTTGCACATTAGGCACAGGCGAAACGCGCGCACATGGGCGGCGAGATTCAGCCGGTCCGCGACCTCGCGCCATTGCTCGTCGGGTTGCAGCGCGCGCACGTAGCAGCCGTGCAGCACGGTGCGGCGCTTGAGCAACTCGCGGTCGCGCGTGAGCACGACGCGCGATTCTTCGTGCGCGAGGCGCTCGATTTCATCGTCCGGGAAGTTGTTGTCGTAGCGCGTGTCGAAGCCCGCGAGCCGCAGCAGTTGCGCGAGCCCGCCAAGATGCGCGTCGGCGATGAAGCGCAAATTCGCCGGCTGCAAAGGCGGGCGCAGCAACGAGCCACCATCCGCGACATCGGGCGGCGCGTGGCCCGCCGGATAAACCTCGATGCAATCACCGGGCTGGATCTGCGCGTCGAAGCCAGCGGGCACGCCGTTACGCACGATCAGGCCGACTTCGGTGTGCGGCACGCCGAGCGCTTCGATCATGTGCTTCGTCGACGATGTCGGCGGGCACGCGCACTCGAACGTTCGCCCTCGCTGCGGCCGGGCGAGGAAGTCGTTCAGTTCATCGTGAAAATGAAAGCGCGCGTTGACCATGCGAGCAAGTATGGCATTGCGCGCCGCTGCGTGCTGCCGGGCGATGTGCTCTACTGGCGCACGGCCGCGCGCCGTGGGCGCGACGGGAACTCAGTGAAAGGAGCACAGGCAATGGATATCGGATTCATCGGATTGGGCGAGATGGGCGGCGCGATGGCGAGCAACGCGCTCAAGGCAGGCCACTCGGTGCGCGTATGGAACCGCTCGCGCGAGAAAACCCGGGCATTGGCGGACCAGGGCGCGTCGGTGGTCGATACCCCCGAGCAGGCGTTTTCCGGCGATGCCGTGTTCTCCATGCTCGCCGACGACAACGCGCTGCGTTCGGTTCTCGTGGAAGGCGGCTTGCTCAAGCATGCGTCGAAGGGCCTCGTGCACGTGAACATGGCGACGATCTCGACTGCGCTCGCCGTCGAACTCACGCAGTTGCACGCGCAGCACGGCGTCGGCTATGTGGCGGCGCCGGTGCTCGGCCGGCCGGATGTCGCCGCGGCGGGCAAGCTCAACATTCTCGCCGCGGGCGCGGACGCGGACATCGAACGCGTGCAGCCGGTGCTGGACGCAATGGGCCAGAAGACGTGGCGCGTCGGCCAGCAGCCGGAGCACGCGAACGTGCTGAAGCTCGCGGCGAATTTCATGCTCGGCTCGGCGATCGAAACCGTCGGCGAAGCGGCGGCGCTCGTCACGGGTCACGGCATCGAGGCGCAGACTTTTCTCGATGTCATCACGAACTCGCTGTTTCCGGGGCCGGTGTATCAGGGCTACGGGAAGATGATTGCGGAGCGCCGCTATGAACCCGCGCTCTTCAAGGCGCGTCTCGGGCTGAAGGACGTGCGCCTCGCGATTGCAGCCGGCGAAGCCGTGAACGTGCCGTTGCCCGTGGCGAGCGTGGTGCGAGACAACCTCGTCGACGCCCTCGCTCACGGCGACGGCGAGAAAGACTTTGCCGTCTTGGGGCAAGTGGCGGCGCGGCGCGCCGGGCAGTGATTTCGAGACGAGAAGACGCGGCATAATCGCAGTCCCATTCTTCTTAGGTAGGCCGCAATGAGTCTGCATGTCTGGTGGATGTTCGTCGCCACGGTGTTTGTCATATCCGCGATTCCGGGGCCCAACATGCTGCTCGTGATGACACACGGCGCGCGTTTCGGCCTGCGCCGCTCCGTCGCGACGATGGCCGGCAGTCTCAGCGCGCTCGTTTTGATGCTGTCGGTATCGGCGGCGGGGCTGGGCGTGTTTCTCGAAGCGTGGCCGCGTTTCTTCGATGCGCTGCGCCTCACGGGCGCGGCGTACCTTGTCTGGCTCGGCGTGAAGAGCTGGCGCTCGAAGGCGAGCGCGGTCGAAGTGCGCGACGAAAGCGGCGGCGCGCGTGCTCGGTCTACGGGGCCATCGGCGCTTTATCGCAACGGCTTTCTGGTTGCGGGTAGCAATCCTAAGTCGATCCTCTTCGCGGCGGCGCTGCTGCCGCAATTCATCGACGCGGCGCGGCCCGTGCTGCCGCAGTTCGCCGTACTCGTCGCGACGCTCGCGGTGATCGAGGTGAGCTGGTTCACGGTCTATGCGGGCCTCGGCGCGCGCATCGGCGAGAAGCTGAAAAGCGCGGCGGTAGCGCAGGCGTTCAATCGGCTGACGGGCGGCCTGTTCGTCGGCTTCGGCGCGATGATGGCGCTGCTCCGGCATTGAGCTTTCACCGCCGATGTTATGTGCGCTAGCGCTCGAAGCGTCGAGCGAACGGGCGCACGGTTTGCTCGATTTGTGTTGAGTTTGATTCGATGCCGAACATACGCGGGCAAGCGAGCGATGGATAGTGGCCTCAGTCATCGGTCTTATGTTTGCGGCGAAACCGTTCGCAGGCTCGTGTTTGGCGGAGCAGTTTAGGCGGACTTCGATAAGGGTTCGCGCTGCAGCGGGCGGCACACCGCGCGGTGAGAATGCCGAGACGCTGAAGGCGCCTGATGCTTTTCCAACGCACGCCGTGCCTGCGCTCAACGGTTTAGCCGCGGCGCACGAGGTTTGCGGGAGCCGCGATGCTTGGGCTGGCTGCGCGTGCGTAGGCGCGGACTGTGAGGCGTTGGCTTGGGACGGAGTTGAGTTGCGGAAAACGGCGGAACGCGATGCATGGCGCTGCACGAAAGGCTAAAGCCTAAGTACGGCCGACCGCGATGCATGAAGCCGCACCACGGACTACAACCCTGACTGCGGCCGACCGCGACGCATTAAGCAGCACGAAGAGCGAAACCCTAATTGCCGCCCGACCGGGATGCACGGAGCTGTAAAAAAGGCCGAACCCCCAAAGCGTCAGACGGCGATGCATGAAGCAGCACTAAGAGCTAAGGCCCTAAGCGCAGCCGACCGCGATGCATGTAGCCGCACTGAGGCCAAAGCCCTAAGTGCGGCCGACCGCGATGCATGGGACCGCATTAAAGGCCAAAGCCCTAAGCGCAGCCGACCGCGATGCATGTAGCCGCACTGAGGCCAAAGCCCTAAGTGCGGCCGACCGCGATGCATGGGACCGCACTAGGACCAAAGCCCTAAGTGCAGCCGACCGCGATGCATGGGAGCGCATTAAAGGCCAAAGCCCTAAGTGCAGCCGACCGCGATGCATGGGGCCGCACTAAGGGCTAAAGCCCTAAGCGCGGCCGACCGCGAATGCATGGGGCCGCACTAAGGGCTAAAGCCCTAAGTGCGGCCGACAGGAGACACGGATGCAAGCGAAGATTTCAGGCGTCGCGCTCGCCGCACTTTATTGCGGTGTGCTGACGACCACGACCGCCGCCCGCGCCGACGATACGCCCAGCCCCTGCGATGCGCTCAAGCACATCGTCGCGGCATCGCCGACATTCTCCTCGCTCACGGCAAGCGACGGCCGGCCGCTCGCGTTGCCTTACGGCGACGACGCGCAGTGCGCCGCCTCGCAGGCGAACTATCGCTGCACCTGGACGCCCCACGGCGGCTCCAGCGCCGATGCGCTGCAAGGCGTGGCCGCGGACATCGCCTCATGTCTGCCGGACGCGACGCACGATCAAAACTCGCCCGCGCGGCAGCATTTCTATCTCGGCGCACGCGGCGCGCGCACGGAAATCACGGCGGCATCCGCCGGTTCCAACAAGCTGAAGCTCGAAATCTCCGCCAACCGGTGAGGCCATCATGACCAAGCGCATCCTGATAGCCGATGACGACGACGACGCGCTCGCCGGCCTCGCGCATCTGCTCAACGGCATGGGTCACGAAGTGGCGCTCGCCGCCAACGGCGCGCAGGCCGTGGAAGTGGCGGCGCAGTTCGCACCCGAAGTGGTGATTCTCGATCTCGGCATGCCGCTCGTCGACGGCCTCGCCGCCGCGCGGGCGCTGCGCGAATCGCCGAACGGAGCCGCGATGCTGCTCGTCGCGCTAACCGGATGGGGGCAGCCGCAGCATCGCGATATGACGCTGGAGGCGGGCTTCGACATCCACCTCGTCAAGCCTATCTCGGCGGATCAACTGCAATTCATCCTGTCGATGACACAGCCCTAAGCGCTTGTTGCAATGCATCAAATTTCTTGCTACAGTGGTCCCTGTCTCCTCCATGTCTCCACTGATATGGATTCAGCCCGCCGACCTAGGCGGGCTTTTTTTCGTCCGTCGGTTTCATGTTGCGGCGCATGAAAAAGCCGGCCCGCAGGCCGGCTCGTCCTCGACACGGTGTCTGAATCAGCGCACTCAGCGCGCCAGCCCCGTCGCTTCGTCGGCGCCGATGGCGAGGTTCATGCACTGAATCGCCGCGCCCGACGCGCCTTTGCCCAGATTGTCCAGCCGCGTCACGGTGACAAACCGCTCGTCGTTGCCGAACACGAAGACGTCGACGCGATTCGTGTCGTTGCAGGCTTGGGCGTCGAAGAAGCCGTTGTCCAGATTGCTGTCCGCGTCGAACGGCATCACGCGCACGAACGGCTCGCCCGCATAGTATTCGGCGAGCAGGTCGCGCACGTCCTGCGGCTTGGCGGCGCGCGCGAGCTGGTCGGGCGAGAAGTAGGTCGTGACCGCGAGACCCTTCAGGAACGGTCCGACGATCGGCGTGAAAATCGGCGCGCGCGACAGACCGGTGCGCACGGACATTTCCGGCAGATGCTTGTGCGTCAAGCCGAGCGCGTAGGCGCGCGGGCTATTGAGGCGCGCGTCGCCGCCCGCTTCATATTCCGCGATCATCTTCTTGCCGCCGCCGCTGTAGCCGGTGATCGAATAGGCGTGCGCGTGGAAATCGGCCGGCACGAGCCCGCCCGCGACGAGCGGCTGCATGGACAGCACGAACGCCGATGCGTGGCAGCCCGGCACCGCGATGCGCTTCGCCGTGCGCAGCCGTTCACGCTGCGCGCGCGAAAGCTCGGGCAGCCCGTACGCCCAGTCGTCGTGCGTGCGAAAGGCGGTGCTCGCGTCGATCACGCAGGTCCGGTCGTTGCCCGGCTCGACCAGCGAAACCGACTCGCGCGAGGCGACATCCGGCAGGCACAGAAACGTCACGTCCGACGCGTTGATCAGGCGGCGACGCTCCTCGACATCCTTGCGCTTCGCCTCGTCGATGCGCAGCACTTCGATGTCACGGCGCTGCGACAGATATTCGAAAATCTTCAGGCCGGTGGTGCCTTCCTGTCCGTCGACAAATACTTTCGTGGTCATCTCGATCTCGCTGGTTCGTGGCCGCCGCGCGTGCGCCGCCGCAAAACTGCCATTTTAAGTCGATTTCGCGACCGGTTGATGTCGATTCCTGCGCGGAATTCGAAGGCAAAGTCGCTAGCGGAATAGCGGGGTTCATCGAAGCGGGCGCACGCTCTTAGACTCGAGGAGACAAGCCGGGCAGCGCAGCGTGCGTTTTAGCCCGGCCCGGCCCGGCCCGGCCCGTTTCTAAGCGGTCGGCGGCACCCGAAGCGTACGCATCGTCGATCCGGACGGGCGCGTCCGCGGAATCAGGAGACTGGCCGCCGACCGCGCGTAGCGGCGGCCGCTGACGCGTCACGGCGTGACCGGCGCCGCGTCCGCTGCGCCCGCACGGTCCGCCCACCGCGCGGCGACGGCGGCGATGCGCGCGCCGAAGGTCTTCGCCGTCTCGATATCGCCGGGCGGCGGCGCTTCTTCCGGCGACGCATCCGCGGGCGCTTGCGTAAGCAGCCCCGTGAAGCCGCCGACGAAGTTCAGGTCGTTGCGCGTGGCGGCTTTCGTGTTCGACGGCATCAGGCCCGCGCCTACCCAGATCATGCCGTGCTGCATCGCCAGCGTGACGAAGTAGGAAATGGTCAGGAACTTATCGCCGTTCATGTGCGCGGAGTTGGTGAAGCCCGCCGCGATTTTGTCTTTCCACTTCTGCTCGAACCAGGGTTTGGAACTGGCGTCGGCGAATTTCTTGAAGTCGGCGGACGGTCCGCCCATGTAGGTCGGCGCGCCGAAGACGATGGCGTCGGCGGCTTCTAGCTCGGCCCACGCGGCGTCGTCCATCTCGCCGACGGGCATGAGCCTGCCGTTCGCGCCGGCGTCGGTGGCACCGGCGAGCACGGCTTCCGCGACCTTCTTCGTGTGACCGTAGCCGCTGTGATAGACGATGACGATGTTCGGCATGATTCCCTCTTGCCGCGCGTGGCGGCGCGCGCGAGCGACGCGCGTGTTGCATGGTGAGCGGCGGTCGTGTCCGGATGCGCGGTTCGCGGCGATGCTTGGCGGGTGGACGCACGGACGCAGTCAGTCTAGCGCAGCCAATTTCCGTACTACCGGGGCTACCGCACGCTCACACGCACGCGGCGAAACAATCGCGCGGGCGCTATCGTCCGACGGAAAAGGTCAGTTGCGCGCTCGCGATGGCGGTCGCGCGGATTTCGTGATCGAACATGAGCGCGGGCGTGCCCTGACGCAGGCGCAAGTCGTCGCGGTTCAGCGCGTACACGGTCACGACGTAGCGGTGCGGCTTGCCGGGCGGCGGGCAGGGGCCGCCGTAGCCGTCCGTGTCCCAGTCGTTGCGCGCTTCGACCGCGCCGATCTTGCCCAGCGCGCCCGAGGCGCTCGCATTCGCCGGCAAGTGCGTCACGGTCGGCGGAATGCCGGCGACGGCCCAGTGCCACCAGCCGCGTCCCGGCGCGTCAGGATCGAAAATCGTCACGGCGAAACTGCGCGTCTGACCGGGCGCGCCGCGCCACGAAAGCTGCGGCGAGCGGTTGCCGCCCTTGCAATCCGAATCGTCGAAAAGCAGTTCGTGCCGGATGGTCTTGCCCAGCGCCAGTTCCGGGCTCGTCACGGAAAACACGTCTTGCGCGACTGCGCCGCGCGCGTGACACAGAAGCGCCGCCGCACTCGCGACCCCGAGCGTGAATGCAGTGACAGCGTGACCGGAACGCACGATCCGACTTGCGACGCGCATGGCTGACTCCTGGCAGCGACTGGAACTCATAAGCAGCGTTTCGCCGGCTGCAACGATGTTTTTTGTCTCAGTGATGCGCTTCGTAGGAGGTTGCAGTTTAACATTGCAACAAAGCATTAAAAGCTTGATCCTTGGGGCCAAACCTATGGCGCGAAATCAGTCGTCTTTCTTTGTGCGCGCGGCTGATGGTGAAGACTCAAACTCGTAGATCAACATATGAACCATTTGAACTTGATTCGCGTGGCAGTCAGTCGACCGGATTTGGGAGAAGAATAAATGAGCCAGCGAATTCAGGTCATCATTGCAGACGACCATCCTGTGATTTTGTTCGGTGCCGCGCAGGCGCTCAGCAAGTTTCCGGAAGTCGATGTCGTTGGCCAGGCGCGTCAATCCACTGAACTCGTCCAGCTTTTGCAGAAAACGCCGTGCGACGTGCTGGTGACGGATCTCGCCATGCCCGGCGGTTCATACGGCGACGGCATGCCGCTGCTCGGCTACATCGGCCGCCAGTTTCCGAAAGTGCGGCTCGTCGTGCTGACCATGCTCGAAAATCCGGCTTTGCTCAAACGTTTGCGCGAAGTCGGCGTCGTGTCGATCATCAACAAGGCCGACGACATGAACCACATCGGCTGGGTCATCCAGCATGTGATGCGCGGGCAGGAGTACCTCGGGCCGTCGGTGAAAGCGGCGCTCGACAGCATGGGCATCGGCGCGTCCGGGCAGCAGCGCGGCGTCATTCTGTCGAAGCGCGAACTCGAAGTGGTGCGCCTTTTCGTGTCCGGCATGACCATCACGGAAATCGCGGGGCAACTGCGGCGTAGTATCAAGACCATCAGCACGCAGAAGAACACGGCAATGCGCAAACTCGGCATCGAACGAGACTCGGAATTATTCCAGTACGCGCAAAGCAACGGATTAATGAACCTTTCCGCCTATACAGGCGACGGTTCGCTCGAAGATACACCGCTGTCGGATTCGAAATCGTTATAGACGCGACACTGGCAAAACAAAAAAGCCGCTGACTGAAATCAGCGGCTTTTCATTTTAATGGCTTGCTAGCAATGATTATTTATTGCGGCGTGGCAGTGGCTCCGCCATGAGCGGCTGACCATTCGGCCGGCGCGTGCAGGAATTTCTCGACTTCGTCGAGCGTCTTGGTTTCGAAATAGCCCTGTTCCTTCGCGACGCGCAAGACGTCCCACCACGTGGCGAGCGCGTGGAGATCCACGTCGATGTCCTTCAGCACGGACACGCTCTCCTTGAAGATGTTGTAGTGGAAGAGCACGAAGCAGTGGTTCACCGTCGCGCCGGCCGTGCGCAGCGCGTTGATGAAGTTGATCTTGCTGCGGCTGTCCGTGGTCAGGTCCTCGACCAGCAGCACGCGCTGGCCTTCGGTCAGCAGACCTTCGATCTGCGCGTTGCGGCCGAAGCCCTTCGGCTTCTTGCGCACGTACTGCATCGGCACCATCAGGCGATCGGCGATCCACGCGGCGAACGGAATGCCGGCGGTCTCGCCGCCCGCGACGGCGTCGATCTGCTCGTAGCCGACATCGCGCAGAATGGTCGCTTCGGCCATTTCCATCAGGCCGCGACGCACGCGCGGATACGAAATCAGCTTGCGGCAGTCGATGTACACCGGGCTCGCCCAGCCGGACGTGAAGATGAACGGTTTTTCCGCGTTGAAATGCACCGCCTGCACTTCGAGCAGCATCTTGGCGGTGGTGTCGGAGATCGTCTGGCGATCGAAGCCTGTCATGGGCGAATCCTTGGACTGATGTGGCGCTTCTGGAAGCGGAAGGCGGCCGCGAGGGCCCTGGCGCATGAACCGGACGCCGACGAGCCGTCTTTCGAAGGGCTGTCCGGCGATTTTCTGCGCGCGTGTCGACGGGACCCGGCGCTAAAAGCGCTGCGTTGTCCCATGCACAGCTAGCCCGCGATTTTACCCGAGCCTGCGCGGCGGGGCGAGCAGCGCGGCGGCACGCGTCCCGAGCGACTTTTTTCCGGTTGTGACGGCGGGCCGCTCGCCAGTACACTCGCCGCGCCTTCCGATTCATTTTTGCGATGAGACCCGCTTCCCGCCCGACCGATTCTTCCGATTTGCCTGCTCCGTCGCCCCGCCACGCGTGGCATGCGCTCGCCGCATCCGTGCTCGGCTACGCGATGGACGGCTTCGACCTGCTGATTCTCGGCTTCATGCTTCCCGCGATCGCTGCGGACTTGCACCTGACGCCCGCGCAATCCGGCGCGCTCGTCACGTGGACGCTCGCGGGCGCGGTGGCGGGCGGCGTCGTGTTCGGCGTGCTGTCGGACTACTTCGGGCGCGTGCGCATGCTCACGTGGACCATTCTGGTGTTCGCCGTCTTCACGGGCCTTTGCGCGCTAGCACGCGGATACGGCGACTTGCTGTTCTATCGCACGATGGCGGGCGTCGGGCTGGGCGGCGAGTTCGGCATCGGCATGGCGCTCGTCGCGGAAGCGTGGCCCGCGCGGCAGCGGGCGCGCGTGTCGTCGTATGTCGGGCTCGGCTGGCAGCTCGGCGTGCTCGCCGCAGCGCTCCTCACGCCGCTGCTTCTGCCGATGATCGGCTGGCGCGGCATGTTCGCCGTCGGCCTGATGCCGGCCGTCGTCTCGTTTCTGGTGCGGCGGCGCGTGGCCGAACCCGCGCTTTTCACCGCGCGCCGCACCGAAAACGCCGCGCGCAAGTTGCCGCTGAAGCGCCTGTTCAACAATGCGCGCACCGCACGCGCGAGCCTCGGCGTGATCGTGCTGTGCTCGGTGCAGAACTTCGGCTATTACGGCCTGATGATCTGGCTGCCGAGCTATCTTTCGAAGACGTTCGGCTATTCGCTCACGAAATCCGGCGTCTGGACGGCCGCGACCGTGCTCGGCATGGCGCTCGGCATCTGGCTGTTCGGCATGGCGGCCGACCGCTTCGGACGCAAACCCGCGTTTCTCGCCTATCAGATCGGCGCGGTCGCCATGGTCTTCGTCTATTCGAATCTGACGAGCCCGGCCGCGCTCCTGATCGGCGGCGCGGCGATGGGCGTGTTCGTCAACGGGATGATCGGCGGCTACGGCGCGCTGATTTCCGAGATCTATCCGACCGAAGCGCGCGCCACTGCGCAGAACGTACTGTTCAACATCGGGCGCGCGGTCGGCGGACTCGGGCCGGTCGTCGTGGGCGCGCTCGCTGCGCGCTATACGTTCGCGGTGGCGCTCGCGTTTCTTGCCAGCATCTATCTGCTGGATGTCGCCGCGACGCTCTTTCTGATCCCCGAAAAGCGCGGCGCGGAACTCGACTGAAAGGCGCGGCGTGCGTCTTCTTCCGACGAAACGCACGCCCAGCAACGCTTCCGCATGAAATGCTGCGTCGCGCCATTTGGGATACGCGGTGTACACTGAACAACCAAAAACAAGGCTCCGTTCGCCCGCTTCATCCCTGCCGGGCGGCACGCTGCGTCTATCCGACGCGCCGGGTGACTAACAACATTGGTCCATCTATTTACATCCCGCCCACAGTGCCGAGCGGCCGCCGGCTGTGAACCCTGTTCAAAAAATTTCTAACGTCTCAGGCTAATCATGGACGAACAACTGAAGCAAAGCGCTCTCGCGTACCACCAGAATCCGCGTCCCGGCAAGATTTCCGTCACGCCGACCAAACCGCTCTCCAACCAGCTCGACTTGTCGCTCGCGTATTCGCCGGGCGTCGCGGCTGCGTGCATGGCGATCTACGACGAACCGCTCGACGCGCAGAAGTACACGTCGCGCGCGAACCTCGTCGGCGTCGTGACGAACGGCACGGCCGTGCTCGGCCTCGGCAACATCGGCCCGCTCGCGGCCAA
This sequence comes from Caballeronia sp. M1242, assembly GCF_017220215.1. Classification (NCBI taxonomy): domain Bacteria; kingdom Pseudomonadati; phylum Pseudomonadota; class Betaproteobacteria; order Burkholderiales; family Burkholderiaceae; genus Caballeronia; species Caballeronia sp. M1242. The sequence continues at coordinate 2,634,610 of NZ_CP071129.1, read as the reverse complement.
GCCGGTCATGGAAGGCAAAGGGTGCCTGTTCAAGAAGTTCGCGGGCATCGACGTGTTCGACATCGAACTGAACGAGACGGACCCGGACAAGCTCGTCGACGCGATCGCGATGCTCGAACCGACGCTCGGCGGCATCAATCTGGAAGACATCAAGGCGCCGGAATGCTTCTACATCGAAAAGAAGCTGCGCGAGCGCATGAAGATTCCCGTCTTCCATGACGATCAGCACGGTACGGCGATCATCGCGTCGGCGGCGATTCTCAACGGCCTGAAAGTGGTCGGCAAGACGCTCGACAACGTGAAGCTAGTCTGCTCGGGCGCGGGCGCTGCGGCCATCGCGTGTCTGGACCTGCTAATCGATCTCGGCCTCAAGAAGTCGAACACTATCGTCGTCGACTCGAAGGGCGTGATTTACGAAGGGCGCGGCAATCTGGATGCGTCGAAGGAGCGGTATCAGGCGAGCACCGACGCGCGCACGCTCGGCGACGCGATGCACGGTTGCGACGTATTCCTCGGCTGTTCGAGCGCCGGCGTGCTCAAGCCGGAAATGGTCGCGACCATGGCCGACAAGCCGCTGATTCTCGCACTGGCTAACCCCGAGCCGGAGATCCGGCCGGAAGAGGCGAAGAAGGTGCGCCCGGACTGCATCATCGCGACGGGCCGTTCGGACTACCCGAACCAGGTCAACAACGTGCTGTGCTTCCCGTTCATCTTCCGTGGCGCGCTCGACGTCGGCGCGACGACCATCACCGAAGAGATGAAGCTCGCCTGTGTGCGCGCGATCGCGGAACTGGCCGAAGAAACCGATCAGGGCGATGAAGTCGCGAAAGCGTACGAAGGCCATTCACTCGAATTCGGTCCGGAGTATCTGATTCCGAAGCCGTTCGATCCGCGTCTCATCATCAAGATTGCGCCGGCTGTCGCGCAGGCCGCGATGGATTCCGGCGTCGCGACGCGTCCGATTCAGGACATGGACGCGTATCGCGAGACGCTCGGCGCGACCGTGTACCGCACCGGCATGGTGATGCGCCCGGTGTTCGCGGCCGCGAAGGCAGCGCCGGCGCGCATCGCGTTTGCGGAAGGCGAAGACGAGCGCGTGCTGCGCGCAGCGCAGTTCGTGCTGCTGGAGAAGATCGCGAAGCCGATCATCATCGGGCGGCCGGCGGTCGTCGAAATGCGTCTGCAGAAGATGGGCTCGAAGCTGAAGCCGGGCGTCGATTTCGAGATCGTGAATCCGGAAGACGATCCGCGCTATCAGAAGAGCTGGCAGGCGTATCACGAGATCGCGGCGCGTCAGGGCGTGACGCCGGAAAGCGCGAAGGCGGCGCTGCGCAAGTTCAACACGCTGATTGGCGCGATTCTGGTTCATACGGGCGATGCGGACGGCATGATCTGCGGCCTCATCGACACGTATCAGGATCACCTGAAGTTCATCGATCAGGTGCTCGGCAAGGCGGAAGGCGCGGACAACTTCGCGGCGATGAACCTGCTGATGCTGCAAGGGCGCAATATTTTCATCAGCGACACGTACGTCAATGAATTGCCGACGCCCGAGCAACTCGCCGACATGACGATTCTCGCGGCGCGCGAAATCGAGCGATTCGGCATTCAGCCAAAGGTCGCGCTGGTGTCGAACTCGAACTTCGGCAGCGTGCCGAGCGCATCGAGCAAGCGCATGGCGGAAGCGCGCAAGCTGATCGCGGAACGCGCGCCGGACCTCGAAGTCGATGGCGAAATGCACGGCGATGCGGCTTTGTCGGAAACCGTGCGTAAGGCGGCGTTCCCCGGCACGACGCTTTCGGGCGAGGCGAATCTGCTCATCATGCCGAACGTGGAAGCGGCGAATATCACGTACAACTTGCTCAAGATGGTGAGCGGGGAAGGCGTGACTGTTGGGCCGTTCCTGCTCGGCGCTTCGAAGCCGGTTCATATTCTGACGCCGGCGGCGACCGTGCGGCGGATTATTAATATGACGGCGGTGGCGAGTGCGAATGCCAGCGTGATGAAGGCGAAGTAAGGCGACTTAGCGTAGAAGTAATGGACGGCGATTCGGGAGACTGGGTCGCCGTTTTTTTTTAGACGTCTTATCCTGAACAGTCGAATCTTTACGGTCTCTCCCGTGATTCAATTCGGGATACGAATCAATTAATGGAGCGGTCGTTGGAGATCATCGTTGCGACGTTCCGTGCGCGGGGCGAAAATTCGGCGTCACCGTGCGCGTGCGCCCGTTAGCGGGCCAAGGGTTCAGCACTGATCTCCGCGTCGAGTGCAGCAAAAGCATGCGTGCGCAGTATCCGATCGGTACGCTCTTTCGCCTGGACGTGAGGTTGATTCATCGTTTGGGAACGCCGTTGCTGTACGCGCATCACGCAGCGCCGTTCGAGCGAGTCGGCCTCGACGAAGGGTGCCGATTCATCGAAACGATGTTTGGTAACGCGGACGCATCGAAACAAAAAAGGCGATTCGCTTTCGCGAACCGCCTCCGAGCGTGAAGTGGCGAGAATCAAGCCACCTGCCGCTTCTGCCCACCTTCGTTCGAACGCCACCGCGCCAGCAGCTTTTCCCACTTGACCTTCGCCGCCTTCACGTTGTTCTCCTTGATATGCCCATATCCGCGCATGGAATCGGGAAGACTCGCCAGTTCGACAGCCAGCGGCAGCTTCTGCGGCGTCAATCCAGCGATCAGTTCCTTCACCAGCGCCTCATACTCGCCGATCAACGCCCGCTCCATCTTCCGCTCTTCCGTGCGCCCGAACGGATCGAGCGCTGTCCCGCGCAGGAACTTCATTCGCGCGAGCACGCGCATCGCGGACATCATCCACGGACCGTACTGCTTTTTCACCAGATGCCCATGCGCGTCCTTCTTCGACATCGACGGCGGCGCGAGATGGAATTTGATCTTCCAGTCGCCTTCGAAACTCCCGCGAACCTTCTCGATGAACGCCGGATCGGCATAGAGACGCGCGACTTCGTACTCGTCCTTGTAGGCCATCAGCTTGTGCAGATTCTTCGCGACGGCCTCGGTCAGCAGATAGTCGCCAACGCCTAACTCGGCTTCCGCCGCGCGCACTTGCGCGACGAGCCGTCCATACTGCGCAGCGTAGGCGGCGTTCTGATACTTCGAGAGATAGTCGAGGCGCTTGTCGATCAGCGCATCCAGCGCCTTCGGCGTATGCAGCGCGATGACCTTGCTCGGCGTCGCATCCTGCGTCCCTTGCGCGAGACGCGTGACAGCCGGGAGATCGTGCGCGGCGCGGCGGCCCCATTCGAACGCGGCTAGATTCTTCTCGACCTGCACCGCGTTCAGCTCGATGGCGCGCACGATCGACTCATGCCGCAGCGGCACCCAGCCCATCTGCCAGGCATAGCCGAGCACGAACGGATTCGTGTAGATGGCGTCGCCCATCAGCGCGACGGCGAAGCGGTTCGCATCGACGAGCGCGACATGCTCGCCCGCGGCCGCGCGAATATCGGCTTCCGCGCTCGCGCCCGGAAAGCGCCAGTTCGGGTCTTTGATGAACGCGGCCGTCGGCGTCTGCGCGCTGTTCACGACCACGCGCGTGCGACCCGGCTGCATCCGCGAGCCGCATTCGTCGCTGGCGGTGACGATCGCATCGCAGCCGATGACGAGATCCGCCTCGCCCATCGCGATGCGCGTCGCGTGAATGTCGGTGGGGCGGTTCGCGATCTGCACGTGGCTCATCACGGCGCCGCCTTTCTGCGCGAGGCCGGTCACGTCCAGCACGGTGACGCCCTTTTGCTCCAGATGCGCCGCCATGCCGAGCAGCGCGCCGATGGTCACCACGCCCGTTCCGCCGACGCCCGTCACCAGCACGCCGTACGGCCGGCCGATGTCGGGTAGTTCGGGCGTCGGGACGGACGGCATTGCATCGCCGGCCACGCTCGTCGCCTTCGGCTTCTTCAACTGGCCGCCTTCCACCGTCACGAAGCTCGGGCAGAAGCCGTTCAGGCAAGAGAAGTCCTTGTTGCACGTCGACTGGTTGATCTGCCGTTTCGTGCCGTACTCGGTGTCGAGCGGCTCGACCGACAGGCAGTTCGACTTCACCGAGCAATCGCCGCAGCCTTCGCATACGGCCTCGTTGATGACGACGCGCTTCGCCGGGTCCGGATACGCGCCGCGCTTTCTGCGGCGGCGCTTCTCGGTGGCGCAAGTCTGGTCGTAGATCAGGATCGACGTGCCGGGAATCTCGCGCAACTGGCGCTGAATGTCGTCGAGCTGGTCGCGATGATGCACATCGATGCCCGGCGCGAGGCCGACGTCCGGCGTGTACTTCTCCGGCTGATCCGTGACGATGACGATCTTCGCCGCGCCTTCCGCCGCGAGTTGATGCGTGATCTGCGGCACCGTCAGCACGCCGTCGACCGGCTGGCCGCCTGTCATCGCGACCGCGTCGTTGTACAGAATCTTGTACGTGATGTTGACCTTCGACGCGATCGCCGCGCGAATGGCGAGCAGGCCCGAGTGGAAGTACGTGCCGTCGCCGAGATTGGCGAACACGTGCTTGTCGTTGGTGAACGGCGCTTGCCCGACCCACGCCACGCCTTCGCCGCCCATCTGGCTGAATGTGCTCGTGTTGCGGTCCATCCAGACCGTCATGTAGTGACAGCCGATGCCCGCCATCGCACGCGATCCTTCCGGCACGTTCGTCGACGTGTTGTGCGGACAGCCGGAGCAGAACCACGGCTTGCGCTCGGCTTCGACGCGCGGCCGCGCGAGCGCCTTTTCCTTCGCCTCGATCACGGCGATGCGTGCGGCAATGCGCGCGCGTACGTCGGCGGGCAGGTCGAACTTCGCGAGCCGCGCGGCAATGGCCTTCGCGATGATCGCCGGCGAAAGCTCGTAGTGCGCGGGCAGCAGCCAGTTGCCCATCGGCACGGACCATTCGCCGCCCGCGCCGTCTTTTTCGTCGAACTTGCCGAAGACGCGCGGACGCTGCGCATCCGGCCAGTTGTATAGCTCTTCTTTGATCGCGTATTCGAGAATCTGGCGCTTCTCTTCGACGACCAGAATTTCCTTGAGGCCGCGCGCGAACTCCTGCGCGCCTTGCGCTTCGAGCGGCCACACGCAGCCGACCTTGTACAGGCGAATGCCGATCTGCGCGCAGGTTTCATCGTCGAGGCCGAGATCGGTCAGCGCCTGACGCACGTCGAGGTACGCCTTGCCGCCCGTCATGATGCCGAAGCGCGCGTGCGGCGCATCGATCTCGATGCGGTCGAGCTTGTTCGCGCGCACGTAGGCGAGCGCGGCGTACCACTTGTAGTCGAGCAGACGCGCTTCCTGCACGAGCGGCGTATCCGGCCAGCGGATGTTCAGGCCGCCGTCGGGCATCGCGAAATCGGTCGGAATCACGATTTGCGTGCGATGCGGGTCGATATCCACCGACGCCGACGATTCCACCACGTCGGTCACGCATTTCATCGCGACCCAGAGGCCGGAGTAGCGGCTCATCGCCCAGCCGTGCAGGCCGAAGTCGAGATATTCCTGCACGTTCGACGGAAACAGCACCGGCAGCCCACACGCCTTGAAGATGTGCTCGGACTGGTGCGCGAGCGTCGATGACTTCGCCGCGTGGTCGTCGCCGGCGAGCACCAGCACGCCGCCGTGTTGCGACGATCCGGCGGAATTGCCGTGCTTGAAGACATCGGCGGATCGGTCGACGCCGGGGCCTTTGCCGTACCACATGGAGAAGACGCCGTCGTACTTGGCGCTCGGGTAGAGGTTGACTTGCTGCGATCCCCAGACGGCGGTGGCCGCGAGATCTTCGTTCACGCCCGGCTGAAACACGACCTGATGCGCGGCGAGATACTTCTTCGCCTTCCAGAGCGACTGGTCGAGACCACCGAGGGGAGAACCGCGATAGCCGGAGATGAACCCGGCGGTGTTGAGGCCTGCGGCTCTGTCGCGTTCTTGCTGAAGCATCGGCAGGCGAACCAGCGCCTGGATGCCGCTCATGTACGCGCGGCCGCGTTCGAGGGTGTACTTGTCGTCGAGCGTGACGGATTTCAGCGCGGCTTCTAGCGAAGCTCTTTGTTCTGCGTCTAGCGGGGCGTTCATTCTGTGTGCTCCTCCACCCGAGTTTGGGATCGCCAAAGCATGATTCGGGCCGTTGCGTCTTGTGAACGCGCAGGCCGGGACTTCAAGTTTGCCGATGCCCGCGCTTTCGAGACAGTGGTAGAAACCCGTTAAAAAATCCTCACTTAGATGCAGTTTGCGTCAAAACGATGAAGCGCGGCGCGGGGCGTCGAGACGTTTGTTACAGGGTGTAAATGTGACCGATGCGCGGAACCCCCGGTCGCGGTTCTGTCTAAACGGGCGCTTGCGCGGTTTCGCGTACGGTTTTCGAAAGCGCGGAACGGCGGGCAGCCGTACACACGCAGTCAGAAGGAGAAAAGAATGAAGCAACGCCACATCCAGAGTTTCCTGATGGTCTCGGCGGCCTTTTTCGCGATCAGCGCGCCGATGGGCGGCGCGCGGGCGAACGGCGCGCCGCTCGGGGCCACGTCGGTACCACCCGTCGCGCAAGTGCGCACGCAGACGCCGCAGACGCGCGGCGGCGAGCGCCGCGAGGCCGAGCGCAGCAACGACGAGAACGCCGCCTGAAAGCATCGCTAAAAAACGAAAGGGACATGAACGCTGCGTTCATGTCCCTTTTTTTGCGCCTTTTCGGTTCTTACGCGCTCGTGTCTTTCAATACGCCGCGCCGCATCTGGTCCAGTTCGATGGATTCGAACAGCGCCTTGAAATTGCCCTCGCCGAAGCCCTGATTGCCCTTGCGCTGAATGATCTCGAAGAAGACCGGGCCGATCTGATTTTCCGTGAAGATTTGCAGCAGGATTTCGTCGCGAATGCCGTCGATCAGAATCTTGCGCTTTTTCAGTTCCGCGACCGATTCGCCGTGATTCGGCACGCGCCGGTCGACGAGTTCGTAATACGTGTCGATGGTGTCGAGCAGCGCAATGTTCGACGCGCGCAGGCCGTCGACCGTCTCGTAGATATTGTCCGTGCCGAGCGCGATGTGCTGAATGCCTTCGCCGCGATACGCGTCGAGATATTCCTGAATCTGGCCGGCGTTTTCCGAACCTTCTTCGTTGATCGGAATGCGAATCTTGCCGCACGGCGAGGTCATCGCTTTCGACTTCACCGCCGTCACCTTGCCTTCGATGTCGAAGTAGCGCACTTCGCGGAAATTGAAGAGGCGCTCGTAGAACTCGGCCCATTCGATCATCCGGCCGCGATGCACGTTGTGCGTCAAATGGTCGATGTACGTCAGTCCGTGGCCGACCGGATTCGGATTCGCGCCGGGAATCGGCTCGAAGTCGACGTCGTAAATGCTGATATCGCCGATGCTGCCCGGCTCGGCGCCGTTCTTGCCGCGCCAGCGGTCCACGAAATAGATCAGCGAATCGCCGATGCCCTTGATCGCCGGAATGTTCAGTTCCATCGGGCCGGTCTTGTTGTCGAAGCCCCACGCGCCGAGTTCGAGCGCGCGCTTGTACGCTTTCGCCGCGTCCGCGACGCGAAACGCGATCGCGCAAATCGACGGTCCATGCAGGCGCGCGAAGCGTTGCGCGAAGGAATCCGGCTCCGCGTTGACGATGAAGTTGATCTCGCCCTGCCGGTACAGCGTCACATTCTTGTGCCGATGCCGCGCGATGGCCGTGAAGCCCATCTGCTCGAACAGCTTGCCGAGCGCGACCGGGTCCGGCGCGGTGTATTCGATGAATTCGAAGCCGTCGGTACCGACGGGGTTCTCCCAGGTCGTGGTGTTCATGCGTGTCTCCGGTTTTCTATGCGTCGCTTTGCCGCGACGTGGAGAGAAGTTTAGCTATCGAACGGCGGCAAAAACTTGCGAAAGAAATCGCGCGTTCCTAAGATGGCGCACGAAACTGCCACCGATTCGCCGAATGGAGACCGAAAATGGCCGAGCCCGAACTCGATACGATCGACCGCAGAATCCTCGCGATTCTTCAGGAAAACGGGCGCCTGTCGAATCAGGAGATCGCGGATCGCGTGAATCTTTCGCCGAGTCCGTGTTTGCGGCGAATCCGGCGGCTGGAGGAGACGGGCGTGATTCGCGGCTACGTCGCGCTGCTGGACGCGAAGAAGCTCGGTTTGGGCCTGCTGGCTTACGTGAACGTGCGGCTGGAGAAGCGCGGCGGCATGCCCGCGTCGGCCGGCACGCCGAATCCGCCGACGCACGGCGATCTTTTCCGCGAAGCCGTGCGGTCATGGCCGGAAGTGGTGGCCTGCGACGCGATGACCGGAGAGATGGATTTCCTGCTGCGCGTGCAGGTGCGGGACATGGACCACTTCTCGCGCTTCGTGCAGGACCAGCTGCTGCATCACCCTTCGGTGATCGACGTGCGTTCGAGTTTTTCGCTGGAACGCATCAAGGAGACGACCGCGCTGCCGCTGCGTTGAGCGCGTTCCGACAACGAAAAGGGCGGCCTGCGCCGCCCTTCGCATGGTGTTGCTCGCGGCGCCAACCGCGCTGCCGATGAACTCAGGCCGCGTTGGCCGTCGGCATGAACGCCCGGAAAACTTGCGACGCGCGATGCGCCTGGCGCTTGATCGCGTAGTCGAACACGGCGGCTTGCTCTTGCAGCATTTCAGCCATGATGCTCGTCTGATCCGCAGGCGGCAGCGAGAGATACGCGTCGGCTTCACCGTAGGCGTATTCGATCTTCATGCCCGATTTGCGCGCGATGTGCATCATCCGCGCGTTGCGCGACAGGCAATGCATGTACAACACGGAAACGCGCGTGTTGCGGCTGCGCATGGCGGCGCGCTCGAACAGCTTGCTGCCGATGCCGCGACCGCGCGCGCTTTCGAGCACCGAGACGCCGAATTCGGCAGTGCGCTTCTCGCCTTCCGCCGGCAGATACGCCAGATGACCGACGCCGAGCAGTTCCAGCGAATTGCCGAACACCCCGAACACCGTGTCGTTCGTAAAGTTCAGGTTCTGAACGTAGTTTTCGATGACGTGGTCCGGCACGATCTGCCCGAAGCGGAGCAAGCGGTCGTCTTCGTCAAGCGCGAGGAAATGGGTGAGCAGGCGCTCACGGTCAGCGGAGGACAACTCGCGAACGAGAACCGGCAAGCGCGCGGCGTCCGGCAGCGGCCGATCAGCGGCGGCTATCTGCGGCGCGGGGCGGTTGAAGGTCAGTTCCACGGTGTTCTCCTTGTTCGTATGCTGCAAAGCAAAACGAATTTTATCCCTTCCAAGGAAAACGCGTACGGGAAAACCCTTAAAAGTAGTGGAGGAGGCGTTCTAGGTTTGCCTATTTGTCCTCAGAATCAGCCGGTTAGACGACAGCGGAAGAGTGACGCAGCGCAGCACAGGTCTAATCGGCGGCCAGTCCGTGCTCGATCATCTCGACGACCTGTTCCGCGAAATCGCGATAGCCGAGCTTGCCGCCCGGCTTCAGCCACGTGAACGTCCAGTTGATCATCCCGAACACCATCATCGTGAGCGCGGTCTGATTTTCTTTGGTCACGCGCTTCGGATAAGCGCGGGCGAGTTGGCGCGTGAACGCGGCGACGATATCCCGCTGACGGTCGAGCACGACTTCGCGCTGCGCGTCTTCGAGATACTTCACGTCGTTGAGCAGCGCCACGTGCCGGCTATGCGACGTCTCGTATTCCGCCAGAAAAGCGCGCACGAGTTCCGCGAAGGCTTCGCGCTCGCCCAGGCCGCGCCGCTGGCTCGCGCCTTCCACTTCCGCGATGATCAGCATGAGCCGCTTCGTGTAGCGGTCGAGCAGGTCGAAGAGGATCGCTTCCTTGCTCTCGTAATAGTGATAGAGCCGCGCCTTCGAGGTGCCGCTTGCGGCGGCGAGGTCCGACATCGACGTGCTCGGATAGCTGGTCTGCGCGAATTTGGCGGCGGCGAGTTCGAGAATCTGTTCGCGTTGAGTGTCGTGGTCAGGCGCTTTGGTGCGGGCCATGTGTCGGAAGCGTTTTTTCGGCTTATTCGGCCTGAGTCGATGAGCGTCGCAATTCGGCGTGAGCCATATCCGACGGCGTGCCGCGTATTTTAAGCCGGCCCGCCGTGACCAGTTCCCGACAGCGCCAGAACGCCACCGAATCGCTCATGAGAAAGTCGAAGCGCCGCGCCATCGCGCCCGCGGCGATGCGATTAGCAGGCTGCCACTCCGAAGTGGCGAGTTCGAGCAGCGTGTCATCGACATCCAGCCATGTTCCCGACACCAGCATGTTGTCGCGCAGCCGACGGTTTTCCGCGCTCGAATGCTTGGCCTCCTGCCATTCGAGCGCGAGCCGGCTGATGCGCAGCACGGATATAGGCGCGGCTGTCCGCAGCTTCGCGAGAAGTTGCCGAGGCGAGAACATGCCGACGGACGTCGCCCGGTCCGCCCGGCGCACGGTTTCGGGATGCGCGTCCGGCGCCTCGATGGCGAGGTCGTCGAAGGTCAGTTTCGCTTCGTTCAGGCGCTGCGGCGCATTGCGCAGGAAGTACGCCACGCGCCGAAGCGTGAGCTGATCCGCCGCGCTTTGGCCGTGCCAGACGACGACCTGTCCGTCGCCGCGCGCAAGCCGTCCGAGCAGCGCAAGCTGGCCCTGCAACTGATCTTCGATATCGGCAGGCGTGCTGGACACCTGACGCCAGAACGCCGCGCGCGCGACAGGCGATTCGTCGATGTCGCGCAACGGCCCGACAGCGAGATCGTCGCGCAGCGCGATGACCTGTTCCGTGCGTTCGGCGAGCCGCAGCGCATTGGAGAGAGCGTCGGCCGCGCAGTCGCCATTGGTGACGTGAATCGTATTCATGGGTGTCGGCTTGCCGGAAAGACGAAGGACCGCTCGAGAAGAGCGGTTCCAGTTTAGCCAATCCGCAAACGCGCCGGTGTGGGTTGCCGCGCGGAATCAGCGTTCGTCGAAGCTCACGACCACGCGCTCGCTCACCGGATGACACTGGCACGTCAGCACGAAGCCGTCGTCGATTTCGTGCTGCTCCAGCGTGTAGTTCTTGTCCATTTTGACTTCGCCTTCGAGCACTTTCGCGCGACAGGTGCAGCAGACGCCGCCCTTGCACGCGTACGGCAGCGCGAGTCCCGCTTTCAGGCCGACGTCGAGCACGCTCACGCCTTCATACGGCAGGCGCAGCTTGCGCTTTTTCCCGTCGATGACGAGTTCGAGATCGGCCGCAGGCGTGCTTTCCGTGATCTCGATCTGCGGCGCGCCCGCCTGCGGCAACGGCGTGCCGAACCGTTCGACGTGAATGCGCTCCGGCGCGACGCCCGCTTCCTTCAGCGCGGCTTCGGCGGCGTCCATCATCGGGCCGGGACCGCAAATGAACGCTTCGTCGATCTCGCCGGGCGGCAGGAGCGATTCGAGAAACGCCTTGCACTTGGCCTTGTCGAGCACGCCGTTAAAAAGCTCGACGTCCTGCAAATCGTCGGACAGCACGTGATACAGCGAGAACCGGCTCATGTAGCGGTTCTTCAGGTCTTCGAGTTCCTCGGCAAACATGATCGCGTCGACGCTGCGGTTGCCGTAGACGAGCGTGAAGCGGCTCGTCGGCTCCATGTCGAGCGTGGTCTTGATGATCGCCAGCACCGGCGTGATGCCCGAGCCGCCGGAAAACGCGACGTAATGCTTTGCGTGGTCCGCGTTCAGATGCGTGAAGAAGCGGCCATCGGGCGTCATCACGTCGATTTCGTGGCCGGGCTTGAGCGTGTCGAACGCGAAGTTCGAGAAGCGCCCGCCGCGCACGCGCTTGATGCCGATGCGAAGTTCGCCGTCGCGGTCGTAGTCGGTCACGCCGACGCAGATGGAATACGAGCGGCGCGTTTCTTCGCCATCGATATGCGTCTTCAGCGTCACGAACTGGCCCTGCGTGAAACGAAACGCGTCGCGCAGTTCGGGCGGCACGTCGAAGGAAACCGTGACCGCGTCGGCCGTCTCGGGGCGCACGTCGCGGATACGCAGCGGGTGGAATTGCGGAGTCGCCATAAGAGTCGTGTCGTGGAGAGGTCAGTACGGCTTGAAGTAATCGAACGGCTCGCGGCAATCGAGACAGCGATAGAGCGCCTTGCACGCCGTCGAGCCGAATTGCGCGAGCTTTTCCGTGTGCGTGGAGCCGCAGCGCGGACAGGCGATGACTTCCTTCTTGTACGGCACGAAGCGCATCGGCTTTTCCGTGCTGCTGCATGCGCCCGCCGGCGGCGCGATGCCGTAGCGGCGCAGCTTGTCGCGCGCTTCGTCCGTGATCCAGTCGGTGGTCCACGCCGGCGCGAGCACCGTTTCCACGCGATGCGCGCCAAGTTGCGCCCGGTCGATCGCCTCGGCGATGTCTTCCGCGATCTGCGACATCGCCGGACAGCCGGAGTACGTCGGCGTGATGACGACTTCGAGCACGCCGTCGTCGCCGTGGCGCACGTCGCGCAAAATGCCGAGTTCGCGGATCGACACCACCGGGATTTCGGGGTCCGGCACGGCTTCGAGCACGGACCACGCGCGTTCTATCGTCGTATCCATGATCACCACGTCGCGCCCGGATGCTGCCGCGCGAGGCTTTGCATTTCCGCGAGCAGGTAGCCCATGTGCTCCGAATGCTCGCCGAGCTTGCCCGTGCTGACGTGCTTGACCTCGGCGGGCGCTTGCAGCGTGGCTTCGTCGAGCGCGGCTTGCACGTCGTCGCGCCAGACGGCTTCGAAATCGCTCGCGAGCGGCGCGATGCCGGCTTCGGCCACTGCGCGCTCCACCGCGTCCGGGTGAAAGAACTCGCGCGTGTACGGCATCAGAAAGTCCAGCGCCGCTTGCGCCCGGCGATGCGATTCCTCCGTGCCGTCGCCGAAGCGCACGAGCCAGTCGCGGGCGTGATGTACGTGATACCGCGTTTCCTTGATCGACTTCGCCGCGATGGCCGCGAGTTGCGTGTCCGACGAAGCCTGAAGCGCGGTCCAGACGTGGGCCATGAAAGCCGAGTACAGGAAGTTGCGCACGATGGTCACGGCGTAATCGCGTTCGGTTCGCGCCGTGCCCGCGAGCGGGCCGAAGTGCGGCAACTCGACCAGCGTGTAGTTCGCGAATTCGCGTTCCGTGCGGAAATACGCGTAGTCGTCTTCGGTCTTTGCCGCGCCCGTCAACGCCGATTCGAGCGTGGCCGCGTGCGAATACAGCAGCCGCGCCTGCCCGATCAGATCGAGACTGATGTTCGCCAGCGCAATGTCCTCTTCCAGCGCGGGCCCGTGGCTGCACCATTCGGCGTTGCGCTGACCGAGAATCAGCGCGTTATCGGCGAGGCGCAGCACATAGGCGAGATGTTCGGTGCTCATGTCGCGCGCTCACATGTGGTTGATTTCGTCAGGCAGCACGAAGAACGTCGGATGCCGGTAGATCTTGTCGCCTGCCGGTTCGAAGAATTCGCCCTTGTCCGCCGGGTCCGACGCCGTGATCGCCGACGACGGCACCACCCAGATGCTCACGCCTTCCTGACGGCGCGTGTACACGTCGCGCGCCATGCGCAGCGCGGTCGCGGCGTCGGCGGCGTGCAGGCTGCCGCAATGCTTGTGATCCAGTCCCTGCTTGCTGCGCACGAAGACTTCCCAGATCGGCCATTCCTTGCTCATGTCGATGTCTCCCGTTCAGGCGGCTTGCTTGTGCGCGCGCGCCTTCTGTTTTTCGGCGTAGGCGAGCGCGGCTTCGCGGACCCATGCCCCTTCGTCGTGCGCCTTCACGCGCGTGGCGAGACGCTCTTTGTTGCACGGACCGTCGCCGTTGACGACGCGCCAGAATTCGTCCCAGTCGATCTCGCCGTAGTCGTGCGCGCCGCGCGCCGCGTTCCACTTGAGGTCGGGATCGGGCAGCGTGACGCCGAGAATCTTGGCCTGCTCGACGGTGGCATCCACGAATTTCTGGCGCAGGTCGTCGTTCGAAATGCGCTTGATGCCCCACGCGAACGACTGCCCGCTGTGAATCGAATCCTTGTCGCTCGGGCCGAACATCATCAGCACCGGCCACCACCAGCGGTTCACCGCCTGTTGCACGAGGTCCTTCTGCGCCTGCGTGCCTTTCATCATGGCGAGCAGCGCGTCGAAACCTTGGCGTTGGTGGAACGACTCCTCTTTGCAGATGCGGATCATCGCGCGGGCGTACGGTCCGTACGTGCAGCGGCAGAGCGGAATCTGGTTCATGATCGCGGCGCCATCGACGAGCCAGCCGATCACGCCGACGTCGGCCCATGTGGGCGTCGGATAGTTGAAGATGCTCGAATATTTCGCCTTGCCCGCGTGCAGCGCGGCGACGAGTTGATCGCGCGAGACGCCGAGCGTTTCGGCGGCGCTATATAGATAGAGGCCGTGGCCGCCTTCGTCCTGCACCTTCGCGAGCAGAATCGCCTTGCGCTTGAGACTCGGCGCGCGGCTGATCCAGTTGCCCTCCGGCTGCATGCCGATGATTTCCGAATGCGCGTGCTGCGAAATCTGCCGGATGAGCGTTTTGCGGTAGGCCTCGGGCATCCAGTCCTGCGGCTCGATTTTGCCGTCGGCTTGCATGACCGCGTCGAAGCGTTGCTGCTGCGTGGAGGCGTCGGCGGGCGCGTCGGACGCGGTCGGCTGGCCGGGAAGGTCGAGAGATTGGGTGTACATGGCGAACACTCGCTCGTAGGAAAGTCGCTGTGCGCCGATTATAAACCGACCGGCCGGTCGGTGAATCGCATTTTTCGGGATAGGCGGGTTTTTCCTGAGGCGATCAAGTGGCGAAAAAAATGCGGCGCGGCCGGTTTCAGGACGCACCGCTTCGTTAAACGTGGATTTATCCCGTCGTGTTCGCCATATCGGGCGCAACGCGGTTGGCCGATGCATCGAGGCGCGAGAAAAAACGGCGCGGCCGTTTCGGGGCGCACCGCTTCGCTGAACCAAACTTCTGCTGTCTTGTTCGCTTCTCACGCGCTGTCTCTCGAAGCAGGGCGATTGGCTGATGCATCGAGGCATTAAAAAAAAGCGGCGCGGCCGTTTCCGGTCGCACCGCTTTTCATGGCCAGATTGCTCCGAGCACGTTACTCGACGCGTTGTCCCTCGAAGTCTTCGGCGTCCACGTCATAGCCCGACGGTTCCCAGCGCACCGCCATCAGCGCGACGAGCCCGGCGAGCGGCGCGACGGCGATGATCCAGAACACTTTCGTTCCGAGCGCCGCCGACAGCACCGGAAACAGGAAGAGCGAGACGGTCGAACTGGCGCGCATCAACGTCTGATTGAAGCCGACGCCCACGCCGCGCAACGACGTCGGATAGCTGAGCGAGGCGAACGTCATGCTGTGCGAGCCCGGCCCGACGCCTTGCCCGAGCAGAAAGGCGGCGAGCAGCGCAATCGCGATGACGACCTGCGCGCCCGTCGCCGGTTTGCCGACTACCGCCAGCCCGACCAGCGCCACGAGCTGGAACGCGTAGCCGACGACCGTCAGCTTCCACGCGCCGAACTTCGGCACCGTGCGCACCGCGAAAAGCCCGCCGGCAAACGCGAAGCAGAGATTCAGCGCGAGCGAGGCGAGAATCGTCGTGAGCATCGACTGCGCGAGGAAACTCGAGATGATGACCGGCAGACCGAACGCCACCGCGTTGTACGCGAAGGATGACGCAATCGCGATGATCGTCGCCAGCACCGTGCGCCGCAGATACACGCCGCGCAGCAGCGCGCCGTAGTTGCTCCACGTCGCGCCGCGCGGTTTCGCCGCTTTCGATGCGGCGAGCGCGTCCGGATCGACGCGGGCATCGACGCCATAGGAGCGTTTCAGGATCGCGGCGGCGGCCGGCAAATCGCCCTGATTCGCGGCCCAGACAGGCGATTCGCTCATGTAGCGGCTGCGGATGGCGATGATCGCGATGGCCGGCACCGCGCCGAAGCCGAGAATCAGCCGCCAGAGCCAGCCCGCGTTATGCGCGGGCAGCGCTGCGTACAGTCCGAGCACGAGCAAGTACGAAACGCTGATCGCGGCGTACCACGTCGGGCACCACATCGCGACGCGAGCGGCCTTGTTCCCGCGCCCTTGCAGCCGCGAGAATTCCGCGAGAAACGCCATCGCGACGGGCAAGTCGATGCCGACGCCGAGTCCCATCACGAAGCGCGCTCCGCCCAACACCCAGGCGTTCGGCGCGAGCGCGCAGGCGATCGCGGCGACGACGAAAAAGAACATGTCGGCCATGAAGACGCGGTAGCGGCCGATCTTGTCAGTGAGATAGCCGCCGAAGAACGCGCCGATGATCGCGCCGAACGTGATCGCGGAGGCGACGAAACCGGTTCCGGTCGGCGTCAGCGAAAACTCGCGGGCGATGTCCTTGACGCCGAATGCGAGCGCGCCGAGGTCATAGGCATCGAGGAAGATGCCGCCGAGCGCGATCGCGACGACGATGCGCGCATCGCTGCCGATGGCCGCGCCGCGATTGACGAGATTCGAGACGTCGGCGGCGCTGCGGATGACGGGACGCGCATCGGCGGCGCCGGCCCGGGAAGGTGTTCGCTCGGGCGCGATAGATACGGACATGATCGACGGAATGTAGAAAGTTGTGGACGCAAGGAATCGCCGGATCGTATCCGGCTGGCGGGCGGCGACCAAATTCTTTTTTGTTATTTAATGACTTACGGCCGGGCGCACGCCTTCGTCCGCCAGCCATCGAACGCGATGCGACAATGTCGCTCTTCGTTTTCTAGTTTTCTCGCGACCTGGCATGACCTCAGTTGAAAACATCGAATCCGTGCAAGTCGCGGTCGTCGGCGGCGGACCGGCCGGGCTCATGGCGGCGGAGGCGCTGGCGGCGGGCGGCGTGAGCGTCGATGTATTCGACGCGATGCCGTCGGTCGGACGCAAGTTTTTGATGGCGGGCAAGGGCGGGATGAATCTGACGCATTCCGAGCCTGCCGACGCGTTCATCGCGCGCTACGGCAAGCGTCGCGCGGACATGGCGCCGCTGCTCGCGCGCTTCGACGCCGCCGCGTTGCGCGAGTGGGTGCACGGGCTGGGCGTGGAAACCTTCGTGGGAAGCTCGGGCCGCGTCTTCCCGACGGACATGAAAGCCGCGCCGATGCTGCGGGCATGGCTGCATCGACTGCGCGCGTCCGGTGTCAGGCTGCATATGCGGCATCGCTGGCTCGGCTGGACGGACGCGGGCGTGGGCGAATCGCGGTTCGCGACGCCTGACGGCGAAAAGCGTGTGCGCCACGATGCGCTCGTGCTGGCGGTCGGCGGCGCGAGCTGGCCGCAACTCGGCTCGGACGGCAGCGCGATGACGCATCTGGCGGCGCGTGGCGTCGATGTGCGGCCGTTTCTGCCGTCGAATTGCGGTTTCGACGTGGACTGGTCGCCGCATTTTCGCGAACGCTTCGCGGGCGAGCCTCTGAAGTCGGTCGCGATCGGGCTCGAACGGGCGGACGGCGCGGTGGATTGGCGGGTCGGTGAATGCTTGCTGACGGAGCATGGCATCGAAGGCAGTCTGATCTACGCATTGTCGGCGCAGATTCGTGATCGTCTGATGGAGCAAGGCGACGCCGGCGCGCGCATTCTCGTCGACCTCCTGCCGCAGTTGTCGGCCGGGCGCGTCCGGGACGAGGTGCGGCATCCGCGCGGCGCTCGGTCTCTATCGAGTCATTTACAGAGCCGGCTGCATCTCGCGGGCGCGAAGGCCGGCCTGTTGCGCGAATGTCTGACGAAAGAGGAATTCGCCGACCTCGACACGCTCGCCGCGCGCATCAAGGCGCTGCCGGTGCGCGTGCGACGTCCGCGGCCGATTGCGGAAGTCATCAGCAGCGCGGGCGGCGTCGCGTTCGAATCGCTCGATGAGCGCTCGATGCTCACCGCGCTGCCCGGCGTGTTCGCCGCGGGCGAAATGCTGGACTGGGAAGCGCCGACCGGCGGTTATCTGTTGACGGCGTGCTTTGCGAGCGGGCTCGTCGCGGGCGAGGGCGCGCTTGCGTGGCTTCGCGAGCGAGCGTGACTAGCGAACGCGAGCATGCGCTGCGAGGTGGACGGTCAACGTTCGGGCGGTGAAGTGCCTTCTGACGCCCGTTCGGCAACGGCCGCGATGCGTCGAGCTACGTGCACGAAGCGGCCGGGTTTCTGGCGTCGAACCGTCGCGATTCGCGTCCGAGGAACGCAATCTAGCGTCGCGCAGGACCAAGCGCATGCCGGATGCAACGAGGCCGAGCCGCAAGCGTCATTCAGTAACAAGCCGAAACCCGGCAACCCCGCGCCTCACGCCGCAACCAGCCGCCAAAGCGACGTCACCTCCGCCGATCGCGCCGCGTGCAGCGGGTCCGACTTGTCCGCCGCGCGCGGATGATGCGGTTTCACGTCGATGCGGCCATCGACCTTCAACCCGGCAGCATCGATCCATTCCTGAAGCTGAGCACGCGTGCGCAGCCCGAGATGCTCGGCAAAGTCGGACAAAATGAGCCAGCCTTCTCCGCCGGGCGTCAGATGCGCGGCGAGGCCGCCGAGAAAACCGCGCAGCATCCGGCTTTCCGGATCATAGATTGCGTGTTCGATTGCCGAACTCGGGCGCGCCGGCAGCCACGGCGGATTGCACACGACGAGCGGCGCGCGTCCTTCCGGGAACAGATCGGCCTCGACGACCTGGACCTGCTTGCGCAGCCCGAGCCGGTCGATGTTCTCGCGAGCGCAGGCGAGGGCTCGCGCATCGACATCTGTGGCCACGACGCGCTCCACTCCGCGCCGCGCCAGCACCGCCGCGAGCACGCCGGTACCGGTGCCGACGTCGAACGCGAGCGATGTCGACGGCAACGGCTGATTCGCGATCAGATCGACGTACTCGCCGCGCACCGGCGAAAAGACGCCGTAGTACGGATGGATGCGGCCGCCCGTCGCCTTGATCTCGACGCCCTTCTTGCGCCACTCGTGCGCGCCGATCAGACCGAGGACCTCGCGCAACGACACCACGGACGGCTCCTGCGGCGGGCCGTACGCTTCCTCGCAGGCTTCGCGCACGTCCGGCGCGCGGCGCAGCGGGATGACGTACTGCTCGTCGAGCGGAAGCACGAGCATCGCGAGGGTGCGCGCCCGCTGCGACTGCGCGAGACGGTGCAGATTGAAGGTATCGATTGGGGACAGCGGTTTGTCTTTGTCCGACGCCGCTTTCTTTGCCTTGCGCGGCTTGTTGTCGATTCGCCGGGCCATCGCCTGCAAGAGCTGCCGCGCGTTCTGGAAATCCCCGCGCCAGAGAATGGCCGTGCCCTCGCAGGCGAGGCGGTAGGCGTGATCCGCGGTCATTTGATCGTGACCGATGACGAGACGCTTCGGCGGCTGATTACCGCTTTCGGAGCGCCAGCGGGCAGAACGGCTTTCGCCGTCCTCTTCCCAATGGAGTCGGGGCGTGGAGCTTTCGGGTTGCATAGAGATACGTCGTGAAAGGATTGGCTGCATTGTGAGGCCAATCGATGCGGGCGGGTCGGTGACGCGCGTTTTCTTCCCGGTTCGGCGGCGCGTTCGCTGTGACGATCGGGCACAATTTAGACTTTTTCCGAACGCCACCGCCGAATGAAGCCCAAGTATCTCGCCGCACTCTGCGCGGCCGCGCTTGCTTTCCCGTTCACCGCCGCGCCGCTGGCGTTCGCCGCCGAGACCGCCGGATCGCCCGCAAACGACCATTGGGTCAGCGCCTGGGGCACGGCGCTTCAATCGATTCCGCAACTCGCGAATCTGCCGCCGCTTTATCGCGCGCCTGAAGTCGGGGGCCGAACGGTCCGGCAAGTGATCTATCCGCAGCTTGCCGGCAAGCAAATGCGCTTGCGCATAAGCAACGTGTACGGAACCGCGCCGCTCGTTGTCGAGTCGATGAGCGTCGCGCGCGCCATCAGCGGCAGCAGCCCCGCGATTCAGGGCGGCAGCGCCCGGCCCGTTCTTTTCGCCGGCAACAAGACGGTGACGGTCGCGCCCGGCGGGCAAGCCACGAGCGATCCACTCGCGTTCGACGTGGCCGCCGGTCAGCCGCTTGCCGTCAGCATGTTCATGGGGAAGGAGCAAAAGCTCGTCGCGTGGCATCGCGTGGCAAGCCAGGTCAATTACGTCTCGACGCCCGGAGACCGCACGGACGACGCTTCTTCCGCAGCCTTCCGTACGCGATTTACCCAGTACGCCTGGCTCACGAACGTGTCAGTCGAGAATCCGACGGCGCGGGCAGTCGTGGCCATCGGGGATTCGATTACCGACGGCATGCGCTCGACGCTGAACGCCAATCGGCGCTGGCCCGACGCTCTCGCACGCGAAATCGCTCAGAAGAACGGCGTGCAGGCGGCGGTCGTCAACGTGGGCATCAGCGGAAACCGGCTGCTCAGCAATTCGCCTTGCTACGGCGAGGCGCTCGTGAGCCGCTTCGATCGCGACGCGCTGCGGCAGCCGGGCGTGCGCGCGGTAATCGTGCTGATCGGCATCAACGACATCAATTTCGCGGCGATGCCGGCGCACGGCGGCCTCGACTGCGATGCGCCGCATACAGAGGTCAACGCCGACGCGCTGCTGCGGGGGTATCAACGACTCATCGCGCAGGCGCACCAGCGCGGGCTCAAGATCTACGGAGCCACGCTCACGCCGGCGTCGCTGCCGCCGGAACGCGAGGCGATTCGCACGGCGGTCAATGCGTCGCTCCGCGCGAGCCGGGCGTTCGATGGCGTCATCGACTTCGATCAGGCGCTGCGCGATCCTGCCCGACCGAGCGCGCTGCACCGGCGTTTCGACAGTGGCGACCACATTCATCCGAGCGACGCCGGATACGCCGCGATGGCGGCTGCGGTGCCCGTCGAGGTCGTCCTCGGAACGGCGAAATGAGCATCCGGAAAGGGGCCGCAAAAAAACTCGCGTCATCACCTTGTCATCGGCGTTTGCTTGGCCTAGAATTCCGCTCCTCGTCGCAAGATGAGCGCCGCCAGAGAAACAGGCGGTCTCCGAAGTCCTCAGTTTTGAAAGCGAAAGCAGAAAAAAGCTGTTGACAAGGAGAAAAAGATTCTTCATAATCTCGTTTCTCTGCTGCTGATGCAGCGACGCAAGACGAAGCGGTTGAGCCCAGTGCTCGATGCGGCGAGGTGAAAAGTCTTGGCGGATTGCTCTTTAAAAACTAACAGCCGATAAGTGTGGGCGCTTGATGGCGAGTGCGGTTGCGGTGCTTAGGCGCTGCAGCATAAGCAAAAGTATCAAGAGTCTCACACGAAGTATCAGAGGAAGGTTTATCTGTCTTAGGACGGATTAATCATCGTCAGTACGTTGAGTGAGCGACCGGTTTCTAACGGAACCGAAAACAGTAACAGGCATTGAACTGAAGAGTTTGATCCTGGCTCAGATTGAACGCTGGCGGCATGCCTTACACATGCAAGTCGGACGGCAGCGCGGGCTTCGGCCTGGCGGCGAGTGGCGAACGGGTGAGTAATACATCGGAACGTGTCCTGTAGTGGGGGATAGCCCGGCGAAAGCCGGATTAATACCGCATACGATCTACGGAGGAAAGCGGGGGATCTTCGGACCTCGCGCTGTAGGGGCGGCCGATGGCAGATTAGCTAGTTGGTGGGGTAAAGGCCTACCAAGGCGACGATCTGTAGCTGGTCTGAGAGGACGACCAGCCACACTGGGACTGAGACACGGCCCAGACTCCTACGGGAGGCAGCAGTGGGGAATTTTGGACAATGGGGGCAACCCTGATCCAGCAATGCCGCGTGTGTGAAGAAGGCCTTCGGGTTGTAAAGCACTTTTGTCCGGAAAGAAAACTTCGCCGCTAATATCGGTGGAGGATGACGGTACCGGAAGAATAAGCACCGGCTAACTACGTGCCAGCAGCCGCGGTAATACGTAGGGTGCGAGCGTTAATCGGAATTACTGGGCGTAAAGCGTGCGCAGGCGGTCTGTTAAGACCGATGTGAAATCCCCGGGCTTAACCTGGGAACTGCATTGGTGACTGGCAGGCTTTGAGTGTGGCAGAGGGAGGTAGAATTCCACGTGTAGCAGTGAAATGCGTAGAGATGTGGAGGAATACCGATGGCGAAGGCAGCCTCCTGGGCCAACACTGACGCTCATGCACGAAAGCGTGGGGAGCAAACAGGATTAGATACCCTGGTAGTCCACGCCCTAAACGATGTCAACTAGTTGTTGGGGATTCATTTCCTTAGTAACGTAGCTAACGCGTGAAGTTGACCGCCTGGGGAGTACGGTCGCAAGATTAAAACTCAAAGGAATTGACGGGGACCCGCACAAGCGGTGGATGATGTGGATTAATTCGATGCAACGCGAAAAACCTTACCTACCCTTGACATGGTCGGAAGTCTGCTGAGAGGCGGACGTGCTCGAAAGAGAACCGGCGCACAGGTGCTGCATGGCTGTCGTCAGCTCGTGTCGTGAGATGTTGGGTTAAGTCCCGCAACGAGCGCAACCCTTGTCCTTAGTTGCTACGCAAGAGCACTCTAAGGAGACTGCCGGTGACAAACCGGAGGAAGGTGGGGATGACGTCAAGTCCTCATGGCCCTTATGGGTAGGGCTTCACACGTCATACAATGGTCGGAACAGAGGGTTGCCAAGCCGCGAGGTGGAGCCAATCCCAGAAAACCGATCGTAGTCCGGATCGCAGTCTGCAACTCGACTGCGTGAAGCTGGAATCGCTAGTAATCGCGGATCAGCATGCCGCGGTGAATACGTTCCCGGGTCTTGTACACACCGCCCGTCACACCATGGGAGTGGGTTTTACCAGAAGTGGCTAGTCTAACCGCAAGGAGGACGGTCACCACGGTAGGATTCATGACTGGGGTGAAGTCGTAACAAGGTAGCCGTATCGGAAGGTGCGGCTGGATCACCTCCTTTCTCGAGCTTCGCACACCAAGTTAAGCGCTCACGCTTATCGGCTGTGGTTTAGAAACAGGCTAAGGGTCTGTAGCTCAGTCGGTTAGAGCACCGTCTTGATAAGGCGGGGGTCGTTGGTTCGAATCCAACCAGACCCACCATGTCGGCGGTCGTTAGCGCGTGAGCGCTTACGAAGGCCCCACCCTCGAAGAGGGCAGGGTCAATAGACGCGGGGGATTAGCTCAGCTGGGAGAGCACCTGCTTTGCAAGCAGGGGGTCGTCGGTTCGATCCCGTCATCCTCCACCATCAATCTTCAATGCCTAGCGTTCACGAGCAGTGAATGTTAAGCATTGGCGATTGCTAGCCAGTTGATGCTGTAGGTATTGCAAGACACCTATCGGCTAAACGTTCTTTAACAATCAGGAAGAAGTAGTAAAGAGATTATCTGAAAGCACTTAGAGATGGGTGTGAGTAGGGTAGTCAGGGTAGTGATTGTATCGAGTATGAAAAGTGATCTTCATTGATGACTTGGAATACGGCACAACGCGAATACTCAGCCTATGACAGAGGTGTCGCGAGACACACTCGTTATAGGGTCAAGCGAACAAGTGCATGTGGTGGATGCCTTGGCGATCACAGGCGATGAAGGACGCGGTAGCCTGCGAAAAGCTTCGGGGAGCTGGCAAACGAGCATTGATCCGAAGATGTCCGAATGGGGAAACCCACTCCGTATGGAGTATCCATAGCTGAATACATAGGCTATGTGAAGCGAACGCGGTGAACTGAAACATCTAAGTAACCGCAGGAAAAGAAATCAACCGAGATTCCCAAAGTAGTGGCGAGCGAAATGGGAAGAGCCTGTACTCTTTATTTGTATTGTTAGCTGAACGCTCTGGAAAGTGCGGCCATAGCAGGTGATAGCCCTGTAAGCGAAAACAGTATGAAAGAACTAGGGGTACGACAAGTAGGGCGGGACACGTGAAATCCTGTCTGAAGATGGGGGGACCATCCTCCAAGGCTAAATACTCGTGATCGACCGATAGTGAACCAGTACCGTGAGGGAAAGGCGAAAAGAACCCCGGGAGGGGAGTGAAATAGATCCTGAAACCGCATGCATACAAACAGTCGGAGCCTCGTAAGGGGTGACGGCGTACCTTTTGTATAATGGGTCAGCGACTTACGTTCAGTAGCGAGCTTAACTGATTAAGGCAGGCGTAGCGAAAGCGAGTCCGAATAGGGCGATCAGTTGCTGGGCGTAGACCCGAAACCAAGTGATCTATCCATGGCCAGGTTGAAGGTGCGGTAACACGTACTGGAGGACCGAACCCACTAACGTTGAAAAGTTAGGGGATGAGCTGTGGATAGGGGTGAAAGGCTAAACAAACTTGGAAATAGCTGGTTCTCTCCGAAAACTATTTAGGTAGTGCCTCGTGTATCACCTTCGGGGGTAGAGCACTGTCATGGTTGTGGGGTCCATTGCGGATTACTACGCCATAGCAAACTCCGAATACCGAAGAGTGCAATCACGGGAGACAGACATCGGGTGCTAACGTCCGGTGTCAAGAGGGAAACAACCCAGACCGCCAGCTAAGGTCCCAAAGATTGGCTAAGTGGGAAACGAAGTGGGAAGGCTAAAACAGTCAGGAGGTTGGCTTAGAAGCAGCCACCCTTTAAAGAAAGCGTAATAGCTCACTGATCGAGTCGTCCTGCGCGGAAGATGTAACGGGGCTCAAGCCAGTCACCGAAGCTGCGGATGCGAGTTTTACTCGCATGGTAGGAGAGCGTTCCGTAAGCCTGCGAAGGTGCGTTGAAAAGCGTGCTGGAGGTATCGGAAGTGCGAATGCTGACATGAGTAGCGATAAAGGGGGTGAAAAGCCCCCTCGCCGTAAGCCCAAGGTTTCCTACGCAACGTTCATCGGCGTAGGGTGAGTCGGCCCCTAAGGCGAGGCAGAAATGCGTAGCTGATGGGAAGCAGGTCAATATTCCTGCACCATTGTTAGATGCGATGGGGGGACGGATCGCGGAAGGTTGTCCGGGTGTTGGACGTCCCGGTCGCTGCATTGGAGAAGGTGCTTAGGCAAATCCGGGCACGTAATTCAAGGGTGTGGCGCGAGTGACTTCGGTCACGAAGCAATTGGAAGTGGTTCCAAGAAAAGCCTCTAAGCTTCAGTCTAACGATGACCGTACCGCAAACCGACACAGGTGGGCGAGATGAGTATTCTAAGGCGCTTGAGAGAACTCGGGAGAAGGAACTCGGCAAATTGGTACCGTAACTTCGGGATAAGGTACGCCCTGGTAGCTTGACTGGCCTGCGCCAGGAGGGTGAAAGGGTTGCAATAAACTGGTGGCTGCGACTGTTTAATAAAAACACAGCACTCTGCAAACACGAAAGTGGACGTATAGGGTGTGACGCCTGCCCGGTGCCGGAAGATTAAATGATGGGGTGCAAGCTCTTGATTGAAGTCCCGGTAAACGGCGGCCGTAACTATAACGGTCCTAAGGTAGCGAAATTCCTTGTCGGGTAAGTTCCGACCTGCACGAATGGCGTAACGATGGCCACACTGTCTCCTCCCGAGACTCAGCGAAGTTGAAGTGTTTGTGATGATGCAATCTCCCCGCGGCTAGACGGAAAGACCCCATGAACCTTTACTGTAGCTTTGCATTGGACTTTGAACCGATCTGTGTAGGATAGGTGGGAGGCTATGAAACCGGAACGCCAGTTTCGGTGGAGCCGTCCTTGAAATACCACCCTGGTTTGTTTGAGGTTCTAACCTTGGTCCGTGATCCGGATCGGGGACAGTGCATGGTAGGCAGTTTGACTGGGGCGGTCTCCTCCCAAAGCGTAACGGAGGAGTACGAAGGTACGCTAGGTACGGTCGGAAATCGTGCTGATAGTGCAATGGCATAAGCGTGCTTAACTGCGAGACCGACAAGTCGAGCAGGTGCGAAAGCAGGTCATAGTGATCCGGTGGTTCTGTATGGAAGGGCCATCGCTCAACGGATAAAAGGTACTCTGGGGATAACAGGCTGATACCGCCCAAGAGTTCATATCGACGGCGGTGTTTGGCACCTCGATGTCGGCTCATCTCATCCTGGGGCTGTAGCCGGTCCCAAGGGTATGGCTGTTCGCCATTTAAAGAGGTACGTGAGCTGGGTTTAAAACGTCGTGAGACAGTTTGGTCCCTATCTGCCGTGGGCGTTGGATATTTGAAGGGGGCTGCTCCTAGTACGAGAGGACCGGAGTGGACGAACCTCTGGTGTACCGGTTGTCACGCCAGTGGCATCGCCGGGTAGCTATGTTCGGAAGAGATAACCGCTGAAAGCATCTAAGCGGGAAACTCGCCTTAAGATGAGATATCCCCGGGGCTTCGAGCCCCTTGAAGGGTCGTTCCAGACCAGGACGTTGATAGGTCAGGTGTGTAAGTGCAGTAATGCATTGAGCTAACTGATACTAATTGCCCGTAAGGCTTGATCCTATAACTGGTGTGTCTTAAGCCACCCCGAAGCGGGTGCGCCACCGGTTGAGTAGCGACTGTGCCCACAGTCACTACCCCAAACCACTACTTCTTCCCCGATTGGTTGTCGCGCCCTCAACGCGAGACAACATCCCCTTAAAGCCTGATGACCATAGCGAGTCGGTCCCACCCCTTCCCATCCCGAACAGGACCGTGAAACGACTCCACGCCGATGATAGTGCGGATTGCCCGTGTGAAAGTAGGTAATCGTCAGGCTCCCCCTTGCTCAAAACAAAAACCCCACCCCTCAAAGGTGGGGTTTTTGCGTTTGGGGCGACGACTATAAGTGAGAGCCTCATCGATTCGCTTCGCAAGAAGTACTTGACAACCGCGTGTTGTTACCCCATAATCGATAGTTCTCTGCGGAGGGGTGCCCGAGTGGCTAAAGGGGGCAGACTGTAAATCTGTTGGCTTACGCCTACGTTGGTTCGAATCCAACCTCCTCCACCAGAATTCAAGCGGTAAGGGAATCCAACCCTCGCGGGTGTAGCTCAATGGTAGAGCAGAAGCCTTCCAAGCTTATGACGAGGGTTCGATTCCCTTCACCCGCTCCAGTGTCGGTTTTGTAGTGCCCATGTGGCTCAGTGGTAGAGCACTCCCTTGGTAAGGGAGAGGTCGGCAGTTCGATCCTGCCCATGGGCACCAGCTGTATCAGTCTAGTAAGTTGCGCGCGGCGCAAGGTGCGAAAATCCTGTTAGGAGTCGAAAATGGCCAAAGGTAAATTCGAGCGGACCAAGCCGCACGTGAACGTGGGCACGATCGGTCACGTTGACCACGGCAAGACCACGCTGACGGCAGCGATCACGACGGTGCTGACCGCCAAGTTCGGCGGCGAAGCCAAGGCGTACGACCAGATCGACGCGGCGCCGGAAGAAAAGGCACGCGGCATCACCATCAACACCGCGCACGTCGAGTACGAAACGGCTAACCGCCACTACGCACACGTCGATTGCCCGGGCCACGCCGACTACGTGAAGAACATGATCACGGGCGCCGCGCAGATGGACGGCGCGATCCTGGTGTGCTCGGCCGCTGACGGCCCGATGCCGCAAACGCGCGAGCACATCCTGCTGGCCCGTCAGGTTGGCGTGCCGTACATCATCGTGTTCTTGAACAAGTGCGACATGGTGGACGACGCCGAACTGCTCGAGCTCGTCGAAATGGAAGTGCGGGAACTCCTGTCGAAGTACGACTTCCCGGGCGACGACACGCCGATCATCAAGGGTTCGGCCAAGCTCGCGCTGGAAGGCGACAAGGGCGAACTCGGCGAAGTGGCGATCATGAGCCTGGCCGACGCGCTGGACACGTACATCCCGACGCCGGAGCGCGCAGTTGACGGCGCGTTCCTGATGCCGGTGGAAGACGTGTTCTCGATCTCGGGTCGCGGCACGGTGGTAACGGGCCGCGTCGAGCGCGGCGTCATCAAGGTCGGCGAGGAAATCGAAATCGTCGGTATCAAGCCGACGGTGAAGACGACCTGCACGGGCGTGGAAATGTTCCGCAAGCTGCTCGACCAAGGTCAAGCGGGCGACAACGTCGGTATCCTGCTGCGCGGCACGAAGCGTGAAGACGTCGAGCGCGGCCAAGTGCTGGCCAAGCCGGGTTCGATCACGCCGCACACGCACTTCACCGCTGAAGTGTACGTGCTGAGCAAGGACGAAGGCGGCCGTCACACGCCGTTCTTCAACAACTACCGTCCGCAGTTCTACTTCCGTACGACGGACGTGACGGGCTCGATCGAGCTGCCGAAGGACAAGGAAATGGTGATGCCGGGCGACAACGTGTCGATCACGGTCAAGCTGATCGCCCCGATCGCCATGGAAGAAGGTCTGCGCTTCGCAATCCGCGAAGGCGGCCGTACCGTCGGCGCAGGTGTCGTTGCGAAGATTATCGAGTAAGAGCCAGAGATCTCTCGGTAGTCTGTAGTTTTCGGGGTCGGCGAAACCGTCGGCCCCAAATGGTTTAGGGGTATAGCTCAACTGGCAGAGCGTCGGTCTCCAAAACCGAAGGTTGGGGGTTCGATTCCCTCTGCCCCTGCCACATTCTCGCGCCAGGTGGCGCTGCTTAAGGTGTTATGGCGAATCCTTCAGTCGAAACTGTAAATACTTCCAGCGATAAGTTGATGTTGGTGGCTGGGGTATTGTTGGTCTTGGCCGGGTTCGTGGGTTTCTTTCTGCTCAGCGGCCAAGAGTGGTATGTCCGCGGTGCGGCGCTTGCTGTCGGTTTGGTTGCTGGTGTCGCTGTCGGCCTTCTTTCTGCGCCCGGGAAGGGCTTCATTGCCTTCGCGAAAGACTCGTACAAAGAAGTTCGAAAGGTCGTCTGGCCTACGCGCAAAGAGGCGACGCAGACCACGCTGGTGGTCTTTGCATTCGTCCTCATCATGGCCATCTTCCTTTGGCTTAGCGACAAGTCAATCGAATGGGTAATTTTCTCGGCGATTCTGGGTTGGAAATGATATGAGCGATACTCCGACATCTCCGAGTGGAAAGCGTTGGTATGTGGTGCACGCCTACTCCGGCATGGAGAAGAGCGTGCAACGTGCGCTTCAGGAGCGCATCGAGCGAGCGGGAATGCAGGACCAATTCGGTCAAATTCTCGTTCCGACGGAAGAAGTAGTGGAAGTCAAGGGTGGCCATAAATCGGTCACCGAGCGTCGTTTCTTCCCGGGCTACGTCCTGGTTGAAATGGAAATGACGGATGAAACGTGGCACCTCGTCAAGAATACGGCGAAGGTGACCGGTTTTGTCGGCGGTGCGCGCAATCGGCCGAGCCCCATCTCCCCGCGCGAGGTCGAAAAGATCATGTCGCAGATGCAGGAAGGTGTCGAGAAGCCGCGGCCGAAGACACTGTTCGAAGTCGGCGAGATGGTGCGTGTGAAGGAAGGTCCTTTCACCGACTTCAACGGGAACGTCGAAGAAGTCAACTACGAGAAGTCCCGGGTCCGCGTTTCGGTCACGATCTTCGGGCGTTCGACGCCGGTTGAACTCGAATTCGGTCAGGTCGAGAAGGTGTAAGAATACGTCGCGCGAGGTCATCGGTCTCGCGCGATTCGCGCTTACGGTCCGCGTAATGGCCGTTGAGGAGCGTCAGTAGTCGTCAAGTCGAACGCGCGCTATCACTCACCGAACGCTTACGCGTTCAGCAGAGGTTTTCAACATGGCAAAGAAAATCATCGGCTTTATCAAGCTGCAGATTCCTGCAGGTAAAGCCAATCCGTCGCCGCCGGTCGGTCCGGCGCTGGGCCAGCGTGGCCTGAACATCATGGAGTTCTGCAAGGCGTTCAACGCGCAGACTCAGGGCATGGAGCCGGGTCTGCCGGTGCCGGTCGTCATTACGGCATTCGCGGACAAGAGCTTCACGTTCATCATGAAGACGCCGCCGGCTACCGTTCTGATCAAGAAGGCAGCCGCAGTGCAGAAGGGCTCGAGCAAGCCGCACACCGACAAGGTCGGCAACATCACCCGCGCTCAAGCGGAAGAAATCGCGAAGACCAAGATGCCGGACCTTACGGCAGCTGATCTGGACGCAGCCGTGCGCACCATCGCCGGTAGCGCGCGTTCGATGGGTATCACTGTGGAGGGCGTGTAAATGGCTAAGCTTTCGAAGCGCCTTCAGGCATTTGCAAACAAGGTCGATCGTCAGAAGCTGTATCCGATCGACGACGCGCTGAACCTGATCAAGGAATGCGCAAACGCCAAGTTCGACGAGTCGATCGACGTCGCCGTTCAGCTCGGCATCGACGCAAAGAAGTCGGACCAAGTGGTTCGTGGTTCCGTCGTTCTGCCCGCCGGCACCGGCAAGTCGGTTCGCGTTGCAGTGTTCGCGCAAGGCGACAAGGCCGAGCAAGCACGTGCAGCTGGCGCGGACGTGGTCGGCATGGAAGACCTGGCTGAGCAAGTCAAGGCCGGCAATCTGAACTTCGACGTCGTGATCGCTTCGCCGGACACGATGCGCGTGGTCGGTACGCTGGGCCAGATCCTCGGTCCGCGTGGCCTCATGCCGAACCCGAAGGTCGGTACCGTGACGCCGGACGTCGCTCAAGCGGTCAAGAACGCCAAGGCTGGTCAGGTGCAGTTCCGCGTCGACAAAGCCGGTATCATCCACGGCACGATCGGCCGTGCGTCGTTCGAACCCGCTTCGCTGCGTCAGAACTTGTCGGCGCTGATCGACGCGCTGAACAAGGCGAAGCCGGCGACGAGCAAGGGCGTGTACCTGCGCAAGATCGCGCTGTCGAGCACGATGGGCGTCGGCGTTCGCGTGGACCAAGCCACGCTCGCGCAACAATAAGAATTTCGACGCGGTCGCATGACCGCGTTCTCAAGGGCTTTGGGCGGTTGCGCAACAGTCGTTTAGTTGGGTAACCGGTTGTCAAAGACCGTTGGTGGCGGTGCAGCAGTTGGGCGGCGCCTTAATTCAAGCCAACGCAGATGGCGAACCCGAAACAGTTTTGCAGTGGTTGAAGCCGGTTGTCGATCGTTCTCAGACGGTCACCAACCGCTTGAAATACTCCTAACAGTCGGACGCCGTTGTCGAACGTGGTGCATGAAGGTTGGACACCTGAGTGCATCGAATCTGGAGGTTTAACCGTGCCACTGAACAAAGAAGATAAGCAGGCAGTCGTCGCTGAAGTCGCCGCGCAAGTCGCGAAGGCTCAGACGATGGTGCTCGCTGAGTATCGTGGGATCACGGTTGGCGATCTGACCAAGCTGCGCGCGAAAGCGCGTGAGCAACAGGTGTATCTGCGCGTGTTGAAGAACACGCTGGCGCGTCGCGCCGTCGAAGGTACGCCGTTCGCTCCGCTGGCTGAGCAGATGACCGGTCCTCTGATCTACGGCATCTCGGAAGATGCCATTGCCGCAGCCAAGGTCGTCAACGACTTCGGCAAGAGCAATGACAAGTTGATCATCAAGGCTGGTTCCTACGAAGGCAAGGTGATGGACAAGGCGGGCGTGCAAGCGCTGGCCAACATCCCGAGCCGCGAAGAGCTGCTCTCCAAGCTGTTGTTCGTCATGCAAGCACCTGTTTCCGGCTTTGCGCGCGCTCTCGCCGCGCTGGCAGAGAAGCAAGGCGAAGCTGCATAACGTCACGCTTGAGCCACAGTTGCTCAGTTAGGTAAAGATCGCTAGCTCGATCCGAATTCAATTTAGGAGTATTTCAAATGGCAATCGCAAAAGAAGACATCCTGGAAGCCGTTGGCGCGATGTCGGTTCTGGAACTGAACGAGCTGGTCAAGGCGTTCGAAGAGAAGTTTGGCGTGTCGGCAGCTGCTGTTGCTGTCGCTGGCCCGGCTGCTGGCGGCGCTGCCGCTGCTGCTGAAGAGCAAACCGAATTCACGGTGAACCTGCTCGAAGCTGGCGCAAACAAGGTCTCGGTCATTAAGGCTGTTCGCGAACTGACGGGTCTCGGCCTGAAGGAAGCGAAGGACCTGGTCGATGGCGCACCGAAGCCCATCAAGGAAGCGGTGCCCAAGGCTGCTGCTGAAGAAGCGAAGAAGAAGCTGGAAGACGCAGGCGCGAAGGCTGAAATCAAGTAAGTTTCATTGCGCTGTGCGAAGGCTGGCGGTTTTTCACCGCCGGCCTTTTTGTGCTTTGTGGGGACCGAGTTTTTATGCGCGTTGGCAAGCATAAATGTCCCCGCAGAAGCCAAAGACAACGGTCGGGTCGGCAATATATTCCGGCAGTTGTCTTTGTCTTCTGAAGCGACTGCAGAAGGCAAGTTTGGTCGGGTAGCGGGAAACACAGGCATCCGCTGCCGTCAGCCAGCGGTTGGTAGCGGCCAACCACCAAGCTTCTAGACTCGCGCGTCCTCCCCGGACAGCGGCGCGGGTCTCAGTCGGTGAACACCGGGCCGTGTCGTCGAGGTATCCCGCCTCGGTAACGCCCGCCGTGATTCGGAGATCGTATGCAATATTCCTTCACCGAGAAGAAGCGTATTCGCAAGAGTTTCGCGAAGCGCCCCATCGTTCACCAAGTTCCCTTTTTGCTGGCGACCCAGCTTGAATCATTCCAGACGTTTCTGCAAGCGGATACGTCTTCTTCGCAGCGCAAGGCAGAAGGCTTGCAAGCTGCGTTCACCTCTGTTTTCCCGATCGTTTCGCACAACGGCTTCGCGCGGCTCGAGTTCGTCAGCTACATGCTGTCGCCGCCCGCATTCAACATCAAGGAATGCCAGCAGCGCGGCCTGACCTATTGCTCGGCCCTGCGCGCGAAGGTCCGTCTCGTTCTGCTCGACAAAGAGTCGCCGAGCAAGCCCGTCGTGAAGGAAGTCAAAGAACAGGAAGTGTACATGGGCGAAATTCCGCTCATGACGCCGACCGGTTCTTTCGTCATCAACGGTACCGAGCGCGTGATCGTGTCGCAGCTCCACCGTTCGCCCGGCGTGTTCTTCGAGCACGACAAGGGCAAGACGCATAGCTCCGGCAAGCTGCTGTTCTCGGCGCGTATCATTCCTTACCGCGGTTCGTGGCTCGACTTCGAGTTCGACCCGAAGGACGTGCTGTACTTCCGCGTCGACCGTCGCCGCAAGATGCCGGTCACGATTCTGCTGAAGGCCATCGGCCTGACGCCGGAACAGATCCTCGCGAACTTCTTCGTTTTCGACAACTTCGCGCTGATGAGCGAAGGCGCGCAGATGGAATTCGTGCCCGAGCGTCTGCGCGGCGAAGTGGCGCGCTTCGACATTCAGGATCGCGAAGGCAACGTCATCGTCACGAAGGACAAGCGGATCAACGCGAAGCACATTCGCGACCTCGAAAACGCCAAGACGAAGTTCATCTCGGTGCCCGAGGAGTATCTGCTCGGCCGCGTGCTCGCGAAGAACGTGATCGATCCCGAAACGGGCGAAGTCATCGCGAACGCTAACGAGGAAATCACCGAAACGGTCCTCGAAAAGCTGCGCGAAGCGAAGGTCAAGGAAATCCAGACGCTGTACACGAACGATCTCGACCAGGGTCCGTACATCTCGTCGACGCTGCGTATCGACGAAACCGCGGACAAGATGGCCGCGCGTATCGCGATCTACCGCATGATGCGCCCGGGCGAGCCGCCGACCGAAGAAGCGGTCGAGGCGCTGTTCAATCGTCTCTTCTACAGCGAAGACGCGTACGACCTGTCGAAGGTCGGCCGCATGAAGTTCAACCGCCGCGTGGGCCGTGATGAAATCATCGGGCCGATGACGCTGCAGGACGACGACATCCTCGCGACCATCAAGATCCTCGTCGAGCTGCGTAACGGCAAGGGCGAAGTGGACGACATCGACCACTTGGGTAATCGTCGCGTGCGTTGCGTCGGCGAACTCGCGGAGAACCAGTTCCGCGCGGGTCTCGTGCGTGTCGAGCGTGCTGTGAAGGAACGCCTCGGCCAGGCCGAAAGCGAAAACCTGATGCCGCACGACCTGATCAACTCCAAGCCGATTTCGTCGGCGATTCGCGAGTTCTTCGGTTCGTCGCAGCTGTCGCAGTTCATGGACCAGACCAACCCGCTGTCGGAAATCACGCACAAGCGTCGCGTTTCCGCACTCGGCCCGGGCGGTCTGACGCGTGAACGCGCAGGCTTCGAAGTCCGCGACGTGCATCCGACGCACTACGGCCGCGTGTGCCCGATCGAAACGCCGGAAGGTCCGAACATCGGTCTGATCAACTCGCTCGCGCTGTACGCGCACCTGAACGAATACGGCTTCCTCGAAACGCCGTATCGCAAGGTGGTCGACGGCAAGGTGACGGACCAGATCGACTATCTGTCGGCGATCGAAGAAGGCCGTTACGTGATCGCGCAGGCGAACGCGGCAGTCGCGGAAGACGGCACGCTGACCGACGAACTCGTCTCGTCGCGTGAAGCCGGCGAAACGCTGATGGTCACGCCGGATCGCATCCAGTACATGGACGTGGCGCCGTCGCAGATCGTGTCGGTCGCGGCATCGCTGATTCCGTTCCTCGAGCACGACGACGCGAACCGCGCGTTGATGGGCTCGAACATGCAGCGTCAGGCCGTGCCGTGTCTGCGTCCGGAGAAGCCGGTCGTCGGTACGGGCATCGAGCGTACCGTGGCGGTCGACTCGGGCACGACGGTTCAGGCCATGCGTGGCGGTGTCGTGGATTACGTGGACGCGGGCCGTATCGTGATTCGCGTGAACGACGATGAAGCCGTCGCCGGCGATGTCGGCGTGGACATCTACAACCTGATCAAGTACACGCGTTCGAACCAGAACACGAACATCAACCAGCGTCCGATCGTGAAGATGGGCGACAAGGTCTCGCGCGGCGACGTGCTGGCCGACGGCGCCTCGACGGATCTGGGCGAGCTCGCGCTCGGTCAGAACATGCTGGTCGCCTTCATGCCGTGGAACGGCTACAACTTCGAAGACTCGATCCTGATCTCGGAGAAGGTCGTCGCGGACGATCGTTACACGTCGATCCACATCGAAGAACTGAACGTCGTTGCTCGCGACACCAAGCTCGGACCGGAAGAAATCACGCGCGACATTTCGAACCTCGCGGAAGTGCAGCTTGGCCGTCTCGACGAGTCGGGCATCGTGTACATCGGCGCGGAAGTCGAAGCAGGCGACGTGCTGGTCGGCAAGGTCACGCCGAAGGGCGAAACCCAGCTGACGCCGGAAGAAAAGCTGCTGCGCGCGATCTTCGGCGAAAAGGCATCGGACGTGAAGGACACGTCGCTGCGCGTGCCGTCGGGCATGAGCGGCACGGTCATCGACGTGCAGGTGTTCACGCGCGAAGGCATCACGCGTGACAAGCGCGCGCAACAGATCATCGACGATGAACTGAAGCGTTACCGCCTGGACCTGAACGATCAGCTTCGTATCGTGGAAGGCGACGCGTTCTCGCGTCTCGCGCGCATGCTGAACGGCAAGGTCGCGAACGGCGGTCCGAAGAAGCTCGCGAAGGGCACGAAGATCGACCTCGCGTACCTCGAAGACCTCGACCACTACCACTGGTTCGACATCCGCCTCGCGGACGAAGAAGCAGCGGCGCAGCTGGAAGCCATCAAGGACTCGATCGAGCAGAAGCGTCACCAGTTCGACCTCGCGTTCGAAGAGAAGCGCAAGAAGCTCACGCAAGGCGACGAACTGCCGCCGGGCGTGCTGAAGATGGTCAAGGTGTATCTCGCCGTGAAGCGTCGCTTGCAGCCTGGCGACAAGATGGCGGGCCGTCACGGTAACAAGGGTGTCGTGTCGAAGATCGTGCCGATCGAAGACATGCCGTACATGGCCGATGGCCGTCCGGCCGACGTCGTGCTGAATCCGCTCGGCGTGCCGTCGCGGATGAACGTGGGTCAGATTCTCGAAGTGCATTTGGGCTGGGCCGCGAAGGGTCTCGGCTGGCGCATCGGCGAGATGATGCAGCGTCAGGCGAAGATCGAAGAACTGCGTCAGTTCCTCACGCAGATCTACAACGAGTCGGGCCGCAAGGAAGAGCTGGAAGGCTTCTCGGACGACGAGATCGTGGAACTGGCGAAGAACCTGCGCGAAGGCGTGCCGTTCGCGACGCCGGTGTTCGACGGCGCGACGGAAGACGAAATGTCGCGCGCGCTGGACCTCGCGTTCCCGGACGACGTGGCGCAGAACCTCGGCATGAACGCGTCGAAGAACCAGGTCACGCTGCACGACGGCCGCACGGGCGAGCCGTTCGAGCGCAAGGTCACGGTCGGCTACATGCACTACCTGAAGCTGCACCACCTGGTCGACGACAAGATGCACGCGCGTTCGACCGGTCCGTACTCGCTCGTCACGCAGCAGCCGCTGGGTGGTAAGGCGCAGTTCGGTGGCCAGCGTTTCGGTGAAATGGAAGTGTGGGCGCTCGAGGCGTATGGCGCATCGTATGTGCTGCAGGAAATGCTGACGGTCAAGTCGGACGACGTGACGGGCCGGACGAAGGTGTATGAGAACCTCGTCAAGGGCGATCACGTGATCGACGCCGGCATGCCGGAATCCTTCAACGTGTTGGTGAAGGAAATCCGCTCGCTCGGTATCGACATCGATCTCGACCGCAACTAATCGGACTACGGAGAGAAAGCAATGAAAGCTCTGCTCGATCTATTCAAGCAAGTCCAACAAGAAGAAGTTTTTGATGCGATCAAGATCGGCCTCGCGTCGCCCGACAAGATCCGTTCGTGGTCGTTCGGCGAAGTGAAGAAGCCGGAGACCATCAACTACCGCACGTTCAAGCCGGAGCGGGATGGTCTGTTTTGCGCGAAGATTTTCGGGCCGATCAAGGACTACGAGTGCCTGTGCGGCAAGTACAAGCGCCTCAAGCACCGTGGCGTGATCTGCGAGAAGTGCGGCGTCGAAGTGACGCTGGCCAAGGTGCGCCGCGAGCGCATGGGTCATATCGAACTGGCTTCGCCGGTCGCGCACATCTGGTTCCTGAAGTCGCTGCCGTCGCGTCTGGGCATGGTGCTCGACATGACGCTGCGCGACATCGAGCGCGTGCTGTACTTCGAAGCGTACGTGGTGATCGACCCGGGCATGACGCCGCTAAAAGCGCGGCAGATCATGACGGAAGAGGATTACTACAACAAGGTCGAAGAGTACGGTGACGAATTCCGTGCCGAAATGGGCGCGGAAGGCGTGCGCGAACTGCTGCGTTCGATCAACATCGACGAGCAGGTCGAGCTGCTGCGCACCGAACTCAAGA
The DNA here is from genome assembly GCF_017220215.1 of Caballeronia sp. M1242. Taxonomy (NCBI): domain Bacteria; kingdom Pseudomonadati; phylum Pseudomonadota; class Betaproteobacteria; order Burkholderiales; family Burkholderiaceae; genus Caballeronia; species Caballeronia sp. M1242. The sequence goes on along the minus strand of NZ_CP071129.1, from coordinate 2,597,638 downwards.
ACACGGGTTCCGAAGCGAAGATCAAGAAGTACGCGAAGCGCCTGAAGGTGCTCGAGGCTTTCCAGCGTTCGGGCATCAAGCCTGACTGGATGGTGCTCGAAGTCCTGCCGGTGCTGCCGCCGGAACTGCGTCCGCTCGTGCCGCTGGACGGCGGCCGTTTCGCGACGTCGGACCTGAACGACCTGTATCGCCGCGTGATCAACCGTAACAACCGGTTGAAGCGTCTGCTCGAACTGAAGGCGCCTGAAATCATTGTCCGCAACGAAAAGCGGATGCTGCAGGAAGCCGTCGATTCGCTGCTCGACAACGGTCGTCGCGGTAAGGCCATGACCGGCGCGAACAAGCGTCCGCTGAAGTCGCTCGCTGACATGATCAAGGGTAAGGGCGGTCGTTTCCGTCAGAACCTGCTCGGTAAGCGCGTGGACTACTCGGGCCGTTCGGTGATCGTGGTCGGCCCGACGCTCAAGCTGCACCAGTGCGGTCTGCCGAAGCTGATGGCGCTCGAACTGTTCAAGCCGTTCATCTTCAACAAGCTGGAAGTGATGGGCGTCGCGACCACCATAAAGGCTGCGAAGAAGGAAGTCGAGAACCAGACGCCGGTGGTGTGGGACATCCTCGAAGAGGTGATCCGCGAGCATCCGGTCATGCTGAACCGTGCGCCGACGCTGCACCGTCTCGGCATTCAGGCTTTCGAGCCGGTGCTGATCGAAGGTAAGGCAATCCAGCTGCACCCGCTGGTTTGCGCGGCGTTCAACGCCGACTTCGACGGTGACCAGATGGCTGTTCACGTGCCGCTGTCGCTCGAAGCGCAGATGGAAGCGCGCACGCTGATGCTGGCGTCGAACAACGTCCTGTTCCCGGCCAACGGCGATCCGTCGATCGTGCCGTCGCAGGATATCGTGCTCGGCCTGTACTACGCATCGCGTGAAGCGATCAACGGCAAGGGCGAAGGCCTCACGTTCACGGGCGTGTCGGAAGTGATCCGCGCGTACGAGAACAAGGAAGTCGAGCTGGCTTCGCGCGTCAACGTGCGTATCACCGAAATGGTGGCGAACGAAGACACGAGCGAAGGCGCACCGAAGTTCGTGCCGAAGGTCACGCTGTACGCGACGACCGTTGGCCGTTCGATCCTGTCGGAGATTCTGCCGCCGGGCCTGCCGTTCTCGGTGCTGAACAAGCCGCTGAAGAAGAAGGAAATCTCGCGCCTGATCAACACGGCGTTCCGCAAGTGCGGTCTGCGCGAAACGGTGATCTTCGCCGACCAGCTGATGCAGATGGGCTTCCGCCTCGCGACGCGCGCCGGTATCTCGATCTGCGTGGACGACATGCTCGTGCCGCCGCAGAAAGAGACGATCGTCGGCGACGCCGCGAAGAAGGTGAAGGAGTACGACCGTCAGTACATGTCGGGTCTCGTCACCGCGCAGGAACGCTACAACAACGTGGTCGACATCTGGTCGGCAACGTCGGAAAGCGTCGGTAAGGCGATGATGGAGCAGCTCGCAACCGAACCGGTCATCGACCGTGACGGCAACGAGACGAAGCAGGAGTCGTTCAACTCCATCTACATGATGGCCGACTCGGGCGCGCGTGGTTCCGCGGTGCAGATTCGTCAGCTGGCCGGTATGCGCGGCCTGATGGCGAAGCCGGACGGCTCGATTATCGAGACGCCGATTACCGCGAACTTCCGCGAAGGCCTGAACGTGCTGCAGTACTTCATCTCGACGCACGGCGCGCGTAAGGGTCTGGCGGATACGGCACTGAAGACGGCGAACTCGGGTTACCTGACGCGTCGTCTCGTGGACGTGACGCAAGATCTGGTCGTGGTCGAAGACGATTGCGGTACGTCGAACGGCGTGGCGATGAAGGCGTTGGTCGAAGGCGGTGAAGTCGTCGAAGCGCTGCGTGACCGTATTCTCGGTCGCGTCGCGGTGGCGGACGTCGTCAATCCGGAAACGCAGGAAACGCTGTTTGCGTCCGGCGATTTGCTGGACGAAGACGCGGTGGAAGAGATCGAGCGCCTCGGCATCGACGAAGTGCGCGTGCGCACGCCGCTCACCTGCGAAACGCGCTACGGCCTGTGCGCCGCGTGCTACGGCCGCGACCTCGGCCGCGGTTCGCGCGTGAACGTCGGCGAAGCAGTCGGCGTGATCGCGGCGCAGTCGATCGGCGAGCCCGGCACGCAGCTGACCATGCGTACGTTCCACATCGGTGGCGCGGCATCGCGTGCGGCGGTTGCATCGACGGTGGAAGCGAAGAGCAACGGTACCGTGCGTTTCACGGCCACGATGCGCTACGTGACCAACGCGAAGGGCGAGCAGGTCGTCATTTCGCGTTCGGGCGAAGCGATCATCGCGGACGACTTCGGTCGCGAGCGTGAGCGTCACAAGGTTCCGTACGGCGCGACGCTGCTGCAACTCGACGGCGCTCAGATCAAGGCCGGTGCGCAACTGGCTCAGTGGGACCCGCTGACGCGTCCGATCATCACCGAGTGGGGCGGTACGGTGAAGTTCGAAAACGTCGAGGAAGGCGTGACGGTCGCCAAGCAGATCGACGACGTGACCGGTCTTTCGACCCTCGTCGTGATCGACGCGAAGCGCCGCGGCTCGCAGGCTGGCAAGAGCGTGCGTCCGCAGGTGAAACTGCTCGACGCGAACGGCGAGGAAGTGAAGATCCCGAACACCGAGCATTCGGTGCAGATCGGCTTCCAGGTCGGCGCACTGATTACCGTGAAGGATGGTCAGCAAGTACAGGTCGGTGAAGTGCTGGCGCGTATCCCGGTTGAAGCGCAGAAGACGCGTGACATTACCGGTGGTCTGCCGCGCGTGGCCGAACTGTTCGAAGCGCGCTCGCCGAAGGACGCCGGCATTCTGGCGGAAGTCACGGGCACGACGTCGTTCGGTAAGGACACGAAGGGCAAGCAGCGTCTCGTCATCACGGACCTCGAGGGCAATCAGCACGAGTTCCTGATCGCGAAGGAAAAGCAGGTGCTGGTGCACGATGGTCAGGTCGTCAACAAGGGCGAAATGATCGTCGACGGTCCTGCGGATCCGCACGACATCCTGCGTCTGCAGGGTATCGAGGCGTTGTCGCGCTACATCGTGGACGAAGTGCAGGACGTGTACCGTCTGCAAGGCGTGAAGATCAACGACAAGCACATCGAAGTGATCGTGCGTCAGATGCTGCGCCGCGTGCAGATCGTCGACAACGGCGATACGCGCTTCATTCCGGGCGAACAAGTCGAGCGGTCGGACATGCTCGACGAGAACGACCGCATGATCGCGGAAGACAAGCGTCCGGCGACGTACGAGAACGTGCTGCTCGGTATCACGAAGGCTTCGCTCTCGACCGATTCGTTCATCTCGGCAGCGTCGTTCCAGGAAACGACTCGCGTGCTGACCGAAGCGGCGATCATGGGCAAGCGCGACGATCTGCGCGGTCTGAAGGAAAACGTGATCGTCGGCCGTCTGATTCCGGCCGGTACGGGTCTCGCGTTCCACAAGGCGCGCAAGAGCAAGGAGTCGGCGGATCGCGAACGCTTCGACCAGATCGCTGCCGAAGAGGCATTCGATTTCGGTACGCCGGAAACCCCGGCAACGGAGCAGCAGCCGCATACCAACGAGTAAGCGTCTTTCGCTCGTAGCACCTCGAACCGCCCGGTTTTCGCCGGGCGGTTTTTTTTTCGCTGCTTCTTTTCGTTCTCGCGCGTCGGCCGAACGGCTAACGTTGCGATTCACGCGTGGGCGCGCGCGCTCGCGTTGATAGAATTCGTTAACCTCCACGCCGCAGTTCGCGCTTCTTTTATGTCCCGTCCGCTCGAAATTCTCAACGAAGTATTCGGCTATCCGGCCTTTCGCGGACAGCAGGCGGAAATCGTCGAACATGTCGCCAACGGCGGTGATTCGCTCGTGTTGATGCCCACGGGCGGCGGAAAGTCGCTGTGCTATCAGATTCCGTCGCTGGTGCGCAAAGAGGCGGGCTTCGGCGCGGGCATCGTCGTTTCGCCGCTAATTGCGCTGATGCAGGATCAGGTTGCCGCGCTCACCGAACTGGGCGTGCGGGCGGCGTATCTCAATTCGACGCTTTCGGGCGCCGAGGCCGCCGCGACGGAGCGCGCGTTGCGCAACGGCAGCATCGATCTGCTGTACGTCGCGCCCGAGCGTCTCATGACGCCGCGGTTTCTCGATCTGCTCGGAAGCTCGCCGGTTGGGCTTTTTGCGATCGACGAGGCGCACTGCGTCTCGCAATGGGGCCACGACTTCCGGCCTGAATACATTCAGCTGTCCGTGCTGCACGAGCGATTCCCGAACGTGCCGCGCATCGCGCTGACCGCGACGGCGGACGCCATCACGCGCGATGAAATCGTGCACCGCCTCGCCCTCGACGACGCACGCATCTTCGTGTCGAGCTTCGACCGGCCGAACATCCGCTATCGGATCGTCGAGAAGGACAACGCGCGCTCGCAACTGCTCGACTTCATTCGCGCCGAGCACACGAACAAGGACGGCACGACGGACGCCGGCGTGGTCTATTGCCTCTCGCGCCGGAAGGTGGAGGAAACCGCCGACTGGCTCAAGGGGCAGGGCGTTCGCGCGCTGCCGTACCACGCCGGCATGGAGTTCGAGACGCGCCAGAAGCATCAGGAGATGTTCCAGCGCGAAGAGGGCATCGTGATGTGCGCGACGATTGCGTTCGGCATGGGCATCGACAAGCCGGACGTGCGGTTCGTCGCGCACCTGGATTTGCCGAAGAGCGTCGAAGGCTATTACCAGGAAACCGGCCGCGCGGGCCGCGACGGTCTGCCCGCGAACGCGTGGATGGCCTACGGCCTGGGCGATGTCGTGCAGCAGCGCAAGATGATCGACGAATCCGACGCCGACGACGCGCACAAGCGCGTGCAGACGGGCAAGCTGGACGCGCTCCTCGGTCTATGCGAAGCCGCGACGTGCCGCCGCGTGCGCCTGCTCGCGTACTTCGGCGAGACCAGCACGCCGTGCGGCAATTGCGATACGTGTCTGGAACCGCCCGCGTCGTGGGACGCGACGCGCGAGGCGCAGATGGCGCTGTCGTGCGTGTATCGCGCGCAGAAGGCCAGTGGTTTCCACTTCGGCGCGGGGCATCTGATCGACATCCTGCGCGGCACGCGTAGCGAGAAGGTCTTGCAGCGCGGGCACGACAAGCTGTCCACCTTCGGCGTCGGCGCGAGCCTTTCCGAGCCGGAGTGGCGCGCGGTTTTCAGGCAGCTGGTCGCATTTGGCTTTCTTGCCGTCGATCATGACGGGTTCGGCGCGCTCGTCCTGACCGACGCCAGCAAGCCCGTCCTAAAGGGCGAAGAGCGCGTCACGCTGCGCAAGTACGTGAAACCGGTGCGCAACCGGCAGTCATCTGGCCGAACCGGCGAGCGCGCCGATCCCACCGCAGGCATGTCGCCGCGCGAGAAAGCGCGCTGGGATCGCTTGCGCACATGGCGCGCCGAGACCGCCAAAACCGACGGCGTGCCCGCGTACGTGATCTTCCACGACGCGACGCTCGCCGAAATCGCGCGGAGTGATCCCGATACGATCGACGACTTGCGGCACATTCCGGGCATCGGCGTTCGCAAACTCGAGCGTTTCGGCGACGAACTGCTCGACGTGGTCGGCGCGGACTGAGGTTGCATCGGCGAGTGAGCCAGGATTTCACGCAACGTATTGACCGCATTGGCATTTTCAGAATATCATGCTAGGTTCTCGTTCTTGGCGCATTTCGGGATCCTGTTCAACGCGGGGTCCGCGCAAGTAAGAGCCATTCACGAGAAAGTCAGACGCGCGATTCCTTCGCTTTGCCCGTTCGGAATTGCGCCGATTTTGTTCATTTTTAGGATTAAACGATGCCAACCATCAATCAACTGGTTCGCAAAGGCCGCGCGTCGGAAACGACGAAGAGCAAGTCGCCGGCCCTGCAGGACTGCCCGCAGCGTCGCGGCGTGTGCACCCGCGTGTACACGACGACGCCGAAGAAGCCGAACTCGGCACTTCGTAAAGTTGCCAAGGTTCGTCTCACGAACGGCTTCGAAGTCATTTCGTACATCGGTGGTGAAGGCCACAACCTGCAGGAACACTCGGTCGTGCTGATTCGCGGCGGTCGTGTGAAGGACTTGCCGGGTGTGCGTTACCACATGGTCCGCGGCTCGCTGGATACCCAGGGCGTCAAGGATCGTAAGCAGGCTCGCTCGAAGTACGGTGCGAAGCGTGCCAAGGCTGGCAAGTAATCGCCGGTTCGAGTAGTCGAAGTAGTTTCAGGTCGCCGCAAGGCGGTTAATGCGGTAGTGCCGGATGTGCCGGTGCTGTCGAGTAAGTGGTCACCCGGCCAAGCTGGTTTAGTCGAGAGATGGATCGGGTTAGTTGGTGGCCGCGGAGCGAAAAAAGCGCTCCAACTGAAAAAGTAAAGGAAGAATCATGCCGCGTCGTCGCGAAGTCCCCAAGCGGGAAGTATTGCCGGATCCGAAGTTCGGCAACGTAGATGTAGCCAAGTTCATGAACGTGCTGATGTTGTCCGGCAAGAAGTCGGTTGCCGAGCGCATCGTGTACGGCGCTTTTGAACAGATCCAGACCAAGGGTGGCAAGGACCCGCTGGAAGTGTTCACGGTCGCGCTCAACAACGTGAAGCCGGTGGTCGAAGTGAAGAGCCGTCGCGTTGGTGGTGCGAACTATCAAGTTCCGGTCGAAGTGCGTCCCTCGCGTCGTATGGCATTGGCGATGCGTTGGTTGCGCGAAGCCGCGAAGAAGCGCAGCGAAAAGTCGATGGCCCTGCGCCTGGCAGGTGAGCTCTCCGAAGCGGCCGAAGGCCGCGGCGGCGCGATGAAGAAGCGCGACGAAGTTCACCGCATGGCAGAGGCTAACAAGGCATTCTCGCATTTCCGTTTCTAAGCTCCCGCTCATAGGGCAACGGAAAAATCAGGGCGGGTGCGCTAGTTCGGCGCCTCGCCCGTTTGTGTTAGGGCGCTGCCGGCTCATTGATTGAGTCGGCGCGTCGACCGAATAAAGGATCCCAAGTGGCTCGCAAGACACCTATCGAGCGCTACCGCAACATCGGTATTAGCGCTCACATCGACGCCGGCAAAACGACGACGACCGAGCGCATCTTGTTTTACACGGGCGTGAACCACAAGATCGGTGAAGTTCACGACGGCGCAGCAACGATGGACTGGATGGAGCAGGAGCAGGAGCGCGGCATCACCATCACGTCGGCTGCTACCACGGCCTTCTGGAAGGGCATGGGCGGCAACTATCCCGAGCACCGCATCAACATCATCGACACGCCGGGACACGTCGACTTCACGATCGAAGTGGAGCGCTCGATGCGCGTTCTCGACGGCGCGTGCATGGTCTACTGCGCAGTGGGCGGCGTGCAGCCGCAGTCGGAAACGGTGTGGCGTCAGGCGAACAAGTACAAGGTTCCCCGTCTCGCGTTCGTCAACAAGATGGACCGTACCGGCGCGAACTTCTTCAAGGTCTACGACCAGCTGAAGACGCGTCTGAAGGCGAACCCGGTGCCCGTCGTCGTGCCGATCGGCTCGGAAGAAAACTTCAAGGGCGTCGTCGATCTGCTGAAGATGAAGGCGATCATTTGGGACGAAGCGTCGCAAGGCACGAAGTTCGACTACGTCGACATCCCGGCTGAACTCGTCGACACGTGCAACGAGTGGCGCGAGAAGATGATCGAGTCGGCTGCCGAAGCCAGCGAAGAGCTGATGGAAAAGTACCTCGGCGGCGAAGAGCTGTCGGAAGCGGAAGTCGTGAAGGCGATCCGTGACCGGACCATCGCGTGCGAAATCCAGCCGATGCTGTGCGGCACCGCGTTCAAGAACAAGGGCGTGCAGCGCATGCTCGACGCCGTGATCGACTTCCTGCCGTCGCCGGTCGACATTCCGCCGGTTACGGGCGAGCTCGAAAGCGGCGAGAAGGCCGAGCGCCGTGCTGCCGACGACGAGAAGTTCTCGGCACTCGCGTTCAAGATCATGACGGACCCGTTCGTCGGTCAGCTGATCTTCTTCCGCGTGTACTCGGGCGTCGTGAATTCGGGTGACACCGTGCTGAACGCGACCAAGGACAAGAAGGAACGTCTCGGTCGTATTCTGCAGATGCACGCGAACCAGCGCGAAGAAATCAAGGAAGTGCGCGCGGGCGATATCGCGGCGGCCGTCGGCCTGAAGGAAGCCACCACGGGCGACACGCTGTGCGATCCGCAGAACCCGATCGTGCTCGAGCGCATGATCTTCCCGGAGCCGGTTATTTCGCAGGCTGTCGAGCCGAAGACCAAGGCTGACCAGGAAAAGATGGGCCTGGCGCTGAACCGTCTGGCGCAGGAAGACCCGTCGTTCCGCGTGCAAACGGACGAAGAATCGGGCCAGACCATCATTTCGGGCATGGGCGAGCTCCACCTCGAAATTCTGGTCGACCGCATGAAGCGCGAATTCGGCGTGGAAGCGACCGTCGGCAAGCCGCAGGTTGCGTACCGCGAAACCATTCGCACGACGGCGGCTGACGTCGACGGCAAGTTTGTCAAGCAGTCGGGTGGTCGCGGCCAGTACGGTCACGCGGTCATCACGCTTGAGCCGAACGAGCAGGGCAAGGGCTACGAGTTCCTGGACGAGATCAAGGGCGGCGTGATTCCGCGCGAATACATCCCGGCCGTGGACAAGGGTATCCAGGAAACGCTGAAGTCGGGCGTGCTGGCAGGCTTCCCGGTTGTGGACGTGAAGGTGCATCTGACGTTCGGTTCGTACCACGACGTGGACTCGAACGAAAACGCGTTCCGCATGGCCGGCTCGATGGCCTTCAAGGAAGCAATGCGCAAAGCAAGCCCGGTCATCCTCGAACCGATGATGGCCGTGGAAGTCGAAACGCCGGAAGACTACATGGGCAACGTGATGGGCGATTTGTCCGGCCGTCGCGGTATCGTCCAGGGCATGGAAGACATGGTTGGCGGCGGCAAGATCGTTCGCGCCGAAGTGCCGCTGTCGGAAATGTTCGGCTACTCGACCTCGCTGCGCTCGCTGACGCAAGGCCGTGCAACGTACACGATGGAATTCAAGCACTACGCTGAAGCTCCGCGTAACGTCGCCGACGCGATCATCAACGCCAAGGGTAAGTAATACCCGCAAGTCATTCGGCGCAAGCCACAAGCTTTAACCGATAACCAAACTTTGAAAGAAGGTAATCATGGCAAAAGGTAAATTCGAGCGGACCAAGCCGCACGTGAACGTGGGCACGATCGGTCACGTTGACCACGGCAAGACCACGCTGACGGCGGCGATCACGACGGTGCTGACCGCCAAGTTCGGCGGCGAAGCCAAGGCGTACGACCAGATCGACGCGGCGCCGGAAGAAAAGGCTCGCGGCATCACCATCAACACCGCGCACGTCGAGTACGAAACGGCTAACCGCCACTACGCACACGTCGATTGCCCGGGCCACGCCGACTACGTGAAGAACATGATCACGGGCGCCGCGCAGATGGACGGCGCGATCCTGGTGTGCTCGGCCGCTGACGGCCCGATGCCGCAAACGCGCGAGCACATCCTGCTGGCCCGTCAGGTCGGCGTGCCGTACATCATCGTGTTCCTGAACAAGTGCGACATGGTGGACGACGCCGAACTGCTCGAGCTCGTCGAAATGGAAGTGCGCGAACTCCTGTCGAAGTACGACTTCCCGGGCGACGACACGCCGATCATCAAGGGTTCGGCCAAGCTCGCGCTGGAAGGCGACAAGGGCGAACTCGGCGAAGTGGCGATCATGAGCCTGGCCGACGCGCTGGACACGTACATCCCGACGCCGGAGCGCGCAGTTGACGGCGCGTTCCTGATGCCGGTGGAAGACGTGTTCTCGATCTCGGGTCGCGGCACGGTGGTGACGGGTCGCGTCGAGCGCGGCGTCATCAAGGTCGGCGAGGAAATCGAAATCGTCGGTATCAAGCCGACGGTGAAGACCACCTGCACGGGCGTGGAAATGTTCCGCAAGCTGCTCGACCAGGGTCAAGCGGGCGACAACGTCGGTATCCTGCTGCGCGGCACGAAGCGTGAAGACGTCGAGCGCGGCCAAGTGCTGGCCAAGCCGGGTTCGATCACGCCGCACACGCACTTCACCGCTGAAGTGTACGTGCTGAGCAAGGACGAAGGCGGCCGTCACACGCCGTTCTTCAACAACTACCGTCCGCAGTTCTACTTCCGTACGACGGACGTGACGGGCTCGATCGAGCTGCCGAAGGACAAGGAAATGGTGATGCCGGGCGACAACGTGTCGATCACGGTCAAGCTGATCGCCCCGATCGCCATGGAAGAAGGTCTGCGCTTCGCAATCCGCGAAGGCGGCCGTACCGTCGGCGCAGGTGTCGTTGCGAAGATTATCGAGTAAAATCTCGGTCTTTCTTGCAGTAGCAGTACAGAAGTGATGTGACCGGGGCCGGGTGTTCGCCCTCAGCGAATGCCTGGCCCCTCGCTCTTTTGCCAAATCGGCGGCGCAATACCGCCTCGCTCTTTTTCTAAGGAATCGTCATGCAGAACCAGAAAATCCGCATTCGTCTGAAGGCTTTCGACTATCGCCTGATCGACCAGTCGGCAGCCGAGATCGTCGATACGGCGAAGCGGACTGGCGCGATCGTCCGTGGCCCGGTGCCGCTGCCGACGCGTATTCAGCGTTTTGACATCCTGCGTTCGCCGCACGTCAACAAGACGTCGCGCGACCAGCTCGAAATCCGCACGCACCAGCGCCTGATGGACATCGTCGACCCGACGGACAAGACCGTCGACGCACTGATGAAGCTCGACCTGCCGGCTGGTGTCGACGTCGAAATCAAGCTGCAGTAAGCCTACAAAGCTCCGCCGGCGTCTCGGACGGAGCTAAGTCTTTGATTGCTTGCAGAAAACGAAAAGCCTTGTTATACTCCAAGGCTTTTCGCGCATTTGCGCAAAAAAGTGCGCCTTGTTTCTCGTAGCAGGGCGGACATTTTGAAATCAGCCCCGACCAATCGCAGTCGGGAATGGAGAAAACGATGAGCCTTGGACTCGTAGGTCGCAAGGTTGGCATGACCCGTATCTTCACGCCTGAGGGGGACTCGATCCCTGTCACCGTGCTGGACGTGTCGGACAACCGTGTGACGCAGATCAAGACCGTTGAAACGGATGGTTATACCGCCGTTCAGGTTGCATTCGGTACTCGCCGCGCTTCGCGCGTGACGAAGCCGTTGGCGGGTCACCTCGCCAAAGCCGGCGTTCAAGCTGGTGAAATCCTCCGCGAATTCCATATCGATACCGCCAAGGCAGGTGAACTGTCGAACGGCGCCGTCATCGGTACGGACATTTTCGAAGTCGGCCAGAAGGTTGACGTGCAAGGCACGTCGATCGGTAAGGGCTACGCCGGTACCATCAAGCGTTACAACTTCGCTTCGGGCCGCGCATCGCACGGTAACTCGCGTTCGCACAACGTTCCGGGTTCGATCGGTATGGCGCAGGATCCGGGTCGCGTGTTCCCCGGCAAGCGCATGACGGGTCACCTCGGTGACGTGACCGTCACGGTCCAGAATCTCGAAATCGCCCGCATCGACGCTGAGCGCAATCTGCTGCTCGTCCGCGGTGCTGTTCCGGGTGCGAAGGGCGGCAAGGTCTTCGTGACCCCCGCCGTCAAGACCCGTGCTGCGAAAGGAGCGAAATAATGGAACTTAAGCTCCTGAATGCCAATGGTCAGGAAGGCGCTGGCGTGACCGCATCGGACGTCGTGTTCGGTCGCGATTACAACGAAGCCCTGATTCACCAAGTCGTCGTCGCTTATCAGGCGAACGCACGTAGCGGCAACCGCGCTCAGAAGGATCGTGAGCAGGTCAAGCACACCACGAAGAAGCCGTGGCGCCAGAAGGGTACGGGCCGCGCTCGTGCCGGTATGTCGTCGAGCCCGTTGTGGCGTGGCGGTGGTCGCATTTTCCCGAACTCGCCGGAAGAAAACTTCTCGCACAAGGTCAACAAGAAGATGCATCGCGCAGGCCTCTGCTCGATCTTCTCGCAGTTGGCTCGCGAAGGCCGCATCTCGGTGGTCGAGGATCTCGCGCTCGAAGCGCCGAAGACCAAGCTGTTGGCTGATAAATTCAAGGCGATGGGTCTCGATTCCGTGTTGGTCATCACCGATACGGTCGACGAAAACCTGTACCTCGCGTCGCGCAACCTGGCCCACGTGGCGGTTGTCGAGCCGCGTTACGCCGACCCGCTCTCGCTGATCTACTTCAAGAAAGTGCTGATCACGAAGGCTGCGGTCGCTCAGATCGAGGAGTTGCTGTCATGAGCGAAGTTCGCAAAAACGATCATCGTTTGATGCAAGTTCTGCTCGCGCCGGTGATCTCCGAAAAGGCGACGCTGGTTGCCGACAAGAACGAACAAGTCGTGTTCGAAGTCGCGCCGGACGCCACGAAGCAGGAAGTGAAGGCTGCTGTCGAGCTGCTGTTCAAGGTCGAAGTCAATTCCGTCAACGTGCTCGTCACGAAGGGCAAAGCCAAGCGCTTTGGCCGCTTCAACGGCAAGCGCAAGGACGTGAAGAAGGCGTACGTCTGCCTGAAGCCCGGCCAGGAAATCAACTTTGAAGCGGAGGCCAAGTAATCATGGCAATCGTGAAAGTTAAGCCGACCTCGCCGGGTCGCCGCGCGATGGTCAAGATCGTCAACAAGGATCTGCATAAGGGCAAGCCGCATGCTGCGCTGCTCGACTCGCAATCCAAGTCGGCGGGCCGTAACAACAACGGTCGCATCACCACGCGTCACCAAGGTGGCGGTCACAAGCAGCACTACCGTATCGTCGATTTCCGTCGCAACAAGGACGGCATCCCGGCAAAGGTCGAGCGTCTCGAGTACGACCCGAACCGTAGCGCGAACATCGCGCTGGTTCTGTACGCAGACGGCGAGCGTCGCTACATCATCGCGCCGAAGGGCGTGGCGGTCGGCGCGCAGCTGATGTCCGGTTCGGAAGCGCCGATTCGCGCAGGCAACACCCTGCCGATCCGCAACATTCCGGTCGGTACGACGATCCACTGCATCGAAATGCTGCCGGGCAAAGGCGCGCAGATCGCGCGTTCGGCTGGTACGTCGGCCATGCTGCTGGCACGTGAAGGCATCTACGCGCAGGTTCGTCTGCGTTCGGGTGAAATCCGCCGCGTGCACGTCGAGTGCCGTGCAACCATCGGTGAAGTCGGTAACGAAGAGCACAGCCTCCGTCAAATCGGTAAGGCCGGTGCAAACCGCTGGCGCGGTATCCGTCCGACGGTGCGTGGTGTTGCGATGAACCCGATCGATCACCCGCACGGTGGTGGTGAAGGCCGCACGGCTGCAGGTCGCGATCCGGTGAGCCCGTGGGGCACGCCGACGAAGGGCTATCGCACCCGCAGCAATAAGCGCACGACGACGATGATCGTCCAGCGCCGTCACAAGCGTTAAGGAGTAGGCAATGACACGTTCTGCTAAAAAAGGTCCGTTCTGCGACGCTCATTTGCTGAAGAAAGTTGAGGCGGCTGCGTCCACGCGTGACAAGAAGCCGATCAAGACCTGGTCGCGTCGTTCGACGATTCTGCCGGACTTCATCGGTCTGACGATCGCCGTCCACAACGGCCGTCAGCACGTTCCGGTGTACGTCACGGAAAACATGGTCGGCCATAAGCTTGGCGAGTTCGCACTGACCCGTACGTTCAAGGGTCACGCGGCCGACAAGAAGGCCAAGAAATAAGGGGCTATCAAGATGGAAGTGAAAGCAATTCATCGCGGTGCCCGCATCTCGGCGCAGAAAACGCGCCTTGTGGCTGACCAGATTCGTGGTTTGCCGGTCGACAAGGCGCTGAACGTCCTGACGTTCTCGCCGAAGAAGGCGGCGGGTATCGTCAAGAAGGTCGTGCTGTCTGCGATCGCGAATGCGGAACACAACGAAGGCGCCGATATCGACGAGCTCAAGATCACGAGCATCTACGTCGACAAGGCCGCTTCGCTGAAGCGTTTCACCGCACGCGCAAAGGGTCGCGGTAACCGCATCGAGAAGCAATCCTGTCACATCACTGTGACGGTCGGGAATTAAGGAGCCATACGATGGGACAGAAAATTCATCCGACTGGCTTCCGTTTGGCCGTCAGCCGCAATTGGGCTTCGCGCTGGTACGCGAACAACAACAATTTCGCGGCGATGTTGCAGGAAGACATCGGTGTTCGTGAATACCTGAAGAAGAAGCTGAAGAACGCGTCCGTCGGCCGCGTCGTGATCGAGCGTCCTGCAAAGAACGCGCGCATCACGATTTTCAGCTCGCGTCCGGGTGTCGTGATCGGCAAGAAGGGCGAAGACATCGAGTCGCTCAAGTCCGAGCTGCAGAAGCGCATGGGCGTTCCGGTTCACGTGAACATCGAAGAAATCCGCAAGCCGGAAACCGATGCTCAGTTGATCGCCGATTCCATCACGCAGCAGCTCGAGCGCCGGATCATGTTCCGCCGTGCGATGAAGCGCGCGATGCAAAACGCGATGCGTCTTGGCGCCCAAGGCATCAAGATCATGAGCGCGGGCCGTCTGAACGGTATCGAAATCGCTCGTACCGAGTGGTATCGCGAAGGTCGCGTGCCGCTCCATACGCTGCGCGCCGATATCGACTACGCGACGTCCGAAGCGAAGACCACGTACGGCATCATCGGCGTGAAGGTGTGGGTCTACAAGGGCGACACGCTCGGCCGCAACGAAGCGCCGGTAGTGGAAGAAGTCGCGGAAGAGAAGCGTCCGCGTCGCAACGCACGTCCGGGTGGCGATCGCCGTCCGCGTCGTGACGGTGAAGGTGCGCCGGCTGGTGCACGCCGCGGCGGCCCCCGTCGTGGCGGCGCCGGCGGTGACGCGAAGAGTGGAGAATAACGATGCTGCAACCGAAACGCAGAAAGTATCGCAAAGAGCAGAAGGGTCGTAACACCGGCAAGGCGACGCGCGGCAACGCGGTGTCGTTCGGTGAATATGGCCTGAAGGCTATCGGTCGCGGCCGTTTGACCGCGCGTCAAATCGAAGCGGCGCGTCGTGCCATGACGCGTCACATCAAGCGTGGCGGCCGGATCTGGATCCGCATTTTCCCGGACAAGCCGATTTCGCAAAAGCCGGCAGAAGTGCGTATGGGTAACGGTAAGGGTAACCCGGAGTACTACGTCGCTGAAATTCAACCGGGCAAGATGCTGTACGAAATGGACGGTGTCTCCGAAGAACTGGCGCGCGAAGCGTTCCGTCTGGCTGCAGCCAAGCTGCCGCTGAAGACGAACTTCGTCATCCGCCAGCTCGGCGCCTAAGGAGTAAACGATGAAGGCATCTGAACTTCACCAGAAGGACCAGGCGGCGCTCAACAAAGAGCTGTCGGACCTGCTTAAGGCGCAATTCGGCCTGCGCATGCAACTCGCGACCCAGCAGCTCACGAACACGAGCCAGCTGAAGAAGGTTCGTCGCGACATCGCACGTGTGCGGACTGTCCTGACTGAAAAGGCGAACCAGAAATGAACGATAGCGTAAAAACCTCGCTCAAGCGGACGCTGGTCGGCAAGGTCGTCAGCAACAAGATGGACAAGACGGTTACCGTGCTGGTCGAGCACCGTGTGAAGCACCCGATCTACGGCAAGTACGTTGTGCGCTCGAAGAAGTACCACGCGCACGATGACGCGAACACGTACAACGAAGGCGATCTCGTCGAAATCCAGGAAACCCGTCCGATTTCGAAGACGAAGGCCTGGGTTGTGTCGAAGCTGCTCGAAGCGGCTCGCGTGATCTAAAGCTGAAGTATCGCGATGCAGTAAGTAGTGTCGCAGTAAGTTTCGCTTGCAAGACCGGGATTATTTGTTATAATCTCGGTCTTCCCTCTTTGTGGGAGCCCCGTCGCGGGCGAAATTGGTGGGGGAAGCCGGTTCGGGCGCCAGCCTGTATCGACAGATTCACCGGATTGCGATGGCGGGTTTCGTCTGCCTTCGCTGCCTGTTCTAACCCAAGCAGCCGATTGGCTGACGGGACCAAGACTGACCGGATGTGCCATGGTGGTGCGACCGGATTAAGTTGGGAAAGATAAACCATGATCCAGACCGAAACTCGGCTTGAAGTGGCCGACAACACGGGTGCGCGTGAAGTCATGTGCATCAAGGTGCTCGGCGGCTCGAAGCGTCGTTACGCTAGCATTGGCGACATCATCAAGGTGACCGTCAAGGAAGCGACGCCGCGCGGACGCGTGAAAAAGGGCGAAATCTACAACGCCGTGGTCGTTCGCACGGCCAAGGGCGTGCGTCGCCAGGATGGCTCGCTGATCAAGTTCGACGGCAATGCCGCTGTCCTCTTGAATACCAAGCTCGAGCCGATCGGCACGCGTATTTTCGGGCCGGTGACGCGTGAACTGCGTAGCGAACGATTCATGAAGATCGTTTCGCTCGCGCCGGAAGTGCTGTAAGGAGTCGCGATGAACAAGATTCGCAAGGGTGACGAAGTCATCGTCATCACCGGCAAGGACAAGGGCAAGCGCGGCACCGTGCTGGCCGTTGCGGAAGACCGTGTGACCGTCGAGGGTATCAACCTCGTCAAGAAGCACGTGAAGCCGAACCCGATGAAGGGTACGACGGGCGGTGTGGAAGCCAAGTCGATGCCGCTGCACATTTCGAACGTCGCACTCGTCGACGCGAACGGCAAGGCATCGCGTGTTGGCATCAAGGTCGAAGACGGCAAGAAGGTTCGCTTCTTGAAGTCGACCGGCGCCACGCTCAACGCCTGATGCGGAGTTAAAAAATGGCTCGTCTGCAAGAGATTTATAAAGAAACGGTTGTGCCGCAACTCGTCGAAAAGTTCGGCTACAAGTCCATCATGGAAGTGCCGCGCATCACCAAGATCACCCTGAACATGGGCCTTGGCGAAGCCGTCGCTGACAAGAAGATCATCGAAAACGCCGTGGGCGACCTGACGAAGATCGCCGGCCAGAAGCCGGTTATCACGAAGGCGCGCAAGGCAATCGCAGGCTTCAAGATTCGTCAGGGCTACCCGATCGGCGCGATGGTGACGCTGCGCGGTCAAGCGATGTACGAATTCCTGGACCGCTTCGTGACGGTTGCGCTGCCCCGCGTGCGCGACTTCCGTGGCGTGTCGGGCCGTGCATTCGACGGTCGTGGCAACTACAACATCGGTGTGAAAGAGCAGATCATTTTCCCCGAAATCGACTACGACAAGATCGACGCGCTGCGTGGGCTGAACATCAGCATCACGACCACCGCGAAGACTGACGACGAAGCAAAGGCGCTGCTCGCCGGCTTCAAGTTCCCGTTCAGAAACTGAGGTTACCGTGGCTAAACTGGCACTGATCGAACGTGAAAAGAAGCGCGCACGCCTGGCCGCGAAGTACGCTCCGAAGCGTGCTGAACTGAAGGCTGTGATCGAAGACTCGAGCAAGTCGGACGAAGAGCGTTACTTCGCTCGCCTCGCGCTGCAACAACTGCCGCGTAACTCGAACCCGACTCGCAAGCGTAACCGCTGCGCAATCACGGGTCGCCCGCGTGGCACGTTCCGCAAGTTCGGACTTGCGCGTAACAAGATCCGCGAAATCGCATTCCGCGGCGAAATCCCTGGCCTCACCAAGGCGAGCTGGTAATAGGAGAAACATAAATGAGCATGAGTGATCCTATCGCCGATATGCTGACTCGCATCCGCAATGCGCAGATGGTCGAGAAGGTTTCGGTGACTATGCCCTCGTCGAAAGTCAAGGTTGCGATTGCGCAGGTTTTGAAGGACGAAGGTTATATCGACGACTTCGCAGTGAAGGCTGAAGGTGCGAAGACGGAATTGAATATCGCGTTGAAGTACTACGCAGGCCGTCCGGTGATCGAGCGCCTCGAGCGCGTGTCGAAGCCCGGTCTGCGCGTGTACCGCGGTCGCAACGACATCCCGCAGGTCATGAACGGCCTGGGCGTTGCCATCGTGTCGACGCCGAAGGGTGTGATGACCGACCGCAAGGCGCGCCAGAACGGCGTCGGCGGCGAAGTCATCTGCTACGTCGCTTAACGCCGAAGGGAGAAGAAACATGTCTCGAGTAGGTAAAAGCCCGATCGCGCTGCCGCAAGGCGCGGAAGTGGCCGTCAAGGGCGACGTCATCACCGTCAAGGGGCCGCTCGGCACGATCTCGCAAGCGGGCAACCCGCTGGTGACCGTGGCGAACGACAACGGTACGCTGAACTTCGCGCCGGCCAACGAAAGCCGTGAAGCGAATGCGATGTCCGGCACGATGCGCGCCCTGGTGGCGAACATGGTGCACGGCGTCACTAAGGGTTTCGAGCGCAAGCTGACGCTGGTTGGCGTCGGTTATCGTGCGCAAGCGCAAGGCGACAAGCTGAACCTGTCGCTGGGTTTCTCGCACCCCGTGGTGCACCAGATGCCGGAAGGCATCAAGGCTGAAACCCCGTCGCAGACCGAAATCGTGATCAAGGGGATCGACAAGCAGAAAGTCGGACAAGTCGCGGCGGAAGTGCGCGGCTATCGTCCGCCGGAGCCCTACAAGGGCAAGGGCGTGCGCTATTCCGACGAGGTCGTGATCCTCAAAGAAACGAAGAAGAAGTAAGGGTGCGCAATCATGGATAAGACTCAATCTCGCCTGCGCCGCGCTCGTCAGACGCGTATCAAGATCGCTGAGCTGCAGGTCGCGCGTCTCGCCGTGCATCGCACGAATACGCACATCTACGCGCAAGTGTTCTCGG
This sequence comes from Caballeronia sp. M1242, assembly GCF_017220215.1. Classification (NCBI taxonomy): domain Bacteria; kingdom Pseudomonadati; phylum Pseudomonadota; class Betaproteobacteria; order Burkholderiales; family Burkholderiaceae; genus Caballeronia; species Caballeronia sp. M1242. The sequence goes on along the minus strand of NZ_CP071129.1, from coordinate 2,578,910 downwards.
CGTGCGGCACCAAGGTGCTCGCAAGCGCCTCGACGCTCGAAGCCGAAGTGCGCGCAGAGCTGGCCGACAAGTCGGGCAAGGGCGGCAACATCAACGCTGCAACCCTGATCGGCAAGCGTATTGCCGAAAAGGCCAAGGCTGCCGGCATCGAATCCGTCGCCTTTGACCGCTCGGGTTTCCGCTACCACGGCCGCGTGAAGGCGCTGGCTGATGCGGCGCGCGAAGCCGGGCTCAAGTTCTAAGGGAAGAATTCGTCATGGCAAAGATGCAAGCGAAAGTTCAGGCTGACGAACGCGACGACGGCCTGCGCGAAAAGATGATTTCGGTCAACCGCGTGACCAAGGTCGTGAAGGGTGGCCGTATTCTCGGCTTCGCCGCACTGACCGTGGTTGGCGACGGCGATGGCCGCGTCGGCATGGGCAAGGGCAAGGCGAAGGAAGTTCCGGTTGCCGTTCAAAAGGCAATGGAACAAGCCCGCCGCAATATGTTCAAGGTGCCCCTGAAGAATGGCACGTTGCAACACGAAGTTCACGGCAAGCACGGCGCTTCGGCGGTCCTCCTCGCTCCGGCGAAGGACGGTACCGGCGTGATCGCTGGCGGTCCGATGCGCGCAGTGTTCGACGTGATGGGCGTGCAAAACGTTGTGGCCAAGAGCCACGGTTCGACGAACCCGTACAACCTCGTCCGTGCGACGCTGGATGGCCTGCGCAAGCAGTCGACTCCGGCCGACATCGCGGCGAAGCGTGGTAAGTCCGTCGAAGACATTCTGGGCTAAGGTGGGCACCATGTCTGAAAAAACTGTCAAGGTTCAGCTCGTCAAGAGCCTGATCGGGACCCGCGAATCGCACCGCGCAACGGTGCGTGGCCTCGGCCTGCGTCGCCTGAACTCGGTCTCCGAGCTGCAGGACACGCCGGCAGTGCGCGGGATGATCAACAAGGTCTCGTACCTCGTTAAGGTCATCGCCTAAGCGGCCGACCACGGATCCAAGGAGTTGAACATGGAATTGAATAACCTGAAGCCGGCGGAAGGCGCGAAGCACGCTAAGCGTCGCGTCGGTCGCGGGATCGGTTCGGGCCTCGGCAAGACCGCGGGCCGCGGCCACAAGGGTCAGAAATCGCGTTCGGGCGGCTTTCACAAGGTCGGCTTCGAAGGCGGTCAGATGCCTCTGCAGCGTCGTCTGCCGAAGCGCGGCTTTACCTCGCTGACGAAGGAATTCGTCGGTGAAGTGCGCCTCTCGGATCTCGAGAAGCTGCCGGTCGACGAAATCGATCTCTTGGCGCTGAAGCAAGCGGGTCTGGTCGGCGAGCTCATCAAGAGCGCGAAGATCATCAAGACCGGCGAGATCAGCCGCAAGGTCACGGTGAAGGGCCTGACGGCAACGAAGGGCGCCCGTGAGGCAATCGAAGCCGCTGGCGGCTCGTTCGCCGAGTAACGCGCTTTCGCCGTTACTAGCACTAGCATCGGAGAAGGTTCTTGGCTAACAGCCCGAGTCTCGCAAAACCCGGTCGAAGCGCGGCGAAATTCGGCGATCTGCGTCGGCGTGCAGTGTTCCTGCTGCTGGCGCTGATCGTCTACCGCATTGGTGCGCACATTCCGGTTCCCGGCATCGATCCGGATCAACTGGCCAAGCTGTTCCAGAGCCAGTCGGGCGGCATCCTTGGCATGTTCAACATGTTCTCGGGTGGCGCGCTGTCGCGATTCACGATCTTTGCGCTGGGCATCATGCCCTACATTTCGGCGTCGATCATCATGCAGTTGCTGTCGATCGTGTCGCCGCAGATGGAGGCGTTGAAGAAGGAAGGGCAGGCGGGGCAGCGGAAGATCACGCAGTACACGCGTATCTTCACCGTGGTGCTCGCGACCTTCCAGGCGTTTGGTATCGCGGTGGCGCTGGAGAATCAGCCCGCTTTGGTGCTGGACCCCGGCATGGTGTTCCGGCTGACGACGGTCGTCACGCTGGTGACGGGCACGATGTTTCTGATGTGGCTGGGTGAGCAGATCACGGAGCGCGGTCTCGGCAACGGCATCTCGATCATCATCTTCGGTGGTATCGCGGCGGGTTTCCCGAACGCGATCGGCGGTCTGTTCGAGTTGGTCCGCACCGGTTCGATGAGCATCATCTCGGCGATCATCATCGTCGTGCTGATCGCGGCGGTCACGTATCTGGTCGTGTTCATCGAACGCGGTCAGCGCAAGATCCTCGTGAACTACGCGAAGCGCCAGGTCGGTAACAAGATTTACGGCGGACAGTCGTCCCATCTGCCGCTGAAGCTCAACATGTCGGGTGTGATTCCGCCGATCTTCGCGTCGTCGATCATCCTCTTCCCGGCAACCATCCTGAACTGGTTCAGTTCGGGTACGCGCACCAACTGGTTCGCGAACACGCTGCACGGCGTGGCCGAGGCGCTTAAGCCCGGTCAACCGGTGTACGTGCTGCTGTATGCGTTGGCGATCGTTTTCTTCTGCTTCTTTTACACCGCACTGGTGTTCAACAGCCGGGAAACCGCCGACAACTTGAAGAAGAGCGGTGCATTCGTTCCGGGTATCCGTCCGGGCGATCAGACTGCACGGTATATCGACCGCATCCTCACGCGTTTGACGCTGGCCGGTGCGATCTACATTGTGTTCGTGTGCCTGTTGCCTGAGTTCTTGGTGTTGCGCTGGAACGTGCCGTTTTATTTTGGTGGAACGTCGCTGCTGATCATTGTCGTCGTCACGATGGACTTCATGGCTCAGGTGCAGTCGTACGTTATGTCGCAACAATATGAATCGCTGCTCAAGAAGGCAAACTTCAAGGGCGGCAATGTCCCGATGCGTTAATTAAGGACTATGGCCAAAGACGATGTAATCCAGATGCAGGGCGAGGTGATCGAAAACCTGCCCAACGCTACTTTCCGGGTGAAATTGGAAAATGGCCATGTCGTCCTGGGACACATTTCTGGAAAGATGCGGATGCACTACATCCGCATCCTGCCGGGCGACAAGGTTACGGTTGAATTGACGCCTTACGATCTGTCTCGTGCACGGATCGTGTTCCGGGCGAAGTGATTTGAAAAAAGGGTAATATCATGAAAGTGATGGCATCGGTTAAGCGCATTTGCCGCAATTGCAAGATCATCAAGCGCAAGGGCGTTGTGCGCGTGATTTGCAGCTCTGATCCGCGCCACAAACAGCGTCAAGGCTGAACGCCGCGCTTTTGCTTGCGCTTTTTGTTTGAGGAAAAACAATGGCTCGTATCGCAGGGGTTAACATCCCGAATCACCAGCATACCGAGATCGGCCTGACGGCAATCTTCGGCATCGGTCGCACGCGCGCTCGCGGCATTTGCACCGCAGCTGGTGTGGAATTTTCGAAGAAGGTCAAGGACCTCACTGACGCAGACCTCGAAAAGCTGCGTGACGAAGTGGGCAAGTTCATCGTCGAAGGCGACCTGCGCCGTGAAGTGACGATGAACATCAAGCGCCTGATGGACTTGGGTTGCTACCGCGGCATGCGTCACCGCAAGGGCCTGCCCCTGCGTGGCCAGCGCACCCGCACGAATGCCCGTACGCGCAAGGGTCCGCGTCGTGCAGCGCAATCGCTGAAGAAGTAAGCGGAACTGACAGTTACAGGAAAACGTAATGGCTAAGGCTTCGAACAACTCCGCGGCGCAACGCGTTCGCAAGAAGGTTAAGAAGAACGTCGCCGAGGGCGTGGTTCACGTTCACGCGTCGTTCAACAACACCATCATCACGATCACCGATCGTCAAGGTAACGCTCTCGCGTGGGCGACGTCGGGCGGTCAGGGTTTCAAGGGCTCGCGTAAGTCGACGCCGTTTGCAGCTCAGGTCGCAGCCGAATCGGCTGGCCGCGTGGCGATGGAATACGGCGTGAAGAACCTCGAAGTGCGGATCAAGGGCCCCGGTCCTGGCCGTGAATCGGCGGTGCGCGCGCTGCATGGTCTTGGCATCAAGATCACCGCGATCTCCGACGTGACGCCGGTCCCGCACAACGGTTGCCGTCCGCCGAAGCGCCGTCGCATCTAACGCGATGACGCAAACGCATGCTCCTGCTGATGCGAAAGTATCGGCGGGATTCGTGCGTCGTGAATTGACTAAGCCCACCGTTCGGCCCAAAGGGTTCGGACTAGCGCGGACGAAAGTTCGCGTGATTAATTTTTAAGGATTCAACGTGGCACGCTATACCGGTCCCAAAGCCAAGCTGTCCCGCCGTGAAGGCACCGATCTGTTCCTGAAGAGCGCGCGTCGCTCGCTCGCCGACAAGTGCAAGCTCGACAGCAAGCCCGGCCAGCACGGCCGCACCTCGGGCGCGCGTACGTCCGACTACGGCACCCAGTTGCGCGAGAAGCAGAAAGTGAAGCGTATCTACGGCGTTCTCGAGCGTCAGTTCCGCCGCTACTTCGCTGAAGCCGACCGCCGCAAGGGCCCGACGGGCGAAAACCTGCTGCAACTGCTCGAGTCGCGTCTCGACAACGTCGTGTATCGCATGGGCTTCGGCTCGACCCGCGCTGAAGCGCGTCAGCTCGTGAGCCACAAGTCGATCATGGTGAACGGCCAGGTCGCCAACATCCCGTCGCTGCAAGTGAAGGCCGGCGATGTCGTCTCCGTGCGCGAACAGTCGCGCAAGCAGGCGCGTATCGTCGAAGCGCTGTCGCTGGCAGAGCAAGGCGGCATGCCGAGCTGGGTGTCGGTCGATGCGAAGAAGTTCGAAGGTACGTTCAAGTCGATGCCGGAGCGTAGCGATATCGCTGGCGACATCAACGAAAGCCTGATCGTCGAATTGTATTCGCGTTAATCGCGCGGCCTTCGCGCAGTAACCGGATCTGCAGCCGGGGAGCCTGATTGCTCGTGGCAAAGGGGCATCCCCGGCTGTGTATTTTCAGGTTGTTACCGGTCAGCCTTATCGGTGTAACGAGCCGAGGGTATTGAAAAGGAAAACCTATGCAAACCAGTTTGTTGAAGCCCAAGATCATTGCAGTTGAATCGCTTGGCGAAAGCCACGCGAAAGTGGTTATGGAGCCGTTCGAACGCGGCTATGGCCACACCTTGGGTAACGCGCTTCGGCGCGTGCTGCTGTCGTCGATGGTGGGCTACGCGCCGACCGAAGTGACGATCGCAGGCGTCGTGCACGAATACTCGACGCTCGATGGTGTGCAAGAGGATGTGGTCAACCTGCTGTTGAACCTGAAGGGCGTCGTCTTCAAGCTGCACAACCGCGACGAAGTCACGGTCACGCTGCGCAAGGAAGGCGAAGGCGTGGTCACTGCCGGCGATATCGAACTCGCGCACGACTGCGAGGTCATCAATCCGGAACACGTGATCGCTCATCTGTCGAAGGGCGGCAAGCTCGACGTTCAGATCAAGATCGAAAAGGGCCGCGGCTATGTGCCGGGCAACGTGCGTCGCTACGGCGAAGATTCGGCGAAGATTATCGGCCGCATCGTGCTGGACGCGTCGTTCTCGCCGGTGCGTCGCGTCAGCTACGCCGTGGAAAGCGCGCGTGTCGAACAGCGTACCGACCTCGACAAGCTCGTGATGAACATCGAAACCAACGGTGTCATTTCGCCGGAAGAAGCGATCCGTCAATCGGCGCGCATTCTGGTGGATCAGTTGTCGGTGTTCGCAGCCCTGGAAGGCACGGAAGCGGCAGCGGAAGCCCCGTCGCGCGCGCCGCAGATCGATCCGATCCTGCTGCGTCCGGTGGACGACCTCGAACTCACGGTTCGCTCCGCGAACTGTCTGAAGGCCGAGAACATCTACTACATCGGCGATCTGATCCAGCGCACGGAAAACGAGCTGCTGAAGACGCCGAACCTGGGCCGCAAGTCGCTGAACGAAATCAAGGAAGTGCTGGCTTCGCGTGGCCTGACGCTCGGCATGAAGCTCGAAAACTGGCCGCCGGCCGGGTTGGACAAGTAAAGTCTGCAAGTCATCGCGGACGTCGCGCTGTAACTGGCAAAGACGCGGATTTTGCTTTAAAATCCGCGTCTTGCTTTTTTCTTCGACCGGCCCGTGCGCCTTTTCCGTGAAAGCGGAGCGCAATAGAAGAGCTGGATCAAAACTCGTTAAAGGAACTGAAAATGCGTCACAAGCATGGTCTGCGGAAACTGAACCGCACGAGCAGCCACCGTCTGGCAATGCTCCGTAACATGTCGAACTCGCTGATCGAGCACGAAGTCATCAAGACGACGCTGCCGAAGGCCAAGGAACTGCGCAAGGTCGTCGAGCCGCTGATCACGCTCGGCAAGAAGCCGTCGCTGGCAAATCGCCGTCTCGCGTTCAACCGCCTGCGCGATCGTGATTCCGTCGCGAAGCTGTTCGACGTGCTCGGCCCGCGCTACGCGAACCGTCCGGGTGGCTACCTGAGCATCCTGAAGTTCGGTTTCCGCGTCGGCGACAACGCCCCGATGGCGCTGGTCCAGCTGATGGATCGCCCGGAAGTCGAAGAAACCGAAGAAGTTCAGGAAGCTGAATAAGTTTCGGTAGTCAGCAAAAAGGCCAAGCTCAGCTTGGCCTTTTTGCTTTTGGCGTTACCTTTCCGTGGGCTGGTTCGGTAGTGATGCGGCGCAGTGCGCGAATGCTACGATATTGGTCGTTACCTGCTTATCTGGAGCCGCGAGTGAACGTTCCCGTCGTCCTGATGCTGACCACGTTGCCCGATGCCGAATCGGCGAACGCGCTCGCTCAGGGCATTCTCGAAGCGCGTCTCGCCGCGTGCGTCACCAAGCTCGGCGCGGTTGAATCGCACTATCACTGGAAGGGCGCGGTGGAGTCGTCGCAGGAAGTGCAGATGCTGATCAAAACGAGCGTCGCGCGTGCAGATGAGCTTCAGCGGTTCGTCGCGCAGCGGCATCCGTACGAAACGCCCGAGATCCTTGTCTGGCAGGCGGACGCTTCGCCGGCTTACGGCCAGTGGGTCAATGCAGAAACGCAGCGTTCTATTCATGTTTGAGCTTTTCCGACTCTTCGGGCGTCGCGCGTGGGGCGCCTTGCTGCTGCTGGCCGTGTGCTGCGGTGTGATCGGCGCGGCGCGCGCTGCCGACGATTTCCTCGACCCGGCTGTCGCGTTCCGATTCAGCGCCTCCGAGCAGCCGGGCGAAGTCGACGTGCGGTACAAGATCGCCGACGGCTACTACATGTACCGCGAGCGGTTCGCTTTCGCGGTCAAGAGCGGCGAGGCGACTATCGGCGCTGCTCAATTGCCGGCGGGCAAAGTCCACTTCGACCAGACGTTTAACAAGGACGTCGAGACGTATCGCGGCGAGTTGCTGATCCGCATTCCCGTCGCGCAGGCGAAGGGCCCCTTCGAACTGGCCGTAACATCGCAAGGTTGCGCCGATCAGGGCATCTGTTACCCGCCGATGGAGCGCACGTATCGCGTGAAAGGCGCCGCGTTGCAGCCTGCGGGCGCTTCGACGTCGAGCAAACCGGCGACGGATGCATCGCAATCCTTCTTCGAGCGCGCAACGAGCGCCGACTACGCGCAGTCCATGCTCGAAGGCGGCGGGTTCTTCGCCGTCGTCGGTCTGTACTTTCTGGCGGGTATGGTGCTGAGTCTGCTGCCGTGCTCGTACCCGATGATCCCGATTCTCTCCGCCATTATTGTCGGCGAGGGCGCGCGCGTGACGCGGGCGCGCGGCTTTGCGCTTTCCGTTTCCTATGTCGTCGGCATGGCGCTCGTGTACACCGCGCTCGGCGTGGCGGCGGCGCTGATCGGCCAGAGTCTCGGCGCGTGGCTCCAGAACCCGTGGGTGCTCGGCGCGTTCGGCGTCGTGCTCACCGTCTTCGCTGTCACGTTGATCTCGGGCGTCGATATCGCGCTGCCCGAGCGGTGGCAGAGCAGCGTGAACGAGGCATCGCAGAAGCGCAGCGGCGGCAAATTCGCCGCGGTCGCCGTGATGGGCGCGTTGTCGGCGCTCGTCGTCGGCGCGTGCATGACGGCGCCGCTTTTCGCAGTGCTGGCGTTCATCGCACATACGGGCAACGCGCTACTCGGCGGTGCTGCGCTGTTCGCGATGGGCATCGGTCTCGGTGTGCCGCTGCTGGTTATCGGGCTCGGCGCCGGCTCAATTCTGCCGCGAGCGGGCGCATGGATGGACGGCGTGAAGGTTTTCTTCGGCGTCATGCTGCTGGCGGCGGCGTTGTGGATCGTGTGGCCGGTGATCGGCGGCGTCGCGCGTATGTTGCTCGGCGCGCTGTGGCTCTTGATTGCGGCCGCGTCGCTCGGCGTCTTCGGCGCGGTCACGGCTAGGCCGGCAACCGTGTGGAAGCGCCTCGGGCGCGGGCTCGGTGCAGTTTGCGTGATTTGGGCGGCCGCGCTTATCGTCGGTCTCGCGGCGGGATCGACCGATCCGTTGCAGCCGCTCGCCGTTCTGACATCGCGCGCCGATCCGTCCGCGACTGCCGCCGCGCGGAATCAATCGCCGACTTTCGCGCCAGTGCGATCGTCGACGGAACTGGACTCAGCCGTCAAAGCCGCCGCCCGCCCGGCGATGCTGGACTTCTACGCGGACTGGTGCGTCTCCTGCAAGGAAATGGAGAACCTGACCTTCTCCGATGCCCGCGTTCAGGCGCGACTCGCCCAACTGAACCTGCTGCGCGCCGACGTCACCGCGAACAATGCGGACGATCAGGCGCTGCTGAAGCGTTTCAAGCTGTTCGGGCCACCGGGCATCATTTTCTTCGACGCTCAGGGCAACGAGGTTTTGCGCGTCGTCGGCTATGAGTCGGCGGACACGTTCCTGAAGCGCCTCGACAAGCTCGGGCCTTCGAACGGCTAAAAGAAAAGGGCGATGCCCCAAGGCATCGCCCTTTGATCTTCCAAAGCGCAGTTTTACTTCGACGCGCGCAAAATCCGCGCAGCGTCCAGCGCAAAGTACGTCAGCACGCCGTCCGCGCCCGCGCGCTTGAACGCGAGCAGCGATTCCATCATTGCCTTGTCGTGATCGAGCCAGCCGTTCTGCGTCGCGGCCTTGATCATCGCGTACTCGCCGCTGACCTGATACGCATACGTCGGAAAGCGGAACTCGTCCTTCACGCGCCAGACGATATCGAGATACGGCATGCCGGGCTTGACCATCACCATGTCCGCGCCTTCCTCGATATCCATGCGCACTTCGCGCATGGCTTCGTCCGAGTTCGACGGGTCCATCTGATACGTCATCTTGTTACCCTTGCCGAGATTGCCGGCGGAGCCGACCGCGTCGCGGAATGGGCCGTAGAACGCCGACGCGTACTTCGCGGCATACGCCATGATGCGCGTGTGGATGTGGCCGTCGCTTTCCAGCATTTCGCGGATCGCGCCGATACGCCCGTCCATCATGTCCGACGGCGCGACGATATCCACGCCCGCTTCCGCCTGCGTGCGCGCCTGATCAACGAGGATTTCGCTCGTTTCGTCGTTCTTGACGTAGCCTTCTTCGTCGAGCACGCCGTCCTGGCCGTGGCTCGTATACGGGTCGAGCGCGACGTCGGTCAGCACGCCGAGCATCGGAAAGTTCTTCTTCAGTTCGCGCACCGCGCGCGGAATCAGACCATCGGGATTCGTCGCCTCGCGGCCGTCGGGCGTCTTGAGCGACGGCTCGATCGCCGGGAAAAGCGAAATCACCGGCACGCCCAACTCGACGCATTGCTCGGCGACCTTCATCAGCAGATCGACGGACGTGCGCTCGACGCCCGGCATCGACGGCACCGCCTGACGCACATTCGCGCCTTCGACGATGAACACCGGATAAATGAGGTCGTTGGTGGTGAGAATGTTCTCGCGCATCAGACGGCGCGAGAAGTCATCGCGGCGCATGCGGCGCGGGCGATGATGCGGATAAAAACTCATGACTCGACTCGGATTGACGTGCTTCAGGAGGAGATCCAAAACGTGCGCTGTGTGCCGCAAAGCCATGCTGGACAAGCCGGCGAGCGTTTCGGAGGCGATTTGAGACAATGGTATATCATAGCCAGCGAGCAAGGCGCTCGCGCCGCGCTCCCCGCTTCTCCTCCCTGAGCGGGTGCCTGTCGTTATTCGATAAGGCTGTTCACCCGCCGTCATGCGGCGGGTTTTTTTATCCCGCTCGCAACTCTGCTGCCACTACGAGATCACTCGGCCGCGTCTTCGGATGCCGCTTCGGCGGGCAAAAGCCAGCTTTCGATCAATTCGTGCGCTTCGTCGAGGCCCGTGCGCTTGAGGGCGGAAAACAACTGCACGCTCAACTCCCCGCGATAACCGGCGGCCTTGTATTCGCCGAACGACTTCTGCGTCGCGCGCAGGGCGTTGGTCATCTCTTGTCGCGTCAATTTGTCGCACTTTGTGAGGAGCGCGTGGATCGGCTTGCCGGTCGGCGCGAACCAGTCGACCATGATGCGGTCGAGTTCCGTCAGCGGACGGCGCGAATCCATCATCAGAATCATGCCGCGTAGTTGCGCGCGGCTCTGAAGGTAGGTCGAGAGCAACTGCTGCCAGTGCGCCTTCGCCGCGCCGGGCACTTCGGCGTAGCCGTAGCCCGGCAAGTCGACGAGATGCCCGACCGGCGCGGCTTCCGGCCCCACTGAGAAGTAGTTGATGTGCTGCGTGCGTCCCGGCGTCTTACTCGCGAACGCGAGCCGTTTCTGATTGCAGAGCACGTTGATCGCCGTCGACTTTCCGGCGTTCGAGCGACCCGCGAATGCGATTTCCGGCTGCGGCGTCGGCGGAAGATCGCGCAGGTGATTGACCGTGGTGAAGAAGCGGGCTTGATGGAGCAGAAATGGCATTGGCGGGCGGGACGAAAGCGCGCGAAAGAGCGCGAGAGAGAGGCGTCGACTCGAAGCCTAGAGAACCCCGGCGATACTGGGCATGCCCCGACTGGCGTCTTTGCGTGTAGCGGGTTATTGTACAATACGACGGATTTTTAAAGACCCGCATGGGCGCAAGACCCAGGCTGCAGGCGTCACCCATAAAGGAGCGAGACAGTTTCAGGGCATCTTTTGAGCCCTTTCGTTCGGGTACTTGCGGCCATATCCGGCTGCCGTCGTTTTTTGCAGAACCTAACATTCTCACAAGACGAAAAACAGGGTACGCGAATGAACCGACTGTACAGGTCTCTGGTGGTGCTTCAGGCAGCGGCGGCTCTCGGTGGATTGGCGGTATCGGTTTCAGTGAATGCGGCGGAGGCGGCACAGCCGGCCAAGCCGGATGCGGCAAGAGGGCAGGCCATCGCGACCCAGGTTTGCGCAGCGTGTCACGCAGCGGACGGCAACAGCGCCGGCGCCGCGTTTCCCAAGCTCGCGGGGCAGCACGCGGACTACATCGTCAAGCAGTTGAAGGATTACAAGACGCAGCCGGGCGCAAAGGCGCCGGCCCGCAACAATCCGATCATGACGGGCGTTGCCGGGGCGCTGTCGGATCAGGACATGGTGAACGTGGCGGCGTACTTTGCGTCTCAGCAAACCAAGCCGAACTACGCTCGCGACAAGACCGACGTCGCGCTCGGCCAGAAGATCTATCGCGGCGGCATCGCCGACAAGGGCGTGCCGGCGTGCGCCGCGTGCCACGGCGCGACGGGCATGGGCATTCCGGTGCAGTATCCGCGGCTGTCGTGGCAGTGGGGCGATTACACCGTCGCGCAACTCAATGCCTTCGCCCAGGGCACGCGCAACAACAGCGAACCGATGCACGCCATCGCGTCGCGCCTGAACGAAGCGGAAATGAAAGCGGTAGCGGATTACGTCGCCGGATTGCATTAAACGCAGCACGAGAGCGTCCAGCGGTCCCCGGCGAAGAGCAAAAACGCGGGGAATCGCCCATACTACGCACGAAGCCGGCCCACAGAGGCAGGCGCGAAAACAAGAAAAAGGGTGGGACGTCGGTCGGTCAGACCGCTTACGTCTCCACCCTTTTTTGCTGTCAGCCGGAGTTTGAATGAGCATCACCACATCGGGATTGCAGTCGAAATCGAGCCGTCGCGCCATGAAGCATTTCGTCGAGCTCGTGAGTTCGATGCGCTTTGCCATCGCCTTGCTGGTCGTGCTGGCGATTGCGAGCATCATCGGCACCGTGCTGACGCAGGAAGACCCGTATCCCAACTACGTCAACCAGTTCGGCCCGTTCTGGGCGGACATCTTCCGCGGCCTGAGCCTCTACAACGTGTACAGCGCGTGGTGGTTCATGCTGATCCTCGTATTCCTCGTGATTTCGGTGTCGCTGTGCGTCGTGCGCAATGGCCCGAAGATGATCGCGGATATCAAGAACTGGAAGGATCGCGTGCATGAAGGCAGCCTGCGCGCGTTCCATCACAAGGGCGAGTTCCTGGTTGGCGCGGATCGCGCTCAGACTGCTGCGACGCTCGAACGCCTCAGCGCGAAGATGGGCTATCGCTTCGTCCGGCGCGAGACCGACACCGGCGCGACGCTGATCGCCGGCAAGCGCGGCGCGCTCACGAAGCTGGGCTATATCTCGGCGCACCTCGCGATCGTCGTGATCTGCATCGGCGGGTTGCTGGACAGCAATCTGCCGATCAAGCTGCAAATGTGGCTCTTCAACAAGACGCCGGTCGCCACGAACGCGGTCATCAACGACATTCCCGCCGAACATCGCCTTTCCACGTCGAACCCGACGTTTCGCGGCTACGCCTGGGTGCCGGAAGGGCAGTACGTCGGCACGGCCATTCTGAATCAGCAGGACGGCTCGATCATTCAGGACCTGCCGTTCTCGATTCAGCTCGACAAGTTCATCGTCGATTACTACTCGACCGGCATGCCGAAGCTCTTCGCGAGCGATATCGTCGTGATCGACCACAAGACCGGCAAGCGCATTCCGGCGCGCGTCGAAGTGAACAAGCCGTTCACGTACGACGGCGTGTCCATCTATCAATCCAGCTTTCAGGACGGCGGCTCCAAACTCGAAATGACCGCCTGGCCGATGACGGGCGGCAGCGCGAAGACCTCGCCCTTCAACGGGACGATCGGCGGCACCGCGCCGGTTGCATCGCAGTTCGCGGGCGCGCAGGGCGAAACCGTCGAATTCACGGATTTCCGCGCGATCAACGTCGAGAACATGACGGACGGCAGCGGCGCGCCGGATGCGCGCGGCGTCGGCAAGAAGGAAACGCTGCGCGACGCGTTCGACGAGCGTCTCGGTTCCGGCGCGAAGACGTCGCGGCCGACGGATCTGCGCAATATCGGCCCGTCGGTGCAGTACAAGGTGCGCGGCACGGACGGCCAGGCGCGCGAGTACAGCAACTACATGCTGCCGGTAGATGTCGGCGGTCAGCGAATGTTCCTCGCCGGCATGCGCGTGAGCCCGAACGATCCGTTCCGCTATCTGCGCATTCCCGCCGACGAGCAAGGCTCCGTCAAGCAGTGGATGAACTTGCGCGCCGCGCTGCAAACGCCCGCGACGCGCGCCGCGGCGGCTCACCGATTCGCCATGCGCTCGGTGCCGCAGGAAAACGCCGAGTTGCAGAAGCATCTGGAAGAAAGCGCGCTGCGCGTGCTGAACCTGTTCGCCGGCGCGGACGCAAACGGCGCGACGAGCGCGAATGGTCAGATGAACGGCGGTTTCCAGAGCATCGCCGCATTTATCGACAAATCCGTGCCGAAGGGCGAACAAGAAAAGGCCGCGGGCCTGCTGATGCGCATGCTGGAAGGCGCCATGTGGGACGTCTGGCAACTGTCGCGCGAGCAGAACGGCGAGCCGGACGCGAAGATCGACGAAAAGAGCACGGCGTTCGTTCAGGCTTCCATCAACGCGCTTTCTGACAGCTTTCTGTACGGTTCTCCCGTCTTCCTGCAACTGGATTCGTTCAAGCAGGTGCAAGCCTCGGTATTCCAGTTGACGCGCGCGCCGGGTAAAAAAGTGGTGTATCTTGGCAGCCTTCTGCTGGTCGTCGGCATCTTCTCGATGTTCTATGTTCGTGAACGCCGGCTCTGGTTCTGGCTCAAAGATTCGGGGCAGGGCGGCGCAAGCGTGCTGATGGCCATGTCCACAGCGCGCCGGACGCTCGACTTCGAGAAGGAATTCGAGCGCACGCGGGCGTCGGTCGGCGCGGCGCTGGGCGCTTCGCCGATCGACCCGGCCGCGCCACCGACCGCTCAGAATGCGCCGGCGTCCGCCGCGCCGCAATCGCAATCCGAAGCCGCGAGCTCGGAAGTTTCATCACGGTAAGATCATGGACCTCACACAGACTTCCTCCCACGCCTCCGCCAAGACGGAACGTCCGGCATCGAGCCTTCCCGATGTCGCCGTGTTCGACGACCGTCCGTTCTTCCGCAGGCTCGGCGCGCTCGATTGGCTGTTCGCCCTCGCGATGGTCGCGGGCGCGGGTTTCGCGCTCAACCGCTATCACGCGTACATGGACGGGTACGACACGGCGGTGCTGGTCGGCGCCGTGCCGACCTTCGTCGTGCTCGGCTGGCGCTGGAAGCCGGTGCGCTTGCTGATCGCGCTGATCGCGGTCATGTCGCTGCTGTCGATTCAGCTTTATCAGCACGATCTGGCGCGCGCCGACACCAATTTCTTCCTCAAGTATTTCCTGTCTAGCCAGTCCGCGATTCTGTGGATGAGCGCGCTCTTCATTCTCGCCACGCTCTTTTACTGGATCGGGCTCGTCACGCGGTCGCAGACGGGCGGCGCGATCGGTTCCCGCATGACCTGGGTCGCCGTGCTGATGGGCTTTACCGGCATGATGGTGCGCTGGTACGAGTCGTACATGATCGGCAGCGACGTCGGCCACATTCCCATTTCGAATCTGTACGAAGTCTTCGTGCTGTTCTGCCTCATCACGTCGCTGTTCTACCTCTACTACGAGCAGCATTACGCCACGCGGCAAATGGGCGCGTTCGTTCTGCTCGTGATCAGCGCGGCCGTCGGCTTCCTGATGTGGTATTCGATTGCGCGCGACGCGCAGCAGATTCAGCCGCTCGTACCCGCGCTGCAAAGCTGGTGGATGAAGATTCACGTGCCGGCGAACTTCATCGGATACGGCAGCTTCGCGCTTTCCGCGATGGTGTCGGTCGCGTATCTCGCCAAGCAGCGCGGCGTGCTGGCGGACCGCCTGCCGTCGCTCGAAGTGCTCGACGACGTCATGTACAAGTCGATCGCGGTCGGCTTCGCGTTCTTCACCATCGCGACCATTCTCGGCGCGCTCTGGGCGGCGGAAGCGTGGGGCGGCTACTGGAGCTGGGACCCGAAGGAAACGTGGGCGCTGATCGTCTGGCTGAACTACGCGGCGTGGCTGCACATGCGGCTGATGAAGGGCCTGCGCGGCGCGGCGGCGGCGTGGTGGGCGCTCACGGGTCTGATCGTGACGACGTTCGCGTTCCTCGGCGTCAACATGTTCCTGTCGGGCTTGCACAGTTACGGCAAGCTGTGAGCCGGCCGGCATAGAAAAAGGAGAAACCGCCATGCGTCGCGCTGGCGGTTTTTTTTCGTTTGGGCGCGGAATACGGGCACTGGTTCTGCTGTTTGCCTGTGTATCGCGAAAGCAAAGGAGTCGGCTCCATGTGGATCAAACGTAATGGCGCGCTTTACGGCGACGACATCCCCCGTCACGAGATCACGCCGCGCGACGTGTTCGAAAACCGCCGCCGCGCGCTGCGTTCGTTGGGCGCGCTAGCGGCAACGGGACTCGCGGGCGCGAGCGGTCTCGCCCACGCGACGCTGACTTCGCCCGATGCGAAGGGTCAGAAGCTCGCCGCGAAGACCAATGCGAAGTTCGTCGCGCTTGACAAGCCGACGCCGCTCAAAGACGTCACCACCTACAACAACTTCTACGAGTTCGGCACCGACAAGGGCGATCCGGCCGAGCACGCGGGCACGCTGCGTCCGCGGCCGTGGAGAGTGTCGGTGGAAGGCGAGATCAAGAATCCGAAGGTCTACGACATCGACGAGATCCTGAAGCTCGCGCCGCTGGAAGAGCGCATCTACCGGCTGCGATGCGTCGAAGGCTGGTCGATGGTCATTCCGTGGATCGGCGTATCGCTGTCCGAGTTGATCAAGCGCGCCGAGCCGACGGGCAACGCGAAGTACGTGCAGTTCATCACGCTCGCGGACCGTTCGCAGATGCCGGGCCTCTCCACGCCGATCCTCGACTGGCCGTATTCCGAGGGTCTGCGCATGGATGAAGCGATGAACCCGCTCACGCTCCTGACTGTCGGCCTGTACGGCGAAGTGCTGCCGAACCAGAACGGCGCGCCGGTGCGTATCGTGGTGCCGTGGAAATACGGCTTCAAGAGCGCGAAGTCGCTGGTCAAGATCCGCTTCGTGGAAAAGCAGCCGCCGACGAGCTGGAACACCTACGCGCCGAACGAATACGGCTTCTATTCGAACGTGAATCCGAACGTGGATCACCCGCGCTGGAGCCAGGCGACGGAACGGCGCATCGGCGAGGACGGATTCTTCACGCCCAAACGCAAGACGCTGATGTTCAACGGCTACGGCGATCAGGTCGCGTCGCTGTATCAGGGCATGGACCTCAAGAAGAACTTCTGACCATGCCGACGGCAACCGATATCAAGACGGCGCAGCCGCGGGCGCGCGCACAGACGGGGCCGCGCTGGATCGTGCCCGCGAAGGTCGTCGTGTTCATTGCCGCGCTGTATCCGCTCGCGCGCCTCGTGCTGCTCGGCGTGACGGGCGTGCATGGCGGGCTGGGCGCGAACCCGATCGAGTTCATCACGCGCTCGACCGGGCTCTGGACGCTCGTATTCCTGTGCATCGCGCTCGCCATCACGCCCGCAAGACGCCTGACCGGCGTGACCGCGCTCGTGCGCTTTCGCCGCATGATCGGGCTCTTTGCGTTCTTTTACGCCGCGCTGCATTTCACGACGTACTTCTGGTTCGACAAGTGGTTCGACGTCGCAGAGATTCTGAAGGACATCGGCAAGCGGCCGTTCATCACGGTCGGATTCGCGGCGTTCGTGTTGCTGATTCCGCTCGCCGTCACATCGCCCAAAGCGATGGTGCGCAAGCTCGGCCGACGCTGGCAGACGCTGCATCGCGCGATCTATGTCATCGCCGCGCTCGCCATCCTGCACTTCTGGTGGATGAAGGCGGGGAAGCACGATCTGATACTGCCGAAGATCTATGGCGCGATCGTGATTGCGTTGCTCGGCTGGCGTCTCGTTGTGTGGCTGAAGGCGAAAGCCGCGACGCGCGCATGAAAAAAGCGATGCCTCGGCATCGCTTTTTCGGTCTGCGTTCGAGCGAGCGTCAGTCCGGCAGGATCGACTCTCCGGCGAACAACTGCCGCACCTCTTCGCGTTGGCGCACGAGGCGGGCGCGCTCGCCGTCGACCATGATTTCGGCGGCGCGCGGGCGCGTGTTGTAGTTCGAGCTCATCACGAAGCCGTACGCGCCGGCCGAGCAGATGGCGAGCAGGTCGCCCGGCTCGACAGCCAGATCGCGATCGCGTCCGAGCCAGTCGCCGCTTTCGCAGACGGGGCCGACCACGTCGTACCGGTGCGCGGGCGCATCTCGCTTCACGACCGGCACGATGCGATGAAACGCCTCGTACATCGCGGGGCGCGCGAGGTCGTTCATGGCGGCATCGACGATTGCGAAGCTCTTCACCTCGCCCGGCTTCAGGTATTCGACGCGCGTCAGCAGCACGCCCGCATTGCCGACGAGCGAGCGCCCCGGCTCGAAGTACACTTCCCGCTGACCGTGGCCGCGCTTTTGGATATGCGCGAGCAGCGCGCGCACGAAATCGCCGATATCGGGCGGCGTCTCGTCGTCGTACGTGATGCCGAGACCGCCGCCGACGTCCACATGACGAATGGACATGCCGTCCGCTTCGATCTGCTCGACGAGTTCGAGCAGTTTGTCGAGCGCGTCGAGATACGGGCTGATTTCCGTGATCTGCGAGCCGATATGACAGTCGATGCCGACGACGTCGAGATTGGGCATCGCGTGCGCCTCGCGATACGTCGCGCGCGCGTCGCTGAACGCGACGCCGAACTTGTTCGACTTGAGGCCCGTGGAGATGTACGGATGCGTCTTCGCGTCCACGTCCGGGTTCACGCGCAACGAAACCGGCGCGCGCTTGCCGAGCGACTTTGCCACTTCGTTGAGCGCGTGCAGCTCGGGAATCGACTCGACGTTGAAGCATTTGACGCCCGCTTCCAGCGCCTCGCGCATCTCCGCCGCCGACTTGCCGACGCCCGAAAACACCGTGTTCTCCGCCTTGCCGCCCGCCGCGAGCACGCGCGCCAGTTCGCCCGACGAGACGATATCGAAGCCGGCGCCCATGCGCGCGAACACGTTGAGCACCGCGAGATTGCTGTTGGCCTTCACGGCGACATGCACGACCGCGGGGCGTCCGGCGCACGCATCGGCGTAAGCGCGATAGGCGCGCGTCAGCGCATCGCGTGAATAGACGTAGAGCGGCGTGCCAAACTGCTGCGCGAGCGACGCGGCGGAGACGCCTTCGGCGTGCAGCACGCCGTCGACATAATGGAATGCGGAATCACTCATGCGTGCTTGGAATGGAAGATGCGCGGTGCGCGAAGAGCTTGCCGGTCACTCGGCCGACGACGCGGCTTTCGGTGCCGCGGGCGTCGATTTGAGGTCGGTCTCGGGAGCGAGCGAAAGCGGTGCGCCGGACGTGTCGGGCACGTCGCCCGCCGCGTTCGCTCCGGTCTTGCCGGCGCGCGACGCGGTTTCGTCGCCGGGAGTCACGTCGGAAGGCGGCGTATCCTGAAGGTTCTCAGGGCGCTGCGGCATGGGAGGCACGACGGGGAGATAAAGCGGACCGCGTTGCCCGCAACCGCCGAGCGTGAGCGTGGTCGCGGCACAAACGCTGACAGCCGCTACAATCGCGCTCATCCTGAAAACAGCTCGCATGACCGTCCCTGTACATAGAATCGATGGAGTTTAGCATGACAGACCAGGAATACCTGACCTTGGCGGAGGCCGTGCTGACGGCGATCGAGCGGTCCGTCGACGAGGCCGAAGCGGACATCGAATTCGAGCGAAGCGGCAACGTGTTGACGCTCGAATTCGAGAACCGGACGAAGATGATCGTGAACCTGCAGCCGCCGAAACACGAGGTCTGGCTCGCGGCGAAGGCGGGCGGATTCCACTACAAGTACGTCGACGGCCAGTGGCGCGATACCCGCGATAACAGCGAGTTTTTCGCGGCGCTGTCGCAGCATTCCACCGCGCAGGCAGGCGAGCCGGTCAGCTTCAAAGCGTGACCGGCGCGGGGCGCGCGACGCTTATTGCCCCTTGAACAGATTCATGATGTCCTGCTTTTCCTGTTCGCCGACGTCCGGCGTAGGCGTGGGCGCGGTCACGCCCGACACGCCGCCTTCCTGCGGCGGCGCCTGACTGACGCCGATGGTCGCGATGAACCCGTGGCCCGGCGTCATGTCGTCGTAGTACAGTTCGCCGCCGAGCGATTTCACGTCGGGCGGCATTAACGGCTTGTACTCGGGCACGCCTTGCAGCGCGCGGCTCATGTAGTCCATCCAGACCGGCAGCGCGAGCCCGCCGCCGGTTTCCTTGTCGCCAAGGCTGCGCGGATTGTCGTAGCCGACCCACGCGATCGCCACGAGCGAACGCTGGTAGCCGGCGAACCACGCGTCGCGCGAATCGTTCGTCGTGCCGGTCTTCCCGGCCAGATCACTGCGCTTGAGCTGATTCGTCTTCGCGGCCGTGCCGTGCTGCGCGACGCTTTGCAGCAGGCTGTTCATCACATACGCGTTGCGCGGCGTGATGGCGAGCGGCGCGCTCTGCTGCGCGACGAGCGGTTGCGGATGCGACACGACCGCGCCGTACGGGTCGGTGATATCGGCAATCAGATACGGATTCACGCGATACCCGCCGTTCGCGAACACCGCGTAGCCGGCGGCCATTTGCAGCGGCGTGACGAGACCCGCGCCGAGCGCCATCGGCAGATAGGCGGGATGGCGGTCGGCGTCGAAGCCGAAGCGCGTGATGTACTGCTGTCCGTACTTCGTGCCGATGGTGTTCAGAATGCGGATCGACACCATGTTCTTCGACTTCTGTAGCGCGGTGCGCATGGTCATCGGGCCGTCGAAGCCGCCGCCGTAGTTCTTCGGCTCCCACGCCTGGCCGCCGGTTTCCGCGGCGCTGAAGAAGAGCGGTCCGTCGTTGATGATCGTCGCCGGCGACAAGCCCTTCTCCAGCGACGCCGAGTAAATGAACGGCTTGAAGCTCGACCCCGGCTGACGCCATGCCTGTGTGACGTGGTTGAACTTGTTCTTGTTGAAGTCGAACCCGCCGACGAGCGCGCGGATCGCGCCGTCCTGCGGCACCATCGAAATGAGCGCGCCTTCCACTTGCGGCAGTTGCGTGATGGTCCAGTCGCCGTCGTCGTTCTTCACGAGCCGCACGATGGCGCCCGGACGAATGCGCTGGTTCGGCTGCGCGCGCGGCGAAAGCGCGTTCGCGACGAAGCGCAGATTGCTGCCGCTCACGGTGGCCACGTTGCCGTCGATGAAGCTCGCCTTCACTTCCTTCGTGCTCGCCGCCGTCACAACAGCCGCGACGATTTCGCCGTTGTCCGGATGCTCGGCGAGCGCGTCGTCGATAGCCTGTTCGCGGTCGTCCGCGTTCGACGGCAGATCGATGAAACCCTCCGGCCCGCGATAGCCGTGACGCCGTTCGTAGTCCATCAAGCCTTTGCGCACGGCGTGATACGCGGCGTCCTGATCGGCGGAATCGATCGTCGTCACGACGTTGAGGCCGCGCGTGTACGCTTCCTCGCGATACTGCGCGTACATCATCTGGCGCACCATCTCCGCGACGTATTCGGCGTGAACGCTGAACTCGCGCCCCTGGCCCTTTACGACGAGCGGCTGCTTGGCCGCTTGTTCGTACTCGTCCTCGGTGATGAAGCCGAGTTCGCGCATGCGCTGAAGGATGTACTCCTGGCGCACTTTCGCGCGCTTCGGATTGACCACCGGGTTATACGCCGACGGCGCTTTCGGCAGACCGGCGAGCATGGCGGCTTCCGCGAGCGTGATGTCCTTGAGATCCTTGCCGAAATAGACGCGCGCCGCGCTCGCGAAACCGTAGGCGCGCTGCCCGAGATAGATCTGATTCATATACACCTCGAGAATCTGATCTTTCGTCAGTGCCCGCTCGATCTTGTACGCGAGCAGCATTTCGTAAATCTTGCGCGTATAGGTCTTCTCGCTCGACAGGAAGAAGTTTCGCGCGACCTGCATGGTGATCGTGCTCGCGCCCTGCGATGCGTGGCCGTTCGTCAGCGCGACGCTGCCCGCGCGCAGAATGCCCGTCAGATCGACGCCGCCGTGGTCATAGAAACGCGCGTCTTCGATGGCGAGCACCGCCTTCTTCAGATGATCGGGCACGTCCTTGATACGTACGACGCTGCGGCGCTCTTCGCCGAATTCGCCGATTAGCACGTGATCCGCCGTATAGATGCGCAGCGGCACCTTCGGACGATAGTCGGTGAGCGCTTCGAGCGACGGCAGGTTCGGCATCGCGACGACGAGCGCATAGCCCAGCACCAGTCCAGCACAGACGATCAGCGCGAAAACGCTGACGAGAAAACCGAGAAACAGCCGCGTGTACCAGGGGCGTGATGCCTTCTTAGGCCGTTCGGGCGGCGTGGCAGGCGGATTGGTCGGGGAAGAGGATTGCATAGCACCACCAAAAACAGTCCCGCGATTATAGCCGTCCGGGTTTCGGGTTTTTCCTAGGGACTCCAGACACCTGACCGATGCATCGCGCTGGCTTTTCCACCTCCAACAATACCCGCGATAGCCCCGCAAAACATCCTGCCACCGCACGCGTTAGCCATTCGGCCGAATGTTCGCCATGCGCCGCCGTCGCGACAATTCTTCAATGCATGCGCACGAACGGTTCGGCGCGCGAGTAAGAGAAGGAGTGGTCATGAGAAACGAAAATGCCTTGCGCGGCACGATGCTGACGGTGACGCGCCGGTTCGCGGCGGGCATCGACGTGAGCGAGGACGCGGTGCGCATCGCCGTGTTGAGCCGGCGTCTGAAAAGGGACTCGACGGTGTGCGTCGAGCATCTGGATAAAGTGCCGCTCGCGCCGGGCGCGGTGGTCGGTAGCGAGTTCATCGACCGTGCCGCCGTCGTCGCCGCGCTGCGCGAAGTGGTCGCGCGCCTGCCGCAGAACGGCGCGTGGCGGGCGCTGCGTTGCGCCATGGGACTGCCGGCGTCCGCGACGCACACCACGCGCGTGCCGCTCGCGCGCCTGATCGAATTGCGCGAGCCCGACATGGCGACCCTTGGCGCCGACCCTTGCGGACTGCTCGAACCTGCGGTGCTCGCCGAAGCCGAGCGCGTGTCGGGCATCGAGCGCAGCGCGCTGGCGGTCGACTGGTCGGTGCGATCGCGCGAGGGCGGCCAGCCGGACGTTGCCATTTCCGCGACGGCGCGTCAGCACGTCGAAGCACGCGTGGAAACGGCGGCTGCGGCGGGCATCGCGCTGTGCGCCATCGACGGCGAGCCCGCCGCAGCGCTGCGCGCGATGCGTCATTCCGGCAGAACGGAGCTGGGTTCCGAGGCGCGCTACGTGGCGTGCTGGCTCGAAGGCGGGGGCTTGCACGGCTGGCTCGTGAACGCGGGTGAAGTCGAGCGCGATTTGTTCTATCCGGCGCCGGAGTACGGCAGCGCCTTGGACGCGCTGCGCGATCTGGCGGGCGCCGCGCCGCTCGGCGGCATCTTCGTGGGCGGGCAAGAGCAGTTGCTGAAACAGGCCGGGCTTTCCCTCGAAGCGTTGACCGAGGTCTTCGGCTGTCCGGTGCTGCCGTTCGAGTCCGCGCCGTATTGCCACGGCGCATCCGAGATCGCGGGCGCGCTGAAACATTCGCCGGTCTTCGCGGTGGCCTTCGGACTCGCACTGCGCGAGGTGCTGCAATGACGAGCGCCGCCATTGTCGAAGGATTCAACCTGCTTCCTCATCGAGCGCTGAAACGTCGCTCGGTGCGGCGTCAGCGGATCGCGATTCTCGCGGCTGCCGGGCTGGCGGGATGCGCGGCAGTCGGCGGCGTCGTCGGCTGGGACGCGTTCGAGCGGGCGCGTCTCGACCACCGCCGCATCGCGCTCGAAGCGACGCTGCGCGCATCGAGCGCGCAGATCGACGAGCACGCCCGGCTGCTGCGCGTCGAAGGCGAACGGCGTCGCGCGCGCGAGGCCGCGCAGCCGCTCGCCGCCCCGCGCGATCGCTTTCTCGCGCTTCTCGATGCGCTCGCGGACGGACCGGCTTCGAGCGAAGTCGCGCTGCAACGCGTCTCGCAACGCGCGGAAGAAGTGGAACTGGCCGCGCTCGCGCCCGACTCGCAGACGGCGGCGCGCTGGCTCAAGCGTCTGGAAGGGCTGCGCGGCGTGCAATCGGTGGAAGTCGTGGAGATGAAGCGGCGCGCCGACACCGTGTCGCCGGGCAGGCGCGAACCCGTCGCGCCCGTCGCGCCCGTTGCGCCCGTTGCGCCCGTTGCGCCCGCCGCCGACCGTTACGAGTTCACGGCGCTCGTGCGCTATGCACCGGCGGCCGGCAAGCCGATACCGGCGAGCACGAAAGCGTCGATCACGAGGAGAGCCCGATGAGCACGATCAGCATGAATTTCCCCGCGCGCCCGCGCCAGCCGCTTCTTCAGCCGCTCGATCAATGGTCGAAACGCCGGACTGCGATCACGGCGGTGGCGCTTGCATTCGTCGTCTTCGCGCTGGCTTTGCAAACCTGGCGGAACGCCGGCTTGAGTCAGCGGGATGCGAGCCGCGCCGCGCTCGCCGCGACGCAGCGCAAGCTGGACGACGCAGGGCGCGTGGCTGCCCAACTGCCCGATCTGCGAACCCGCGTGGCGGCCAGCGCGATGAAGCCCGAAAACTGGACCGCCGGCGATGCGCTGCACGCCGTCGCCGCGCTCGCCGCGCAGAACGGGCTGCGCGTGACCGAGATCGATCCGCAAGCATCGAAAAGCGGTGCGCCGAAAACGGCGCTGGCGCCCTCCGAACGCGCGCTGACGTTTCGCGCGGAAGGCGCGTTTCCCGAGATACGACGCTTTCTGGAGGCACTTTCCGGACTGCCGCGCCTTGTTATTCCGGAGGCGGTGCAGATCAGGCGGCAGGCGGGCGCGCTGACCATCGACGCGACGCTGCGCATCCACGACACATTGCCCGCCGTGCCGCTCGCGGAGCCGCCGCGCATGGACGCGTTCGTCGTCGATCCTTTCGCAAAGGACGGCGCTGCCGGTTCTTCGCGCGGCGCGGGCATGCTGCTCGTCGGCACCTTCGTCGGACGGCATCGCGCGATGGCGGTCGTGCAGAGCGCCAAGAGCGTCGAGCATGTCGAGCCGGGGCAGACAATCGGCGGTGAGCGGCTCGAGCGCGTGCAGCCGCGTGTCATCCAGCTCGTGAGCGGCGAAGGCACGTCGCGCACGCTCACGTTCGCGGAGGATGGCAAGTGAGCGCGGCCGTTTCGATCCTCCGCGCCGTCGGCGTCGCTGCGCTGGTGATCGCGCGCGCGGTGAACGCGGCAGAAATTGGCGATGCCCCGGTTGCGCCGTTGCCGCCGCTGCCCGCTTCGTTCGATACCTTGCCGACCGACCAGTTCGCCATCGATACGAGCATGCCGGCAGCGTCGGCGTCGCCCGTGATCGTGCCGCCGCCTGCGGGCACGTCCGCGCAGCCGGCCGCGAGTGCCGACGAGCCGCTCGAAGGCCCGCCCGTGCCGCTGCCGAAGCTGCAACGGCTGAGCGCATCGGATAACGCACGCCCCGCCGCCGACGACGGCAAGCCGATCACGCTCGACCTCAAGAACGCGGACCTGAGCGCCGCGCTGCAGAGCTTCGCGCGCTTCACCGGGCTCAACATCATCGCGAGCGAAAAGGTGCGCGGTCAGGTGTCGATCAACTTGGCTTCCGTGCCCTGGCGGCGCGCGTTCGATACGCTCCTCGACGTCAACGGGCTTGCCATGGAGCAGCACGGCAACGTGATCTGGGTCGCGCCGCTCGCCGAACTCGCCGCCCGCGAAAAGCTGCGATACGAAGCGCATGCGCGCGCCGCCGATCTCGAACCGCTCGCGAGCCGCACGTTCCTGCTGCGCTATCCGCGCGCCGAGGACGTTCGCAAGCTGCTCACCGGCTCCGGCACGCAGCGCGTGCTGTCCAAGCGCGGTTCTGCGATGGCCGATGCGCGCACCAACCTGCTCTTCGTCACCGACCTCGACGCACGCGTGCAGCAGATCGCCGATCTGATCGCCTCGATCGACAAACCGACGCCGCAAGTCATGATCGAAGCGCGGATCGTGGAGGGCGAGACCGGGTTGTCGCGCAATCTCGGCGTGAAACTGGGCGTCGCGCCGACGGGCGATGCGGCGCGCGGGATCGCAGGCGGCAAGGACGGCGTGGTATACGATCTGTCGGCGCAGCCTCTCAATGGCTTCGACGCGGCGACGGCCGGCCTCACGCTCTTCGCCGCGCAAGCCACGCGGCTGCTGGATATCCAGCTGAGCGCGCTCGAAGCCGAAGGGCGCGGGCAGGTCGTGTCGCGGCCGCGCGTCGTGACGGCGGACCGCGCGAAAGCCATCGTCGAGCAGGGCACGGAGTTGCCGTATCAGGCGAAAGTCGGCAATGGCGTCTCCGGCGTGCAGTTTCGCCGCGCTGCGCTCAAACTGGAGGTCGAGCCGCAGATCACGCCGCACGGTCATGTCGTGCTGGATCTGGATGTGGCGAAGGACAGCGTCGGCGAACAGACCGTGTCCGGGCCCGCCATCAATACGAAGCACGTGCAGACGCGCGTCGAAGTGGAGGACGGCGGCACCGTGGCGATCGGCGGCATCTATTCGGACGACGACCGCGAGGACGTGACGGGCGTGCCGGGACTGATGAGACTGCCGCTCATCGGCTGGCTTTTCCGTCACGACGGGCGTCGCAGGGCGCACAGCGAGCTTGTCATCCTGATCACGCCGCATGTGATTGCGTCGGACGGATAGCGGCACGCTGATGGCCGGCGGAGCGCGAATTGGCGCGGCGGGCGCGACTCGACAAAGCGGGCGGTTTGCCCTTAAGCTGCCGCACGAACAAATTCGATACCGTAAAGGATTGACGTTGCAGGAAGGGCACGCGAACGCGAACATTTTTTTCGTCGGACTCATGGGGGCGGGTAAAACCACCGTGGGCCGCGCGGTTGCGCGCCGTTTGCAGCGCGATTTCATCGACTCGGACCTGGAGATCGAGGCGCGCACGGGCGCGCGTATCCCGGTGATCTGGGAACTGGAAGGCGAGAGCGGGTTTCGTCAGCGCGAAGTCAATGTCATCGACGAACTGTCGCAGAAGAGCGGCATCGTGCTCGCAACGGGCGGCGGCGCGGTGCTGCGCCCGGAGAACCGGGAACATCTGAAGAATCGCGGCATCGTCATCTATTTGCGCGCCAATCCGCACGATCTCTGGCAGCGCACGCGCCGCGACAAGAACCGGCCGCTTTTGCAGACAGACGACCCGCGCGGCAAGCTCGAAACGTTGTTCCGCACGCGCGACCCGCTCTATCACGAGTGCGCGCACTTCGTCGTGGAAACCGGCCGCCCGACCGTCAACGCGCTCGTCAACATGGTCCTGATGCAACTGGAGGTGGCCGGCGTCATCAAGTCGGCTAAGTCATAATGTCCGCCATGATTACCCCAACGATCACCGTCAATGTCGAACTGGGCGAGCGCGCCTATCCCATTCATATCGGCGCGGGTCTGATTGGCCGCACCGAGCTTTTCACGCCGCATATCAAGGGTTCGTCGGTCGCGATCGTCAGCAATTCCACGGTCGATCCGCTCTACGGCGACACCTTGCGCGCCGCGCTCGAACCGCTCGGCAAGAAGGTGACGACCGTCGTGCTGCCTGACGGCGAAGCGCACAAGAACTGGGAAACGCTCAACACTATCTTCGACGCGCTGCTGTCGAACCGCGCCGACCGCAAGACCACGCTCATCGCGTTGGGCGGCGGCGTCGTCGGCGACATGACCGGCTTCGCGGCGGCATGCTACATGCGCGGCGTGCCGTTCATTCAGGTGCCGACCACGCTGCTGGCGCAAGTGGATTCGTCGGTGGGCGGCAAGACCGGCATCAACCATCCGCTCGGCAAGAACATGATCGGCGCGTTCTACCAGCCGCAAGCGGTCATCGCGGATATCGGCGCGCTGCATACGCTGCCTGAGCGCGAACTGGCGGCGGGCATTGCGGAAGTCGTCAAGACGGGCGCAATCGCCGATGCCGAATTCTTCGACTGGATCGAAGCGAACATCGGCGCGTTGAATGACCGCGGCGAAAGCGCGCTTGCGCACGCGGTCAAGCGTTCGTGCGAGATCAAGGCTTCGGTGGTAGCGTCGGACGAGCGCGAGGGCGGACAGCGCGCCATCCTCA
Organism: Caballeronia sp. M1242; assembly: GCF_017220215.1. Lineage (NCBI taxonomy): Bacteria > Pseudomonadati > Pseudomonadota > Betaproteobacteria > Burkholderiales > Burkholderiaceae > Caballeronia > Caballeronia sp. M1242. The sequence goes on along the minus strand of NZ_CP071129.1, from coordinate 2,551,569 downwards.
ATTTCGGCCACACGTTCGGCCACGCGATCGAAGCCGGCCTCGGCTACGGCGAATGGCTACACGGCGAGGCCGTCGGCTGCGGCATGGTGATGGCGGCGGATCTTTCCGTGCGCCTCGGCAGGCTCGACGATGCCGCGCGCAAGCGGCTCGTGCGTGTGATCGAAGCGGCAAAGCTGCCCGTCCGCGCGCCGAAGCTCGGCGACGACCGTTACATCGACCTGATGAAGGTCGACAAGAAAGCCGAAGCCGGCGAGATCAAATTCATTCTGCTGACCCGCTTCGGCGCGACGGAAATCACCGGCGCGCCCGATCAGGCCGTGCGCGAGACGCTCGCTGCCAGCGTCTGATCAATCGGGCATCAGCCGGGACCACGACGATGCACGACGAAGCGGAGCCGCCGGTGAGCGAAACAGAAGCTGGATTTGGAGTGCCTTCGTCGCTTGCGCTCGAAGCGCATCTCGCGCCGTACGCGGCGCGGTCGGCGTTGTCGCGCGGGCGCCGGCATGCGGAGCCGCCGCCCGCCGCACGCACGGAGTTTCAGCGCGACCGCGACCGTATCGTGCATTCGACCGCCTTTCGACGGCTCGAATACAAGACGCAGGTCTTCGTCAATCACGAAGGCGACCTCTTTCGCACGCGTCTTACGCATAGTCTCGAAGTCGCGCAGATCGCGCGGTCGGTCGCGCGCAATCTTCGCCTCAACGAAGATCTGGTCGAAGCGATTTCGCTCGCGCACGATCTCGGCCATACGCCGTTCGGTCACGCCGGCCAGGACGCGCTCAACGAATGCATGCGCGATCACGGCGGCTTCGAACACAACTTGCAGAGCCTCGCGGTCGTCGATCAACTCGAAGAGCACTACGGCGCGTTCAATGGCCTGAACCTGTGCTTCGAAACGCGCGAAGGCATTCTCAAGCATTGCTCGCGCGAAAATGCGCGGCAACTCGGCGATCTCGGTGAGCGGTTTCTCACGGGCAAACAGCCTTCGCTCGAAGCACAGATCGCGAATGTCGCCGATGAAATCGCGTACAACAATCACGACGTGGACGACGGCCTGCGCTCCGGCCTCATCACGCTCGACCAGCTCGCGGAAGTGAGCTTGTGGCACACGCATTTCGAAGCGGCTCGCGCGGAGTTTCCCGCCATCGAAGGGCGCAGGCTGATTCACGAGACCATTCGGCGGATCATCAACACGCTGATCGTCGATCTGATCGAAGCCACGAGCCGCAATCTCGCGCGCGCCGCGCCGGCCTCGCTCGACGACGTGCGCAATGCGCCGCCGCTCGTCGCCCATAGCGACGAAGTCGCCGCGCAAGCCGCCACGCTGAAGCGTTTCCTGTTCAAGAACCTGTACCGGCATTACCGCGTCATGCGCATGGCCAATAAGGCAAGGCGCGTCGTGACCGGTCTCTTCGACGCCTTCACCGACGATCCGCGCCTTCTGCCGCCGGCGTATCAGGCGCGCATTGCGGCAGCGGAGGAGTCGGCGAACGATCCCGCCGCGCCCAGCCACAACAGCACGCAGGCGCGGCTCATCGCGCATTACATCGCGGGCATGACGGATCGGTACGCACTAAAAGAATATCAACGCCTGTTTGTCATCGACAACAACTAACATCGCGCGATTCACGCGCAGACGTTCGACAACCGGAGACTCACTCGATGCGATGCATGCCCTCGTTCCGTTCCCTCTCGGCCGCGGCCATTCTGGCTTTCGGCGCTAGCACGGCGGCTCAGGCCGCGACGGAAATCCAGTTCTGGCACGCGATGGAAGCCGCCCTCGGCGAGCGCGTGAACGACATCGCGAACGACTTCAATGCATCGCAGAGCGATTACAAGATCGTGCCGGTGTTCAAGGGCACGTATGACCAGACGCTCGCGGCGGGCATCGCGGCGTATCGCAGCGGCAACGCGCCCGCGATCCTGCAAGTCTATGAAGTCGGCACCGCGACGATGATGCAGGCGAAGAAGGCCGTGCTGCCGGTCTACGACGTCTTCAAGCAGGCGGGCGTTCCGCTCGACGAGAAAGCGTTCGTGCCGACCATCTCCGGCTATTACAGCGACGCGAAGACCGGGCATCTGATCTCGATGCCGTTCAACAGTTCCACGCCAGTCCTGTACTACAACAAGGACGCGTTCAAGAAGGCGGGCCTCGATCCGAACCAGCCGCCAAAGACCTGGGCCGATGTCGAAGCCGATGCGAAAAAGCTCAAGGCCGCGGGCTACTCGTGCGGGTATTCGTCGGGCTGGCAGAGCTGGATTCATCTCGAGAACTACAGCGCGTGGCACGCCGCGCCGTTCGCATCCAAGAACAACGGCTTCGATGGCCTCGACGCCACGCTCGAATTCAACAAGCCGCTGCAGGTCGCGCATATCCAGTTCCTGCAGAACATGGCGAAGGACGGCACGTTCACGTATGTCGGCCGCAAGGACGAGCCCGTCTCGAAGTTCTATAGCGGCGACTGCGGGATCATCACGAATTCGTCGGGATCGCGGGCGACCATCCAGAAATACGCGAAGTTCGAGTACGGCGTCGGCATGATGCCGTACGACGCGAGCGTGAAGGGCGCGCCGCAGAACGCGATCATCGGCGGCGCGAGTCTGTGGGTGCTCTCGGGCAAGGACCCGGCGGTGTACAAGGGCGTCGCGAAGTTCCTCGCGTATCTGTCGTCGCCGAAGGTGGCGGCGAAGTGGCATCAGGACACGGGTTATCTGCCGGTGACGACGGCCGCCTACGAACTCACGCAGAAGCAGGGCTTCTACGACAAGAATCCCGGCGCGGACATCGCCATCAAGCAGATGTTGAACAAGCCGCCGCTTGCCTACACGAAGGGCTTGCGCCTCGGCAACATGCCGCAGATCCGCACGGTCGTCGATGAGGAACTGGAGCAAGTCTGGGCCGGCAAGAAGACGCCGCAGCAGGCGCTCGATTCTTCCGTTCAGCGCGGCGACGAACTTCTGCGCCGCTTCGAGAAAAGCGGCGGCTGAACAAGACGCTCGACGCTTAAGCGCCCGCGACTCGCGCGGGCGCGCTTGAAGGACATGTCAATGGAAAAACGGTCTCGTTTCGACGCGAGCGTCTTGCCGTATCTGCTGGTCGCGCCGCAGCTCGCCATCACCGCGCTCTTTTTTCTGTGGCCGGCGGGCGAGGCGCTCTGGCAGGCCACGCAAAGCCAGGACGCATTCGGCACATCGAGCGAATTTGTGGGCTTCGCGAACTTCAGGCAGCTTTTTGCGGACCCGCTCTATCTTTCGTCGTTCAGTACGACGATGATTTTCTGCGCGCTCGTGACCGTGTCGGGCCTCGTGATATCGCTCGTGCTCGCCGCCTGCGCGGATCGCGTGACGCGTGGCGCGAAGGCGTATCAAACGCTGCTCATCTGGCCGTATGCGGTCGCGCCCGCCATCGCTGCGGTGCTGTGGTCGTTTTTGTTCAACCCGAGCATCGGGCTCGTGACGTATGCGCTCGCCAAAGAGGGCATCGTCTGGAATCACGCGCTCAATGGCACGCAGGCGATGTTTCTCGTCGTGCTCGCGTCCGTCTGGAAGCAGGTCAGCTACAACTTCCTGTTCTTCTACGCCGGGCTTCAGGCGATCCCGCAATCGCTGATCGAAGCCGCCGCCATCGACGGCGCCGGTCCCGTGCGACGTTTCTTCGGCATTGCGCTGCCGCTCCTTTCGCCGACGACGTTCTTCCTGCTCGTCGTCAATCTGGTCTACGCGTTCTTCGATACCTTTCCCGTCATCGACGCCGCGACGGGCGGCGGACCCGCGCAATCGACCAAGACGCTCATCTACAAGATCTTCGCGGAAGGGTTTCAGGGCCTCGACATCGGCAGTTCCGGCGCGCAGTCCGTCGTGCTGATGGTGATCGTCGTGGCGCTCACCATCGTGCAGTTCCGCTTCGTCGAACGCAGGGTGCAATATTCATGATCGAGAATCGCCGCGGCTTCGATATCTTCTGTCATGCGGTGCTGATACTCGGCGTCGCGCTGGTCGTGTTTCCGGTCTATGTCGCGTTCTGCGCGGCCTCGATGAGCGCGAAGGAAGTCTTCACCGTGCCGCTTTCGCTCATCCCGAGCACGCATCTGTTCGAGAACGTCGCGCATATCTGGACGCACGGCAGCGGCAACGCCGCCGCGCCTTTCGGGCGCATGCTCGTCAACAGTCTCGTGATGGCGCTCGTCATCTCCATCGGCAAGATCGCGGTGTCCATCATTTCGGCGTACGCCATCGTGTTCTTCCGCTTTCCATTGAAGAACCTCGCGTTCTGGCTAATCTTCGTCACGTTGATGCTGCCAGTCGAAGTGCGCATCTTTCCGACGGTGCAGGTCGTTTCGTCGATGCATCTCGCGAACACGTATGCCGGGCTCACGCTGCCGCTCATCGCCTCGGCGACGGCCACGTTCCTGTTCCGCCAGTTCTTCATGACGCTGCCCGACGAACTGATGGAAGCGGCGCGCATCGACGGCGCGGGGCCGCTGCGCTTTTTCTGGGACGTGGTGCTGCCGCTTTCGAAGACGAACATCGCGGCGCTATTCGTCATCACGTTCATCTATGGCTGGAATCAGTATCTCTGGCCCATTCTCATCACCAACGAGCAGTCGCTGCAAACGGCGGTGGTCGGCATCAAGAGCATGATCGCCTCGGGCGATACGGCGACCGAGTGGCATCTCGTGATGAGCGCGACGCTGCTCGCGATGCTGCCGCCGCTCGCGGTCGTGTTGACGATGCAGCGGTGGTTCGTGCGCGGCCTCGTCGATGCGGAAAAATAATAAGGAGAACCGGGTTCAATGGCTGCACTGACACTCCAGGGCGTCAAGAAGACTTACGACGGCAAGCAGTACGTACTGCATGGCATCGACGTGGCGGTGAACGACGGCGAGTTCGTCGTGATGGTCGGGCCTTCGGGCTGCGGCAAGTCGACGCTTCTGCGCATGGTCGCGGGCCTCGAAAGCGTGTCGGAAGGCACGATCGAGATCGGCGGGCGCGTGGTGAACAAGCTGGAGCCGAAGGATCGCGATATCGCGATGGTCTTTCAGAATTACGCACTTTATCCGCACATGAGCGTCGCGCAGAATATGGCGTATGCGCTGAAGATCGGCGGCGCGGACCGCGCGACCATCGAGAGTCGCGTCGCGAATGCCGCGCGTATTCTCGAACTCGAACACCTGCTCGCGCGCAAGCCGCGCGAGCTGTCGGGCGGGCAACGTCAGCGCGTGGCAATGGGGCGCGCGATCGTCCGCGAGCCGGCCGTCTTTCTCTTCGACGAGCCGCTCTCGAATCTCGACGCCAAGCTGCGCGTGCAAATGCGCCTCGAAATACAGCGCCTGCATGCGCGTCTCGCCACCACGAGCCTGTATGTGACGCACGATCAGATCGAAGCCATGACGCTCGCGCAGCGCGTGATCGTGATGAACAAGGGCCGCGCGGAGCAGATCGGTGCGCCGACGGACGTGTACGAGCGTCCCGCGTCGGTGTTCGTCAGAGCTTTATCGGTTCGCCCGCGATGAATCTGCTCGAAGGCCGCTTGTCGGAAGATGGTTCGGTGTTCGAAGTGGCGCACGGCGGACCGAAGCTCCCGGTTGTGGGCGCGCAGGGATTGACGCGCGATATGTGCGGGCGCGAGTGGATCATGGGCATTCGCCCGGAACACATGACCCCCGGCTATATCGAAACGGCTAGCGCCACGCTCGACGTCGATTCGGCCGAATTGCTCGGCGCGGACAATCTCGCGCATGGCAAGTGGGGCAAGCATGACGTGGCGGCGCGCTTGCCGCACGCGCATCGGCCGCAGCGGGGCGAGAAGCCGCTGGTTTCGGTGCCGGCGCGGCAACTGCACTTTTTCGATCCGGCTACCGGATTGCGCGCCAATTGAGGAGAATCGCGATGAGAACCTGGCCGTATCCCGCTATCGTCGCGCATCGCGGCGGCGGCAAGCTCGCGCCGGAGAACACGCTCGAAGGCATCCGGACGGGCGCGCGTCTCGGCCTAAAGATGATCGAGTTCGATGCGAAGCTGTCGGCGGACAACGTCGTGTTCCTGCTGCATGACGACGACGTGGACCGCACGTCCAACGGCCACGGCGCGGCGAAGTCGATGATTTATGCGCACTTGCGCGCGCTCGACGTCGGGTCGTGGTTCAGCGAGGAATTTGCCGGCGCGCACATGCCGACGCTCGCGGAAGTGCGCGAGCTGTGCGCGTCGCTGAATCTCGCGGCGAACGTGGAGATCAAGCCGTGTCCGGGGCGCGAAGTCGAAACGGGCGAAGTCGTCGCGCGCGAGGCGGCGCGTCTTTGGAATGGCGCCGAGCCCGCGCCGCTGCTGTCATCGTTTTCGTTCGAGGCGCTGGAAGCCGCGCGCAACGCCGCGCCCGATCTGCCGCGCGGCATGTTGTACGAGCGCGTGCCGGCGGACTGGCGCGAGCAGACCGCGGCGCTCGCGTGTGTCTCGCTGCATGCGGACCATCGTTCGCTCGACGAAACGCTCGTGCGCGACATCCGGGACGCGGGCCTGCGCGTGCTCGCCTACACCGTGAACGATCCCGAGCGGGCACGCCTGCTCGCGCGATGGGGCGTCGATGCGATCTGCACGGACCGCATCGACATCATCGGCGCGGACTTCCTTGGCAGCTAGCCGGGCGTAGAGTCGGGCCGAGAAGCGTCAGCGGGCGCGCGCCAGCAGCACGCCCGCGAGCAACGCGAGACCGCCGACCAGCGCGATGGTTCGCCACGGCCTGTCGCGCAAGTAGGCGTCGGCGTCGTCCATGACCGCGGCGGCGCGCTCGCGCACTGCCGCTTGCGAGTCGTTCAGACGGGCGCGGGCCGCGTCCACTTGGTCACTGATGCGCGCGCGCAGCATCGCGGCATCGGCGGATGCGCCTTCGCCCAAGAGCTCTTCGAGTTCGGAAAGCAGCGCGCGCAGTTCGGTGCCGATATCTTCGGCAGCCTCGCGGCCGTGGCGCGCCATGCGGCGTGCGCGGCGGCTCGTGCTGTTCCATGAATCTCCGATGGCGTCTCGCGTGTTAGGCAGTGCGTTCATGATCGCTCCGTCGATGGATGAATCGTGGATGGATGACACTCCGCTTTCGCGGCGGAAAGTGCCATTGAGCAAGTTGGATGCCGGTGCCAGCGCGCAATGCACAGGCCGTTGACGCGTAATTACTGCATGACATGCGCCGCCGCGCAAGTCACATTTACAAGGCGCGTGTAAAAGAAAACGCCGTCATGCTGACTGCACGACGGCGTTCGGACTGCATAGCGAATGTTGCTCACGCGATCAGAATCGATAGCCGACGCGCAGATACGTCACGATCGGATTGATGGTGATCTTCGCCTGCGACTGCACGTTAAGCGTGCCGACCGGCGTTTGCGCTTGCGTGCTCAACTTGGCGGTCGCCTTCAACGGAATGAAGGACACGGAGAACGCCGCGAACCAGTGTTGTGTGAAATTGTACTGAGCACCCAGGTTGAAGACCGGCGCCCACGAACTATCCGTATCGACGGTGGTCGGACCATGCAGCACGGTGCTCTCGAATGCGCCGTTGCTGATCTGCGCATCGGTGAACCAGGTGCGCGTCACGCCGATGCCGGCAAAGGGGCGGAATTTCGCGTCAGGAGCGTTGAAGAAGTATTTGAACAGCAGCGTGGGACTCCACTGCTTGGCGCTGCCGATCTTGCCGTACTGCGAAAGCGTTCCGGTTCCGTTGAGATCGAACGAGGGCGGAATGCCTATCTCGAACTCGCTGGCAATGTGGTCGGTGATGAAATAGCCCAGCGTGAAGCCGGCGGTATCAGCGCTTCCGATGCCGGCGCCCGTGCCGGGTACGCTGATATTAACGGGAGATCCGCCTACACTTGTTTCTTTGAGCGGACCGCTGCTGTCTTGCGGTGCAAAGTGAAACCAGCCTGCAGTTGCGTAGATGGACCCAGCCGATTGCGCGTGTGCCGCGGTGGACACACATGCGAGCGCTGCGATCCCCGCCATGACTTGTTTTAATTTCAATTTGTGCTCCTCCTGAAAGCACGCCCATTATGAACACATCATTTCAAAGTCACCATAGCGGCACGGTAGAGCATTTTCCCTAGGGCGAGAGACCGCTTCGGAGTCCCGTTGCACGGCCCTTGCATGCGTCTTGTGTTCCCGCTGCAGCAGCGTCTCCAGTCAGCCCCCGCTTGGGGTAACACAAACGCGACCCATGGAATATCCAGAATGGCACGGCTTGCACGACTCTACGTCCCCGAACAGCCGCAGCATGTCATCCTGCGCGGTCTCGACCAGCAGCCCGCCTTCGTCGACGACCAGGACTACGAGCTTTTCATCGAATGCCTGAGGACGGCCTCACGCGATCACCATCTCGCCATCCACGCTTATGCGCTGATGCCGCAAGCCGTCCATCTGCTCGTCACGCCCCGCGACGAGGCCAGCTTGCCCAAGGCGATGCAGGCGGTCGGCCGGCGTTACGTCGCGCACTTCAACCGGCGTTACACGCGGCGCGGCACATTGTGGGAAGGCCGGTATCGCGCGACGGTCATCGAGGGAGAGCGGTACTTTCTCCTGGCCACGCGCGTCGTCGAGATGGCGCCGGTGCGCGCGCAGCTCGTCGCGTCGCCGCAGGACTACAAGTGGTCGAGCTACCGGCATCACATCGGGCTGACAGTGGATTCGCTGATCACGGACCACTCGCTGTTCTGGCTGCTCGGCAACACGCCGTTCGAGCGCCAGCACGCGTACAAGGAACTGAGCGAGCAACCGCTCGACGAGCGCGAGACGACCCGTCTGCTTCAGGCGACGCTCAAGGGCTGGGTGCTCGGCAGCGATTCGTATCGCGAGTGGGCGGCGCGCGCCGCGAACCGCCGCGTGTCGCCGCTGCCGCGCGGGCGGCCGCGCAAAATCCGGGAAACGCCCCAGACGCAGTGAGAGCGCCGCGCCGTAATAAACGGCGGCCCGATTTGCGGGACGCCGTTTATTTTTGCCGCTTTATGATATGGCACCAAATAAAAGAGGCCGCTATGCACCATTTCGATAATAGGTGACAGACCATCGAATTTAATTTGCCATCTTTTTGATTCGTCGCGTATATTTCGATTTCCGGCGTTTATTGCGATGCAGCGCGAGCGCTGCGCGACCGGCTCCGCGTCTTGCGGCGCAGCCGAAAGCGCCGGGGCGAGAGATAACAAAACGGTTCAACGGCCGAGTCGGCCCCCACAGTAGAGACGGTGTCCCATGAACGATCATCAGCAGCCGGCAGCCGGTTCGCTTCCCGCCGCGCAGGGCATGTACGACCCCGCGAACGAACACGACGCGTGCGGCGTCGGCTTCGTCGCCCATATCAAGGGCAAGAAGAGCCACGAGATCATTCAGCAAGGTCTCAAGATTCTTGAGAATCTGGATCACCGTGGCGCGGTCGGCGCGGATCCGCTGATGGGCGACGGCGCGGGCATCCTCATTCAGGTGCCGGACGGTTTCTATCGCGAGGAAATGGCCAAGCAGGGCGTGACGCTGCCGCCCGCTGGCGAATACGGCGTCGGCATGATCTTCCTGCCGAAGGAACACGCGTCGCGTCTCGCGTGCGAGCAGGAACTGGAGCGCACCGTGAAGGCCGAGGGGCAAGTCGTGCTCGGCTGGCGCGACGTGCCGGTCGACGCGACCATGCCCATTTCGCCCGCCGTGAAGGCGAGCGAGCCGCTGATCCGCCAGATCTTCATCGGGCGCGGCAAGGATATCGTCGTGACGGATGCGCTGGAGCGCAAGCTCTACATCATCCGCAAGACGGCGAGCCATCGCATTCAGGCGCTCAAGCTCAAGCACGGCAAGGAATACTTCGTGCCGTCGATGTCGTCGCGCACGGTCGTCTACAAGGGGCTGCTGCTGGCCGGTCAGGTCGGCGTGTATTACCGCGACCTGCAAGACGAGCGCGTCGTGTCCGCGCTCGCGCTCGTGCACCAGCGTTTCTCGACGAACACGTTCCCCGCATGGGAACTGGCGCACCCGTACCGCATGATCGCGCACAACGGCGAGATCAACACCGTGAAGGGCAACGTCAACTGGCTGAACGCGCGCACCGGCGCCATCGCCTCGTACGTGCTCGGCGACGATCTTCCGAAGCTCTGGCCGCTAATCTATCCGGGCCAGTCGGACACCGCTTCGTTCGACAACTGTCTCGAACTGCTGGTGATGGCGGGCTACCCGCTCGTCCACGCGATGATGATGATGATTCCCGAAGCATGGGAACAGCACACGCTGATGGACGACAACCGCCGCGCGTTCTACGAATACCACGCCGCGATGATGGAGCCGTGGGACGGTCCCGCCGCGATCGCGTTCACGGACGGCCGCCAGATCGGCGCGACGCTCGACCGTAACGGCCTGCGCCCGGCGCGCTACATCGTGACGGACGACGACCTCGTGATTCTCGCGTCGGAATCCGGCGTGCTGCCCATTCCCGAATCGAAGATCGTCAAGAAGTGGCGTCTTCAGCCGGGCAAGATGTTCCTGATCGACATGGAGCAGGGCCGCATCATCGAGGACAAGGAACTCAAGGACAACCTCGCGAACGCGAAGCCGTACAAGAGCTGGATCGACGCCGTGCGCATCAAGCTGGACGAAATCGAGCCGAAGGCGGAAGACGTCGAAGCGCAGCGCCGCGAGGCCGCCGCGCTGCTCGACCGCCAGCAGGCGTTCGGCTATACGCAGGAAGACCTCAAGTTCCTGATGGCGCCGATGGCCCAATCGGGCGAGGAAGCCGTCGGCTCCATGGGCAACGACTCGCCGCTCGCGGTCATGTCCAGCAAGAACAAGACGCTCTATCACTATTTCAAGCAGCTGTTCGCGCAAGTGACGAACCCGCCGATCGACCCGATCCGCGAAAACATGGTGATGTCGCTCGTCTCGTTCATCGGGCCGAAGCCGAACCTGCTCGACACCATCAACATCAACCCGACGATGCGCCTGGAAGTGTCGCAGCCCGTGCTCGACTTCAAGGACATCGCGAAGATCCGCGCCATCGACACGTACACCGGCGGCAAATTCCGCTCGTACGAGTTGAGCATCTGCTATCCGGTCGCGTGGGGCAAGGAAGGCGTGGAAGCGCGCATCGCGTCGCTGTGCGCCGAAGCCGTCGATGCCGTGAAGTCCGGCTACAACATCCTGATCGTGTCGGACCGCAAGATGGACCGCGACAACGTCGCGATTCCGGCGCTGCTCGCCACCTCGGCCATTCACACGCACCTCGTGCAGCACGGTTTGCGCACAAGCACGGGCCTCGTCGTGGAAACGGGTTCGGCGCGCGAGACGCATCACTTTGCGCTGCTCGCGGGCTACGGCGCGGAAGCCGTGCATCCGTATCTCGCGCTGGAAACGCTCGCCAACATGGCCGAAGGGCTGAAGGGCGATCTGTCGGCGGACAAGGCCATCTACAACTTCACGAAGGCAGTCGGCAAGGGCCTGCACAAGGTCATGTCGAAGATGGGCATTTCGACGTACATGTCCTATACCGGCGCGCAGATTTTCGAAGCGGTCGGCCTGTCGTCGGATCTCGTGGAGAAGTATTTCAAGGGCACGGCGTCGAAGGTCGGCGGCATCGGCATCTTCGAAGTGGCCGAGGAAGCCATTCGCCTGCATCGCGATGCGTTCGGCGACAACCCCGTGCTCGCGACCATGCTGGATGCGGGCGGCGAGTACGCGTACCGCGTGCGTGGCGAAGAGCATATGTGGACGCCGGATGCCATCGCCAAGCTGCAACATTCGGCGCGCAGCAATTCGTACCAGACGTACAAGGAATACGCGCACCTCATCAACGACCAGACCCGGCGTCACATGACGTTCCGCGGCCTGTTCGAGTTCAGGCTCGACCCGGCGAAGGCCATTCCGCTCGACGAAGTGGAACCGGCGAAGGAAATCGTCAAGCGTTTCGCGACGGGCGCGATGTCGCTCGGCTCGATCAGCACGGAAGCGCACGCCACACTGGCGGTCGCGATGAACCGCATCGGCGGCAAGTCGAACACGGGCGAAGGCGGCGAGGACGAAACGCGCTATCGCAACGAACTGCGCGGCATTCCGATCAAGACTGGCGATTCGCTGCAATCGATCATCGGCAAGGAAGTCGTCACCGACATTCCGCTGAAGGACGGCGATTCGCTGCGCTCGAAGATCAAGCAGGTCGCGTCCGGCCGCTTCGGCGTGACGGCGGAATATCTGTCGTCGGCGGATCAGATCCAGATCAAGATGGCGCAGGGAGCGAAGCCCGGCGAAGGCGGCCAGCTGCCCGGCCACAAGGTGTCGGACTACATCGGCAAGCTGCGTTATTCGGTGCCGGGCGTGGGCCTCATCTCGCCGCCGCCGCACCATGACATCTATTCGATCGAAGACCTGGCGCAGCTCATTCACGATCTGAAGAACGTGAATTCGTCGTCGAGCATTTCGGTCAAGCTGGTGTCCGAAGTGGGCGTCGGCACCGTGGCGGCGGGCGTCGCGAAGGCGAAGGCGGATCATGTCGTGATCGCCGGTCATGACGGCGGCACCGGCGCGTCCCCGCTGTCGTCGCTCAAGCATGCCGGCACGCCGTGGGAACTCGGCCTCGCCGAAACGCAGCAGACGCTCGTGCTCAACCGCCTGCGCGGCCGTATCCGCGTGCAGGCCGACGGCCAGATGAAGACCGGCCGTGACGTCGTGATCGGCGCGCTGCTCGGCGCGGACGAGTTCGGCTTCGCGACGGCGCCGCTCGTCGTCGAAGGCTGCATCATGATGCGCAAGTGCCACCTGAACACGTGCCCGGTCGGCGTCGCGACGCAAGATCCGGTGCTGCGGGCGAAGTTCACGGGCCAGCCGGAACACGTCGTCAACTTCTTCTTCTTCGTTGCGGAAGAAGTGCGCGAGATCATGGCGCAGCTCGGCCTGCGCAAGTTCGACGACCTGATCGGCCGCGTCGATCTGCTCGACACGAAGAAGGGCGTCGAGCACTGGAAGGCGAAGGGACTGGACTTCTCGCGCATCTTCTATCAGGTGCCGGTCAGCGAAGAAGTGGCGCGCAAGCATGTGGACGTGCAGGACCACGGTCTTGACAAGGCGCTGGATCACGTGCTGATCGAGAAGTCGAAGGCGGCGATCGAGAAGGGCGAGCACGTCTCGTTCATTCAGCCGGTGCGCAACGTGAATCGCACGGTCGGCGCCATGCTGTCCGGTCTGATCGCGAAGAAGTACGGCCACGACGGCTTGCCGGACGACACCATCCACATTCAGTTGAAGGGCACGGCGGGCCAGAGCTTCGGCGCGTTCCTCGCGAAGGGCGTGACGCTCGATCTCGTCGGCGATGGCAACGACTACGTCGGCAAGGGCTTGTCGGGCGGGCGCATCATCATTCGCCCGACCAACGACTTCCGCGGCAAGTCCGAGGAAAACATCATCTGCGGCAACACGGTGATGTACGGCGCGATCGAAGGCGAATCGTACTTCCGCGGCGTCGCGGGCGAGCGGTTCTGCGTGCGTAACTCGGGCGCGACGGCGGTTGTCGAAGGCACGGGCGACCACGGCTGCGAATACATGACGGGCGGCACGGTGGTCGTGCTAGGCGAAACGGGCCGCAACTTCGCGGCGGGTATGTCGGGCGGCATCGCGTTCGTGTACGACGCCGACGGCACGTTCGCCGCGAAGTGCAACAAGTCGATGGTCGCGCTCGATCCGGTGCTGCAACAAGCCGAACAGGAACGCACGGTGGACAAGGCACTGTGGCACGCGGGCCAGACCGACGAAGCGTTGCTCAAGGGTCTCGTCGAGCGCCACTTCCAGTTCACCGGCTCGCCGCGTGCCAAGGCGCTGCTCGAAAACTGGGATGCGTCGCGTCGTCAGTTCGTGAAGGTGTTCCCGACCGAATACAAGCGCGCGCTCGGCGAAATCGGCGCGAGAAAGGCGAAGGAAGCACTGGCGGCTTAAGCCCGTAACACAACAAGTCAGGGCTCTCCGGTGAAAAGGCATCGGAGAGCGCGATCCTCACTCAATACAGAGAAAGATATGGGCAAGGCAACCGGTTTTCTCGAATTCGAACGCCGCCACGAGGCGTACGAAGCACCGCTGACCCGCGTCAAGCACTACAAGGAATTCGTCGCTGCGCTGACCGACGACGACGCCAAGGTTCAAGGCGCGCGCTGCATGGATTGCGGCATTCCGTTCTGCAACAACGGCTGTCCGGTCAACAACATCATTCCGGACTTCAACGATCTCGTGTTCCGCCAGGACTGGAAGAGCGCGATCGAAGTGCTGCATTCGACCAACAACTTCCCGGAGTTCACGGGCCGCATCTGCCCGGCGCCGTGCGAGGCGGCGTGCACGCTCGGCATCAACGAAGATCCGGTCGGCATCAAGTCGATCGAGCGCAAGATCATCGACAAGGCGTGGGAAGAAGGCTGGGTCGCGCCGCAGCCGCCGAAGCACAAGACGGGCAAGAAAGTCGCTGTCGTGGGTTCGGGTCCGGCGGGGCTCGCGGTCGCGCAGCAACTGGCGCGCGCGGGACATGACGTGGTCGTGTTCGAAAAGAACGATCGCATCGGTGGACTGCTGCGCTATGGCATCCCCGACTTCAAGCTGGAGAAGTGGCTGATCGACCGCCGCATGCGCCAGATGGAAGCGGAAGGCGTGTCGTTCCGCACGAACGTGTTCGTCGGCCGCGATGCGATTCCGTCGCACATCGGCAATACGGCGAAGGAAAGCATCACGCCGGAAGAACTGAAAGAGCAGTTCGACGCGGTAGTGGTCGCGGGCGGCTCGGAAACGCCGCGCGATTTGCCGGTGCCGGGGCGCGAGCTGGAAGGCATCCACTTCGCGATGGAATTCCTGCCGCAGCAGAACAAGGTCAACGCGGGCGACAAGGTCGCGGATCAACTCGTCGCGAAGGGCAAGCATGTCGTCGTGATCGGCGGCGGCGATACGGGCTCCGACTGCGTAGGCACGTCGAACCGTCATGGCGCGAAGAGCGTCACGCAATTCGAACTGCTCGCGCAGCCGCCCGAAGAAGAGAACAAGCCGCTCGTGTGGCCGTACTGGCCGATCAAGCTGCGCACGTCGTCGTCGCATGAGGAAGGTTGCGAGCGCGACTGGTCGGTTGCGACCAAGCGGTTCGAAGGCAAGAACGGCAAGGTGGAGAAGCTGATCGCGGCGCGCGTCGAGTGGAAGAACGGCAAGATGCAGGAAGTGCCGAATTCCGAATTCGAGATGAAGGCGGATCTCGTTCTGCTCGCGATGGGTTTCACGCAGCCGCTCTCGCCGGTGCTGGAAGCGTTCGGCGTCGACAAGGACGCGCGCGGCAACGTGCGGGCAACGACTGAAGGCGAGAAGGCGTACTACACGTCGGTGGACAAGGTGTTCACGGCGGGTGATATGCGGCGCGGGCAGTCGCTCGTCGTCTGGGCGATTCGCGAAGGGCGTCAGTGCGCGCGGTCGGTGGATGCGTATTTGATGGGGTCGAGTGAGTTGCCGCGGTAATCGTTCGACGCATCGTGAAGCGAAAAGGCCACGCGTTCCGTGGCCTTTTTTGCTATCTACGCGAAGAAATCAAGCCTCGACCATCGCCCTTTCGATCTCGATCTTGTAGTCATGAAACATCGCGACCGACTCCCGATGCGCGACGCTTAAGATCGCCGCTTTCGGCAGCCGCTCGACCAGCGTGTTGTAGATGTGCAGCTCGTTTTCGGCATCGAGCGCGCTCGTCGCTTCGTCGAGGAACACGAAGTCCGGCTTGTGCAGCAGCACGCGCGCCGCAGCCAGCCGCTGCTGCTCGCCCGGCGACAAGCTGCGCGCCCAGTGCGCGCTTTCGTCGAGCCGGTCCGCGTACGCTTCGAGATTGCAGGAGCGCAAGGCTTCGCGCAGTGCGTCGTCGCCGAAAGTCTCGCCCGGCGACGGATACGACAGCGCCGCGCGCAACGTCCCGATCGGCAGATAACTCTGCTGCGGCACGAACATGAGTTTCGCATCGACGGGCGCGTCGATGGTGCCGTCGCCGAACGGCCACAGGCCCGCGAGCGCGCGCATCAACGTGCTCTTGCCAGAACCCGACGGCCCGACGACCAGCCAGCGCGACCCCGGCTCAACGGAGACATCCGCCACGCGCGAAAGCGGCGTGCCATTCGGAAGCGCGAGCGTGAGGCCGGTCGTCGTCAGCGACGGCGTGCTCGTGTAATGCAGATTAATGCCGCCGCGTTCCGTCGCAGGCGACGTTTCCTCGCGAATATGCGTCGAGCGCATCACGCGCTTGAATTCGCGCAGACGGTTGACGGTGGCGCGCCATTCGACCAGCGTCGAATAACTGTTGATGAACCACGAAAACGAATCGCTGACCGTGCCGAACGCCGATGAAATCTGCATCAGCACGCCGAACGAAAACGCGCCCGCGAAGTAGCGGGGCGCGGCGACCATGATCGGAAAGATGATCGCAATCTGCCCGTAGAAGGACAGCACGAAGGTCATGCGCTTCGTGTACTTCATGATGAGCCACCAGTTGTCGCGAATGCGCTGGAAGATGCCCTTCGCGTTGGCGGTCTCGGTGGCGATGCCGTCGTAGAACGCGATCTGCTCGGCGTTTTCGCGCACGCGAATCAGGCCGAAGCGAAAGTCCGCCTCCACTTTCTGCTGCTGATAGTTAATCGACACCAGCGGATGCCCGACCTTCTGGATGATGAGCGAGCCGAGAATCGCGTAGAGCGCGGCGGCCCACACCATGTAACCTGGAACGACGAGCGGCTTGCCGAAGAGCGTGAGCGTCAAAGCGCCCGCGAGCGTCCACAAAATGGTGATGAAGGTGACGAGCGTGACGAGCGTCGACAGCAGGTCGAGCGACAGCGTAAGCGTGGTGGTCGCGAAGGATTGCAGGTCGTCGCTGATACGCTGGTCGGGGTTGTCGGCGAGGCGGTCGCGTTCGATGCGGTAGAACGCCTTGTCGCCGAACCATTGTTCGAGATACCGGTTCGTGAGCCATTGCCGCCAGCGGAACGCGAGCATTTGGCGGAGATAGCGCCCGTAGACGGCAAGCAGAATGTACGCGAACGCGAGCCCCGTGAAGATCAGCAGCAAGTGCGGAAAGTCGCGCACGTTCTTGTTTTGCAGCGCGTTATAGAAGTCTGCGTTCCAGCTGTTGAGCCGCACGTTGATCCAGACGACCGTCATGTTGATCGCGATGATCGCGACCAGCAGGCCCCACGCGATGCCGCGCTCTTCCGAGACCCAGTAAGGTTTGATGAGGCTCCACGCCGATACGTCATCCGCCTTCTGCTGCGTGCTTTCGAGATTCGTGTTGACCATGACCTTGTGTTCGGGTGCGCCGGATCGCCGGCGGGTTGAGACGGTGTCGCTTGCCGTTCGGCGCGCCGCATCGACGTGCGCGCAGCCAGCTCCGGGTTCGCAGATTGTTGTGATGCTGCCTTAACTGTCGCTTAATTCGGCCCGATCGTCCGATGAACCGGTGTTCGGGGCATTGTGCCAGAGTGCCGCCGGCCGCGACCGAAGCGGCACGACGCGGCACGACGCGGCAAGACGGGAGCGGCACGGCCGCAGCGGGCAATCCCGGTTTGCAGCGGCTTTGCCTTTTATGCTCTAATGATCTGCGACGAAACAGGGGTGCTTCGCGCGCAATGTCACTGGAAACGGTGGCCGGCGCGGCGAGGCTGAGAGAGACCCTTTGCACCCGATCCGGGTAATACCGGCGAGGGAAGTTTCCGGAGAACGCGCGTTCACCGCGCCATTCCTCCAGTCTCTTCCAGTCTTCCTTTTCCGCCCGGTGCGTCTGTCTGCCGCCGTGCAGGTCTCTCCTCCCGCTGATTCGTCACGTTAGTCAATCGGTATGCCGCTTCCTGCGGCGACGCTCGCTTACGTCGAGGCGACGCGCGGGATCGGATGAGGAGACATCGGATTGTGAACAGCATGGAACAGGGCGACGCGCGCCGGCCGGATTTCGCGGTGATCGGCGGCGGGCTCGTCGGGCGGCTCGTCGCCTGGCAGCTTGCGGGCGCGGGGCACGGCGTCGCGCTCTACGAGCGTGGCGACGAAGCCGGCTCGCAGTCGGCCGCGTGGGTCGCCGCGGCCATGCTCGCGCCGCTCGCAGAAGCGACGAGTGCGGAGCCGCTCGTCGTCGAGCTTGGCGCGGCGTCGCTCGCGCGCTGGCCGGATGTGCTCGCGGCATTGCGCGAGCCGGTCTTCTTTCAGCGCAACGGGACGCTCGTCGTGTGGCACGGCGCGGATCGCGCGGAAGCGCCGCTTTTCGAGCGCCGGCTGCGCGCGAACGCCCCGGCATCGCTACTCGACGGCGGTTTCGTCAAGCTAGCCGGCGCGCAGGTCGCCGAGGCGGAACCGGCGCTCGGCTCGCGCTTCGCTCAGGGCTGGCTGCTGCCGCACGAGGGCCAGCTCGACAACCGGCAGGCGCTCAAGGCGCTCGCGGTGGGGCTGGCGGCGCGCGGCGTGCGCACGCACTGGAACACGCCCGTCGATGTCATGCCCGATGCGCGTTGGATCATCGATTGCCGCGGTCTCGGCGCAAAGCCCGCGTGGCCCGCGCTGCGCGGCATTCGCGGAGAAGTGGCGCGGGTGCACGCGCCGGGCATCGGGCTCACGCGGCCGGTGCGCCTGCTGCATCCGCGGTATCCGCTTTACATCGCGCCGAAGCAGAACGACGTCTACGTGATCGGCGCGACCGAAGTCGAGGGCGAGGACATGTCGCCCGTCAGCGTGCGCTCGGCGCTCGAATTGCTGAGCGCGGCGTTCGCCGTGCATCCCGGATTCGGCGAAGCGCGCATTCTCGAACTCAACTCGCAATGCCGGCCGACGCTGCCCGATCATCGTCCGGCCATTGTCTGGGATGGCGCGCAGACGCTGCGCGTGAACGGGCTGTATCGGCACGGCTTCATGATCGCGCCGGAAGTGGCCGATGCCGCCTGCGCGCTCGCCGATGCGCTCATCGGAGGAACGGTGCGCGACGCCGCTTCGTTCGCGCAGTTCCGCGGCGCTGCCAGATGGCCCGAGCTGCTGCACGGCGCATTTGCGGCCGTAGCCGCGTGACACGATTCAGAGACAGGACCATGAACATCCACATCAATCAGCGCGAGTTCACGTTGCCCGATGCCGCGACCGTCACTGACGCGCTCGCCGCGTTCGGCGCGAAGCCGCCGTTCGCGGTCGCGCTGAACGGCCAGTTCGTCGCGCGCGGCGAGCATGGCACGAAGACGCTCGCGCCGGGCGACAAGCTCGACGTCGTTTCGCCCGTCGCGGGCGGCTGAACACACGAAGGATTCCATCATGACCACACAGACCGCCGATGTGCTCACGCTCTACGGCGAGGCGTTTCCGAGCCGCGTGCTGCTCGGCACGTCGCGCTATCCGTCGCTGCAATCGCTGTCCGATTCCATCGATGCCGCGCGTCCCGGCATGGTGACGGTCGCGCTGCGCCGCCAGTCGGAGACGGGCGAAGCCGGCTTTTTCGACGTGCTCAAGCGGCACGGCGTCGCGCTGTTGCCGAACACGGCGGGCTGCCAGAGCGTGGACGAAGTGCTGACGACCGCCTACATGGCGCGCGAAGTGTTCGACACGCCGTGGATCAAGCTCGAACTGATCGGCGATGACTACACGCTCCAGCCCGACCCGATCGGCCTGGTCGAAGCGGCGGCGAAGCTCGTACGCGACGGCTTCAAGGTGCTGCCGTACTGCACGGAAGATCTGGTGATCGGCCGGCGCCTGCTCGATGCCGGCTGCGAAGCGCTGATGCCGTGGGGCGCGCCCATCGGCACCGGCAAGGGCGTGACGAACCCTTACGGCCTGCGCACGTTGCGCGAGCGGCTACCGGACGTGCCGCTGATCGTCGATGCGGGTCTCGGCGTGCCGTCGCACGCGTGTCAGGTCATGGAGTGGGGCTTCGACGGCGTGCTGCTCAATACGGCGGTATCGCAGGCCACGTTTCCGCCGCAGATGGCGCGTGCGTTCGCGCTGGGTGTCGAAGCGGGCCGCAGCGCGTTTCTCGCCGGTCCGATGGCCGAGCGCGACAGCGCGCAGGCGAGCACGCCGGTCGTCGGCATGCCGTTCTGGCATCAGGACGGAGGTGCGGCATGAGCCTGCTCGGTCGCGAAGTGTTCTGGCCGCCGGCGGACGAACTGCTGGAAGTCGCGGAGCGCATCCGCGCGCGGCTCGGCGACTGGCCCGCCGCGTCGACGCGCTGGCGCATCTGCCTGACCGCGCCCGAATCGGCCGGCGCGCAGGATTTGATCGTGCTCACGAAACCGCGTGAGTCCGAGTCCTTCGTGCTTGCCGGCGACGCCGCCGTGCTCGAAGCGCACGGCTCGCGCGTGACGCTGACGCGCAAGGGCGAGCGCTTCGTGCTCGACGGCGAGCGGTCCGACGACTGGCTCGCCGCGCTCGCCGCGTTCCTCGACTGCAACTTCGAGCCGCACGACGCGCTCGTTCTGGCGCTGGCCTGGCGGACCGGCGACGAGTCGAAAGACGACGCGTGGCCTGTCGATTTCGCGACGTTCCCACGCGTGGCCGACCTGCCGCCCGCGCCGGAGCCTGCATTCCCCGCGTGCCCCGACGCGCTCGGCTTGTATCCCGTGCTACCGACCGCAGAATGGGTCGAGCGCGTGCTCGATCTGGGCGTCGCCACGGCGCAACTGCGCCGCAAAAGCGTGGACGCCGACGATCTTCGACGCGAGATCGAGCGGTCCGTGGCGGCGGGGCGTCGTCATCAGGCGCGGCTCTTCATCAACGATCACTGGCGCGAGGCGATCGCGGCAGGCGCTTACGGCGTGCATCTCGGCCAAGAAGACGTCGAGACCGCCGATCTGAGCGCGATTGCGCGCGCCGGCCTGCGCCTCGGCCTCTCGACGCACGGCTACTATGAAATGCTGCGCGCGCTGCACTTCCGGCCGAGCTATCTCGCGCTCGGCGCCGTCTTCCCGACGACGACCAAGGTCATGCCGACCAAGCCGCAAGGTCTCGCACGCTTGCGCCGCTATGTGCAGTTGTTAAGCGGCCGGGTGCCGCTCGTCGCGATCGGCGGAATCGACGGCAAAGTGATCGGCGACGTGCTCGCGACGGGCGTCGGCAGCGCGGCGGTCGTGCGCGCCGTGACCGAAGCGCCGGACACTGCTCAGGCGGTCGCGTCGCTGCAACAAAACTTTGCAGGTCAATGCTGACAGTTCCGAAAAAATTAGGCACCGCGCACTAGGCAAAGCACCGATTGCACGCAGGCCCTATAATGCGGCGTTTTGCGTCAACGGAATTTCTTACCCAGTGCCAGACTCTTCTGAGACTCTGCTCGAGCTACGCGACGTCGACTTCGGTTACGGCGACCGGCTCGTCCTGTCGAACCTGAACATGCGCTTCACGCGCGGTCAGGTCGTCGCGGTCATGGGCGGCTCGGGCTGCGGCAAGACCACGACGCTTCGGCTGATCGGCGGTCTCGTCAAGGCGAGCCGCGGCCAGGTGCTGTACGGCGGGCAGGACGTGGGCGCGCAGACCCGCGACGGCCTCTACGCGCTGCGCCGGAAGATGGGCATGCTGTTTCAGTTCGGCGCGCTCTTCACGGATCAAACGGTCTTCGAGAACGTCGCGTTTCCGCTGCGCGAGCACACGGATCTGCCCGAGGCGCTCATCCGCGATCTCGTTCTGATGAAGCTCAACGCCGTGGGCTTGCGCGGCGCGCGCGATCTCGCGCCGTCGGAGATTTCGGGCGGCATGGCGCGTCGCGTGGCGCTGGCGCGCGCCATCGCGCTCGATCCCGAACTCATGATGTACGACGAGCCGTTCGCCGGCCTCGATCCCATTTCGCTCGGCATCACCGCGAAGCTGATCCGCACGCTGAACGACGCGCTCGGCGCCACGTCCATTCTCGTTTCGCACGACGTCCCGGAGTCGTTCGCCATTGCCGACTACGTGTACTTCGTGGCCAACGGCGGCATCCATGCGGAAGGCACGCCCGCGCAACTGCGCGCGTCGCAGGACCCGACCGTGCGCCAGTTCATCGACGGTACGCCCGACGGCCCCTTCAAGTTCCACTACGCGAGCCAGAATCTCGCGGCGGATTTCGGCATCGGAGGCAAGGCATGATCAGCGCACTCGGACGCTGGGTGCTCGACGGCTTCGGCACCGCTGGTTACGCGACGCGCATGCTCGCCCGTCTCGTGCTCGAATTCTTCCCGCTGCTGCGTCGCCCGCGCCTTGTCACGAAACAAATCCACTTCGTCGGCAATTATTCGCTGGTGATCATCGCAGTGTCGGGCCTGTTCGTGGGCTTCGTGCTCGGCTTGCAGGGCTACTACACGCTCAACCGCTACGGCTCGGAGCAGGCGCTCGGGCTGCTCGTCGCGCTGTCGCTCGTGCGCGAGCTCGGGCCCGTGGTCACGGCGCTGCTCTTCGCCGGGCGCGCGGGCACGTCGCTGACGGCGGAAATCGGCCTCATGAAGGCGGGCGAGCAACTCACTGCAATGGAAATGATGGCCGTCGATCCCATCAAGGTGGTCGTCGCGCCGCGCATGTGGGCGGGCATCATCTCGATGCCGGTGCTCGCGGCCATCTTCAGCGCGGTCGGCGTGATCGGCGGCTATGTGGTCGGTGTGCTGCTGATCGGCGTGGATTCGGGCGCGTTCTGGTCGCAGATGCAGGGCGGCGTGGATGTCTGGCGCGATGTCGGCAACGGCGTCGTGAAAAGCGTCGTGTTCGGTTTCGCGGTGACGTTCATCGCGTTGTTCCAGGGCTACGAAGCCCGGCCGACGCCGGAAGGCGTGTCGCGCGCGACGACGAAAACGGTCGTGTACGCGTCGCTCGCCGTGCTCGGCCTCGACTTCCTGCTGACCGCGTTGATGTTCAGCTAATGGACCACTCGCGGACGCCCGCGAGGGCGTGGGCGTTGTGAAGGGCACAGACCATCACGCGCAACCCGCGACAAGATTCTCTTTGGAAAGACGATGAAAAAGACTGCTCTCGACTCTTGGGTCGGCCTCTTCGTGGTGCTCGGTTTCGTGGCGCTGCTGTTTCTCGCGCTGAAGGCCGGCAACATGAGTTCCCTGTCGTTCCAGCAAACCTACGCCGTTCGGCTCAAGTTCGACAACATCGGCGGCCTGAAGCCGCGCGCGCCCGTGAAGAGCGCGGGCGTGACGGTCGGGCGCGTCGGCTCCATCGGCTTCGATCCGAACGCGTATCAGGCGGTCGTGACCATCGACATCGACAAGCAGTATCAGTTTCCGAAGGATTCGTCCGCGAAGATCCTGACCTCGGGTCTGCTCGGCGAGCAGTACATCGGCCTCGAGCCGGGCGGCGACGATCAGATGCTCAAGAACGGCGACACCATCACGATGACGCAATCGGCTGTCGTGCTCGAAAACCTGATCGGACAGTTCCTCTACAACAAGGCGGCGGATTCGGGCGCGTCGAAGGCAGCAACGCCGGCCGCGCCGGCCGCTGCCGCGCCGGCGTTCCCGGGCGCGGCAAGCGCCATGGGCGCTGCACCCGCGGCACCCGCGGCGTCGGGCGCGTCGGCAGCGAGCGCGGCATCGGGCTCGGCTCAATAAGGAGAAGCTATGTACGCGATGGGGCTGCGGCGCGTGCTTGTCTCGGCGGCGGCGGTGACGCTCGCCGGTTGCGCGACGGTGACGACGCCCACGAAGGGCGATCCGTTCGAGAGTTACAACCGGACGATGTTCACCGTCAACGACAAGGTGGACCAGTTCGCGCTGAAGCCGGTCGCGAAGGCATACGTGTGGAGCGTGCCGGAGCCGGTCCGCAACAGCGTCACGAACTTCTTCTCGAATATCGGCGATGTGTATATCGCGGCGAACAATCTGCTGCAGTTGAAAATCGCGGATGGCGTCTCCGACATCATGCGCGTCGCGATCAACACGGTGTTCGGCGTCGGCGGCCTCTTCGACGTGGCGACCGTCGCCAAGTTGCCGAAGCACTCCGGCGACTTCGGCCTGACGCTCGGCCATTACGGCGTTCCGGCCGGTCCGTATCTGGTGCTGCCGCTGCTCGGGCCGAGCACGGTGCGCGATACGAGCGGGCTGGTCGTCGACTATTTCGGCAGTCCGCTGACCTACGTGAGTCCGGATTCCGTGAGCTGGGCGCTGTATGGCGTGAACCTCGTCAATACGCGGGCGAACCTGCTCGGCGCGACGGACGTACTCGCCGATGCAGCGCTCGACAAATACTCGTTCGTGCGTAACGCGTACTTGCAGCGTCGGCAGTATCTGATTCACGGCGACACCGACGGTGATGCCGGCAGCATGCCGAACTACGACGAAGCGCCGCTGCCGACCTACGCAGAACCGGGCGGCGCGAGCGGCGCGGTGGGCGCATCGGCAACGGCGGTGGCGCCCGCAGCGGCGTCGGCGGCGGAAGGCGCGTCGGGCGCGGCGCCTGCTTCGGGAACCGCAGCCACGCCGAACGCCGCGAGTTCGAGCGGCGCGACCGTCCCGGGCAATCAGTACGTGCCGCCGCGCGCGCCGCCCGGCTTCCCTTCGTTCCGCCTGCGTTGAGCGCATCCACGCTAACGCGCGGTAACATGATTGACAGCGTTTATTACAGATTGGCCGGTGCGCGGCCTGAACTTGGTTCAAGCGGCGCACTCCAATCCAAGCCACTTCTTTTGCAGGGTCTGCGATGAAAAAACTCTTCTTGCTTCCTTTGTTTGCCATGCTGATGGCGTTCTGCGGCGCGGCGTCGGCGCAAACGGTCGATACCAGCTCGCCCGACGGCATGATCAAGACCGTCACGCAGCAGGTTCTCGATCAGATCAAGTCGGACCCGAAGCTCCAATCGGGCGACGTGCAGCACATCACTGAACTGGTCAACCAGAAGATCCTGCCGTACACGGACTTCACGCGCACCACGCGTCTCGTGATGGGCCGCAACTGGAATTCGGCCACGCCCGAGCAGCAAAAGCAGATCGTCGAGCAATTCAAGATGCTGCTGATCCGCACGTATTCGGGCGCGCTCAGCCAGGTGCGCAATCAGACCATTCAGTACAAGCCGTTCCGCGCATCGCCGGAAGACACGGATGTCGTCGTTCGCTCGGTGGTGATGAACAACGGCCAGCCGGTGGAGCTCGACTATCGCCTGTACAAGACGCCGCAAGGCTGGCGCGTGTATGACATCAACGTGCTCGGCGCATGGTTGATCCAGGCGTATCAACAGCAGTTCAGCGAGCAGATCTCGCAACACGGCGTCGACGGCCTGCTGCAGTTCCTCACGCAGCGCAACCAGCAACTCGCGAGCGGCAAGGCTTCGTCGTGAGCGCAGTCGGCACCGGCGGCCGTTTCCAGACGGCCGCGTCCTTGACTCACGAAAGCGCGAAGGCCGCGCTCGAAGCCGGCCTTTCGCGCATCGCCGCGGGCGCGACCGAAGTCGATTGCGCGCCGCTCCGGCAGTTCGATTCGTCCGCGCTTGCCGTGCTGCTCGCATGGCAGCGCGCGGCCACCGCGCGCCGCGCCGCGCTCGGTATCGTCAACATTCCCTCCGGGCTTGCCAGTCTCGCGCAAGCCTATGGCGTCGACACGCTGCTCACCTTCCGACATTGATCCTGTCCTGATTCATCTGCTCAGGCGCGGCGGCGTTCATCAGCGTGAGCGTCGCCGCAAACAGGATCGCTCCGACGTCGGCTCTACCGGCTTTGCCCTATAATCAAACGTTTTTTCGGGCCCGAACCCGGCCCCTTTTGAAGCGAGCCCGGGTCCGTTACGCGTAATCCGCACAATCGAGGCGCGGCCGCACGAGGCGCGCGCACTGTTCATGTCAGCCATAGAAATCCGAAACGTCCGAAAGCGCTACAAGGATCTGCAGGCGCTCAAGGGCGTGAGCCTCACGGTGCAAGAGGGCGAGTTCTTCGGCCTGCTCGGCCCGAACGGCGCGGGCAAGACCACGTTGATCAGCATTCTCGCGGGACTGGCGCGCGCCGATAGCGGCACGATCAGCGTGCGCGGTCACGATGTCGTCAGCGATTTTCGCGCGGCGCGTCGGGCGCTCGGCGTCGTCCCTCAGGAGCTGGTGTTCGACCCGTTCTTCACGGTGCGCGAGTCGCTGCGCATCCAGTCGGGCTATTTTGGCCTGCGCAACAACGACGACTGGATCGACGAGGTCATGGCGAACCTCGATCTCACCGAGAAAGCCGACGTCAACACGCGCGCGCTGTCCGGCGGCATGAAGCGCCGCGTGCTGGTCGCGCAGGCGCTGGTGCATCGGCCGCCTGTGATCGTGCTCGACGAACCCACGGCCGGCGTCGACGTCGAGCTGCGGCAGACGCTCTGGAAGTTCATCTCGCGCCTGAATCGCGAGGGACATACCATCGTGCTGACGACGCATTACCTCGAAGAAGCCGAATCGCTGTGCGACCGCCTCGCGATGCTTCGCCGCGGAGAAATCGTCGCGCTGGAGCGCACGAGCGCGCTGTTGCAGCGTTTCGCTGGCATGCAGCTCTATCTGCGCTTTTCGAGCGGCGTGCTGCCCGCCGACCTGCGCTCGCTCGAAGTCGACCCTCAAGCGGTATCCGGCGCGCAGCACCTGCTGCGCTTGTCGAGCTACGACGAAGTCGAGCCGATCCTCGCGAAATGCCGCGCGGCGGGCTGCACGTTCGATGAGATCGAAGTGCGCAAAGCCGATCTCGAAGACGTGTTCCTTCAGGTCATGAACGAGCCGGAAATGGTCGAGGGGCTTTCATGAGCGGCTTCCAGACGTTGTTCTACAAGGAGTTGCTGCGCTTCTGGAAAGTGTCGTTTCAGACGGTGCTCGCGCCTATCGTCACGGCGCTGCTTTATCTCACCATCTTCGGTCACGCGCTGACCGGGCATGTGCAGGTCTATCCGGGTGTCGGGTACACGAGCTTTCTCGTGCCCGGCCTCGTGATGATGAGCGTGTTGCAGAACGCATTCGCGAACAGTTCGTCGTCGCTGATCCAGTCGAAGATCACGGGCAATCTCGTGTTCGTGCTGCTGCCGCCCATCGCGCATTGGGAGATGTTCTTCGCGTATGTGCTCGCGTCGGTCGTGCGCGGGTTGTGCGTCGGCTTCGGCGTGTTCATCGTGACGATATGGTTCATCCCGATGTCTTTTTCCGCGCCGATCTACATCATTGCGTTCGCGATGCTCGGCTCGGCCATTCTCGGTACGCTCGGCCTGATCGCCGGCATCTGGGCCGACAAGTTCGATCAATTGGCCGCGTTCCAGAACTTTCTGATCATGCCGCTCACGTTCCTGTCGGGCGTCTTCTATTCGACGCATTCGCTGCCGCCCGTCTGGCGCGCGGTGTCGCATCTGAATCCGTTCTTCTACATGATCGACGGTTTCCGCTACGGCTTTTTCGGCTCGTCGGACGTGAACCCGCTCTTGAGCCTGTGCATCGTCGGCGGCTTTCTGGTCGTGCTCGCGCTCATCGCGGTGCGGCTGCTCGCGAGCGGCTACAAGCTGCGTCACTAAATCTCAAGGAGACAATCCCATGTTGCCGACTCCCGAGCAAGTGAAGGACTACATCGCTGGCGGTCTGTCGTGCCAGCATCTCGAAGTGGAAGGCGACGGCCAGCATTTTTTCGCGACCATCGTGAGCGATGCGTTCGTCGGCAAACGCCTGATCGCGCGTCATCAACTGGTCTACGCGGCGCTCGGCGAGCGCATGCGCGAGGAGATTCATGCGCTCAGCATGAAGACCCTCACCCCGGACGAATGGAAATCGGCCTGAATCCATTCGGCGAAGCCAAATAAGTCACACGCAGGCCACACGCCCAACCCTCAGCAACAGCTAGCAACACCCGGCACGACCGGTAGAAGCAGGCAGAACCAGGCAGCACAGAGTGCGGAACATTCAAGATAACCGCGGCGCCGAATCCGGCTCCGCAGCAGGACGCTCGGTCGAAGGACAAGCAACCATGGACAAACTCGTCATTACGGGGGGCGCGAAGCTCTCCGGCGAACTCACCGTTTCGGGCGCGAAGAACGCGGCATTGCCGATTCTGTGCGCGAGCCTTCTCACCGCCGACGACGTCCATCTGTCGAACGTGCCGAACCTGAAGGACGTGCGCACCACGCTCGAACTGCTGCGTCAGATGGGCGTGCAGTCCGAAGCCATGACCGACGGCCGCGTGACGCTCAACGCGTCGCAGGTGAACAACCTCGTCGCGCCGTACGAGATGGTGAAGACCATGCGCGCGTCGATTCTCGTGCTCGGGCCGCTCGTCGCGCGTTTCGGCGAAGCGAAGGTGTCGCTGCCGGGCGGCTGCGCAATCGGCGCGCGTCCGGTCGATCAGCACATCAAGGGCCTTCAGGCGATGGGCGCCGAGATCAACATCGAGCACGGCTTCATCGAGGCGCGCGCGAAGCGCCTGAAGGGCGCGCGCATCATCACGGACATGATCACCGTGACCGGCACCGAGAATCTGCTGATGGCGGCAGTGCTGGCCGACGGCGAAACGATCATCGAGAACGCGGCGCGCGAGCCGGAAGTGAGCGATCTCGCGAACCTGCTCGTCGCGATGGGCGCGAAGATCGAAGGCATCGGCACCGACCGGCTGGTGATTCAGGGCGTCGAAAAGCTGCATGGCGCGCGTCATGCCGTCGTGCCGGATCGTATCGAAGCCGGCACGTTCCTGTGCGCGGTGGCGGCGGCCGGCGGCGATGTCACGCTGCGGCACGTGAGCCCGTCGCTGCTCGACGCCGTGACGGCCAAGCTGCGCGAAGCGGGCGTGTCCATCGAGGAGGGCGACGACTGGATGCGCGTGCGCATGAGCAAGCGGCCGGAAGCCGTGAACATTCGCACATCCGAATATCCCGCGTTCCCGACCGACATGCAGGCGCAGTTCATGGCACTGAACGCCATCGCAAGCGGCACGTCGCAAGTGGTCGAGACCATCTTCGAAAACCGCTTCATGCACGTGCAGGAGCTGAACCGCCTGGGCGCGAGCATCACGGTCGATGGCAACACGGCGCTCGTCAGTGGCGTCGCGCAACTGTCGGGCGCCAAAGTCATGGCGACCGATCTGCGCGCGTCGGCGAGTCTCGTCATCGCGGCGATGTGCGCGGACGGCGAAACGCTGATCGACCGCATCTACCATCTGGATCGCGGCTACGACCGCATGGAGTCGAAGCTGACGGCGGTCGGCGCGAACGTTCGCCGCATCAAGGGCAGCGGGAGCGAGCAATGAGCTCGTTGCCGCAGACGTCGTCGTCGGTCGAGGCCAGCGCGCCGCTCACGCTCGCGCTCTCGAAAGGGCGTATCTTCGAGGAAACGGTGCCGCTGCTCGCGGCAGCCGGCGTGCAGGTCGCCGAAGATCCGGAAAGCTCGCGCAAGCTGATTCTTCCGACCACGAACCCGAACCTGCGCGTGATCATCGTGCGCGCGACCGACGTGCCGACGTACGTCGAATACGGCGCGGCGGATTTCGGCGTGGCGGGCAAGGACGTGCTGATCGAGCATGGCGGCGGCGGTCTGTATCAGCCGGTGGATCTGAACATTGCGCGCTGCCGGATGTCGGTGGCCGTGAAGTCGGGCTTCGACTACGCGAACGCGGTGCGCCAGGGCGCGCGGCTGCGCGTCGCGACGAAATACACCGAGACGGCGCGCGAACACTTCGCGGCGAAGGGCGTCCACGTCGATCTGATCAAGCTGTACGGTTCGATGGAACTCGCGCCGCTCGTCGGCCTCGCGGATGCGATCGTCGATCTGGTGAGCTCCGGCGGCACGCTGCGCGCGAACAACCTGGTCGAGGTCGAAGAGATCATGCAGATTTCGTCGCGACTGGTGGTGAATCAGGCGGCGCTCAAGTTGAAGCGCGCGGCGCTGAAGCCCTATCTCGACGCGTTCGAGCGTGCCTCGGCAGCAACGAACAACTAGGGCGGCCGCATCACGCCTGCCGCCCAAGCACAATCGGAAACCAGCATGTCTATCAAGATTCGTAAGCTCGATTCCAGCACCGATGGTTTTCAAAAGGCGCTGCGCGCGGTGCTCGCGTTCGAAGCGAGCGAGGACGAAGCCATCGAGCGCGCCGTCGCGCAGATTCTCGCGGACGTGAAAGCGCGCGGCGACGAAGCCGTGCTCGAATACACGAACAAGTTCGATCGCCTGAAAGCGGACAGCGTCGCGGCGCTCGAATTGCCCGCGTCCGAGATGGAAGCCGCGCTGGAAGGTCTGGAGCCGAAGCGCCGCGCGGCGCTCGAAGCGGCGGCGGCGCGCGTGCGCGGCTATCACGAAAAACAGCGCATCGAATGCGGCAGCCATAGCTGGCAGTACACCGAAGCCGACGGCACCGTGCTCGGCCAGAAGGTGACGCCGCTCGACCGCGCGGGCATCTACGTGCCGGGCGGCAAGGCGGCGTATCCGTCGTCGGTGCTGATGAACGCGATTCCGGCGCGCGTCGCGGGCGTGAAGGAAATCGTGATGGTCGTGCCCACGCCGGATGGCGTGAAGAATCCGCTCGTGCTCGCGGCCGCGCTGCTCGGCGGCGTGGATCGCGTGTTCACCATCGGCGGCGCGCAGGCTGTCGGCGCGCTCGCGTACGGCACGCAGACCGTGCCGGCTGTCGACAAGATTTGCGGTCCGGGCAACGCGTATGTGGCGTCGGCGAAGCGTCGCGTGTTCGGAACCGTCGGCATCGACATGATCGCGGGACCATCCGAGATTCTCGTGATTTGCGACGCGACTACCGATCCGCGCTGGGTCGCGATGGACCTGTTCTCGCAAGCCGAACACGACGAACTCGCGCAATCCATTCTGCTGTGCCCCGACGCGGCGTTCATTCAGCGCGTCGAGGACGCCATCGTCGAACTGCTTCCCGCGATGCCGCGGCGCGACGTCATCCAGCGCTCGCTCGAAGACCGCGGCGCGCTCATCAAGGTGAAAGACATGGCCGAAGCCTGCGCCATCGCCAACGACATCGCGCCGGAGCATCTGGAGATTTCCGCGCTGGACCCGCATCAGTGGGCCGCGCAGATTCACAACGCTGGCGCGATGTTCCTCGGCCGCTACACGAGCGAAAGCCTCGGCGACTACTGCGCCGGGCCGAATCACGTGCTGCCGACTTCGCGGACCGCTCGCTTTTCGTCGCCGCTCGGCGTCTACGACTTCATGAAGCGTTCGAGCGTCATCGAAGTGAGTTCGGACGGCGCGCAGACATTGGGCGAAATCGCGGCGGAACTCGCGTATGGCGAGGGCTTGCAGGCGCACGCGAAGAGCGCCGAATACCGGATGAAAAACGTCGGCTGAAGCGGGCCGTTGAATTGAACGAGGCGGCCTCAGAGCCGCCGCCAGCGCCAGCAGCGCCACCATGACCACACCGATCGACATCATTCGTCCCGACGTTCTCGCGATGACGAGCTATCCCGTGCCGGAATCCACGGGCCTCATCAAGCTCGACGCGATGGAAAATCCCTACACGCTGCCCGACGCGCTCGCGCAACAACTTGGCGCGCACCTCGCGGGCGTCGCGCTGAACCGTTACCCCGCGCCGCGCCCGGCGGAACTCATCGCGAAGCTCAAGCGCGCAATGCACGTTCCGGCTGCGTGCGACGTGCTGCTCGGCAACGGCTCGGACGAGTTGATCAGCATGATGTCGGTCGCGTGTTCGAAGCCGGGCGCAAAAGTCGTCGCACCGGTGCCAGGCTTCGTCATGTATCAACTGTCGGCGGCGTTCGCGCATCTCGAATTTATCGGCGTGCCGCTTAATGCCGATTTCACCCTGAACGCCGACGCGCTGATCGCCGCCGTTGACGAACACGCGCCCGCGCTCGTCTATCTTGCGTATCCGAACAATCCGACCGGCACGCGCTACGACGACGCCGACATCGAACGCGTGATCGCGGCGGCGACAGAAAGTCTCGTCGTGATCGACGAGGCGTACCAGCCCTTCGCCGAGAGAACGTGGATGCCGCGCGCCGCGGAGTTCGATAACGTCGTCGTCATGCGCACGGTGTCGAAGCTCGGCCTCGCGGGCATCCGCCTCGGTTACATGGCCGGTTCGCCCGCGTGGATCGCGCAGTTCGACAAGGTGCGCCCGCCGTACAACATCAACGTGCTGACGCAGGCCACCGCCGATTTCCTGCTCGATCATCTCGACCTGCTGGACGCGCAAGCCGCCGCGCTGCGCGAGGCGCGGGCCGACCTGGCGCGTGAAGTCGCCGCGCTGCCCGGTATGACGGTCTATCCAAGCGCGGGCAACTTCCTGCTCGTGCGCGTACCCGACGCGGCGCTCGCGTTCGAAACCCTGCTGACTTCGCGGGTTTTGGTGAAAAACGTGAGTAAAATGCATCCGTTGCTTACGAATTGCGTGCGTTTGACGGTCGGAACGGCCGAAGAGAACGCGCAGATGCTCGCGGCGCTGAGAAAGCTCGCGCCCAACTGAACCCCTTTTTGAAAAGTCTCAAGGAAACACCATGCGCATTGCGGAAGTCGTTCGCAACACCAGCGAAACGCAGATCCGTGTAAAGCTCGATCTGGACGGCACCGGCAAGCAGAAGCTCGCCACCGGCGTGCCGTTTCTCGATCACATGCTCGACCAGATTGCCCGTCACGGCCTGTTCGACCTCGAAATCGAAGCGCATGGCGACCTTCATATCGACGATCACCATACCGTCGAAGACACCGGCATCACGCTCGGGCAAGCGGTGGCGAAGGCCATCGGCGATCGCAAGGGCATTCGCCGCTATGGTCATTCGTACGTGCCGCTCGACGAGGCGCTGTCGCGCGTCGTGATCGATTTTTCAGGACGGCCGGGGCTCGAATTCCATGTGCCGTTCACGCGCTCGCGCATCGGCACGTTCGATGTCGATCTCACCATCGAATTCTTCCGCGGCTTCGTGAATCATGCGGGCGTGACGCTGCATATCGACAACCTGCGCGGCATCAACGCGCATCATCAGGTCGAGACCGTGTTCAAGGCCTTCGGCCGCGCGCTGCGCATGGCCGTCGAAGTCGACGAACGCGCGGCGGGACAGATTCCATCGACCAAAGGCAGTCTCTGATCAGCCGTTTGCCGATTCGGCGCCGCACAGCGTTCAACTCGGCCGGCCATTCGCGATGGATCTCTTCAAGTCGTTCATATCCTTGCTCGCGCTGATCAACCCGATCGGCGCAATACCGTTTTTTCTGAGCCTCACCTCGCAGCAATCGGACGTGGAGAAGCGCAACACCATCCGCGTCGCGTGTATTTCGGTGTTCTGCGTGATCGCCGTGACAGCGTTGCTCGGGCAGCAGATCATCGCGTTCTTCGGTATCTCGGTCGGATCGTTCGAAGTGGGCGGCGGCATCATCATGCTGCTCATGGCGATCAGCATGCTGAACGCGCAAGTGGGCAACGCGCGCTCGACGCCCGAAGAGCGCATGGAAGCGGAAGAGCGCAACAGCATCGCAGTCGTGCCGCTCGCCATTCCGCTGCTCACGGGCCCGGGATCGATCAGCACGGTGATCGTCTATGCTGCAAGTGCGCAGCACTGGTACGACCGCTTCGGGCTCGTCGTGCTGGGCGCGATCATCGCGGCGTTGTGCTTCGGCGCGCTGAATCTCGCGGAGCCGATCGCGCGCTGGGTCGGGCGCACCGGAATCAATATCGGCACGCGTCTCATGGGATTGATGCTGTCCGCGCTGGCGGTGGAATTCATCGTCAACGGCTTGAAGGCCCTGATGCCTACCTTGAAATGAAAACTTCGATTGCGATTGTTGATTACGGAATGGGCAACCTGCGCTCGGTGTATCAGGCGCTGAAGAAGGCCGCGCCCGACGCGGACGTGGCGATCGTCGATCAGCCGCAGGCCATTCACGCGGCCGATCGCATCGTGCTGCCGGGACAGGGCGCGATGCGCGACTGCATGGCGCATCTCGGGCAATCGGGCCTCCAGGAAGCGGTGATGCAGGCGTCGCGCGAAAAGCCGATGCTCGGCGTGTGCGTCGGCGAGCAGATGCTCTTCGACTGGAGCGAAGAAGGCGACACGCGCGGCCTCGGCCTGTTCCCGGGCAAGGTGGTGCGTTTTCAGCTCGAAGGCCGCGTGCAGGACGACGGCTCGCGCTTCAAAGTGCCGCAGATGGGCTGGAACCGCGTGCGCCAGACGCAGGCGCATCCGGTCTGGGACGGCATCGCGGACGGCGCGTTCTTCTACTTCGTGCACAGCTATCACGTCGCGCCGGAGAACCCGGCGCACACATCGGGCGAAACGGTCTACGGCGATGCGTTCACGTCGGCGGTCGCCCGCGACAACATCTTCGCGACGCAGTTTCACCCGGAAAAGAGCGCCGACGCGGGCTTGCGCCTCTATCGGAACTTCGTTCACTGGAACCCGTGAGCGGCGTCGCGCGTTAGCCTCGCGGCCGCGTCCCCGCACGATTGAGTGCCGCGAGACTTGTACTACACTAGCGAGACGGCCCGCGCGGCCGTTTCAATCACATTCACCCAGAAGATACGCGATACCTATGCTGCTCATTCCGGCCATCGATCTCAAAGACGGTCAGTGCGTGCGCCTGAAGCAAGGCGATATGGACCAGGCGACCATTTTTTCAGAAGATCCGGCGGCGATGGCCCGGCATTGGGTCGATAAGGGCGCGCGCAGACTCCACCTGGTCGACCTGAACGGCGCGTTCGCGGGCAAGCCGAAGAACGGCGACGCCATTCGGGCGATCATCGAAGAAGTGGGCAGCGAGATTCCGGTGCAGCTCGGCGGCGGCATCCGCGACCTGAACACCATCGAACGCTATCTGGACGACGGCCTTTCGTACGTGATCATCGGCACGGCGGCGGTGAAGAATCCGGGTTTTCTGCAAGACGCGTGCAGCGCGTTCGGCGGGCACATCATCGTCGGACTGGACGCGAAAGACGGCAAGGTCGCCACCGACGGCTGGAGCAAGCTGACCGGCCACGAAGTCGTGGACCTCGGCCGCAAGTTCGAGGACTACGGCTGCGAGTCGATCATCTACACGGACATCGGCCGCGACGGCATGCTTCAGGGCATCAACATCGACGCGACGGTGCGGCTCGCGCAAGCGGTCAAGATTCCGGTGATCGCAAGCGGCGGGTTGTCGAGCATCTCGGACATCGAATCGCTCTGCGAAGTCGAGGACGAAGGCATCGAAGGCGTGATCTGCGGACGCGCGATCTATTCGGGCGATCTCGATTTCAAAGCGGCGCAAACGCGCGCCGACGCGCTGCGCGAAGCGGACGACGCTTAAGGCCGCATTTCCGGCTTCTCTCGCGCGAGCACACTTAAGCGCGCCGGGCGGCGCTGGCCGCCCTTAACCGTACCGAACCGGCAGTAGCTAGAACATGGCTCTCGCAAAACGCATCATCCCCTGTCTCGACGTGACCGCTGGGCGCGTGGTGAAGGGCGTCAACTTCGTCGAACTGCGCGACGCGGGCGATCCCGTCGAAATCGCGCGACGCTACGACGATCAGGGCGCCGACGAACTCACGTTCCTCGACATCACCGCGACGTCCGATCAGCGCGATCTCATTTTGCCGATCATCGAGGCGGTGGCCTCGCAGGTCTTCATTCCGCTGACCGTCGGCGGCGGTGTGCGCGCGGTCGAGGACGTCCGGCGCTTGCTGAACGCGGGCGCGGACAAGATCAGCATGAACTCCTCGGCGGTGGCAAATCCGCAACTCGTGCGCGACGCGTCGGACAAGCACGGCTCGCAGTGCATCGTCGTCGCGATCGACGCGAAGCGCGTGTCGGGAGAAGGCGAGCCGCCGCGCTGGGAAGTGTTCACGCACGGCGGCCGCAAGGCGACCGGCATCGACGCAGTGGAATGGGCGCGCAAGATGGCCGAACTCGGCGCGGGCGAAATCCTGCTGACCAGCATGGATCGCGACGGCACGAAAGCCGGCTTCGATCTGGCGCTGACGCGCGCCGTGTCGGATGCCGTGCCTGTGCCGGTGATCGCGTCGGGCGGCGTCGGGTCCCTGAAGCATCTGGCGGACGGCATCGTCGAAGGGCACGCCGACGCCGTGCTCGCCGCAAGCATCTTCCACTACGGCGAGCATACGGTCGGCGAAGCGAAGCGTTTCATGGCCGATCAAGGCATTTCGGTGAGGATCTGAGCCGTGAGCGACCCGACGAATTGGCTCGATAAGGTGAAGTGGGACGCGAACGGCCTCGTGCCCGTCATCGCGCAGGAAGCATCGACCAACGACGTGCTGATGTTCGCGTGGATGAACCGCGAAGCGTTGGCGAAAACCATCGAACTGAAGCGCGCCGTGTACTTCTCGCGCTCGCGACAGCGCCTGTGGTTCAAGGGCGAAGAATCGGGGCACGTGCAGCACGTGTACGAAGTGCGGCTCGATTGCGATGAAGATGTCGTGCTGCTCAAGGTCGAGCAGGTGTCGGGCATCGCGTGCCATACGGGCCGCCATTCCTGCTTCTTCCAGAAATTCGAGGGAACGGCCGAGGGCGGCGAGTGGGTCGCCGTCGAGCCGGTCCTGAAAGACCCAGAAAGCATTTACAAATGACGCAAGCCACCACGCTGGACACGCTGCTTCGCCTTGCCGCCGTCATCGACAGCCGGAAAGGCGGCGATCCGGAACAATCCTACGTTTCGCGACTCTTTCATAAAGGTGACGACGCGGTCCTGAAGAAGATCGGCGAGGAAGCGACCGAAGTCGTGCTCGCCGCGAAGGACGCGCGCCACGGCGGCGCGCCGAAGGCGCTCGTCGGCGAGGTCGCCGATTTGTGGTTTCATTGTCTCGTGATGCTGTCGCACTTCGACCTGAGTCCCGCCGACGTGGTCGCCGAACTGGAGCGGCGCGAAGGCTTGTCGGGCATCGAGGAGAAGGCGCTGCGCAAGTCGCGCGAGCGCGAACAGAACGGCGGCTGACGAGGCGTTCGCCCACTTTCTCGCGCGAGCGAAGGAGGCAAGCATGGCCGGGCTCGATGGACCGTACCCGCCGCCTGTGTATCAGACGCCGGCGGAAGACGAGCGGCTGCGCAGCCTGCGCACGCTCACGCACATCCTTTATGCGCTGTACGCGCTCTATTGGCTGACGGGCGGCCTGACCGTGCTCGTCGCGATCATCATCAATTATCTGAAGCGCGGCGACACGGTGGGCACGCCGTATCAGGCGCACTTTTCGTGGCAAATCCGCACGTTCTGGTGGGCAGTGCTCGGCCATGTGATCGGCGTCGCGCTGCTGTTCGTGGGCGTCGGCTTTCTCATTTTGTCCGCAGTCGGCATCTGGACGCTGTATCGCGTCATCAAGGGCTGGCTGTTTCTCTACGAAAACAAACCGATCGACCCGCAGACGTGGTTCTAGCGGCGATGCCTGGCAACGGAGTACGCACATTCATGAGCCAAGACAACTGCATCTTCTGCAAGATTGCCTCCGGGCAGATTCCCAGCACGAAAGTCTACGAGGACGACGAATTCGTCGCGTTCAACGACATCAACCCGGCCGCGCCGGTTCATGTGCTGGTGATTCCGCGTCAGCACATCGAGACGCTTTCGGACTGTTCCGAAAGCGATGCGCCGCTGCTTGGTAGAATGTTGAGTCTCGTTGGCCGTCTCGCAAAAGATTTGGGCGTTTCCTACACGGGTGGGGATACCGGTTTCCGGACGGTCATCAATACCGGGCCAGGCGGCGGGCAGGAGGTGTATCACATTCATGCGCATCTTCTGGCTGGGGCGCGTCCGTGGCGGCGAATGGGCTGACGTCGGTTTCATCGGCGTTTTGCTTTCCAATGCCATATTGGGCGCGCAAAATCGATACTGATAGCCGAGGCGGCATTGCTTCGGCTCGAGCTGCAGGCCAGCCTTCCGTCGCGGAAAGGCTTTTGCGGCGGAATAAGGAGAGTTTTCATTCATGGGTTCGTTAAGCATTTGGCATTGGTTGATCGTTTTGCTGATCGTGGCGCTCGTCTTCGGCACGAAGAAACTGCGCAATATCGGCGGTGATCTGGGCGGCGCGGTTCGCGGCTTCAAGGAAGGCATGCGTGAGGAAGACAACCCCGCATCGGCCGATAAGCGCGATCAACTGCCGCGCGACACGGTGGACGTCGAAGCGAAGGACAAGACGCGTTCGGGCGACTACCGCTAATCGAACGGGCGAACGTAACCCTGCACAGTTCCCTCAATGCTCGATCTTGGTCTGACCAAAATGGCGCTCATCGGCGTCGTCGCGCTGGTGGTGCTCGGGCCGGAGCGCTTGCCCGGCGTCGCGCGCACGGCGGGCGCGCTCTTCGGGCGCGCTCAGCGTTACATCAACGACGTGAAGTCGGAGGTGGCGCGCGAGATGGAACTCGACGAACTCAAAAAGATGCGCACGCAGTTCGAGACGGCGGCGTCGAACGTCGAATCGACGATTCACGACAATCTGCGGCGCCACGAGTCCGAACTGAACGATGCGTGGAGGGAAGGCACGTCGGTCGAGCCGAGCATCGCGGGAGGCGCTCCGGCGTCGCCTGAAGATGAAAGCGGCGCTTCCGACAAGCCTTGGGTTAACTCGACCTTCGCGCCAGCGAAGCGCAAGAACTGGCGCGTCAAGCAGACCGCGGTTCCCAACTGGTACAAGCGCACCACCGCGCGCCGCACGCGCGTGCAGTCGGGTGCGGCCCGGGTCGCGCGTCATACGCCTGCAAGCCTGCGCCGTCCGACGAAATTCTTCTGACACGGCCGCATTTCTTCCATCGATGATCCAAACCGAGGGCCGGCGTGAGCGACCCGCAACACAATAAAGACGAGCCCGTCGAAGAGACGTTTATCTCCCATCTGGTGGAACTGCGCGATCGCATCATCCGCGCGGGGGCTTCGGTCATCGTCGTTTTCGTCGGGCTGGTGTATTGGGCGCCGGACATCTTCAAACTGCTCGCGCGTCCGCTGATGCAGAACTTGCCGCGCGACGGCAAGATGATCGTCACTGACGTCACTGGCTCGTTCTTCGTGCCGATGAAAGTGACCATGCTCGTCGCCTTCGTCATCGCGCTGCCGTTCGTGCTGTATCAGATCTGGGCGTTCGTCGCGCCGGGGCTCTATCAGCATGAGAAGAAGCTCGTCGCGCCGCTGGTGTCGAGCAGCTACGCGCTCTTTCTCTGCGGCATGGCGTTCGCGTATTTCGTCGTATTCCCGACCATTTTCCGCGTGATGGCGCATTACAACGCGCCGCTCGGCGCGGAGATGACGACGGATATCGACAATTACCTGAGCTTCGTGCTCACCATGTTCCTCGCGTTCGGCGTGACGTTCGAGGTGCCGATCGTCGTCGTGCTGCTCGCGCGCATGGGCGTCGTGTCGATTCAGAAGCTCAAGCAGATCCGGCCGTATGTGATCGTCGGCGCGTTCATCATCTCGGCCGTGGTGACGCCGCCGGATGTCTTCTCGCAGCTGATTCTCGCGATTCCGCTCATCATCTTGTACGAAGCGGGAATCGTGGCGGCGCGGCTCGTGGTCGGGAAAGACGCGATCAAGAGCGAAGAGCTCACCGTGAAATAGAAGGCTGCGGCCGATTGTCGCAGCGTCGGCCGCACCGAACGCGTGTTCTCCGCAATAAAAAAGGCAGCCGAGGCTGCCTTCTTTTTGAGCGCTCGGCGCGTTATTCGTCGCCCTGATCGCCCTGATCTTCGTCCGGCGTCTGCGGCGCCTTCGGCTGCGCGGGCCGTTTGCCGATCATCACGTTCACGTCCAGTTCCTTGTTCTTGCGCATCAGATGCACTTTCACGGACGTGCCCGGCTTGATCTGAGCAACGACGTTCAAGAGGCGCGTCGTGTCGGTGATCGTGTCCTCGTTGATGCTGACAAGAATATCGCCCGGCTTGATGCCGGCTTTATCCGCCGGGCCGCCTTGCAGCACGCCCGCGACGATCGCGCCGGATTTCTGATCGAGCCCGAACGATTCCGCGATTTCCGGCGTCACATCCTGCGGTTCCACGCCGATCCAGCCGCGCGTCACCGTGCCCGTCGTGATGATGCTCTCCAGCA
Source organism: Caballeronia sp. M1242 (assembly GCF_017220215.1). Taxonomy (NCBI): domain Bacteria; kingdom Pseudomonadati; phylum Pseudomonadota; class Betaproteobacteria; order Burkholderiales; family Burkholderiaceae; genus Caballeronia; species Caballeronia sp. M1242. Next base: position 2,511,687 of record NZ_CP071129.1, on the reverse strand, counting down.
CACTGCGCGCCGTCGACACCGGAATGGCGAAGCCGATGCCTAGCGAGCCGCCGCTGCGTGAATAAATCGCGGTGTTGATGCCGAGCAGATTGCCGTTCACGTCGACGAGCGCACCGCCCGAATTGCCGGGATTGATCGCCGCGTCGGTCTGGATGAAGTTCTCGAACGTATTGATGCCCAGGTGATTGCGCCCGAGCGCGCTCACGATGCCCATGGTCACCGTCTGCCCGACGCCGAACGGGTTGCCGATCGCCAGCACGACATCGCCGACGTGCGTCTGGTCCATTCGCCCGAGCGTGATGCTCGGCAAGTTTGTCAGCGCGATCTTCAGCACGGCGAGGTCCGTCTCGGGATCGACGCCGATCACTTTCGCGCTCGACGTGCGGCCGTCCGCGAGCGCGACTTCGATTTGGTCCGCACCGTCCACGACGTGCTGGTTCGTTAGAATGTAACCTTCCGAGCTGACGATGACGCCTGACCCGAGATTCGACGCGGGAGGCTCGTCGTTCTTGCGTCTGTTCTTGTCGCCGAAGAAGTAGCGGAAAAGCGGGTCTTTGGCTCGCGGGTCCGCCGGCAGATTGCCGTCCTTGCTGGAGAACACGTTCACCACCGCGGGCATCGCCTTTTGCGCGCCGTCCGCATACGACGACTGGAGCGGGCGCGAGCCGATGCTCGGCGCCACTTCCTGTAACGCGACGATCGGCTCGGCGAGTTGCTTGCCGAATTGGCCCTGACGTTGAAGCCACTGCGGTTTCAGGGTCGCGATGATGAACATCAGAGCCAAAAGCACGGTGACCGCTTGGGCAAAAAACAGCCAGAAGCGTCTAAGCATTTGAAGGGATAGAGGATTTCATGGATCGGATCGAACTCGAATTGTATCTGAACAACCTGCTGGAAATCGGCCGCTTCAAGGACTATTGCCCGAACGGCCTACAGGTGGAAGGCACGCGCCGCGTTCAGAAAATCGCGACCGGCGTGACGGCATCGCTCGCCTTCCTGGAAGCCGCGCTGGAGTGGGGCGCGGACACGGTGCTCGTCCATCACGGCTATTTCTGGCGCAACGAGGCGCCGCAGATCACGGGGCGCAAGCATCGTCGGCTGCGCACGCTGATCGCCAACGACATCAATCTTTTCGCCTATCACCTGCCGCTCGACGCGCATCCGGAATTCGGCAACAACGCGCAGATCGGCGCGCGGCTCGGCTTGATTGCCGACGGCCGTTTCGGCGATCAGGACATCGGCTGGGTCGCGCCGATCACCATGCCGCTTTCGCTCGAGCACTTCACCGCGACCGTCGAGAATGCGCTCGGCCGCAAGCCGCTCGTGTTCGGCGATCCCGACCGCGAGCTACGGCGCGTCGCGTGGTGCACGGGCGGCGCGCAGGGCTATTTCGAACAGGCCATCGACGCGGGCGCCGACGTGTATCTGAGCGGCGAAGTGTCCGAGCAGACAATGCATATCGCGGCGGAATCCGGCGTGGCGTATATCGCGGCGGGGCATCACGCGACGGAACGTTATGGCGTGCAGGCCGTCGGCGCGCACCTGTCCGAAGAGTTCGACATCGAGCATGTGTTTATCGATATCGATAATCCGGTCTGAAGCGGCGATTCCTCGTCGTTCGAACCCCGCTGGAGCGATGAAAAGACGCTTCACGCGAACGCGCGAAAACGTGGGGAAAACCCGGAAGGTTCGCTAAATCCGGGTAATTTTCCCCGAACGGCCCTTGTAAATGGCAACTCCATTCGCGCACACTAGCGGCGGAACACTGATGTGACGGTATAAATCCAACTCAGAAGTGGGGCGTGTGATGCGAGACAAGGACGATAAGCGCGTCGATGGCGGCCGCCGTACCTGGCTGATTACGACGACCGTGGCGGGTGGTGTCGGAGGTGTGGCAACGCTGGTTCCGTTTGTTGGTTCGTTCGCTCCGTCGGAGAAGGCCAAGGCGGCGGGCGCGCCCGTCGAGGTCGATATCAGCGGACTGAAGCCGGGCGAAATGATGACAGTCGCCTGGCGCGGCAAGCCGGTGTGGATCGTGAATCGCACGGACGAAATGCTGTCCGACGTGAAGAAGGCCGACAATGAAGTGGCCGATCCGAAGTCCAAAATGGAATTCTCGATGCCGTTGCCGGAGTACTGCAACAACGAGTTCCGCTCCCGCGCCGATCACAAGAACATATTCGTGGCCGTCGCCGTCTGTACGCACCTCGGCTGCACGCCGACGCCGCGCTTCACCGAAGGTCCGCAACCCAATCTTCCCGATAACTGGCCAGGCGGCTTTCTGTGCCCGTGCCACGGCTCGACCTACGACATGGCCGGCCGCGTCTTCAAGAACAAGCCCGCGCCGCAGAATCTGGACGTGCCACCGTACATGTTCACTTCCGCGACGCAACTCGTGATCGGCAAGGACGAAAAGGGAGAGGCTTAAATGGCGACCGCAGACAAGGATGTGGAAACGACGGGCTTCTTGGGCTGGATAGATCGCCGGTTTCCTTTGACATCCACCTGGAAGAAACACGTCACCGAATACTACGCGCCGAAGAACTTCAACTTCTGGTATTTCTTCGGCTCACTTTCAATGCTCGTGCTGGTCATTCAGATCGTCACGGGCATTTTTCTCGTCATGAATTACAAGCCCGATGCGACGCTGGCCTTTGCATCGGTCGAGTACATCATGCGCGAAGTGCCGTGGGGCTGGCTCATTCGGTATATGCATTCCACGGGCGCGTCGATGTTTTTCGTCGTCGTTTATCTTCACATGTTCCGCAGCCTGATGTACGGGTCCTACCGCAAGCCGCGCGAGCTCGTGTGGATTTTCGGTTGCGCCATTTTCCTGTGCCTGATGGCGGAAGCGTTCTTCGGCTATCTGCTGCCTTGGGGGCAAATGTCGTTCTGGGGCGCGCAAGTAATCGTGAATCTGTTTTCGGCGATTCCTTTTATCGGCCCGGATTTGTCGCTGTGGATTCGCGGCGATTATGTCGTGTCGGACGTTACGCTGAATCGCTTCTTCTCGTTTCATGTGATCGCGATTCCGCTCGTACTGATCGGGCTCGTTGTTGCGCATCTGGTCGCGCTGCATGAAGTGGGATCGAATAATCCCGATGGCATCGAAATCAAGGCAAAGAAGGACGCGAACGGCATTCCGCTCGACGGTATTCCGTTTCACCCGTATTACTCGGTGCACGACTTCATGGGCGTCTGCATTTTCTTGCTGATTTTCGCGGCAATTATTTTCTTCGCGCCGGAAATGGGCGGCTACTTCCTCGAAGCAAATAACTTCGTGCCGGCTAATCCGCTGCAAACGCCGTCTGAAATCGCGCCCGTCTGGTACTTCACCGCCTTCTACGCGATGCTGCGTGCGACCACGGATCCGTTCAAGATCGTGCTGATGATCATCATCGCGCTGCTCGGGGTGTTCGCGCTTTTGCGCGCGCGCGGAAAATGGCGCATTGGGCTGCCCGTGCTCGCGCTCTTGGTGATCGTGTTCATGGCCCTCACCGAATCCAAGTTCTGGGGCGTGGTCGTGATGGGCACGGCGGTCGTTTCGCTGTTCTTCGTGCCGTGGCTGGATCGCAGTCCGGTGAAGTCGATCCGCTACCGGCCGCTCTTTCACAAAGTCTTCTACGCAATCTTTGTCTTCGCGTTCCTCGTGCTCGGCTTTTTGGGAACGCGGCCGCCATCGCCGGCGGGAACGCTTATCGCGCAAATCTGCGCGCTCATTTATTTCGCGTTTTTCCTCGGCATGCCTTTCTGGACGCCGCGCGGCAGATTCAAGACGCCGCCCGAGCGAGTGAACTACAAACTCCACTAAGCGCCCGTCCGGAGACGACACGATGAAAAAATGGCTCTCGACTCTCGCGATGACTTGCGCGGCGATGTTCGCGTTCAGCGCGGCGCCAGTGCACGCGGCGGAAGAAGCGGTGCTGGACCGTGCGCCCGATAACGCGGACAATTTCGCGTCCTTGCAGCACGGCGCCCAAATATTTGTAAACTACTGCCTGAACTGCCATAGCGCGAGCCTGATGCGCTACAACCGTCTGACGGACCTCGGGCTCACGCAGAAGCAGATTCAGGACAATCTGCTGTTCACGACGGAAAAGATCGGCAACACCATGAGCATCGCGATGCGCCCGGACGACGCCAAAGCGTGGTTCGGCGCGTCGCCGCCGGATTTGTCGGTGGAGGCGCGGGCGCGCGGCAAGGACTGGCTCTACACGTATTTGCGCAGCTTCTACCGTGACCCGACCCGGCCGACCGGCTGGAACAATCGCGTGTTCGAGAACGTTGGCATGCCGCATGTGCTGTGGACGCTGCAAGGTATCCGCGATGCGCGGTTCGAGACGGACACGGACGAGAAAACCGGCGAAAAGACAAAAAGATTCGTGGGTTACACTCAGGTGACGCCTGGCACCATGTCGAACGTGGATTATGATTCAGCTGTGGCCGATCTGGTTTCGTACCTTTCGTGGATGTCCGAACCCGCCCAGCAGACCCGCAAGCGCCTTGGCGTCTGGGTCTTGCTGTTTCTGGCGCTCCTGAGCTTCCTCGCATGGCGTCTGAACGCGGCATACTGGCGAGATATCAAATAGCACGCCTGTGACGGCGTGGGTCGGCGCGGCTACTCCCGGGAGGGATTCGCCGCAGCCGGCCCTTCGAGTTTACTGAAGGGACTTAAATAACATGATGGTTCTGTACTCCGGCACTACTTGCCCGTTCTCCCAGCGCTGCCGGCTGGTGTTGTTCGAAAAGGGCATGGATTTCGAGATCCGCGACGTCGATCTGTTCAACAAGCCGGAAGACATCGCGGTGATGAACCCGTACGGTCAAGTGCCGATTCTCGTCGAGCGCGACCTGATCCTGTACGAGTCGAACATCATCAACGAGTACATCGACGAGCGTTTCCCGCATCCGCAGCTGATGCCGGCGGATCCCGTCCAGCGTGCGCGTGCGCGTCTGTTCCTGCTCAACTTCGAAAAAGAACTGTTCGTGCACGTCGGCACGCTCGAGAACGAGAAGGGCAAGGCAGCCGAGAAGAACCACGAAAAGGCGCGCAGCGCGATCCGCGACCGCCTCACGCAACTCGCGCCGATCTTCCTGAAGAACAAGTACATGCTGGGCGAGGAGTTCTCGATGCTCGACGTCGCGATCGCGCCGCTCTTGTGGCGTCTCGATCACTATGGCATCGAGCTGTCGAAGAACGCCGCGCCGCTGATGAAGTACGCCGAGCGCATTTTCAGCCGCCCGGCCTATATTGAAGCGCTGACGCCTTCCGAAAAGGTGATGCGTCGATAGTTTGCGAGAACGGGGCGCGCCGGGCGCGAGTTCGCGCGACCGTGCTCCGGCAGAGGAAAGTTGATGCAAGAAATCTCCACCAAGCCTTATCTGTTGCGCGCGCTGTACGAATGGTGCACCGATAACGGTTTTACGCCTCACATCGCCGTGCGAGTCGACGGCGCGACGCGCGTGCCGCGCCAGTTCGTGCGCAATGATGAGATCGTGCTCAACATCAGCTTCGAGGCGACGAGCCAGTTGCAGATGGGGAACGAATGGATCGAGTTCAGTGCGCGCTTTTCCGGGAAATCGCACAAGATCGAGGTCCAGGTCGCCAACGTGCTCGCCATTTATGCGCGCGAGAACGGGCAAGGAATGGCGTTTCCCGTCGAGCCGTCGCCTCATTCCGCGAGCGAGCCGAGTGTTTCGGCTGCGCCCCGGTCTGCCGAGCGAGAGCAGCGTCACGTTGATCCTCAGGCGGAGGATCGGTCGAGCGCTTCAGCCACTTCATCGCGCGATGAGGCGCAATCGGGCGCGTCGGATGACGACGCATCGAAATCCTCTGGCCGGTCGCACCTGAAAGTCGTTAAATGAAGTAGAATCTCGTCCTTCGCCGGCTTAGCTCATCTGGTAGAGCAGTTGATTTGTAATCATCAGGTGGCGGGTTCGAGTCCTGCAGCCGGCACCAAGACTTCAATGTCGACGGGTCGTGCGATGTCCGCACGACCCGTTCGCTTTAAGCGAGCCGATGTTGGTAAGCCGACTGGGTTCGCAGGTCCGAGCCGAAAGGCGAGTCAAAAAGAAGCTTCAAAAACTTGTTGACACTGACCGAAACGACGTACATAATCTCGTTTCTCTGCTGCTGATGCAGCGACGCAAGACGAAGCGGTTGAGCCCAGTGCTCGATGCGGCGAGGTGGAAAGTCTTGGCGGATTGCTCTTTAAAAACTAACAGCCGATAAGTGTGGGCGCTTGATGGCGAGTGCGGTTGTGGTGCTTAGGCGCTGCAGCATAAGCAAAAGTATCAAGAGTCTCACACGAAGTATCAGAGGAAGGTTTATCTGTCTTAGGACGGATTAATCATCGTCAGTACGTTGAGTGAGCGACCGGTTTCTAACGGAACCGAAAACAGTAACAGGCATTGAACTGAAGAGTTTGATCCTGGCTCAGATTGAACGCTGGCGGCATGCCTTACACATGCAAGTCGGACGGCAGCGCGGGCTTCGGCCTGGCGGCGAGTGGCGAACGGGTGAGTAATACATCGGAACGTGTCCTGTAGTGGGGGATAGCCCGGCGAAAGCCGGATTAATACCGCATACGATCTACGGAGGAAAGCGGGGGATCTTCGGACCTCGCGCTGTAGGGGCGGCCGATGGCAGATTAGCTAGTTGGTGGGGTAAAGGCCTACCAAGGCGACGATCTGTAGCTGGTCTGAGAGGACGACCAGCCACACTGGGACTGAGACACGGCCCAGACTCCTACGGGAGGCAGCAGTGGGGAATTTTGGACAATGGGGGCAACCCTGATCCAGCAATGCCGCGTGTGTGAAGAAGGCCTTCGGGTTGTAAAGCACTTTTGTCCGGAAAGAAAACTTCGCCGCTAATATCGGTGGAGGATGACGGTACCGGAAGAATAAGCACCGGCTAACTACGTGCCAGCAGCCGCGGTAATACGTAGGGTGCGAGCGTTAATCGGAATTACTGGGCGTAAAGCGTGCGCAGGCGGTCTGTTAAGACCGATGTGAAATCCCCGGGCTTAACCTGGGAACTGCATTGGTGACTGGCAGGCTTTGAGTGTGGCAGAGGGAGGTAGAATTCCACGTGTAGCAGTGAAATGCGTAGAGATGTGGAGGAATACCGATGGCGAAGGCAGCCTCCTGGGCCAACACTGACGCTCATGCACGAAAGCGTGGGGAGCAAACAGGATTAGATACCCTGGTAGTCCACGCCCTAAACGATGTCAACTAGTTGTTGGGGATTCATTTCCTTAGTAACGTAGCTAACGCGTGAAGTTGACCGCCTGGGGAGTACGGTCGCAAGATTAAAACTCAAAGGAATTGACGGGGACCCGCACAAGCGGTGGATGATGTGGATTAATTCGATGCAACGCGAAAAACCTTACCTACCCTTGACATGGTCGGAAGTCTGCTGAGAGGCGGACGTGCTCGAAAGAGAACCGGCGCACAGGTGCTGCATGGCTGTCGTCAGCTCGTGTCGTGAGATGTTGGGTTAAGTCCCGCAACGAGCGCAACCCTTGTCCTTAGTTGCTACGCAAGAGCACTCTAAGGAGACTGCCGGTGACAAACCGGAGGAAGGTGGGGATGACGTCAAGTCCTCATGGCCCTTATGGGTAGGGCTTCACACGTCATACAATGGTCGGAACAGAGGGTTGCCAAGCCGCGAGGTGGAGCCAATCCCAGAAAACCGATCGTAGTCCGGATCGCAGTCTGCAACTCGACTGCGTGAAGCTGGAATCGCTAGTAATCGCGGATCAGCATGCCGCGGTGAATACGTTCCCGGGTCTTGTACACACCGCCCGTCACACCATGGGAGTGGGTTTTACCAGAAGTGGCTAGTCTAACCGCAAGGAGGACGGTCACCACGGTAGGATTCATGACTGGGGTGAAGTCGTAACAAGGTAGCCGTATCGGAAGGTGCGGCTGGATCACCTCCTTTCTCGAGCTTCGCACACCAAGTTAAGCGCTCACGCTTATCGGCTGTGGTTTAGAAACAGGCTAAGGGTCTGTAGCTCAGTCGGTTAGAGCACCGTCTTGATAAGGCGGGGGTCGTTGGTTCGAATCCAACCAGACCCACCATGTCGGCGGTCGTTAGCGCGTGAGCGCTTACGAAGGCCCCACCCTCGAAGAGGGCAGGGTCAATAGACGCGGGGGATTAGCTCAGCTGGGAGAGCACCTGCTTTGCAAGCAGGGGGTCGTCGGTTCGATCCCGTCATCCTCCACCATCAATCTTCAATGCCTAGCGTTCACGAGCAGTGAATGTTAAGCATTGGCGATTGCTAGCCAGTTGATGCTGTAGGTATTGCAAGACACCTATCGGCTAAACGTTCTTTAACAATCAGGAAGAAGTAGTAAAGAGATTATCTGAAAGCACTTAGAGATGGGTGTGAGTAGGGTAGTCAGGGTAGTGATTGTATCGAGTATGAAAAGTGATCTTCATTGATGACTTGGAATACGGCACAACGCGAATACTCAGCCTATGACAGAGGTGTCGCGAGACACACTCGTTATAGGGTCAAGCGAACAAGTGCATGTGGTGGATGCCTTGGCGATCACAGGCGATGAAGGACGCGGTAGCCTGCGAAAAGCTTCGGGGAGCTGGCAAACGAGCATTGATCCGAAGATGTCCGAATGGGGAAACCCACTCCGTATGGAGTATCCATAGCTGAATACATAGGCTATGTGAAGCGAACGCGGTGAACTGAAACATCTAAGTAACCGCAGGAAAAGAAATCAACCGAGATTCCCAAAGTAGTGGCGAGCGAAATGGGAAGAGCCTGTACTCTTTATTTGTATTGTTAGCTGAACGCTCTGGAAAGTGCGGCCATAGCAGGTGATAGCCCTGTAAGCGAAAACAGTATGAAAGAACTAGGGGTACGACAAGTAGGGCGGGACACGTGAAATCCTGTCTGAAGATGGGGGGACCATCCTCCAAGGCTAAATACTCGTGATCGACCGATAGTGAACCAGTACCGTGAGGGAAAGGCGAAAAGAACCCCGGGAGGGGAGTGAAATAGATCCTGAAACCGCATGCATACAAACAGTCGGAGCCTCGTAAGGGGTGACGGCGTACCTTTTGTATAATGGGTCAGCGACTTACGTTCAGTAGCGAGCTTAACTGATTAAGGCAGGCGTAGCGAAAGCGAGTCCGAATAGGGCGATCAGTTGCTGGGCGTAGACCCGAAACCAAGTGATCTATCCATGGCCAGGTTGAAGGTGCGGTAACACGTACTGGAGGACCGAACCCACTAACGTTGAAAAGTTAGGGGATGAGCTGTGGATAGGGGTGAAAGGCTAAACAAACTTGGAAATAGCTGGTTCTCTCCGAAAACTATTTAGGTAGTGCCTCGTGTATCACCTTCGGGGGTAGAGCACTGTCATGGTTGTGGGGTCCATTGCGGATTACTACGCCATAGCAAACTCCGAATACCGAAGAGTGCAATCACGGGAGACAGACATCGGGTGCTAACGTCCGGTGTCAAGAGGGAAACAACCCAGACCGCCAGCTAAGGTCCCAAAGATTGGCTAAGTGGGAAACGAAGTGGGAAGGCTAAAACAGTCAGGAGGTTGGCTTAGAAGCAGCCACCCTTTAAAGAAAGCGTAATAGCTCACTGATCGAGTCGTCCTGCGCGGAAGATGTAACGGGGCTCAAGCCAGTCACCGAAGCTGCGGATGCGAGTTTTACTCGCATGGTAGGAGAGCGTTCCGTAAGCCTGCGAAGGTGCGTTGAAAAGCGTGCTGGAGGTATCGGAAGTGCGAATGCTGACATGAGTAGCGATAAAGGGGGTGAAAAGCCCCCTCGCCGTAAGCCCAAGGTTTCCTACGCAACGTTCATCGGCGTAGGGTGAGTCGGCCCCTAAGGCGAGGCAGAAATGCGTAGCTGATGGGAAGCAGGTCAATATTCCTGCACCATTGTTAGATGCGATGGGGGGACGGATCGCGGAAGGTTGTCCGGGTGTTGGACGTCCCGGTCGCTGCATTGGAGAAGGTGCTTAGGCAAATCCGGGCACGTAATTCAAGGGTGTGGCGCGAGTGACTTCGGTCACGAAGCAATTGGAAGTGGTTCCAAGAAAAGCCTCTAAGCTTCAGTCTAACGATGACCGTACCGCAAACCGACACAGGTGGGCGAGATGAGTATTCTAAGGCGCTTGAGAGAACTCGGGAGAAGGAACTCGGCAAATTGGTACCGTAACTTCGGGATAAGGTACGCCCTGGTAGCTTGACTGGCCTGCGCCAGGAGGGTGAAAGGGTTGCAATAAACTGGTGGCTGCGACTGTTTAATAAAAACACAGCACTCTGCAAACACGAAAGTGGACGTATAGGGTGTGACGCCTGCCCGGTGCCGGAAGATTAAATGATGGGGTGCAAGCTCTTGATTGAAGTCCCGGTAAACGGCGGCCGTAACTATAACGGTCCTAAGGTAGCGAAATTCCTTGTCGGGTAAGTTCCGACCTGCACGAATGGCGTAACGATGGCCACACTGTCTCCTCCCGAGACTCAGCGAAGTTGAAGTGTTTGTGATGATGCAATCTCCCCGCGGCTAGACGGAAAGACCCCATGAACCTTTACTGTAGCTTTGCATTGGACTTTGAACCGATCTGTGTAGGATAGGTGGGAGGCTATGAAACCGGAACGCCAGTTTCGGTGGAGCCGTCCTTGAAATACCACCCTGGTTTGTTTGAGGTTCTAACCTTGGTCCGTGATCCGGATCGGGGACAGTGCATGGTAGGCAGTTTGACTGGGGCGGTCTCCTCCCAAAGCGTAACGGAGGAGTACGAAGGTACGCTAGGTACGGTCGGAAATCGTGCTGATAGTGCAATGGCATAAGCGTGCTTAACTGCGAGACCGACAAGTCGAGCAGGTGCGAAAGCAGGTCATAGTGATCCGGTGGTTCTGTATGGAAGGGCCATCGCTCAACGGATAAAAGGTACTCTGGGGATAACAGGCTGATACCGCCCAAGAGTTCATATCGACGGCGGTGTTTGGCACCTCGATGTCGGCTCATCTCATCCTGGGGCTGTAGCCGGTCCCAAGGGTATGGCTGTTCGCCATTTAAAGAGGTACGTGAGCTGGGTTTAAAACGTCGTGAGACAGTTTGGTCCCTATCTGCCGTGGGCGTTGGATATTTGAAGGGGGCTGCTCCTAGTACGAGAGGACCGGAGTGGACGAACCTCTGGTGTACCGGTTGTCACGCCAGTGGCATCGCCGGGTAGCTATGTTCGGAAGAGATAACCGCTGAAAGCATCTAAGCGGGAAACTCGCCTTAAGATGAGATATCCCCGGGGCTTCGAGCCCCTTGAAGGGTCGTTCCAGACCAGGACGTTGATAGGTCAGGTGTGTAAGTGCAGTAATGCATTGAGCTAACTGATACTAATTGCCCGTAAGGCTTGATCCTATAACCAGTGTGTTTCGCAGTGAGTTAGCGCTTTAGCGCTTACTCAATGCAACCCCCGAAGGGGGCCACTGGCTGAGTAGCGGCTGTGCCCACAATCGCCACCCAACACACTATTTCTTCCCCGATTGGTTGTAGCGCCCAACAGGCGAGACAACATCCCCTTAAAGCCTGATGACCATAGCGAGTCGGTCCCACCCCTTCCCATCCCGAACAGGACCGTGAAACGACTCCACGCCGATGATAGTGCGGATTGCCCGTGTGAAAGTAGGTAATCGTCAGGCTCCCCCTTGCAAAACAAAAACCCCACCCCGAAAAGGTGGGGTTTTTGCGTTTTCTGTCACCGCGCCGCAGTGCGTGAGTCGACCCGCGCGGCGAACCGATGTGGTCGCGCTAAAATGCCCACCATATTGCGCATCGTCGTTGTCATCGAGTTCTCATGCTACGTTTAAGCGAAATCAAACTCCCGCTGGATCATCCCGAGTCCGCCATCAGACCCGCCGTCATCGCGCGTCTGGAGGAAATCGGGATTGGGGCGGAAGAACTCGTCGATTTCCAGGTCTTCCGTCGCGCTCACGATGCCCGCAAACGCGCGGACATCAAGTTGACGTACATCATCGATGTCACTGTGAAGGACGAAGCGTTCGCGCTCGATCGCCTCAAGGCGCACCCGCATCCGCACTGCGGCGTGACACCCGACATGACGTACCACTTCGTGACGCAAGCGCCCGAACGGTCCTCAATGCTGCGACCGGTGGTCATCGGCATGGGGCCTTGCGGGCTATTCGCCGGGCTGATTCTCGCGCAAATGGGTTTTCGGCCGATCATCCTCGAGCGCGGGAAAGCCGTGCGAGAAAGAACGAAAGACACATGGGGACTCTGGCGGCGAAACGAACTGCAGCCCGAGTCCAATGTGCAGTTCGGCGAAGGCGGTGCCGGTACGTTCTCGGACGGCAAACTGTATAGCCAGATCAAGGATCCGAAGCACTACGGCCGGAAGGTCCTGGACGAATTCGTCAAAGCAGGCGCACCGGAAGATATCCTTTATCTGAGCCGCCCGCACATCGGCACATTTCGGCTAGTCAGCATGGTCGAGAAGATGCGCGCGACGATCCACCAACTCGGCGGCGAAGTGCGTTTCCAGCAGCGCGTCGAAGACATCGACATCGATAACGGCAAGGTGCGCGGCCTGCGCCTGTCGACCGGTGAAACGCTTCGCTGCGATCACGTCGTGCTGGCCGTCGGCCATAGCGCGCGCGATACCTTCGAGATGCTGCACAAACGCGGCGTTTTCATGGAAGCCAAGCCGTTTTCGCTGGGCTTCCGCATCGAGCATCCGCAGGGGGTGATCGACCGTAGTCGCTTCGGCAAGTTCGCCGGGCACGAGCGCCTGGGCGCTGCCGACTACAAAGTGGTGCATCACTGCAGCAACGGGCGCTCCGTTTACAGCTTTTGCATGTGCCCGGGCGGTACGGTCGTCGCGGCGACATCCGAGCCTGGGCGCGTCGTCACGAACGGCATGAGCCAGTACTCGCGCGCTGAGCGGAATGCGAACGCGGGCATCGTCGTCGGGATCACGCCGGACGATTATCCCGGCGGTCCGCTGGCGGGAATCGCGTTTCAGCGGAAGTGGGAGGAGCGCGCGTTCGAACTCGGCGGCGGCGATTATTGCGCGCCTGCGCAGCTCGTCGGCGATTTCATTGCCGGCCGTCCGTCGACGTCGCTCGGTTCGGTGATTCCGTCATACAAGCCGGGCGTCAAGCCGACCGACCTTAGTACGGTTTTGCCCGATTACGTGATCGAGGCGGTCCGCGAAGCGTTGCCGCAGATCGACAAGAAGCTCCCCGGCTTCGCCATGCACGATGCGGTGTTGACCGGCGTCGAGACGCGTACGTCTTCGCCGTTGCGCGTGCGTCGAAAGGAAGACTATCAAAGCGTGAATGTTGAGGGCCTATACCCGGCAGGCGAGGGCGCGGGCTACGCGGGAGGCATCTACTCGGCGGCGATCGACGGCATCGAAGTCGCAGAGGCGGTAGCTCTGCAGATGATGGCGGAGCATTCCGCGACGGTCTGAGTCAGCGCGAAGGTGCCGGACCAACCACGCATCGTTGCTTATCGAGCGCTGGTCATCGTGTCGCCGAACGCGCCGTTGGTCGACTGGATCGATTGCGCCGAGCCTCATGGAAACGCCGGTCCGCCGTCACACTCGACGGGGCCCAGAAAGACCTAAACGCATTCCTGATACGTGTGCGCATGAACGATCAGGAAGCTTGCAACGAACGATGATTCGAGCGCAATTGGCGCCCGATCTCCAAGCAAATGCTCGCGAATGGGTATGTGAACGGAAGCCCGCGACCGCGCAACCACTCGCGAAAGTTCTTCCGCGAATGGTGCGCCGTCCGATTGCACCGCGTGCCCAAAACCTGAATCAAGTCACGACGCCCACCTGCCACGGCACGAATTCACTCTGCCCGTAGCCATGCTGCTCGCTCTTCGACGGCACGCCTGACGCGCAGTCCAGCATCATCTGGAAAATCTCGTCGCCGAGCTGGTCGATCGTCGCGGTGCCGTCGATCACGCCGCCGCAATTGATATCCATGTCGTCTTCCTGCCGCTCCCACAGCGCCGTGTTCGTCGCGAGCTTGAGCGAAGGCGACGGCGCGCAGCCGTAAGCCGAACCGCGGCCCGTGGTGAAGCAGATCAGGTTCGCGCCGGATGCCACCTGGCCGGTCGCGGACATCGGATCGTAGCCGGGCGAATCCATGAAAACGAAGCCCTTCGCGTCGATACGCTGCGCGTACTCGTACACCTCGACGAGATTGGTCGTGCCGCCCTTGGCGACCGCGCCGAGCGATTTCTCGAGAATCGTGGTCAGCCCGCCGACCTTGTTGCCCGCCGACGGGTTGTTGTCCATTGCCGCGCCGTTGCGCTCGCAGTAGCTCTCCCACCACTTGATGCGCGCAAGCAGCTTTTCGCCGACTTCCCGGCTCACCGCGCGCCGCGTCAGCAAATGCTCTGCGCCGTACACCTCGGGCGTTTCGGAAAGAATCGCCGTGCCGCCGTGCGCAACGAGCTTGTCGACTGCCGCGCCGAGCGCCGGATTCGCCGAGATGCCGGAATAGCCGTCCGAGCCGCCGCACTGCAAGCCGACGATCAGATGCGACGCCGGCAACGGCTCACGCCGCACGCGGTTGGCGTCTGCGAGCATCTCTTTCACCATCGCGATGCCGCGTTCGATGGTTTTCCGCGTGCCGCCGCTATCCTGAATGGTGAAGCTGCGCAGCCGCTCGCCGTCCTTCAATCCGGCCGATTCCAGCACGCCGCCGATCTGGTTCGTCTCGCAGCCCAAGCCGACGAACAGCACCGAATGAAAGTTCGGATGCACAGCGTAGCCGGCGAGCGTCCGCCGCAAAATGCCGAGCCCTTCGCCTTGCATGTCGATGCCGCATCCCAGACCGTGCGTGAGCGCGATCACGCCATCGACGTTCGGATAATCCGCCAGCACTTCCGGATGCACGTCGCGCCGGAAATGGTCCGCGATGGCGCGCGCGACCGTCGCCGAGCAGTTCACGCTCGTCAGCACGCCGACGAAATTGCGCGTGGCGACGCGCCCGTCGTCTCGGCGAATGCCCATGAACGTGGCCGGCGACTCGACGAACGGCGTCGGATGCTTGTCGACGCCGAACTCGTGTTCGCGCGCGAAATCGGACATCGAGAGATTGTGCGTGTGCACGTGCTGGCCGCGCGCAATCGCCTCTTTCGCCACGCCGATGATCTGGTTGTAGCGTTTGACGGGCTCGCCCGCCGCGATCGCGCGGGTCGCGATCTTGTGGCCCGGCGGAATCAGCCCGGTGACGACGAGATCCTCCGACGCAATGCGCGCGCCGGAGAGCAACTGACGTGTCGCGATTACGACGTCGTCTTTCGGATGCAGCCGGATGACCGCATGGTCGTTGGATACGGTGGACATGATCTTTCTTAGATGGTGGAGGGTGCGCGCTTGTCGGCGACGGCGCGTTTGTCCGCTTCATCGAGCGGCTCGATCTTGCCGACGATCACAAGATAGCTGAACGCGCCAAGGAAGCAAAAGCCGCCCGCGACGCACAACGGAATAACGAAGGAGCCCTTGGTGATGGAAAGCATCACGCCGGTGAACGTCGTGATGACGATGCCCGCCAGGTTCGACGCGAAGTTCTGAATGCCGCCGATCGAGGCGACGTGGTCCGGCGTCGGCGCGACGTCGCTCGGAAGCGACCAGATGCTGGCCGCCGCGAACGCGAGGCTCGCGTAAGCAATGCCGAAGAACGCAAGCATCAGATAGATGTTCGACGTGAACGCCGACAACGTGATGACCGACGAAAGCAGCATGCCGCCGACCATGCAGGTCTTGCGCGCCGCGGTCAGGCTCCAGCCGCGCTTGAACAGCGAGTCGGAGACGAAGCCGCCGAGCCAGCCGCCCGGAATCGACATCAGCGCGGGAATCGTGCCGAGCGTGCCGAGCGATTTCAGCGAGAAGCCGTGCGCCTGAACGAGATAGCTCGGGAACCACGTGATGAAAAAGTAGATAACGAAGTTCAGGCAGAAGAAGCCGAGCATCATGCCCCACAGCGTGCGGTACTTGAACAGCGAGGCCCACGACACTTTGTTCTTCGGGGCAACCGGTTGCGGCGGCACATCCACTTCGCCGGTGAGGTCGCCCTTCGACTTGTTCCGGTAGATCGCGAACCAGCCCACAATCCACACGAAGCCGAGCAGGCCGGTGATCACGAACGACGCTTCCCAGCCGAACGAACTGATGATCAGCGCGACGACAGGAATCGACAGCGCCGAGCCGACGCGCGAGCCGCTATCGAAGATGCTGGTCGCGAAGGCGCGCTGCTCTTTCGTGAACCATTGCGACACGAGTTTCGCGCACGACGGATACGCGCCCGCTTCGCCGATGCCGAGCATCAGCCGGCAGCCGAACATGCCAGCGACGCTCGTGGTCACCGCGGTCAGCGCCGTGAACACCGACCACCAGCCGACCGCCAGCGGGAGCGCGATGCGCGCGCCGACGCGATCGACGAACCAGCCGAACGGCATCTGCATCAGCGCGTAGGTCCAGAAGAAGCCGCTCAGAATGAAGCCCATCTCCGCGGGCCCGATGCCGAGCGCCTTTTCGATCTGAGGGGCTGCGACCGCGAGATTCGCACGGTCGATGTAATTGATGGCGATGGCCAGAAAGGCCAGAAATATCACTACCCAACGCATCTTGCGCATTTGTTGTCTCCTGCTGGAAGCGGCACTACGTTCGTGTCGGCCGGTCCGCCTTATGCCGCGCGGCGGGCCGTGTTTATGAAATTCATGGCGCTGTCCGCTTCTGCGGCGGACTGGCGTAGTTAATCAGTGTGTCGTCGTTTGCAAGGCCTCGCGCAGTCGTTTTTGCTCGACATCGAGCTTGAGCTCGCGAGCGAGCTCGATGACCGGCTGAAAGCGCCGGGCCTTCTTCTCCTCATGATTGCGCGCGATGTCCGCGAGCCGATGGACGAGAAACGGGTTCTCGAACCGGTCGCGCACGCTCGCGAGATATTCCGTCGCCACGTCGTGCTGGCCGAGCGCGGTGAACACGGGTAACACTTCGTCGCGCCAAACTGTCTCCAGCGGATCGCGGTAAGCGGGATCGCGCATGGCGTCGAGCACGGTCATGTCCGGCGCGCCGTCGCGCGTACGCCAGATTTCAGCCAGCATGGTGTGGCCGAGATTCAGCAGCAGCAATTTGAGCCGTTCGTAGTGCGCAAGATCGTCGGTCACGACGATATCGTCGTGCTCGCACGGCAGGACCATGCGCGGTTGCCGCTCGATGGCCCACAGCGCGTAAGGTTCGGCGATCGCGCCGACCGGAACGATCGGCTCCGACACGATACGGTCCACCAACGAGTTGACCCAGATGCAGTCGTTCGTCAGATAGCGGATGAAAGCGTCGTCCAGGCTCCACCCGCGCGCGACGCCACGCACGAGGTCGCGCAGCGTGTCGCCATTGCGGGAAACCAGTTCGCAGGGCAGCAGGGTGATCGGCTCGGCACCCGCGCGGAAGCGCGCATGCAAGAGCACCGCGAGCTTTGCGGCGAAGCCGCGCGGCGTGCGGCCGCCGTCGATCAGGTCGGCGGTGTCTTCATCGAAAAGCGCGTAGCCGGCATCGGCGGTATTCGAGACGATTACCTTCACGTCGCGCTGAATGCGTTGCAGAAGCAGCGGCCAGTCTTCGTTCGCGTGCAGCGCCTCGTTGATCGAATCGCTCTCGATGGTGACGTCCACAGTCTCGTCGCCCCGACGTCCGCGAATGCGTACCGGATAGCGTCCCGTCGCGCGCAGCGCATCGGTGCGGGCGCGGCTGTCCGCGCTCGACGTCGTCTGCACGACCGTAATTTTGCCGAGCGCCTTCGACGGATCGCGCCGCGCCGCTTCGGCGACGAAGAAGTCCACGTGCGCTTGCAGGAAGCGGCTCGTGCCGAACTGAAGAATCGGATTGCTCATGATTGCGTCGCTCGCGTCGTGCGGTGCATTCGCCGTGCCCGCGACGGATGACGCATTGGGCTCGGTCGTGTCCGTCTGGAAACGGTTCCAGCGGGATCGAAAAAAAGGTGGCCACGTGGCCTTACCAGATCGCATACTAGTGGCTTGAATCGTGATTGGTCAAGCCACTTGTAAGCCGCGAATGTTCGCTGAACCGCCCGCCTACGGTGCTTCAGCACCTCGCCTGATTACAATCCACGTTTTCCCCGAGCTTTCAGGAGTCAACACGTGAGTGTGAAACCACCGGAGACGCGGCGTCTTTATTTGCAAATCGCCGACAAGCTGCGCGGGTTGATCGAACAGAAGGATTTCGCGCCGAACGGCCGGCTGCCTTCCGAGCGCGAACTGGCGCAGACGCTCGGCGTGTCGCGGCCGTCCGTGCGCGAGGCGCTGGTCGCGCTCGAACTCGAAGGACGCGTCGAAATCCGCATGGGGTCGGGCGTCTATATCTGCGCGACGTCGGCCGCGAAACCGCCGCGCGCCGAAGCCGAACTCGGCGAGAGTCCCATCGAGATCATGAATGCGCGCAGCGTGATAGAAGGCGCGATTGCCGCGAGCGTCGCGCCGTTCGCTCGGCCCAAGGCGCTGAAGGCGCTGCGTACGGTGTACGAAACGATGGCGCGCGAAGTGGAGAACGGCCTCATCCCAATGAGCGCGGATCGCGCGTTTCATGTCGCGATCGCGCAGATGTCCGGCAACGACGTGCTCGTGCGCACGGTCGGCGCGCTCTACGACGAGCGGCATAGCCCGCTGTCATCGACGCTTCGGGGGCATTTCGAGGGGGAAGAAACGTGGGCGGCCGCGCTGACGGAACACCGCGACATCCTTGAGGCGCTCGAGGCGCGCGACGCGGTCCAGGCTCAGGCCGCGATGCAGCGGCACATGCGCAATTCCGCGGCGCGGCTCATGACAAAACGCAAGGCGTGAAGCCGGCGCGTCCTCGAAGGGCGGGCCGGCTCGGGCGCGACGGCGCGTCAGCCCGGATAGGCTTCATCGACCTTCAAGCCGGCTAGCTTGAAGATCACGCGCAGCGTCTGCGGGGCGATGTCCCGGCGCGACGCGAGCGTCGTCAGCACGAAATCCATCACCTTGGCGTACTTGAGCATGGTCAGGCACGTTTCGATATCAGTGGAGCCGTCGCGCATCGATTCTGCAAGGCGCAGCATCTCCACGGAAATCTCTCGTGCCATTTCCAGTTCGAGCTGCTGCTTTTCGCTCCACGCCGGCATCGCGGTCAGTGCCGCAAGCATCTCCTGAAACTGCTTCTCTGCTTTTTTGTCCGGGATCGCATCCATCGCCGTCCTCTCTTGATCATGGCGCCGGCGAGTCGCATTCGCCGCGCTGTGCGTTAGGTGTTACGTAACAGAGCCACACGGCGCGAACGCCAAGCGTTGCGAAACGCGGCTTTGCTACCCAGCTTGTTGCTCCTGCCTTTTGCATCGTCGTGCGATCTTCCGGGTCGCATCGTGTGCTGTCTGTATCAATGGCCTCATTGTCAGACGATGCACGATCCGTTCCACGCGCCTTTTCGGGCCGCGTTTGCCCTCCAACCGTCAGGCGGAACAAGAGCGTCTTTGCGCTTTTGGGTAAACTTCCTCTTTTGAGACGGCAGAACCAGCGGTTAGCGCACATTCAGCGCGAACATGCTCCGCTTTTCACACTCCAGTCACTGATTACGATGGCCAAGAAGTCCACTGCCGGGTCGCCCGGCGCGTCCGATTCGCAAACCAAGCACGAAATCCGCCCAGGACAGTCCATCGAACTGCTGAAGGAACTGCATATCCTCACGCGCGACGGCAAGATGAATCAGGACAGCCGTCGCAAACTGAAGCAGGTCTATCACTTGTTTCAGTTCATCGAACCGCTTCTGGCCGATGTGCATCAGCGGCAAGGATCCGTGTCGCTTGTCGATCACGGAGCAGGGAAGTCTTACCTGGGCTTCATTCTCTACGATCTCTTCTTCAAGACTCTGCGCGATCGGTCACACATCTATGGCATAGAGACGCGCGAGGAGCTGGTAAAAAAGTCGGAAGAATTGGCACAACGGCTCGGCTTCGATCGCATGTCGTTTCTGAATCTGTCGGTGGCCGAATCGATTCATTCGCAGCAATTGCCGGACTCGGTCGATGTCGTCACCGCATTGCACGCCTGTAATACCGCAACGGACGACGCCATCCATTTCGCTCTACAGAAGAAGGCGAAGTACATCGTGGTCGTGCCGTGCTGTCAGGCGGAAGTCGCGTCGGTGCTGCGTAAGAACAAGGGACACGCGCTGTCGAAGAATGTGCTGACCGAAATGTGGCGGCATCCGTTGCACACGCGCGAATTCGGGAGCCAGATCACCAATGTGCTACGTTGCCTGCAACTCGAATCGCACGGCTATCAGGTCAGCGTGACCGAGCTCGTGGGCTGGGAACATTCGATGAAAAACGAACTGATCATTGCGCAGTTCAAGGACTTGCCGCGCGGCCGTCCGGCGCAGCGGCTTTCGGACGTGCTCGAAACGCTCGGGCTCGACGAGCTCCGCGAGCGTTTCTTTACGCAGTGATTACCGTTTGTTCATCCACGCCTTGAAGCCGTCGTGTCCGAGACGGCGCAGCGTTTCGATGTTGCGCTCATAAATGTCCGACGCGTCCGGGAACGCGGCGACCGCGCGATCGATGCTCCCTTCGCGCAACAGATGGAAGATGGGAAACGGGGCGCGATTCGTGTAGTTGTCGATATCGTCCGGCTGGGTGCCGTCGAACTGATACTGCGGATGAAAGCTCGCAATCTGCAACTCGCCCGCCAGCCTCAGTTCGCCGAGGAGACGTTCGGCAAAAAAGAGCGCGTCGTTGTAATGGGTGAAATCGGCGAAGGCGTCGGGCGTAATGAAAAGCGTCGTGTCGATGACGTTCGGATCGCTCTCGTGCAACAGGCGCAATTCGTCCGTGAGTTCCACGACTACGTCTTCCACGGTTCGCGCTTCGCTCACCACATAACGAATCTGTCCCTTCACGTGCACGGTTTTGGCGAACGGACACAGATTGAGGCCGATGACCGCTCGCGTGAGCCAGTGCTCGGTGGCCGCGATGACATCTTCGCGGGTGCTTCGGTCCTTCATGAGCTTTCCTGATTTCCTTGCGGGTGATTGCTTTTCTCGCATGCTGCATCGACTAACGCGCGCGCCACGCGCGACGCCGCGCGCAGCGGCCCCGAGCCGGGACCGTAAGTCTGACTGGTTGCGTACACGCCATCCAGAAGCAGCGCGAGCGATTCTGCCAGTTCCACCGGCTGTTCCGCGCCGGCTGCCTGACACTTTTCGATAAAGCGCGTCATCACATAGCGTTTGTTCCGCTCGACCAGTTGCCGCGCCGGATGCGCCGGGTCGCCGAACTCACACGACACGTTGACGAACGGGCAGCCGCGATAGTCCGGCGCGGACGCGCGCTCGACCAGATCGTCAAACGCCTGCACGAGTTGTTTCACCGGATCGCCCGGATGCTTGTCGAAACTCGCTTCGAGCCGTTGCCGGAAGCGCTCGTCCATGCGCTCCAGATACGCGACGACAAGCTCGTCCTTCGACGCAAACTGCCGATACAGACTCATCTTGTTGACGCCGGCCCGCTCCACGACGGCATCGACGCCGACCGCGCGAATGCCTTCGCGATAAAAAAGTGCCTGCGCCGCGTCGAGTAGTTGCTCCTGCGCCGTTGCGCCGTCGGTACGAACCTGACGGCGGGCAGGGGTTTTCACCGGGGCGGCGGGTGATCGTGTCAAAGTCGGATCCTCAAAAACTGGATTGGTCTTGACATGTTACCGATCAGTAACTAAGCTCGCAACTCCAATGTGACTGATCAGTAACGAACAACAATCAACCGAGCGGAGCGGCGATGAATTGGGTAGCGAAACGGCTTGACGGCCGCATGCACTACGGATGGGTGACGGTGGGCGTCGTGTTTCTGGTGCTGCTGGCCGCAGCCGGCACGCGCGCCACGCCGAGCGTGATGATGCTGCCGCTCGAAAAGCAACTCGGCTGGTCACGCGGCACCATTTCACTTGCGATTTCCATCAATCTGGCGCTGTACGGCTTGACCGGACCGTTCGCCGCCGCCGCGATGCAGCGTTTCGGCGTGCGTCCGACCTTGCTCGCCGCGCTGGCGACGCTCGCGGCGGGCGTCGGCGCGTCTTCGATGATGACCGCGCCGTGGCAAATGGTGCTGGTCTGGGGCGTGGTGGTCGGCGGCGCGACGGGCGTCGCTGCCCTGACGCTTTCGGCTACGGTCGTGAATCGCTGGTTCACGACGCATCGCGGCCTCGCGATGGGCATTCTCACCGCAAGTTCGGCCACCGGTCAGCTCGTGTTCCTGCCGTTCCTCGCGTCCATTTCCGAGCACCACGGCTGGCGGCCGGTCGTGTTCGTGGTCGCGGCGGCGGCGGCGGTCGTGCTGCCGCTCGTCGCGTGGCTCCTTCCCGAGCGTCCGGCCGATGTCGCGCTGCGACCCGTCGGAGAGGCCGCCGGCACGCCGCCCGCCGCCGCTGCGGCACATAAGAATCCGATCAAGGTGGCGTTCGGCGCGCTGTCGTCGGCGAGCAGGACGCGCGATTTCTGGCTGCTCTTCTTCAGCTTCTTCGTTTGCGGCGCGAGCACGAACGGCTATGTCGGCACGCATCTGATCGCCATGTGCGCGGATTACGGCATGACGCAGGTGCAGGGCGCGACGCTGCTCGCCGCGATGGGCATTTTTGATCTCTTCGGCACCACGCTTTCCGGCTGGCTTTCCGACCGCTTCAACGCGCGCGTGCTGCTCTTCTGGTACTACGGGCTGCGCGGGCTGTCGCTGATGTATCTGCCGTATGCGTTCGGCATCGATTTCTTCGGTTTGCCGGTCTTTGCGGTGTTTTACGGCCTCGACTGGATCGCCACCGTTCCGCCGACCGTGCGTCTCGCCACCGACGTGTACGGCAAGGAATCCGCGCCGATCGTGTTCGGCTGGATCGTCGCGGGGCATCAGCTGGGCGCGGCGTTCGCGGCGCTGGGCGGCGGCATGTTGCGGTCGAGCCTCGGCAGTTACACCGTCGCGACGATGATCTCCGGCGGACTTTGCCTCGTCGCGGCGGTGGCGGTGCTGCGCATCAACCGCGCGCGGCGTGCTGCCGGCGTGGCCGCGACTTGACGCGAGAGCGGTGTCTGCGTGCTGCGGCGTCCTTGTTTATGCTTGCTCTTTCTCACATGACAAGGAGTCACGCCATGAGTGCAAAGCCCGCTCCGACCGACATCGACATTCACGATCTGCTGGCCGGCCGCTGGAGCCCGCGCGCGTATTCGAACGAGCCGGTCGACCGCGCACAGTTGCATCGGTTGCTGGAAGCGGCCCGCTGGGCGCCGTCGTCGAGTAATTTGCAGCCGTGGCGATTTCTCGTGTTCGACCGTCATCGCGACGAAGCGGCGTTTCAGCGGGCGTTCGACACGCTCGTGCCGTTCAACCAGAAGTGGAACGCGAACGTGCCGTTGCTGATCTGCGTGGCGGCGTTCACGCAGACGCCGAAGGGCGAGCCGAATCAGGCAGCCGCCTACGACACCGGCGCGGCCGCGATGGCGCTCGTGCTTCAGGCGCACGCGCTGGACCTCGCGGCGCATCAGATGGGCGGCTTCGACCGCGACGCTTTCCGCGCTGCGTTCTCGGTGCCGGACGATGTGCAGCTGATCGCGATGATTTCGGTCGGGCATCACGGCGACGCGAGTCAGCTGGACGAAACCTTGCGCGAGAGGGAAACCGCGCCGCGCACGCGTCGGCCGTTGGGGGAGACGGCGTTCGAGGGCGCGTGGGGGAAGGCGTTTGGTTGAGCGAGGGTGTCGGCGTCGGTGATCGTCGGGCGTCGCCGGGACGCCGGTTCGATTGGCGAAATCGTATAGCGAAGGCGAAACCGCCGCGCGCGCCCGCCGACTCTGCGGCGCGTGTGGCAAGGCGTTTGGCCGAAAATACGGAGTCGGTGAGCGTCGGCCATTACGGCGACGCGAGTCTCCTGGGCGAAAAGCTGCGCGAGACAGCTTCCGCCAGCCCACGAAACAAGCGTCCGGCTGCGCTCAGACTCAATGATCATCCGCGGCCGACAGCGGCCGAGCCACGTCCTCCAGAGACTTCCGCTCTGCCGCGACGCCCCAGATGCCCGCGACCACCGCCGCCGCGACCATCAGCGCCGAGCCGATCAGATAGCCGATAAAGACGGCGCCGCGCTCGTGCGTGTCGATCAAATGCCCGAAAAGCGCCGGTCCGATGATTCCGCCGAGCGCCGTCCCGAACGCATAAAACACGGCGATCGCCAGCGCGCGGATTTCGAGCGGGAACGTCTCGCTCACCGTCAGATACGCCGAACTCGCCGCCGCCGACGCGAAGAAGAAAATAATCATCCACGCGATGGTCTGCGTCGTCACCGTGAGCATGCCTTGCGTGAACATCCACCCGCTGATCGTCAGCAGCACGCCTGACGTGGCGTACGTGAACGCGATCATCCGGCGGCGGCCGAGCACGTCGAACAGCTTGCCGAGCAGCACGGGCCCCAGAAAATTGCCGGCGGCGAACGGCAGCACGTACCAGCCGATGTGATCGCCCGGTACGTGATAGAAGTCCGTCAGCACCAACGCGTAGGTGAAAAAGATCGCGTTGTAGAAAAACGCCTGCGCGGTCATCAGCATCAGCCCGACGAGCGAGCGCCGCCGATGCACCTTGAAAAGCGTATCGGCGACTTCCCGCAGCGGCGTGTGTTCGCGGGCGTGCAGCCGCAGCGGCTTGACGGGCGTGTCCGGCACGGTCACGCCGTGCTCGCGGAAATGCGCTTCGATGTCGTCGACCACCTGTCGCGCTTCGTCTTCGCGGTTGTGCGTGATGAGCCAGCGCGGGCTTTCCGGCACCCACATGCGCATGAACAGAATCGTGAGGCCGAGCGCCGCGCCAATCAGAAAGCAGCCGCGCCAGCCCCAATCGGGCGGCAGCACGCCCGGATCGAGCAGCACCAGCGACCCCGCCGCGCCGATGCCCGCGCCGACCCAGAACGTGCCGTTGATCGCGAGGTCGGTCCAGCCGCGCAGCCGGGCGGGCGTGAATTCCTGAATCGTCGAATTGATGGCGGTGTATTCCCCGCCGATGCCCGCGCCCGTCAGGAAGCGAAAGAGCACGAACGAGGCAAGATTCCACGAAAAGGCGGTCGCGGCGGTGGCGGCCACGTAGAGAAACAGCGTGATGAAGAACAGCTTGCGCCGTCCGAGCCGGTCCGTGAGCCAGCCGAATCCGAGCGCGCCGACCACCGCGCCTGCGATATACGCGCTGCCTCCGAAGCCGACATCCGCGTTCGAGAAGCGCAACACCGGACTGGTTTTCAGCGCGCTCGCGACCGCGCCGGCGAGCGTGACTTCGAGCCCATCCAGCAGCCAGGTGATGCCGAGCGCAAAGACGATGAGCGTATGAAAGCGGCCCCACGGCAGACGGTCGAGCCGGCCGGGCAAATCGGTGTCGATAATGCCGGATCGCTCACCCGAGCGGGCTGTCGAACGGGTGTCTTCGGGTGCGGTGGTTTCGTTCATAACGTCCGGCCGTCGGCGGTTGAGCGACGCAGAGGCCGGAGCAAGCTGCATTCCGCGTTTCTCGGGCTAACCCAACAGGCTAAATTTAGCCTGCGAAAGATTGATGATGCACGCGTCGCCGTGGTACAAACCCCGTCCACGTTTTTTGATACGCGGCGTTGCCTCGTAACGCCGCCGCGAATCCCATGACCTATTGCGCGATCGATTTCGGCACGTCGAACTCTGCCGTCGCCCTGCCCGATGGCCTGCGCATGCGGCTCGCGCCCGTCGAGGGCGACGCGACCACGCTGCCGACCGCCGTCTTCTTCAACACCGACGAAAACGAGCAGTCGTACGGCCGGGCGGCGCTGGAGGCGTACATCGACGGCTTCGACGGCCGTCTGATGCGCTCGATGAAGAGCATTCTCGGCTCGCCGCTCGCGGATAACGTCACCGATCTTGGCGACGGCTCCGCGATCAAATACACCGACGTCATCACGTTGTTCCTTCAGCACCTCAAGCAGAAGGCGCAGGCGGTGGCGCCCGAACCGCTGACCCGCGCCGTGCTGGGCCGGCCGGTGTTTTTCGTCGACGACGACCCGCGCGCCGACCGCATGGCGCAGCAGCAACTCGAAGCGTGCGCGCACGCGGTCGGTTTCCGCGAGATTCACTTCCAGTTCGAACCGATCGCCGCGGCCTTCGACTATGAGGCGCGTCTCACGCAAGAAGGACTCGTGCTCGTCGCGGACATCGGCGGCGGCACGTCGGACTTTTCGCTGGTGCGCGTGGGGCCGGAGCGGGCGCGTCAACTGGATCGCAAAAGCGATGTGCTCGCGCATCATGGCGTCCATGTGGCCGGCACGGATTTCGACCGTCGCGTCGAACTCGCGACGATTCTCCGGCAGCTCGGCTATCAGGCGCTCGATCCGCAGGGCCGCGAAGTGCCGAACCGCGTCTACTTCGACCTCGCGACGTGGCATCTCATCAACACCGTCTACACGCCAAAGCGCGTCGGCGAATTGCAGCTAATGCGTCATCTGTACGTCGATCCGCGCCATCACGACCGGCTGATGCGCGTGGTCGATCGCCGGCTCGGGCACGCGCTCACCGCGCACGCCGAAGAAGCGAAGATCGACGTGTCGGCGGGCGGCGCAACCGAGATCGACATGGAGGAAATCGAGGAGGCGCTGCGCGTGCCGTTCGACGAGCAGCAGCTGATCGAGGCGGGAAAAGACGAAACGCGGCGCATCGTGGAAGCGGCGCTGGAGACGGTGAAGCGCGCGGGCGTCGCCGCGGCGGATGTCGGCGCGATCTATTTCACCGGCGGCACGACCGGCTTGCGCTTCCTCTCGGACGCGCTCGCGGCGGCGTTCCCGGGCGCGCAGCCGGTGTTCGGCGATCGGCTGGCGAGCGTGGCGACCGGTCTGGGCATTTACGCGCAGCGCGTGTTCGGCTGACGCTCAACCGTTACATTTCGCCTGACGTTTTGCACGGCCCAAAGCAAAAACCCCGCGAATGCGGGGTTTTTTTCGATCGAGCGGGTCTTAGACCGGCTTGATGTTTGCAGCTTGCTTGCCCTTCGGGCCGGTCTTGACTTCGTAGCTGACCTTCTGGTTTTCCTGAAGCGTCTTGAAGCCTTCGATGCGGATTTCCGAGAAGTGCGCGAACAGGTCTTCGCCGCCGCCATCCGGGGTGATGAAGCCAAAGCCCTTTGCGTCATTGAACCACTTGACGGTACCGGTTTCCATATTACTTATTCCAAAAAATTTGATGATTAAGGCCGAAGCCAGGGGTGCATGAAAATCAAGGAAGGGGCAATGGGACCAACCGGAGTACCGTGATGGCGAACTACGAAAGAACCACTTCACTCGCCACTTGAAATCCTGCAAGAAGGTTTATACGGCGAAACCATTTCGCGGTCAAATAATATCCGACCAGTCTGAAGGGATTTTTTGAGACACGATCCTGGCGCTTCCACACGACCCGTTTCTTCACTGCCAGCAGCCCGCGACGCCGCGCAGAAATGCTGAATTCTGAGCCGCCCGGCTGCAATCGAAAGGTGCAACCGTTAAACTACGCGCCTCGTCGAGAGGGGTTGCACCAGCGTCGCCGTGTCGCCGGCAGTTTCCCGGCATCCCGGCGAATGCGGCCGCTTAAGCCGTGTTCGACTCGCGAGCGACGCGAGACATTGGAGAAGATCGTGAAAAGTTCGATACAAAGAAATATCGGGCCGTTGGCGCTGATGCTGACCGGCCTGGGATCCATCATCGGTTCGGGCTGGCTGTTCGGGGCGTGGAAAGCGTCGCAGATCGCCGGGCCGGCCGCCATCTGCGCGTGGGTGATCGGCGCGGTCGTCATTCTGGCCATTGCGCTGACGTACGCCGAACTGGGCGCCATGTTCCCCGAATCGGGCGGCATGGTGCGCTACGCGCGTTACTCGCATGGCGCGCTCGTCGGCTTCATCGCGGCGTGGGCCAACTGGATCGCCATCGTTTCGGTAATTCCCATCGAGGCCGAAGCGTCCATTCAGTACATGAGCACGTGGCCGTACGACTGGGCGCACGCGCTCTTCGTCAACGAGACGCTCACCACGAGCGGGCTCGCGCTGTCCGCGCTGCTCGTCATCATCTACTTCATGCTGAATTACTGGGGCGTGAAGGTGTTCGCGCGGGCGAACACGGCCATCACCATCTTCAAGTTCCTGATTCCGGGCGCGACCATCGCGGGCCTCATCTTCACGGGCTTTCACTCGGAGAACTTCGGCACGGTGTCGAGCTTCGCGCCGTACGGCTGGCCTGCCGTGCTGACGGCGGTTGCGACGAGCGGCATCGTGTTCAGCTTCAACGGTTTCCAGAGCCCGGTGAATCTGGCCGGCGAAGCGCGCAATCCCGCGCGCAGCGTGCCATTCGCGGTGGTCGGCTCCATTCTGATCGCGCTCGTGATCTACGTGCTGCTTCAGATTGCGTACATCGGCGCGGTGAATCCGAGCGACGTCATGCAGGGCTGGAAGCACTTCCACTTCGCGTCGCCGTTCGCGGAACTGGCCATTGCGCTCAACCTGAACTGGCTCGCCGTGCTGCTCTACATCGACGCGTTCGTGAGCCCGAGCGGCACCGGCACCACCTACATGGCGACGACCACGCGCATGATCTACGCGATGGAGCGCAACAACACGATGCCGAAGATGTTTGGCAACGTGCATCCGTTCTACGGCGTGCCGCGTCCGGCCATGTGGTTCAACCTGATCGTCGCGTTCATCTTCATGTTCTTCTTCCGCGGCTGGGGCACGCTCGCGGCGGTCATCTCGGTGGCGACGGTCATTTCGTATCTCACCGGCCCGATCAGCCTGATGGCGCTGCGCCGCTCCGCGCCGGATCTCGAACGCCCGCTCAAGTTGCCGATGATGGGCGTGATCGCGCCGTTCGCATTCGTGTGCGCGTCGCTCGTGCTTTACTGGGCGAAGTGGCCGCTGACGGGCCACATCATTCTGCTGATGGTGGTTGCCTTGCCGGTGTATTTCTACTTTCAGGGCAAGACGGGCTTCGCCGGCTGGGGCCGCGATCTGAAGGCGGCGTGGTGGCTGATCGGCTATTTGCCGTCGATGGCCGTGATGTCGCTCATCGGCAGCAAGCAGTTCGGCGGCAGCGGCCTGTTGCCGTATGGCTGGGATATGGCCGTGGTCGCTGTCATGTCGCTGCTTTATTACTACTGGGGCGTGCACACCGGTTATCGCTCGGACTACCTCGACGAGCGCGAAAGCCGCGACGACATCCTGCACGAAATCGGCGCTTGACGCGTCAGCCGCAGCAGTAAAGCGAAGCCCGCCTGAACCGAACGTTCAGGCGGGCTTCGTCGTTCTGGCGCGGCTCAAGCATCCGCGAAAACGTAGTTGGTCATGGCCAGCGCGCGCTGGAAGGTGCCGAGCGACTGGATGCGCAAGTCGTAATCGTCCGCCGCCGCGCCGAGCGCGCCGAACACGGGCAGCAGATGCTCGTCGGTCGGATGCATCAGCGCGGCGTGCGGCGCGCGGGCGCGATAGTCGAGCAGCGCGTCGATGTCCCGCGCTTTCAGCCGCGACTCGAACCAGTCGGTGAACTCGACCACGCGCGGATCGGCGTCTTCCGGCCGCGCGCCGAAGTCGGCCATGCGCAGATTGTGCGTGATCTGCCCGGAACCGACGATCATCACGCCGTCATCGCGCAGATCACGCAGCGCCCGGCCGACGCGAAAGTGATGCGCCGCGTCGAGGCGCGGCTGAATGGACAGTTGCGCGACCTGCACGTCGGCGTCCGGAAACATCAGCAGCAGCGGCACCCACGCGCCGTGGTCGAGTCCGTGAACCGCCGTTGCGCTTGGCACGCCGTGAGCGCCGAGCAACGCGGCGGCGCGCTCGGCGACATCCGGCGCGCCGGGTGCCGGATAGCGGAGTTCGTAGAGCGCGGGCGGAAAGCCGTAGAAATCGTGGATAGTCTGCGGCCGCACCGCGACGCTCGCCACGGGCTGCGCCGTGCCCCAATGCGCGGACAGTACGAGAATCGCGCGAGGCTTCGGCAGCGTCGCGGCGAGCGCGGCGAATTCGGCCGACGGCATCGCCGGGTCGATCGGCAGGGTCGGCGCGCCGTGGGAGATGAAGACGGTCGGTAGTCGGCTCATGGCAGCAGCCTCGGAAGATGTGATGCCACGAATGTATAGCCAGCCGTAGCGAAGATAAACGGCGGCAGAGGCAACGGATTATGTCCGCGGCGTTGGCAATCAGTCGCGCTCGCCGCCCATGCCCGACCACGCGGCCGCAATCGGCTGCGCCATGCCGAACAGGTCGATGACGCGCGCCACGGTGTGATCGACCATTTCATCGATGCTCGCGGGCTTGTGATAGAACGCCGGCAGCGGCGGAAAGATGATGCCGCCCATCTCGGTGACGGCCGTCATGTTGCGCAGATGCGCGAGATTGAACGGCGTTTCGCGCACGAGCAGCACGAGCCGGCGGCGCTCTTTGAGCACGACATCGGCGGCGCGGGTGACGAGGTTGTCGGAGAGACCGTGCGCGATGCTCGCGAGCGTGCGCATCGAGCAGGGCGCGACGATCATGCCGTCCGTCGCGAAGGAACCGGAGGCGATGCTCGCGCCGACATCGCGCACGTTATGCACGACGTCCGCGAGCGCGTTGACGGCGGCTTTATCGAGATCGAGTTCGTGCTGGACGTTGAGCCAGCCCGCGCTCGACACGAGCAGATGCGTCTCGACGCCGCCCAGCCGGCGCAGCGTCTCGAGCAGACGCACGCCGTAGATGGCGCCCGTTGCTCCGGTAATCGCGACGATTAGCCGTCGCTTGGCGGCAGCGGGCGCACTCACTTGCAATACGGCTTTAAGCGGCGGCGAAAAGCTGCTGCAATTCGCCCGACTGATACATCTCCATCATGATGTCCGAGCCGCCGATGAACTCCCCGTTCACGTAAAGCTGCGGAATGGTCGGCCAGTTGGAGAATTCCTTGATGCCCTGGCGAATTTCGTCGTCTTCGAGGACGTTCACCGTCATGATCTGGTCGACGCCGCACGCCTTCAGCACCTGAATGGCGCGGCCCGAGAAGCCGCACATCGGGAATTGCGCGGTGCCTTTCATGAAAAGGACCACCGGATGTTGATCGACGATCTGCTTAATGCGTTCTTGCGTTTCCATGGCGTTCCTGCGAAGAAGGTGAGTCTCGAAATGATAGCGGATTTCGCCTCTCCGGGCTCTCGCTCAGGCCGGCGCGAGGCCGCCGCTGATTCGTTCGATGCCTGCGAGATCGCGCATAGAACGCACGGCTTTGAAGCCGCGCGCGGTTAGTAACTGGCGCACCGCGTCGGCCTGATCGTAGCCGTGCTCGATCCACAGCGCGCCGGTGCGCGCGAGCAGCAAAGGCGCTGTCTCGACGATGACGCGGATCGCCGAAAGCCCGTCGGCCTCGTCGGTGAGCGCGCCGCGCGGCTCGAAGCGCAAGTCGCCTTGCGCGAGATGCGGGTCGTCGCACGCGATATACGGCGGATTACTGACGATCGCGTCGAAGCGCAGCGATGCATCGACGTTCGCGGTCCAGTCGCTTTCGATGAACGTGATCGCGCAGCCCGCGCGTGCCGGATCCAACAGCCGATCGGCGTTGCGCCGGGCGACATCGAGCGCGGCGGGCGAGCGGTCCACGGCAAAGACGCGCGCATCGGGCCGCGCGTGGGCTATAGCGATGGCGATTGCGCCGGTTCCGGTCCCGAGATCGAGCACTCGGGCATCCGGCGTCCCGGCGATGGCGTCGAGCGCCGTTTCGACGAGCAATTCGGTTTCCGGACGCGGAATCAGCACGTCGGGCGTCACGTCGAAGTCGAGGCCGAAGAACTCGCGCTTGCCGGTCAGTTGCGCGATCGGTTCGCCCGCGCCGCGCCGCGCCGCGAGCGCCTCGAACCGCGCGACAGCCGCCGCGTCGAGCGTTTCGGCATCGCGCGTAATCAGCTCGGTGCGCCGCCAGCCGAGCACGTGCGTCAGCAGCACGCGTGTCTCCAGCGCCGGCAGCGGCGAGGCGCGCAGCAAGTCCGCCGCGGTCGTCACTCCGCTTCCCCGAGCGCCGCGAGCAGTTCCGCCTGATGCTCGGACACGAGCGCGCCGATCAGTTCGTCCAGATCGCCGTCCATGATGTATTCGAGCTTGTAGAGCGTCAGGTTGATGCGGTGATCCGTCATGCGCCCTTGCGGGAAGTTGTACGTCCGAATGCGTTCTGAGCGGTCGCCCGAACCGATCAGGCTCTTGCGCGTCGCGGCTTCCTTCGCGTGCTGCTCGTGATACTGCTTGTCCTTGATGCGCGCGGCCAGCACCTTCAGCGCGCGATCCTTGTTCTTGTGCTGCGAGCGGTCGTCCTGACATTCGACGACGATGCCCGTCGGCAAGTGCGTGACGCGCACGGCCGAATCCGTCTTGTTGATGTGCTGCCCGCCCGCGCCCGACGCGCGGAAGGTGTCGATACGCAAATCCGCCGGATTGATGACGACTTCACTGATTTCATCGGCTTCGGGCATGACCGCGACCGTGCAGGCGGACGTGTGGATGCGCCCCTGCGTTTCGGTCGCCGGGACGCGCTGCACGCGATGCCCGCCCGATTCGAACTTGAGCCGCGAATACGCGCCTTGTCCCGCGATCCGAACGATCACTTCCTTATAGCCGCCGAGATCGGAGACGCTTTCGGACATCGTCTCGGCCGTCCAGCGATTGCGCTCGGCGTAGCGCAGATACATGCGCAGCAGATCGCCGGCGAAAAGCGCCGATTCGTCGCCGCCCGTGCCCGCGCGGATTTCGATGAAGATATTGCGTTCGTCGTTCGGGTCCTTCGGCAGCAGCATCGTCTGCAGATCGCTTTCAATTTTCGCCATGCGCTCGCGCGCCTCGCCGATTTCCTCTTCGGCGAAATCGCGCATCGAAGGGTCGGCGAGCAGATCCTGCGCGGTGGCTTCGTCTGTGAGCGCCTGACGCCAGAGCGCGTATTGCTCGACGATCGGGCTGATTTCGGCGTGCTCGCGCGTGAGCTTGCGGTACTGGTCCATGTCGGACGTCACGTCTTCACGACTCAGCAGTTCGTTGAGATCGACCTGCCGTTTTGCAAGCTGGTCGAGCTTGCTTTGCATGCTGGTTTTCATCGGGCGGGAATGACGCGCTCGGGCGTCAGGAAAAACTGCAATCGGAGAAGCTGCCGCGCATCAGACGCGGAGCATTTGAGAATAGCAAAGAGACGGCCGCTAACGGTCCGACGAATCGTTGCCGGCGCCGCCGTGGCGGTAGAAGCCGCTCATCAGGTCGATGAGCTGGTCGCGCTCTTCGCGGCTCGCGCGGTTGAGCGCATGCGTGGGGCCGTGAATGAGCTTGTTCGTGAGGGCTTGCGACAGCGCTTCGAGCACGGCGGCCGGATCGTCGCCACGCGCGAGCATCTTGCGGGCGCGTTCGACTTCGGCGCGGCGCAGCGCGTCGGCCTGCGTGTGCATGTGGCGGATGACCGGCACGATGCTGCGCGCATCCAGCCACTGCATGAAATTGGCGACACGCGTTTCGATGATCGCTTCGGCCTGCGCGACCGCCGCTTGCCGCGACGCATTGCCTTCGCGGACGA
Source organism: Caballeronia sp. M1242 (assembly GCF_017220215.1). Taxonomy (NCBI): domain Bacteria; kingdom Pseudomonadati; phylum Pseudomonadota; class Betaproteobacteria; order Burkholderiales; family Burkholderiaceae; genus Caballeronia; species Caballeronia sp. M1242. The sequence goes on along the minus strand of NZ_CP071129.1, from coordinate 2,478,074 downwards.
TGGCGCCGAGGTCATCGACCGTATAGAGGAACACGTCTTGCAGATTGCCGACTTCCGGCTCGATATCGCGCGGCACGGCCAGATCGACCATGAAGATCGGCCGATGCCGCCGCGCGCGCACCGCGCGCTCGACCGCGCCGAGACCGATGATCGGCAGCGTCGACGCCGTGCACGACACGATAATGTCGAACTCGTGCATGCGCGTGGGCAGTTCCGAGAGCGGAATGGCGCGGCCGTTGAAACGCTCCGCGAGCTTTTCGCCGCGTTCGGCGGTGCGGTTTGCGACGACGAGTTCGCGCGGGTTTTGCGCGGCGAAGTGCGTCGCGCACAGTTCGATCATCTCGCCCGCGCCGATGAACAGCACGCGCTGGCTCGAAATGTCTTCGAAGATGCGCTCGGCGAGACGCACGGCGGCGGCGGCCATCGACACGGACTGCGCGCCGATTTCGGTCGTCGAGCGCACTTCCTTCGCGACCGCGAACGTCCGCTGGAAAAGCTGATTCAGATACGTGCCGAGCGCGCCCGCTTCCGACGCGGTACGCACGGCGTCCTTCATCTGGCCGACGATCTGCGTTTCGCCGAGCACCATCGAATCGAGCCCCGACGCGACGCGAAAGGCGTGGCGCACGGCTTCGGACTGCGGCAGCGCGTAGACGTGCGGCGCGAGTTCCGAGACCGGCAGATTGTGGTACTTCGACAGCCACTGGATGGCGGCGTCGCGCGCGGCGGTGTCGTCCGTCGCGCAGTAGAGTTCGGTGCGGTTGCAGGTGGACAGAATGGCCGCTTCGGGCGATGCCTTCGCGAGCGGGCCGAGCCAGACGTCCTTCAACGCGGAAAGGGCGGGCTTGAGCTGTTCGAGCGGAAACGCCACGCGTTCGCGCAAGGCGACAGGCGCAGTGTGGTGATTGATTCCGATCGTGAGGAGCTGCATGTAGTTATGCGTTGGCCCTAAGCCGTTGGCCTTTCAGATAGCCCAATATTATAGCGTTTTACGAATTCGTTCATTTATAGGCGGCATTCGGGGACGGACCGCGGACGGCAGCGCGGGGCTCGTGGAGAATGTCGGCGTTTCCCGCGCGACAATCGACCGCAGTGGACGCTTAATCGAAGTATTTGGCGAGTTCGGCGGCGCGCGCTTCAAGTTCGGGAAGCGGCATGGCGTGCGTTTGCGCGGCGGCTTCGCGGTTTCGCTGCGCGGCGGCGATCGCGTCGTGGCGCGACGTGGCGTCGTGATGCAGATGGAACAACGCGGCCCGCGATTCGGGAATGGAATGCCAGCGCACGCCGAGGCGCGTGGCACGCGTGAGCAGGTCGTCGTCTTCGCCGCCCCAGCCGGTGAAGCGCGGATCGTAACCGCCCACGCGCATGTATTCGGATCGCTTCATCAGCACGATGGCGCCCGGCGTATTTTCGTAGAGCACTTCCATTCCGTCGGGTAAGTCGGATTCCAGATATTCTTCCAGTGCCGCGTAATTCCCCGAGCGGATGAAGTCACTCCGAAAATCGCCGGTGATATTAATGACGCGAAGAAACGGGCATAACGCATCGCTCGCTGTTCCGTCTGTCAAAGAAGCAATGCTGAGCGGCATGTATTCCGGATTGGCGATCATATCCGCGTCGTGGAAGCAGATGATATTGCCGGTGCATAAGCGCGCGCCGAGATTACACAGTTTCGCTTTCGGAAAGGGCCCGTCGTCGTGAATAAAGATATGGCGGATTTTCTCATCCCCGAAACCCGACCAGTGGAAGGTCGGCGTGGCGTCCGCTTCTAGCAGATAGAGCACGTAATCGCAGTAGGCGAGGTCAAGATGGCGCAGCACGCCACGCAGGTTTTCACGCCGCTCCTGCGTCGCGCCGCGGTAGGTCATGATTATTTCGAGACCACCAAGGGAGATCCGCTCGTTTTCACTCATGATGTTTTATAGCGTTAAGAACCCAGATCGGCCTTGCAATTAGCACGGCCGGATTGGATGAAAGAAATGCGGGGCGTATTGATCAATGCAAAGTTGTTGAGTTGATCGGCCCTCCTGAATGTATTTCGGAGTTTAGCACTCGCGCGTCGTTTCATTTTTAGGCATATTCGCAGAAACAAATCGCAGAATCGAATGCAAATGCCGCCTTTTGAGGGCGCTTGCCTTCGCCAACCCGGCCCCCTAAACTCGTTCGCTTACGTCCGGCGCAGCGCGCCGTTCTCCTTCTTCCGAGCCTGTGGAGCAGCATCCCGATGAACTGGATCGGCTTGATTTTTCTGGGCGCGGTCATCGGCGTGGCAGGCTGGTGGCTGCATCCGCTGCGACGGGCGGGGCGCGTCGGTCGCGGCGCTGCGGGGCGCGTGTGGGCCGCGATTGTCGCGGGCATCATCGCCACCGTGGTTGCGCGCATGTTCGGCAATGTCATCGATGTTTATCACGATGGCGAGACGCTCGAATGGTTCGCGTGCACGCTCTTCGCGCTCATCGCCGTGACGGCGACCGTCGGGCTGGCCGCGCGCCGCTAAAGTTTTCGCATCTTAATTCGCCACTTTCGGCAGGTGATTCATGAACGACCGCATCGCACATTCCGCTGTTCCCGATCCTTCGACATTCGCCGCGCGCGTCGGAACGCTTCGCAGCCGAATGGCAGCGGAGCGCATCGACGCCGTTCTCATTCCGTCCGCCGATCCTCACCTTTCCGAATATCTGCCCGAGCGCTGGCAGGGCCGCCAATGGCTGTCGGGCTTTACCGGCTCGGTCGGCACGCTCGTCGTGACGAAAGACTTCGCGGGCGTTTGGGTCGATAGCCGCTATTGGACGCAGGCCGAAGCCCAACTGGCCGGCACCGGCATCTTGCTCATGAAGATGATGGGCGGGCAGCAGACCGCGCCGCATGTCGAATGGCTCGCGGAGAACGTGCCGGCGGGCGGCGTCGTCGCGGTGGATGGCGCGGTGCTCGGCGTGGCGGCGGCGCGCACGCTGGCCGATGCGCTGACGGCGCGCGGCATCACGCTTCGGACAGACGTGGACGTGCTCGAATCCGTCTGGCCCGAGCGTCCCGGCCTGCCGGATGCGCCGGTGTACGAACACGCCGCGCCGCACGCGAGCGTCGGCCGCGCCGAAAAACTGGCGCATATCCGCGAAGCCATGCGCGGCAAGGGCGCGCAGTGGCATATCATTTCGACGCTCGACGATCTCGCGTGGCTCTTCAATCTGCGCGGTGCGGATGTCAGCTACAACCCGGTGTTCGTCGCGCATGCGCTGGTCGGCCTGGACGACGCCACGCTTTTCGTCGCCGAAGGCAAGGTGCCCGACGCGCTGAAGGCGGCGCTCGCCCGAGACCACGTGCGCGTCGCTCCGTACGCGGACGCCATGCAGGCGCTCGCCTCGTTGCCGGCCGGCTCGACGCTGCTCATCGATCCGCGCCGCATCACGCACGGCCTGCTGGAGAAGGTGCCGTCGGCGGTGAAGATCGTCGAAGCGGTGAATCCGTCGACGTTCGCGAAATCGCGCAAGACCGCGGCGGAGGCCGAGCATATTCGCGCGACGATGGAGCAGGACGGCGCGGCGCTTGCAGAATTCTTCGCGTGGTTCGAAGACGCGCTGGGGCGCGAGCGCATCACGGAACTGACCATCGACGAGAAGCTCACGGCGGCGCGCGCACGGAGGCCGGGCTTCGTGACGCTGAGCTTCGGCACGATCGCGGGTTTCAATGCGAACGGCGCGATGCCGCATTACCGCGCGACGGAGGCGTCGCATTCCGTGATCGAAGGCAACGGACTGCTGCTGATCGATTCCGGCGGTCAATATGTAAGCGGCACGACGGACATCACGCGCGTCGTGCCCGTGGGCGAGATCACGCCTGAGCACAAACGGGATTTCACGACGGTGCTCAAAGGCACGATTGCGCTTTCGCGCGCGCGCTTTCCGCGCGGCATTCGCTCGCCGATGCTGGATGCCATCGCCCGCGCGCCGATCTGGGAAGCGGGCGCGGACTATGGTCACGGCACGGGCCACGGCGTCGGCTACTTCCTGAACGTGCATGAAGGACCGCAAGTGATCTCGCACTACGCGCCCGCCGAGCCGTGGACGGCCATGGAAGAGGGCATGATCACGTCGATCGAGCCGGGCATCTATCGCCCGGGCAAGTGGGGCATCCGCATCGAAAACCTCGTGCTGAACCAGAGCGCGGGCAAGACCGAATTCGGCGATTTCCTCTCGTTCGAAACGCTGACGCTGTGCCCGATCGACACGCGCTGCATCGACATGTCGCTCATGCGCGAGGACGAACGCGCGTGGCTCAACGCGTATCACGAGACGGTGCGGCGGCGCGTGTCGCCGCATGTGGAGGGCGCGGCGAAGGCGTGGCTGGAGAAGCGGACGCAGGCGGTTTGAGACCAGAACAGGAGCAGCGTGCAATGACCATCAAAGCAGTCGTGTTCGATTTCGGCGGCGTGCTGATCGACTGGAACCGGGACTATCTGTACAAGCAGCTGATCCCCGACGAAGCCGAGCGCCGCTGGTTCCTGGACAACGTCTGCAAGATGGACTGGGTCATGCAGCAGGACGGCGGGCAAAGCGTGGAAGAGGGGACGGCCGAGCTCGTCGCGCAGTACCCGGAACACGAGCCGCTGATCCGCGCGTTCTATGCGCGCTGGCACGAAATGGTGGCAGGCGTGCTGGAAGAAGGCGTTACGCTCGTCGACCGGCTCGATGCGGCCGGCGTGCCGCTTTTCGGGCTGACGAACTGGTCGGCAGAGACGTTTCCGTACGCGTGGGAACGCTTCGACGTGCTGCGGCGTTTCAGGGAAATCGTGGTGTCGGGGCGCGTCGGGCTGGTGAAGCCCGATCCGCAGATTTTCGCGCTGATGCGCGCGGAAATCGAAAAGCATCTGCCGGGCATCCAGCCGCACGAACTCGTTTTCATCGACGACAACGCCGCCAACGCGCAAGCCGCGACGGATCTCGGCTGGCACGGCGTGCATCACACCGGCGCGCAGGAAACGGAAGCGAAGCTGCGCGCGCTGGGCGTTCCCGTCTGAGCCAATCCCGCTCCGAGCGAAGCAAACGGCGGCGCGCTACTGCCCCAGTAGGTTCTTCAGCGCGTTGCCGATTCCCTTCACCGTTTCGCCCGCGCCCTTCGCCACGCCTTCGGCGCTCACGCCGAGCGCCTTCGCGAAGCCGGCCGCGAGCTTCTTCGACAGACTCTCCGAGAGCGAGAACTTCGGATCGCGCAAGTCGCCTTCGAGCACGAAGTCGAGCTTAATTTCCTCTTTGCGGTCCTTCAGCGCGGCGATCGCTGCTTTCGTCGGAATGGAGAGAAAAGTGTCGAGCGGACTGTCGCCGTCGCTGATCTGCAAGTGGTTCAGCGTGAGCGTTCCCGGCGCGTGGATGCGGTAATCGCGGACGTTCGCGTCGATGGTCATGTCGATGGTCCCCCCCGTCACCGCTGCCTTCGCGCCGGCTTTCTTCAGCAGGTACGGATCGAGCATCGAAATATCGACGCTGCGCAGCATCGCGTGCGTTTGTGAATCCTTGTTCGCGATGACCATCCAGCCGCCCCACGAAACGGCGCCCGTGTGCGACGGACCTTTGATCGAGCCGTTCATCGACAGCGCGGTGCGGTCGGTCAGCGCGGGCAGATGCAAATGGTCGATGGTCGCGCGCGCGTCGCTGATCAGCACGCGATACGGCGGCTGCCGCACGGAGGCATCGAAGAACTCCATCGCGCCGCGCTCGAACGACACACGGTCGATCAGCTTCTCCTCCTCCGCGTGTTGGGCGGCTTTGTCGCCGGGCTTCGCGTCGGCTTCGCGCGCCGTTTCCTTGAGGCCCGGCAGCACGCGCACGCGGCCATCGGCGGAACGGGCGATCGAAAGGTAATAGTTGTCGACGCTGACATCGCGCAAGTGAACGCGGTTCGACAGTGCCGCGCGCATGTCCACGTCGAGCACGATGCGCTCGGCGCGTAACGCGTCGCTTGTCGGCCAGTCATGCGGGCCGCGCAGCCGCACACGCGAGAGCGTGATGTGTCCGAAGCCGACATCGATTTCATCGACGGAACCGTTCGGCCCGAGCGTCTCGCGGATGCGCTCCTTCATCTGATGCGCGACGAAGAACCAGCCGCCGACCGCCACGACGACGAGCGCCGCGACGATTCCCATTGCCCACCGCGCTCCCCGCTGCGCGCGCCGTCCCGCCATCTGATGCGTCTCCATTTTTGGGCGTTATCGTGCCGCCAAAAACAGAAATGGCGACGGTCGCTAGACGGTCGCCATTTTCGGAGCCGATGTCGGTGCGCGCGCCCGCATTAGGCGCGCTTTGCCGCTCATCGCATGATTAGCGCGTGATCGGCTTGTACCGCAGACGCTTCGGCTTCGCGGCTTCTTCGCCCAGACGCTTGCGCTTGTCGGCCTCGTATTCCTGATAGTTGCCGTCGAAGAATTCGACGTGCGATTCGCCTTCGAACGCGAGAATGTGCGTCGCGATGCGGTCCAGGAACCAGCGGTCGTGCGAGATGACCATCACCGAGCCGGCGAATTCGAGCAGCGCGTCTTCGAGCGCGCGCAGCGTTTCGACGTCGAGGTCGTTCGACGGTTCGTCCAGCAGCAGCACGTTGCCGCCCGCGATCAGCGTCTTGGCGAGATGCAGCCGCCCGCGCTCGCCGCCCGAGAGGTTGCCGACCAGCTTCTGCTGATCGCTGCCTTTGAAGTTGAACCGGCCGATATACGCACGCGACGGCGTTTCGTACTTGCCGACCGTCAGCACATCCGCGCCGCCGGAGATTTCCTCGAAGACGGTCTTATCGGCGGCGAGCGCGTCGCGGCTCTGATCGACATAGGCCAGCTTGACGGTCGGCCCCATGATGATCTCGCCCGAATCCGGCTGCTCGCGGCCGGTCAACATGCGGAACAGCGTCGATTTACCCGCGCCGTTCGGCCCGATGATGCCGACGATCGCGCCCGCCGGAATCTTCATGCTCAGGTTGTCGATGAGCAGACGATCGCCGTACGCCTTGCTCACGTTCTTGAACTCGATGACTTCGTTGCCGAGCCGATCACCGACCGGAATGAAGATTTCCTGCGTCTCGTTGCGCTTCTGGTATTCCTGGCTATTGAGTTCCTCGAACCGCGCGATACGCGCCTTCGACTTCGCCTGGCGTCCCTTCGGATTCTGGCGCACCCACTCCAGTTCTTTCTTAATCGCCTTCTGGCGCGCGGATTCGCTCGCTTCTTCCTGCTTGAGGCGCTCTTCCTTCTGATCGAGCCAGCTCGAATAGTTGCCTTTCCACGGAATGCCGTGGCCGCGGTCGAGTTCGAGAATCCATTCGGCGGCGTTGTCGAGGAAGTATCGATCGTGCGTCACGGCGACGACGGTGCCCGGATAACGCGTCAGGAACTGTTCGAGCCATTCGACGGATTCCGCGTCGAGGTGGTTGGTCGGCTCGTCGAGCAGCAGCATGTCGGGCTTTTGCAGCAGCAGCTTGCACAGCGCGACGCGACGCTTTTCGCCGCCCGACAGATGTTCGATTTTCGCGTCCCACGCCGGCAGGCGCAGCGCGTCGGCGGCGACTTCGAGCTGCTGCTCGGGACTGCCGCCGTCGCTCGTCGCGAGAATGGCTTCGTACTTCGCCTGCTCGGCGGCGAGCTTGTCGAAGTCGGCGTCGGGCTCGGCGTACGCGGCGTAGATCTCGTCGAGCTTCTTCTGCGCCTGGAACACATCGCCGAGACCTTCCTCGACAGCCTGACGCACGGTCTGCTGCGGATCGAGCTGCGGCTCCTGCGGCAGATAACCGATGTTGAGATTGGGCATCGGCTGCGCTTCGCCTTCGATGTCCTTATCGACGCCCGCCATGATCCGGATGAGCGTGGACTTGCCCGAACCGTTCAGCCCGAGCAGACCGATCTTCGCGCCGGGAAAGAACGAGAGGGAGATGTCTTTCAGAATCTGACGCTTCGGCGGCACGATCTTGCCGACGCGGTTCATGGTGAAGACGTATTGGGCCATGGTGTGCGTGATGTGAGTGAGGGGATGAACGCGGCGCCTGAACGGGCCCGCGATTCGGTATTCGATGGAAGCCAGCGCGGAATGACGCACGCGCCGGGTTGCGTGTCATTGTACTTCGGGCGTGCGCCGCTATTCCCAGCGCGCGACGCCCCCATGCCGCGAACACGTCCCGCTGTGATGCTGGCTGAAGCTGTAGGTTCCGTCGCGGCATTGCGCGCTTGCGCCTTCGGGAACGGCGCCCGAACGCGAGCGGGCGGGGGAGTGGATGACGTTGCCGTCGTGGTTGCGGTAGTGGCGGTGGGAATCGAGGTCGGATTCGTTCGGTTGCTGCGGGCTGTAATAAGCATGGGCGGGCGCGCACGTCAGTGCGATCACGCAACCCGCTACGAACGCGCCGATTCGTGAATGTCTCTTCATCTTCTTGTGATCTCTCGTTGTGGTCTTCGGCGGTCTTCGCCGCCGTCCGCCCATGAAAAAAGCGGAGCGCCATTTTTCAGGCACTCCGCTTTTCGAATCAAGCCGTTGTGACGACTTTTGACGCTCAGACGTTGAACAAGAAATTCATCACATCCCCGTCCTGCACGACATATTCCTTCCCTTCCGCGCGCATTTTCCCGGCTTCCTTCGCGCCTTGCTCGCCCTTGAACGCGACGTAGTCATCGAACGAGATGGTCTGCGCACGGATGAAGCCGCGCTCGAAATCTGTGTGGATGGCGCCGGCCGCCTGGGGCGCCGTATCGCCGATGTGAATCGTCCACGCGCGGACTTCCTTCACGCCGGCCGTGAAGTACGTCTGCAAGCCGAGCAGTTTGAAGCCCGCGCGGATGACACGGTTCAGCCCCGGCTCGTCCATGCCCATGTCGGCGAGGAAATCCTGTTTGTCGGCATCGTCCAGATCGGCGATTTCTGCTTCGATCGCCGCGCACACCGCGACCACCGGCGCGCCCTCGGCTTCCGCGTGCTTGCGCACGGCGTCGAGGTACGGATTGTTCTCGAAGCCGTCTTCCTTCACGTTCGCGACGTACATCGTCGGCTTGGACGTGATGAGGCAGAACGGCTTGATGAGCGCCTGCTCCTCGTCGGTCAGCGAAAGCGCCCGCACCGGCTTCGCCTGATCGAGCTGCGCGCGCACTTTGTCGAGCACCGCGACGAGTTTCGCCGCTTCCTTGTCGTTGCCCGATTTCGCCGCTTTCGAATAACGCGTGAGCGCCTTCTCGACTGTGGCGAGGTCGGCGAGCGCGAGTTCCGTGTCGATGACTTCGATGTCCGCGAGCGGATCGACCTTGCCCGCGACGTGAATCACGTTTTCGTCTTCGAAGCAGCGCACGACGTGCGTGATCGCATCCGTTTCGCGGATGTTCGCCAGAAACTGGTTGCCGAGGCCTTCGCCCTTGCTCGCGCCCGCGACGAGACCCGCGATATCGACGAACTCGACGACAGCCGGCAGGATGCGCTCGGGTTTCACGATCTCGGCGAGCGCCTGAAGGCGCGCGTCCGGCACTTCGACGACGCCGACGTTCGGCTCGATGGTGCAGAACGGATAGTTCTCGGCGGCAATCCCCGCCTTGGTCAGTGCATTGAAAAGCGTGGACTTGCCGACGTTAGGCAAGCCGACGATGCCGCATTGGAGGCTCATGGAATCCTTCGAACTGGTGAGACGGCGCTTCGCCGCGCGGGGTTCGTCAAACGATGCGCGCCGGGCGGCGACAAGAGGGTCCGCCAGCGCAGCGGCCGCTCGGGCGGCCGGACAAACCGCTATTGTACCGCCGGGCCGGGCCGGCGTTTCCGCCGACTCGTCCTTTGAGCAAGCGCCAAAACCCGCGCAACCCTCGCAGCTATAATGCCCGCATGACTTCGCATCCCTTGACCTTTCACGCGGTCGTCGTCGGTGGCGGGCTTGTCGGCAAGACCGCCGCGCTCGCGCTCGCCCAGTCCGGCCGGCGCGTCGCGCTGCTTGCGCCGCCCGCAGCCGGTCTGCCGCCCGGCGCCGTCTTCGATTCGCGCATCTACGCGTTGTCGTCCAGTTCGGAGACGCTGCTCGAACGACTGCGCGTGTGGCAGGCGCTCGATCGCTCGCGGCTCGGCCCGGTGTTCGACATGCGCGTGTTCGGCGACACGCACGCCGAACTGCACTTCTCGGCGTTTCAGGCTTCGGTGCCGCAACTCGCGTGGATCGTCGAATCGACGTTGATCGAACAGGCGCTCGACGCCGCCTTGCGCTTCCAGCCGAGCCTTTCGTGGTTCGAGGCGCGCGCGCAGGGCATGACGATCGACGACGACGCCGCGCACGTCACGCTGTCGAGCGGCGAAACGCTGGAAACGGACCTGATCGTCGGCGCGGACGGCGCGCATTCGTGGGTGCGCGCGCAAATGGGCGCGAAGATGCATCGCCGCGATTACGGTCAAACGGGCGTCGTCGCGAACTTCAAGTCCGAGCGGCCGCACGGCGAAACCGCATATCAATGGTTCCGCGATACCGAAATCATCGCGCTGTTGCCGCTTCCGGGCGATCATGTGTCGCTCGTCTGGTCCGCGCGCACGGAGCACGCGGACGAACTGCTCGCGCTCGATCCGGCGCAACTGGCCGCGCAAGTCGAAGCGGCTACGCAAAACACGCTCGGCGCGCTCGAATGCGTGACGCCCGCGCAGGGCTTTCCGCTCGGGCTGCAGACGGTGGACCGGCTCGTCGCGCCGCGCGTGGCGCTCGTCGGCGATGCCGCGCATCTCATTCATCCGCTGTGCGGGCAGGGCATGAATCTCGGCCTGCGCGATGTCGCCACGCTCGCCGATGTCATCGCGAACAAGGAAGCCTTCCGCGATCTCGGCGACCCGATTCTGCTGCGCCGCTACGAGCGCGCGCGCCGCGAAGACATACAGAAGCTGACGATCGTGACGGACGGCATGCAGCGCCTGTTTTCCGCGCCGGGCACGTTCGCGCAGGCGATTCGCAATACCGGCATGGCGCTCGTCGGCGCCCAGCCGCTCGCCAAGCGCTGGCTCGTCTCGGCGGCGCTCGGGTGACGCGTCGAGTTCAACGGTTCAACTCACAACATCAAGGCGGGCGCGGTCGTTACGCGTCGCCCCATCATCGGGAAACGGCATGAAAACAACTCTTCGCCTTGCTCTCGCCGCGGCAGCCACGCTCGCCGCGACGCTCGGCCTCGGCTGCTCGGCGCAGGCCGATCAAACCACCGACAAGCTCAAATCGACGCTCGAAGCGCGCATGGGCGAAGCGACCATCAAGAGCATCGACAAGACGCCGATTCCGGGGCTCTACGAAGTGAACCTCGGCACGCAGATCGTCTATAGCGACGCGACCGGCAACTACGTGATGGTCGGCGATCTCGTCGACACGCGCAGCAACAAGAATCTGACCGAAGCGCGGCTTTCCGAGACCAACAAGATCGACTTCGCGAAGCTGCCGTTTGAGAACGCGGTGAAGGTCGTCAAAGGCAACGGCAGCCGCAAGATCGCGGTGTTTTCGGATCCGAACTGTCCGTATTGCAAGCAGCTCGAATCGTCGCTGAAGTCCATCGACAACGTGACCGTGTACACGTTTCTGTATCCGGTGCTGTCGCCGGATTCGACCGAGAAGTCGAAGTCGATCTGGTGCTCGAAAGATCGCGCGATGAGCTGGGAAAGCTGGATGCTCGACCGCAAGCCGCCGACCACCGCCGGCACGTGCGACACCGCCGCGATCGACAAGAACCTGAAGCTCGGCCACGCGATGAACGTCTCCGGCACGCCGACGGTGTTTCTCGCGGACGGCCGCCGTCTGCCGGGCGCGGTGCCCGCCGACCGGCTGGAAAAGGAAATCTCGGCCGCGCACTGATCGCGGCCCGATCTGGCAAGAGGAGGCGTGAGGGCGCCTCCTTTCGTTTTACGGCTCGCCATTGCGCATCCGGCGCAATGAAGCAACGCTCAGAACAAGAACAAGGACGACTATGGCAATGACTCCGCTCACGCAACCGGTGCGCTACAGCATCGTTCCGAAGAACCCGGCGGCGCATCTGTTCGAAGTGACGCTCACCGTCGCGCAGCCCGATCCGGCTGGACAGCGGTTCCTGCTGCCGGTGTGGATTCCCGGCAGCTACATGATCCGCGAATTCGCCCGCAATATCGTGACGCTGCAGGCGTTCAACGCGGCCGGCCGGCGCGTCGCCATCGAAAAGACGGACAAGCACGCGTGGCGAGCCGCGCCAGTCGACGGCCCGATCACGCTGCGCTACGAAGTCTATGCGTGGGACATGTCGGTGCGCGCCGCGCATTTGGACGATACCGTCGGATTCTTCAACGGCACCAGCGTCTTTCTCGCGGTGGAAGGGCAATCGAGCGCGCCGTGCGTCGTCGATATTCAGCCGCCGCCCGGCGGCGCGCACCGTAACTGGCGCGTCGCGACGGCGCTCGCCGAATCTCGCGGAACGAAGCGCTACGGCTTCGGCAGCTACGAAGCGGCGAACTACGACGAACTGATCGACCATCCCGTCACGCTCGGCGAATTCGCGCTCGGCAACTTCACCGCGCACGGCGTGAAGCACGACATCGTGATCGCGGGGCGCGTCGTCGCGCTGGACATGCAGCGGCTCGCGGCGGACCTGAAGCGCGTGTGCGAAGCGCAGATCGCGCTCTTCGAGCCGCGCACGAAGAAAGCGCCGATGGACCGCTACGTGTTCATGACCGTCGCCGTCAGCGATGGTTATGGCGGGCTGGAGCACCGGGCATCGACGGCGCTGATCTGCAATCGCACCGACCTTCCGGTGCAGGGCCGCCCGGAAATGACGGACGGCTATCGCACGTATCTGGGCTTGTGCAGCCACGAGTACTTCCATACGTGGAACGTGAAGCGCATCAAGCCGGCGGCGTTCGCGCCGTACGACTTGTCGCAGGAGAATTACACGTCGCTGCTTTGGCTTTTCGAGGGCTTCACGTCGTATTACGACGATCTGATGCTCGTGCGCAGCGGTCTCATCGGCGCGGGCGATTATTTCTCGCTGCTCGGCAAGACCATCGGCGGCGTGCTGCGGGGCAGCGGGCGGCTCAAGCAATCGGTCGCGCAGAGTTCGTTCGATGCATGGGTCAAGTACTATCGCGCCGACGAAAATGCGGCCAACGCCATCGTCAGCTATTACCAGAAGGGATCGCTGGTCGCGCTGGCGTTCGACTTGTCGATTCGCGCGCAGACCGAGAACCGCAAGTCGCTCGATGACGTGATGCGGCTGCTCTGGCAGCGATACGGCCGCGACTTCTACAACGGCAAGCCGCGCGGCATCCGCGAGGAAGACGTCGAGGCGCTGTTTGCGGAGGCAACCGGCGCGGACCTGCGCGCGCTCTTTCGCGATGGCGTGCGCGGCACGCGCGATCTGCCGCTCGATGCGCTGCTCGACCCGTTCGGTATCGCGCTCGCGCCCGACATGCCGACCAACGGCACGGCCGGCAAGCCGTCGCTCGGGGCGCGGGTGCGCGGCGGCGCGGAATGCACGCTCGCGGTCGTTCATGACGGCGGCGCGGCGCAGAAGGCGGGACTGTCGGCAGGCGACGTGCTGGTGGCCATTGACGGCCTGCGCGTCACCGGGTCGAATCTGGACGCGCTGCTGTCGCGCTATCTGCCGGGCGCGAGAATCGAGGTGCACACGTTCCGCCGCGACGAACTGCGTCGCACTGAAGTCAGGCTCGACGCGCCGGAAGTGTCGCGCTATGTGCTGACCGCGATGGACGGCCGCGGTCCGTCGAAGCAGTGGCGCGAGCGCTGGCTGAAAGGCTGAACGAAAGAGGCGGCGCACGTCGGAGGATTGTTCTACCGATGCAACGATCCTTCACGGCCGCGCCGCTTTTTCCCGAACGTCGAAAATTGAAGAATGCTTCCTAACGCGGGCGCAGTTGCCGCCCGCTCCCCACTCAGGAAGGAAGCCATCATGACGACGATTCTGCAAATCAATTCCGCCGCGCGTTCGCAAGGCGCTCAGTCGACGCTGCTCGCCGACGAACTCACCGCGAAACTGCAACAAAGCAATCCGGGCGCGAAGATCGTTGTGCGCAATCTGCTCGCCGACAACCTGCCGCACCTCGACGACGCCACGCTAGGCGCGTTCTTCACGCCCGCCGACAAGCGCACGCCCGAGCAGGCCGCCATCGACGCGAAGAGCATCGCGCTGATCGAAGAACTGCAGGCGGCGGATATCGTCGTGATCGCGGCGCCGCTGTACAACTTCGGCATTTCGTCGCAACTGAAGGCGTACTTCGACCAGATCGCGCGGGCCGGCATCACGTTCCGCTACACGGCGAACGGTCCGGAAGGTCTCGTGAAGGGCAAGAAGGTGTTCGTGGTATCGGCGCGCGGCGGCAAGTATGTCGGCACGCCGCATGACTCGCAGACGCCGTATCTGAAGTCGTTCCTCGGCTTCCTCGGCATGACGGATGTCAACTTCATCTACGCCGAAGGCCTGAACATGGGCGCGGACGTGGCCGGCACGGCGCTGGCGCAAGCGCGCGAGGCGATCGCGGCGCTGTAAGCGGCTTCTAGAGCCGCCGATAGTCAAAGCCCGCTGCGTCGTTCGACGCAGCGGGCTTTTTTATGCAGGCGGCAAGCGCCAGTCGATCGGCGCTCGTCCGTGTTCGACGAGATACGCGTTCGCCCGCGCGAAATGCCCGCAGCCGAGAAACCCGCGATGCGCGGAGAGCGGCGACGGATGCGGCGCTTCCAGCACGCAGTGCGCCTTGCCGGTGCCCTCGATCAACCCGCGCTTGGCCTGCGCGTGCGCGCCCCACAACATGAACACGAGTCCGTCGTGCCGCAGCGCCATCTCGTGGATGAGCGTGTCGGTGCATTGCTCCCAGCCGCGCTTGGCGTGACTGCCCGCCTTATCGCGCTCGACCGTGAGCGACGTGTTCAGAAGCAGCACGCCTTGCTTCGCCCAGGCATCGAGACAACCATGCGACGGCGCCGCGAACCCGAGACTCGCCTGAATCTCCTTGAAGATATTGCGCAGCGACGGCGGCGGCCGCACCGGCGCGGGCACCGAAAACGCGAGGCCGTGCGCTTGCGGCGCGCCCTTGTCTTCCCCGTGATACGGGTCCTGGCCGAGAATGATGACCTTGACGTCGCCGGGGTGCGTCAGACGCAGCGCGCGAAAAACGTCGGCGGGATAGACGGTCTTGCCGGCGGCGCGCTCCGCATCCACGAACGCGCAGAGCGTCGCATAGCGCGGGCTTTCGATGAACGGCATCAAATGCCGCCGCCAATCGGCGGGCAGCGCGTCGAACTGGCTTTCGAGCGTGGTGAACGCGGGTGCGTCCATCGCGCCTTCCGGCTCGGCAAACAGGGAAGGCTGGCGATTCATGCTTCGGCGTCTTGAATACCGCTTTGTGGCTGCTCGCGCAGCCGGTAGCCGCGCTGCGCCTTGCTCAGATCTTCGGGAACGAGTTCCGGAAACGCGCCGCGCACTTCGGCGGAGAGCGTTTCCAGCGCGTGTTCGTTACCCGACTTCAACTCGAATTCCAGTTCACTGATTTCCGCGCGACGTGTTTCGCCGTCGACATCCGCCGTCACTTCGCCGAGGTCGAGCGCCACTTCGATCTGCGCGCCCTCATGCTCGACGTCCCACACGATGCGCCGGTAGTCCGTGCGAAACAGCGCGACCAGCTCCGGCGCGGCGGCTTTGAGCGCCTCGCGGGCGGCTTCGTCGTCGCAGGCGGCGAGCAGCGCGTCGATTTCGAGCGCCTCGCCTTTCACCGGCATTTCCCACTCGTGGCGGCTGTGCATGCCCGCGCGCGATTCGCCGAGCGTCTTGTACGTCTGCAGCCATTCGTCCGGCGCGCGGCGCAGGCGCAGCGCGGCCTTGGCCTCGGCGAGCGCGAGCTGAGGCGTGTCGAAATACACGTTGCCCAGATCGAACGGCCTGCCCGCGCCGGCGCGTTGGTCGAAGAAACGCGCCACGTCGTCATGCTGCGACGGCGGCAGCGCCAGCTTGATTTCGCGTTCCATTGCCACGATGCAGTCCGGTTAAAAGAACATGCGGGCGAGTTCAGCGCCCGGGTCGTCGGCGCGCATGAACGCCTCGCCGACGAGGAAGGTGTCCACGCGCATCGCGCGCAGCCGCTCGACGTCGAGACGCGAGAGAATGCCCGATTCCGTCACCACGATACGGTCGTCCGGCATGGATTCGAGCATGCCGATGGTCGTGTCGATCGTCGTCTGGAACGTGCGCAGGTTGCGATTGTTGATGCCGATGAGCGGCGTCTTGAGCGTGAGCGCGTCGCGCAGTTCGTCGGTGTCGTGGACTTCGACGAGCACGGCGAGACCGAGCGAATGCGCGTACGCTTCCAGGTCCTGCATCTGCGAGAGTTCCAGTGCTGCTGCGATCAGCAAGATGCAGTCCGCGCCCATCGCGCGGGCTTCGATCACCTGGTAAGGATCGACGATGAAGTCCTTGCGCAGCACCGGCAGGCTGCACGCGGCGCGCGCTTCTTCCAGATACGCGACGCTGCCTTTGAAGAACTGCACGTCGGTGAGCACGGACAGGCACGCGGCACCGCCTTTTTCGTACGAACGCGCGATGTCGGCGGGCACGAAGTCCTCGCGTATCACGCCTTTCGACGGGCTCGCCTTCTTCACCTCGGCGATCACCGCGGCTTGTCCGGCGGCGTGCTTCGCGCGCAATGCGCCGACGAAATCGCGCAGGTCACGCGCGCTCGCTTCGAGCTTCAGCTCTTCGAGCGGCGCGCTCTGTTCGGCGGCGCGAACTTCCTCGCGCTTGACCGCGATGATGCGATCGAGAATGTCGCTCATGATGGGTTCCGTTATTTCGTGAATTGCTGCGTGAAGCGTACCAAGGCCTCGACCTTCTCGCGCGCCGCGCCGCTTTCGATGGTTTCGCGCGCGGCGGCCATGCCGTCGGCGATCGAATCGCACCTGTCGGCGGCATAGAGCGCCGCGCCCGCGTTCAGTATGACGATCTCGCGCGCGACGCCCGCCTTGTTGTTCAGCGCGCCGAGCAGCATGGCCTTCGACTCCTGCGCGTCCTGCACTTTGAGCGATCGGTTCGAGACCATCTGCAAGCCGAAGTCTTCCGGATGAATCTCGTACTCGCGCACTTCGCCGTGCCTCAGTTCGCCAACTTTCGTCGCCGCGCCGAGCGAGACTTCATCCATGCCGTCCTTGCCGTGCACGACGAGCACGTGTTTCGCGCCCAGCCGCTGCATCACGCGAACCTGAATGCCGACGAGGTCTTCGTGGAACACGCCCTGAAGCTGGTTCGGCGCGCTCGCCGGATTCGTGAGCGGCCCGAGAATATTGAAGATGGTTCGCACGCCGAGTTCGCGCCGCACGGCCGCGATGTTCTTCATAGCCGGATGATGATTCGGCGCGAACATGAAGCCCATGCCCGTTTCGGCGATGGAGGCGGCCACTTGCTCCGGCGTGAGGTCGATGTTGACGCCGAGTGCTTCGAGCACGTCCGCGCTGCCCGATTTGCTCGACACGCCGCGATTGCCGTGCTTTGCGACTTTCGCGCCGGCTGCTGCCGTGACGAACATCGACGCCGTGGAGATGTTGAAAGTGTGCGAGCCGTCGCCACCCGTGCCGACGATATCGACGAAATTGGAGTTGTCCGCCACGTCGACGTGATTGGCGAATTCGCGCATGACGGTCGCCGCCGCCGCGATCTCGCCGATGGTTTCCTTCTTCACGCGCAAGCCGGTGATGATCGCGGCGGCCATCACGGGCGACATCTCCGCGCGCATGATCTGGCGCATGAGATGCAGCATTTCGTCGTGAAAGATTTCGCGGTGCTCGATGGTGCGTTGCAGGGCTTCTTGTGCAGTGATCGTCATGTTCTTAAGCCCGCTTGCCGGACGCCGTGTTCTTCACGAAGTTTTCGAGCAGCGCGTGGCCGTGCTCGGAAAGAATGGATTCCGGATGGAACTGCACGCCTTCCACGGCGAGTTCCTTGTGGCGCACGCCCATGATTTCGCCGTCCGCCGTCCACGCCGACACTTCGAGGCAGTCCGGCAACGACTCGCGCTCGATGGCGAGCGAGTGATAGCGCGTGACGTTGAAGTGCTTCGGAAGATCGGAGAAGACGCCCTTGCAGTCCGTCTCGATCTGGCTCACCTTGCCGTGCATGATGGTCTGCGCGCGCACGACACGCCCGCCGAACGCCTCGCCGATTGCCTGATGGCCGAGGCAGACGCCGAGAATCGGCAGCTTGCCGGAGAATTCGCGCAGCACGTCGAGCGTGATGCCCGCGTGCTGCGGATTGCTCGGCCCGGGCGAGAGACAGATGCGCTCGGGTTGCAGTTCCGCGATCTGGTCGAGCGTGATTTCGTCGTTGCGATACGTGCGCACGTCCTCGCCGAGCTCGCCGAAGTACTGGACCAGGTTATAGGTGAACGAATCGTAGTTGTCGATCATCAGCAGCATGGTCTTGTCTCCTCAGAAGTCGCTGTCGAGGCCGTCTTGCACTTGCTCGGCCGCGCGCAATACGGCGCGCGCCTTGTTCTCCGTCTCTTGCCATTCGGATTCGGGCACGCTGTCCGCGACGACGCCCGCCGCCGCCTGCACGTACAGATTTCCTTTGTGGATGAGACCTGTGCGAATCGCGATGGCCAGATCCATCTCGCCGCTGAACGACAGATAGCCGACGGCGCCGCCATACAGCCCGCGCTTCACGGGCTCGAGTTCGTCGATCAATTCCATCGCGCGGACCTTCGGCGCGCCCGAAAGCGTGCCGGCGGGAAAGGTCGCGCGCAGCACGTCGAAGTTGTTCATGTCCGGCTTGAGCCGGCCTTCGACCGAGCTCACGATATGCTGCACGTGCGAGTATTTCTCGATGACCATCTTGTCCGTCACCGCGACCGAGCCCGTCTCGGCGATACGGCCCACGTCGTTACGCGCGAGGTCGATCAGCATGACGTGCTCGGCGATCTCCTTCGGATCGTTCAGCAGTTCGGTGGCGAGTTCGGCGTCGCGCTCGGGCGTGTTGCCGCGCGGCCGCGTGCCGGCGAGCGGGCGAATGGTGACGATACGGTCCTCGGCGCGCTTTTCCTGACGCACGAGAATTTCGGGCGATGCGCCGACCACGTGAACGTCGCCGCCGAAGTTGTAGTAGTACATGTACGGCGACGGATTCAGCGACCGCAACGCGCGATACAGCGAAAGCGGATTGTCGCGGAACGGCTTGATCAGACGCTGGCCGACTTGCACCTGCATGAGTTCGCCCGCCGCGATGTACTCCTTCGCGCGCCGCACGGCCTTGAGATAGTCCTCTTTCGCGAACTCGCGATACGTCTCCGTACGCACGCTCGCCGATGTCACCGGCGGCTGAACCGTCGCGCGCAGACGGCCGCGCAACTCGCGCAGACGGTGCTTCGCCTTTGCATACGCTTCGGGCTTCGTCGGGT
Organism: Caballeronia sp. M1242; assembly: GCF_017220215.1. Taxonomy (NCBI): domain Bacteria; kingdom Pseudomonadati; phylum Pseudomonadota; class Betaproteobacteria; order Burkholderiales; family Burkholderiaceae; genus Caballeronia; species Caballeronia sp. M1242. The sequence goes on along the minus strand of NZ_CP071129.1, from coordinate 2,458,698 downwards.
CGGCATAGACGATGAGGTAGAGCTTGCCCGCGAGATTGTCGATGACCGCGACTTCCTCAGTCAGCAGCAACTGGATGTCGGGCAGATTGAGGTCGTCGCGCGGGGCCGTGTCGGCGAGCTTCTTTTCGATGTAGCGGACCGCGTCGTAACCGAAGTATCCGGCGAGACCGCCGCAGAAGCGCGGCAGCCCGGGGCGCAAGGCGACTTTGAAGCGTTTCTGGAAGCGTTCGATGAACGCGAGCGGATCGCCTTCGTCGGTCTCGGTGACCGTGCCGTCCGTGACCACTTGCGACACGCCGTTCTGCACGCGCACCGTCGTGTGGGCCGGCAAGCCGATGAACGAATAACGCCCGAACCGCTCGCCGCCGACAACCGATTCCAGCAGGAAAGAGTTCGCGCCATTGCGCTCGCTTTGGGCAAGCTTGAGGTAGAGCGAGAGCGGCGTTTCGAGGTCGGCGAGGGCTTCGGCGATCAGCGGAATACGGTTGTAGCCTTCGTTCGCCAGCGATTGGAATTCGAGTTCGGTCATCTTGCGGTCCTTGAGCGACGCGTTCGTTATGTCAGGGCGCGTCAAAGGGGATGCTTACGGCGCTGCGAGCGGCTCGTTTGCCGGATTGTCGGTCGATGCGGCTTGGCCGCGCGGCATCGAACGAGTTCGATGTCACGTGGGTGGCCTGCGCGTACGGCACATGCCGCGCGCAACGCTAGACGGCGCGCGCCGAAGCAACGCTCGATATACGACCGACGTACGACCAATCAACGGAAACGGCGCGGGAATGCGCAGCGAAACAAAAAACGGTTGCTGAAGCGAGTGAAGCGGAACGCAACGTCACTTCAGCGTACCTCGGGCGAGGTTAGCGCGACCAGCGACGCCAGGGCCAGGCTCCCCGGTCGATGCTGCTCAGACTCCGTTTTCTGTTGAGAAACATGAGAGATGGACTATTCAGTCAGTGTGGTATTCGGCGGCGCAAGCGTGGCGGCAATTGCCGAAGCGGCTGCGCGCAGCGAGGAAACTATACCATCGGATTTCACCGATTGCACGGCTTTCCCATGGTTGTAACCGTAGGGCACCGTGAGCGTCGCCATACCGGCGGCGCGGCCCGCGAGCGCGTCGTTCTCGGAATCGCCGACGGCCACCGTCTCGCGCGGCAGCACGTCCAGCCGCTCGCATGCGGTGAGCATCGGCAGCGGATCCGGTTTCTTCAACGGCACGGAATCGCCGCCGAGAATGACCTTGAAGTATTGCGCGATGCCGAAGTGCGACAGCAATTCCACCGCGAAGCGATGCGGCTTGTTGGTGACGCACGCGAGGGCAATGCCGAGCTCGCGCATGGCTTCGAGCCCTGCCTCGACTTCGGGAAAGAGCGTCGAATGCTTGCCGTTGATCTTCGCGTATTCGCTCTGATACGTGGCCAGGGCGTCGTCGAACTGAGCGGTGGCCTGCGGGTGCGGCAGGCGCGCGCCGAGCACGCTGCGGATCAGGTTTTCCGAACCTTTGCCGATGTAGCCGACGACTTCCTCCCGCGTGGCGGGCTGGTCGATGCCCACGCGCGTGAGCATGCCGTTGAGCGCGGCGACGAAGTCGTCTGCGGTGTCGACCATCGTGCCGTCGAGGTCGATGATCGCGGCGCGGATAGGGCGGTTCGTGAACGCCGGCGGCGGCGCGATGACGTCGCTCATTGCTGCGCTCCCGATTTTGCCAGTTCGGCGCGCATGGCGTCGATGACCTGCTTGTAGTCGTGCTTGCCGAAAATGGCCGACCCCGCGACGAACGTGTCCGCCCCGGCCGCTGCAATTTCCGCGATGTTGTCCACTTTCACGCCGCCGTCGATCTCCAGATGAATCTCGCGGCCCGTGCGCTCGCGGTAGGCGTCGATGCGCGCGCGCGCCTCCCGCAGCTTGTTGAGTGCTTCCGGAATGAACGACTGCCCGCCGAAGCCCGGATTCACCGACATGATCAGCACGAGATCGAGCCGGTCCATCACGTGATCGAGATAATTGAGCGGCGTTGCGGGATTGAAGACGAGACCGGCCTTGCAGCCGTGATCGCGAATGAGCGAAAGCGTGCGGTCGATGTGATCCGAACCTTCCGGGTGAAAGCTGATCACATTCGCGCCGGCTTTCGCGAAATCGGGCACGATGCGATCCACCGGCCGCACCATCAGATGCACGTCGATAGGCACTTCCGTGTGCGGGCGAATGGCTTCGCACACCATCGGGCCAATCGTGAGATTCGGCACGTAATGGTTGTCCATCACGTCGAAATGAATCCAGTCGGCTCCCGCGGCCACGACGTTGCGGACTTCCTCGCCGAGCCGGGAAAAGTCGGCGGAAAGGATGCTGGGAGCGATGTGAAATTGCGCCATGGACGTATCCGGTTTGGGGCCGCAGGGACCACGAGACTCGATTCGCGCGGCCGAGCGTGCAGCCGACGGTCTGAAGCGCAATTCTAACCCGCGTTGTCTTTAGCGTAAGTCGGCCGGACGGTCAGCTTGACGGCGCGGAAAACGCCCGCGAGGCCTGCTCCGTGTTGCGGGCGCGGGCTGCATCAAGCAGAATGCCTGACCAGTAGCGGCGCACCCGCGCGCTGTTTTTGCGCAGCGCAGCGTTGAATTGAATTGGAACGACGATGAGCCAGTACGAATTCACCGTGTCCGTCGAGACGCGATATATGCCCGAGCAGTCCGACCCGGACAGCCGCCAATACGCGTTCGCCTACACGTTGACGATCCGCAATACGGGCCAGGTGACGGCTCAGTTGATTTCGCGCCACTGGATCATCACGGACAGCGACAATCAGGTGCAGGAAGTGAAGGGACTGGGCGTGGTCGGCCAGCAGCCGTTGCTTGCGCCGGGCGAGCAATTCGAATATACGAGCTGGGCTGTGATCGCGACGCCGGTGGGCACCATGCGCGGCGAGTATTTCTGCGTGGCGGACGACGGCGAACGCTTCGAAGCGCCCATCGCGGAATTCGCGTTGCACGTGCCGCGCACGCTGCACTGAGCGCGCAGGCAGCGGCCAAGCGCAGACTAGCGGCGTTTGGCCGAATCGTTCGCGCGGTTCTGGTGTTTCTTTTTGCCCGAAGCCGTCCACGCGACGATGAAAATCAAGAGCCCGAGCGCCACGAGCGCCTCGAGCGCGAAGATCAGCATTGGATATTCGTCGAACAGATCAGACATGGCGGTTCCCATCAAGAACGAGCATTGTATGCGGTTAGCGCCACGCGCCGCGCGAGGAGCGGCCTGGGCCGCGTCGATTGCAACGGCCGTGCTGCTCGCCTCGTGCGGCGGCGGCAGTTACGTGAAGCCGGGGCCGAGCACGGCGGGCGGCCCGCCCATCACCACGGGCCAGCGCGCGTCCTCGCGACTGACCGCGGTCAGCTGGCAGCAGGTTCCGGGCTGGCAGGACGATAGCCTGATCGGCGCGACGGCTGCGCTCCGGCAGAACTGCAGCCGGCTCGCGCGTCAGCCCGGATGGCAGAAGGCATGCGCGGCGGCACAAAGCCTCGACGATCTGGACATGTCGGCGGCGCGCAGTTTCTTCGAAGCGTATTTCACGCCGTTCCAGCTTGCCAATACCGACGGGACCGTCGACGGCCTGGTGACCGGCTATTACGAGCCGTTGCTGCGCGGCTCGCGCACGCGCCACGGTGCTTATCAGTACGCGTTGTATCGCTGGCCGTATCGGTACAAGCCGGGTTCCGCGCTGCCGGCGCGCGCGCAACTCGAACGCTCCGGCGTGCTGAACGGCAACGAGCTCGTGTGGGTCGACGACCCCATCGAAGCGTTCTTCCTGCAAGTGCAGGGGTCGGGGCGCATCGTGATGGAAGACGGCAGCGTTATGCGTGTGGGTTTCGGCGGGACGAATAACCAGCCGTACCGATCCATCGGCAAGGAATTGCTCGATCGCGGCGAACTCACGCCCGCGCAGGCGACGATGCAGGGCATCAAGGCGTGGGCGAAGGCGAACCCGGCGCGCGTCGATGCGCTGCTCGACGTGAACCCGCGCTTCGTGTTCTTCCGCGAGATGCCCGCGAACGACGTGATGAGCGCGAGTCTCGGCGATGGTCCCGTCGGCGCGCTCGGCGTACCGCTCACGCCCGAACGTTCGATCGCGGTCGATCCGTCCGCCATTCCGCTCGGCACGCCCGTGTTCCTGCAGACCACGCGGCCGCTCAGCAACCAGCCGATGAACCGCCTGGTCTTCGCGCAGGACACCGGCACGGCGATCAAGGGCGGCGTGCGCGCCGATTATTTTTGGGGCCTCGGCGACGACGCCGGCGATCTCGCCGGTCGCATGAAGCAAGGCGGCCGGATGTGGCTGCTAATGCCGAACTCCTGAGCGCAGGGACGCTTACGCGCCTAACTTGCGCTTGTCCACCACGCGCCGCGCCTTGCCGACCGACCGCTCTATGCCGTTGACCGCAAGGACGTTCACGACCGCGCTCACGCCGATGAGCGCCTTGATGTCGTAGGCAAGCGCGGTCTTTGCGCTTGCCAGCGCGGCCAGATCCGGCGCCGATTCCGGACACGGCTCGCAGTTGAGCGTGAGAACGTCGAGCGGGCCGTCCTTCGTCAGCACGATCTGATAATGCGGCGCGAGCACCGGACGCTTCAGCAGCAATTCCTCGATCTGCGTCGGGAACACGTTGACGCCACGCACGATCATCATGTCGTCTGAGCGGCCGGTGATCTTCTCCATGCGGCGCATCGTCCGCGCAGTGCCCGGCAGAAGGCGTGTCAGATCGCGTGTGCGATAGCGGATGATCGGCAACGCTTCCTTCGTGAGCGATGTGAACACGAGTTCGCCGAATTCGCCGTCGGGCAGGACTTCGCCCGTTTCGGGATCGATGATCTCGGGATAGAAGTGATCTTCCCAGATCGTCGGGCCGTCCTTGGTCTCGGCGCACTCGGACGCGACGCCCGGTCCCATGACCTCCGACAATCCGTAAATGTCCACGGCATCGATACCCATGCGTTGCTCGATGGCACGACGCATGTCGTTCGTCCACGGTTCCGCCCCGAAGATGCCGATTCGCAGTGACGAGTTCGACGGATCGAAGCCTTGCCGCTCGAGCTCGTCTGCGATGGACAGCATGTAGCTCGGCGTGACCATGATGATGTCGGGCCGGAAGTCCTGAATCAGTTGCACCTGCTTCTCGGTTTGCCCGCCGCCGAACGGAATAACGGTGAGCCCCGCGCGTTCGGCGCCGTAATGCGCGCCGAGCCCGCCGGTGAAGAGGCCGTAGCCGTAGCTCACGTGTACCTTGTCGCCGCGCCGCGCGCCCGCTGCGCGAATCGAACGCGCGACGAGATCCGCCCACGTGTCGATATCTTTCGCCGTGTAGCCGACGACCGTCGGCTTGCCCGTGGTTCCCGACGACGCGTGAATGCGCGCAACCCGCTCTTGCGGCACGGCGAACATGCCGAACGGATAGTTGTCGCGCAAGTCTTTCTTGGTCGTGAACGGAAAGCGCGCGAGATCGGCGAGTGACTGCACTTCGTCGGGATGCACGCCCGCTTCGTCGAACTTGCTCCGGTAGACCGGCGAGTTCTCGTAGGCGTGCTTCAGCGTCCATTTCAGGCGTTGCAGTTGCAACGCGACGAGTTCGTCGCGGCTCGCCTTTTCGATCGGATCGAGCGGCAATGCTGTGGTCATCAGTGTCTCCTTCATGCTCGCTGTCGTGGTGCGCTGGACGGCCCGTCAGACGGGAATCACAGTTCCCTTGATTTGCGCCGACTTGCCGCGAAACATCGCCACCGTTTCGCTGTCGCGGTTGGTCACGCGGATGTCGTAGATGCCCGCGCGTCCGCTCAACGTCTGTTCGACCGCCTCCGCAGTCAGCCGGTCGCCGCCTTGCACGGGCCGCAAAAACTCGATCGAGCAGCCCGCCGCGACCGTGCTGACGTTGTACGAATTGCACGCGAAGGCGAACGCGGAATCCGCGAGCGTGAAGATCAGACCGCCGTGGCAGATCGCGTGACCGTTGAGAAAGTCAGGACGGACGTTCATCTGCAGGCGGGCATAGCCCGGGCGCACTTCGATCAACTCGATACCGAGCGCGCGCGAGCAGGCGTCCGCTTCGTACATGGCCTTGGCGGTGGCTTCCGCCAGCTGTTGAGGCGTCACAAGTCTCTCCAATAAATGGTCTTACAGGCCTTCGAAGTGCGGCGCGCGCTTCTCCTTGAACGCGGCGACGCCCTCGATATAGTCGGGCGATGCGCCGAGTTCGCGCTGAATGTCGCGTTCGAGATCGAGCTGAGCATCGAACGTGTTGTTCGCGCTCGCACGCACCAGTTGTTTGATCGCGGCCACGGCTCGCGCCGGCTGTTGCGCGAGCTGCGCCGCCAATTGCGCGGCTGCCTGCTGCAGTTCGCTGTCTTCGACGACCCGCCACACGATGCCCCAGGCTTCCGCCTTTTCCGCGCTCAACTTCTCGCCGGTGAGCGCGAGGGCGAGGGCACGCGCTTCGCCGACGCGGCGCGGCAGCAGCCACGTCCCGCCCGAATCGGGCACAAGGCCGATCTTCACGAATGCCTGGATGAAGCTCGCCGAGCGCGCGGCGATGACGAGGTCGCATGCCATCGCCAGATTCGCCCCCGCGCCGGCGGCGGTGCCATTGACAGCAGCGATGACGGGCAGCGACATCGTCTGCAGGCGACGCACGAGCGGATTGAAGTGCGCGTCGATCAGCTCGCCGAGGTCGGACATCGAACCGGGCGTGAAGTCGAGGTCGGCCAAGTCCTGTCCCGCACAGAAGCCGCGCCCGGCACCCGTGATGACGACCGCGCGCGCGTTGCTGGCCTCTACCTCCGTGAGCGCGTGGCTGAGATGGCCGTGCATTTCGCGCGTGAAACTGTTCAGCTTGTCCGGGCGGTTCAGCGTGATAGTTGCGACGCGCGTATCGCCGTCGATGTGGTACAGGACAGACTTCTCCGACATGGCATCTCCTTGAACAGCTGCCGGCTGCGTTGCTCACTCACCCGCCGATACTAGGCGTGCTGCGCGCCGCTTTCCATTCGGCCGAACGGCATAAGCCGATTGCACGCTTTCGCGCGTTGTCGTTTTCGCCTATGCCGTTTGGCCAGCTTCCGCGGGCGTTGCTTTCGGGGCAACATGGACCCGACTCTGAACAACCCGGAAGCGATTCGCGACGAAGGCGGCATCCGCGAGCGCGGCGTTGGCGGCCGGGTTGGCGCCGGTGCCGTGGAAGTCCGAAAACGCGGCCGACTGATTGACGAACACGCCACCGGTCAGATTGATCGAAAGCGCGACGCCGCCGCGTATCGCGGCCTCATGAGCGGAATGAATGACGGCGTCGTCGGTGCTGTAGACGGACAACGTGAGCGCGCCGTGCTCCTGAGCGATCGAACCGGCGAGGTCCAGGGAGTGCGCGGTCGAATCCGTTGCGATGACGAACGAGATGGGGCCGAACCATTCCTTCGTGAACTTCGCTTGGTCGGAGCGGGCGTCCATCTTGAGCAGGAGAGGCGTATGAATGCGCGCGTCGGGGAAGACTGGATGGGCGAGCGTCTGGCTATCGAGCAAAACCTCGCCGATTGCGCGGGCCTCGGCAATGCGCGCGACGACGCCTTCGTTCTGGATTGCGCCGATCAGCTCGACGGCGCGCGCCGGATCGGACGTCAGCTTTTCGACCGCGCCGGCGAGCGATTTCGCGACATCGTCGAAGCTCAAGTGACCGTCGGCGGTACGGATGCCGTCGCGCGGCACGTAGATGTTCTGCGGCGCGGTGCACATTTGACCGGAGTAGAGCGCGAGCGAGAACGCGATGTTGCGGGCGGCGGCTTTCATGTCGTCGACGGAATCGATGACGATCTGGTTGACGCCCGCCTTCTCGGTGTAGACCTGAGCCTGATGCGCATTGCGCTCAAGCCAGGTGCCGTTTTGCGTGCTACCGGTGAAGTCGATGACTTTGATCTCGGGGCGAACCGCGAGCTGCTGCACAAGCGGGCCGTCATTCGGCTCCGTTGCGAGCAGCGTGACGACGTTGGGATCGAAGCCCGCTTCGCGAAGCACCTCGCGGGCAATCCGGACGGTGATCGCCAGCGGCAGGATCGCGCCCGGGTGGGGTTTGACGATGACGGCGTTTCCGGTGGCAAGATCGGCGAAGAGACCGGGGTATCCATTCCACGTCGGAAACGTGCAGCAGCCGAGCACGAGCCCCGTGCCGCGAGGCACGACGGTGTAACGCTTCTGCATGGCGAGCGGCGGATTCTTGCCCTGCGGCTTTTCCCAGTGCGCTTCGGAAGGAATGCGGCGCAGCTGGTCCCAGGCGTAGACCACGGCCTCGAGCGCGCGGTCCTGCGCGTGCGGGCCGCCTGCCTGGAAGGCCATCATGAAAGCCTGTCCGGTGGTGTGCATCACGCTGTAGCCGATTTCGAAGCTCGCGCAATTCAGACGTGACAGGATCTCGAGGCTCACGCCGACCCACGCCTGCGAACCGGCGGCGCGCCATTCGGCTTGCGCTTTCGCAGCGGCGTGAATGAGCGCGTCCGGGTCCGCCTTCGGATAGCGAATATCGAGCGCGATGCCGAAAGGCGATTGCTCTTTGCCGACGGTTTCGCCCGTCGACGGTTGGTCCAGCTCGAACGTCTTGCCAAGGTACGCCTTGAACGTCGCTTCTCCGTCCGCGTTGGCGGTTTCCCCGTACACTTTGGGACTGGGCATTTCGGCGAACGGGCTCCAGTAGCCGCGGGTTTCGATGGCAGCGAGAGCTTTGTCGAGCATCGCCTCATGCTTCGTGAATAGCGGATGTGTCATGGTCGCGAGAACGGAAGTGAAGGACGGTTCAGCCGATTAATTAACCGACCGGTTGGTTGGTGATGTTAGCATTATCGAGATGACGGACAAGAGGTCTTTTCATTAGGACTTACCTGAGGATCGCTAGGAGGAGCGCATGACTTACGAGAATCTGCTGGTCGAGACACGCGGGCGGGTCGGACTGATCACGCTGAATCGTCCCAAGGCGCTGAACGCGTTGAACGATGCGTTAATGGACGAACTCGGCGCGGCCCTGAAGTCGTTCGACGCGGACGACGACATCGGTGCGATCGTGCTGACCGGCAGTGAGAAGGCTTTCGCGGCGGGCGCGGACATCGGCATGATGGCCAAGTATTCCTATATGGACGTCTACAAAGGCGACTACATCACGCGAAATTGGGAGACGATCCGGTCCATTCGGAAGCCGATCATCGCTGCGGTGGCGGGGTTCGCGCTCGGCGGCGGGTGCGAGTTGGCCATGATGTGCGACATCGTCATCGCGGCGGACACGGCGAAGTTCGGTCAGCCGGAAATAAAGCTCGGCGTGATCCCGGGCGCGGGCGGCACGCAGCGCCTGCCGCGCGCCGTATCGAAGGCAAAAGCGATGGACATGTGCCTCACGGCGCGAATGATGGACGCAGCCGAAGCCGAGCGTGCGGGCTTGGTGTCGCGCGTGGTGGGAGCCGAGCGTCTACTCGACGAAGCTGTCGAGGCCGCGACCATCATTGCAGGCTTCTCGTTGCCCGCGGTCATGATGGCCAAGGAGTCGGTGAACCGCGCCTATGAGACGACGCTCGCCGAAGGCGTCCACTTCGAGCGGCGCCTGTTCCATTCGCTGTTCGCGACCGAGGATCAGAAGGAGGGAATGTCGGCGTTCGTCGAGAAGCGCAAACCGGCGTTCAAACATCGATAATTTCTTGCGCGGGACCCTTGCGTATTGCCGTGCCGGTCACTAGAATTCCGTTCCTTCGCGATTCAAACGAACGCGAAGGAAGCGGGAACGGTGGTGTCGTGGTGGTGGGCTTGGAAGGCAATATGGTTCTGAGCGCGGTTGACGAGTGAAATGCTTCAAAAACTTGTTGACACTGACCGAAACGACGTACATAATCTCGTTTCTCTGCTGCTGATGCAGCGACGCAAGACGAAGCGGTTGAGCCCAGTGCTCGATGCGGCGAAGCAGGAAAGTCTTGGCGGATTGCTCTTTAAAAACTAACAGCCGATAAGTGTGGGCGCTTGATGGCGAGTGCGGTTGCGGTGCTTAGGCGCTGCGGCATAAGCAAAAGTATCAAGAGTCTCACGCGAAGTATCAGAGGAAGGTTTATCTGTCTTAGGACGGATTAATCATCGTCAGTACGTTGAGTGAGCGACCGGTTTCTAACGGAACCGAAAACAGTAACAGGCATTGAACTGAAGAGTTTGATCCTGGCTCAGATTGAACGCTGGCGGCATGCCTTACACATGCAAGTCGGACGGCAGCGCGGGCTTCGGCCTGGCGGCGAGTGGCGAACGGGTGAGTAATACATCGGAACGTGTCCTGTAGTGGGGGATAGCCCGGCGAAAGCCGGATTAATACCGCATACGATCTACGGAGGAAAGCGGGGGATCTTCGGACCTCGCGCTGTAGGGGCGGCCGATGGCAGATTAGCTAGTTGGTGGGGTAAAGGCCTACCAAGGCGACGATCTGTAGCTGGTCTGAGAGGACGACCAGCCACACTGGGACTGAGACACGGCCCAGACTCCTACGGGAGGCAGCAGTGGGGAATTTTGGACAATGGGGGCAACCCTGATCCAGCAATGCCGCGTGTGTGAAGAAGGCCTTCGGGTTGTAAAGCACTTTTGTCCGGAAAGAAAACTTCGCCGCTAATATCGGTGGAGGATGACGGTACCGGAAGAATAAGCACCGGCTAACTACGTGCCAGCAGCCGCGGTAATACGTAGGGTGCGAGCGTTAATCGGAATTACTGGGCGTAAAGCGTGCGCAGGCGGTCTGTTAAGACCGATGTGAAATCCCCGGGCTTAACCTGGGAACTGCATTGGTGACTGGCAGGCTTTGAGTGTGGCAGAGGGAGGTAGAATTCCACGTGTAGCAGTGAAATGCGTAGAGATGTGGAGGAATACCGATGGCGAAGGCAGCCTCCTGGGCCAACACTGACGCTCATGCACGAAAGCGTGGGGAGCAAACAGGATTAGATACCCTGGTAGTCCACGCCCTAAACGATGTCAACTAGTTGTTGGGGATTCATTTCCTTAGTAACGTAGCTAACGCGTGAAGTTGACCGCCTGGGGAGTACGGTCGCAAGATTAAAACTCAAAGGAATTGACGGGGACCCGCACAAGCGGTGGATGATGTGGATTAATTCGATGCAACGCGAAAAACCTTACCTACCCTTGACATGGTCGGAAGTCTGCTGAGAGGCGGACGTGCTCGAAAGAGAACCGGCGCACAGGTGCTGCATGGCTGTCGTCAGCTCGTGTCGTGAGATGTTGGGTTAAGTCCCGCAACGAGCGCAACCCTTGTCCTTAGTTGCTACGCAAGAGCACTCTAAGGAGACTGCCGGTGACAAACCGGAGGAAGGTGGGGATGACGTCAAGTCCTCATGGCCCTTATGGGTAGGGCTTCACACGTCATACAATGGTCGGAACAGAGGGTTGCCAAGCCGCGAGGTGGAGCCAATCCCAGAAAACCGATCGTAGTCCGGATCGCAGTCTGCAACTCGACTGCGTGAAGCTGGAATCGCTAGTAATCGCGGATCAGCATGCCGCGGTGAATACGTTCCCGGGTCTTGTACACACCGCCCGTCACACCATGGGAGTGGGTTTTACCAGAAGTGGCTAGTCTAACCGCAAGGAGGACGGTCACCACGGTAGGATTCATGACTGGGGTGAAGTCGTAACAAGGTAGCCGTATCGGAAGGTGCGGCTGGATCACCTCCTTTCTCGAGCTTCGCACACCAAGTTAAGCGCTCACGCTTATCGGCTGTGGTTTAGAAACAGGCTAAGGGTCTGTAGCTCAGTCGGTTAGAGCACCGTCTTGATAAGGCGGGGGTCGTTGGTTCGAATCCAACCAGACCCACCATGTCGGCGGTCGTTAGCGCGTGAGCGCTTACGAAGGCCCCACCCTCGAAGAGGGCAGGGTCAATAGACGCGGGGGATTAGCTCAGCTGGGAGAGCACCTGCTTTGCAAGCAGGGGGTCGTCGGTTCGATCCCGTCATCCTCCACCATCAATCTTCAATGCCTAGCGTTCACGAGCAGTGAATGTTAAGCATTGGCGATTGCTAGCCAGTTGATGCTGTAGGTATTGCAAGACACCTATCGGCTAAACGTTCTTTAACAATCAGGAAGAAGTAGTAAAGAGATTATCTGAAAGCACTTAGAGATGGGTGTGAGTAGGGTAGTCAGGGTAGTGATTGTATCGAGTATGAAAAGTGATCTTCATTGATGACTTGGAATACGGCACAACGCGAATACTCAGCCTATGACAGAGGTGTCGCGAGACACACTCGTTATAGGGTCAAGCGAACAAGTGCATGTGGTGGATGCCTTGGCGATCACAGGCGATGAAGGACGCGGTAGCCTGCGAAAAGCTTCGGGGAGCTGGCAAACGAGCATTGATCCGAAGATGTCCGAATGGGGAAACCCACTCCGTATGGAGTATCCATAGCTGAATACATAGGCTATGTGAAGCGAACGCGGTGAACTGAAACATCTAAGTAACCGCAGGAAAAGAAATCAACCGAGATTCCCAAAGTAGTGGCGAGCGAAATGGGAAGAGCCTGTACTCTTTATTTGTATTGTTAGCTGAACGCTCTGGAAAGTGCGGCCATAGCAGGTGATAGCCCTGTAAGCGAAAACAGTATGAAAGAACTAGGGGTACGACAAGTAGGGCGGGACACGTGAAATCCTGTCTGAAGATGGGGGGACCATCCTCCAAGGCTAAATACTCGTGATCGACCGATAGTGAACCAGTACCGTGAGGGAAAGGCGAAAAGAACCCCGGGAGGGGAGTGAAATAGATCCTGAAACCGCATGCATACAAACAGTCGGAGCCTCGTAAGGGGTGACGGCGTACCTTTTGTATAATGGGTCAGCGACTTACGTTCAGTAGCGAGCTTAACTGATTAAGGCAGGCGTAGCGAAAGCGAGTCCGAATAGGGCGATCAGTTGCTGGGCGTAGACCCGAAACCAAGTGATCTATCCATGGCCAGGTTGAAGGTGCGGTAACACGTACTGGAGGACCGAACCCACTAACGTTGAAAAGTTAGGGGATGAGCTGTGGATAGGGGTGAAAGGCTAAACAAACTTGGAAATAGCTGGTTCTCTCCGAAAACTATTTAGGTAGTGCCTCGTGTATCACCTTCGGGGGTAGAGCACTGTCATGGTTGTGGGGTCCATTGCGGATTACTACGCCATAGCAAACTCCGAATACCGAAGAGTGCAATCACGGGAGACAGACATCGGGTGCTAACGTCCGGTGTCAAGAGGGAAACAACCCAGACCGCCAGCTAAGGTCCCAAAGATTGGCTAAGTGGGAAACGAAGTGGGAAGGCTAAAACAGTCAGGAGGTTGGCTTAGAAGCAGCCACCCTTTAAAGAAAGCGTAATAGCTCACTGATCGAGTCGTCCTGCGCGGAAGATGTAACGGGGCTCAAGCCAGTCACCGAAGCTGCGGATGCGAGTTTTACTCGCATGGTAGGAGAGCGTTCCGTAAGCCTGCGAAGGTGCGTTGAAAAGCGTGCTGGAGGTATCGGAAGTGCGAATGCTGACATGAGTAGCGATAAAGGGGGTGAAAAGCCCCCTCGCCGTAAGCCCAAGGTTTCCTACGCAACGTTCATCGGCGTAGGGTGAGTCGGCCCCTAAGGCGAGGCAGAAATGCGTAGCTGATGGGAAGCAGGTCAATATTCCTGCACCATTGTTAGATGCGATGGGGGGACGGATCGCGGAAGGTTGTCCGGGTGTTGGACGTCCCGGTCGCTGCATTGGAGAAGGTGCTTAGGCAAATCCGGGCACGTAATTCAAGGGTGTGGCGCGAGTGACTTCGGTCACGAAGCAATTGGAAGTGGTTCCAAGAAAAGCCTCTAAGCTTCAGTCTAACGATGACCGTACCGCAAACCGACACAGGTGGGCGAGATGAGTATTCTAAGGCGCTTGAGAGAACTCGGGAGAAGGAACTCGGCAAATTGGTACCGTAACTTCGGGATAAGGTACGCCCTGGTAGCTTGACTGGCCTGCGCCAGGAGGGTGAAAGGGTTGCAATAAACTGGTGGCTGCGACTGTTTAATAAAAACACAGCACTCTGCAAACACGAAAGTGGACGTATAGGGTGTGACGCCTGCCCGGTGCCGGAAGATTAAATGATGGGGTGCAAGCTCTTGATTGAAGTCCCGGTAAACGGCGGCCGTAACTATAACGGTCCTAAGGTAGCGAAATTCCTTGTCGGGTAAGTTCCGACCTGCACGAATGGCGTAACGATGGCCACACTGTCTCCTCCCGAGACTCAGCGAAGTTGAAGTGTTTGTGATGATGCAATCTCCCCGCGGCTAGACGGAAAGACCCCATGAACCTTTACTGTAGCTTTGCATTGGACTTTGAACCGATCTGTGTAGGATAGGTGGGAGGCTATGAAACCGGAACGCCAGTTTCGGTGGAGCCGTCCTTGAAATACCACCCTGGTTTGTTTGAGGTTCTAACCTTGGTCCGTGATCCGGATCGGGGACAGTGCATGGTAGGCAGTTTGACTGGGGCGGTCTCCTCCCAAAGCGTAACGGAGGAGTACGAAGGTACGCTAGGTACGGTCGGAAATCGTGCTGATAGTGCAATGGCATAAGCGTGCTTAACTGCGAGACCGACAAGTCGAGCAGGTGCGAAAGCAGGTCATAGTGATCCGGTGGTTCTGTATGGAAGGGCCATCGCTCAACGGATAAAAGGTACTCTGGGGATAACAGGCTGATACCGCCCAAGAGTTCATATCGACGGCGGTGTTTGGCACCTCGATGTCGGCTCATCTCATCCTGGGGCTGTAGCCGGTCCCAAGGGTATGGCTGTTCGCCATTTAAAGAGGTACGTGAGCTGGGTTTAAAACGTCGTGAGACAGTTTGGTCCCTATCTGCCGTGGGCGTTGGATATTTGAAGGGGGCTGCTCCTAGTACGAGAGGACCGGAGTGGACGAACCTCTGGTGTACCGGTTGTCACGCCAGTGGCATCGCCGGGTAGCTATGTTCGGAAGAGATAACCGCTGAAAGCATCTAAGCGGGAAACTCGCCTTAAGATGAGATATCCCCGGGGCTTCGAGCCCCTTGAAGGGTCGTTCCAGACCAGGACGTTGATAGGTCAGGTGTGTAAGTGCAGTAATGCATTGAGCTAACTGATACTAATTGCCCGTAAGGCTTGATCCTATAACTGGTGTGTCTTAAGCCACCCCGAAGCGGGTGCGCCACCGGTTGAGTAGCGACTGTGCCCACAGTCACTACCCCAAACCACTACTTCTTCCCCGATTGGTTGTCGCGCCCTCAACGCGAGACAACATCCCCTTAAAGCCTGATGACCATAGCGAGTCGGTCCCACCCCTTCCCATCCCGAACAGGACCGTGAAACGACTCCACGCCGATGATAGTGCGGATTGCCCGTGTGAAAGTAGGTAATCGTCAGGCTCCCCCTTGCAAAACAAAAACCCCACCCCGAAAAGGTGGGGCTTTTGCGTTTGGGGCGACATAGAGCGTCGCGCCACTCGACTGAGCCCCTAGATCATCGGGCTAAGAACCGCTCAGCGAGCCTGACCCAATACGAAGCCCCGACCGACAAAAGCGCGTCGTTGAAGTCGTAGCTCGCGTTGTGCAGCATGCACGGACCTTCACCGTGTCCGTGCGCACGATGCGCCCCATCTCCGTTACCGAGAAACGCGTAGCAGCCGGGCTTCTCAAGCAGCATGAACGAGAAGTCTTCAGCGCCCATCGTCGGTTCGACGGAGGAGTCGACATTCTGCTCGCCGACCACTTCAGCCATTACCTCGGCCGCGAATCTCGTCTGCGCCGGATCGTTAATCGTCGGCGGATAGTTTCGATGGAAATACACTTCAGCTTCGCAGTCGTAAGCCGAAGCGGTCGATTCAGCGATCTTCCGCATACGCGCTTCGATCAAATCGAGCGTTTCCACCGTAAAAGTACGCACCGTTCCGCCCAGCCACGCATGGTCGGGCACCACGTTGACTGCATCGCCCGCATGAATCTGCGTGATCGACAGCACGGCGGTATCGAGCGGCTTTTTACTACGCGTGATGATACTTTGCAGCGCATTGGCGATTTGAACCGCGCTGAAGACCGGATCCCGTCCGTTATGCGGCAACGCGGCATGCGACCCAACCCCGCGGACGGTGATGCGGAACTCATTGCTCGACGCCATGATCGGTCCTTCCGTCACGCCGAAGTGCCCTGCCGGAATTCCGGGCCAGTTGTGTACGCCGAAAACTGCGTCGACTGGGAAGCGGGTAAAGAGTCCGTCGTCGATCATGGCTTTCGCGCCGGCGCCGCCTTCTTCTGCCGGTTGAAAGATGAAGACAACCGTCCCGTCGAACTTGCCGTATTCCGCCAGGTACTTGGCCGCGCCTAGCAGCATGGCCGTGTGCCCGTCGTGGCCGCACGCGTGCATGCGTCCGGCGTGAGTCGATTTGTGGCCGAAGCTGTTGATCTCCTGAATCGGCAAGGCGTCCATGTCGGCACGCAACCCGATAGACCCGCGCCCCGTCCCACGCTTCAAAACGCCGACGACGCCTGTCTTGCCCAAGCCTCGATGTACCTCAATTCCCCAGCGTTCGAGATTCTCCGCCACCAGTTTCGCAGTCCCTACCTCTTCATAACGCAGTTCGGGATGAGCGTGGATCGTTCGTCGGAGAGCCTGGATTTCATCGTGAGATGCTTCGATTTCCGGAATCAGATTCATTGAACTGCTCGCTTGTTTGAATTCGGACCAACCGTGTGATGCACCGCTGGTTCATTCTACGCCGTCACTATTTGAGGCATCGGACGGACGGCCGCATAGCCGGCGTAATAGAATTCTGGTATCTGCCGCCCTTGCCGATTGACCGGACCATCCGATGAACGCCCCAGCCGAGTTTGCCCGAGCCGTTTGCCCCCACGATTGCCCCGACACCTGCGCGATGCGCGTGACCGTACAGAACGGCAGGGCAGTGAAGGTGAGTGGTGACCCGGATCATCCGCCGACGCAAGGCGTGCTCTGCACGAAAGTCACGCGATACGCCGAGCGGACGCATCACAAGGACCGCCTGCTGACGCCGCTGATTCGTGTCGGGCCGAAGGGCTCCAATCGGTTCGAACGGATCAGCTGGGACGCGGGGCTGCGAATAGCCGCCGAGCGCCTCGGTCCGATCGCGCGCCGTGCGCCGGAAGCGATCCTTCCGTACAGCTACGCCGGAACGATGGGCCTCGTCCAAGGAGAGAGCATCGCCGCGCGCCTTTTCAATGTGCTCGGCGCGTCACGACTGGATCGCACGATTTGCGCGGCAGCTGGTGCGGCCGGGCTGCGCTATACGTATGGCGCGGGCATCGGCATGCACGTCGAGTTCTTTGAGGAAAGCGAGCTGATTCTGATCTGGGGCTCGAATCCGATCGCCTCGAGCCTGCACTTCTGGACGCGCGCGCAGGAGGCGAAGCGGCGCGGTGCGAAACTCATCGCGATCGATCCCTACCGGTCGCTGACGGCCGAGAAATGTCATCAGCACATCGCGCTGCGGCCGGGAACGGATGCGGCGCTCGCGCTCGGCATGATTCACGTGCTGATCCGCGAGAACCTGGTGGATCACGCGTACATCGCAGACCACACCGTCGGTTTCGACGAACTCGCGGCGCGGGCCGCAGAGTATCCGCCGTCGCGCGCGGCGACAATTTGCGGCATCGAGGAACAGACCGTCGTCGATCTGGCGCGTGCGTTTGGCTCGACCAAGAAAGCCGCCATCCGCCTGAACTACGGCATGCAGCGCGTGCGCGGCGGTGGCAACGCGGTGCGCGCCGTCGCGTGTCTGCCGTCGCTGACGGGCGCGTGGCGCGAGCGGTCGGGCGGTCTACTGTTGTCGTCGTCGGGCTGGGCACCGGTCGACAATGCCGCGCTCGAACGCCCGGATTTGCTGCCGGGCTGGCCGCACAAGCGGCCGCGCAGCATCAATATGAACGCAATCGGCGACGCCTTGCTCCATCCGGGAGACGACACGTTCGGGCCGAAAATCGAAGCGCTGATCGTCTACAACTCGAACCCGGTCGCCGTTGCGCCGGACTCGGCGAAAGTTGCGGCCGGCTTCGCGCGCGAAGACTTGTTCACCATCGTGCTGGAGCACTTCCAGACCGATACTGCCGACTACGCCAATCTCATCTTTCCGGCGACCACGCAGCTCGAGCACTTGGACGTCCACAAGTCGTACGGCCACACGCACATCATGGCGAACCTGCCGGCTATACCGCCGGTGGGCGAGTCTCGTCCGAACACCGATTTCTTTCGCGGCCTTGCCCGCGCGATGCATCTCACCGAGCCAGCTCTTTTCGAAACCGACGAGCAGATTGCGTCGAAAGCCTTTCGCTGGGACGACCCCACGCTGAAGGGCCGCGGATGGGAAGCACTAAAGGCGTCGCGCTGGCTCGAACTCGACATTCCCGACGCGCCGCTCGCGCAGGGAGGATTTCGCACGCCATCAGGAAAGTGCGAATTCTTCAGCGAACGTCTCGCACGCGAAGGTCTCGACCCGCTGCCGGATTACCTTCCCCCGTACGAGTCGGCGGAAGTGGCGCCGGAACTCGCCGCGCGCTATCCGCTCGCGATGATCTCGCCGCCCGCGCGCAACTTCCTGAACAGCAGCTTCGTAAACATCGAGAGTCTGCGCGCGACCGAGGCGGAGCCGCATCTCGACATTCACCCGGCGGACGCGGACGCACGCGGTATCGCGGACGGCGCTCAAGTGCGGATCTTCAACGATCGCGGGTCGATGCAGGCGCGTGCGCGTGTCACCGATCGGGCGCGCGAAGGCGTGGTTGTCGGCTTGTCGATCTGGTGGAAGAAGTTGTCCCCCGATGGCTGCAATGCCAATCAAGTAACGAGCCAGGCTTTGACCGATCTGGGGGGATCGGCGACGTTCTACGATTGCCTGGTGGAAGTGGAGTCAGTGCATTGAGAAGTATGGAAAGACCCGACCCGAAGTGGTCTGGAATGCGGCGTCTAACCGGATTGTCGGAACGGAAGGGAGCGGCTAGCATCCTGTTTTCGCACGACCATTCGAAAATTAAATAAGGAGACGCCGTATGGAGAAACTCTGGCTGAAATCGTATCCGGCCGGCGTACCTGCGGAGATCGACGTGTCGGCGTACCGGTCGGTCTCGCAGTTGCTCGAAGACAGTTTCCGCAACAACCGCGACCGTCGCGCCTTCCTCTGCATGGGGCAGGCGATCACCTACGGCGAGCTCGACGACATGTCGAAAAAGCTCGCTGCATGGCTGCAGCACAAGGGCTTGAAGCGCGGCGCGCGCGTCGCGCTGATGATGCCGAACGTCCTGCAATACCCGGTCGCCATCGCCGCCGTGCTGCGGGCGGGCTATATCGTCGTGAACGTGAACCCGCTCTACACGCCGCGCGAACTGGAACATCAGCTTCGCGACAGCGGCGCGGAAGCCATCGTCATTCTGGAGAACTTCGCGACCACGCTCGAAGCCGTAGTCAAGAACACGGCGATCAAGCATGTCGTCGTCGCGGCAATGGGCGACCTGATGGGCATGAAAGGCCTGCTGGTCAATTTCGTCGTCCGAAAAGTGAAGAAGATGGTGCCTGCGTTCAACTTGCCGGGCAGCATCCGCTTCAACGATGCGATCAGCGAAGGCAGCCGCCACGCGCTGGAGCCGGTCGCGCAGACACCGGACGACGTCGCGTTCCTTCAATACACCGGCGGCACCACCGGCGTGGCGAAGGGCGCGACGCTGACACATCGGAATCTGATCGCCAATGTGCTGCAATCCGAGGTGTGGCTGGAACCGGCGCGCAGACAGCGGCCCGACATCGACCAGTTCGTGTGCGTCGTCGCGCTCCCGCTGTATCACATCTTCGCGTTGACGGTGTGCGGCATGCTCACCATCCGCACGGGCGGGCTCGGCGTGCTGATTCCGAATCCGCGCGATATCGCGGGCACCATCAAGGAACTGAAGGGCATTCCGATCAACACGTTCCCGGCGGTGAACACGCTCTATAACGCGTTGCTGAATCATCCCGACTTCTCGAAGCTGGATTTTTCCAAGTTGATCGCGGCGAACGGCGGCGGCATGGCGGTCCAGGAAGCAGTCGCAAAGCGCTGGTTCGCGGTGACCGGCGTGCCTATCGTCGAAGGCTACGGGCTGTCGGAGACTTCACCCTGCGTCACGTGCAACCCGGTGACGGCCACCGAGTACACCGGCACCATCGGTTTGCCGTTGCCATCGACCGAAGTCTCCATCCGCGACGACGACAACAACGAAGTGCCGCTCGGGCAGGCCGGCGAGATCTGCATCAAGGGACCGCAGGTGATGGCCGGCTACTGGAATCGCCCGGACGAAACGGCCAAGGTGATGACGCCCGATGGTTTCTTCCGCTCAGGCGATGTCGGCGTGTTCGACGAGCGCGGCTACGTGAAGATCGTCGATCGCAAGAAGGACATGATTCTCGTCTCGGGCTTCAACGTGTATCCGAACGAAATCGAGGATGTCGTGGCGATGCTGCCGGGCGTGTTCGAAGTGGCTGCGGTCGGCGTGAAGGATCAGAATTCGGGCGAGGCGGTGAAGCTCTTCATCGTGCGTAAGGACGACAACCTGACCGAAGCGGACGTGATCGCGTTCTGCAAGGAACGGCTGACGGGCTATAAAAGGCCGCGCATCATCGAATTCCGCAAGGACTTGCCGAAGAGCAACGTCGGCAAGATTCTACGCCGCGAGTTGCGCGACGGTACGGTCTGAGCGAATCGCGGTAAGTTCTATCAAAGCCTTCGCGTCGCAAAGACGCGGGGGCTTTTTTTATGGCGCGTGGCGGGATCATGAGACGAAAAAAAGGCGCCCGAAGGCGCCTTTTAACAGATCCTGCTTTGTTGTTACGAGCTTCTTAGAACTTGTGGCGGATACCGACCAGCGCTGCGACCTGGTTCGACGTCGACGACGGCGACAGGCCGTTGATGTTGGCGACTGCGCCTTGGTTCGTCGAGTCCGTGCCCGAAGCGTGTTGATAGACGCCGTCGATATACACGTCGGTGCGCTTCGACAGGAAGTAGTCCGCGCCGAGCATGCCTTGGTGATACTTGGCATTGCCCAGGCCGTAACCCTTCGTGTAGTCATAGGCAGCGCCAACCAGCAGGGCCGGGGTCAACTGATACTTGAAGTTGATTTCGGCGTTGTGGAACTTGCCCGTGCCGCCCGTGAAGCCGCCAGGCGCGATCAGACCCGTGCCCGGCTCCGAACCGAGATCCTTGAATTGCGTGTTGCTATACGTCGCGCCGACCGTCGCTGCGCCGAACGTGTAAGCCGCGCCCGCCGAGATCACTTGCTGCGTGCGAGCCGAAGCGTAGCCCGAATAGACGCGGGTGGCGCCCATGTTCGAGGCGGTCGCGCTCGACGCCGGCGTGTTGCCGAAGAACGAATAGTTCGGGTCCTTGACGTTCAGGTAGCCCGCGCCCAATTGCAGCGGACCTTGCGAGTAGCCGAGGCCGACCGACCAAATCTGGTTGCGGTTGAACTGGCCAGCGTTGCCGCCGAGGCTATACAGACCGCCGAACGAGAAACCTGCGTAGTTGGCGCTCGTGAACTTGATCGCGTTGTTCACGCGGTTCGTGTTGTTCATGTTGTCGAGGTCGCCCGGGTGCGCGCCGTAGTACGTCGCCCACTGGCTGCCGACTTCGAACGCGCCGGTGAAGTCGACCACGGAGTCATACTGGCGACCTAGCGTGACCGTGCCGAATTGCGCCGTCGACAGACCGACATACGCCTGACGGCCGAACTCCGAGCCGCCTTGGCCGAGACGGCCGTTAAACACGTTGAAGCCGTTCTCCAACACGAACAGGGCCTTCAGGCCGCCGCCCAGATCTTCCGTGCCACGCAGGCCCCAACGGCTGCCCTGCACGTTGCCGCTGCTCATCGAATACAGCTTCTGACCGCGGACGTTATTGGAATATGCGAAGCCTGCGTCGATGATGCCGTACAGCGTCACGGTGCTCTGCGCATGTGCGGCGCCAGCGAAGACGCCCAATGCTGCGAGAGCGAGAAGCGACTTTTTCATTGTGTAGATCTCCAAGGAGTGTTTTGCGACTTGTTTGGCAAGGTCACTGTTCTAGCGCCAGTGTGTTGACGGTCCCTGCCGGGGTCTTCTTTGCGAAGTGACACGTAATGTAACAAACACGACTTTTCGCACAAAGGAAAAGGGACCGCGCCCGCGGCCACGTGTGACGTTTACGCAACATGCGCTAAAATCCTGGTTTTGCAGCAGTTTTGCGAGTCGTGTTTGCCCTAATTACAAAAAATGGCGCTCGTCGACGGCCGTTTTCGCATGTCTGACCGGGAGAATAGGGATTGCTAATCGTCCCGTACGACATTGCGCGAAAACGATGACATCAACAACGAGGTGAGAACATGACGCTCGATGAAATCATTGGCGAGTTCGATCGCGGCCTGCGTTCCATGACCGGAGTAAGCCGCATGTCGCGGCCTGTGCCGCAATCGAACATGCCGGTTCTCGTGGAGGGCGGCATGGTCGCTGACGCGCCGCAACTCACCGACGAGGAAAAGGCTCATTCGGCCGGTCTGATGCGCGTGAATCATGTCGGCGAAGTCTGCGCGCAGGCGCTTTATCAGGCGCAGAAACTCGCGACTCAATCACCGGGCCTGAAGGCGAGCTTCGAGCAGGCCGCCCGCGAAGAGGAAGATCACCTTGCATGGACGTCGCAGCGTCTCAAGGACCTCGATTCGCGCCCGAGCCTTCTCAACCCTCTGTGGTATGCGGGCGCGCTCGCCATCGGTTTCGTCGCGGGGCGCTTCGGCGATCGCGCGAGCCTCGGCTTCATGGCGGAAACAGAGCGCCAGGTCGAGCAGCATCTCGATGGCCACATGAAAACGCTGCCCGCTACCGACTACGCGTCCCGCGCGATCGTCGAGCAGATGCGGCAGGACGAAAGCGCGCACGCGGCGGCCGCCATCGGCGCGGGTGGATCGGAGATGCCGTTTCCGGTCCGTGTCATGATGCGTGCAGCAGCAAGGGTGATGACGCGCACCGCATACTATGTATAGACGCCGAAGTGTCGCGTGAAGCGGTTTGTATGATGAATGCCAGCCGGCGAGCGCCCGCGAGCGCTCGCGGAAACCGTTACATTTCACGCGTCTGCGGTGCGCATGTTCATACTTTACGTTCGCTTCGCTCACTAGCCCTCTAATTTCAAACGATTTTCCCCTTCCTGCCGGCAACAAGTCCCTTCGCTAAGTCCTTGTTCTAACGAGTAAAAGCTCCCCGAAAAAAAGCCCCGCGTCTTGACCGAGGAAATCCGTTCCTCTAAAGTGGGAGACAGTGTGAGAAAGTGGTTGTTTGTGTGATCGGGCGACTACTTTTCGGCAGTTTCAAGGCATGCGCGGCGTCTCGGTGGGCATCGACAGTCAGGCAGCGACAAACGGGGAGAGGGGCGAGTGTTCCAAGGGGCGTCGGCGCTGACGCTCGATGCGAAAGGGCGGATGTCGGTTCCGTCCCGCTATCGGGAGGCGCTGCAAGGGCAGGCAGAAGGCCGGGTGACGCTCACGAAGAGCCCGGATGGATGCCTGTTGCTGTTTCCTCGCCCGGAGTGGGAAGTCTTTCGCGCCAAGGTTGCCGCGCTTCCCATGGAAGCTATGTGGTGGCGGCGCATTTTCCTCGGTAACGCAATGGATGTCGAACTCGATACCGCCGGGCGCGTCTTGGTCTCGCCCGAGCTTCGTGCTGCCGCTTCGCTGGAAAAGGAAGTGACGCTGCTCGGCATGGGCGCTCACTTCGAATTGTGGGACTCGCAGACGTACGCGGCGAAGGAAGCCGCAGCCATGGCGCAGGGCATGCCCGAAGCGCTAAAGAACTTCACTTTCTGACGCGGCGCTGAAAAACATGGCATCTGCGATGGGAAATGACTTGCAGCATCGCACGGTGCTGTTGAAGGAAGCGGTAGACGGACTGATCACGCGCGCCGACGGTATCTATATAGATGGCACCTTTGGGCGCGGCGGTCATAGCCGGGCGGTATTGCAGCGGCTGGGCGAAGCAGGGCGGCTGATCGCGTTCGACAAGGACCCGCTCGCCATCGCCACGGCGCAACAGATTCAGGATCCGCGCTTTTCGATCGTGCATGACAGCTTCGCCGCGTTGCGAAGCGCGGCGATCGAGCGCGGGATAGAGCGGGTGTCGGGCGTGTTGCTGGACCTCGGAGTGTCGTCGCCGCAGGTGGACGATCCCGAGCGCGGTTTCAGTTTCCGCGCGGAAGGTCCGCTCGACATGAGGATGGACCCGACTCGCGGCGAGTCGGCGGCCGAGTGGCTCGCGCGGGCCACGGTGCAGGAAATGACGGAGGTGATCAGAGATTATGGGGAAGAACGGTTTGCTTTTCAGATTGCAAAGGCGCTTGTTGCTCGCAGGGCAGAGTCCGACCGTCTTGGGCCTCTCGTCAGCACGCGCGAGCTTGCCGAAATCGTGGGTCACGTCGTCAAGACCCGTGAAAAGGGCAAGGACCCGGCAACTCGCACCTTTCAGGCTATACGGATTCATATCAATCAAGAGCTTGCGGAGCTGCAAGTAGTTCTTGAATCGGCACTTTCGTTGTTGGAGCAAGGGGGGCGGCTGGTCGTGATCAGCTTTCATTCGCTCGAAGACCGGATCGTCAAGCGGTTCATGCAGGCGCAATCGAGCGCGCCGGCGGTGGACCGTCGTTTGCCGATCCGCGCGGTCGATCTGCCGAGTCCGCCTCTGCGGATCGTCGGCCGCGTGTTTCCGAGCGATGCGGAAGTCGCCGACAACCCGCGCGCCCGGTCCGCGGTCATGCGTATCGCGGAGCGCATCGCGCCATGAACCGTCTCAACATTTTTCTCCTCATCGTCGTGCTCGGGTGCGCGCTGTCGGTCGTCAGCGCCACGAACAAGCAGCGGCAGGTGTTCATCGAACTGCAGCGGGCGCAGTCGCAGGAGCGCCAGCTTCAACAGGATTACGCGCAGTTCCAGTATCAGCAGAGCGCATTGTCGAAGACTTCGCGCATCGAGCAGTTGGCCACTAATTCACTGAAGATGCAGCCCGTGACAACCGGCCGCACGCAATACCTGACCTACGACCCGGCGACCGCGAAGGCCGCCGAAGCACCCATGCCGCCGCCGTTGCCTGCCTCGGCGCCGTCCGCACGCGGAGTCAAACGATGAAGAAATCCGCGAAGCAGAAGGACGTCGCCTACACGCCCAACCCGATTCTCGCCGTGCGCCTGCCCATGTGGCGCTCGAAGCTCGTCGTGTTCCTGTTGTTCATGGCGTTCGTCGCGCTGGCGGCACGCGCCTTCTGGATTCAGGGCCCGGGCAACGCTTTCTTCAAGAAACAGGGCGAGAGCCGCTATCAGCGCACGCTGGAAATGCCCGCGACTCGCGGCCAGATCCGCGACCGCAATGGCCTCGTGCTCGCCACGAGCCTGCCCGTGAAGGCTATCTGGGCGATTCCCGAAGCCGTCCCGAACGATCTTGGCGCGGACAAGCTCGCCGAACTCGCGAAGCTGCTCGACATGACGCAGAAAGACCTGCGCGCGAAACTGTCGATGGACAAGACGTTCGTCTACGTGAAGCGTCAGGTCCCGCTCGAAGTCGCGCAGAAAGTGGCGGCGCTCGACATTCCGGGCATCTATTCGCGCGGCGAATACAAGCGCTTCTATCCGGAAGGCGAAATCACCGCGCACCTGATCGGCTTTACTAATATTGAAGACAAGGGCCAGGAAGGCGTCGAACTCGGCGACCAGAGCGTGCTGGCCGGCACGCCGGGCATGCGTCGCGTCATCAAGGACCGGATGGGGCATATCGTCGAGGACGTCGACGAACAGGTCGTGCCGCATAACGGCCAGGACGTCGAGCTTTCGATCGACAGCAAGATTCAGTACATCGCGTACACGGACCTGAAAGCGGCCGTCGAAAAGACGAAGGCGAAGGCCGGCGCTGCGATGGTGATCGACGTGAAGACGGGCGAAGTGCTCGCGCTCGTCAACTATCCCACCTACAACCCGAACGACCGCTCGCGCATGACCGGCGAGCAGTTGCGCAACCGCATTCTGACGGACACTTTCGAGCCGGGCTCGATCATGAAGCCGTTCACCGTTTCGCTCGCGCTCGATCTGCATCGCGTGACGCCGAATACGCTCGTGGAAACGGGCGGCGGCGTGTTCGTGCTGGACGGCGCGCGCATCACGGACGACTCCGGTTTCGGCACGCTCACCGTCGGCGGCGTGATTCAGAAGTCGAGCAATATCGGCGCGACCAAAATTGCGATGCAATTGCGGCCCGAGGAAATGTGGAACATGTACACGAGCCTGGGTCTCGGTCAGGCGCCGAAAGTCGGTTTTCCGGGCGCCGTCACCGGACGTCTGCGGCCGTGGAAAAGCTGGCGGCGCATCGAGCAGGCGACCATGTCTTATGGCTACGGCTTGTCGGCGTCGCTGTTTCAGCTGGCTCGCGCGTACACCGCCATCGCGCATGACGGCACGATTCTGCCGGTCTCGATTTTCCGCACGCCGGGCGATCAGCCGCCGGCGGGCCAGCAAGTCTTCTCGCCGACCACCGCGCGCGAGGTTCGCGCCATGCTCGAGACGGTCGTGTCGAAGAACGGCACGTCGCCGGATGCGGCAGTGCCGGGCTATCGCGTCGGCGGCAAGAGCGGTACGGCGTACAAGCACGCGGGCCGCGGCTACGATCATTCGAAGTACCGCGCGTCGTTCGTCGGCATGGCGCCGATGCCGAATCCGCGCATCGTGGTGGCCGTATCGGTCGACGAACCGACGGCGGGCAGCCACTTCGGCGGGCAGGTATCGGGGCCGGTGTTCTCGGGCATCGTCGGCGACACACTCCGCGCGCTGAACGTGCCGCCGGACATGCCGGTCAAGCAAATGGTCGTGACGGACGAGTCCAATTCCGCCACGCAAGCGTCCGCGCAGCCCGCGAACGCGAACGGTTCGAACAACGCTAAAACGGTGAAGAAAGTCGCCGTTTCGAGCAACACGAAGACACATCCGGGAGTCGTGCGATGAGCGCGCCCCGTCAGAGCAAGATGCAGAAGGACGTTTCACATGCCGTTCAATGGCTGCGCGCCCATGCGCGGCCCGAGGCCCAGTTGCACGCCGACACGCGCTCGCTCAAAAGCGGCGACGTGTTCCTGGCGTACGCCGTCGACGGCGCGGACAACCGGCCGTATCTCGACGCGGCGCTCGGCGCGGGCGCGGCTGCCGCGCTGTATCAGCCGGAGAACTTCGCGGGCAAGCCGGACGCGTCGAAGGCGTTGGCCGTGCCCGCGCTCAACGAACTCGCGGGTCCGATTGCGTCCGCGTGGTACGGCGAGCCGAGCGCCTCGATGCTCACCGTCGGCGTGACGGGCACCAACGGCAAGACATCGTGCAGCCAGTGGATCGCCACCGCGCTGACCGCGCTCGGTCGGCCGTGCGCGATCGTCGGCACGCTCGGCATCGGCATGCCGGGCAAGCTCGCGTCCACTGGCTTCACCACGCCCGATGCGCCGCAGCTTCAGCGCAGCCTCGCGCAACTGAAGGCGCAAGGCGCGGAGGCTGTCGCGATGGAAGTCTCGTCGCATGCGCTGCATCAGGGGCGCGTGAACGGCACGGACTTCGACATCGCCATCTTCACGAATCTCACGCAGGATCATCTCGACTATCACGGCACGTTCGAGGCTTACGAAGCCGCGAAAGCGCGTCTTTTCGCGTGGCCGTCGCTGAAAACGGCCATCGTCAATCGCGACGATGCCGCCGGTCAGCGTCTCATCGAATCGCTGCGCGGGAAGGTCCGCACGATTGCGTACGCCGTCGACATGCCGGCCGATGCCCCGCCGAGCGCCGACGCCGTGCTGCTCGCGAGCCGCGTGCGCGCAACCGCCACGGGCACCGCGTTTCATCTTTCGTCCGACTGGGGCGAGGCCGAAGTCGAAGTGAACACGCTCGGCACGTTCAACGTGAGCAATCTGCTCGCGGTGCTCGGCGTGCTGCTCGAAGTCGGCGTTCCGTTCGATGCCGCGCTCGCGCGCATCTCGAAGCTCGAATCGGTCAACGGCCGCATGGAGCGTCTCGGCGGCCGGCTGCAAAACGATGAGCCGCTCGTCGTGATCGACTACGCGCACACGCCCGACGCGCTCGAAAAAACGCTCGCCGCCCTGCGCCCGATCGCTGCCGCGCGCGGCGGCGAGCTCGTCTGCATGTTCGGCTGCGGCGGTGACCGCGACGCGACCAAGCGTCCGCTGATGGGCGAAATCGCCGAGCGTCTCGCGGATCAGGTCGTCATCACCAGCGACAATCCGCGCAGCGAAGATCCGCTCGCCATCATCGACCAGATTGCCGCCGGCATGAAGCACGCGGCGAAGGTTCGGCGCATCGAGGATCGCGCGAGCGCCATTCTGCAGGCGCTGCGCTCGGCGGCGCGCGAAGATGTCGTACTGCTCGCCGGAAAAGGACACGAGGCCACGCAGGAAATCATGGGCAAAAAGCGCGCGTTCTCGGATCAGGATCACGCGCGCCTCGCGCTTGCCGCACGCGCCACGCACCAACGCGGAGGCGGCGAATGACGATGTTCACCTTGCGCGAAGCCGCCGCGCTGATTCCCGGCGCGGTCTTTCAGGGCGACGAAGCTATCGCCATTGAACGCGTCGTGACCGACAGCCGCGCCGTGCAGGCGGGCGATCTGTTCGTCGCGGTGAAGGGCGATCGCTTCGATGCGCATGACTTCCTCGATCAAGTGGCGAAGAGCGGCGCGGCCGCCGCGCTCGTCTCGCGCGATGTGCGCAATTCCGATGCCTGGCCGCTGCCAGTCATCAAGGTAAAGGACACGCGTGCGGCGCTCGGTGCGCTGGCGCACGGCTGGCGCAAGCGCTTCAGCATGCCGCTCGTCGCCGTCACCGGCAGCAATGGCAAGACGACGGTCAAGGAAATGATCGCGTCGATCTTCGCGGCGGCAGTCGGCGAAGACGCGCGGCTCGCGACCGCGGGCAACTTCAACAACGACATTGGCCTGCCGCTCACGCTGTTTCGCCTGAGCGCGGCGCATCGGCTCGCGGTAGTCGAGCTCGGCATGAATCATCCGGGCGAGACGGATGCGCTCGGCAAGATCGCTGCGCCGACGGTCGCTGTAGTCAACAACGCGCAGCGCGAGCATCAGGAGTTCATGGCCACCGTCGAAGCCGTCGCGCTCGAACATGCGTCCGTCATTCACGCGCTCGGCGACACCGGCACGGCCGTGTTCCCCGCCGACGACCACTACGCGAGCATCTGGCGCGTGGCGGCCACCGGCAATCCGATCATGGACTTCGCGCTGACGGACGACGAGTCGAAGGCGGCAGTCACGGGCACGGTCGACGGCGCGACGGTTCATGTCCGCACGCCGCAAGGCCGCATCGACATTGCGCTTACCGTGCTCGGCGAACACAACGCGCGCAATGCGCTCGCGGCCACGGCCGCCGCGCTGGCGGCGGGCGTATCGCTCGACGTCATCAAGCGCGGCCTCGAAGCGTTTCAGCCGGTGAAGGGCCGCTTGCAGGTGAAGCGCGCGGTGACGGGCGCGCTCGCGGGCGCGACCATCATCGACGACACGTACAACTCCAATCCCGATTCCATGCGCGCCGCCATCGACGTGCTCGCGGCGCAGGCCGCGCCGCGCGTGCTCGTGATGGGCGACATGGGGGAAGTCGGTGAAGAAGGGCCGGCGTTTCATCGCGAAGTCGGCGCGTATGCGGCCGAGCGCGGCATCGATGCGTTGTTCGCACTCGGCGAAGCGAGCCGCGATTCGGTGAACGCATTCCGCGCGGCGGCGTCGAAGCAGACCGCCGTTCATTTCGACGACGTGACCACGCTCATCGACGCTCTTCAGCAAGCCGGGTTCGGACCCGGCGCAACGTATCTCGCGAAAGGCTCGCGCTTCATGAAGATGGAGCGCGTGGTGGACGCCCTGACGAGCCCACAACAACCCGCGGCGGGCAATGCGCCCGCTGCACACTGACTCACAGAAAGAGAAGGACCAGCATGCTACTCGCACTCGCGCAATGGCTTCAGAATGACGCCAGCTTCATGCGCGTGTTCACCTACATTACGTTCCGCGCGGTGGGCGCCACCGCGACGGCGCTTTTGATCGGTCTCGTCTGCGGCCCGTGGGTCATCCGCAAGCTGACCGCGATGAAAGTCGGTCAGGCGGTGCGCAAGGACGGCCCGCAAACGCACCTCGTCAAGTCGGGCACGCCGACGATGGGCGGTGTGCTGATCCTCATGGGCATCGCGGTTTCGACGCTTCTCTGGGCCGATCTCACGAACCGCTTCGTGTGGATCGTGATGCTCGTCACGTTCGGCTATGGCGTGATCGGCTGGGTGGACGACTATCGCAAGGTCGTGCACAAGGACCCGCGCGGCATGTCGTCGCGCGAGAAGTATTTGTGGCAGTCGGTCATCGGCCTGTTCGCGGCCGTGTATCTGGCGTTCAGCGTATCCGAGGCGAGCAACACGCGCGTCTTCGATCTCTTCATGGCGTGGGTGCGCAGCGGCCTCTCGATGGGCCTGCCCGCGCGCGCCGACCTCATGCTGCCGTTCCTCAAGTCGATCACGTATCCGCTCGGCGTGTGGGGCTTCATCGCGATGACGTACTTCGTGATCGTCGGATCGAGCAATGCGGTGAACCTCACCGACGGCCTCGACGGTCTCGTCATCATGCCCGTCGTGCTGGTGGGCGCGTCGCTCGGCGCGTTCGCGTACG
Organism: Caballeronia sp. M1242; assembly: GCF_017220215.1. NCBI lineage: Bacteria > Pseudomonadati > Pseudomonadota > Betaproteobacteria > Burkholderiales > Burkholderiaceae > Caballeronia > Caballeronia sp. M1242. The sequence goes on along the minus strand of NZ_CP071129.1, from coordinate 2,427,936 downwards.
TGATGGGCAGCTCGGTCTATTCGAAGTACCTGCTCTTTCCGCACATTCCCGGCGCGGGCGAACTGCTGATCTTCTGCTCAGCCATGGGCGGCGCGGGCCTCGCGTTCCTTTGGTACAACACGCACCCCGCGCAAGTCTTCATGGGCGATGTCGGCGCGCTCGCGCTCGGCGGCGCGCTCGGCACCATCGCGGTAATCGTTCGTCAGGAAATCGTGCTGTTCATCATGGGCGGCATTTTCGTGGCGGAAACGCTCTCCGTCATGCTGCAAGTCTTCTGGTTCAAGTTCACGAAGCGCCGTTACGGCGAAGGCCGGCGCTTCTTCAAGATGGCGCCGCTCCATCACCACTACGAACTGTCCGGCTGGACGGAAACGCAAGTGGTGGTGCGCTTCTGGATCATCACGTTGATGTTGTGTCTCTTCGGCTTGTCGACGCTCAAGCTGCGTTGATCGTGCACGTCTGCGGTTTCTTCGGTTTCAGGAAAGGGTAAAGCGATGTTTGGCGAGAAGTTTTCCGGTCGGCAAAGTCCGATGGTGCTCGTGCTGGGGCTCGGTGAATCCGGCCTCGCGATGGCGCGCTGGTGCGCCAGGCACGGGTGCCGGCTGCGGATCGCCGATACGCGCGAGAACCCGCCGAATCTGTCGGAACTGGTAATCCACAACATCGACGCGGAGTTCGTCGGCGGCGCGTTCACGACCGGACTGCTCGACGGCGGCATCGAACTGCTTGCCATCAGCCCCGGTCTTTCGCCGCTCGCGCCGGACCTCGCGCCGCTCATCGCGGCGGCGAAGGAGCGCGGCATTCCGGTGTGGGGCGAACTCGAACTGTTCGCGCAGGCGCTCGCCGGTCTAGCCGTGAACGGCTACGAGCCGAAGGTGCTCGCGATCACCGGCACCAACGGCAAGACCACGACCACGGCGCTCACCGGTCTTCTGTGCGAACGCGCGGGCAAGCGCGTGGCGGTCGCGGGCAACATCAGCCCGGCGATGCTCGACAAGCTCGCCGAAGCCATCGATCAAACCGCGCTGCCGGACGTCTGGGTGCTCGAACTCTCCAGCTTCCAGCTCGAAACATCGCACAGCTTCGCGCCGGATGCGGCTGCCGTGCTGAACATCACGCAGGATCATCTCGACTGGCACGGCGGCCTGGACGCCTACGCCGCCGCGAAGGGCCGCATCTTCGGGCCGCGCACGGTGCGCGTGCTGAATCGCGACGACGCCCGCACGATGGCGCTCGCCGCAAACATCGCGCAGGACCGCATCGTGACGTTCGGGCTGGATGAGCCGTCGAAGGTCGGCGACTACGGCTTGTTGCGCGACAACGGCATTGCGTGGCTCGCGCAAGGTATCGACCGCGACGCTGCCGACGAACCCGCGCCATCGCGCCGCCGCAAGCAGGATGTCGCCGCGCCGAACGTCGTTGCCAAGCGGCTGATGCCCGCCGACGCGCTGCGCATTCGCGGCCTGCACAACGCGGCCAATGCGCTCGCCGCGCTCGCGCTCGCCCGCGCCATCGACCTGCCGCTCGCCGCTCTCTTGCACGGCTTGCGCGAGTATCGCGGCGAACCGCATCGCGTGGAGGTGATCGCGCAGATCGACGGCGTCGATTATGTGGACGACAGCAAGGGCACGAACGTCGGCGCGACGGTCGCCGCGCTGGATGGCCTCGCGCAACGCGTCGTGCTGATTGCAGGCGGCGACGGCAAAGGTCAGGACTTCTCGCCGCTGGAAGCGCCGGTTGCGCGCTGGGCGCGTGCGGTGATGCTGGTCGGCCGCGACGCGCCGCGCATTCGCGAGACGCTCGCATCGACGGGCGTCGCGCTCGAAGATCACGCCACGCTCGAAGCCGCGACCGAGGCGGCATCGCGCATCGCCGAGCCGGGCGACGCCGTGTTGCTTTCGCCCGCGTGCGCGAGCCTCGACATGTTCAAGAACTACGCACACCGCGCCGACGTGTTTCGCAGCGCGGTCGAAGATATCGCCGCCGCGCGGGGAGTGATGCTATGAGCTGGTCGGACCGCTTCGGATCGAAAATCACCGGGCAGCGGAACGCGGTTCCGAACGATTCGCTCGCCGGGCGCTCGGGCGGCATTTCGAGCGCCGTCAACGGCGTGCGTCCCGCGCGCTCGCGCATGCTCGACTACGACCATTCGCTCTTGTGGGTGACGATCGCGTTGCTCGGGCTCGGCATCGTGATGGTGTATTCGGCGTCCATCGCCATGCCGGATTCGCCGAAGTACGCGCAGTACCGCGACTATCACTTCCTCGTGCGGCACCTCGTTTCCGTCGCGACCGCGCTCGTCGGCGCGGTCATCGCGTTCAAGATTCCGGTGAAGACCTGGGACAAGCTCGCGCCGAAGCTCTTTCTGGTCGCGCTCGTGATGCTCGTCATCGTGCTGATTCCGCATATCGGCAAGGGCGTGAACGGCGCGCGCCGCTGGATTCCGCTCGGCATCACGAACATGCAGCCGTCCGAAATCATGAAGCTCGCGGTCACGATCTACGCCGCGAATTACACGGTGCGCAAGCAAGAGTTCATGCACAGCTTCGGCAAGGGCTTCTTGCCGATGGCCGTAGCGGTCGGCGCGGTCGGCGCGCTCTTGCTGCTCGAACCGGACATGGGCGCGTTCATGGTGATCGCCGCCATTGCAATGGGCGTGCTGTTCCTCGGCGGCGTGAATGGCAAGCTCTTCGGCGGTCTGGTGCTCACGGCGGTCGGCACGTTCACGATGCTCGTGTGGCTCTCGCCGTGGCGTCGCGAGCGGATCTTCGCTTATCTCGATCCGTGGGACGACCGCTACGCGCAGGGCAAGGCGTATCAGCTGACGCACTCGCTGATCGCGTTCGGGCGCGGCGAGTGGTTCGGCGTCGGTCTCGGCGGAAGCGTCGAGAAGCTCAACTATCTGCCGGAAGCGCATACCGACTTCATTCTCGCGGTGATCGGCGAGGAACTCGGTTTCGTCGGCGTCATCTGCGTGATTCTGCTGTTCTACTGGATCGTGCGCCGCGCGTTCGAGATCGGACGTCAGGCGCTCGCGCTCGATCGCACGTTCGCCGGTCTGATGGCGAAGGGCGTCGGCATTTGGTTCGGCGCGCAGACGTTCATCAACATGGGCGTCAACCTCGGTCTTCTGCCGACCAAGGGCCTCACGCTGCCGCTCGTCAGCTACGGCGGCTCGGGCATCTTGCTGAACTGCGTCGCGCTGGCGGTGCTGCTGCGCGTCGATTATGAGAATCGCGTGCTCATGCGCGGAGGCAAAGTATGAGCGCGCAACGCCCCACGCTGATGGTCATGGCGGGCGGCACCGGCGGCCACGTGTTTCCGGGGCTCGCGGTCGCGCACTGGATGCAGGCGCGCGGCTGGCGCGTCGTCTGGCTCGGCAACGCGAGCGGCATGGAAGCGACGCTCGTACCCAAGCACGGCATCCCGATGGAATGCGTGCGCTTCGGCGGCGTGCGCGGCAAGGGCATCAAGACGAAGCTGATGCTGCCGGTGAATCTCATGCGCGCGTGCTCGCAAAGCCTGCGCGTGCTGCGTCAGGTGAAGCCGGACGTGGTTCTCGGCATGGGCGGCTACATCACGTTTCCGGCGGGCATCATGACGAAGCTCGCGGGCTGCCCGCTCGTGCTGCACGAACAGAACTCCATCGCGGGTCTCGCGAACAAGGTGCTCGCGCATCTCGCAAAGCGCGTGCTTGTCGCGTTTCCCAATGCTCTGCCGAATGCCGAATGGACCGGCAATCCCATTCGCGCGGAACTTACGTCGACATTGCCGCCCAAAGAACGCTACGCGTCGCGCACGGGCAAGCTGAACGTGCTTGTCGTCGGCGGCAGTCTGGGCGCGGCCGCGCTGAACGAAACGGTGCCGAAGGCGCTCGCGCTGCTGTCGCCGGATGAACGTCCGCGCATCGTGCATCAGGCCGGCGCGAAGCACATCGAAGCATTGCAGGCGAACTACGCGGCGGCCGGTCTTTCGCGCGGCGAAGACTTGCAGCTCGTGCCGTTCATCGAGGACATGGCGAGCGCGTACGCATCCGCCGATCTCGTGATTTGCCGCTCGGGTGCGATGACGGTGTCCGAAATCGCGGCGGTCGGCGTGGCGGCGCTCTTCGTGCCGTTCCCGTTCGCCGTCGACGATCACCAGACGACCAACGGCGCGTTCCTCGCGAAGAACGGCGCAGCGGAATTGATACAACAACGCGACTTGTCGGCGGAAAAGCTCGCCGGCTGGTTGCGTGCGCAGACGCGCGACACGCTGGCGGAGATGGCCGCGCGCTCACGCGCCCTGGCGAAACCGGACGCGACCGAACGGGTCGCGACCGTCTGCGCCGACGTCGCCGGCGCGCGTCTTACGGGCCAAGCTCGGGAGGCACATTAAGTCATGAAACACATCGTCAAGCACATTCACTTCGTCGGCATCGGCGGAGCAGGGATGAGCGGCATCGCGGAAGTGCTGCTGAACCTCGGCTACCAGGTCAGCGGCTCGGACCTTTCGAAGAACGCCGTCACCGAGCGGCTGAAGGCGCTCGGCGCGCGCGTCGAGATCGGACACAACGAGCAGAACATCGAAGGCGCGAACGCGGTCGTCGTATCGACGGCCGTGCGTCCCGACAATCCCGAAGTGCTGGCGGCGCGCCATCGGCGCGTGCCGATCGTGCCGCGCGCCGTCATGCTCGCCGAACTCATGCGGCTGAAGCAGGGCATCGCCATTGCCGGCACGCACGGCAAGACCACGACGACATCGCTCGTCGCAAGCGTGTTGGCCGCGGGCGGGCTCGATCCGACGTTCGTGATCGGCGGGCGTCTGATCAGCGCGGGCGCGAACGCGCGGCTCGGCACGGGCGATTTCATTGTCGCCGAAGCCGATGAATCGGACGCGTCGTTCCTCAATCTCTTCCCGGTGATCGAAGTCATCACGAACATCGACGCCGATCACATGGACACCTACGGCCACGACTTCGCGCGGCTCAAGCAGGCGTTCATCGAATTCACGCACCGGCTGCCGTTCTACGGCATCGCGGTGCTGTGCGTCGACGACCCGAACGTGCGCGAGATCCTGCCGTTCGTGTCGAAGCCGATCATCCGCTATGGCATCGGCGCGGAAGCGCAGGTGCGCGCGGTCAACGTCGAGGCGCGCGACGGCCGCATGCACTTCACGACGCTGCGCGAAGATGCGCCGCCGCTCGACATCGTGTTGAATCTGCCGGGCCTGCATAACGTGCAGAACGCGCTCGCCGCCATTGCGATTGCGACTGAACTCGAAGTGGCGGATGCCGATATCCAGAGGGCGCTCGCCGAATTCAACGGTGTCGGCCGGCGCTTCCAGCGTTACGGCGACGTGAAGACGAACGACAACGAAGGCGCGTACACGCTGATCGACGACTACGGGCATCACCCGGTGGAAATGGCCGCGACCATCGCGGCGGCGCGCGGCGCGTTCCCGGACCGGCGTCTCGTGCTGGCGTTCCAGCCGCATCGCTATACGCGCACGCGCGACTGTTTCGAAGATTTCGTGAAGGTGCTCTCCACCGTGGACGCACTCGTTCTCACCGATGTTTATGCCGCAGGCGAAGCGCCGATCGTCGCCGCCGACGGCCGCGCGCTCGCACGCGCGATCCGCGTGGCGGGCAAGGTGGAGCCGGTGTTCGTCGAAACGGTGGATGAAGTGCCGGACGCCGTGACGACGCTCGCGCGCAACGGCGACGTGGTGATCACGATGGGCGCGGGTTCCATCGGCGGTGTATGCGGGCGGCTCGCGCAGAGCCAGCCGCAGTGAAGACAGCAACAAACGACGTCATGAGTAACACAGTGAACAACATCGATCCGAAGGTCTTCGGCAAAGTGGCGGTGCTTCTCGGCGGGAATTCCGCCGAGCGCGAAGTCTCGCTCAACTCGGGCCGCCTCGTGCTGGAAGGGCTGCGAGAGGCGGGCGTCGACGCGCATCCGTTCGATCCCGCCGAACGCCCGTTGTCGGATCTAAAGGCGGAAGGTTTCGAGCGCGCGTTCATCGCGCTGCACGGCGGCTATGGCGAGAACGGCCAGTTGCAAGGCGCGCTGGATTTCTACGGCATTCGCTATACGGGCAGCGGCGTGCTCGGCTCGGCGCTCGGCATGGACAAGCTGCGCACCAAGCTCGTGTGGCAGCAGACCGGCATTCCGACGCCGCCGTTCGAAACCGTCTATCGCGGCGACGACTATGCGGAGCGCGCGCAGGAAATCATCGCGAAGCTGGGGCTGCCGCTCTTCGTGAAGCCGGCGAGCGAAGGATCGAGCGTCGCGGTCATCAAGGTAAAGAGCGCGCAACGGCTCGTGCCGGCGCTGGAAGAGGCCGCGAAGTTCGACAAGATCGTGATCGTCGAGCAGAGCATCGAAGGCGGCGGCGAGTACACGTGCTGCATCGCCGGCGATCTCGATTTGCCGGTCATCAAGATCGTGCCGGCGGGCGAGTTCTACGACTATCACGCGAAGTACGTCGCCGACGACACGAAGTATCTGATTCCCTGCGGTCTGACGGAGGCCGAAGAAGCGCGCATGAAGCAACTGACGCAGCGCGCGTTCGACATGCTCGGCTGCACGGACTGGGGCCGCGCCGATTTCATGCTGGACGCCGACGGCAATCCGTACTTCCTCGAAGTGAACACCGCGCCGGGCATGACGGATCACTCGCTGCCGCCGAAAGCGGCGCGCGCGGTCGGCATCAGCTACAAGGATCTGGTTGTGAAGGTGCTGTCTCTCACCCTCAAGAACTGACGAAGCGCAACCATGTGGAACAACGTTCGCCAGATGAATCTCGCCGCCAGCGCGCTCAACGCCATGCTCGTGTTGATGCTGCTGTGCGCGGCGGGCGTCTACGCGATCCAGCGTCCCGAGTTTCGTCTGCGCGAGATTCAGATCGACGGCGATACGACGCACATCAATTCCCCGACCGTGCGCGCGAGCGTCGTGGGGCATCTGAAGGGCAACTTCTTCACCGTCGATCTCGACGCCGCGCGCACCGCGTTCGAGCAGATGCCGTGGGTGCGCCGCGCGAGCGTGCGTCGCGTGTGGCCGAACGCGATCGCCGTGACGCTGGAGGAATACAAGCCGCTCGGCACGTGGGGCAACGATCAGCTGGTCAGCGTGGATGGCGAGCTTTTCACCGCGAACCAGGGCGAACTGGACGACGACCTGCCCGCGTTCGACGGTCCGGAAGGCACGGCGAAGGAAGTGGTCGCGCGGTATCACGACTTTCAGAAGTGGTTCGCGCCGCTCGACGCGCAGCCGGAGGAAGTCACGCTGTCGCCGCGCTTCGCGTGGACCGTGAAGCTTTCGAACGGCACGCAGATCGAACTGGGCCGCGAGCGCAATCAGGACACGCTGGATGACCGTTGCAAGCGCTTCGTCGCGTCGTGGGCAGCGGTCACGGGGCGGTGGGGCAAGGACATCGAATATGCGGATTTGCGTTATCCCAACGGCTTCGCGATACGCGCCGCCGGCATGCGCTTCATCAACGACACCGACAAGGCCAAGAAGTAAGCAGACATCACAGGCATGAGCACGCTATGAGCAAAGACTACAAAGACCTGCTGGTTTCCCTCGACATCGGAACGTCGAAGGTGGTCGCGATCGTCGCCGAATTGAAGGGCGAAGGCCACTACGAGGTGATCGGACTCGGTCAGAGCGACTCGAAGGGGTTGAAGAAAGGCGTCGTGGTCAACATCGAGGCAACGGTGCAATCCATTCAGCGCGCGCTTGAAGAAGCCGAGCTGATGGCGGATTGCAAGATCACGAACGTCTTCACCGGCATCGCGGGCAGCCATATCCGCAGCTTCAATTCGAGCGGCATGGTCGCGATCAAGGACAAGGAAGTCACGCAGACGGACGTCGCCCGCGTGATCGAAACGGCCAAGGCGATCAACATTCCGACCGATCAGCAGGTGCTGCACATCCTGACGCAGGAATTCATCATCGACGGTCAGGAAGACGTGCGCGAGCCGATCGGTATGAGCGGCATTCGCCTCGAAGTGAAGGTGCATATCGTCACGGGCGCGGTGAGCGCGGCGCAGAACATCGTGAAGTGCGTGCGCCGCTGCGGGCTCGAAGTGAACGATCTCATCTTGCAGCCGCTCGCGTCGTCGCTGGCGGTGCTGACCGAGGACGAGAAGGAACTGGGCGTCGTGCTCGTCGATATCGGCGGCGGGACGACGGACATCGCCATCTTCAGCGAAGGCGCGATTCGTCATACGGCGGTGATTCCGATTGCCGGCGATCAGATCACGAGCGACGTCGCGATGGCGCTGCGCACGCCCACGCCCGACGCGGAAGACATCAAGGTGACGTACGGCATCGCGAAGCAGGCGCTCGCGGACCCCGACGAGATGATCGAAGTGCCGGGTCTCGGCGAACGCGGTCCGCGCACGCTGTCGCGTCAGGCGCTGGCGGCGGTGGTCGAGCCGCGCGTCGAGGAGCTGTTCTCGCTCGTGCAGCAGGTCGTGCGCGAATCCGGCTACGAAGAGTTGCTGTCGAGCGGCGTCGTGCTGACCGGCGGCGCGGCGATGATGCCCGGCATGGTGGAGCTCGGCGAAGACATCTTCCTGAAGCCGGTGCGCATCGGCGTGCCCGAGTACGCCGGCGGTCTCGCGGACGTCGTGCGCAACCCGCGCTATTCGACCGCCATGGGCCTGCTCGCCGAAGGACGCTCGCAACGCATGCGCGGTCGCAAGGTCGCGGTGCAGAACGGATCGATGGGGCAAGTGCTCACACGAATGAAAGACTGGTTCCTCGGAAACTTCTGAAGCTTGCACGGAACAGAGCAGTACGAAACAAACGTATTTAAGTAATGAATATAATTCGCGCCGGTACCGGCGGCTAGCGCGCGGCGAGGGGTTGCCCGATCTCTCACCGGATAACGCCGATCTTCATTCTTGACGGAGGCAACATGGATTTCGAAATGCTGGAAACGGAAACCAACGGAACGATCATCAAGGTGGTCGGAGTTGGTGGTGCGGGCGGCAATGCCGTTCAGCACATGATCAACCGGGGTGTGCAGGGCGTCGACTTCATCGTGATGAACACCGACGCACAGGCGCTCGCGCGTTCGCGCGCGCCGCAAGTGTTGCAGTTGGGCATGACCGGTCTGGGCGCGGGCGCCAAGCCGGAGAAGGGCAAGGAAGCTGCCGAAGATGCGCGCGAGCGTATCGCCGATGCGCTGCGCGGCGCGCACATGGTGTTCATCACCGCGGGCATGGGTGGCGGCACGGGCACGGGCGCGGCACCGGTGGTCGCGCAAATCGCGAAGGAAATGGGGATTCTGACGGTCGGCGTCGTGAGCAAGCCGTTCGAATTTGAAGGCGGCCGCCGCATGCGCGTGGCGGAAGCCGGCTCGCAGCAACTGGAGGATCACGTCGATTCGCTGATCGTCGTGCTGAACGACAAGCTCTTCGAGGTGATGGGCGACGACGCCGAGATGGACAAGTGCTTCCAGTGCGCGGATGACGTGCTGAACAACGCTGTCGCGGGCATTGCGGAAATCATCAACGTCGACGGTCTCGTGAACGTCGACTTCGAAGACGTGAAGACGGTGATGGGCGAGCAGGGCAAGGCGATGATGGGCACGGCGACCGTCGCCGGCGTCGATCGCGCGCGTCTTGCTGCGGAACAAGCTGTGGCGAGTCCGCTGCTCGAAGGCGTCGATCTGTCGGGTGCGCGGGGCGTGCTGGTCAACATCACGTCGAGCCGTTCGCTGCGTCTCTCGGAAACGCGCGAAGTGATGAACACCATCAAGAGCTACGCCGCCGACGACGCAACCGTGATCTTCGGCGCGGTGTACGACGACGCCATGGGCGACGCCCTGCGCGTGACGGTGGTCGCAACGGGCCTCGGCCGCGCGGCGAAGAAGCAGCAGCAAGCGCCGATGACGCTCCTGCGCACGGGCACCGACAATCAGCCGGTCGCGCACGCGTCGCACAACACGTACGCGCCGCAGCACGGTCAGGCAACGGATTACGGTTCGCTGGACACGCCGGCTGTGTGGCGTTCGTCGCGCGAAACGGCGGCATCGCACGTGCAGGCATTGCAGGAAAAGGGCGTCGATACGTACGACATCCCGGCGTTCCTGCGCAAGCAAGCGGACTGAAGTCGCGCTGTGCTCGTTGCTCGCTAGCTAGCAAGAGCAATGCAGCCACCGCAGGCACGCGCCGGGCATGAGAAGGCGGCGCAGGTTTCGCGTGGGGCGACTGTCCAAGGCCGCGTCAGCATCAGACGCCAGGCCGTGGCCAGCCGACCTCCACGAATTTGCCGACGAGCAAATGAAACCTGAATCGTCGATTAAGCGCGAGGCGGGACTGCGGGACGATGCAATCGCAAGGTGTTTCGAGCACTGACGAGGGAAGGACCGAGCATGATCGAAGTGGGTGAAACGTTGCCTGATGCGCGTCTCTTCGAGTTCATCGAAGTGGCGAGCGAGGGCTGTGCCGTGGGACCGAACGGGTTCGCGGTGCGCGAGCGGACCGCCGGCAAGCGCGTGGTGATCTTCGGATTGCCGGGCGCGTTCACGCCGACGTGTTCCGCCAGACACGTGCCGGGTTATGTCGAGGCGGCGGATGAGTTTCGGGCCGCCGGCATCGACGAAATCTGGTGCGTTTCCGTCAACGACGCGTTCGTCATGAACGCGTGGGGACGCGATCTCCAAGCCGCGGGCAAGGTGAGGATGATGGCGGACGGCAGTGCGCGTTTCACTCAGGCACTCGGACTGGATCAGGATTTGTCCGAGCGTGGCATGGGAATCCGTTCCCAGCGTTACGCGATGGTGGTCGACAACGGCGTGGTCAAGACGCTCGCTGTCGAAGCGCCCGGAAAGTTCGAAGTCAGCGACGCTCGCAGCATTCTGGCGACGTTGCGCTGAGCGCAGCGGCGTCGCGTTGTCTTTGTACAACGCTTGAAGACGCCCTCGCATTCGGCGACAACTTGGGGCCGATGACCGGAAATGCCTCCATTCCGGCCATCGGCCCGTTCTACTTGACTGTCCCTGCATCGCGGCGTAACACAGGGAAACAGTTGATACCTCTTCGTTTGGGACGGCTTAGTCCGAATGGAGTATACTTCGATCTATTAGAATTCAATGAACGATTAATTCTCTTTATTGGGAATTGCTATCGGAAAAAAATCATGTTGAAGCAGCGAACAATTAAGACCGTCGTCAAAACCGTGGGAATCGGGCTCCATTCCGGCCGCAAGGTCGATCTGACGCTGCGCCCGGCACCGGTTGGAACGGGCATCGTGTTTTCTCGGATCGACCTGCCGCAGCCGGTCGACATCCCTGCGTCTGCCATGGCGATCGGCGATACGCGGCTCGCGTCCGTGCTCCAGAAGGACGGCGCGCGCGTGTCGACTATCGAGCACCTGATGTCGGCGTGCGCGGGCCTGGGCATCGACAATCTGTACGTCGATGTCACCGCCGAGGAAATCCCGATCATGGACGGCAGCGCGTCTTCGTTCGTGTTTCTCATTCAGTCGGCGGGTATCGAAGAGCAGAACGCGCCGAAGAAGTTCATCAAGGTGAAAAAGCCGGTCGAAGTGCGCGATGGCGATAAATTTGCGCGTCTCGAACCGTATTTCGGCTTCAAACTGAGCTTTACTATCGATTTCCGCCATCCGGCAGTCGACAAGACGGGCCAGGCGCTGGAAGTCGATTTCGCGACGACGTCGTATGTGCGCGAAATTGCTCGCGCTCGCACGTTCGGTTTTGCGCATGAAGTGGAAATGATGCGCGAGCTGGGTCTCGCGCGCGGCGGCAGCATGGACAACGCCATCGTGCTCGACGAGTACCGCATCCTGAACAACGACGGCTTGCGCTACGACGACGAGTTCGTGAAGCACAAGATGCTCGACGCCATCGGCGACCTGTACGTCGTGGGTCATCCGCTGCTCGCGTCGTACACCGCGTACAAGGGCGGTCACGCGATGAACAACATGCTTCTGCGCGAACTTCTCGCGAACGAAGAGGCTTACGAAATCGTCACGTTCGAGGACACCCAGAAAGCGCCGCGCGGTTTCGCATTCGATACGCAGACGGCGTTTGCCTGATCATCGGCAAAAAGCAGGACGAAAGGTGAGCGGCAGCGAAAGCGCCGCTCATTTTTTTTGCCCGCGCCCCTGGTGACGCGCCGCCATGCGCCCGAGCGCTTCCTGTAGCGGCGAAGGCGCGAGCGTCTCTGCAAGGTCGTGCAGCGCCGACGCGCCCGCCGCCGACATGCGCGCCTGCTTCGGCGGCGGCGCTTCCTTCATCGACTGCGGACGCACGCGAATCTTGAGCGAATCCACCGCCCAGCCTCGCTGCTGGAGATCCGACAGAAGCCGCGGCTCGATATGCCGCAAGCGCGCGGCGAGCGCATTGTGCGCGGCGAAAAGCGCGAGCACGCCGTCCTTGATGAAGCCCGGCTCGACATTCGCCGCGAGATAGTCGGGCAGCAGCGCGGTCAGATCGCGCTGGAGCGCCGCCACTTGCTCGACGCCCGCGCGCAGCGCGCGGAACGCGTCGGTGCGATCCAGCACGTCGGCCAGGGCTTGCGGACGGCGCGGATCGAACCGCCCCGGCGCAGACCTTGAATTTGTAGAAAAGCGGCTCATTTTTTAATCAGCGGACGCCTGATGCGACCGCTCGATTGTACCGCGAGCCTGACTTCCGCTTCTCGTGGACGCCCGCCGCCAAAGCCCTCGCGGCCAAGCTTTCAACGCGTTGACTGTCGCGTGGCGCAGACGCCCGAGGGCCCACGCTGACGCAAGATGTGCTTGACTCGCGTGCTAAAATTCCCGATTCGAATTTCACCCAATGGACTTAAGTCGCCGAGGTTTTCCGAGCCCGGACGCAGCATCGCGCTGCCGCCCATCCGAAACCGCGACGCAGACACTGATCCAATGACGACCGGTTTCCTTCAGAAGATTTTTGGCAGCCGCAATCAGCGGCTGGTCAAGCAGTACCAAAAGACCGTTGTGGCGATCAATGCCCTCGAGCCGACCGTCGAGAAATATACGGACGATCAGTTGCGCGCGAAGACGGACGAGTTCCGCAAGCGCGTCGCGGGCGGCGAGTCGCTGGACGTGATTCTTCCGGAGGCGTTCGCCGTCTGCCGCGAAGCGAGCCGGCGCGTGCTGAAAATGCGCCACTTCGACGTCCAGTTGATCGGCGGCATGGTTCTGCACTACGGCAAGATCGCGGAAATGCGCACCGGCGAGGGAAAGACGCTCGTCGCCACGCTCGCCGCGTATCTGAACGCGCTGTCGGGCCGCGGCGTGCATGTGGTGACGGTGAACGACTACCTCGCCCAGCGTGACGCCGAGTGGATGGCGCGCCTCTACAACTTTCTCGGGCTGTCGTGCGGCGTGAATCTGTCGCAGATGGAGCACTCGCAGAAACAGGAGGCGTACGCGGCGGACATCACCTACGGCACGAACAACGAGTTCGGCTTCGACTATCTGCGCGACAACATGGTCTACGAGACCGACGCGCGCGTGCAGCGGCCGCTCAACTTCGCCATCGTCGACGAAGTGGACTCCATCCTGATCGACGAAGCGCGTACGCCGCTCATCATTTCCGGTCAGGCTGAAGATCACACCGACCTCTACGTGCGCATGAACGCGCTGCCGCCGCTGCTCGAACAGCAGATCGGCGAGGAAAAGGCGGATGGCACGGGCGTCGAAAAGCCGGGCGACTACACCCTCGACGAGAAAGCGCGTCAAGTGTTCCTTACCGAATCGGGTCACGAGAAGGCCGAGCGCCTGCTCGCCGAGTGGGGACTGATCGGCGAAGGCGAGAGCCTTTACGCGCCGCAGAACATCACGCTGATGCACCACATCTATGCCGCTCTGCGCGCGCATACGCTTTTCCATCGAGATCAGCATTACGTGGTGCAGAACGGCGAAGTCGTGATCGTCGACGAATTCACCGGCCGCATGATGACGGGCCGCCGCTGGTCCGACGGTCTGCATCAGGCGGTCGAGGCGAAAGAACACGTGCAGATTCAGGCCGAGAACCAGACGCTCGCCTCGATCACGCTGCAAAACTACTTCCGCATGTACGCGAAGCTGTCCGGCATGACCGGCACGGCAGACACGGAAGCGTACGAGTTCCAGGAGATCTACGGCCTGGAAACGGTCGTGATTCCGACGAACCGTCCGCCGAAGCGCGTCGACAAGCAGGACCAGATCTACAAGACATCGAAGGAACGTTACGACGCTGTCATCCGCGACATTCGCGATTGCGTCGAACGCGGCCAGCCGACGCTCGTCGGCACGACGTCGATCGAAGCGTCTGAACTGCTGTCCGGCATGCTGATGCAAGCCGGCATCAAGCACGAAGTGCTCAACGCGAAGCAGCACGCGCGCGAAGCGGCAATCGTCGCGGAAGCGGGGCGGCCGGGCGTCGTCACCATCGCGACGAACATGGCGGGTCGCGGTACGGACATCGTGCTCGGCGGCAATGTGGAGAAACAGGCGTCGTTCATCGAAGCCGATCTGTCGATTCCCGAGAACGAGAAGGCCGCGCGCATCCAGAAGCTGCACGACGAATGGCAGGCGCTGCACGACCACGTGAAGGCGGCGGGCGGACTGCATATCATCGGCACCGAGCGTCACGAGTCGCGCCGTATCGACAACCAGTTGCGCGGCCGCGCGGGCCGTCAGGGCGATCCGGGCTCGTCGCGCTTCTATCTGTCGCTGGATGATCCGCTATTGCGCATCTTCGCGGGCGACCGCGTGCGCGCCATCATGGATCGCCTGAAGATGCCGGAAGGCGAGCCGATCGAAGCGGGCATGGTCACGCGCTCCATCGAAGGCGCGCAGCGCAAGGTGGAAGCGCGCAACTTCGATATCCGCAAGCAACTGCTCGAATACGACGACGTCGCGAACGATCAGCGCAAGGTCATCTATCAGCAGCGCAACGAACTGCTCGAAGCGAACGACGTGCAGGAAACGATCGCGGCCATGCGCCATAGCGTGATCACCGACCTCGTGCGCACGTTCGTTCCGGCGGGCAGCATCGAAGAGCAGTGGGACGCGCCCGAGCTGGAAGAAGTGCTGCGCAACGAGTGGTCGCTCGATCTCGCCATTCAGGAGATGATCAACGAGTCGAATTCGATCGACGCCGAGGAGATCTGCGAAGCCGTTCTCGCCGCCGCCGACGAAGCGTACGAGGCGAAGGTCGCGCTCGTGGGCCGCGAATCGTTCAGCGCGTTCGAGCGCTCGATCATGCTGCAGACGCTCGACAGCCGCTGGCGCGAGCATCTGGCGGCGCTGGATCATCTGCGTCAGGGCATCCATCTGCGCGGCTATGCGCAGAAAAACCCGAAGCAGGAATACAAGCGCGAGGCGTTCGAACTGTTCGCCGCCATGCTCGACGCGGTGAAGCAGGAAGTCACGCGCATCGTGATGAACGTGCAGATCCAGTCGCCGGAGCAGCTCGAAGAAGCCGCCGAGCAGTACGAAGAGAAGGGCAGCCACGTCGAGAACGTGTCGTTCACGCATGCGGACTACAACGCGGCGGCCGCGCCGGCTGCGCCCGCAGCAGCGGCAGCCACGGCCACCGCGCAGATGATCAGCCAGGCAATGGCTGGCGGCGACGACATCAGCGTGGCCACGCGCCCCGCCGACGACGTGCCGAAGGTCGGCCGCAACGATCCGTGCCCGTGCGGCAGCGGCAAGAAGTACAAGAACTGTCACGGCAAGCTCGTATAACGAACGGTCCGTCCGACAAATCCGGCAAGCGACGCAGCAATGCGTCGTTTGTTTTTGCGGGCTCGAGCACGCCTTGTGCTGCGCGCCCGGCGTTTCACGGCGCTCCCGGCCTGCCGGGCGGCGTCAGTCTTTCACAGCGTGCCGGCGCATGCGAGCCGGCACTCGCCACCTTCAGCGAGTCGCGAACATGGCTGTCAACTTCCCCTCGATCGATCCCGCCGCGCTTCATCCGGTCACTGGCGTCACGCTAGGCTGGGCCGAAGCGAATATCCGCAAGCCGAATCGCAAGGACGTGCTCGTGATTCGCGTCGATGAAGGCGCGACGGTCGCGGGCGTGTTCACGCAAAACCGCTTCTGCGCGGCGCCCGTGACGGTGTGTCGCGAGCATCTGGACGCGGTACGCGGGGGCGGCAAGGGCATTCGCGCGCTGGTGGTGAACACGGGCAACGCGAACGCCGGCACGGGCGAGCCCGGCATGGCGCACGCACGGGAGACCTGCGCGGAGCTCGCGCGTCTCGCGGGCGTCGAGCCGCAGCAGATTCTGCCGTTCTCGACCGGCGTGATTCTGGAGCCGCTGCCGATCGATCGCCTGAAAGCGGGGCTGCCCGCCGCGCTCGCCAATCAACAGGCCGCGCACTGGTTCGATGCCGCGCAAGCCATCATGACGACCGACACGCTGCCGAAAGCGGCGTCGCGTCAGGTGCAGATCCACGGCCATACGGTGACGCTGTCGGGCATCAGCAAGGGCGCGGGCATGATCAAGCCGAACATGGCGACGATGCTCGGCTTTCTCTCATTCGATGCCGCCGTCGCACAGCCGGTCCTCGACGAACTGGTGAAGCACGTGGCGGATCGCTCGTTCAACTGCATCACCATCGACGGCGATACGTCCACCAACGATTCGTTCATTCTGATCGCGTCGGGCAAGTCGAGCCTGCCCGCCATCACGTCCACCGATTCGCCCGCGTACGCCGCGTTGCGCGACGCGGTCACGTCCGTGGCGCAGGAACTTGCGCAGTTGATCGTGCGCGACGGCGAAGGCGCGACCAAGTTCATGACCATCACGGTCGAAGGCGGCAAGGACGTCGCGGAGTGCCGCCAGATTGCGTACGCAATCGGTCATTCGCCGCTCGTGAAGACGGCGTTCTACGCGTCGGACCCCAATCTGGGCCGCATTCTTGCCGCCATCGGCTATGCGGGCGTGACGGATCTGGACGTCGGCAAGATCGACCTGTATCTCGACGACGTGCTCGTCGCGAAGGCGGGCGGACGCAACCCCGACTACCGCGAAGAAGACGGCCAGCGCGTGATGAAAAAGAGCGAGATCGCCATTCGCGTGTTGCTTGGCCGCGGCCAGCAGCAGGCGACCATCTGGACCTGCGACCTCTCGCACGACTACGTGAGCATCAACGCGGATTACCGCTCGTAACGCGCGCCCGATCGGCGCGCACAGAAATGGACATGGACAAACTCGAACAATTTCTCACGCGCGCCGAGGCGGTTCTGGCGCGCATCGAAGGCATGCTGCCGCCCGCTGCGCCGGAAATCGACTGGGAATCGGCCGTGGCGTTTCGCTGGCGCAAGCGGCAAGGTCGCGGCTTTCTGCAGCCGGTGCCGGCCATCTCGCAGATTGCGCTCGGCGACCTGCAAAACATCGACCGGCAGAAGGCGCTCATCGAGCAGAACACGCGGCAGTTCGTCAACAAGCTGCCGGCCAACAACGTGCTGCTCACGGGCGCGCGCGGCACGGGCAAGTCGTCGCTCATCAAGGCGTGCCTCAATGCGTACGCGAAGGACGGCCTGCGCCTGATCGAAGTCGACAAGGACGATCTGCACGATCTCGGCGATATCGTCGATCTGATCTCGACGCGGCCTGAGCGTTTCATCGTGTTTTGCGACGATCTCTCGTTCGAAGAAGGCGAGTCCGGCTATAAGGCGCTGAAAGTGGCGCTCGATGGCTCGGTCGCGGCGCAATCGGACAACGTGCTGATCTACGCGACCTCGAACCGCCGGCATCTGCTGCCGGAGTACATGAGCGACAACGAGACCTACAAGCACACGCCCGATGGCGAGATTCACCCCGGCGAAGTGGTCGAGGAGAAGATTTCGCTGTCCGAACGCTTCGGGCTGTGGGTCAGCTTCTATCCGTTCAAGCAGGACGACTATCTGTCGATCGTCGGGCACTGGCTGAAGCATTTCGGCTGCGACGCGAGCGAGATCGAAGCCGCTCGCGGCGATGCGCTCGTCTGGGCGCTGGAGCGTGGATCGCGCTCGGGCCGCGTGGCGTGGCAATTCGCGCGCGACTGGTCGGGCCGCAAGCAATGACCGGGGCGTCGGACGTTGTGAACGCTTCGGGTGATCTCGCTCCCGATGGCCGCAAGGTGACGGAAGTTGCCGTCGGCGTGATGGTGCAGCCGGACGGCCGTTATCTGCTCGCGCAGCGCCCCGAAGGCAAGCCGTACGAGGGCTACTGGGAGTTTCCGGGCGGCAAGCTGGAACCGGGCGAAAGCGTCGAAGCGGCGCTCGGGCGCGAATTGCACGAGGAACTCGGCATCGACGTGACCGCGTGCAAGCTGTGGCGCACGCTCGAGCACGACTATCCGCACGCGTACGTGCGGCTTTTCTTCTGCAAGGTGATGGAGTGGACCGGCACGCCGCTCGGCCGCGAAGGGCAGGCTATCGCGTGGCAGACGCTGCCCGTGGAAGTCGGGCCGCTGTTGCCCGCCGCCATTCCCGTGCTGGAGTGGCTCGCGGCGGAAGCGCAGCCATAGTGCGCGTTAGTTGAGACCGCCGTGCGAGTCGTCGTCCGGCGGCGTTTCCTGGGAGTTACCGGAGATACGGTACTTTTCGGTCGCCCAGGCGCCGAGATCGATTTGCTTGCATCGCTCGGAGCAGAACGGACGAAAGCGGTTTTCCGGGACCCAGCGCACTTCTTTCGCGCAGGTCGGGCATTTGACGACAGTGGTCATGACGGTGAGACGTTTTGGATTGAGCCAGCGTTGATCGACATTCGATCATATAAGGCCGAAGCGCGTGGTTCAAAGACTGCAAAGCGTCAGATGAAAGGGCACGTCGACATCGACGGCGCGCGGTTTCAGGTCGCCGTCCTGCACGGTGAAGCGCACCCAGAGCATGTACTTGTTCGCGCTCGCCTCGGGAATGACGCGCACTTCCGGCGACACGCGCACCTGCATCAACTGATACGTACGGCCGGAGAGCATCTGCTGATAGCTGCCCTGCATGGCCATGACCTTCGACGCCTGACCGGATTCCCGCGCGAGCCGCAGCACGATAGCGGCGGCGTCGCGTAGCGCGAGCATCGGCATGACCCATTTGGCGATGTCCTGACGGCGATCTTCGACGGGCAACTGCTGCCACGCGTAGTACGACGGCAGATCGAACTTGCAGGTTCCACCGGGAATGATCGTGCGGCTGCGAATGCTCGCGAGCCATTCGTTGTCGGCCAGATGCTGCCCCGTCTTGCCGTGCATGTCGGTGAGCCCGGCAAGCGTCTGCTCGATCTCGCCGAGAACGGCTTCCAGCGCTTCCTGTTCGATGCCTGGATTGCCGCGAAACGGCGCCAGCGTCTGCCGCTGCCGTTCCAGTTCCTTCATCAGATCGGCTTTGAGGTCCGTACGGCCCGCGACTTCCGCGATCTCGAACAGCGTGGTGAGCGCAACGTGATGTTCCCGGGGATCTTCCTGCGTGAGGAAGAACGTGAAGCGCTCGAACAAGTCTTCGAGACGCAGCAGCGTCCGAATCCGCTCGTTGAAGGGATACTCGTAAAGAATCAAGCGCTCGCCTCGGCGTGGGTCGGTTGCTTCCATGAGCGGAAGTCAGGACATTCTAATGCCGCATCTTTGCCCTAGCAAATCCGCTCACATTTAGGGCGCTTTTGACGCGGTTCGCGGCAATAAATGGAACTTTTCCTGATGTTTCAGGCAAGCAATGCGCTGCTCACGGCTCTGTGCGCGCTGCGAGTTCCAGATATCGCGCGTGCAGCGCCTCGACGTCATGCGCCAGCGATTCGAGCGTGGCTGATTCGTCGTTGACCACGATGTCGTCTGCTGCGGCGAGGCGGGTTTCGCGCGATGCCTGCTTCGCGATGATCGCCAGCACCTGCTCGCGCGAAAAGCCGTTGCGCCGCATGACGCGCGCGATCTGCGTCTCGACAGGGCAATCGACGACAAGCACCCGCGATACCCGCGACGCCCAGTTGCCCGACTCGACGAGCAGCGGCACCACGACGATGTGGTACGCGCCGCCGGCCGCCGCCCGCTGCCGCTCCGTTTCCGCGCGAATCAGCGGATGAAGAATGGCTTCGAGACGCGCGCGCGCGGTGTCATCGGAGAACACGAGCTCGCGCATCTTCGCGCGATCCAGCGAGCCGTCCGGCGCGACATACGCGCTGCCGAACTCGCTCGCGATCAGCGGCATCGCGACGCCGCCCGGTGCGCTCACCTGATGCGCGATGAGATCCGTATCGACTAGCGGCACGCCGCGCGCCGCGAAGAGGTCGGCGACCGTGCTTTTGCCGCTGCCAATGCCGCCCGTCAAGCCGATGCTGAACATCCGATGCTCCCTTCGCTCAACCGAACAATGAATAAAGCGGCGTCCCGATAAAAAGCGTGATCGCGCCGCCCGCCGCGAGAAACGGGCCGAAGGGCAACGGCTCCTCGAAACGCATGCGTCCGCGCCATGTCGCGAGGATACCGAAGAGCGCGCCCGCCACCGCCGATATCAGCAGCACTTGCGCGAGCGCGGCCCAGCCGAGCCACGCGCCGATGGCCGCGAGCAGCTTGAAATCGCCGTAGCCCATGCCTTCCACGCCGCGCGCCAGTTTGAAGAGCCAGTACACGCACCAGAGAAACAGGTAGCCCGCGATCGCGCCGATCACGCCGTCATGCAGCGTCGCGAAGCCGCCGTCGCCGAAATTGACGATCAGCCCCGCCCACAGCAGCGGCAACGTGAGCACGTCGGGCAGGTAGCGCGTGTCGTAGTCGATCAGGCCCGCGGCCAGCAGCGTCGCGCACAGTCCGAAGGCGGCGAGCGCGGGCCAGTCCGGACCGAACGCATAGAGCGAGAGCGCGGCGAAGGCGCCGGTCGCCAGTTCGATCAGCGGATAGCGCGGACTCACGCGCGCGCCGCACGCGGAACAGCGCCCGCGAAGCGCGAGATAGCTGATCACCGGAATGTTTTCCCACGCGCGCAGGACGTGACCGCAATGCGGGCAGGCGCTGCGTGGAACGGCGAGATTGAACCGCGCCGGATAGCCGTCCAGCGGCGGCTTCGGCGCATCGGGGATTGCCGCGTCGAGCTCCGCGCGCCACGCGCGTTCGAGCATGACCGGCAGGCGATGCACGACCACGCTCAGAAAGCTCCCGACGATCAGCCCGAACACGATCGCGAACGCGTATTGCGCGCCCACCGGCAACGCGGCGAACGTTGCCAGATAAGGGCTCGCGTGATGCGCGGCGGATGTAGTAATCGGAGGCTGCATGGTCGTGATGCGATGTCTTTGGCCCGCGATGCTACACCACGTTGCCGAGCTGGATGATCGGAAGATACATCGCGATGACGAGTCCGCCGACGAGCGCGCCCAACACCGCGATGACGAGCGGTTCGCACAGGCTCGCGAACGCGCCGATGCGCTCGTCCACCTGACGATCGGCGAGCGCGGCGAGATCGAGCAGCATGGAGTCGAGCGAACCGGATTCTTCTGCGACGGCAATCGGCTGCACCACGTCCTGCGCAAAGCAGCCGAGCGCGCGCATCGCGGCGGCGAGCCGCTCGCCGTTACGCAGGCGCGACGCGATCTCGACGGTGGCGCTATCGAACACCGGACTGCCCGTGGCCTGCGAGAGCGAGTCGAACGCGTCGGAAAGCGGCGTGCCGGCCGCGAGCAGCGTGCCGAGCGCGCGGCTCCAGCGCGCGACGGCCAGTGACCGGAGCAAGGGACCGGCAATCGGCAACTTCAGTGCGATGCGGTCGGCCGTCTCGCGCGCGTGGGCCGATCGCTTGATCCAGCGAGCCGCGACGAGCGTCATGCACGCGCATGCCGCAACGAACGGCACGCCGTGACGCGCGACCCCATCGGACAACGCGAGCACGAAGCGCGTCGGTGCGGGCAGCGCGGCGCCGAAGCCGTCGAAGATCGTTTTGAAAGTCGGCACGACGCCGATGAGCAGTCCTGCGGTGATCGCGAGCGACAGGAGCAGCACCATGACCGGATAGGCGAGGGCCGCGCGCAGCTTCGCGCGCTGGGCGCTGGCCCGCTCGCGATCGTCGGCGAGACGCGCGAGCACCGCGGGCAGCGCACCGGCTACTTCTCCGACCGCGACCAACTGACAGTACAACGCGCCGAACGCCGGATGACGCGCGAGCGCGGCCGAGAACGGCACGCCGCGCGTGATGTCGCTTGCCAACGAACGCACGATGCGCGGCAAACCGCCGTGCCCGCCCGCGTTGCCGAGCAGTTCCAGCGCGCTCGCGAGCGGCAACCCGGCGCGAAGCAATCCGGCGAGTTGGCGCGTGAACACGCCGACTTCCGCCGACGATGCCTTTGCCGGCGGCGCTGCGCCCAACGCGTCGAGTTCGAGCACGGTCACGCCTTCCCGCCGCAACGAGGCGCGCGCCGAAGCGGAGTCCGCCGCGATCAGCTTGCCGCGTTTGGACGCGCCTTGCCCGTCGATGCCGCGCCACGCGTAGCGCATCTCGCGAATCTCGGATGCGGCGGCGGCCATCACGCGATCTCCGTCGCGTCGGCGGCTTCCGCGACGCTCGTCACGCCTTCGCGCACGCGCGCGAAAGCGGCGTCGCGGAGGGCGGGCATGCCTTCGGATTGCGCGAGCCGCGCAACCGCGTGAGTCGCCGCGCGGCCGACGATCAACTCGCGAATGCCGTCCGACACCGGCATCAACTGATGCACGCCGACGCGCCCGCGATATCCGATGCCGTGACACGCCGGGCAGCCGCGCGGCTCGAACGGACGAAAGCCATCAGGGAGTGTCAGCGCGGACGGCGCGCGGCACGTGTCGCAGAGCTTGCGCACGAGCCGTTGCGCCGTCACGAGCCGCAACGCCGACGCGAGGTTGTACGGCGCGACGCCGATGTCGATCAGGCGCGCGATGGCGGCGGGCGCGTCGTTGGTGTGGAGCGTCGAGAGAACGAGGTGGCCCGTCTGCGCGGCTTTCACGGCGACGTCGGCGGTTTCGGCGTCGCGGATCTCGCCGACCATGATGACGTCCGGGTCCTGCCGCATGAACGCACGCAGCGCGACGGCGAAGGTCAGGCCGGCCTTTTCGCGCACGCTGACCTGATTGATGCCCGCAAGCTGGATCTCGGCGGGATCTTCCACGGCGCAGATGTTGCGCGCTTCGGCGTTGAGCATCTGAAGGAAACAGTACAGCGACAGCGTCTTGCCGCTGCCGGTCGGCCCGGTCACGAGCACGAGGCCGTGCGGCGCGCGGATGGCGGATTCGACAACGCTGCTTTGCTCGTCACTGAGCCCGAGCGCGCCGAGCGACAGGTCTCGCGGCAACGCATCGAGCCGGCGGAGAACCAGCTTCTCGCCGAAGAGCGTCGGCAGTGAATTCACGCGATAGTCGCCGGTCTGGCCGCCCGGCAAGGCGAGCCGCAGACGTCCGTCCTGCGGCACGCGCCGCTCTGCGATATCCATGCGCGCGAGCACCTTGATTCGCGTGACGAAGGCATCGCGCAAATGCGGCGGCGGACGGCGCAGCACATGCAGCGCGCCATCCACGCGCAGCCGGATGCGCCATTCGTGCTCGGACGGCTCGACGTGAATATCCGACGCGCCGCGCTCGGCGGCTTCGCGCAAGGTGTCGGCGAGCAGCGAAACGGCGGGCAAGTGCCCGTCGGACGTTGTCTCGAAGGTGGGGTCGGCCGGGCGTGGGAACGCGGCGGGAGGAGCGGAATTCATCGGCGGTAGCGGGTCGGGGGTCGGGATCGGAACGAGATGACCGATCATCCCGCCGTCCCGCGTGCCCGGCTACTCGTCCGAATGGCTAACGCAAAGCGCGCTTCGCCGGCGCGGCCGGGCGAAAGATCTTGACCGTGCGGACCGCCTGATCGTCGCTGCGCATGACTTCCAGATACACGCCGCCGATGCGCATCGCCACGTCGCCGTCCGGAATGTCTTCGAGCGTTTCGAGGATCAGGCCGTTGAGCGTCTTCGGGCCGTCCGTCGGCAGCGTCAGCTTGAGCCAGCGGTTCAGTTCGCGCAGCGGCATGCTGCCCGGCACGATGCACTCGCCGTTTTCGTCCCAGCCGCGCGAGCCCGCGCCGCGCGGAATCGTCGACGTGAATTCGCCGATCAGTTCCTCGATGATGTCTTCCGGCGTGACGAGCCCTTGCAACTCGCCGTATTCGTCGACGACGATCGCGATGCGGTGACCGCTCTCCTGAAAGTACTGCAACTGCTGAAAGACAGGCGTGCCGGCCGGCACGAAATAAGGCTCGGTCAGCAGTTCGCGCAGCGTGTCGCGCTCGAGTTCCTGGTTATGCAGCGCCGACAGCGTCTTGCGCACGTGAAGCACGCCGAGCACGCGGTCGATATCGCCCTGATAGACGACGAGCTTGTTGTGATAGCACGTCTCCAACTGATGCAGGATGTCGTCGAACGGCGCGTCGAAGTCCAGCGCCTCGATGCGGCGGCGCGGGATCATCACATCATCGACGGAGATGTTTTCCAGGTCGAACAGATTGAGCAAAATGCTGCGGTGCTTGGTCGGCATGAAGCTGCCGGTTTCCAGCACGATGGTGCGCAGTTCTTCGGGCGAAAGACGCTGATCGCGGTTGCCCTTCAGGTTGATATGCAGCGCGGCGAGAATCGCGTTGGCAAAGAGGTTGACGAACCACACCAGCGGCCGCGCGATGCGCATGAGCGGCGCGAGCACGAGGCTCGCCGGCAACGCCACCTTTTCGGGATACGTCGCGCCCACGATCTTGGGCGCGATTTCCGCGAACACGATGATGAGGAACGCGATCACGCCCGTCGTGACCGAGAGCACGACGTTGTCGTGCCCGAACGTGCGCAGCGCGATGGAGGTGGTCAGGACCGGGATGATCGTGTTGATCAGATTGTTGCCGATCAGGATGACCGAAAGCAGCTGATCGGTCTTGGCGAGCAAGCCTTGCGTCGTGCGCGCGCCCAACGAGCCTTGGCTGGCCAGGAACTTCAGCCGATGGCGATTGAGCGCCATCATCGACGTTTCAGAGATGGAGAAGAAACCGGAGAGGAACAGCAGCAGAAAAATGGCGCAGATTTGCGCCCATAAGGGAAGGTTGTCCACGCGGTGATCGAGTAGGGGCGGTGATGAAGGGACTATAGCAGACGGCTTTCCCGGACCGCCGGGGCCCGCCCGCTGGGGCTCGCGCGCGGAGCATCGGCCGAAAAGAAAAAACCCGCATGGCGAACCATGCGGGTTTTTGCAATTCTGGTCGGGGTGAGAGGATTCGAACCTCCGGCCTCTACGTCCCGAACGTAGCGCTCTACCAGGCTAAGCTACACCCCGAATTCGTTACTTGGACGTTTTTGGCTTGAAAGTCTCTTTCAAGACTGCCTCGACGTCGAGTAAGAACATAATTCTAGCAGGCTCTCTTTGTAAATGGAAGCGGGGAATGCAGAAATCGCGTTCGCCGCTGCCTGCGCTTCTTTCCGCGCGCATTCGAGCGTATGGTCCAGCGCGCCCGACGTGGTGATGGCGTGGAAGATCGTGTCGAAGCGATCCGTGCCGCCGTGCTCGATCGCCTCGCGCGCGAGCGCCGCCTGTTCCGCCGTGCCGTGCTCCATCAAATAGATGAGCGGGAGAGTGGGCTTGCCTTCGCGCAGATCGTCGCCGGCGTTCTTGCCCATGGACTCGGGCGTGCCGGTGTAGTCGAGCCAGTCGTCCATGATCTGGAACGCCGTGCCGATGCGCCGGCCGAATTCCGCCGCCGCCGCTTCCGTGCGCGCGTCGGCACCCGAGAGCACCGCGCCCAGCTGCGCGGCCGCCTCGAAGAGCTTCGCGGTCTTGTAGCGGATGACCTGCATGTAGCGCGCTTCGTCCACATCCGGGTCGTGCATGTTGAGAAGCTGCAGCACTTCGCCTTCGGAGATAATGTTGGTCGCGACTGACAGAAT
This sequence comes from Caballeronia sp. M1242, assembly GCF_017220215.1. NCBI lineage: Bacteria > Pseudomonadati > Pseudomonadota > Betaproteobacteria > Burkholderiales > Burkholderiaceae > Caballeronia > Caballeronia sp. M1242. The sequence goes on along the minus strand of NZ_CP071129.1, from coordinate 2,402,085 downwards.
CTCCATCACGCGCATTTTGCCGACGCTCACCATCATCTCGAACGAGCGCGAGTAGAGGAAATCGCCGACGAGCACGCTCGCCGCGTTGCCGAACAGCGCATTGGCCGTCTTGCGGCCGCGGCGAAGGTCGGACTCGTCGACAACGTCGTCGTGCAGAAGCGTGGCCGTGTGGATGAACTCGACCACGGCGGCCAGTTCATGGCGATGCCCGGTCGTATCGCCCAGCGCGCCCGCCACAAGCAACAAGAGCGCCGGGCGCAGCCGCTTGCCGCCCGCGCCGATGATGTACTCGGAAATCTGGTTGATGAGCATCACTTCTGATGCCAGGCGCTGCCGGATGACGCGATTGACCTGCTGCATGTCCTCGGCGATCGGGGCAAGCAGTGCGGCGGCGTCGGGGGAGGAAGTGGCGGTGGACGACATGATCGGCAAATGAGGTAATGCGGCGGATTATAAGGCGAATCGGACCCGCGACGAATCACCGGGCGCTTTGCGGCGTCCTTCGCGCACCGCTTTGCGGCTGCCATCGCCTTCAGCGGGCTGCCAAAGCCGCTTGCGCGAAATGTCAATGCCTTTTGACGCGGCGTCTAAGCCTATGTATAATCTCGTGTTTTCCCCGCGCGGTGCGTGGAAAAACGAATTCTGAGTGAGGTTCTCAATGTACGCGGTCATAAAAACCGGCGGCAAGCAGTACAAAGTTGCCGTTGGCGAAAAATTGAAAGTAGAACAGATACCGGCAGACATTGACGCTGAAATCACGCTCGACCAGGTTCTCGCAGTAGGCGAAGGCGAATCGATTCAGTTCGGTACGCCGCTGGTCAGTGGGGCTTCCGTCAAGGCTACCGTCGTGTCCCAAGGTCGTCACAAGAAAGTGACCATCTTCAAGATGCGTCGCCGGAAGCACTACCAAAAGCACGCTGGCCATCGCCAGAACTACACCGAACTGCGCATCGACGCGATCAACGCTTAAGCGTCGCGCAACGGTCAAGGAGCTATAGCAAATGGCACACAAAAAAGCAGGCGGGTCTTCCCGCAACGGCCGCGATTCGGAATCGAAGCGCCTCGGCGTGAAGGTTTACGGCGGCCAGGCAATCAATGCAGGCGGCATCATCGTTCGCCAGCGCGGCACGCGCATGCACCCGGGTGAGAACGTCGGCATCGGCAAGGATCACACCTTGTTCGCGCTGACGGACGGTCACGTCCAGTTCACGACGAAGGGCGCAGCGAAGAAGCACACGGTCGTCGTCGTCCCGGCAGCAGCGTAAGGTTTACTGCACGGGCTTCAGGACCGCAAAAAAGGCCCCGCGAAGTTCGCGGGGCCTTTTTCATTGGCGCGCGGAAAACACCGCGCCAGAATCGAAGCATATGAGTGCCCGGCACGCGCCGGTCACGGCAAAATAGCGTGTCGACTGAGCGAGTTCGAACTCGCGGCAGTCATCGCACGGAAACACGGGACGGAGCAACGCATGAAGTTCATTGACGAAGCGAGGATCGAAGTCATCGCCGGCGACGGGGGAGATGGCAGCGCGTCGATGCGCCGCGAAAAGTTCGTCCCCTTCGGCGGGCCGGACGGCGGCGACGGCGGGCGCGGCGGCAGCGTCTACGCGGTCGCGGACCGCAACATCAACACGCTGATCGACTACCGGTTCGCGAAGAAGCACCAGGCGCGCAACGGCGAAAACGGTCGCGGTTCGGACTGCTACGGCAAAGGCGGTGACGACATCACGCTGCGCATGCCGGTCGGCACCATCATTTCGGATCAGGAAACGGGCGAGATCATCGCGGACCTGACCGAGCACAATCAACAAGTGCTGATCGCGCAAGGCGGCGCGGGCGGTCTCGGCAACCTGCACTTCAAGTCGAGCACGAACCGCGCGCCGCGTCAGAAGACCGACGGCAAGCCGGGCGAGCGCCGCATGCTCAAGCTCGAACTGAAGGTGCTCGCGGATGTCGGCCTGCTCGGCATGCCGAACGCGGGCAAATCAACGTTCATCGCGTCTGTTTCGAACGCGCGGCCGAAGATCGCCGACTATCCGTTCACGACGCTCGCGCCGAATCTCGGCGTCGTGCGCGTCGGGCCGAGCAAGAGCTTCGTGATCGCGGATATTCCGGGGCTGATCGAAGGCGCGGCGGAAGGCGCGGGCCTCGGCCACCGCTTCCTGCGTCATTTGCAGCGCACGGGCGTGTTGCTGCATCTCGTGGACCTCGCTCCGTTCGATGAAAACGTCGATCCGGTCGCGGAAGCGAAGGCGATCGTCAACGAACTGCGCAAGTACGACGAGTCGCTCTATGAGAAACCGCGCTGGCTCGTGCTGAACAAGCTCGACATGGTGCCGGAAGACGAGCGCGCGTCGCGCGTGAAGGACTTCCTCGACCGCTTCGAGTGGGACGGCCCGGTGTACGAAATTTCGGCGCTCACCGGCCAAGGCTGCGAGGCGCTGGTCTACGCCATCTACGACTACATCTCGACGCATTCGGACGCGTCGCGCGCCGCCGAAGCGGAAGATCTCGCGGCCGACGTGCGTTTTCGCGACGACATCGCCGGGAACAAAGCGGGCGACGAAGACAGATAATCGAGGAGAGAAGCGCACGATGCGTTCGGTCATTGCCGCTGCGAAGCGAATCGTAGTGAAAGTGGGGTCCAGCCTCGTCACCAACGACGGGCGCGGACTGGATCACGCGGCCATCGCCCGGTGGGCGTCGCAGATTGCGGCGCTGCGCGAACAGGGCAAGGAAGTCGTGCTCGTGAGCTCGGGCGCGATTGCGGAAGGCATTCACCGGCTCGGCTGGACCAAGCGCCCGAGCGAAATCGACGAATTGCAGGCCGCCGCGGCCGTCGGGCAAATGGGCCTCGCGCAAGTCTACGAGAGCAGCTTCGGCGCGCACGGCATCCGCACCGCGCAGATTCTGCTCACGCACGCCGACCTCGCCGACCGCGAGCGTTATCTCAACGCGCGCTCCACGCTGCTCACGCTGCTGCGTCTGGGCGCGGTGCCGGTCATCAACGAGAACGACACCGTCATCACCGACGAGATCAAGTTCGGCGACAACGACACGCTCGGCGCGCTGGTCGCCAATCTGATCGAAGGCGACGCGCTCGTCATTCTCACGGATCAGCGCGGCCTGTTCACCGCCGATCCGCGCAAGGATCCGAACGCGACGCTCGTCGAACAGGCCGATGCCGGCACGCCAGAACTCGAAGCGATGGCCGGCGGCGCGGGATCGAGCCTCGGCCGGGGCGGCATGCTGACCAAGATTCTGGCGGCCAAGCGCGCCGCGCACAGCGGCGCGAACACCGTGATCGCGAGCGGCCGCGAGGCTGACGTGCTCACGCGCCTTGCATCGGGCGAGATGATCGGCACGCAGCTTATCGCGCGCACCGCTCGCATGGCTGCGCGCAAGCAGTGGATGGCGGATCACCTGCAGGTGCGAGGCCACGTCGTGATCGACAATGGCGCGGTGCAGAAGCTCACCGCCGACGGCAAGAGCTTGCTGCCGATCGGCGTGGTCGATGTGAAAGGCGCCTTCGGTCGCGGAGAAGTGATCGCGTGCGTCAACGATAACGGGCAGGAAGTCGCGCGCGGCATCACGAATTACAGCAGCGCCGAGGCGCGGCTGATTCATCGGCGGCCGAGCGCGGAGATCGAAGCCGTGCTCGGGTATATGCTGGAGCCGGAACTCATCCATCGCGACAATCTGGTGCTCGTCTGAGGCACTTCATCCCGCCGGATGAACAAAGCCCGCTGAGCCGAAAGGCCAGCGGGCTTTTTACTGCGCGAACGCAATCAGCGCAGGTTGATGGACCGTTGCGTGCGCTCGTACTGAATGTTGTTGACGATCTGCTTCGCGGTGCCGACCGGCAGCTTGCTCGTGCAGAAGTAATCCTGATACAGCGCTGCCTGATACGCGTTCAGTTCGCCGTTCTCGATGCGCCGGAAGTCGAACGCGACGCCGCGATCCCAGCCGGTGCCGTCTTCGTTGATGCTCGCGTAGCGGCGCCATTCGTACGTGTCGCAGCGAATGCCTTCGTAGTTGACGTTGCGCGCGCCGCTCGGGCTCGTCGCCACGACGACGTAGCGCACGACGCCGTCATCGCCGACCGTGAGCGAGGTCTTGTCGACCGCGAACGTCAGCGGTGTGTTCTGCGAAACATTGAACGGCAGCAGGTTCGACGCCTGCGGCAGCGGCGGCAGCGTATTCACTTTGTTCTCCACCCATTCGGTCTTGCGGTCGAGCAGATAGGTGAACACGCCGTCGTCCTGATTGGACGGGCCTTTGGAACTGGAACAGCCGGCAAGCGCGGCGAGCATGGCGACGAGTACCGCGGATGAGACGATGACTTTCAATTCGATGTTCCCGAATAACGGATGCGCGGACGGCGAACGCCCGGCGCCGCGAGCAGTGCTCGCCGCGCCGGGCTATGAAACATGCCGAGTGTCAGAATGAACGAAGAATCGCCGCGCTCGACGCCAGGACCGAACGCGAAGTCAGTCGCACGATGAACGCCGCGCGATGATCTGCACTTCTTCGCTGACCGTACATTCTGCCTGAACCGCGGCACCGGCGGCGGTTACGGCAGGTGTCTCGATCGTCATGGTCTGAATGACGCGCGGATAACGCGGCCCATAATGCGCGGCGCGCTCACCGCGTTCGCCACGAGTATTGGTTCGCCGCAAGAAGCGGGAAAGCTCGGTGAGAGCCAGTTGATAAACGTCGCGCTTGAACTCGATCACCGCGTCGAGCGGCACCCAGTATTCGTTCCAGCGCCAGGCATCGAATTCCGGATGGTCCGTCGCGCGCAGGCAAATGTCGCAGTCGCGCCCGACCATGCGCAGCAGAAACCAGATCTGTTTCTGACCGCGATAATGACCGCGCACTTCGCGCTTGATGAACTTATCCGGCACCTCATAACGCAGCCAGTCGCGCGTGCGACCGACAACTTTCACGTGCTCAGGAAGCAGGCCGGTTTCTTCGTGTAACTCCCGATACATTGCTTGCACGGGGGTCTCGCCGTATTTGATACCCCCTTGCGGAAACTGCCAGGAATGTTCACGCAGCCGCTTGCCCCAAAACACTTCGTTGCGCGCGTTCAAGAGGATGATGCCGACGTTCGGGCGAAAGCCTTCCCGATCCAGCATACAACCACCTTCGAATCCTTTAAAATTGCTTTGATTATAAACAGATAACGGCCCCGGCGCATCCGTTCCAACCCGTGTCGGAGCCCTAATTTCGGGGCTCGCGGTACGCCTTCACGCAAGGAATCTTTGCCAGGCAACCCGGAAGTCGGCAGAATCTTCTTTTCCGGCTTCATGCAGGGCGGTCGGCCGCAAATGTCGCGCGAGCGTTTCATTGCGGCCTCGTGCAGAGCCGTCGACCGTTTCGTCGTTCACCCGTTTCGCCAGCCTTCAACCACATGGTTTCGTGGGCGCGCGCCGCTTTTGGAAAATTTCTGAATGAAAGCATCCCGTTTCTTCATCGGCACCCTGAAGGAAGCTCCCGCCGACGCCGAGATCGTCAGCCACAAGCTGATGATGCGCGCCGGCATGATCCGCCGCGTCGCGGGCGGTATCTACGATTACATGCCGATCGGCCTGCGCTCCATCCGCAAGGTCGAAGCCATCGTGCGTGAAGAGATGAATCGCGCGGGCGCGCTCGAACTGCTGATGCCGGCCGTGCAGCCGGCCGAGTTGTGGCAGGAATCGGGACGCTGGGAGCAGTACGGCCCGGAACTGCTGCGCATCAAGGACCGTCACGAACGCGATTTCGTCGTCGGACCGACGCACGAGGAAGTGGTCACGGACATCGCGCGGCGCGAGATCAAGAGCTATCGGCAGTTGCCGGTCAACTTCTATCAGATCCAGACGAAGTTCCGCGACGAGATTCGTCCGCGCTTCGGCGTCATGCGCGGCCGCGAGTTCATCATGAAGGACGCTTATTCCTTCGATAAGGACACCGCCGGCCTCGCGGAGTCGTACAAGAAGATGTACGACGCATACGTGCGCATCTTCACGCGCATCGGGCTGGAGTTCCGCGCGGTCGCGGCGGACAACGGGTCGATTGGCGGCAGCGGATCGCACGAGTTTCACGTCATCGCGGAAACGGGCGAGGACGATATCGCGTACTGCCTGGACTCGGACTTCGCGGCCAACGTGGAAGCGGCCGACGCGTTGCCGCTGATCGCCGAGCGCGCCGCGCCCGCCGAGGAGATGAAGAAGACGCCGACGCCCGGCGCGGCCAAGTGCGAAGCCGTCGCACAGTTGCTCAACATCCCGCTCGAACGCACGATCAAGTCGATCATTCTCGCGACCGACAACGAAGGCGCCGAGCCGACCATTTGGCTCCTGATGCTGCGCGGCGATCATTCGCTGAACGACATCAAGGTCAGCAAGCTGCCGGGCCTGAAGGGTTACCGCTTTGCGACGGAAGCCGAGATCGTCGAATGGTTCGGCACGCCGCCGGGCTATCTCGGTCCCATCGGCACGAAGAAGCCGGTGCGCGTGATCGCGGATCGCACGGTCGCGAACATGAGCGATTTCGTCGTCGGCTCGAACGAGGTCGACTATCACACGACCGGCGTGAACTGGGGCCGCGATCTGCCGGAACCGGAAGTCGCGGATATCCGTAACGTCGTGGCGGGCGATCCTTCGCCGGACGGCCGTGGCACGCTGGAAATCTGCCGCGGCATCGAAGTGGGGCACGTGTTCCAGCTGGGCACGAAGTACTCGGATTCGATGGGCGCCACGTTCCTCGACGAAGGCGGCAAGCCCGCGCCGATGCAGATGGGCTGCTACGGCATCGGCGTGACGCGCGTGCTGGGCGCGGCTATCGAACAGAATTTCGACGATAAGGGCATCATCTGGCCGGAAGCCATTGCGCCGTTCGAAGTCGTGATCTGCCCGATGGGCTACGACCGCAGCGACGCCGTGCGCGAGCAGGCCGACAAGCTGTACGCCACGCTGCAGGACGCGGGCATCGACGTGATTCTCGACGATCGCGGTGAGCGCCCCGGCGTGATGTTCGCGGACTGGGAACTGATTGGCGTGCCGCATCGCATCGTCATCGGCGATCGCGGGCTGAAGGAAGGCAAGCTCGAATATCAGGCGCGCCGCGACACCGAAGCCACGCTGCTGCCGGTGGACGAAGCGGCGGGCGTCGTGACGGCGAAGATTCGGGCCGCGCTCGGGAAGTAAATGCAGTACAACTTCCTGTCGGCGACGATCCTTCTGCTCTTGATCACCGATCCGCTCGGCAACATCCCGATCTTCATCAACGCGCTGCGCGGTGTCGCCACCGAGCGGCGCCGCGTGGTGATCTTGCGCGAAGTGGCGATCGCGTTCGGCATCCTGCTCGTCTTCATGCTGGCCGGCGACCGCTTCCTGCGCGCGATGAATCTCACGGACGTGTCGCTGCGCATCGGCGGCGGGATCGTGTTGTTTCTGATCGCGCTTCGGATGATCTTCCCGCATCCGGATGGCCCGATGGGCGGCGACACGCGCGGCGGCGAACCGCTGATCGTGCCGCTTGCGATTCCGGCGCTCGCCGGCCCGTCCGCGCTCGCGACGGTGATGCTGCTGACGTCGCAGGCGCCGGGCAAGATGTTCGAGTGGATCGGCGCGCTGACCGTCACGATGGTCGTCTGCGCCGTCGTGCTGATCCTCGCGGAGAAGATCCAGCAATGGCTGGGCGAGCGCGCGGTCACGGCGTTCGAACGGTTGATGGGACTCGTGCTCGTCGCGATTTCCGTCGAGATGATTCTCACGGGCATACGCGCGTTCGTGCATCAGTTGTGAAAAAAGCGGCCGAGGCCGCTTTTTCTTTTTCGTCGCACGTGCGATTGATTACGCGCCGTCCGTCAACGCCCGGATAGTCGGCAGATTGCGCCAGTAACCCTTCGCATCCATCCCGCAGCCGAACACGTAACGGTCGGGCACTTCGAACCCGCAGAAATCCGGGCGCAGCGGCTTTGCCTTCGGGATCAGCTTCTCGCACAGCACCGCCGATAGAAACTGCTTCGCGCCCATCGCCATGATGCGGTCGCGAATGGCGGCCATCGTTTCGCCTTCGTCGAGAATGTCGTCGAGCACGAGCACCACGCGATCCTTCACCGATTCGGCCGGCGCCACGCGCCACTGCATCTCGCTGCCGCCCTTGATGGCGTTGCGATAACGCGTCAAATGGATGTAGTCGAATTCGAGCGGGAAATCCAGATGCGGCAGCAGCATGCCGGTGAACACGGCCGCGCCGCCCATGACTGATAGCAGCAACGGGAAGTCGTCCTGCGTCGCGGCCTTGATGTCCGCAGCCATACGCTTGATCGACGCGTCGACCTGATCGGCACTGACGATCTCTTCGGAGTGGCTGAAAATGTGGAGAGCTTCTTCGCGGTTCATAAAGGCAGGCGGGAGAGACGACGACTCAGTGTGGAAAAAACGGCGGCGTGCGCCATATGATAAACCCGCGTTCCTTTCGCGTCGGGCGAACGAAAGCGCGGGTTCGAAGCGGCGCGGATCAGCGCATGCCCGGCATCATGCCTTTCATGCCGCGCATCATCTTTTGCAGATTGCCGCCCTTGAGCTTCTTCATCATGCCGCGCATCTGCTCGTACTGATTCAGCATGCGGTTGACTTCCTGTACGTGCACGCCCGCGCCCGCGGCGATACGGCGCTTGCGAGCCGCCTTGATGAGCTCGGGCTTCGCGCGCTCCTGAAGCGTCATCGAATTGATGATGCCTTCCATGCGGCGCATCTGTTTCTCGGCGTTGTTCATGTCCGCGCCTTGCGCCGCCTGCTGGAACTGCGCGGGCAGCTTGTCCATCAGCGACGACAGCCCGCCCATCTTCTTCATTTGCGAGAGTTGCGCCTTGAAGTCGTTCAGGTCGAAGTCGCCGCCTTTCTTGACCTTGTCGGCGAGCTTCTGCGCCGCTTGCGTATCGACGCCGCGCTGCGCTTCCTCGACGAGCGCGAGAATGTCGCCCATGCCGAGAATCCGGTTCGCCATGCGATCCGGGTGGAAGACTTCGAGGCCGTCGAGTTTTTCGGCGACGCCGACGAACTTGATCGGCTTGCCGGTGACGTGCCGCACTGAAAGCGCCGCGCCGCCGCGCGAATCGCCGTCGAGCTTCGTGAGCACGACGCCCGTGAGCGGCAGCGCGTCGTTGAACGCCTTCGCGGTGTTCACGGCGTCCTGACCGAGCATCGCGTCGACGACGAAGAGCGTTTCAGCGGGCTTGAGCAGCGCGTGCAGCTCGCTGATCTCTTTCATCATCGCTTCGTCGATACCGAGACGACCGGCCGTATCGACGATCACGACATCGTGGTAATGACGCTTCGCCCAGTCGATGGCGGCGCGCGCGATGTCCGCGGGCTTCTGGTCAGGCTCTGACGGGAAGAAGTCCGCGCCGACCTGTTCGGTCACCGTTTGCAGCTGGCGAATAGCGGCGGGGCGGTACACGTCGACGGAAACCGTCAGCACCTTCTTCTTCTGCTTTTCGCGCAGCAGCTTCGCGAGCTTGCCGGTGGTCGTGGTTTTACCCGCGCCCTGCAAGCCGGCCATCAGGATGACAGCGGGCGGCGTGACGGCGAGATTCAGCTCGGCGGCCTTGCCTTCGTAGTCGCCGCCGATCACGGCGGTCAGCTCGCGCTGCACGACGCCGACGAGCGCCTGACCCGGCGACAGGCTCGAAAGCACTTCTTCGCCGAGCGCCTTTTCCTTCACCTTGGCGATGAACTCGCGCACGACGGGCAGCGCCACGTCGGCTTCGAGCAGCGCGAGGCGCACTTCGCGCAGCATCTCCTGCGTGTTGGCCTCGGTGAGCCGGGCCTCGCCGCGCAGCGTCTTGACGACGCGCGCCATCCGTTGAGTGAGGTTGTCGAGCATGGGAATGTGAGAGTGCGGCCCTGGTTTCCGGCGACGCGCAGGCGGTTTCGCGGCGATGCGCCCTACTTTGGCGCAAGGGGGAAGACGTCGCGGGTTCGGGGCCTAGTGTAAACTTCGAACATGGATATTGTACTGTATGCCCTCACTGCGTTTCTCTACGGCGGACTGGCCGTGGCGGGCTGGCGCGCGCATCGCCATACGGCCGTGGAGCCGGTTCTGGCGGGCGTGCCATCGGGCATCGGGGCCGCGCCGGCGAGTCCATCGAAGGCGTCGGGCATGAGCGGCATGGGACGCGCACTATTATTAATAGCGTTGGTCGTGCACGGCGTTCTCCTGCACATGACCATCTTCCCGCAGAACGCGATGATCTTCGGCTTCGCGTTCGCGTTGTCCGCGATGTTCTGGCTCGGCGCGGGCATTTACTGGATCGAGAGCTTCTTCTTTCCGCTCGACGGCCTGCGCCTGCTCGTGCTGCCGCTCGCCTGCGTCGCGTCGCTGTTGCCGCTCGCGTTCGGCGGCGTGCGCGTGCTGTCGTACTCCGCCGCGCCGATGTTCAAGCTGCATTTTCTGATCGCGAATATCGCGTATGGCCTCTTTGCGATTGCCGCGCTGCATGCCGTGCTGATGCTGATGCTCGAACGACGCCTTCAGCGCATGCGCGGCCTCGCGATGCGTCACAGTGGCGGCAACGGCTGGCTCGCGAGCTGGCTCGACACCTTGCCGCCGCTGCTCACGCTCGAAAAGCTGTTGTTCCGGTTGATCGGCGCGGGCTTCGTGCTGCTGACGCTCACGCTCGTGTCGGGCATCGCGTTCAACGAGCAACTGGTCGATCGCGCGCTGCGTTTCGATCATAAGACCGTCTTCGCCATTCTGTCCTGGCTGATGTTCGGCGGGCTGCTGACTGCGCGCCGCATTTCCGGCTGGCGCGGACGCGCCGCGCTGCGCTGGGTGCTGGCTTCGTTCGTGGCGCTGCTGCTCGCGTATGTCGGCAGCCGCTTCGTGTTCGAAGTGCTGCTGCATCGCGCGGTCGTCTGAGCGCGGTCTTACTTCTTCAAGCCGATGCGAAATTTTCTTCTTCTTATCGTTCTCTTCTTCGTGACGCAATGGCTCCTGAAGAAGCTGCGCCGCGCCAACGAGCGCGAGCAGGCGGGAACGCGTGCTTCGTCTAACCGCGCATCCTCGACGGCGGGCGGCGCGGGCGCCGGCAACGGCGCGGCTCGCCGCGATGCGCCTCAACTCGCTGATCCGCTGATCCGCTGCGCGCAGTGCGGCGTGCATACGCCGACGAGCGAATCCATAGCGGTCGCGGGACAACGGTTCTGCTGCGCGGAGCATGCGCGGCGTCATGCGGCGCGTCCTGGCGGTCGGGACGCGAGATGAGGGCGCTGGCTGCGGGCATCGAGGCGCTGGGGCGAAGAGGGCACCTTGCTCTCCAACGACGCGTACGCGAAGTTCTCCGGCGTGCGGCACCCCGGCATTCTCGGCGTGCCGATCATCTGCGCCCGCGCGTGAAGCAATAATCGTAGGGGACAAGCGTTCGGCCGCGTCGGCGCGTCCGACGCCGTTGCGACGCGCGCTGAATGCGTTGCCTGCGAGCGATGCGGATAGCTACGCGCCCGTGTGCCCACGAGCGAATCAATAGACGTTGCGGGACAGCGTTAGCTGCGTCTAGCGCGCGGCGTCGCGCGGGCGCGTAAGAGCGGTCGCGACGCCAGATCAATGCGCTGCCTGCGCGCGGTGCCTTATCCGCGCGCACGGCCGGCTTGGAAGCGCGGCGCGTATGCCGCCGCTGAACGTCGAGGCGCGTCCTCGCGGCATAACGCCGACGCTCGGCACGATTCGCAACATTTGCATGCCATCCGGTGATACCAGCGCGGCGCTTCTTCGAACACGTTGGATCGCGACGCGCATCCGTCCTTCGATCGCCTCCGCCGCATGCGCGCGTCGGCGCATTTCATGATTCACCGCGAGGGCGCGTTGGCGCTGCCCATCCCGAGTGATGAACGCGCGTGCCACGCGTGTGTGTCGTCGTTTCGGGAACGCGGGCGTCGCAGCGACGACTTGATGAGCGTCGGACTCGAAGGCAGCGACAACCTGCGGTTAGACGAGTACCGTAGCTTGCGCGCTCGTGTGAATCATCGCGAAGCGATATCCGATCGACGCGTTCCCGCTGTTCGTCCCCAGAGATTAACCCGCGAGCCACTCGTTCGAGTCGTCGTTTAGGAAGGCGAGCGTTGCAACCACTACGCGACAACCTGCGGTCCGACGAGTACGTGCAGCTTGCCTCTCGTGTGAAGCATCGCGAGCCGATATCCGATTGACGCGATCGCCCCGGCGCCTGCGCTGCGACCACGCGCCGCCGCCGCTTCAATGAGTCGCCCTCGACAGTCTCCGACCACCACCCACGGTCATTCTCGCTGCGACGCAACAGCGTCGCGCGGGAGCCCTTGCCGCGCTTCGACGCCGCAAAAGTCAACCCCGCGCAAGCGCTTCCGAAGCAAATAAACCTTTTTGAGACCGTGCGAAGTTCCACTATACTTGGTGCCGAAGGACGTGATTTGCACTATATCTTGTGTTGTACAGGCGGCGCCCGCTCCCACGAGCCGGCGCCGTCGGCTTTCCGGCGTATCTGAAGTTTGGCTGGCCCGGGGCGGTGCGCAAGCGGTCTCATCAAGAGGCCCTCAGCGCATCGAGCGCCAGCACAGCAGCACCGTGAAGAACGCATGCAAGTGAATGCGAGTCGCGTCAACCGACACCGCGCGCCAACGCGGGCACCGCACGCGACGCCATGACAGTGCGGGCCGCCATCGCGCGACTCGTGTTCAGGGCCTGCTGTCTTCACAGCCCGCACCACTGCCAAACACCGCGACGCGCGTCTCATGAGGCGACGCACGCGGCATAAGTGATAAATCCGCGGATCATCCGCACCATTCGAACACCAGGAGTTTTGCACATGCAAACCACCGACAACGCCACGACTTCCTACGAAGGCGCATCCGCGCAGCATGCGGGCGGGGCGCACGTTCAGGGCGCGCAATCGCCCGCGTCGAACACGACGTATGCCGACTACAAGGTCATCCGTCGCAACGGAAGCGTGGTGTCGTTCGAGCCGTCGAAGATCGCGATTGCCGTGACGAAGGCGTTCATCGCCGTGAACGGCGGCCAGGGCGCGGCGTCCGCTCGCGTGCGCGAGCAGGTCGAGCAACTGACGCAGGCGGTCGTGCGCGCGCTGCTGCGCAGCCGTCCGCACGGCGGCACGTTCCATATCGAAGACATTCAGGATCAGGTCGAACTCGCGCTGATGCGCGGCGGCGAGCACAACGTCGCGCGCGCCTACGTGCTGTATCGCGAGAAGCGCACGCAGCAGCGTGAGCAGGACCGCGGCCATGCGCAGAACGCGAAGACGCACGAAGGCGTCATCAACGTGACGGACAACGGCATCACGCGCCCGCTCGATCTCGACGCGCTGAAGGCGCTGATCGTCTCCGCCTGCGCGAATCTGGGCGATGCCGTCTCGGCTGATCCGATCGTCGCGGAAACGGTGAAGAACCTGTACGACGGCGTGCCGATGAATCAGGTCTACGATTCGGCCATTCTCGCCGCGCGCACGATGATCGAGAAAGACCCGGCGTACAGCCAGGTCACCGCGCGCATTCTGCTGCACACGATCCGCCGCGAGATTCTCGAAGGCGAAGTGACGCAAGCCGAAATGGGCGAGCGTTATGCCGAATACTTCCCGCAGTTCATCAAGCGCGGCGTCGAAGCCGGCCTGCTCGACGACAAGCTGCAGCAGTTCGACCTGAAGCGTCTCGGCGCCGCGCTCGACGCGAACCGCGACCTGCAGTTCGGTTACCTCGGCCTGCAAACGCTGTACGACCGCTACTTCCTGCACGTCGAGGGCACGCGCATCGAGTTGCCGCAGGCGTTCTTCATGCGCGTCGCGATGGGTCTGTCGCTGAACGAAATCGACCGCGAAGCACGCGCCATCGAGTTCTACAACGTGCTGTCGTCGTTCGACTTCATGTCGTCGACGCCGACGCTCTTCAACTCGGGCACGCATCGCTCGCAGCTTTCGTCCTGCTATCTGACGACGGTGGCCGACGACCTCGACGGCATCTACGAGGCGCTCAAGGAAAACGCGCTGCTCTCCAAGTTCGCGGGCGGCCTCGGCAACGACTGGACGCGAGTGCGCGCGCTCGGCTCGCACATCAAGGGCACGAACGGCAAGTCGCAAGGCGTCGTGCCGTTCCTGAAGGTCGTGAACGACACGGCCGTCGCGGTGAACCAGGGCGGCAAGCGCAAGGGCGCCGTGTGCGCGTACCTCGAGACGTGGCACCTCGACATCGAAGAATTCCTGGAACTGCGCAAGAACACGGGCGATGACCGCCGCCGCACGCACGACATGAACACGGCGAACTGGATTCCCGACCTGTTCATGAAGCGCGTGATGGAAGGCGGCGAATGGACGCTGTTCTCGCCGTCGACGTGTCCGGACCTGCACGATTTGTTCGGCGCGGACTTCGAGAAGGCGTACGTCGCTTACGAAGAGAAAGCCGCGCGCGGCGAGATCAAGCTCTTCAAGAAGGTGCCGGCGCAGCACTTGTGGCGCAAGATGCTCGGCATGCTGTTTGAAACCGGCCATCCGTGGATCACGTTCAAGGATCCGTGCAACGTGCGTTCGCCGCAGCAGCACGTCGGCGTCGTGCATTCGTCGAACCTGTGCACGGAAATCACGCTCAATACGAGCGACACCGAAATCGCCGTGTGCAATCTCGGTTCGGTGAACCTGGTCGCGCACCTGACGAAGCAGGCCGACGGCACGCTCGCGCTCGATCACGCGAAGCTCAAGCGCACCATCAGCGTCGCGATGCGCATGCTCGACAACGTGATCGACATCAACTACTACGCGGTGCCGAAGGCGCGTAATTCGAACCTGAAGCATCGTCCGGTGGGCATGGGCATCATGGGCTTCCAGGACTGCCTGCACTTGCTGCGCACGCCGTACGCGTCGCAGGAAGCGGTGGAGTTCGCGGATCGTTCGATGGAAGCCGTCTGCTACTACGCGTACTACGCGTCGACGGAACTGGCGGAAGAGCGCGGCCGTTATTCGAGCTATCGCGGCTCGCTGTGGGATCGCGGCATTCTCCCGCAAGACACGGTGAAGCTCTTGGCCGAAGCGCGCGGCGGTTACGTGGAAGTGGACACGTCCGAGTCGATGGACTGGTCGACGCTGCGTTCGCGCATCGCGACGCACGGCATGCGCAATTCGAACTGCGTGGCGATTGCGCCGACGGCGACGATCTCGAACATCATCGGCGTGTCGGCGTGTATCGAGCCGACGTTCCAGAACCTGTACGTGAAGTCGAATCTGTCTGGCGAATTCACGGTGGTCAACGACTACCTGGTGCGTGATCTGAAGGCGCGCGGCCTGTGGGATGAAGTGATGGTGTCGGACCTGAAGTACTTCGACGGCACGCTCTCGCGCATCGACCGCGTTCCGGCCGACCTGCGCGCGATCTACGCGACGGCGTTCGAAGTGGATCCGAAGTGGCTGGTGGAAGCGGCGTCGCGTCGTCAGAAGTGGATCGATCAGGCGCAGTCGCTGAATATCTACATGGCGGGCGCATCGGGCAAGAAGCTCGATGAGGTGTACAAGCTCGCGTGGCTGCGCGGTCTGAAGACGACGTACTACCTCCGCACGATGGCGGCGACGCACGTCGAGAAGTCGACCGTGGCGCACGGCGCGTTGAACGCGGTGCCGTCGGGTGAGGGCGGTGCGGGTTCGGGCGGTGGCTTCGGGGTGTCGTCGGGCGGTGCTTCTTCCGCTGCCGGCGGCGTCGGTGGTGGTTTCAATGCTGCCGCTGCTGCGCCTGCGGTCGAGGCGGCTGCGCCGGAAGCCGACGGTCCCGTCTGCATGATGCGTCCGGGCGATCCGGGGTTCGACGAGTGCGAGGCATGTCAGTGAGGTTTTTTGCTGGCGCCTGAGTAGGGTTCTGCTCGCGGCGAACGCCGGTGCTGAGATGGTTTCTCGGTGCCGGCTTTTTTGTTTTCTGGCTTTGGATCTTCTTGGAACTTGTTTTCGCGTCGGTCTATTGGGCGTTGCCCTTGCCGGGCTGACGTAAGGTCGTAGGTCTGCCCCTTTGCTTCGTTGTCTCGCGCGACAAGAGCAACGACACGGGAACGGCAGCACGAAGGAAGCGCGAAGCAAAGGAACCCTTACCCCCGCGTCCCACGCGAAATCTCAACGCCCGCATCCCGCGACAACCGAGCCGTAACCGGCATGGAAAGAAACGAGAACAGCCCAACGACAACAAACGCAGGCCAAAAGTCCGACCACCGCACGGTCGCATGACCATTCACGTACTGCGTGAGTTCGAGCGTAATGCCCGCCACCGTGACGCCAAGCCCGAGCGACACCTGCTGCACGAAGCTGGCAAGACTCGTCGCCCGTCCGACATCGCGGGTTTCGATCTCCGCGTAGGCGAGCGAATTGAGGCTCGTGAACTGCAGCGCCGGAAAGAAGCCGCCGAGCAGCACCACAGCCCAGATCACCCAGGTCGGCGTGCCGGGAAAGAACGTGCCGCATGCCGCAATCGCCAAGCCCGACAACGCCGCGTTGAAGAGAAGCGTCTGCCGAAAGCCGAATCGATGCAGCACGCGGGACGCAAGCGAGCGCATGAACATGCCGCCGAACGCCGATGCGCAGGTGATCGCGCCGGACTTGAACGCCGTCATGCCAAGACCTTCCTGCAACGCGAGCGGCAAAAGGAACGGCACCGCGCCGAGCCCGATGCGAAAGAGCGAGCCGCCGAGGACGCTCGCCTGAAACGTCGGCACGCGAAAGAAGCGCAGGTCGAGCAGCGGTCGCGCGGCCCGGCGCGCGTAGAGACAGTACAGCGCGGCCATCAGCGCGCCGGCCGCGCACATCGCGAACGCAACGCTTTGCGGCACCAGCTCGCCGCCGACGAGCGAAAGGCCGAGCAGCAGCAAGACGCCGGCGCCCGCCGACAAAAAGAAGCCGAGCCAGTCGAGCCGGCCCGGATGTTCTTCGCGCGAGTCGGCGATGTAGCGATTGGTCAGGTAGATGCCCGCAATGCCAATCGGAATATTGATGAAGAAGATCAGCCGCCAGTGCAGATACGTCGTGATGAAGCCG
Source organism: Caballeronia sp. M1242 (assembly GCF_017220215.1). Classification (NCBI taxonomy): domain Bacteria; kingdom Pseudomonadati; phylum Pseudomonadota; class Betaproteobacteria; order Burkholderiales; family Burkholderiaceae; genus Caballeronia; species Caballeronia sp. M1242. The sequence continues at coordinate 2,385,053 of NZ_CP071129.1, read as the reverse complement.
CCGAGCAGCGGGCCGGCGGCCGGGCCGAGCATCGCGGGAACGGAGAGATAGTTCATCGCGCGAATGAACTCGGAGCGGCGCACCGAACGGAAGATGATGATGCGGCCGACCGGTACCATCATCGCGCCGCCCACGCCCTGTATGAAGCGCGCGACAGTGAAGGGCCCGAGCGACGTCGATGCCGCGCACAGGATCGAACCGGCAACGAACACGCCGATGGCCGCGCGAAAGACGGCGCGCGCGCCGAAGCGGTCGGCCACCCAGCCGCAGATCGGAATGAAGACGCCCAAGCCAAGCACGTAACTGGTGACGGCGACCTTGAGTGTGACGGGATCGCGTCCGAAGGCGCGCGCCATTTCGGGGATTGCAGTGACGATGACGTTGGCGTCGACGCTTTCCATGAACATCGCACACGCGACGATGAGAGGAGCGATGAAAGCTTTGACGGCGAGCGGCATCAGAGAATGCGATCAGTCATGGCGGCAAGAGCGGCGATTATGGCACCGATACCACGCGCATGCGATCGCACGCCGGGCGCTATGCGATGCGATGCGACGCGATCAACCCAACGAGGAGTGAAGACACGATGGACCCGCAAGACCTGCAGCGTCTCGTGACGCAGACCATGCCTTACGGCAAGTACAAGGACAGACTCATCGCCGACTTGCCCGGTCACTATCTCGCGTGGTTCGCGCGTGAGGGTTTTCCTGAAGGCAAGCTCGGTGCGTTGCTTGCGCTCATGCACGAGATCGATCACAACAATCTGCGCTCATTGCTGAACCCTTTGAGGCGTTGACTCCACGCGCTATAGGTAGTAGAGCAGCGCTAGATCGGACACAATATATAGTGGTAAAGCAAGGCCGCGAATGCTAAACTTCGGCACGAATTCGAAGCGCGCGAAGGCAACGAAGACACGTCGCTCAGCACGCAAGCGTCATCGAGCGCAGCCGCAACGCAACCGCAGCCGAACGCGCTTTCATCTTCGCTTGCATCGCACCACAACTAAGCAACAGGACACGCGTCGATCGATCATCGCGGGCTGTCGCCAAGCGTTCGCATGACCGCATCGAAGCATCGACCGAATCATCGATCGAAGCATTGAAGCCACGCAGTCCGATCACACATCGCAACGCTTGAAGAGAGTCGATGAGGACCGCTTCACACCCGTCTTCCTCTTGCTCGCATCACGCATGAAAGACCATGCGCAGAGCCAAGTGTTGTATGCAGGTAGCAACGCTGAATCCAAATCGCTAGAAAACGAGAATTTTCATGAGCAAGCTCTTTTATCGCTCATGAAAAGATGGTACAAACCGATCTAAATTGATGGTGAGAATTTATGCTCAACTGGGATGACGAGACCACTGCCGTAACTCCGTCGAGCGGTTCGCAACACAACACGTTGCGCAACGCTCAAGGCACGGCTTTCGGTACGCAGAGCGCAGCGCATGCTGCCCAATCGTTCGATCATCAAGCCGCCCATCAGACTGCCCAGGCGCAGAACATCTTCTCGGATGGCTTCGTGCCTCCCGCAGCCGCCACGCCTTCCGCTGGCGCCATCGCCGCGCAGAGCGAAGCGCGCGTCAACGTCGCCGACAAGCGCATCATCAACGGCAAGACCGACGTCAACCAGCTCGTGCCGTTCAAGTACAAGTGGGCGTGGGAGAAGTACCTCGCCGGTTGCGCGAATCACTGGATGCCGCAGGAAGTGAACATGTCGCGCGACATCGCCCTGTGGAAAGACCCGAGCGGTCTGTCCGACGACGAGCGCCGCATCGTCAAGCGCAACCTCGGCTTCTTCGTCACGGCCGACTCGCTCGCCGCGAACAACATCGTGCTCGGCACGTATCGCCACATCACCGCTCCGGAGTGCCGCCAGTTCCTGCTGCGCCAGGCGTTCGAAGAGGCGATCCACACGCATGCGTATCAGTACATCGTCGAATCGCTCGGCCTCGACGAAAGCGAGATCTTCAACGCGTATCACGAGGTCAAGTCGATCCGTGACAAGGACGAGTTCCTGATCCCGTTCATCCAGACGTTGACCGACCCGGCCTTCACCACCGGCACGCTGGAAGCGGACCAGAAATTGCTCAAGTCGTTGATCGTGTTCGCCTGCATCATGGAAGGGCTCTTCTTCTATGTGGGCTTCACGCAGATTCTGGCGCTGGGTCGCCAGAACAAAATGACGGGCGCGGCGGAGCAGTATCAGTACATCCTCCGCGATGAATCGATGCACTGCAACTTCGGCATCGACCTCATCAACCAGATCAAGCTCGAAGAGCCGCAACTGTGGACCGCCGAATTCAAGGCGGAGATTCGCGAGCTCTTCAAGCAAGCTGTCGATCTTGAATATCGCTACGCTGAAGACACCATGCCGCGCGGGGTTCTCGGCCTGAACGCGTCGATGTTCAAGAGCTACTTGCGGTTCATCTGCAATCGGCGTTGCCAGCAGATCGGCCTGGACCCGCTCTACCCGAACGAGGAAAACCCGTTCCCGTGGATGAGCGAAATGATCGACTTGAAGAAGGAACGCAACTTCTTCGAGACACGCGTGATTGAGTATCAAACCGGCGGCGCGCTGACCTGGGAATAACAACAAGCCCAGGACGTGTTGCAGACGAAATCGATGGGACGGCGGGGCAGCAGCGTGCGTCATTGCGCGCGCCCCGCCGACAAGGTTTAGGAGAACGGTCGCCTGATGCAAAGTGCGCCTACTGACTTGACGGACCGTGTGGTTCGATTGAAAGACAGGCGTTTTGCGTTCCCTTCAATGGGATGGGCAAACTTCCCCCCGGAAAATGCCGGCGACAAGCTCGCTGGCTCGATCAAGCGATGGCCGGCGCCGTGTATGGGCGCTGACTTAATTTGGCGCGCGGTGCCTCGGGGCACGGCGCGCCTTGCCGTATTCATTAGCGTAAGCAGGTGGGATCAGCGTACGCCGATGAATAATCCGCTTCGTAGCGTGTGCCCTGAGAGCCTCCACGCCAAGAAGCGGGTTTTGACGAAGGGTGTTGTTTGAACTGACTCTCATCTGAAAACCTGAAGGAGAAAAACCATGGCAGTTGCCAAGAAGAAACCCGCCGCGAAAAAAGCTGCAGCAAAGAAAGCCCCCGCCAAGAAAGCCGCCGCACCGGCGAAGAAGGTAGCAGCGAAGAAGGTCGCCGCGAAGAAGGTTGCAGCCAAGAAAGTCGCCGTGAAGAAGGTCGCGGCGAAGAAGGCTGCGCCGGCCAAGAAGGCAGCAGCAAAGAAGGTCGCAACGAAGAAGGTAGCGGCCAAGAAGGCGCCCGCGAAGAAAGCCGCAGCGAAGAAGGTTGCCACCAAGAAGGTAGCCACGAAGAAGGCCGCAGCCAAGAAGGCGCCTGCGAAGAAGGCCGCCGCGAAGAAGGCGCCTGCGAAGAAGGCCGCCGCCAAGAAGGCGCCCGCGAAGAAAGCGGCGGCGAAGAAGGCCGCTGCGAAGAAAGCGCCCGCGAAGAAGGCTCCTGCGAAGAAGGCGTCGGCGAAAACCGCCGCTGCTCCCGCTGCGCCTGCTGCTTCCGCGCCTGCTCCCGCAGCGAAGAAAGCCGAGCCTGCTGCGAAGAAGGCGCCGGCCAAGAAGGCTGCTGCTGCAAAGAAGACGACGGCTGCCGCTCCCGCAACGACGGCTACCACGGTGTCGACGCCCGCTCCGGCGGCTCCGGCCACTGCGGTCAAGACGGCGCTGAACCCGGCGGCGGCATGGCCGTTCCCGACGGGCAGCCGTCCGTAAGTCGCGGCAACGGCAGTCCGAAGCACTGCGGCACACGTCGATGTGCCTTACGACCGGGTAGGCCTACCCGGCCTCGACCCGTCGCCGGTCAACTCCGGCGGCGGGTTGTTCGCTTCGGCGCCCGAAGCAAGTTAGCGCCGTGCTCGCAGCCCGTGACGAACGACAAAAGCGCATGCTTCTTTCGATGCATGCGCTTCTTCGAGCAACCGCAGGCTCGCTGCGATTCCCCGGTCGAATACCTCAGACGAACTCAGTGCGTCACGCGCGTCACGCCGCCGCTCGAGAGCAGCCGTACGCGCTCGCCCGCTTGAAACACTTCGCCATTCGACGTCTGGGTGATGGCGCGCAGATCGCCGTTGTCCAGACGCACGGTGATTTCCAGCCCGTTCTTCGTCGAGACGCTGTTCTCGACCGCGTTGCCCGCGACTGCGCCGGCCAGACCGCCGATGATGCCCGCGATGATCGACCCGTTGCCGCCGCCGATTGCGCTACCCGCCGCGACGCCGCCGAGCGCGCCGCCGCCGATGGCGCCGAGGCCGGTCGGCTGGCCGTTGTTCGAGCTGATCTTCACGCCGCGCACGCTTTCGACGGTCGCCATGCGCACCGTTTCCTCGCGCTGCGCCTGCGACGCCGTGTAGACGTCCGGCGAACTGCTGTTGTAGGCGCAGCCCGTCAGCGCGACTGAGCCGATGAGCGATGCTGCCAGCACGATGCGACTTACCGTTTTCATTCCTTTACTCCCTTCATCCACTCGATCACGACAGGCTGCTTCCGAATGCCTGCTTGAAACGCTCTTCGATTTCGGCGCGCGTCGGCGCATAAGTTTGCGGGCCCTGATGCTCGATCTTCAACGCACCCATCAGACTCGCGAGACGCCCCGTCTTTTCCCAGCCAAGCTTGTTCTCGATGCCGTACAACAGGCCGCCGCGAAATGCGTCGCCGCAACCGGTTGGGTCCACCACTTGCCGCGCCTTCACGGCCGGCACGTCCATCACGCCATCTTCATGATAGATCTGCGCGCCGTGTTCGCCGCGCGTGACGACCAGCGCCTCGACCCGGCTCTTGATGTCTTCGATCGACCAGCCGGTCTTGTTGCTCAACAACTTGGCTTCGTAATCGTTGACCGTCACGTATGTGGCAAGTTCAATCATGCGACAAAGCTCTACACCTTCAAGAATGGGCAAACCCTGACCCGGATCGAAGATGAACGGCACGCCCGCCACCGCAAACTGCTTGGCGTGTTCGCGCATGCCATCCGCGCCGTCCGGCGCCACGATGCCGAGCGTAATGCCCTGCGCTTCGTCGGCGCGGTTCAGGTGCGATTCCATCATCGCGCCGGGGTGGAAGGCGGTGATCTGATTGTTCGCGAGGTCGGTCGTGATGAAGCATTGCGCCGAATGCTGGCCGGGCAGCACGCGCACGTATTCCTTCGACAATCCGAGCGCGTCGAGCCGGTCGATATAGAGCTGCGCGTCCGCTTCGCCGAGCGTCGCCATGATCTTCGCATCGCCGCCGAGCAGCTTCAGCGCATACGCGATGTTGCCCGCGCAGCCGCCGAAGTTGCGCCGCATCGTCGGCACCAGGAAGCTGATGTTCAGCATGTGCACCTGGTCCGGCAAGATGTGGTCGCCGAAGCGGCCCTGGAAGGTCATGATGTTGTCGTAGGCGAGCGAGCCGCAGATAAGCGTAGCCAAGGCGAACGTCCTTATTAGTTAGGCGCGAGGAAAGAGTAGCGCATACGGCGCGCGGCGGCGTTGGCATCGGCCGAACCGAAAGACCGCCGCGTCCCGTATGCGGACCGCCGCAGCGGTCCGTCGATGCACTTTACTTCAGTGCGGCGAGCGCCGAATCGTAGTTCGGCTCGTTCTTGATTTCCGGCACGAGTTCGGCGTGTACCACCTTGTCGTTTTCGTCCAGCACGACGACCGCGCGCGCGGTCAGCCCTTTGAGCGGACCGCTCGTCACGTCCACGCCGTACGACTGCGCGAACTCGTGGCCGCGGAACGTCGAGGCCGTCACCACGTTAGCCAGACCTTCCGTCGTGCAGAAACGCTTGGCCGCGAAGGGCAGGTCGCCGGAGACGACGAGCACCACGGTGTTGTCCAGCTTGCCGGCCGCTTCGTTGAACTTGCGCGTCGACGTGGCGCACGTGGGCGTGTCGAGGCTCGGCACGATGTTCAGCACCTTGCGCTTGCCCGCGAAGCTCGCGAGCGTGATATCGCCGAGATCCGCGCCGACGAGCGTGAACGCGGGCGCTTGCTGTCCTTCGCTCGGGAACGTGCCGCTGACTTCGATCGGGTTGCCGCCGAGGGTAACTTGACTCATGTTGCGCTCCAGAGGATGTGTCAGATGCTGACGGGAACTGTGCGACCGGCTCGTGCTGCCGGGTCGCGTCTTGAAAAGCCGGGCGCTCGCGCCACTATCCGGTTACGGATAGAAGACCTGCACCCGGTAATTCGCGGCGACGGCATCGCCCGTATCCAGCCGGACGACGACCGGTTGCGCGCTTTGCGGCGGAAGGCCGATGGCGAATATCGTACCCGGTCGCGCGTAATCCTGCGGCCACAGCACGCGGCGAATGGCGACGTCGCTCTTGTCGTCGAGCAGCGTGAGTTCGAGCGCCGGATAGGCAAGCGCCACATCCGAGCGGTTGCGCAGCATGAGCTTCAGTTCGAGCTTGTGCGGGCCGTCCACCTGACGCAAGCCGGAGCTCTCGATTTGCAAACCGGAGATGTAACGCGGCGGCGAAATCGCGCAGCCGATCTGGTCGCAGATACTGACGTAAAACGCATGCGTGCCGGGGACATTCACCATGATCGTTTCGCGTTGCCACCAGGCGAACTGGACCAGGAGCAGCAACGCGAGCAAGACTGCAATGACGATACCGAGCGCACGCAAGCCCTTGCGCGCAGACTTCGCCGGTGGCGTCGTCTCGATGCGCGGTTCCCGCGAGACCGGAAACGCTTCGTTGGCGCTCGGCGGGTGCGCGGTGCCGAGACCGGCCGGCCGCGCGCCGAAGCCGGGCTCGTCCTCGTCCCATGCGGAAGCCGGCGTCGGGGGCGGGGTCGGGGTAGCGGCGGGGCGCGCGCGCGGCGGTTCGGGCCGGTTTTGTGCCGGACCGATGAAAGGCTCCGCGCGGTCGTCGAGCGGATCGACAAAGCGCGAGGGCGGCGGCGCGGGTTCCGGGCGCCTCGGCGCTTCGCTTCTGGTGGGCGGCGCGGATGCGTCGTCGTTGAGCGGCGTGCCGGACACGGCCACCGGCTTCACGCGGCCGAGCGGCACCGGTTCGACGACAGGCTCGGCGTCGGGTTCGTTCGCGGCGTCCTTGCGCGGCACGTTGCGTTCGGGCGGCGGCATCGACGCGCCGGCGAATGCGGGTGCCTTTGCATGCACGGTCGGATCGTTGTCCTCTTTCGCCGGGGGCGGCGAGAAGGACTTCGCGGCCGACTTGTTGCCGAGATCGAGCTGACGCGGCACTGCCAGCGTGGGCGGCACGCTCGTGGCTTCCTTTTTCGACGACGAGAACGTCGAAGGCCCGACCGCGACTTCATCGTCGATCAGCGCGGCGTGCTGCGCTTCGTCGGCTTCGGCCGACTCGTCCGGCAACTCGAACCGATGATGCGCGGCGTCGAAAACTTCCTGGCAATGGCCGCAACGCACCCGCCCGTCATGCGGCGCGAGCAGATGCGGATCGAGCTTGAAAACGGTTTCGCAGTGTGGGCAGCGGGTAGCCAGCGCCATAGGAAGTGCCAGTGGAAAGTGCCAGCGGCCTCACGGCCGAAACGGTGACGATGGCGCTATTCTAAAGGCTTTCGCGCCGCGTTCCGGCAAGGCACACCCAGCCTTCGTGCTCGCGCCAGACGCCGATGTCGATCCACTTCGCATAGACCGCCGCGACCTCGTCGGCCTGGCGCGCGAGGATGCCCGACAGCGCGATCCGCCCGCCCGGCTTCACCTTCGCGGCGAGCATCGAGGCCATGAGTTTGAGCGGATTCGAGAGGATATTGGCGACCACGATATCGAACTCGCCGGCGGGGCAGTCGTCGGGCAGGCCGTAGGTGACGTCCGCGTGATTGCGCTCGCTGTTCTGGCGCGCGGACTCGACCGCTTGCGGGTCGATGTCGATGCCATAGACCGGATTTGCGCCGCACTTCTTCGCGAGAATGGCGAGGATGCCGGAGCCGCAGCCGTAGTCCAGCAACGACTGCCCCGGTTTCACCGATTGCTCCAGCCACTCCATGCACAAACGCGTGGTCGGATGGCTGCCCGTGCCGAACGCGAGGCCCGGATCGAGTTCGAGCACGAGGGCGTCGGGATCGGGCGCGTCGTGCCATGACGGCACGACCCAGATGCGCTCGCCGATGGCAATCGGATCAAACTGCGCCTGCGTCAGACGCACCCAGTCCTGCTCCTCGACTTCGCGCAGCGAGAACGCGGGCGTCGCTTCCAGGCCGATGTCGTTGGACGCCGCGGCGAGCAGTACGGCCGGGTCCGCGTCTTCTGCGAGCAGCGCGACCACGCGCGAACGCTTCCACGCGCTGCGCTCGGGCGTGAGCCCCGGCTCGCCGAAGAGCGGCTGCTCGTCGGGCGTGTCGGCGTCGGCGTCCTCGACGGACACCGAAAGCGCGCCCATGTCCAGCAGCGCATCCGACAGCGCCTCCGCGTGCTCGCGGTCCAGCTCGGCGATCAGTTCCCGGTAACTCATGCTCGTTTCTCTGCCAAGGCGCTTCAGGACTCTTCGGCTACCGCCGCCTGACGCGCGGCGAGCTTGTTTTCGAGGTAATGGATGCTCGTGCCGCCTTCGACGAACTTGGCGTCGATCATCAGTTCGCGATGCAGCGGAATGTTGGTCGAGATGCCTTCCACGACCATTTCGGACAGCGCGATGCGCATGCGGTTGATCGCCTGCTCGCGCGTCGCGCCGTACGCGATCAGCTTGCCGATCATCGAATCGTAGTTCGGCGGGACGAAATAGCCGTTGTACGCGTGCGAATCGACGCGAATGCCCGGGCCGCCCGGCGCGTGCCACGACGTGATGCGTCCCGGCGACGGCGTGAACTTGAACGGATCTTCCGCGTTGATGCGGCATTCGATCGCGTGGCCGCGGAACTGGATGTCCTTCTGGCGCAGCGTGAGCTTCTCGCCAGCGGCAATGCGAATCTGTTCCTGCACGATATCGACGCCCGTGATCAGCTCCGTCACCGGATGCTCGACCTGCACGCGCGTGTTCATTTCGATGAAGTAGAACTCGTTGTTCTCGTACAGGAATTCGAACGTGCCCGCGCCGAGATAGCCCATCTTCTTGCACGCTTCGGCGCAGCGGTCGCCGATGCGGTCGATCAGACGCCGCGCGATGCCCGGCGCCGGCGCTTCTTCGATCACCTTCTGGTGGCGGCGCTGCATGGAGCAGTCGCGCTCGCCGAGCCACAGCGCGTTGCGGAACGAATCCGACAGCACCTGAATCTCGATATGCCGCGGGTTCTCCAGGAACTTCTCCATGTAGACCTGCGGATTGCCGAACGCGCGGCCCGCTTCTTCACGCGTCATGTTCACCGCGTTGACGAGCGCCGCTTCGGTATGGACCACGCGCATGCCGCGACCGCCGCCGCCGCCCGCCGCCTTGATGATGACGGGATAGCCGACCGCGCGCGCAATTTTCACGATCTCTTTCGGATCTTCCGGCAACGCGCCTTCCGAACCCGGCACGCACGGCACGCCGGTCTTGATCATGGTCTGCTTGGCGGTGACCTTGTCGCCCATCAGGCGAATGGTTTCCGGACGCGGGCCGATGAACGTGAAGCCCGATTGCTCGACGCGCTCGGCGAAATCCGCGTTCTCGGAAAGAAAGCCGTAGCCGGGATGGATGGCTTCGGCGTCGGTGACTTCGGCCGCGCTGATGAGCGCGGGCATGTTCAGATACGACAGATTCGACGGCGCCGGTCCGATGCAGACGGCTTCGTCGGCGAGCTTCACGTACTTCGCTTCCTTGTCGGCTTCTGAATAGACGACGACTGTCTTGACGCCCAGTTCGCGGCACGCGCGCTGGATGCGAAGCGCGATTTCGCCGCGGTTCGCAATGAGAATTTTTTCAAACATGGCAGTGGGTCGGCTCATCAACGGGCACGCGCGAGCGGCCCTCGGGATTCGAATCGGCGGCGCGCGCAACCGGATGCTTGCGGATGGCGCGCGCCGGCGCGGTGAAGCCGGGCGGACCGGAGCGAGGCGTCCGGCGCACGGCCCGACGCGCTTAGTCGCCGATCACGAAGAGCGGCTGGCCGTACTCGACCGCTTGACCGTTCTCGACAAGAATTTCCTTCACGACGCCGGACTTGTCCGATTCGATTTCGTTCAGAAGCTTCATGGCTTCGATGATGCACAGCGTCTGGCCTTCCTTGACCGTATCGCCGACCTGCACGAAAGGATCGGCGCCCGGCGACGGCGCGCGGTAGAACGAGCCGACCATCGGCGAGGTCACGACGTGGCCCTGCGGCGCGGCGGCGCTCGCGGCGGCGCCAGCGCTCGCGCCGGCATCGCCCGATGCGGATGCGCTCGGTGCGGCTTGCGCCTGCACTTGCGGCGCGTATTGCTGCGGCGCCTGCATATAGACGGGCGCCGCGTTCTTGACGATGCGAACCTTGCCTTCGCCCTCCGTCACTTCCAGCTCCGAGATGCCGGATTCCGAGACGAGGTCGATCAGCGTTTTCAGTTTACGAAGGTCCATCGAAAAATCCCCTTTCAATACTTGGAGACCGGGACTGCCCGGTGCTTGACTTGATTTGTGGGTGTGTTCTGTGCGTCAGCCGCGTGCCGGCGCGGCCATCATCCGGTGCGCGCGGGCGTGCGGCACGGCGCGCCCGCGGCGAAACTGGCGGCGAAGCGACCTGTCATTTGGGGCGCGGTGGCTCGGCCGGCGCCGCTTTCGCTGGCGGCGGAACGGGCGGCTGCGTGGCCTTGCTGCACCGGCGGAATAGTCATGGTCGCTTCGGGTTGTGCGGAATTCGGCGCACTTTAGCGCCGTTTAGAGAATTTTGTCTAGTTTTACAGCGCGACAGACCGTGCTCGTTCGCGCGTGCGACCCGACATTATCGCAGCGAAACAGAGAAGATACAGCAAACGTCCGGCAACTAGCTGCTTAATCCCGCGAACGTCAGCCGAAGTCGCAGCGAATTTTTACAGCGCGTCGAGCGCGTGGCGCAGTTCGGCTTCGTTGACTTCGCCGAGCTTGGTCGAGTGAACCACGCCCTTGCTGTCGATGACGACGGTGAACGGCAGGCCGCCCGCGTTGTTGCCGAAGCTACGCGCAAGGTCCGCGCCACCAAAGCCGGTAACGTAGACGGGATAGTCGACCGGGACCTTCTTTAAGAAATCGTTGACGTTCTTCTCGCTGTCCACGCCCAGCCCGATGAACGTGATGCCCTTCTTCTGATATTCGCGCTGCAAGGCCGAAAGCGTCGGCATTTCCTTGACGCACGGTCCGCACCACGACGCCCAGAAATTCACGACGACCGGCTTGCCCTTGTATGCCGCGAGCGGTTGCGACGTGCCGGACGCGGCGGGCGGCGTGATCTTCCACAGTTGATCGACGGCGTTTCCGCCCGGCTGCGTCGCAGCTTCGGTGTCGTTGCCGGTAAGCAGATGACCTGCGTAGAAGCCGCCGACCGTCGCGGCGATGGCGACCGCCAGGGCCGCAAAGATACGTGTGCTGTTCATGGAGGTGAGATTGAAAGCGCCTTGCCGTTTCACTCGCCAATGTAAAGCGGCGGGCGATCCGGATCGTCGGATTGATCGAGCAGCGCGCGCACGGCGGCGGCGTTCGCGCGGGCGAGCCGGCCGCGTCCGTCGGCGCGCACCGCGCCGCGCAGATCCACGGTGGTGTAGAGCGCGATGTGGACCCCGATCGGCTCCTCGCCGCGCAAGCGATGCAGAAAGCTCAATGTCTCCACATAACCGCGCCCCGCGAAGTGCCGCGTCTCCGAGACGTCGTATTGAATATTGGCGTTGAGCAGATAGATCGCGACTTCCTTCGGGTTGTCGCAGAAGCATTGAAGATGAATATCCGAATGCTCGCCCGCCGTGCCGTTGAGCACCGCGCCGGTCAGATACGGATCGTAGGGCTTCAGGCGCTCCATCCATTCGAGCGCGGTTTCGCGCATGCGGCGCAGCACGGCGGGCTGGCTGTCGCTCTGGAAAATCGCCTGATATTCGCGGATTTCCTCTTCGATCTGATCGTTGTCGGGCAAAAACTCGCCGCCGATCTTGCTTTCGCCCACCACGAGCCGCGCCGCTTTGCGCTTGGCGGTGGAGTAGTCGAGACCGTCTTCGGCGATCATTCTCGCGGCCGCGATCGCGATTTCCTCGCGCACGCGCTGCGGATCGATATGTGATTTGCGAACCATGGGGGCATCATACTAGATAACGTCTGGGCGTCCGGCGGGGGCGGCGGCCGTGGCAGCCCTGGCCTCAGGCCGGCGGGCGCGCTCGGTTACAATATGCGCCTCCGGGCGCACTCCCGCACGGCTTTTATCCGTGGTGCGCCGTTCCAGTTTTCCGCACTCCATCGCCCGCGCGGCGCGACACGCTTTATGCACATCCACATCATCGGCATCTGCGGCACCTTCATGGGCGGTCTCGCCGTCCTGGCGCGCGAGGCCGGACACAAGGTCACCGGCTGCGACGCCGGCGTCTATCCGCCGATGAGCACCCAGCTCGAAGCACAAGGCATCGAACTGATCGAAGGCTTCGGGCCCGAGCAGATCGAGCTCGCGCCGGACCTCTTCGTCGTCGGCAATGTGGTGTCGCGCGGCAATCCGCTGATGGAAGCCATTCTCGATCGCGGCCTGCCGTACACGTCAGGCCCGCAATGGCTCGGCGAGCATGTGCTTGCGGGGAAATGGGTGCTGGCGGTCGCGGGCACGCACGGCAAGACCACGACAAGCTCCATGCTCGCGTGGCTGCTCGAAGACGCCGGCATGAATCCGGGCTTTCTGATCGGCGGCGTGCCGCTCAACTTCGGCATTTCCGCGCGTTTGACGGATTCGAGCTTCTTCGTGATCGAAGCCGACGAGTACGACACCGCCTTCTTCGACAAGCGTTCCAAGTTCGTCCACTACCGCCCGCGCACGGCGGTGCTCAACAATCTCGAATTCGATCACGCCGATATCTTCCCCGATCTCGCGGCTATCGAAACGCAATTTCATCACCTCGTTCGAACGGTGCCGGGCGTGGGCCGCATCGTCACGAACGGACGCGAGGCGGCGCTCGAGCGCGTGCTCACGCGCGGCTGCTGGTCGGGCGTGGAGCGTTTCGGCGTGGAGGGCGGCTGGCAGGCGCTGCCCGCCGAGGACGGCGCGACCGTCGACGAACAGTTCGCTGTCTACTGGCAAGGCGAGCGGCAGGGCGTGGTCGACTGGCAAGTGCAGGGCGAGCACAATCGCATGAACGCGCTGGCGGCCATCGCGGCGGCGCGCTCGGTCGGCGTGCCGGCGGCGCAGGCGGCGAAGTCGCTCGCGAGCTTTCGCAACGTGAAGCGGCGCATGGAAGTGAAGGGCAGCGTCGACGGCGTGACTGTCTACGACGACTTCGCGCACCATCCGACCGCCATCGAAACGACGGTGGCGGGATTGCGCACGCGCATCGGCGATTCGGGTCACGCGCGCATTCTCGCCGTGCTCGAACCGCGCTCGAACACCATGAAGCTCGGCACGATGAAGGCGCAATTGCCCGCGAGCCTCGCCGGCGCGGACCTCGTCTTCGGCTATGGCGCGCGCGAAGGCCGCGACAAGCTCGGCTGGAATCTGGCGGAGGCGCTGTCCCCGCTCGGCGACAAGGCGCACGCCTTCGACGAAATTGACCCGCTCGTCAAGGCGGTCACCGCCGCCGCGCGCCCGGGCGATCACGTGCTCGTGATGAGCAACGGCGGTTTCGGCGGCGTGCATCAGAAACTGCTCGACGCGCTTTCCGCGCGTCCGTCCGGCACCACGACACGAGGCCCCGCGTGATCCTCTACCTGCACGGCTTTCGCTCGTCTCCCCAATCGTTCAAGGCGCGCGCCATGCGCGCGCGCCTCGCGGAACTTGGCCGGTTGAGCGAATGGCAGTGCCCGGTGTTGCCCGTGTCGCCGTGCGAAGCCATCGCGCTGGCGGAAACCATCGCGAGCACGGCGGCGTCGGACGATGTCACCGTCGTCGGCAGTTCGCTCGGCGGCTATTACGCGACCTATCTCGCGGAAAAGCACGGCTGGCGCGCGGTGCTGCTCAATCCCGCCGTGGTGCCGCAATCGGACCTGAGCGCGTACCTGGGCGAACAGCCGTTGTGGCACGGCGGCGGCAGCATCACCGTGTTGCCGCGCCATCTGGACGAACTGCGCGCGCTCGCCGTCGATGCCATCACGCGGCCCGAGCGCTACTTTCTGATTGCCGCGACCGGCGACGAAGTAATCGACTACCGCACGATGCTCGCGCGCTATCCCGGCGTGCGCACCACGTTGATTCAGGGCAGCAATCACGCGATCAGCGACTTCGCGGACTATCTCGGCGACGTGCTCGCCTTCTGCGATCAGTCGCCGCGCGCGGCCGTCGCGCCCGCGGCGGCATGACGCCTCATTCATCCACCGGCGCATGCCGCGTCCGGTCCACCGTCTTACGAGAGTATTGAGTGAACGTTTTCTTCGAGGAATCGGGTAGTTTCAAGGCCGGCTCGGTCTTGTCGAAACAAGGCGACGCGTTTCAGGTCGAGTTGCCGGGCGGACGCCGCGCAAAGGTGCGCGCGAAAGACGTGCTGATCGAATTCGAGAAGCCCGCCGCCGCCGATCTGATGCAGGAAGCCGACGCCATCGCGCAGGACATCGACCTCGATTTCCTGTGGGAATGCGCGCCCGAGGAAGAGTTTCCGTTCACCGCGCTCGGCGCGGACTACTTCGGCGACAAGTTCGGTCCGAGCGAGCGCGCCGCGCTGGTGCTGCGCATGCACGGCGCGCCGGTGTACTTCCGTCGCAAGGGGCGCGGGCAGTATCAGCGCGCGCCGCAGGAGCAGTTGCAAATGGCGCTCGCGTCGCTGGAGCGCAAGCGCCAGCAGGCGCTCGTGCAGGCGGGCTACGAGGAAGAACTGAAGGCGGGCAAGCTGCCCGAGGCGCTGAAGGACAAGGCCATCGGCCTTCTGACGAAGCCGGACAAGAATTCCATCGAATACAAGGCGCTCGAGGCGGCGGCGGCCGCGCGCGGCATTTCGCAGGCGCGGCTCATGCTCGAATGCGGCGGCATTGCGTCCGCGCGTCAATTGCACGAAGCGCGTTTCCTCGCCGAGTACTTCCCGCACGGCGTCGGCTTCCCGTCCGTGCAGCCCGCGCCGCTGCCCGAAGATTTGCCCGAAGCGGACGTCGAAGCGTTCTCCATCGACGATGTGACGACCACCGAAATCGACGATGCGTTCTCCGTGCAGCATCTGGCGGACGGGCGCGTGCGCATCGGCGTGCATATCGCGGCGCCGGCGCTCGGCATCGCACGCGGCGACACCATCGATTCGATCGCGCGCAGCCGTCTTTCGACGGTCTACATGCCCGGCGACAAGATCACGATGCTGCCCGACAACGTCGTCAATGTCTTCACGCTCGGCGAGGGCGGACTGCGGCCGGCGCTGTCGCTGTACATCATCGTGAATCGCGAGACGCAGGACATCGTCGCGAGCGAAACGCGGGCCGAGCGCGTGTTCATCAAGTCGAATCTGCGCCACAACCATCTCGACGAGCACGTCACCGAAGAAAGCCTCGCCGCCGGCACGGGCGATTATCCGCACAAGGAAGACATCGCCGTGTTGTGGCCGCTCGCGCAGGCGCTTTTCGAAAAGCGCCAGCAAGCCCGCGCGACGTACGGCCTCAAGCGCGAAGTGCAGCGCAACAACGACTTCAACTTCTACGTCGAAGGCGAGCACATCACCATCACGCCGCGCCGTCGCGGATCGCCACTCGACCTGATCGTGGCGGAACTCGCGATTCTCGCGAATTCGTCGTGGGGCGCGTTCCTCAACGATCACGGCGTGCCGGGCATCTACCGCTCGCAGCGCGGCTTCGGCGGTCCCGGCCCCAAGCGCACGCGCATGCAGACGACGCCCGCCCCGCACGAGGGCCTGGGCGTCGCGCAATATGCGTGGAGCACGTCGCCGCTGCGCCGTTACGTCGATCTGGTCAATCAGTGGCAACTGCTCGCGTGCGTGCAGCACGGCGTGACCGCGAAGCTGGCCGCCCCTTTCAAGCCGAAGGACGCGGACCTGTTCGCCGTCGTGCAAGGTTTCGACGATACGTACACCGCTTACGCGGATCATCAGCGCCGCATGGAGTACTTCTGGTGTCTGCGCTGGCTGAAGCAGGAGAACAAGCGGCAGGTTCCGGCGTCGGTGGTGAAGGACGATCTCGTGCGCTTCGAGGAGATCCCGCTGATCCTGCACGTGCCCGGCCTGGGCGTGCATGCGCGCGGCACGCGGGTGATGCTCGAAGTGGTGTCGATCGATGAACTCACCGTCGAGGCGTCGTGTCGTCTGCTGCACGTGATCGACGCGCCGTCCGCGGCCGCGCCCGTCGAAGAAGACGAAGCCGAGGAAGAAATCATCGAAGCCGACGACCTCAGCGCCGAAAGCGAAGCCGAAGCGCAGGCGGAGGCATCGGTGGATGAATCGGCGGAAGCATCGCCGCAGCCACAGGAGCCGAACGCATGAACGCGCCGCAGCCGCGCGACCGGTACGCGGTGATCGGCAATCCGGTCGAGCACAGCAAGTCGCCGTGGATTCACGCGCGCTTTGCCGAACAGACCGGCGAAGCGGTCGAATACGGGCGCATTCTCGGACCGCTCGGCGGCTTCGAGCAGGCAGTCGAAGCGTTCATCGCGTCGGGCGGACGGGGCATGAACGTGACGGTGCCGTTCAAGCTCGACGCCCACGCGTTCGCCGATTCGCTGTCGCCGCGCGCGGCGGCAGCGGGCGCAGTCAACACGCTGTCGTTCACCGAAGACGGCGTGCGCGGCGACAACACCGACGGCGTCGGCCTCGTGCGCGACATCGAAGCGAATCTCGGCGTGAGTCTGGAAGGCGCGCGCGTGCTGCTGCTCGGCGCGGGCGGCGCGGCGCGCGGCGTCGTCTTGCCGATTTTCGACCGGCGGCCGGCGTCGCTCGTCATCGTCAATCGCACGGCGGCGAAGGCGCAGCAACTCGTCGGTCAGTTCGCGCAGGCCGCGCAGGAGGCGAACGTGCGCCTGTCGGGCGGCGGCGCCCACAGCATCGAAAAGACGCGCTACGACGTGATCGTCAACGCGACGGCCGGCAGCCTCGACGCCGCGCTGCCCGAATGCGACGACGCGGCTTTCGGCGCGGGCACGCTCGCCTACGACATGATGTACGGCCCGAAGCCGACGGTCTTCATGCAGCACGCGGAGCGGCTCGGCGCGCGCGCGGCCGACGGCCTCGGCATGCTGGTCGAACAGGCCGCCGAATCGTTCTTCATCTGGCGCGGCGTGCGCCCGGACGGCGGCGCCGTGCTGCGCGAACTGCGTCAGACACTGACGGCAAAAGCCTGATGACCACCGCGCCCGGCCACAGCCGCACGTCGCCGAGCGACCGGCCTACGCGCCGCGCGGTGCGGCTCGGTCCCGCGCGATGGATCGCGTACGGCGTATCCGTCTTCTTCATCGCGGTTCTCGCGACGCAGCTCTACTTCTTCCTTCAGATCGGCGTGTGGACGGTGACGAATCCCGGTTCGACCGCCTTCATGCGCGCCGACGCGTGGACGCTCGCGAAGACGCATCCCGGCATCGCACTGCAACGCACATGGGTGCCATACGACCAGATCTCGCGCAATTTGAAGCGCGCGATCATCGCGTCCGAAGATGCGAACTTCGTCAATAACAACGGCTACGAAACCGACGCCATCTTGCAGGCGTGGGAGAAGAACAAGTCGCGCGGAAAGATCGTCGCGGGCGGCTCGACCATCTCCCAGCAACTCGCGCGCAATCTGTTTTTGTCGCGCGAGAAGAGCTATATCCGCAAGGCGCAGGAGCTGGTGATCACGTGGATGCTCGAGTTCTGGTGGACCAAGGAACGCATCTTCGAGGTCTATCTGAATTCGGTGGAGTGGGGCAACGGCGTCTACGGCGCGGAAGCGGCGGCGCGTTATTACTACAAGACGTCGGCGGCCAAGTTGACGGCGGGACAGAGCGCGCGCCTCGCCGTGATGCTGCCGCGTCCGAAGTACTTCGACGACCATCGCAATTCGGCGTATCTGACGATGCGGGCGCGCGTCATCGCCCGGCGAATGGGCGCCGCCGAACTGCCGGAATAGAATTTAGCTCGCGTCGCTAAACTCGATAAAGCCCTGATCCGTCAGGGCTTTTTTGTTCGCGTGTCGCTTTCAGTTGTCAGCTAGACTCCCATTATGTGAACAGCGCGGTCACATATTGAAGATTTGAGATAGCCGGAACTACAATCCGGTCCAAGCCTTCGACGACACCGCCAGAAGGCACTGCGCAGGCCAGGATGCCTCGCGCCAACAAGAACAAAACCGGAGACACGTCATGCATTCGATCGCCTGCCCGCGCTCGCGGGTCGCGCCGCACGATTCATCCGCCTCACGCGAAAAGCGCGCGCCGTCTTGCTCGCTCATCGAGGGGTGATCGACATGACCAAGCTCCAGCATGCCGATACGGACAACGGCCTCGCCGCCAACGACGCCCGAGCGCGCGAAACCGGCCGCCGCGACGCCGACGCCATCGCGCTGCCGAGCGCGCTCGTCGATGTCACGCCGCAGCAGGCCGGCACGCAGACGCTGTTGCGCGGCCTGGCGATTCTCGAAGCGGCCGCGAACGGCGCGCGCGATCTGCGCTCGTTCAGCGCGGCGCTCGGCACGACGCGCAGCACCACGCACCGGCTCGTAAGTTCGCTCGTGCAGGCGCGGTATCTGCGGCAAGTGCAGGGCGGCTATCTGCTCGGGCCGAAGCTGATCGAACTCGGCACCATCGCGCTCGAACAGATGCCGCTGACGGCGGTCGCGCGTCCGCATCTTCAGGCGCTCGCGCAGCATACGCACGACACGATTCACTTGGGCGTGCGCGACGGCGACGACGTGCTCTACATCGACAAGATTCCCGGCACGCGCGGGCTCGAAATGCGTTCGCGCGTCGGGCACCGCATGCCGCTCGCATCGACGGGCATCGGCAAGGCGATGATGCTCGACCTCGAAGCGAACGCGTGGAAGAAGCTGCTCGACGCGTCGCACCGGGCGCTCGCCCGCACGAGCTTCAAGCCGGAGAACCGCCCGGACGTCGATACGTTTCTTCAACGCATGACGCGCTATTCGCAAGGCGGTTACACCTTCGACCTCGAAGAAAACGAGGCGTCGATTCGCTGCGTCGCCGCGCCCGTGCGCGATGCGTCGGGCGCGATCGTCGCGGCGCTTTCTGTCGCGAGCACTATCCCTTATATGCCGGACGAACGCATGGAAGAACTGATCCCGGTCGTGCAGCGCGAAGCGCGTTCGATCTCCGAAGAACTCGGCTGGCGCGCGCCGCAGGCCAATCGCAGGATCAAGCGATGACCGCGCCCGCTCTCATTGCGCTCGACTGGGGCACCACGTCCCTGCGCGCCTATCTGCTCGGCGACGACGGCACGGCGCTCGACACGCGCGCGTCGTCGGCAGGCATCATGAAGCTGCCCGCCGGCGGCTTCGACGAGGCGTTCGAGGTAACCTGCGGCGCGTGGCTCGACGCGCATCCGCGCTTGCCCGTGATCGCGGCGGGCATGATCGGCAGCGCGCAAGGCTGGATCGAAGCGCCGTATGTCGATACGCCCGCCGACGCCAACGCGCTTGTCTCGGGCATCGTCACGGTGACGGCGGCGCGCGGTGTGATCGTGCGCGTGGTGCCCGGCGTGCTCGAACGCGGCGTGCTGCCGAACGTGATGCGCGGCGAGGAAACGCAAATCGTCGGCGCGCTTTCGGCGGACGCGTCGCTGTCCGCGCCGGGCGGCGCGCTGATCGGCCTGCCCGGCACGCATGCGAAATGGGCGTTCGTCGAAGACGGCCGCATCGAGCGTTTCTACACCTTCATGACCGGCGAGACGTTCGGCGCGCTTCGCGACCACACGATTCTCGGCCGCACGATGCAGCACGGCGCGGCCCCCGATGCGGCCGCGTTCATTCGCGGTGTCGATACCGCGCGCGATGCCGGTCATCCCGGCGTGCTCGCGACCATTTTCAGCACGCGCACGCTGGGCCTCACCGGGCAACTGACGCCCGAACAGCAGCCTGATTACTTGTCGGGACTGCTCATCGGCCATGAACTGCGCGGGCTGAACGAAGTGCTGGCGCGGGATGCGTCGTCGCTCGCAGGCAGGACGCTGCGCCTCATCGGCAACGATGCGCTCTGCGACCGCTATCGCGCCGCGCTCGCGCGTTTCGACTGCCAGGACGCGCAGACGGTCGCGCACGCCACCGAACACGGTCTGTACCGAATCGCCGCGCAAGCCGGGCTCGTGACCGCGCCCGCGAGCGCCGGCTGACGCACGCAGACGAACCCGAACACGCAAGGAGCAAGACGATGCAACCTCACATCAATCTGCCGGGGCCGTACGAGATGCACGCCGGTCTCGCGAAGGCGTTCGCCCAGTGTCCGCTCATCGCAATCCTGCGCGGCGTCACGCCCGCCGATGCCGCCGAGCACGGCCGCGCGCTCTACGAAGCGGGCTTTCGCATCGTCGAGGTGCCGCTCAATTCGCCGCAGCCGTTCGACAGCATCTCGGCGATCCGGCAGGCGCTGCCGGACGACGCCATCGTCGGGGCGGGCACGGTGCTGCATCCGAGCTACGTGGACAACGTGAAGGACGCGGGCGGCGAACTGATCGTGATGCCGCACAGCGACGGCGATGTCGTGCGGGCCGCGAAGGCGCACGGACTCGCGTGCGCGCCGGGCGTGGCCACGCCGAACGAAGGTTTTCTCGCGCTGAAGAACGGTGCGGACGTGCTGAAAATGTTTCCCGCCGAGCAACTCGGCCCGACGGTGGTGAAGGCGTGGCGGGCGGTCATCGCGAAAGAAGTGCCGCTGGTGCCGGTCGGCGGCATCGCGCCGGACAACATGGGGCCGTTTCTCACGGCGGGCGCGAACGGCTTCGGCCTAGGCTCGGCGCTCTACAAGCCGGGGCAAAGCGTGAGCGTGACGGCATCGCACGCGAAGGCGTTCGTCGAAGGACTCGCCATCGCGAAGGGTGAGAAGCGATGAACCGGCTCGCCGGCAAAGTCGCGATGGTCACCGGCGCGGGCCGCGGCATCGGCGCGGCGATCGCGCTGGCGTTCGCGCGCGAAGGCGCGGCGGTCGCGCTCGCGGAACTGGATATCGAGACGGCGCGCGAGACGGCGAAGCGCATCGCCGACGAAACGCAATCCGAGCGCGTCATTGCGGTGCAGACCGACGTGACGCAAAGCGCGTCAGTGAAAGACGCCGTCGCGCAAACGGAAGCGAAGTTCGGCGCGCTCGACACGCTCGTGAACAACGCCGGCATCAACGTGTTCTGCGATCCGCTCACCATGACCGACGACGACTGGCGGCGCTGCTTCGCCGTCGATCTCGACGGCGTGTGGAACGGCTGCCGCGCGGTGCTGCCGGGCATGGTGGAACGCGGCCGGGGCAGCATCGTGAATATCGCCTCGACGCATAGCTTCAAGATCATCCCGGGCTGCTTTCCGTATCCGGTCGCGAAGCACGGCGTCATCGGCCTGACGCGCGCGCTCGGCATCGAATACGCGCCGAACAACGTGCGCGTGAATGCCATCGCGCCGGGTTACATCGAAACGCAATTGACGCTGGACTGGTGGGACTCGCAAGCCGATCCGAAGGCAGCGCGGCAGGCGACGCTCGATCTCCAGCCGATGAAGCGCATCGGCAAGCCGCAGGAAGTCGCGATGACGGCGGTGTTCCTCGCATCGGACGAAGCGCCGTTCATCAACGCGAGTTGCATCACGGTAGATGGCGGGCGTTCCGCGCTCTATCACGACTAAAGACGCACGTATCGAAGAAATGACGCACTGGCCGCGGTGCGGCATCCACGCAGAATGACACGCGGCCACACGCTTTTTACCGCCCGCACGCGGGTATTTTGAGACAACGGAAAAAGTCGGGAGACAAAAGATGAAACGCAGACTGTTCCTCACGCTGATCGCCGCCGCCACGGCCACGAGCGCCACGATGATCGCCGCGCCCGTCGCGCAGGCCGCCGACGACATCAAGATCGGCTTTCTCGTGAAGCAGCCGGAAGAGCCGTGGTTCCAGGACGAATGGAAGTTCGCCGAGACCGCCGCCAAGGAGAAGGGCTTCACGCTCGTGAAGATCGGCGCGCCGTCGGGCGAAAAGGTGATGAGCGCGATCGACAACCTCGCCGCGCAGAAGGCGCAGGGTTTCATCATCTGCACGCCGGACGTGAAGCTCGGGCCGGGCATCGTCGCGAAGGCGAAGGCCGACAAGCTGAAGATGATGACGGTGGATGACCGCCTCGTCGATGGTTCCGGCAAGCCGATCGAGTCGGTGCCGCACATGGGCATTTCGGCCTACAACATCGGCAAGCAGGTGGGCGACGGCATCGCCGCCGAAATCAAGAAGCGCGGCTGGGACATGAAGGATGTCGGCGCGATCGACGTGACTTATGAGCAGTTGCCGACCGCGCATGACCGCACGAGCGGCGCGACCGACGCGCTTCTCGCCGCCGGTTTCCCGAAGGCGAACGTGATCGCCGCGCCGCAAGCGAAGACCGACACGGAGAACGCGTTCAACGCGGCGAACATCGCGCTCACGAAGAACCCGCAGTTCAAGCACTGGGTCGCCTACGGCCTGAACGACGAAGCCGTGCTCGGCGCGGTGCGCGCGGCGGAAGGACGCGGCTTCAAGGCGGACAACATGATCGGCATCGGCATCGGCGGCTCCGATTCGGCGCTCAACGAGTTCAAGAAGCCGAACCCGACGGGCTTCTTCGGCACGGTCATCATCAGCCCGAAGCGTCACGGCGAAGAGACCTCCGAACTGATGTACGCGTGGATCAAGGACGGCAAGGCGCCGCCGCCGCTCACGCTCACGACCGGCATGCTCGCCACGCGTGAGAACGTGTCGTCGGTGCGTCAGCAAATGGGCCTGGCGTCGAACTAAATCCATCGAGGCAGGCGGGCCGCATGACAGCGCGGCCCGCGCAGAACAAGGAGGCGATGTGTCAGCGACGCTGCGTTTTGACAATATCGGCAAGGTGTTTCCAGGCGTGCGCGCGCTCGACGGCGTGTCGTTCGACGTCAACGCCGGCGAAGTTCACGGTTTGATGGGCGAGAACGGCGCGGGTAAATCGACCTTGCTCAAGATTCTCGGCGGCGAGTATCAGCCCGATTCGGGGCGCGTGCTCATCGACGACCGCGAAGTGCATTTCGGGAGCGCCGCGGCTTCGATTGCATCGGGTATCGCGGTGATTCACCAGGAATTGCAGTACGTGCCGGACTTAACCGTCTCCGAGAACCTGCTGCTCGGCGCGCTGCCGAACCGGCTCGGCTGGGTGGACAAGCGCGCGGCGAAAAAGCACGTGCGCGAGCGGCTCGCCGCGATGGGCGTCGATCTCGATCCCAACGCGAAGCTGCGCAAGCTCTCCATCGCGCAGCGGCAGATGGTGGAAATTTGCAAGGCGCTCTTGCGCAATGCACGCGTGATCGCGCTCGACGAGCCGACTTCTTCGCTCTCGCACCGCGAAACCGAGGTGCTGTTCAAGCTCGTGCGCGACCTGAAAGCGGACAAGCGCGCGCTCATCTATATCTCGCACCGCATGGACGAGATCTACGAGCTATGCGACGCCTGCACCATTTTCCGCGACGGCCGCAAGATCGCATCGCATACGCGCTTGGCCGAAGTGCCGCGCGACACGCTCGTGCAGGAAATGGTCGGCCGCGAGATCTCGGATATCTATAACTACCGTCCGCGCAAACTGGGCGACGTGCGCTTCGCGGTGCAGAACGTGCAGGGCGAGGCGCTTTCCGCGCCGGTGAGCTTCGAGGTGCGGCGCGGCGAGATCGTCGGGTTCTTCGGGTTGGTCGGCGCGGGGCGTAGCGAACTGATGCATCTGATCTACGGCGCGGACAAGAAGAAGGAAGGCACGATCCAGCTCGACGGCCAGCCGATCAAGATTCGCAGCACCGGCGAAGCGATTCGCCACGGCATCGTGCTGTGCCCGGAGGATCGCAAGGAAGAGGGCATCGTCGCGATGGCGACTGTCGCGGAGAACATCAACATTTCGTGCCGCCGTCATTTTCTGCGCGCGGGGCTTTTTCTCGACCGCAAGAAGGAAGCCGAGACGGCGGACCGCTTCATCCAGCTTCTGAAGATCAAGACGCCGAGCCGCCGTCAGCGCATCCGCTTTCTGTCGGGCGGCAATCAGCAGAAGGCGATTCTCTCGCGCTGGCTCGCCGAGCCGGATCTCAAGGTCGTGATTCTGGATGAACCGACGCGCGGCATCGACGTCGGCGCGAAGCACGAAATCTACAACGTGATCTATCAACTGGCGGAGCGTGGCTGCGCGATCGTGATGATCTCGTCGGAACTGCCGGAAGTGCTCGGCGTGTCCGACCGCATCGTCGTGATGCGGCAGGGGCGCGTCGCGGGCGAATTGCCGCGCGGACAGGCGAACGAGCAGTCGGTGCTGAGCCTCGCGCTGCCGCAATCGGAGACGGTCGCCGAGGCCGCGTAAAAGTTAAAGGGGACAAGGGACGAATCATGGAAGCCAGAGAAAACATCGTGGGACAGGCTAGCGAAACGGTCGCGAACGCGCTGATCCCGCAGAGAAGCGACAAGCAGAAGTGGTGGCAGCAGATCACGGAATACAGCCTGATCGTGATCTTCATCGTGATGTTCGTCACGATGTCACTGACCGTCGATCACTTTTTCTCCATCGAGAACATGCTCGGGCTGGCGCTGTCGATCTCGCAGATCGGCATGGTCGCCTGCACGATGATGTTCTGCCTCGCCTCGCGCGACTTCGACTTGTCGGTGGGCTCGACCATCGCGTTCGCGGGCGTGCTCTGCGCGATGGTGCTGAACGCGACGAACAACACCTTCATCGCAATCATCGCGGCGGTGGCGGCAGGCTCGGTGATCGGCTTCGTGAACGGCGCGGTGATCGCGTATCTGCGCATCAACGCGCTGATCACCACGCTCGCGACCATGGAAATCGTGCGCGGGCTCGGCTTTATCGTGTCGCACGGGCAGGCGGTGGGCGTGTCGTCGGATACGTTCATCGAACTCGGCAGCCTCACCATGCTCGGCATTTCTCTGCCGATCTGGGTCACGCTCGCGTGTTTCATCGTGTTCGGCGTGCTGCTGAACCAGACGGTTTATGGCCGCAATACGCTGGCTATCGGCGGCAATCCGGAAGCGTCGCGGCTCGCGGGTATCAATGTCGAACGCACGCGCGTATGGATTTTCCTCGTGCAGGGCGCGGTAACGGCGCTCGCAGGCGTTATCCTTGCATCTCGGATCACGTCGGGACAGCCGAACGCGGCGCAAGGTTTCGAACTGAACGTGATTTCGGCCTGCGTGCTCGGCGGCGTCTCGCTGCTCGGCGGCCGCGCGACGATTTCCGGCGTGGTGATCGGCGTGCTCATCATGGGCACGGTCGAGAACGTGATGAACCTGTTGAACATCGACGCGTTCTATCAGTACCTCGTGCGCGGCGCGATTCTGCTCGCTGCCGTGTTGCTAGACCAGTTGAAAAATCGCGGATCGCGCGACTGAAAGGACGGCGAAACATATGACATCCATCGACAAATCCCTCGCGCGCTACCCGAGCCTCGCGGGCAAGACCGTGCTCATCACGGGCGGCGCGACCGGCATCGGCGCGGCGTTCGTCGAGCATTTCTTCGATCAGGGCGCGAAAGTGGCGTTCTTCGATATCGACACCGAAGCCGGCGAGGCGCTGGCCGACCGGCTCGGCGCGGACCTTGGCGCGGACCGCACGCGGCCGATGTTCCTGCGCGTGGACCTGACGGACATCGACGCATTGCGCCAAGGCATCGCGGATGTGCGCGGCGCGCTCGGGCCGATCGGCGTGCTCGTGAACAACGCGGCCAACGACAAGCGTCATACGATTGAGGAAGTCACGCCCGAATCGTTCGATTGGGGCATCGCGGTGAATATCCGTCACCAGTTCTTCGCGGCGCAGGCGGTCGTCGACGACATGAAGCAACTCGGCGGCGGCTCGATCATCAATCTCGGCTCCGTCAGCTGGATGCTTAAGAACCCGAATCTGCCCGTGTACGTGACGGCAAAATCGGCGGTGCAGGGCTTGACGCGCGGTCTCGCGCGCGACCTCGGCAAGTTCGGCATCCGCGCGAATTCGCTGGTGCCCGGCTGGGTGATGACGGAAAAGCAGAAGCGCCTGTGGCTCGACGAGGCGGGCAAGCTCGCGATCAAGCAGGGACAGTGCATCGACGCCGAAGTGCTGCCCGAGCATCTCGCGCGCGCCGCGCTCTTTCTCGCATCGGACGATAGCAGCATGATGACGGCGCAGGAAATCATCATCGACGGAGGATGGGTCTAATGAACCAAAGCGGCGCGACCGATGCAACCGAGGCACGTCTTCTGATCGACAGCCGGTGCGCGCTCGGCGAGGGCGCGACGTGGTGCGCCGCGAGCGGGCGGTTCTACTGGACGGACATCGAAGGCAAGCGGTTCCTGCGATACGATCCGCGCGACGGATCGACCGAAGCCTTCGACATGCCGGAGCGCCTCGCGTGCTTCGCGCTCTGCGCGGACCCGGACGTCGTGCTGCTCGGGCTTGCGTCGCGGCTCGCGTTCTTCCAGTTCTCGACGGGCAAGATCGAGACGATCACGGAAGTGGAAGCCGGCCTGCCGACGCGCCTGAACGACGGCCGCTGCGACCGCGAAGGGCGCTTCGTGTTCGGCACGAAGCACGACGTGGACGATGCAGAGCCGCTCGGCGCTTACTATCGGTTGAACCTGGATTTGTCGCTGGAGCGCCTGCCGCTCGGGCAGTGCGCGATCAACAACAGCACCGCGTTCAGTCCTGACGGCACGACGCTCTACTACTGCGATACGCCGACGCGACGCATTCGCGTCTGCGATTACCCGAGCCTCGCGAACGACCGCGTGTTCGTCGAATTGACGGACGATACCGGCGCGCCCGACGGCTCCACGGTCGACGCAGAAGGCGGCCTGTGGAACGCGCAGTGGGGCGGGCGGCGCGTGGTGCGCTACGCGCCGGATGGCCGCGAGACGGCGCGCATCGAGGTGCCGAGCGCGCAGCCGAGTTGCGTCGCGTTCGGCGGCGACTCGCTCGATACGCTCTTCGTGACGACAGCGCGCATCGGCTTGAGCGAAGACGCGCTCAAGACCGACGCCCACGCAGGCGGCATCTTCACCGCGCAGCCCGGCGTGCGCGGCATCGCGGAGCCGGTTTTCGCGGGCAAGCCGCAAGCATAAGAAACCGAGGCGGCGCGCGATCCGACGCGCCGCCCGTCCAGCCCCCGGCCGCGGCCGCGCCGGGTTTTTCGCCTCTCGATGGAGCACAGGTCATGACGGTTGCGCGCAATGAGCAAAGGGTGAATAGGCCGTCCGCGTCCACGGCGCAGGCGAACGCGCGCCGTTCGCGGCTCGCGGCCGCCGCCGAACCGCCGATCCGGCCGGGGCCGAGCACGGCGGTCGTCGCCATTGGCGGCGCGGCCGTCGAAGGCTGCATCACGCTCGCGAACGCGCACTTGAGGCTCGATGTCGCGCCGGCGCTCGGCGGCGGCGTCACGCGTTTCGACTGGCGTCACGAAGGCGCCCTCGTGCCGATTTTCCGGCCGTGCGCCGAACCGGGCCCGGACACCGATCCGAACCAGCTCGCGTGTTATCCGCTCTTGCCGTATTCGAACCGCATCGGCAACGGGCATTTTCGATTCTCCGGACGCGCCATCGACGTGCCGCGCAATCGCCCGGATGAGCCGCTGCCGCTGCACGGCGACGGCTGGCTCGGCGCGTGGACCGTCGAAGAAGAAGAGGCGACTCGCGTGCGGCTTGCGTTCGAGCGCAGCGACGGCAAGCCGTACTCGTTTCGCGCGTCGCAGACGTATGCGCTCGACGAAGCTACGCTCGTCGTCACGCTCGACGTGCAAAACACCGGCGACGAGGCGCTCCCCTTCGGTCTTGGCTTGCACCCGTTTCTGATGCGCGAAGCCGATACGGAGCTTTCGGCGGCGGCGGGCGGACTGTGGCTTTGTGGCGACGACTGGCTTCCGGTGCGCCATGT
The DNA here is from genome assembly GCF_017220215.1 of Caballeronia sp. M1242. NCBI lineage: Bacteria > Pseudomonadati > Pseudomonadota > Betaproteobacteria > Burkholderiales > Burkholderiaceae > Caballeronia > Caballeronia sp. M1242. Next base: position 2,357,017 of record NZ_CP071129.1, on the reverse strand, counting down.
GCCCGCGCCGCCCGCGTGGCAATTCGGCGTCGCGTATCCGATGCCGTCCGAAATGGTGAACAACGCGTTCACCGGCTGGAGCGGACGCACGAGCGTGCTCTGGCCGAGGCGCCGTCTATCGCTGACGATTGCCGCGGACACCGATTACTACGTGCTTTATGCGCCACCGGGCGAGGACTTCTTCTGCTTCGAGCCGGTCGATCATCCGATCAACGCGGTGAACCTGCCGGGCGGCGGCGAGGCGAACGGCATGACAGTGCTCGCGCCCGGCGAGCGGCTTTCGCGCGAGTTCCGCTTCACCGTCGAGCGCACCGGCGAGGCCGCGCGCCGCGGCCGGCCGCGCACGCGTGCGGGAGCGAAGGCGCGAGGCCGCGCGGCGCTCGCGCGCTGAACGCGCCAAACCCGCCAAACCCGCCAAACCCGCTGAACGCGCCGAACGCGCCGAACGCGCCAAACGCCCGAACAGGAAAGCGATGCCGCGCACGTTAAAATGCGTGGCATCCCTTTCCGCCGATTTTTCCCATGTCTTTCATCCAGTCGCTCAACGCCGCGTGGTCGCGCACGCAATCGCTCCTGTGCGTCGGCCTCGATCCCGAGCCGTCGAAGTTTCCCGGCGCGCTCGCGGGCCGCGCCGACGCGATCTTCGAGTTCTGCAAGACCATCGTCGATGCCACCGCGCCGTACGCGTCGTCGTTCAAGCCGCAGATCGCGTACTTCGCCGCGCATCGCGCGGAAGATCAGCTCGAAGCGCTGATCGCGCATATCCATGAAAAGCACGCGGGCCTGCCGGTCATTCTCGATGCGAAGCGTGGCGATATCGGCAGCACGGCCGAGCAATACGCGAAGGAAGCGTTCGAGCGCTACAAAGCGGACGCCGTGACGGTGAATCCGTACATGGGTTTCGATTCCATCGAGCCGTATCTCGCGCATGAAGGCAAGGGCGTGATCGTGCTGTGCCGCACGTCGAACGCAGGCGGTTCCGACCTGCAATTCCTGACGACGGACGGCAAGCCGCTGTATCAGGTCGTCGCGAAGCTCGCGGCCGAGAAGTGGAACGCGAGCGGGCAACTGGGGCTCGTCGTCGGCGCGACGTTTCCGAAGGAAATCGAAGCGGTGCGTGGCATTGTCGGCGACATGCCGCTGTTGATTCCGGGCATCGGCGCGCAAGGCGGCGATGTAGAAGCGACCGTCCGCGCGGGCCGCACGGCGAATGGCACGGGCATGCTCATCAACTCGTCGCGCGCCATTCTGTACGCCGGCAAGAGCGACGATTACGCGAACGCGGCGGCCGAAGCCGCGAAGAAGACGCGGGATACGATCAACGCGTATCGGTGATGAGGGCGGCGCGGGTTATCGCTCGCGCTGATTCAGGAAGCGGAGCCGTTTCTCGCAGCGCACGTCTAAGAAGCCAATGCGAGCGGCGCAAATTCACCGTTCCCGCTGTTCCAAAAACTCCAGCAACTTCCTCAAAGCGTGCGCCGCCGCCTGCGTGCGCACCTGCTCGCGGTCGCCCTTGAAATGCTGCGTCTCGAACGCGGTATGCAGGCGATTGCTCCACGCAAAGCAAACCGTGCCGACCGGCTTCGCTTCGCTGCCGCCGGCGGGACCGGCGACGCCCGTGATCGACACCGAAACCTGCGCGCGGCTGTTGCGCAGCGCGCCTTCGGCCATGGCTTTCGCGACCGGCTCGCTCACCGCGCCGTGCTGCTCGATCAGCGCGGCCGGCACGCCGATCATCTCCGTTTTCGCCAGATTCGAATACGTGACGAAGCCGCGCTCGAACCACGCGCTGCTGCCCGAGATATCCGTGATCGCGGCCGCCACCATGCCGCCCGTGCACGATTCGGCGGCGGCGAGCATCAGCCGTTCGTCGCGCAGCTTGTTGCCGACGCGGATCGCAAGTTGATGAACGACGGTATCGGTTGGCATGGCGGTGTCTCGCAGACAAAGGAGTGAAACGTCACACGGTCATGCGCCACAGCGCAATCACGAGCAGGCTGAAGAACGCGGCGACGAGATCATCGAACATGATGCCAAAGCCGCCTTTCAGATGGCGGTCGAAATAGCGAATCGGCGGCGGCTTCACCATGTCGAAGAAGCGGAACACGATGAACGCCCACAACTGCCCGGTGAACGTCGCGGGCGTCACGACCAGCAGCACGAGCCAGAACGCGACGATCTCGTCCCACACGACCGGCGACGGGTCCGCGACGCCCATCTTCTTCGCGGTGAAGCCGCAAAACCAGCATCCGGCGATGAAGCCGACGGCGATCAGCGCGCCCCATTCCGCCACGGTCAAATGCCGGTTGAGCGGCACGAACGACGCCCACGCGAAGAGCGTGCCGACCGTGCCGGGCGCAATGGGCGAAAGGCCGCTGCCGAAGCCGAGCGACAGAATGTGCAGCGGATGCGTGAGCATGAATCGCGCGCTCGCCTTGCGCGGTTTGGAGGGAGACGGCGAACGCGGCGGCGCGGATTCGCTCGCGGCGGTGGGGTCAGTCTGCATGAAAGTGATCGAAGCCTTGCAACGTCAGGGAAAGCGGCGCGCCCGCGCCGTCGCGCCAGGCGATGGCGGGCGCGCCCGCGGAGTCGATTGTACCGATGCGCGTGAGCGGCACGCCCACCCGCTCGCCGATGCGCGCCACCGCATCGCGCGCCCCGCGCGGCGCCGTGAAGCAGAGCTCGTAGTCGTCGCCGCCCGCGAGCGTGCACTGGCGGCGCGCGGTTTCGGGCATCGCGCGCACCGCGTCGGAACACGGCACGGCGTCGGCATCGACTGTTGCGCTAACGCCCGAGCGCGTGAGGATGTGCATGAGGTCGCCCGCGAGGCCGTCGGAGATATCGAGCGCCGCGTGCGCGATGCCGGCGAGCGCGAGTCCGAGCGCCACGCGCGGCTCCGGGCGTTCGAGCGCCTGCTTCCATGCCGATGCACTCGCTTCGTCCGGCGCGCGCCATTCGTCGCGCAGGACGCCCAGGCCAGCGCGGGCATCGCCGAGCACGCCCGACACGTAGATCTCGTCGCCGGGTCTTGCTGCGTCGCGCCGCAGCGCCGCGCCGTGCGCAACATCGCCGAATACAGTGATGCAGATGTTGAGCGGCCCGCCCGTCGTGTCCCCGCCGACGAGCGCGCAGTCGAAGCGTTCGGCCAATGCGAACATGCCGTCGCTGAACGCGGCGAGCCACGCTTCATCGGCGCGCGGCAAGGCGAGCGCGAGCGTGAACGCGTGCGGCTTCGCGCCCATCGCGGCGAGATCCGACAGATTCACCGCGAGCGCCTTGTGACCGAGCGCGTACGGATCGACCTCGGGGAAAAAGTGTCGGCCGGCGACGAGCATGTCCGTCGAGATCGCAAGCTGATGGCCGGCGGGCGGCGCGATCAGCGCGCAGTCGTCGCCGATGCCGAGCGGCGCGTCGCCTTGTCTCGGCGAGGGCGCTTTGGCGCGGCGGGCGAAGTATCGATCGATCAGGGAGAACTCGGAAAGCATCGTCGGGGAAGCGGTTATTTGTGCGGTGCAAGAGAAAGACGGCGCGGCAACGGCTGCGCCTCCAAGCGCCGCCGCACGTCTCGAAAAAACGGAATGATGTGTCGAAAGCCTTGCCCAGCCGGGCGATCAGGCGTTCTCCGGTCATGGCACTTGTAGCCGAATTGCATGGACTGCGCGTAAAAGCGGGGCTTGATTGGCGCTACAATGCGTTCGAGGTTCCATTCTAATTCCCGCACTGCTAGCCCGCCTTATGACGACTCCCGCCAATACGAAGTTGCGCGAAGCCGCGCTCGATTATCACGAGTTTCCGACGCCCGGCAAAATCGCGATCGCCCCGACCAAGCAGATGATCAACCAGCGCGACCTTGCGCTGGCCTACTCGCCGGGCGTGGCGTTCGCATGCGAAGCGATCGTCGAAGACCCGCTGAACGCCGCGCGCTTCACCGCGCGCAGCAACCTCGTCGGCGTCGTGTCGAACGGCACGGCGGTGCTCGGGCTCGGCAACATCGGGCCGCTCGCCTCGAAGCCGGTCATGGAAGGCAAGGCCGTGCTCTTCAAGAAGTTCGCCGGCATCGACGTGTTCGATATCGAGCTGAACGAAAGCGACCCGCACAAGCTCGTCGATGTGATCGCCGCGCTGGAGCCGACTTTCGGCGGCATTAATCTGGAAGACATCAAGGCGCCGGACTGCTTCATCGTCGAGCGCGAGGCGCGCAAGCGCATGAAGATTCCCGTCTTCCACGACGACCAGCACGGCACGGCCATTGTCGTCGCGGCGGCCATCACGAACGGCCTGAAGGTGGTCGGCAAGAACATCGGCGAAGTGAAGCTCGTCGCGTCCGGCGCGGGCGCGGCGGCGCTCGCGTGCCTGGATCTGCTCGTCGATCTCGGCATGAAGCTCGAGAACATCTTCGTGACGGATCTGGCCGGCGTGGTCTTCAAGGGCCGCGTCGAACTCATGGACCCGGACAAGGAACGCTTCGCCCGCGAAACCAGCGCGCGCACGCTTGCCGAAGTGATCGAAGGCGCGGACGTGTTCCTCGGCCTCTCGGCGGGCGGCGTGCTGAAGCAGGACATGGTGAAGGGCATGGCCGCGAAGCCGCTGATTCTCGCGCTCGCCAATCCCACGCCGGAAATCCTGCCGGAACTCGCGTTGGAAGTGCGCCCGGACGCGGTGCTCGCCACCGGCCGCACGGACTACCCGAATCAGGTCAACAACGTGCTGTGCTTTCCGTTCATCTTCCGTGGCGCGCTGGATGCCGGCGCGACGACCATCACGAAGGAAATGGAAATCGCGGCAGTGAACGCGATCGCCGAACTCGCGCGCCAGGAGCAGAGCGATATCGTCGCGACGGCGTATGGCATTCAGGACTTGTCGTTCGGGCCGGAATATCTGATTCCGAAGCCGTTCGATCCGCGTCTCATTGTGAAGATCGCGCCCGCGGTGGCGAAAGCCGCGATGGAATCCGGCGTGGCCACGCGTCCTATCGAAGACATGGACGCGTACGAGCAGCACTTGCAGCAGTTCGTCTACCACAGTGGCACGACGATGAAGCCGGTGTTCCAGCTCGCGCGCAGCGTGGAGCCGGAGAAAAAGCGCATCGTGTTCGCGGAAGGCGAGGAAGAACGCGTTCTGCGCGCCGTGCAGATCGCCGTGGACGAGAAGATCGCGAAGCCCATTCTCATCGGCCGTCCGGCGGTCATTCAGCAGCGCATCACGAAGTTCGGCCTGCGCCTTACGCCGGGCGTCGATTTCACCGTGGTCGACACGGACCACGACGAGCGTTATCGCGACTTCTGGCAGACCTATTACGCGATGATGGCGCGCAAGGGCATCAGCCAGCAAATGGCGAAGCTGGAAATGCGCCGCCGCACCACGCTGATCGGTTCCATGCTCGTGAAGAAGGGCGAAGCGGACGGCATGATCTGCGGCACGGTGAGCACCACGCATCGGCATCTGCACTTCATCGATCAGGTCATCGGCAAGAAGGACGGTTGCAACGTCTACGCGGCGATGAACGCGCTCGTGCTGCCGGGCCGCCAGATTTTTATCGTCGATACGCATGTGAACGTCGACCCGACGCCGGAGCAGCTCGCCGAAATCACGATTCTCGCGGCGGAAGAAGTGAAGCGCTTCGGCATCATGCCGAAGATCGCGCTCTTGTCGCATTCGAACTTCGGTACGAGCAACGCGCCGACCGCGCAGAAGATGCGCGACGTGCTCGCCATCCTGAAAGAGCGCGCGCCCGATCTCGACGTGGACGGCGAAATGCACGGCGACGTGGCGCTGGATGCCCGTCTGCGCAAGGAAGTGCTGCCCGAATCGACGCTCGAAGGCGACGCGAATCTGTTGATCCTGCCGAACATCGACGCGGCGAACATCTCGTACAACCTGCTGAAGACGGCAGCGGGCAACAACATCGCGATCGGGCCGATCCTGCTCGGCGCGGCGAAGCCCGTGCACGTGCTGACGGCTTCGGCGACGGTGCGGCGCATCGTGAATATGACGGCGTTGCTGGTGGCGGACGCATCGGCGGCGCGCTGATTCTCGCTGGATGTAATCCCCGACGCGGCGGATCTTCCCGCCGCGTTTTTTTTCGCCCAAAAAAAACGTGCCGCGAATGCGGCACGCTGGGGCAATAGCAAGGGGGAAGTTTGCTGTTCCCTAAAAGCGCAGGGCGTCCGGCATGGAGCGCATGCCGTGAAACTGGCGACAAGTGAGGCGGCTTGTCCAAGGGTTTCGATTCCCAGCGCTCGAAATTATTATCTTGCGCAGTTGAAATGTCTCTCAGATTTGGGCTAGATATAGCTGCCGTTTCTCCACAAACTGGTGCATGCGCCCGCGAAGTTGAGAAAAAATTTCCGAAATCCCGCCGAACGTTGCTTCGGTTTGGCATTAGCGATACCCTTACATCTTTCGGGGTTGTCGCATTTTTCGGTTCATCGCGGGGACAATCGTTTCGTGAAGCGCGCTACGGCACTTGCCTGCATCGTCGCACTCGGCGTCTTTCTGGGCGGCTGCGGCAAGGACGAATCCCGAAGCGCGGCAGACACGGTCATGCCCGCGAAGCCGGCGAATCAGGCCGATTCGGCGAAGATCCCGCCGGAGGCCAGCCGGTCGTCCGCAGCGCAGGCCGGCCAAGCGCGTAACGACGACTTCGCGACCGTGACCGTCGCGCAGTTGCCGAAACAGGCGGTCGAGACACTGCAGTTGATCCAGGCGGGCGGGCCTTTCCCTTACGAGAAAGACGGCGTCGTGTTCGGCAACCGCGAACGCTTGCTGCCACGGCGCGCGCGCGGCTACTACCACGAATACACAGTCCCCACGCCGCGAGCGCGGGATCGCGGCGCACGCCGGATCGTATGCGGCGGCCCCAAGCGGCAGATCGACGATTGTTACTACTCGGACGACCACTACGCCAGTTTTAAACGCATTGCGGGATAACGAGGGATTAACGGCATGAGCGACAACATCTACGCGCACGACAACGGCGTCGCGGGTGATTTTTTCGCAACCGGCGACGGCAACCTGTTCCAGCGAGTATTGCGGCTACGCATGACAGAACACGACAACAGACCCGATGACGAGCCGAATCCGAACCTGCATCCGGCGGCGCATCCGCAGGACGAGTCGGAGTCTCTGTTTGCGACGGTGCGGCCGAACATCGTGCAGTCCATCCGCGCGTTTCGCGTGCAGGAACTCGCCGACGAGGCCAACCGCCTCGGCCAGCATTTTCTGTATGCGTATCTCGGCCAGGCGCAGAGCAAACAGGAAGTGCTCGAAACCATCGCGACGTCGTTCCTGTTTCCGAAGCACTTCGGCAAGAACTACGACGCGCTCTACGACTGTCTCACCGACCTCGTGCACCGCGCGGGTTCGCAGCCGGGCTTCGTGATCGTGCTGGAGCAGTTGCCCATCGCGCAGAAGTTCGACAAGGAAGGGCGGGAAACGCTGCTCGATGTGTTCCGCGATGCCGCCGAATTCTGGGCCGAGCGGCGCGTGGCGTTCCGCGTGTTTTATTCTTTCGTCTGAGTTCGTTTGCGTTCGTTTGCGTTCCTTCGATCGCGTCAGCGGTTAGCAGAACAGCCCGTCATCGGGCTGTTTGCTTTTGTGGCGGCCGGGCGCGGATTCACCATCCGCCCCAGCGCGCGGCCAGCGCCGCGAGCACCGCGATTCCCGCCGTTTCCGTGCGCAGCACGCGCGGTCCGAGGCCGAGCGCCGCGAAACCCGCCGCGACGATCTCGCTTTCTTCTTTCGGCGAAAAGCCGGCTTCCGGACCGATCACCAGCGTGACGCGGCCGCGCGGCGGTTCCGAGGGCAGCGCGGCGAACGACACATCGGCGCGAGGCGAAAGCAGCAGGCGAAGGTCGCCATCCGCAGCGGCTGGCAATGACGCCAGCCACGCGCTCAGGTCGCGCGGCGCGGCCACTTCCGGCACGCGATTGCGCCCGCATTGCTCGCACGCCGCGCGCGCGAGCGCCTGCCAGTGCGCCTGACGCCGCAGCGCGCGCTCGCCGGCGAGCCGCACGACGCCGCGCTCGGCCGTGAGCGGCACGATCTGCGCGACGCCCAGTTCCACCGTCTTTTCGATCAGCCAGTCCATCTTGTCGCCGCCCGCGACGCCCTGCGCGAGCGTCACGCGATACGGCGGCTCCGCTTCGCGTTCGCTGTGCGCGTCGATGCGCGCGAGCGCCGCGCGTTTGCCGATCTCGACGAGCACGCCGTGATACTCGCCGCCGGTGCCGTCGAAGAGCGTGATCGCGTCGCCGTTCTGCAAGCGCAGGACGTGCACGTGGCGCACGACGTCGTCGGGAAGAGACATGGTCTGGCCCGCCGCGAGCGGGCCGTCAACGAAAAAGCGTGGCATGGAGATCGATCACGGACGCTCGGTCCGCGGATAGCGCCTTGCGGCGAGTTCAACGAAGGTGGCGCGCAATCGCCCAGCGATAGCCGTCCGGGTCTTCGATTTGCGCGAAGCGGTCGCCCCAGAACTGGTCTTGCGGCTCGATGAGCGCCTTTGCGCCGACGGCGAGCGCCTGCGCGAAGGTGGCATCGACATCGTCGACGTAGAGATAGAACGACTGCGGCGCCATCTGGCCCGCGCTCTTCGGCGTGCGCGCCTGCGATCCGTACGCGCCCTCCGGCGCGAACATCAGAATCAGTTGCCCGCGATACGTCATCTCGACGTGGATGATGGTGCCGTCGTCGTTCACGCTGTCACGTACCGCGAAGCCGAACGCCTTCTCGTAGAACCCGATGCTCACGCGCGCATCGCGCACGGTGAGATAGGGCGTGAGCCAGGGGACGTCGGCGGGGCGAGGGTCAGTCATCGAAAGCACTCCTTGAAGCCTTTTGCTCGTACCAGTGAGGGGCATTTTGCCATGAGGCGCGAACCGCCCGCGGCGCGACGCCGCCTGATGACGCGATGAACGGCTTCGCCCGGCTGCACGGAACATGCCCGCGAACGCTGGAAGCCGCACGTTCGGCGCCGTGTCGCACGCCTGTCGATCGGACCGGTCTGTTAGAATGACCGCCTCCCGATCCTCGTCGTTTCTCGTCGTTCCGGTACTGAAAACGCGGTGTGCCGCGGGTCCGGCGTCCGGTGCGAAGTACCGGTCAGACGCAGCGTCAAGAAGCACCGTGGATCATTTCAGCACTGCTTCGACGTACTGCCTCGACGCACTGCCTCACTGCTTCCGTAGCCGCCGACACCCGACATGACGATCCCGACTTCCAGCCCGACCGCCCTCATGGCCAACGCAATTCGCGCGCTCGCCATGGATGCCGTGCAACAAGCCAACTCCGGTCACCCCGGCATGCCCATGGGCATGGCCGAGATCGGCGTCGCGCTGTGGTCGCGCCATCTGAAGCACAACCCGTCGAATCCTCACTGGTTCGACCGCGATCGTTTCGTCCTGTCGAACGGTCACGGCTCCATGTTGCTGTACGCGCTTTTGCACCTCACCGGCTACGACCTGCCGATGAGCGAGATCAAGAACTTCCGCCAGTTGCATTCGAAGACGCCGGGCCATCCCGAAGTGGGCATCACGCCGGGCGTCGAGACGACCACCGGCCCGCTCGGCCAGGGCGTCGCCAACGCGGTCGGCATGGCGCTCGCCGAAGCGCTGCTCGCCGCCGAGTTCAACAAGGCCGACGCGAAGATCGTCGACCACCACACGTACGTGTTCCTGGGCGACGGTTGCCTGATGGAAGGCATCTCGCACGAAGCCTGTTCGCTCGCGGGCACGCTGAAGCTGAACAAGCTGATCGCTCTGTACGACGACAACGGCATTTCCATCGACGGCCACGTCGAGCACTGGTTCCACGACGACACGCCGAAGCGCTTCGAGGCGTACGGCTGGAATGTGATTCGCGCCGTGGACGGCCATGACGTCAACGCAGTCGATGCCGCCATCGCGCAGGCGAAGCAATCCGACAAGCCGACGCTCATTTGCTGCCGCACGGTCATCGGCAAGGGCGCGCCGACGAAGGCGGGCGGTCACGATGCGCACGGCGCGCCGCTCGGCGGCGACGAGATCGCGGCCACGCGCGCGGCCATCGGCTGGCAGTACGAGCCGTTCGTGATTCCGCAGGAAGTCTACGCAGCGTGGGACGCGAAGGAGCAGGGCGCGCGCGTCGAAGGCGAGTGGAACAAGGCGTTCGACGCCTATCGCGCGAAGTACGCCGAACAGGCCGCCGAATTCACGCGCCGCATGAAGGGCGAACTGCCCGCCGACTGGAACGCGAGCGCCGCGAAGATCATCGAGGACGCGAACCAGCGTGCGGAAACGGTGGCGACGCGCAAGGCATCGCAACAAGCCATTGAAGGCCTCGCCGCCGCGCTGCCGGAACTGCTCGGCGGTTCGGCCGACCTGACCGGCTCGAATCTCACGAACTGGAAGGCGTCGAAAGCCGTGCGCGCCGCCGGCGACGCGGAGAACGCCAACGCGGGCCATGCGGGCATCCAGTGGGGCAATCACATCAATTACGGCGTGCGCGAATTCGGCATGAGCGCGGCCATCAACGGCATTGCGCTGCATGGCGGCTTCCGTCCGTTCGGCGGCACGTTCCTGACCTTCTCGGACTACAGCCGCAACGCGCTGCGCGTCGCCGCGCTGATGAAAGCGCGGTCGATCTTCGTCTTCACGCACGATTCCATCGGCCTCGGCGAAGACGGTCCGACGCACCAGTCGGTCGAGCACGTCTCCAGCCTGCGTCTGATTCCGCAGTTGCAGACGTGGCGCCCGGCGGATACCGTGGAAACGGCCGTCGCGTGGACGCATGCCATCGAGCACGAAGGCCCGTCGACGCTCATTTTCAGCCGCCAGAACTTGCAGTTCTCGCCGCGCAACGACATTCAGATCGCGAACATCGCGAAGGGCGGTTACGTGCTCGTCGACTGGAACGACGACATTCCCGCGCGCAAGATCATCCTGATCGCGACGGGATCGGAAGTGCAACTCGCGATGCAGGCCGTCGAGGCGCTCGCGAAAGAAGGCATCGGCGCGCGCGTCGTCTCGATGCCCTGCACGAACCTCTTCGACAAGCAAGACGCCGAGTACCGCGAGCGCGTGCTGCCGAAGGGCGTGGCGCGCGTAGCGATCGAAGCGGGCGTGACGGATTTCTGGCGCAAGTACGTGGGCCTCGAAGGCGGCGTGGTCGGCATCGACACGTTCGGAGAGTCCGCGCCGGCCGGTGCGCTCTTCAAGCACTTCGGCTTCACGGTGGAGCACGTCGTCGAAACGGCGAAGGCCGTTCTGGCCGCGTAAGCAACCGCGTGCAGCGAAGCAGGTTTTTTTAAGCCAAGGAGATAGACCATGACGATTCGCGTTGCAATCAACGGCTACGGCCGGATCGGCCGCAACACGTTGCGCGCCTTCTACGAGAACGGCAAGAAGCACGACATCGAGATCGTCGCCATCAACGATCTCGGCGATGCCAAGACGAACGCGCACCTGACGCAGTACGACACCGCGCACGGCAAGTTCCCCGGCGACGTGTCGGTGGACGGCGACTACCTCGTCGTCAACGGCGACAAGATTCGCGTGCTGGCGAACCGCAACCCGGCCGAACTGCCGTGGGGCGAGCTGAACGTCGACGTGGTGATGGAGTGCACCGGTTTCTTCACGACGAAGGAAAAGGCGAGCGCGCACATCAAGGGCGGCGCGAAGAAGGTCATCATTTCCGCGCCGGGCGGCAAGGACGTGGACGCGACCATCGTGTACGGCGTGAACCACAACGTGCTGAAGGCATCGGACACGGTCATCTCGAACGCATCGTGCACCACGAACTGCCTCGCGCCGCTCGTCAAGCCGCTGAACGACAAGATCGGCCTCGTCAACGGCCTGATGACCACGATCCACGCGTACACGAACGACCAGGTTCTGACCGACGTGTATCACGAGGACCTGCGCCGCGCGCGCTCGGCCACGCACAGCCAGATCCCGACGAAGACCGGCGCTGCGTCGGCGGTCGGCCTCGTGCTGCCGGAGCTGAACGGCAAGCTGGACGGCTACGCTATCCGCGTGCCGACTATCAACGTGTCGGTGGTGGATCTGTCGTTCATCGCGGCGCGCGACACGACGGTGGAAGAAGTCAACAAGATCATGAAGGAAGCGTCGGAAGGCGAGCTGAAGGGCATTCTCGGCTACAACGACGCGCCGCTGGTGTCGGTCGACTTCAACCACAACCCGGCTTCGTCGACGTTCGACGCGACGCTCACGAAGGTGTCGGGCCGTCTCGTGAAGGTGTCGAGCTGGTACGACAACGAGTGGGGCTTCTCGAACCGCATGCTGGATACGGCAGTCGCCCTCGCGAACGCGAAGTAACGTTCGGTCCGCTGAAATGACAAAGCCGCTCCTCGGAGCGGCTTCGTTTTTTGCGCGGCGTTATGCGAACCGCTGGCGGAGGAACGATATGACATACGGCGTCGCGGCGGCCGCAACGGTCGACGCCGTGGCCGGGTCGAGGCCCATGCGCGCGCCGATGGATTCCGCGATGCGTCCGGTCAGCACGCCTTCGCCGCCCTCTTCCAGCGACTTGAAGAAGCCGTCGCCGCGCACGAGTCCCGCCGCGAACGCCGCAAAGAAGCTCTTGCCGGGATGGTCGCCCAACAAGCCCTGGCTTTGCTCTTCGGCGTGCGCGTGCGCCGTTTCCGCAGCCGTACTAAGCATTTGCTGACTGTCTTCCTGGCTGAAGCCCTGATCGGTCAGCGCCTGCGTGGCTTGCGCGCCGTGCGACGAAGACAGAAATTCTGATACGAGTTGTTGCACGTCCATTGACGTTACTCCTTTTGACGTTCGCTGATTGCAGGTCCGCGGAAAGCTGATTGAAGCCACGGAGGGCTAGTGATCGCTCGCGGCCGGTGCTATGACCGCGGCTGTCGCGGGAAGTGCCATGGCGCCAATTGCGGACGGTATGGACGAAACGAAACCGCCGTCCATCGAAGCCGATGGACGGCGGTTTTGGAATCGCGGCGCGCCTGGCCGGGCGCGGGTCGCTCAGTGCTTGCGGTGCGGGCAGTTTTCCTTGGTGCAGGCGCCGTAGAGCGCGAGCGCGTGCTCGTGCAGCTTGAAGCCGCGTTCCTTCGCAATGGACTGCTGGCGGCGTTCGATTTCGGCGTCGAAGAACTCTTCGACGCGCCCGCAGTCGATGCAGACGAGGTGATCGTGGTGCGAACCTTCGTTCAGCTCGAACACCGCTTTGCCCGATTCGAAATTGCTTCGCGACAGCAGGCCCGCTTGCTCGAACTGCGTGAGCACGCGGTACACGGTGGCGAGCCCGATATCGAGCTCTTCATTGAGCAGGTTGCGATACACGTCTTCAGCGGTCAGGTGACGCACCGGACTATGCTGGAAGATTTCCAGAATCTTGAGGCGGGGCAGGGTCGCCTTGAGCCCGATATTTTTCAGATCGGAGGGATTGGTCATGGCTAGGCATCCCTAGAGTACAATTGAAGGTTCTCATAGTAATGCGTTTTTCCGAATCCTGACATCTCATGCGGAAAGTACGCAAAACCGCGCGGAAGGCACGTAATAACGAGGCAGAAGCGCACTGAGAGCGGAACGAGAAGCGCGGCGTTGTCAGTGTCATCGGCGCTGTGCGCGAAAGGTGAAATGATCTCAAAATTTTTATCGAATTGCAGGGAGAGCCGTCGCATGCGGGGAACCATCATCGCAGCAACCCTCGCCGCGCTGCTCGCGGGTTGCTCGACGTACGACAGCGTCACGCAGAAGATCGCGCAGAGCATCACGCCATACCGCATCACGGTCGTGCAGGGCAACTTCGTTTCGCAGGAAGCGGCGAGCCAGATGCAGGTCGGCATGTCGCGCGATCAGGTCAGGCAACTGCTCGGCACGCCGCTGCTCACGGACATGTTCCACGCGGACCGCTGGGACTACGTGTTCTACTTCAAGCGCGGTTCCACCTCCGTCGTGCAGCAGCGCGACTTCATCGTGAACTTCGCGAGCGATCGCGTCGTGAGCTGGTCGGGCGGCGAGAATCTGCCGTCTAACCTCGAACTGCTCGCCGAGATCGACGGCGACCGAGGCCTGAAGGTCGCGAAGTCGCCAACGGCGCCCGCAGCGGTTGCGGCATCGGCATCGGCGGCGTCGGCAAGCACCGTGACCGCGCCGGTCGGCGAGCCGTCCACGCAGCCGAACACCGCGGCAGCCTTTGCGGGCGATGCGAACCAGCAGGCCGCGCAGGCAGCGAATCGCGCGACGGCGCAAGTCGAAATGCCGACTGGCCGCACGCAATCGTCCGTGCGACCGAACGTGCCGCAAAGCGCGGGCGCGGCGCCCGGCGCGGCGAGCGTCGGCGGCAACTCGCAGATTCAGTTGCAGCGCAAGCCGCAGACGATCACGATTCCGGACAGCAGCGCGGTCGGTCCCGCGAGCACGTCGCCGGCTCCGGCCAACTCGGGCGGACAAGCGCAATTCAGCATGCCGCAGTAGCGCGGCGAAGCATCGCCGGGAAGGCGCGCCGTCGCGCTTTTCCGGACAGACCGGCGTCGCGGGCGCTCGCCGCGTGACGCCGTATCAATCAGCCGCGCTCGCCGCGCGGTCCAACACGAGACAGCCATGAAGATCGCCATCGCCGGGGCGTCGGGCCGCATGGGCCGGATGCTGATCGAAACCGTTCTCAACGACCCCGACGCGCAACTCGTCGGCGCGCTCGACCGTCCGGGCGTGCCGCAACTCGGGCAGGACGCGGGCGCGTTCCTCGGCAAGACAACGGGCGTCGCGCTCACCGACGACATCGAGCGCGTGTTCGCCGACGCCGACTATCTGATCGACTTCACGCGCCCTGAAGGCACGCTCACGCATCTGGAAGCGGCGCTGCGTCATAACGTAAAGATGGTGATCGGCACGACCGGCTTCTCCGACGAGCAAAAGGCGCAGTTGAAGCAGGCGGGCGACAAGATCGGCGTGGTGTTCGCGCCGAACATGAGCGTCGGCGTGAACGTGACGCTCAAGCTGCTCGAATTTGCCGCGAAGCAGTTCGCGCAGGGTTACGACATCGAGATCATCGAGGCGCACCACCGGCATAAGGTGGATGCGCCGTCCGGCACCGCGCTGGCGATGGGCGAAGTGGTGGCCCGCGCGCTCGGCCGCGACCTGAAAGACTGCGCGGTCTACGCGCGCGAAGGCGTGACCGGCGAGCGCGATCCGTCGACCATCGGCTTCTCGGCGATACGCGGCGGCGATATCGTCGGCGATCACACGGTGCTCTTCGCGGGCATCGGCGAGCGCATCGAGATCACGCACAAGTCAGCGAGCCGTCTGTCGTACGCGCAGGGCGCGCTGCGCGCGGTGCGCTTCCTCGCCGCGCACGACAAGGGCTTCTTCGACATGCAAGACGTGCTCGGCTTGCGCTGAGGCGTTCACGGACGATGGCGGCAACGGGCGTTATCCACTATCTGCAAAGCGGCGATGCCGTCACGCATGCGGTCGCGGGCGTGCTGCTCGCCATGTCGCTCGCGAGTTGGTGCTTCTTGCTCGTGAAGGCGTGGGTGCTGGCACGCGCAAAATGGCAGGGGCCGCTCGCGCTGCAACGCTTCTGGCAGGCATCGACGCTGAAAGACGGCATCGGCGCGTTGCGCAGCGCGGACCGCGAGCGCGTGTATCTGCCGCTCGCCGAAGCAGCGTGGCGCGCTTCCGAAGCGGAAGTGCCTGGCGCGCTGCTCGCCCGCGTCGAGCGTAACGAGCGCGTGTTGCGCGCGCTGCGCCAGGCGTTGCTGCGCTCGCAACGTCGGCTCGAATTCGGACAGGTGTTGCTCGCATCGGTGGGCAGTACGGCGCCCTTCGTCGGCTTGCTCGGCACGGTCTGGGGCATCTATCACGCGCTCGGCAGCATTGCGGCGAGCGGGCAGGCGATGATCGAAAACGTCGCGGCTCCGGTCGGCGAGGCGCTCATCATGACAGCGTTCGGGCTCGTCGTCGCGATTCCGGCGGTGCTTGCGTACAACGTGCTCGGCCGCTGCGTGCGGCAGATCTCCGAGGAACTCGACGGTTTCGCGCACGATCTGCACGCCTTTGTTTGCGGCGAGAAAGAATAGGGAGCGCGCGATGGCCTTCGGCGGACTGGACAACAAGCCCAACGGCTCGCCCATGGCCGACATCAACATGACGCCGCTCATCGACGTCATGCTCGTGTTGCTGGTGATCTTCATCATCACCGCGCCGCTTTTCACGCACGCCATCCGGCTGGATTTGCCGAAGGTCTCGTCGCAGCCTGCGCGCGAGACGCCGCAGACCATCACGCTTTCCATCGACGATGGAGGCAAGCTCTACTGGAACGACGCGCCGATCAGCGCCGCTGACATGCGCGCGCGTTTCGCCGCGGCGGGCAAGGCGGCCGAGAAGCCGGAACTGCATCTGAGGGCGTCGAGCGCCACGCGATACGAAATCGTCGCGCAGGTGATGGGCGCGGCGCAGCAGGCCGGAATCGAGCGGATCGGTTTCGTGACGCAGCCCGTGCCGGCGCGCTGAGACGCTCGGATTCGGCCTATGCCGTTCGGCTGAATTGCCGGACGACCGCGCGCCGCGCACACTTGCAGCGAATGGCCCTGAATTCGCGCGGCCAGCGGCTTTACGAATCCAGGACACGCGGGGAGCGGACGGTATAATCGCCCTTTGCCCGTCCAACGCGTCCCGCGTCAATCAGAGCAGGCCCGATTCCGCCGTTGCATCGCGCGGGTCGCGCCGGCCGGTCGACCACGCAGCGTCTGGATTCGCCACCGCAAGCCAGCGCGGTCAAGCCCAACGAAGCTCGCGCCCGTTCACAGCATCAAGCGTAAAGCCACCACACCATGCACGATAAATACGTACCCGCCGACGTCGAATCCGCCGCGCAGAGCAACTGGCGCGCGAACGACGTCTACCGGACGACCGAGACGTCGGCCAAGCCCAAGTTCTACTGCGTCTCGATGCTGCCGTATCCGTCGGGCAAGCTGCACATGGGGCACGTGCGCAACTACACCATCAACGACGTGATGTACCGTTATCTGCGCATGAACGGCCACAACACGCTGATGCCGATGGGCTGGGACGCGTTCGGCATGCCCGCCGAAAATGCCGCGATGGCCAATGGCGTGCCGCCCGCGAAGTGGACGTACGACAACATCGCGTACATGAAGAAGCAGATGCAGTCGATGGGCCTCGCCATCGACTGGTCGCGCGAAGTCGCCACGTGCTCGCCCGAGTACTACAAGTGGAACCAGTGGCTGTTCCTCAAGATGCTGGAGAAGGGCATCGCGTACAAGAAGACCGGCACGGTGAACTGGGACCCGGTCGATCAGACGGTGCTCGCGAACGAACAGGTCATCGACGGGCGCGGCTGGCGCTCGGGCGCGCTCGTGGAGAAGCGCGAGATTCCGATGTACTACCTGCGCATCACCGATTACGCGGATCAGCTGCTCGACGATCTCGAAGGCCTCGGCTGGCCCGAGCGCGTGAAGATCATGCAGCAGAACTGGATCGGCAAGAGCTTCGGCGTGAACTTCGGCTTCCCGTATGAAATCGACGGGGAAGCGAAACTCTTGCGCGTGTTCACCACGCGCGCCGACACCATCATGGGCGTGACGTTCGCGGCGATCGCGGCAGAGCATCCGCTCGCCACGCGTCTTGCCCGCGACAACGCCGGTTTGCAGGCGTTCATCGAGGAATGCAAGCGCGGCGGCGTCGCGGAAGCCGACGTCGCGACGATGGAAAAGAAGGGCATGGCGACCGGCTTTTTCATCACGCATCCGCTGACGGGCGAGAAGGTAGAAGTGTGGATCGGCAACTACGTGCTGATGTCCTACGGCGAAGGCGCGGTGATGGGCGTGCCGGCGCACGATGAGCGCGACTTCGCGTTCGCCAAGAAATACGATCTGCCGATCAAGCCGGTGATTGCCGTCGAAGGCAAGACCTACTCCACCGCGGCGTGGGAAGAGTGGTACGGCGACAAAACTGCCGGCCGCCTCGTCAACAGCGGCAAGTACGACGGCTTGACCACCGAGGAAGCGATCGACGCGATCGCCGCCGACCTGAAAGCGAAGGACCTCGGCGACAAGCAGGTCACCTGGCGTCTGCGCGACTGGGGCATCTCGCGGCAGCGTTACTGGGGCACGCCGATCCCGATCATCCACTGCCCGAGCTGCGGCGACGTACCGGTGCCGGAGAAGGATCTGCCGGTCGTGCTGCCTGAAGACCTCGTGCCGGACGGCACGGGCAATCCGCTCGCGAAGTCCGAAGCGTTCCTGAACTGCTCGTGCCCGAAGTGCGGCGCGGCGGCGAAGCGCGAAACGGACACGATGGACACCTTCGTCGATTCGTCGTGGTACTTCTCGCGCTACAGCGCGCCGGACGCCACGACGATGGTCGACGAGCGCACCGATTACTGGATGCCGATGGATCAGTACATCGGCGGTATCGAGCACGCCATTCTTCACCTCTTGTATTCGCGCTTCTGGACCAAGGTCATGCGCGACATGGGCCTCGTGAAGTTCGGCGAGCCGGCCAAGAACCTGCTCACGCAGGGCATGGTGCTCAACGAGACGTTCTATCGGGAAGACGCGAGCGGCAAGAAGACCTGGTACAACCCGCTGGAAGTCACCGTGTCGCATGACGACAAGGGCCGTCCGACGGGCGCGACGCTCATTGCCGACGGCCAGCCGGTCGTGCTCGGCGGCGTCGAAAAGATGTCGAAGTCGAAGAACAACGGCGTGGATCCGCAGACGCTCATCGACCAGTACGGCGCCGATACGGCGCGTCTCTTCGTGATGTTTGCGGCGCCGCCGGAGCAATCGCTCGAATGGTCGGGCGCGGGCGTCGAAGGCGCGAGCCGCTTCCTGCGCCGCGTGTGGCACTTCGCGCACGACAACGCGGAGGCGCTGCGCCAGCACCGCAAGCTGGATGCATCGAAGCTGAGCGACGCCGACCGCGCCCTGCGCCGCGAAATTTACACCGTGCTGAAGCAAGCCGATTTCGACTATGGCCGCCTGCAGTACAACACGGTCGTGTCTGCCGCGATGAAGATGCTCAACGCGCTCGATAGCGCGAAGAATGCAGGCGAAGGCGTGCTGAACGAAACCTTCGGCGTGCTGCTGCGCGTGCTGTATCCGGTTGTGCCGCACATCACGTTCCAGTTGTGGTCGGAACTCGGTTATGCCGACGAATTCGGCCCGCTGCTCGACGCGCCGTGGCCGAAGGTCGACGAAGCCGCGCTCGAACAAGCGGAAATCGAACTGGTGCTGCAGGTCAACGGCAAGGTGCGCGGTGCGCTGACCGTGGCGAAGGATGCAACGCGGGAAGCCATCGAACAGGCGGCGCTCGCGCATGAAATGTTCGAAAAGTTCTCGGAAGGCCGCGCGCCGAAGAAAATCGTCGTGGTGCCGGGGCGTCTCGTCAACGTGGTGGTCTGATGGCCAAAACCTGGGGATTCGATGTGAGCGTCAAAGCCGTCGAAAATCGCGCGGCGCGCGTGAGCCGGCGTACTTTCCTCGCGCTCGTGGGCGGCGCGGTCGCGCTGTCCGCGTGCGGGTTCCAGTTGCGCGGCGAGCAGGACTACGCCTTCAAGCGCCTGGCGATCAGCGGCGGCGCGCCGCAGATGGTCGGGCGGCTCGAACGCATGGTGCAGGGCGGAAGCGATACGGTCATCGTGAAGCCCTCGGAGAAGCCCGACGCGACGCTCTATCTCAACGAAGGTCAAGGTCTCAGCACACTCAGCCTCAATTCGCAGGGCGTGATCCAGGAGTACGAGCTCGTCTACAACCTGAGCTATACGCTCGTCGGCGCGGACGGAACGGTGCTGATTCCGCCTAGCGCCATCGCGCTGAATCGCGCGATGACCTATAGCAACCAGTACACGCTCGCGAAGTCGCAGGAAGCCACGCTGCTCTACAACGACATGCGCAACGACGCCGTGGATCAACTGACGCGCCGGCTCGCGGTCGTGCGTTCGCTGCATCCGACGCCGGCCGAGCAGACGCCGGGTATCGCGCCGCGGGCGCCGTTGCCCACGCCGCCGCTGTAACGGGCTACGCGACCGTCCACCATGCAACTGAAGCTCGACGCGCTCGAAGCGCATCTCGCCAAAGGCCTGAAGGCGCTGTACGTCGTCTATGGCGACGAGCATCTGCTCGTGCAGGAAGCGTGCGACCGCATCCGGGCCGCCGCGCGCGCGGGCGGCTTCACGGATCGCACCGTGTTCACGGTCGAGCGCGGGTTCGACTGGAGCGCGCTCATCGGCGCAACGCAGTCGATGTCGCTCTTCGGCGACCGGCAACTGATCGAGTTGCGCATCCCGACGGGCAAGCCCGGCAAGGAAGGCGGCGAGGCGCTGAAGATGCTCGCCGCCGCCGACAATCCGGACGTCGTGACCTTGGTCACGCTGCCGCGCCTCGATTCGGCAGCGCAGAAGTCCGCGTGGTTCACGGCGTTGATCGGCGCGGGTGTCGCGCTGAAGGTCGATCCCGTCGAGCGCGCGCAACTGCCGATGTGGGTCGGCCAGCGGCTCGCGCAGCAAGGCCAGCGCGTCGCGCCGGGCGAAGAGGGGCGGCGCGCGCTCGTTTTCATCGCGGAACGCGTCGAGGGCAATCTGCTTGCCGCGCATCAGGAAATACAGAAGCTCGGGCTGCTTTATCCGCAAGGCGTGCTCACGTTCGAGCAGATCCACGACGCCGTGCTGAACGTCGCGCGCTACGACGTTTTCAAGCTGAACGAGGCGATGCTGACGGGCGACGTCGGCCGGCTTTCACGCATGCTCGACGGTCTCAAAGGCGAAGGCGAAGCGGCCGTGCTCGTCTTGTGGGCGCTCGTCGACGAGGTGCGCACGCTCCTGCGCATCAAGCGCGGCGTGACGTCGGGCAAGCCGCTCGCGACGCTGCTGCGCGAAAACCGCGTGTGGGGACCGCGCGAGCGGTTGATCGGCCCCGCGCTTTCGCGCGTGACGGAAGACGCGCTCGAACGCGCGCTCTCACTCGCGGCGCGGCTCGACCGGCAAGTCAAAGGGCTCTCGGGTAGTTCCGGCAGCGCGGGTGCGCGCGGCAGCGAGCCGCCGCCCGATCCATGGGCCGGCATGTTCGAACTGGCGATGGCCGTGGCGCAAGGCGCGTCGCCAGCGCCGCGACCGCGTCGCTAAATACGCGACACGGCTTAGAATGATCCTTTGCGCGTCGGGCCATGCAGCCGAACGCGACTCCCATCTCACTGATGCCGCGCTTTCGCAGCCGGCATACGGAATGATCCAGATGAACATCGACCAGTACATGACCGATCTCGGCCGCCGCGCGCGCGCGGCGTCACGCGCGATGGCGCGGGCATCGACGGCGGCGAAGAACGCGGCGCTCGTCGCGGTGGCGGATGCGATCGAGCGGGAACGCGACGCGCTCAAGGCCGCGAATGCGCGCGATCTGGATCGAGCCCGCGAGAAGGGCTACGACGCGGCGTTCATCGACCGTCTCACGCTCTCCGACAAGGCGCTCCGCACGATGGTCGAAGGCTTGCGGCAAGTGGCGTCGCTGGCCGATCCGATCGGCGAGATCAGCGGACTCAAATTCCGTCCGACGGGCATTCAGGTCGGGCAGATGCGCGTGCCGCTCGGCGTGATCGGCATCATCTATGAATCGCGGCCGAACGTGACCATCGACGCCGCCGCGCTCTGCCTGAAATCCGGCAACGCGACGATTCTGCGCGGCGGTTCCGAGGCGCTCGATTGCAACACTGCGCTTGCCAGGCTGATCGGCGAGGGACTGCGAGCGGCCGGGCTGCCGCAGGACGCGGTGCAGGTCGTCGAGACGGCGGATCGCGCGGCGGTCGGCAAGCTCATCACCATGACGGAGTTCGTCGACGTAATCGTGCCGCGCGGCGGCAAAAGCCTCATCGCCCGGCTGATGGAAGAGTCGCGCGTGCCGATGATCAAGCATCTCGACGGCATCTGCCACGTGTACGTGGACGACCGCGCCGATCTCGCAAAAGCGGCGGCGATCTGCGACAACGCGAAGACGCATCGCTACGGCACCTGCAACACGATGGAAACGCTGCTCGTCGCGCGCGCTGTCGCCGACGCCGCGCTGCCGATGCTCGCGCGTGCGTTTCAGGCGAAAGACGTCGAACTGCGTGTCGACGCGGCGGCGCGCAAGGTGCTCGAAGCGGCGCAGATCGGCGGGCTCGTCGATGCCACCGACGAAGACTGGAGCACCGAATATCTCGCGCCGATTCTGGCGGTGAAAATCGTCGATGGTCTGGACCAGGCCATCGACCATATCAACACGTACGGCTCGCACCATACGGACGCGATCGTCACTGAAGATCACGACCGCGCCATGCGCTTCCTGCGCGAGGTGGATTCGGCGAGCGTCATGGTCAACGCGTCGACGCGCTTCGCGGATGGTTTCGAGTTCGGGCTCGGCGCGGAAATCGGCATCTCGAACGACAAGCTGCACGCGCGTGGCCCGGTGGGACTGGAAGGCCTGACATCGCTGAAATACGTTGTGCTGGGCCACGGCGAAGTGCGTCAATAAGAACGACCCAAAGACAAACGATGCTCTGGATCAAATCGCTGCATATCGTGCTGGTCGCCTCGTGGTTCGCGGGGCTGTTCTACTTGCCGCGCATTTACGTCAATCTCGCGATGGAGAAGGACCCGACAGCGACCGCGCGCCTGCTGCTGATGGCGCGCAAGCTCTTTCGCTTCATGACGTTCATCGCGGTGCCGGCGCTCGCGTGCGGGCTGTGGCTGTGGCTGGATGTCGGCATCGGGCGCGGACAGGGCTGGTTGCACGCGAAGCTCGGCATCGTCGTGTTGCTGATTGTTTATCACGCGTATTGCGGCGTACTGCTGCGCACGTTCCAGCGCGGCGAGAACACGCGCTCGGACAAGTGGTACCGCATGTACAACGAGCTGCCGGTGCTCGGCTTGCTCGGCGCGACGCTGCTGGTGGTCGTCAAACCGTTCTGATGTCTCTTACGTGAGCCCGGCGCCGGCTCACGTGCCTACCCGGCGTCCTTCCAGCACGTCCTTCGCCTCGGCGAGCTTCTCCGCCAGTTGCGGACCGCGCGCCAGTGCCAGTCCCACCGCCAGAATATCGCCGATTGCGAGATGCGAGACGCGCGACGTCATCGGCGAAAAGATATCCGTGTCCTCGTCGACGTTCGCGAACAGGCCGACGCTCGCCAGTCGCGCGAGCGGCGAATTGCCGTGCGTGATTGCGATCACTTTCGCCCCGCCATTGAGCGCGGATTTGCACGCATCGAGAATGTCCTTTGTGCGGCCGGTGTTCGAGATGGCGACCACCACATCGCCGGGACCGAGCAGCGCCGCCGACGTCGTGTAGGTATGCGGATCGGCGTACGCGACTGACGGCACGCCGAGACGGAAAAACTTGTGCTGCATGTCGAGCGCGGCGATGCCCGAGCCCCCGGCGCCATAAAACTCGATGCGCCGCGCATCCGAAAGAATCGCGATGGCCGCCGCCACGCTGTCCGACGACAAGCTGTTTCGCACCGCGATCAGCGCCCCGATGGTGCGGTCCAGCACTTTCGCCGCGACGCCGGCTGCGGGTTCGTCGCTGCGGACGTCGCGGTAGACCGTGGGCACATCCGCTGCGACGCTTTGCGCGAGCCGAATCTTGAATTCCCGGAAGCCGGAGAAGCCGAGCGCCTGACAAAAACGCGCGATGGTCGGCTGGCTCACGCCTGCTCGCGCGGCGAAATCGGTCATCGAAAGGTCGAGGACCTCGCGCGGCGCTTCCAGCACGTAATCGGCGAGCTTGCGCTCGGACGGGCGCAACTGCTCGCGCATTGCTTCAACTTGGGACAGCAACATCGGAAAACTCGCCTATGCTGGAATTTGCCTGCGACTATAGCCGATGAATCACCTTGTACAAATACTACATAGTGTCGACTGCGGTTCTTAGGGATTTCCCTGAGATGTCGATCGATAAAGGCTTTGACTTAGGTGTCTGCTGAATTGGCGGGCGCATTTAGTGCATTGTCACCGTGTAGTTTTTCTACTAATATGACGCCAAACGGCCAGCCATACAACAACGACTCAGCCGCCGTTCCTCGCGATTGTCCAATCCATAACTCGACGGCACGCGCGCCGCAGTGAGACAAGGAGCTTCGATGGTTTCCCCGCATTCACAACTCAAGAAGGTCACCGACCGCGTGATCGAGCGCAGCAAGTCCACGCGCGCGGCGTATCTCGCGCGCATCGACGCGGCGCACGGCAAGTTCCCGGCGCGCGGCGCGCTGTCCTGCGCGAACCTAGCGCACGGTTTCGCCGGACTCGAAGGTCAGGAGAAGATCGCGATCAAGGCGGTGCGCGAGCCGAACATCGGCATTGTGTCGTCGTATAACGAGATGCTTTCCGCGCACGCGCCGTACAAGAGCTTTCCGGACATCATCAAGCAGGCGGCGCGCGAACACGGCGGCATCGCGCAATTCGCGGGCGGCGTGCCGGCCATGTGCGACGGCATCACGCAGGGCAACGCGGGCATGGAGCTGTCGCTGTTTTCGCGGGAAGTGATCGCGATGAGCACGGCCGTCGCGCTCACGCACAACATGTTCGACGCGGCGCTGTGCCTCGGCGTCTGCGACAAGATCGTGCCGGGCCTGGCCATCGGCGCGCTGCAATTCGGCCATCTGCCGACCATCTTCGTTCCCGCCGGCCCGATGACGAGCGGCCTCACCAACGACGAGAAGGCAAAGGTTCGCCAGGAGTTCGCGACCGGCAAGTGCAATCGCGACGCGTTGCTCGAAGCGGAGGCCGCCGCGTATCACGGTCACGGCACCTGCACGTTCTACGGCACGGCCAACAGCAATCAGATGCTGATGGAAGTGATGGGGCTGCACCTGCCGAGCGCGGCGTTCGTGCACCCGCACACGCCGCTGCGCGATGCGCTCACCGCCGAAGCCGCGCGCCGCGTGCTCGATCTCACGCTCGAGCGCGGCAACTACACGCCGATCGGCCATGTGGTCGATGAGAAGGCGATCGTCAACGGCATCGTCGCGCTGCTCGCGACAGGCGGTTCGACCAATCACACGCTGCATCTCGTGGCGATCGCGCGGGCGGCGGGCATCGTGATCGACTGGAACGACTTCGACGAGTTGTCGCAGGTCGTGCCGTTGCTCGCCAAGATCTACCCGAACGGCAAGGCCGACGTGAACCATTTCCACGCGGCGGGCGGCGTGGCGTTTCTCGTGCGCAATCTGCTGGAAGGCGGCTTGCTGCACGAAGACGTGCAGACGGTCGCGGGCCGCGGCTTGTCGCACTACACGAAGGAGCCGAAACTTATCGACGGCAAGCTGCAATGGGTCGATGGCGCCGCTGAAAGTCACGACACGAAGGTGCTGCGCGGCATTCGCGAGCCGTTCCAGCCGGATGGCGGCTTGCGGCTGATGCAGGGCAAGCTCGGTCGCGGCGTCATCAAGATTTCTGCGGTGGCGCCTGAGCATCGCGTCGTGAAGGCGCCGGCCATCGTGTTCAATTCGCAGGAAGAAGTGCAGGAAGCCTTCGACAAGGGCGAACTGAAGCGAGATTTCGTCGCGGTCGTGCGCTTTCAGGGCGCGCGCGCGAACGGCATGCCGGAACTGCATCGGTTGACGCCGCTTCTCGGCGTGTTGCAGGATCAGGGCTTCCATGTCGCGCTGGTCACCGACGGCCGCATGTCGGGCGCATCGGGGAAGGTGCCGGCCGTGATCCACGTGTCGCCGGAGGCGCTGTTGCACGGGCCGCTCGGCAAGGTGCGCACCGGCGATGTGGTGGTGATCGACGCGCCGGCTGGCGTGCTCGACATCGAAATCGATGCGCGCGAATGGGCGTCGCGCGAAGTCGAAGCGCCGGCGAATCAGGCGGAGAACGAAGTGGGCTTCGGGCGCGAACTGTTCGGCGTGTTCCGCAGCGCGGCGCTGCCGGCCGAGGAGGGCGCGTCGGTGTTCGGTCCGCTGATCGGCGCGAAGACCGCGTCGACGGATGGCGGCGCGACGGCGGCTGCGGGCCACGCCGATCGTCAAATGGTGCATGGACGCTAACGAATCTAGCCACGGTTCAACCTGACAGAAACCCGCGGTCCGACGACAGCGTCGCCGCACACAAGAAGGAGTCGCATCACATGAAGACGGTAAGCGAAATCGTGCGTCTGGGCCCGGTCATTCCGGTGCTCGCATTCGATTCGGTCGAGCAGGGCGAACACGTATCGCGGGCGCTGCATGCGGGCGGCGTGAAGGTGCTCGAAATCACGTTGCGCACGGCGGCGGGCATCGGGGCGATCGAACGTGCGAGTCAACTCGCGGAGGACATCGTCGTCGGCGTCGGCACGATCACGAAGCCGGAGCATTGCGAGCAGGCCAAGAAAGCGGGCGCGCAGTTTGGCGTGTCGCCGGGCTTGACCAAAGACATGCATAAGGCCGCGCAGGACGCCGGATTGCCGCTGCTGCCGGGCGTGATGACGCCGAGCGACATCATTACCGCGATGGAACTGGGCTATGAGATCGTGAAGTTCTTCCCCGCGCAGCAGGCGGGTGGTGTTCCGATGCTCCAGGCGTTTTATGGGCCGTTCCCGAATCTGAAGTTCTGCCCGACTGGGGGCATTACGGCGGAGACGGCGTCGCTGTTTCTCGCGCAGCCGAATGTGGTCTGTGTTGGGGGATCGTGGCTGACGCCGAAGGCTGCGCTTGCTGCGCAGAATTGGGAGGAAGTGACGCGATTAGCGCGTGCGGCGAGTGAGCTTGCGCCTCAAAAATAAGCCGATGGCGGCGCGACTTCGGCAATAGATTGCACGAGGTAAGGCCGCCCTGCCCGGAGGATTCAGCGGAACGCGCGCTGGTGCTTCGCGTTCCGGCGACGCATTCCGTGTCACATGCGGCCGCTGTGTACACCGGTGTCACTCAGTGCACCGGAATGAACACTCAGTCTACGGCAGGCCGCCGGCCTGCCAAGGCCCAATGAACCGGTTAGTGTACCGGGGCCTGCGAGATATCAATGGTCACATTGGTCGAGGAAGTCGCACTCGAACTTGCCTTGGTGGACCCGCCTGCCATTTGCGCTTGGGCCAGCACACTACGATCGATCTTAATCATAATAACCTCTTCGCTTTAGTCACAGAGTTTGTTTTGCATGCGCGAGAATATGTCGTCTCCATCAAGCGTTCGCTCGGTTCGCGTTTCTTGAGTGCCGATCATGAGCCGAACACTTCTCGATCGCAGCGAGCATGACAAAAGCAAAGCAATGCTTCTAGCCGACGTAGCTGTCGGTTAATCCCAATTGATTCGCTGACGTCATGCGCGTTGGCATACTAGCAGTTGCTTCGCATACAATTAACGCTGATTGTTCTTAAATCGAATAGAACTAGAATGATAATAATCAGCGATCTCGCTATCTAACTGCCGATACGCTTGGAGTAATCGCCTTACCTGCTTATTGGCGAGCATATCGGCGCGGTTGGAAGGCAGTTCGTGGATCACGTCCACCGCCGGTCGCCGGCAAACACACAACCGACTCGATCAGTCCATTGCAGCGCCCTGTCGTAGCCGGTAGTCTCCTTCCCGTCTATCTTGACTCGGCGCCTTGTCTCCTCGTTGCGAATTCTGAAACGTTAGGACGACTCTTATAAATATCCGGATTGCTGGGAAATCTAGAAAATCTTCTATATATTCAAGCGTAGGTTGGCTGTTCCATTCGCCCTGATCTAGCGCTTCTCCCGCTCCTGCTAAGGGCCGTCGGCGAATGTGTCGTGCTGCGGCGCACCCGGCGCTGCCAGTGAGCAAGCAAAGCATTGCGGCTTTATTTACGAATACGCAATCCGGCATTTCTGAGAAATCAACTGTGACTATTCGAATCGGAATTTCTGTCGTCACGCATCAAGGGCAGAACATTTGGCAAAACGGTCTCGGCCAGAATGTCGTCTTTCTGGCGGAGGCTTTGCAGCGGCTACCTTTCGTGGAAAGCGTTTCGCTGATCGATGTCGGTGATCAGAACGCGTTGCCTCCGCAAGTGAATGCATCGGCGAAGGGGATGCGCATCATGCGGATCCACGACGCCACAGATCAGGTCGACGTCATCTTCGAAATGGGCGGTGCGCTCGACACGCAGTGGCTCGACCTCATGCGCGCGCGTGGAAAGAAGGTCGTCTACTACTGTTGCGGCCAGCCGTATGTGGGGCTGGTGGAATCGCCGGTTTTCGACAAACCGGTGCACGTCATGCGTCCCGACCGTTATGACGAGATCTGGTTGATGTCCAAGGACCGTCTGTCCATTCCAATGATGCGCACGCTGCACCGGTGCGACGTTCATTTGGTGCCGTTCATATGGCATCCCCAGTTTCTCGAGCAGCGCATCGCAGAGATAAGCGAACACGGCTTCCATTATGGATATCAGCCGCGCCCGGACGGGGCGCTCGGCGATGCTTCTCAGCGGCAAGGCTTTCGCGTCTCCATCTTTGAGCCGAATATTTCCGTCGTTAAAACGTCCAGCATCCCGATGCTTGCCTGTGAAGAGGCATATCGGACCGATCCTTCAAGTGTTTCGCACATGCATGTGCTCAATACTTTGCATATGAAGGATCATCCGACGCTCGTGCAGATGGCTAATTCCCTGAATATCGTCAAGGACAGTAAAGCGACGTTCCACGGGCGCAACGATATTGCGGGATTTATGTCGCAGTTTTCGGATGCCGTTGTGTCCCATCAATGGGGCAACGACCAGAATTATCTTTATCTCGACGTGCTATACGGCGGCTATCCCCTCGTGCATAACTCGCCCTGGCTCGAGGCCGGCTATTACTACCCTGGCTTCGATTCACAGGAGGGAGGGCGGCAGCTCTTGCGCGCAGCGCGGGAGCACGATGCGTCGCTTGCGGACTATCGCGCTCGTGCGCAGCGTGTCATCGACTCAGTGAACCCCTTCAATCAAGCAAACCTGGACAGCTTTGCCGACCGGTTACTGAATTTGTTTCAAGGCAGCGAGGCGAAGCTCGGCGTATGAACAAGCAAACGAAATCCGGTATGCCCGAACGGCTCAATATCGGCGTATCCATTTTTATTCGCAAAGGCGAGCAGTCGCTTTGGGAAAACGGTATTTTCCAGAACTGTCTCTACCTCGTGATGCTGCTGAAACGCTCGCCGCGTGTGAAGGCCACTTATCTCGTGACGGGTGGAGGCGACGGCGGCCCGGAGGATGCGAAGCGTTTCCTGGTGGATGCGCCCGCGCCGCTGATCGACATGGAAACCGCGATGAACAAGCTCGATGTCATGATCGAGATGAGCGCGCAGCTCAACCGCGAATGGGCGATCAAGTTTCGGGAGAAGGGCGGCAAGATCATTACGATGCGCGTGGGTAACGATTACGTGATCGACATCGAGCGCATGGTGTTCAATCTTCAGCATGCCTTGCTAATCTCTGGCGCGCCATACGATGAAGTGTGGACGCTGCCTGAATATGAGAATAGTTGTGCGCCGTACTTCGAGACGCTCTTTCGCGCACCCGTGAAACTGATGCCGCATCTCTGGAGTCCGGTGGTACTCGACCGCGAAGTCGCGAGGTTACCGGCGGGGCAGAAGTTCGGCTATCAACCTGGTCGCCGCCGCTGGCGCATCGGCATTTTCGAGCCTAACGTCTGCATGGTGAAGACAAGCTTTATTCCCATGCTGTGCTGCGAAGCGGCGCATCGCGCTAATCCCGACATGATTGAGCGCATGTACGCGTACAACACTTTCAAGCTGAAGGAACATCCGGCGTTTGCGGGGTTTGCGCAAAGCCTCGATTTGGTCAAGCACGGACTGGGGTTCTTCGAAGGACGTTACCCGTTCGCGCAGATCGTGCCGGTGTCGGTCGATGCAGTGGTCAGTCACCAATGGGAGAACCCGCAGAACTACGTCTATTACGAGGCGTTGTATGGCGGTTATCCACTCATTCATAACTCGCATCTTATCGGGAACTGCGGGTACCGCTATCACGACTTCGACTGCGAAGAGGGCGGGTTGGCGTTGCGTCGCGCGTTCGGCATGCATGACGAAGACCTGACGAGTTACCGCGCAGCGGCGAAGGCGTTCCTGCATACGCTTGATCCCGAGAACGAGGACAACGTGCGTATTTACACGCAGGCAATAGAAGCGGTCTACGCAAGAGCGTGATCTTCGAATTAACTGAATTGGCAACGCGGCACTGGAGTACTGGGCGATGAAAAGGCTTCGTATCGGAATCACGATCGGCTTGCACCACGAGGCTGAGACCCTGTGGAACAACGGCATCAAGCAGAACGCTGTCTTTCTGGCGGAGGCGCTGAAGAATTGTGCGAATGTCGAAAACGTTGTGCTGGTCAATACGACGTCGGTTCCCATCACGGACAAACTGCCATGGGACTTGAACCGCTGGCCTACCGTCACCTTCGAAGGTGCCAAGGACAATATTGATGTGCTCATCGAACTGGGTGGGCAGATCGACCCCGGCGCCACCGAATACTTGAAACAGCGCGGCGCGCGGCTTGTTTCGTATTGCTGCGGATTCGAATACGTCCACGCGATGGAATCGATTCTCTTCAATAAGCCCAGCTTCGGCGACAACCTGTTCGTTAATCAGCGGTACGATGATATCTGGATGATCCCGCAGGTCGCCAATATCAGCCAACCCTATTTCGAAGTGATGCGCCGACAGTCCGCGCGGGTTGTTCCGTTCATCTGGAGCCCCGTTTTTCTGAATGCACGCACGGCGGAAATGCCCGCGTCGGGTGAGTATCGCCCGCACCAGGGTCCGCGGCGGCTGAGCGTGATGGAACCGAATATCAACGTCGTCAAGTTCTGCCTGTATCCAGCGATGATCGCAGAATTGGCCTATCGTGAGCGGCCTGATGCAATCGAGTTGCTGCAGGTGACCAATACACAGCACCTTGCAACCAATTGCCGGGAATTCATCTCGCTGATGAATCAGCTCGACATCGTCCGCCAGCACAAAGCAGTTTTCCTCGGGCGCTTCGATACTCCCACATTCCTGTCCGAAAGAACGGATATCGTCGTCTCTCATCAGTGGGAAAATCCGCTCAATTACTTTTATCTTGAAGTGTGCTGGCAAGGATATCCGCTGATCCATAACGCAACGTTATGCACCGATCTCGGTTACTACTATCACGCAAACGATGTCAAGGAAGGCGCCGCTCGCGTCATCCAGGCGATAGACGGGCATGATGAACGGTTCGCTCAGTACCGGGATGAACAGCGCAAAGCCATTACCCGTTTCTTGCCGGACGATGCGCAATTGGTGGCTGCTTACACTGGTTTGCTGAGTTCACTGATGGAAAGAATTCCGCGCTAATTCTTATCCGCATTTTCATGGTCGCTTTGCTGCCGGATTTCGGTGCCCAACACCGAACTCCGGCGGAGCTTATTATCGCCCGATGTTGCGTTTTGTTTCACGGCTTGATGCCGGCAAGATGACGCGATGCCCGCATTCGGCGTGCTTATCATCAAAACGAAGCGGCAAAAAGTTCGTCGACGCCGCCCGCCGCTGAGATGCTTAGCGCATCAATGAGCTTGCTCGCGCCATGCCGCCCAACGTCTTCCTCCAAGCACTTGGCCCCGCGCAAAAAGGCGGCATTTTGCTAGCGCGCTTCCTACCGACTGACTCACATCCAATACCCGTTCGCTCCCGTGCATGGTCATCATTGCTGATGCCGCGTCGGTAGTTCACGAATTCAAGCCATGGGGCGCGCATCGCCTTTTGAGATAGGCACCTGGGTACTTCCTCGAATCGTTTCCGCGTGAGCGCGCTGAACGCATATAAACAGCCCCACACTACGCATACGTTCAGCGCATTTTCGCTTAAAAATAAGAAATCTCCGATCCCCGTCATTCGTCCAGACCGTCGTCCATAGAGCTTCTTCGATTTTCGGATATGTCCGCTTCATCGTGAGGCGCGGCGTGAATATCCTCTCACGTGGTCAGAAGTGTTTTTCTTTGAGTTTTGTAAAAGAAGCTCGTTTTTTCGTGGGTCGATTCGGTTTATGAATAAGTCATACCGCAGTATCTGGAATGAGAAGGTAGGAACGTTCGTCGCCGTCGCCGAGACGACGATGGCGCGGGGTAAGAAAAGTCCGGGGGCGGTGGTCGGCCCCGACAATGCTGAGACAGCGTGTGATGACGGTTCCGGCGAGTTCTCGTCCGGCTTGCTGCATGCGGCAGCGGGTATCGGTGCGTCCATCGCGCTGTTGTTCGGGGGCAGTTCGACGGCATGGGCCGTGCCAGCAATCGTAAGTTGCGTAAACGGTTCCGGGAGCGGCGTCACAAACACTGGCCTCGCCACGGGTATGAGCGGTTCCTCTTGCGGTAACAACGCGTTTTCCGGTCTCGCTAACTATACCGGCGTCGTGCTGCAGGACGACAACGCCAATCCCACTGCCATGATCGGGGTCGGCAGCAACGCGGTCGTCTTCAACGCGGCAAGCAAGATCCAGATGAATCAGTATCTGGACATGACGGGCCACTCTGTCATTAACGTAGCAGCTGGTAGCATCACCAGTGTCAGCACCGATGCGATCAATGGTTCGCAGCTTTTCTCCTTCTCGAATTCGCTCTCGACGGCGGTGAGCTCGGTCTCGCTCTCACTGTCCACGAACGTAAGTTCCATGTCGACGGGCATCAGTTCGATATCCGTGGCCTGGAGCTCGTCCTCGGCGAGTCTCTCCACCAGCATGAGCTCGATCTCGAGTGGCTGGTCCGCTGCGTCCTCGAGCCTCTCGTCGAGCATGGCTTCGGTTTCGACTGGCTGGAACAACGCTTCATTGAGCCTGTCGACGAGCGTTTCCTCGATGTCGACCTCGGTGTCGTCGATGTCCACGGCAGTGAATTCGTTGTCCACAGGCGTTAGCACGACGACCAGTCGGGTTAGCAGCCTGTCGACCAGCTTGAGTTCGTTGTCGGTTTCCGCTTCAACGGGTATCAGCAGTCTTTCGACTTCGGCGTCCACCGGACTCTCGTCGCTTTCGACTAGTCTCAGCGGCGTGACGAGCAGCGTCCAGAGTCTCTCGACTGGCCTCAGCACCCCCGAGCGTCGGTTTTTTGCTTTTGGGAGCGAACGTTGCGTCGGCTGCCGTTTACCGACGCATTCCCCGCTTACCAGTAGAATTCGGTTCGTCCGCGCCGTACGCGCGCTTGCCGGACATTGCCTGACGAAGCAGGGCAGCGACGGCAAACGCACGGACAGCGCAAATAATCTCAACAAAATCAAGGAGGCGTTATGCCAGCCGTCCACGGGAGCATGTTGCTGCTCTACGCGGTGATCGCGATCGCGGTTCTGATCCTGATGATCGCCCGCTACAAGGTCTATCCGTTCCTCGTGCTCATGATCGTGTCGGTGTTGCTGGCCCTCGCGGTCGGCATGCCGATGGACAAAATCGTCAAGTCGTTCGAAACCGGCAACGGCAACACACTCGGCCATATTGCGGTCGTGGTCGGTCTAGGGACCATGCTCGGCAAGATGATGGCCGAATCCGGCGGCGCTGAGCGAATCGCGAATACGCTCATCAATCTGTTCGGCGAGAAGAACATTCATTGGGCGATGATGGTCGTCGCGATCATCGTCGGTTTGCCGGTGTTCTTCGAAGTCGGTTTCGTGCTGCTGATTCCGATTGCGTTCAACGTCGCAAGGCGCACCGGCAAGTCGCTGCTGCTGATCGGTCTGCCGATGGTCGCCGGTCTTTCTGTCGTGCACGGTCTGATTCCGCCGCACCCGGCCGCGCTGCTCGCCGTGCAGGCGTACCACGCGGATATCGGCAAGACGATCGCTTACGGTCTGATCGTCGGCGTGCCGACGGCGATCGTCGCCGGTCCGCTTTTCGCGCTGATGATTCACAAGTACGTCAAGCTGCCGGATGCCAACGCGCTCGCCGATCAGTTCACGCAAAAGCATGGCGACACCGAGAAGAAGCGTGATTTGCCGAGCTTCGGCATCACGCTGTTCACTATCTTGCTGCCGGTCATTCTGATGCTGGTCGGAAGCTGGGCGGACCTGATCTTCGCGCCGAAGACCTTGCCGAACAATTTGCTGCGCTTCATCGGCCAGTCGGACATGGCGCTCTTGATTGCCGTGCTGGTCAGCTTCTGGACTTTTGGCGCGAAGCAGGGCTTCAATCGCGAGCAGATTCAGAAGTTCTGCGGCGAGTGTCTTGCTCCGATCGCGGGCATTACGCTGATCGTGGGGGCGGGCGGCGGTTTCGGCCAGGTTCTGCGCGATAGCGGCATCTCGCAGCAGATCGTCTCGACGGCGTCGTCGGCAAACCTGTCGCCGCTGTTGCTCGGCTGGTTCGTCGCCGCGCTCATTCGTCTGGCGACGGGTTCGGCTACGGTCGCGATGACGACCGCGTGCGGCATTGTCGCGCCGGTCGCCGCCGCGGCGGGCGGGCACGTCAGCCCGGAACTGCTGGTGCTGGCCACGGGCTCGGGCTCGCTCATCTTCTCGCATGTGAACGATGGCGGCTTCTGGCTGATCAAAGAGTATTTCGGGATGACGGTCGGACAGACGTTCAAGACCTGGTCGTTGCTCGAAACCATCATTTCCCTGATGGGACTCGGTTTGACCCTCGCACTCGCGACGGTCGTGTAAGGAGTTTTAGATGATTCTCATCGCGATGGGCGTGTCGGGCGCCGGTAAGACCCGAATCGGCGAATTGCTGGCGGAGCGCCTGCACTGTCCGTTCACGGATGGCGACGCTTTTCACAGCGCCGCCAACAAGGAAAAGATGCACCACGGCATTCCTCTGACCGACGAGGACCGCTGGCCCTGGCTCAAGACCATACGTGCGGCCATCGAAGAGAAGCAGCGGGCGGGCGAAACGGCGGTGTTCACGTGTTCGTCGCTCAAGCGCTCGTACCGCGACATCTTGCGCGACGGCGACAAGGACGTGTGTTTCGTCTATTTGCACGGCACCTTCGAGACGCTGCAGGAGCGCCTGCAAACGCGCACCGGGCATTTCTTCGATCCGTCGCTGCTGACGAGCCAGCTCAACACGCTCGAAGAACCGGGTGAGGACGAGGCGATTATCGAGAGCATCGAGAAGACGCCTGAGCAGATCGTCGATGACGTGATCGAGAAGCTCAAAACGCGCTGATCGTGCCGTAAAGAAAAAGCCCCGCGCTCGCGAGAGCGTGGGGCTTCTTTTATTGCGCAGCGGCCGCGTTACGCGATGCGCTTCGCCAGTTCCGCCGCCTTGCCGATATACGACGCCGGCGTCATGTCGAGCAGCAGTTGCTTCGCGTCGGCCGGAATCGCGAGACCGCCGATGAACGCTTGCAGCGCCTCGCGCGTGATGCCTTTGCCGCGCGTTAGTTCCTTCAGTTGCTCGTACGGATTTTCGATGCCGTAACGGCGCATCACGGTCTGCACCGGCTCCGCGAGCACTTCCCAGCAGTTGTCGAGGTCTTCGTTCAGGCGCGCGGCGTTCACTTCGAGCTTGTCGAGGCCGCGGATCAGCGCGTCATACGCGAGCAGCGAATAGCCGAACGCGACGCCGATGTTGCGCAGCACGGTCGAATCGGTGAGATCGCGCTGCCAGCGCGAAATCGGCAGCTTATCGGCGAGATGGCGCAGCGTCGCGTTCGCGAGACCGAGATTGCCTTCCGAGTTCTCGAAGTCGATCGGATTGACCTTGTGCGGCATCGTCGACGAACCGATTTCGCCCGCCTTCGTGCGCTGCTTGAAGTAGCCGAGCGAGATGTAGCCCCAGACGTCACGGTCGAGGTCCAGCAGGATCGTGTTCGCGCGCGCGACGGCGTCGAACAGTTCGGCCATGTAATCGTGCGGTTCGATCTGGATCGTGTACGGATTGAACGTCAGCTTCAGCCGGTTCTCGACGACATCCTTTGAAAACGCTTCCCAGTCGAACTCCGGATACGCCGACAGATGCGCGTTGTAGTTGCCGACCGCGCCGTTCATCTTGCCGAGCAGCGGCACATGCGCGATACGCTCGATCGCACGCGACAGGCGCGCCGCGACGTTGGCGATTTCCTTGCCGAGCGTCGTCGGGCTGGCGGGCTGGCCGTGCGTGCGCGAGAGCATCGGCTGTTCGGCGTGCGTGTGCGCGAGCTTGACGAGGCGCTCATGCACCGAACGCAGCGCAGGCAGGATCACGTGTTCGCGAGCGCCCGCGAGCATGAGCCCATGCGACGTGTTGTTGATGTCTTCCGACGTGCAAGCGAAATGGATGAACTCGCTTGCGCGCTCCAGTTCCGGCTGGCCTTTGACGGACTCCTTGAGCCAGTACTCGACCGCCTTCACGTCATGATTCGTGACGCGTTCGATATCCTTGATGCGCGCCGCATTGTGCGCGGTGAAGCGGCTGACGAGGCCCAGCAGGAACTGCTCTGCGGCTTCGGAAAAGCGCGGCACTTCGGCGAAACCCGCACGCGACAGCGCGATCAACCAGTGAATCTCGACCGTGACGCGATGACGCATGAAAGCCGCTTCGGAAAGCCAGTCGCGCAGGGCTTCGGTTTTGGCGGCGTAGCGGCCGTCGAGCGGCGAGAGCGCGGTGAGCGCAAAGAGGGTATCGGGGCGGGTATCGGACATGGTGACGTGTCGGCAGCGGCGTGCGGCTGGAGGGAAAAGACGGAAGAACCGCGCATTTTACCATCGGATGCGTCCCATTCCGGGACACTCAGCGGGCGCGAAGCTCCTCGTCCAGCGACTGAAGCTGCTCCGGCGTGCCGATGTTCTCCCAGCGGCCTTCGTACAGTTCGCCGGTCGCGCGTCCCTGCGCGATGGTTTCGCGATAGTAGGGCGTCAGCGCGCGACGCGTGCCGGGCGTGAGATCGAGGAACATGCGCGTGTCGTAGAGACCGATGTTGCCGAACGTGTAGCGCGGCGAGCCATCGAGCGCGAGCTTGCCGTCGATCAGCGCGAAATCGCCGTTCGGATGAAACGGCGGATTCGGCGTCATCACGAGATGCAGGCCCGGCTGTTCGCTGCGCCGGAGTTCGTCGGCGCGGTCTCGCAGCGTGACGTAGTCGAAATCGCAGAACACGTCGCCGCTCACCGCGATAAACACGCCTTTGCCGATCAACGGCAGCGCCTTCGCGATGCCGCCCGCCGTTTCCAACGCCTCGCCCTCGGGCGAGAAGCGCAACTCGACGCCCCAACGCGATCCGTCGCCGAGCGCCGCTTCGATCTGCGCGCCGAGCCACGCGTGATTGATGACGATGGTCTCGACGCCCGCCGCCGCGAGCCGCTCGATCTGCCAGACGATGAGCGGCTTGCCGCCCGCTTCCAGCAGCGGCTTCGGGCAAGTATCGGTGAGCGGGCGCATGCGCTCGCCGCGGCCGGCGGCGAAGATCATCGCCGTCTTCAGGTGTTGGGTCATGCGGGAATCGGGAATCAGAACGTATAGCCGACTTCGACGGCGCGGCCTTCGAGCGAATCGAGCAGGCGCGCGAACGGCCAGAGCGGCGCATAACGCTCCGCGACCTTACGCGCATAGCCGATGAAACGCGGCAAATCCGCCAGATAATGCGACTTGCCATCGCGATAATGAATGCGCGCGAAAAGCCCGAGCACCTTGATGTGCCGTTGCAGCCCCATCCATTCGAGTTGACGGTAGAACTCGCCGAAATCCAGATCGACGTCGAGTCCCGCCTTCTTCGCGCGCTCCCAGTAATACGCGATGCAATCGAGCTGGAACTCTTCGTCCCAACTGATGAACGCGTCGCGCATGAGCGAGGCCATGTCGTACGTGATCGGCCCGTACACCGCGTCCTGAAAATCCAGCACGCCGGGGTTCGGCTCGCTCACCATCAGATTGCGCGGCATGAAATCGCGCAGCATGAAGGTCTGCGGCTGCGCGAGCGCGCTTTGCGCGAGCAGTGTGAACGTGTCGTCGAGCGTCTTGCGTTCGTCCGCCGTCACTTCGCGGCCCAGATGGCGGCCGATGAACCACTCCGGCATCAGTTCCATCTCGCGGCGCAAGAACGCTTCGTCGAACGGCGGCAGCACGCCCTCGCGCGCTGTCTTCTGGAAGCGGATCAGGCTGTCGATGGCCGCGCGCATCAAGGGCCGCGCGTTCTTCTCGTCGAGCACGGACATATACGTGGTCGTGCCGAGATCGGTGACGAGCATGAAGCCGGCGTCGAAATCCGTTTGCAGGATCTTCGGCACATGCACGTTCGCCGCCTCTAGCAGACCCGCGACCTGCACGAACTCGCGGCACTTTTCCGGCGGCGGAGCGTCGACGGCGATCAGCGTCTTGCCGTGCGCCGAATCGCAGTCGAGACGGAAATAGCGGCGAAAGCTGGCGTCGGAGGAGGCGGGCGCGAGGCTGTCGAGATTCAGCCGATACGTTTCGGCGAAAGTCTGGAGCCAGGAACGGAGTTGCTCGAAGCGGGTGTCGGCGGGATTGTGCGTCATAAATTCGAGAGGCAAAACATCTTGCCATATAATACCCCACGACTTTTTTAAGCGATCCTTGAGCTATCTGTTCGCGCCTGGCGCCAGGCGCCGACGACCGTGCCGCGTCATCGTTCGATCGAGTGTCGTCCCTGCCTAGCCACGGACCGTCGAATTCACTCCGGCAATGACGCGGGCGAACCGCGGCCGCTCACTTGGCGGCATCGAGCGCGTCCGACGCGAACGGGATCGAACCGCCACCCATACATGCCGCCACGACAGTTTCCCGCATCGAAGATTCAAGGCGACGCACAGCCACGCCGGCGGCGGCTCGTCGCCGCGCTGCTTTCCGTGCCGGGCCTGATGCCCGCTCTCGCGCATGCGCAGCTCGCCGGTCCGGCCGCCGACGCGCAGCCGATCGACGGTCCCGGCAGCCTGCGTCTCGCGCCGCAGTTGCAGGAACGGCCGCTCAAAAGCGGTCAGCAGCCCACGACCTTCC
The DNA here is from genome assembly GCF_017220215.1 of Caballeronia sp. M1242. Lineage (NCBI taxonomy): Bacteria > Pseudomonadati > Pseudomonadota > Betaproteobacteria > Burkholderiales > Burkholderiaceae > Caballeronia > Caballeronia sp. M1242. The sequence continues at coordinate 2,318,187 of NZ_CP071129.1, read as the reverse complement.
TGCTCGGCGACAAGGCCACCGGCACGTCCGACGAGGACATGGCGGCGAAAGGCTCGGCCGAAGTGCGCCGCACCGTCACGGTCATCAAGGCCGACGCGCTGCATTACGACCAGGACACGGACATGGCCGATGCTTTCGGCCATGTCAGGCTCATCAACAACGGCGTGTCGTTCGTCGGCCCCGAAGCGCATCTGAAAGTGGATTCGAACGAAGGGTTCATGACGAACCCCAAGTACCACTTCAATCTGACGGGCGGCTCGGGCAGCGCGGAGCGCATCGATCTGATCGACAACGAGCGCGCGCGCGTCGATCACGGCACCTACACCGCGTGCCAGTGCGACAATCCGGCGTGGTACATCAAGGGCTCGTCGTTCGATTTCGATACCGGCTCGGAAGAAGGCATCGCGCATAACGGCGTGCTGTTCTTCCAGGGCGTGCCCGTGTTCGCGAGCCCGTGGCTCTCGTTCCCGCTGACGGGCGACCGCCGCAGCGGCCTTCTGCCGCCGACGTTCTCGCTCAGTTCGACGACGGGCTTCGAAGCCACGATCCCGTACTACTTCAACATCGCGCCGAACCGCGATCTGACCGTCACGCCGCGCATCATGTCGCGGCGCGGCGTGCTCGGCGAAGCGAACTATCGCTATCTCTCGCCGACGTACTCGGGCTCGCTCACGGTCGACTATCTGCCGAACGACCGCGAAACGCACACGAACCGTTATGCGATCTTCTGGCAGCATCGGCAGAACTTCGGCGGCGGCTTTGGCGGCTACGTCAATTACAACAAGGTTTCGGACGATCAGTATCCAGAAGACCTGGGCAACGCGTCGAATCAGTTCCTGAACGGCACGCAGTTGCTGTATCAGCAGGAAGCCGGACTCACGTACAACAACGGGCCGTGGTCCGTGCTCGCCCGCGAGCAACGCTGGCAGACGCTGCAGCCGTCGATTCCGCCGTACGCGCGCGAGCCGCAGTTGAACGTGCAGTACAACAAGTACAACGTCGGCGGCTTCGATTACGGCGCGGAAGCGGACTTCACGCGCTTCACGATAACGCAGGAAGGCGCGACCGACGGTCAGCGCATGTATTTGAACCCGTACGTGAGCTACGGGATCAACGCGCCGGGCTATTTCTTCACGCCGAAGGTTCAGTGGCACTTCGCGTCCTACGACCTGAGCCACATCGCGACCGGCCCGATTCCGGGCCAGCCGCTGACGCCGGCCGGGCAGCCGAAGAACTTCACCGAGTCGATTCCCACGGTCAGTCTCGATACCGGCCTCGTGTTCGACCGTTCCGTGCGGCTCTTCGGGCAGGACTACATTCAGACGCTCGAACCGCGGCTCTATTACGTCTACACGCCGTATCGCAACCAGAATTTCGCGCCGATCTTCGATACCGCCGAAGCCGACTTCGGGCTCGCGGAAATCTACACGCCGAACACGTTCGTCGGAAACGACCGCATCGCGGATGCGAACCGCCTGACGGCCGGGCTGACCACGCGCTTCATCAACCCGGCGACGGGCGACGAGCGCGCGCGTTTCGTGATCGCGCAGCAATACTATTTCACGAGCCAGCGCGTCACGATCAGCCAGGACCAGCCGATCAACGAGGCCAAGCACTCGGACCTGATCGCCGGCGCGGCCATCAAGCTGGGCGCTGGTTTCGCTTCGGAAACTGCGTTCCAATATAATGTCGACAATAACCAGCTCGTGCGCACGAGCGTCGGCTTCGCGTTCAGTCCGGCGGACCGAAAGGTCATCAACGTCGGCTACCGGTACACGCGCTCGAACCAGACCACGCTCGTCAACGAGCCGATCAACCAGTTGCTGGTGTCCGGCGAATGGCCGCTCACGAACCGTCTCTATGCCGTCGCGCGTGTCAATTATGATCTTGCCGGCCACCGGCTCGTCGACGGCCTCGTGGGCTTCCAGTACGATGCCGACTGCTGGGCGCTCGGCTTCGGCGCGCAGCGTTACGCCAACGGCGTGAACACGAGCGGCCAGCCTTCGTCGGGTACGCGCGTGCTTGCGCAGATCACGTTCAAGGGCTTGTCGAAGGTCGACAACGGTCTCGTCAGCGCGTTCCGCGCGAGCGTTCAGGGCTATCAGCCGCCGCCGCCGTCCGCTCCGCCGCTCGCCCGCTTCAGCGACTACGAGTGACAAGACGTACCACAACGCCAAAGAAGCGCACAGCGCACGAATGGGTCAAGTCAGGATTTGATGGAGTATCTGTGGCAAACATGAAACTGTTTCGATCGACGGCGATTGCCGCGGGCGCGCTGACAGCGGCGCTGATGGTGAGTTCGCCGGCCGGTGCGCAGGCATTGTCGAACCCGAATGTGCAGGTGGCGGATTCCGTCGTCGCGGTGGTGAACGACGGCGTCATCACGCAGCGCGAGCTGGAAGAGCGCACGAGCCTCATCGTGCAGCGGCTCAAGCAGCAGAACGCGCCTGTGCCGCCCATCGAACAGATGCGCCGGCAGGTGCTCGACCAGATGGTGCTCGAACGCATCCAGCTGCAGAAGGCGAAAGAAGACGGCATCGTGATCGACGACGCCACCGTCAATCGCACGCTGCAACGCCTCGCGCAGCAGAACCAAATGACGCTCGACGTCTATCGCTCGCGCATCGAGGCGCAAGGCGTGCCGTGGGCGACGTTCATGCGCGACGCGCGCACCGAACTCACGCTCTCGAAGCTGCGCGAGAAGGAAGTCGACAGCAAGATCACCGTGTCGGACGGCGAAGTGGCGAACTACATCGCCAGCCAGCGCGGGCCGGGCGCGCGTAACGCGAGCGACCTGCATCTGCAGCACATCATGTTCAAGCTCGCGTCGAACGCGCCGGATTCGGAAGTCGCGGCCGTGCAGGCGAAGGCCGACGCCGTGCTCAAGCAGGCGCAGGCCGGCGAGGATTTCGCGAAGCTCGCCAAGCAGAACTCGCAGGACACCGACGCCAGCAAGGGTGGCGACCTCGGCTTTCGCGCGCCGGGCACGCTGCCGGCGGGTATCGTCTCGGCGGTGTCGGGGCTGCGTCCGGGCCAGGTCGTGCCGACGCTCCTGCGCACCGACGGCGGCTTCGAGATCGTGAAGCTGGTGGAACGTCGCGCGAGCGAGGGCACCGCGGCCGATGCGCCGAAGCTCGTGCAGACGCATGTGCGCCACATTCTGCTGCGCGTGTCGGACGGCATGTCGGAAGCGAGCGCGCGCCAGAAGCTGCTCGATATCAAGCAGCAAGTGGCCGCGGGCGGCGACTTCGCCAACTTCGCGCGCACGTACTCGCAGGACGGCTCGGCCTCGCAGGGCGGCGATCTCGGCTGGATCAGCCCCGGCGAAACCGTGCCCGAATTCGAGCGCGCCATGAACAACCTGCAGGACGGCGCGGTGAGCGACCCGGTGCGCAGCGAATACGGCTATCACCTGATTCAGGTGCTCGGCCGCCGCGACGCGGAAGGGACCGCCACGCAACAGCTCGATATCGCGCGTCAGGCAATCGGCCAGCGCAAGGCCGAGCAGGCGTACTCCGACTGGCTGCGCGAACTGCGCGACACGGCGTACGTGCAGTACAAGGGCATCGCTGCGCAAGAGGCGCAGCAGTAAGCCGCATGAGCACCGCCGCGCATCCGGACAGGCCGCTTACCGTCGCGATTACGACCGGCGAACCGGCTGGCGTCGGTCCGGAACTGACGGCTGCGGCGCTCGCTCAGGCGCACGCGCGCTGGCCGTCGGTGCGCTTTGTCGTGCTCGGCGACCGCGCGTTGCTTGAAGCGCGTTCGGGCGCTGCCTGGCCTACGAACGGCGACCTCATCGAGATCGAACATCACGCGCTCGCGGCGCCCGCCGAAGCCGGCAAGCTCGATGCGGCAAACGGGCGCTACGTGCTCGATCTTCTCGATGCCGCCATCGACGGCGCGGTGGCGGGCCGTTTCGATGCCATCGTCACCGCGCCGCTGCAAAAGAGCACGATCAACGATGCCGGCGTGCCCTTCACCGGCCACACCGAATATCTCGCGGAGCGCACGCACACGCCGCGCGTCGTGATGATGCTCGCGGGCAGTGGCGAACGCCCGTTGCGCGTCGCGCTCGCGACCACGCATTTGCCACTGAAGGACGTATCGGCTGCGCTCACCATCGACGGTATCGTGGAGACGTTGCGCATCATCGATCATGATCTGCGCGCGCATTTCGGGCTCCCCGCGCCGCGCATTCTCGTGACGGGCCTGAATCCGCACGCGGGCGAAAACGGCTATCTGGGTCGCGAGGAAATCGATGTGATTGCGCCCGCGCTCGAACGCGCCCGCGCGCTCGGCATCGACGCGCCCGGTCCGTATCCCGCCGACACGCTGTTCCAGCCGCGCTATCTGAAAGACGCCGACTGCGTGCTCGCCATGTTCCACGATCAGGGCCTGCCCGTACTGAAGTACGCGACCTTCGGCGAAGGCATCAACGTGACGCTTGGCCTGCCGATCATCCGCACCTCCGTCGATCACGGCACCGCGCTCGATCTCGCGGGCACGGGCCGCGCGGACCCCGGCAGCATGATCGCCGCCATCGACGCCGCCGTGACCATGGCGCGCCACAAACGCAGCGCCTGAGCGCATTCAACGAAAACGTATGTCCACACGACACCAGGGCCATCTGGCGCGCAAACGCTTCGGCCAGAACTTTCTCGTCGATCAGGGCGTGATCGATTCCATCGTCGACGCCATCGGGCCGCAGCGCGGCGAGCGCATGGTCGAAATCGGGCCGGGGCTCGCGGCGCTCACCGAGCCGTTGATCGAGCGCCTCGCCACGCCCGAGTCGCCGCTGCACGCCGTTGAACTGGACCGCGACCTGATCGGGCGGCTGGAGAAGCGCTTCGGCGAGCGGCTCGTCGTGCATTCGGCGGACGCGCTCGAATTCGATTTCGGCACGCTGGCGCTCGCGGGCGACAAGCCGTCGCTGCGCATCGTCGGCAATCTGCCGTACAACATTTCGAGTCCGCTGCTGTTCCATCTGACGACGTTCGCGCCGAAGGTCATCGACCAGCACTTCATGCTTCAGGACGAAGTGGTCGAGCGCATGATCGCCGAGCCGGCGAGCAAGGAATACGGGCGTTTGTCGGTGATGCTGCAATACCGCTACGTGATGGACAAGCTGATCGACGTGCCGCCCGAATCGTTCCAGCCGCCGCCGAAGGTCAACTCCGCGATCGTGCGCATGATTCCGTTCGCGGCGCATGAATTGCCGGCCGTCAACGAAACCGTGTTGAGCGATGTCGTCAAGGCCGCGTTCGCGCAGCGTCGCAAGGTCTTGCGCAACAATCTCGCGGCGTATCGCGACAAGGTCGATTTCGATGCGCTCGGTTTCGATCTCGCGCGTCGCGCCGAAGAAGTGCCGGTGGCGGAGTTCGTCGCGCTGGCGCAGGCTCTCGAGCGCAGTTGATTCGTCGGTTCGTCATTGGCATGTGGCCTCGCATGCGTCGGTGGCGAGCAGTTTCATCAATCGGTCGAGCCGCATGCGCTGATCGCGCTGCAAGCCGCGCGTCGCGCTGACCTGCTGCACGCGCTTGCGCCAGTAAGTCTGGCCGAATAGCGAATTCGCGCCTTCAGCCGACAAGACGCGCTCCAGATGCACGATCGCGGCGTCGACGTTATGAGCGGTGTAGGGACTGGTCATCGGGTTACCTCGCTGCGTGTTGACGTTCACGAATTCTGCGTGCCTGTCGGGACATTTCGCGTCTCTTGAGCACGGCGAAGCACTGAGCCGAACGAGACGCGAAATGTCCCGAATGTCTGCAAGCATCGTCGTTCGAACACGCGAGAAGCGCGACCACTCATTGAAAGGAGACAGCGCCATGCGCTTCATTCACGCGGCCGATATCCATCTCGACAGCCCGCTGCACGGGCTTTCCGCCTACGCCGACGCGCCCGCCGACATGCTGCGCAACGCCACGCGCGAGGCGTTCTCGAAGCTCGTGTCGGTCGCCATCGACGAGCAAGTGGACTTCATGGTCATCGCGGGCGACCTGTACGACGGCACCTGGCGCGATCACAACACCGGCATCTTCTTCTGCAAGGAGATGGGCAAGCTGCGGCGCGCGGGCATTCCCGTGTATCTGCTCTACGGCAATCACGACGCCGAAAGCGAAATGACGAGCCAGCTTCAGTTGCCGGACAACGTCCACACGTTTTCGACGAAGAAGCCGCAGACATATCGCATCGACGCGCTGAAGGTCGCGCTGCACGGCCACAGCTTCAAGGACAAGGCGGTGACGACGAATCTCGTGACCGCGTATCCGCCGCCTGTCGACGGTTATTTCAATGTCGGCGTGCTGCACACGGCGCTCGAAGGCGCGGCGATGCACGCGAGCTATGCGCCGTGCACGGTCGCCGAACTGCACGCGCGCGAGTATCACTACTGGGCGCTCGGCCACGTGCATGAGTTCGCGATGTGGCAGGAAGCATCGACCATCGTGTTTCCGGGTAACTTGCAGGGGCGCACCATTCGCGAGACGGGCCGGCGCGGCGCGGTGTTGGTCAGCGTGTCCGAGGCGGAGGAGGTCAGCGTCGAGCGGCTGTTCATCGACGTATTGCGCTGGGAAGCCGTGAATGTCGATGCTTCCGGCCTCGACACGCTCGATGAAGTCGCCCGCGCGGCCGGCCGTGCGCTGGAGACGCTCGTGGATGCCGCCGAGCGTCCGGTGCCGCACGCGGTGCGCGTGAGCATCACCGGCGCGACGAAGGCGCACGGCGAACTCTTCGCCAACGAGAAGCAGCTACGCGCCGAAGTGCTCGCGCAGATCGCGGCGATCAGCCATGACCGCTTGTGGCTCGAGAAGGTGAAAGTCGCGACGCAGCCGATCACGCGCGAACGCACTGCAGCAGATCTTGCCGATGGCGGCGACGCGCTCGCCGATCTTCACGCGCTCCTGATCGAAGCCGAATCCGATCCCGAATTCCTCGCCATGCTCAAAGACAGGCTCATCACGCTCGCGACGCAAGCGCCGAGCGACTTGCAGAAGTCCGTGCCCGAACTCGACTACGTGCGCGACGGCGATCTCGCGAAGCTCGTGAGCGAAGCGCGCGCCGGCCTGATCGCGCAACTCGCGGACGCGGAGTAACGGGATGCGCATCAGCCAGCTCGATCTCATCCGCTTCGGCAAATTCACGGATCACGCCGTCGAATTTCCGCTGGCGGAGCACGATTTTCATTTCGTCGTCGGCCCGAACGAGGCGGGCAAATCCACCATCAAGACGGCCATTTCCGAACTGCTTTTCGGCATGCCGCATAGCTCGTCGCTCGCGTTTTTGCATCCGCAAAGCGATCTGCGGCTGGGCGCGAAGCTGGAGAAAGACGGCGCGGCGCTCGCGTTTCATCGCACGAAGAGCCGCAAGTCGCCGCTCACGACGCCGAACGGCGACCCGCTCGCCGCCGATGCGCTCGCCCCGTTCCTCGGCACCGCCGACAAGAGCTTCTTTGAGCAGATGTATTGCCTCGACCACACGGCGCTGATTCGCGGCGGCCAGAGCATTCTCGACGCATCGAGCGATGTCGGGCAGGTGCTGTTTCAGTCGGCGGCGGGCATCGCGAGTCTGGGCGAAGTGCGCCAGCGTCTCGCCGACGAAGCCGACAGCCTTTGGGCCAAGCGCAAGTCGGGCGAGCGGGCGTACTACGTCGCGCTGAAGCATTATGAAGAAGCCACCGCCGAACTCAAGGCGGCGAGCGTGCGGACGGCGCAGTGGCGTCGGGCGCATGGCGCGGTGGAGGAGGCGCAGGAGCGCAGCCGCGAGCAGGAAGCGCGTCGCGCGGAACTCGAAGTCATGCGCGCGAAACTCGAACGCATCCGCCGCGCCGCGCCGTATCTCAACGTCTGGCGCGCGAAGTCGGCCGAACTCGACGCGCTCGGCGATACCGCCGATCTGCCCGCCAACGCCGAAGCGACGCTTCAGAACGCGCTGACGCGGCTGGCTTCAGCGCAGACCGCGCTCGATCTGCACGCTCGCGACGTCGAGCAGTTGCAGAAGGACTTGACCGAGATTCGCATCGATCAGGCGCTGCTGGCGGTCGAAGCCGATATTCGCGCGCTCGAAGGGACGCGGCATCAGTGCGCGAATCATGCGAACGAGATCGCGCGACTCGAACAGGAAGTCGCCGTGCGCATGCGGCAGATTGCGCAGGATTGCGCGCAACTCGGCTGGGGGCAGGACGAAGCAAGCGCGCGGCAGTCGCTGCCCGGACCGCTCGTGCTTCAGACTGTGTCGAGCCTGATGCTGGATCGCGGCGAGCTGGAACTCGCGGCTCGGAACGCCGAGCGCGCGGCGCACGAGAGCGTGGAGCAGATCGCGGCGTTGCAGACGCGGCTCGCCGCGCTGTCCGATTGCGACGTCGCCCCTGGCTTGCGCGTGGCGCTGCGGTCCGCGCAGAAGTCTCGCGATACCGCGACGACGCAACGCCGCCTCGACGACGCCCGCCGCGAAGCCGACCACGCGTTGCAAGCGGCGCTCGCGTCGCTCGGCAAGTGGACGCGGCCGCTGCCCGAATTGCGCGCGATGACGCTGCCCGCCGCCGAGCGCATCGCGGTGCTCCGCGACGAACGGCAGGCGCTGGCGTCGCGGCTCGCGATGGCCGGCGATCGGCTGAAGGAAGCGCAAGACGCGCTGCACGCGACGCAAACCGAACTGGGCGATTTCGTGCAGACACACGATGTCGTGACGGCCGCCGATGTCCGCGAGGCCCGCGACGCGCGCAACGCCGCGTGGCACGCCATCCGCGCGGGCGAGACGCCGCTCGCGACAGCCGCGCCGCGCTTCGAAACGGCGATGCACGCCGCCGACGGGCTCGCGGATCGTCAACTCGGCTCGGTCGGGCAGGCGACGCAGCTCGGCGCGCTGAAGCGGCGCGTCGCGGTGGAGCAGGAAACCGTCGCACGCCGGGAGCAGGCCGCGCGCGATGCCGCGACGGCGCTCGCTCAGTTCGACGCCGCGTGGGCCGCGCTGGCCGCCCAATCGCAGATCGCGGAAATGGCGCTCGACGACGCGCCGTCGTGGCTCGCGCGCCGCGATCAGGCGCTTGCCGCATCCCAGACGCTCGACCGCTGCACCGAAGAACTCGCACGCGAATCCGCCGATGCAGACTCGCGTCGCGCCGAACTCGCGCGGCAACTCGCGCAGGCGGGCGTGGCTGCCGATCCGTCCGCCGACCTCGACGCGCTATGCGACATCGCCGAGCGCCATATCAGCGCCATCGACGAAGCTGTCGTGACGCGGCGTAACAAGAGCGAACAGTTGGACGCGGCCCGCGCCGAGAGCATCGCGCGTCAACACGCCGCGAAGACCGCCCGCGACGCGTTCGAGCAGTGGCAGCGCGACTGGTCGGCGGCGGTCGGTCGCGCGGGCCTCGCGGTCGCGGCGGAGTCGCAGGCGGCGGCGGAAACGGCCATCGGCATCGTGAAGAAGATCGGCGATCAACTCGCGCAGATCGACGCCATTCGCTCGCAACAGATCGAACCGATGCGCGCGTCGCTCGCCGCGTTCCAGGCGGACGCGGCGCGGCTCGCCACGCACATCGACCGTGAGCTTGCCGCGCTCGAAGCAAGTGGCATTTCGGCGGAACTGTCGTCGCGGCTGGAGAGCGCGTGCGCGGCGCGCGGCGAAGCGGAGCGCATCCGCCGGGAACTGGCAACCGCCAACGAGCAAGCGAGCGCTGCGAAGGCTGCGCTCGACGAAGCCCGTGCGACGCTGCGCCCGCTCTACGAACTCGCGGGCGTCGATACGCCGGAACTGCTCGCCGCGCGCATCGCCGAGTCGCAACGCAAGCGCGACCTGACCGCCGCCGTGAACGACGCGCGCGACGCGTTCATCAAAGGCGGCGACGGACTCGCGCTCGACGCGCTGATCGCGGAAGTGGACGGCGCGGACATCGCGGACGTGCAGGCGCAACTGTCGCTGACGAGTAGCGCGCTCAACGAATCGGTGAAAGTCTCGACGGCGCTGGCCGCCGAACTCGACGCCGCCGAACGCGAACTGAGGGCGATTTCAGGCGAAGCCAACGCGGCGCGCGCCGAGGCGAAGCGTCAGGAGGCGCTCGCCGCGATGGCAGACGCCGCCGAGCGCTTCATCAAGGTGGAGACGGCATCGACGCTGCTGAAGTGGGCCATCGACCGTTACCGCGAGCGCCGCCAGGGCCCGATGCTCTCGCGTGCGAGCGCCATCTTCGCGGAATTGACGCTCGGGGCGTTCTCGCGGCTCGTCGTCGATTACGACCGCCAGCCGATGGCGCTCGCCGCCGTGCGCGCGACGAACGGCGCGCATGTCGAGATCGGCGGAATGAGCGAGGGCACGCGCGATCAGCTTTTCCTCGCGCTGCGGCTCGCGGCGCTGGAGGAGCATGGCGAGAAGGCTTCGGCGCTGCCGTTCGTCGCGGACGACCTGTTCATCAATTTCGACGATGGCCGCGCGCGCGCCGGCCTGCGCGTGCTGGCGCAGATCGCCAGGCGCACGCAGGTGATCTTTCTGAGCCACCACGATCATCTCGTCGGCATGGTGCGCGAAGTGTTCGGGCCGCAAGTCAACGTGCGGTACATGAGCTGAAGCGCGCAGCGGCATCAGCCGTTCAGCGCGCGATCGAGCCGCAGCAGCGTGTCCTTCGCGCCGCCCGCGATGCCGACGCCCACGCCCGGCGCGATGCCGTGCTCGCGCGGATTGATGCGCACGACGCGCGGCCCGTGCCGTTCGCTGAAGCGCCGCACCGTCGGCAGCGCGCGGCCCGCGCCCAGTTCGATCACGACAAGCCGTTCGACGCTTTCAAGCCAAGCCGCGAGTCGCCGTTCCTCTTGCGCCGATTGCGTGTCGATCCAGTTCCAGTCACCGAACATCAGAATGTTCGGGCGCGCGAGACGGCCGCAATGCGGACAAAGCGGCAACGCGTTGACGAGTTCGCAGCGGCTTTCGTCGACGACCGGCTCGAACGCGTCGGCTGGCCAGATGTCGTTCGTGCAGGCGTCGATGCACTGCATCGCATGGATCGCGCCGTGGCACTGCGCGACGCGCTCGGCGGCGAAACCGGCGCGCTGGAATTGACCATCGACGTTGCTCGTGAAAACGAACGCGCCGTGACCCATGCTCGCGCCCCAGCGCCGCAGCACGTCGAAGCCTTCGTGCGGCTGCGTCGCGCGATACAGCGCCAGCCGATGCCCGTAGAAGCCCCACGCAAGGCGCGGATGCCGAACGAAGCCGTCGGGATTGGCCATCTCCTCGAACGAGAAGCCGTGATGCCGCAACGCCGGATACGCGCGCCAAAAGCCTTCCGGGCCGCGGAAGTCAGGCAGGCCCGAATCGACGCCCATGCCGGCGCCCGCAGTGATCAGAAGACCATCGGCGTCGGCGATCCACGCAGCGGCTTGCTGAATGAGCGCTTCGTCACTCATGCCGCTTCTCCTGCGTGCGCGCTTGCCGTTGCATGCCGATAGCGGTTCGCGAGCTTCAGATAGTCCTGCGCGAACTCGTCGCGCAACGCTTGCGGCGCAAGAATCTCGACGCCCGCGCCGAGCGCGCGCAGCCACCAGCGCAGCTTGAGGCTCGGCGTGACGGTGCCGGTCACTTTCATGCGGCCGTCGGGCAGGGTGTCGATCTGCTGATCCTTCGACATCGGCGATTCGCGCAACTGATTGCCGGCGCTGCCTTCGAACGCAAGCTCCAGCTTCACCGCCGGTTCGGGCAGAAAGTCGAACGCCTGCTGCGTCTCGATGTATTTGCGCAGCCGGAAGTCCGCCGGATAGCTGAACGATTCGCCGGACTCCGTCACCGAACGAATGCGGTCCAGCCGATACAGCGCGCGCGCCGATTCCGGCTCGCCTTCGCCGGCCGGCGGCGCGCGGCGCGGGTCCTGCGCGACCATGTACATGACGCCCGCCGATTCGACGAGCGCGAGCGGCCAGAGGCGCTTCGTCTTCGGCGCATCGCTCTTTTCCTTGCTCTCGCTGCGATACGCGGCGCGATACTGCACGAGCAATTCGCGCTCGAAGAACGTCGCGGTCGCCACCGTGTTGAAGATCTCCGGACGCAGCTTCGGGCGAATCAACGTGAACGCGCCATCCACGGAATCGATCTTGTCGGCCCACGCGCGATACATGCGGCTGTCCGCTTTTTCCTGCGAGAGCCGCGCTTCCGCCGCCTTGAACAGCGGATCGATGTCTTGCGTGACGGCGGCCGGCAGCTTGTTGCCGGCGAATCGCTGAAGAATATGAAACGCGACGGCCTCCGACGCGCTCATCAGTCCGACGCCTTCCTGAAGGCCGTGCAGCCACGGCTTGCGCTGCCACAGCAACTCGCGGCCGTTGATCGTCGATATGACGCGCGACTCGGCTTCCAATGCGGTGAGGTGGCGCTGCACCTTTTTCGTATATCCGACGCGATGCCCGCGCTCTTCCAGCCGGCGGCGCACTTCGGGCGTCGAGAGCCACGCGACGGCGTCGCGTTCCGTCGGCAGCACGCGGAGAATGGCTTCGTCGAGACTGGAGGTCATGGCGCGGTTCCTTGAGGCGTTATCGCCTCATTATAGGAACGACCGGGACACAACGTGTCTCGAACGACACGTCGTCAGCGACGCCTACTGAATCAGCGCCTGCTTACGCGCCCACACCATCGCATCGTAACGGCTCGATACGCCCAGCTTCGCGAAGATATTGCGCAGGTTCCATTTCACCGTTTCGAGCGTGATGTTCAGCGTGAGCGCGATGCGCTTGTTCGACATGGCCTGCGCGACGAGCCCGAGAATCTCGACCTCGCGTTGCGTAAGCACGGCGTCCGTCTTCGACGTGTTCGCGCGTCGCAGCATCGACGCGGCGTCGTCCGCGCTGGCGCTATCGGCGAGCTTCGCGACCAGCTCTTCGAGGTAGCGCAGGCTGGATGCGTCGAGCCGCTTCTCGCGCAAGAGAGCGCCGAGCTGCTTGCCGACGATCTGCGCTTCATCGACGAACGTCCGCACGAGGCCGAGCTCGCGTCCCGCCTGCACCGCGCGAAGCAGGCATGCGTTCGCGTCGTCCGTCCGCTTCATGTCCGCGAGCACCGCGCCCGACAGCAGATCGACGAGCGCAAGCAAGCGGCTACGGTTGAAGCCGACGGCATGCGCCCGGACGACATCGAGCGCGCGCAATGCTTCGGCCGGATCGTCGTTGCGCAGCACGCGCGCGCGCGTGAGCGCCGCATTCGCCGCGATTTCATCGGGAAGCACCGCGCCGTCCGCGTCCGTATTCGTATTGGCGCGCGCCAGTTCGTCCAGCAAGGCCGCCGTCTCGCTGGCGCCCGCGCGATCGCCCTTGACGAGCAGAACCTTGACCTGTTCGGCGAGCATATAGCTGACGGCGCGCCGCTGACCGAGGCTTTGCAGATGCGATGTCTGCTGCCGGATGAACGCGAGCGCGGCATCGGCGCCTTCCTGCAAGAGATCGAGCCTCGCGCGGCACAGCGATGCCCAGATCGTGACATCCGGTCCCCACGAATGCAGCAGGCCGCGCCGGTTGGCGATCGTCTCGCGGGCGTCGTCGATGCGATCGAGCTCGTAGTAGACCTCCGCGAGCAGGCCGGCGCACACGTTCGCGCTGATCGAATGTTGGCCCGCCGCCTTCACCGATCGCGCGAGCAACGCCGAGCCCAGACGCTCTGCATCGCGCATGCGGCCTTCGAACATGAGATTGGACACCAGCGTCGCCTCGACGACGAGCGCCATGTCGTTGTTGCGATCGGCGTGCGGGACATGATGCGTGTCGAAGAGACGCTTCGCTTCGGCGTAGCGGCCCACCGAGCGATACGCCACGCCCAGTTCCGCGATCAGCATATACCGCAGGAACGGGTTCTCGACGGCCGCGTCGCGCACCGGTTCGAGCAGTTCGATCATGCGCGCGGCGTCATCGTTCTGAAACGCGATGGCCGCCTCGACGAGCGGCAGACTGCGCTCGATCTCCGGCGGAACCCCGTGCGCGCCGCTGCGCAGTTGCGCGAGCCACGCCTTGGCCTTCGCGGGCCGCGACGTCAGCGAAACCGTCAGGCAAGCGAGAAACAACAGGCGCGGGTGACGGAACAGCACATCTTCCGGCACGCGATCCAGCAGATGCAGCGTCGGGCTGAGATAGTCGAGATTCCACGTTGCGGGCGCGGCGCGCTCGATCATCCCGGTGGCGTATTCGATGTCGTTGCCGAGACTCGCGTGGCGCATGGCGTCGGCGAGCAGGCCGTTTTCCGCGAACCAGCGCGCGCCGCGCCTATGCAGCTCGTTCACGGCGTCGCGGCCGCGCCGCTCCAGACGCGTCGAAAGAAATTCGCCGAAGAGCCGATGCAGGCGATACCAGATCATTCTGTCGTCCGAATCGATTCGGATGGTCAGCAGGTTATCGTCCTCCATCTTCTTGAGCAGGTCCGCCGCGTTCGCCTGACCCGTCACGCTCTGCGCGAGCGACGCGTTGAAGCGCCGGAACACGCACATGCTCTCGGCAAACGCCGTCAGTTCCTCCGGCAGATGCGCGATGATTTCTTCGCTCAGATAGGTCTGCAGATCATTCGAGCGCCACACGAGATCCTGCAGCATGCTCCGCGCTTCCGGGCGATTGCGCAGCATCGTGACGATCAGTTGCAGGCACGACGGCCAGCCGCTCGTGAGCTCGTGAATCAGGCCGAGCTCGTCCGCATTGATCTTGCCGGTGCCGAGGTTTTCATCGAGAAAATGCCGTGTTTCCGGCAGATCGAACGGCAATTCCGCGCTGTCCACTTCGACGATTTGACCCATCATCCGCAAGCGGCTGAGACTCAACGGTGGCGTCACGCGCGAGGAAATCACGAGGTGCAGATTGCCCGGCCCGTGATCCAGCAGCTTCTGCACGAACTTGTGCGCAGCGGGCGCTTCGACGTGGTGATAGTCGTCGATGATCAGATACACGTCCTTCGGCAGATCGACCGCGCCCTCGACGATGGCCGCGATCGCCGCGTCCATTGCGCTCGCGCTCGTGTCGTCGGGCGGCATGTCGGTTTCGACCGAGATGCCCAGGCGCTGCATCGCCGCGAAGAGCTCTGCGCAAAAATCCGCGTAGCCGCCGTCGTCGGCGGTGAGCGAAAGCCATGCGACCTCCGCGCCGGACTTCAGGCAGTTCTGCCGCCATTGCGCGAGCAGCACGGTCTTGCCGTAGCCGGCGCTGCCGGACACGAGCGCGAGTTGCGCCTGATGCACGCGATCCAGTTGCGCGAGCAGGTTCGTGCGAGGGACATGCCGTGCGCCGATGCGCGGCGGCGAAAACTTGGTGGAAACCAGGTGTTTGGTGAAAGGCGTGGGCAAGTCGTCACCTAGTCGATGCAGTCGTGCGGCGGCCGCGAAAGCCGCGCTGGGGAAGCTCTCTTCGGCGGTCGCTCGACCGCCTGCGATGGCCCCCTCTGAACGAGGGGTGTCAATCGGATGACCGGAAACTAACTTACCCGAACGCGAACGTCAACGAAGGCAATTACTAATACTGTGGAGGAGAGATGAGTTTCTCACACGCGCTCGTGGGCTCCGTGGGCTGGTTGACGATGGATCGACCGGCCGCGATGAACAGCCTGAATCGCGAGATGGCTACCGGATTGACCGAGCAACTCAAGGCATGGCGCAACGACGACAACGTGCGTGCCGTCGTGCTGACGGGCAACGGCCGCGCGTTCTGCGCAGGCGCGGATCTGATCGAAGCGGCCGCTCCGCCCGCGGAAGGCGTGCGCGATTTCCTCGAACTGATCGTCGAGTTCTTCGACACGCTGCGCGCGTTTCCAAAGCCGGTCATCGCCGCCGTCAACGGGCTCGCGCTCGCGGGCGGCCTCGAAATCGTGTTGGCGTGCGACATCGTGCTTGCCTCCGACTCGGCCAAGCTCGGCGACGCGCATTCCAATTTCGGCGTGTTTCCGGGCGCGGGCGGCGCGGCCATTCTGCCGCGCAAGGTGCCTGTGAACGTCGCGCGCTATCTGCTCTTCACGGGCGATGCGATGAGCGCCGCCGAACTGAAGACGCACGGACTCGTGAACGAAGTGCTCGCGCCGTCGGAACTCGCCGCGCGCGCGCAGGCGCTCGCCGACAAGCTCGCGAAGAAGAGCCCGCTCGTGCTCGCGCGCATGAAGCGCGTGGCGAACGAAGCGCCGGACAAATCCGCCGCCGACGCGCTGCGTCACGAACTGCTGGAGCTTCGCGATCATCAGCGTTCGTACGATGTGAAGGAAGGGCTGCGCGCGTTCGCCGAAAAGCGCGAACCGGTCTTCAAAGGCTGCTGACACTCACTCGATCATCAAGGTATCCACATGGAAAAAGTCTATATCGTCGGTGTCGGCATGACGCCGTTCGGCCGTCACCTCGACAAGTCGGTCAAGCAACTGACGGCGTGGGCCGTCGAAGACGCGCTGAAGGATTCCGGCTGCGACCGCAAGTGGGTGCAGGCGGCGTACTTTGGCAACACCACGCAAGGCCACATGCAGGGCCAGCACATGATTCGCGGGCAGGTCGCGCTGATTCCGGCGGGCTTCGGCGGCATTCCTATTCATAACGTCGAGAGCGCGTGCGCGTCGGCGAGCAGCGCGTTCCATCTCGCGGTGACGCAGCTTCGCGCCGGCATGGCGGATGTCGTGCTCGCCGTGGGCGCGGAGAAGATGTACTCGTCGGACAAGGCGCGCATGTTCTCCGTGTTCGATTCGGCGTGGGACGTCGAAACCGCCGAAGCCAACGCGGCGCAGATCGTCGATCTCGGCAAGAACATTTCGCCGCCGCCGGGCACCACGTCGGACAAGCCGTACAGCGTGTTCATGGACGTGTACGCGGGCATCGGCCGGCAACTGATGTCACGCTTGGGCATCACGCAGCGGCAGTTCGCGGCGGTGTCGTCGAAGAATCACAATCATTCGGTGCACAACGAGCGGTCGCAGTATCGCAAGCCGATGAGCATCGAAGAGATTCTCGCCGCGCCGCCGATCACGTATCCGCTGACCTTGCCGATGTGCTCGCCGATCTCCGACGGCGCGGCGGCTGCAATTCTATGCACGGAGTCGGCGCTGGAACGCTACGGCTTCGATCGCAAGCGCGCGGTGCGCGTGCTCGCGACCGTGGTGCGCTCGGCCTCGCCGCGCGCCGGCGACGATCTCGCCAATCACATCACCGTGCATGCCGCGAAGCTGGCCTACGACGAAGCGGGCATCGGACCGGAAGACATTAACGTCGCCGAACTGCACGACGCGTCGTCCATCGGCGAAATCGCGCTGTGCGAGAACCTGGGCCTGTGCCGCCCCGGCGACAGCGGCGCGATGGCCGAGCGCGGCGAGACGAGCATCGGCGGGCGCTTGCCGATCAATCCGTCGGGCGGTCTCGAATCGAAGGGCCATCCCATCGGCGCGACGGGCCTCGGGCAGATTTTCGAACTGGTCGAACAACTGCGCGGCGAGTGCGGCCCGCGACAGGTGGAAGGCGCGCGCTTCGCGATTCAGGGCAATGGCGGCGGCCTGTGGGGCGTCGAGGAAAGCATCGATCACATCGGCATTTTCGGCCGCGCATGAGACCCGCTACCAAGAGATAGACCATGCCTTATCAACTGCCCAACGAAGACCAGAACCTCGCGGTCGAGAGCTTCCGGAAGTTTCTGCAAACCGAAGTCAAACCCGTCGCGCGCGAATATCGCGACCGCTTTATCCCGAAGGAGAAGATGCGCGAGCTGACGCAGCGCATCGCCGAATTCGGCCTGCCGGGCTGCACCGTGCCGGTGGAATACGGCGGCATGGGCTGGTCGATGACCATGCAAGGCATGCTGTTCGAAGAACTCGTGGCGTGCTCGTGCGATGTCGCGCTCGCGGTGATGCTCAACATGGGGCTCGCCTCCATGTTGGTCAACGCGCGTCCCGAAGTGCGCGAGCGCTACATGCCCGGCGTGCTGGCGGGCAAGATCTTCGGCTCCATCGGCATCAGCGAGCCCGACGTCGGTTCGAATGTCGCGGAAATCAAGACGCGCGCCGTGCGTGACGGCGACCACTACATCGTCAATGGCGAGAAGACGTGGATCACCAACGGCGTGTATTCCGACGTGCTCATTTGCACGGTGCGCACGGAGACAGGCCTCTCGCATATCCTGATCGACCGCGCGGAACACGGCTATGAATCGCGCAACATCGAGAAGATCGCGTTGAGTTCGCAATCGACCGCGCAGATTTTCATCACCGATGCGCGCGTGCCGGTCACGAATCTCATTGGCGAAGAAGGCGAAGGGCTGCGCAACACCATGAAAGTGTTCGAAACCGCGCGGGCGCATGTCGGCACGCTGTCGGTCGGCATCATGCGCGCGTCGCTGGAAGAGTCCATCGCGTATGCGAAAGAGCGTAAGCAGTTCGGCAAAGTGCTCGCGTCGCATCAACTCATCGCCGCGAAGATCGCGAACATGGCGATGCTCGTCGACGCGTCGCGCCTCATGTGCCAGCGCGTGTTCGGGCTGATCGACGCGGGTGTGCGCTGCGACATGCAGGCGTCGATGGCGAAGGCGTTCGCCACGGAGTCGGCGGTCCGCGTGTGCCGCGATGCCGTGCAGCTTCACGGCGGCAACGGCATCACGAAAGAGTTCAACGTCGAGCGTCTGTTGCGGGAGGCGATCATCATCCCGATCCCCGACGGCACCACGGAAATTCAGCAGCTCGTTATCTCGCGCGCGCTCACGGGCGTGGCCGCCTTCACCTGACGCGAAACCATCATCGTGCGAAGCGAGCGGTCCGCAAGAGACCGCCGACTATCGGAGACGCGCATGAACAGCGACGAATCGACTATCCGCCTCGCGGCAGGCGGCGAACTGCATTACCCGTTCGACGCCGTTCCCGCATCGGGCGACGCAATCGAAGTCGCGCCCGGCGTGCTGTGGATGCGCTTGCCGCTGCCGGCGTCGCTCGACCACGTGAACATCTGGGCGCTGGAAGACGGCGACGGCTGGGCGATTGTCGACACCGGCCTTTTCATGCCCGACGCGCCGTCGCGATGGGCGGCGCTGCTCGCCGGTCCGCTCGGCTCGCGCCGCATCACGCGCGTGTTCGCCACGCACCATCACGCCGACCACGCGGGCATGGCCGGCTGGCTCGCGCGCCGTTTCGACTGCGAGCTCTGGATGACGCGGGCGGAGTACCTGACGTGCCGAGCCTTCGTGGCGGAGCAGGGCCGCGAGGCGCCGCAAGACGCGATTCGCTTCTATCGCCGTGCGGGATGGCGTCAGGATACGATCGAGCAGTATCGCTCGCGCTTCGGCGTCGCGGCGGGCATGGTGTTTCCGCTCCCCGACAGCTTTCGCCGTCTAGAAGACTGGCAGACGCTCGAGATCGGCAAGCGCCGCTGGCGCGTGAGAGTCGGGCTTGGGCATTCGCCGGAGCACGCCTGCCTGTACTGCCCCGAACTGAACGTGCTGATCTCGGGCGATCACGTCTTGCCGCGCATTTCGTCGAACGTGTCGGTGCTTCCGGTGGAACCCGGCGCGAATCCGCTCGGCGAATGGCTGGCATCGCTCAGCCGGTTCGCGCGGACTATCCCGGCCGATGCGCTCGTGCTGCCGTCGCACAATGAGCCGTTTTACGGCCTGCATGAGCGCATAGAACGGTTGGACGCCGCCGCGCGACGCGGCCTCGGGAGACTGCGTGACCGGCTCGCCGAACCGCGCCGCGTGGTGGACGTTTTCGGCACGCTCTTCGCCGGCGCGGTGGAGGAAGCACGCTTTAGCCGCTACACGCTTGCCACCGGCGAGGCGCTGGCGTATCTCAACTACTTGCTGGCCAACGGCGAAGCGACTTCGCACGCAGACGATGACGGCGTACTCTGGTATCGCATGCGCGCATGATCCCGCTTTCCGGCGCGGCGGCGCGCCCCCTTGAAACGAGGGGTGTAGCGCGCGCAGCCCGCTGCCTATGATGGACCGAGGCCGGTTCTGTCGAACCGCGAGACGACGATAATCGAAGGAGAACATATGACGCGCAAAGTAGTAGTGGCGGGCGTCGGCATGGTGCCGTTCAAGAAGCCGGGTGCGAGCGAAACGTACGATTTGATGGGCGCCGAGGCCGCGCGCGCGGCGCTCGCGGACGCCCGCGTGCCGTACGAGTCCGTCCAGCAGGCCTACGCATGCTTCGTCTATGGCGATTCCACGGCGGGCCAGCGCGCGCTCTATCACGTCGGCATGACGGGCCTGCCCATCTTCAACGTGAATAACAATTGCTCGACCGGCTCCACGGGCCTGTTTCTCGCGCGCCAGGCGATCGAAGCGGGCGCCATCGACGTGGCGCTCGTGGTCGGCTTCGAGCAGATGAACCCCGGCGCGCTCGGCAGCTACTTCAACGACCGGCCGCTGCCCTCCGAACTCTTTCTCGCCCAATGCGAGCGCCTCGGCGTGCCGCAAGAAATTCCGCCAGCACTGCGCATCTTCGGCGGCGCGGGCCTCGAGCACATGAAGCGTTTCGATACGCCGCTTTCGTCGTTCGCCAAGATCCGCGCGAAGGCGAGCCGCCACGCCGCCAACAATCCGCTCGCGGTATTCCGCAAGGTCGTGACCGCTGAAGACGTGCTGGCCGATCAGGTCATGTGGCCCGGCGTGATGACGCGTCTCATGGCCTGCCCGCCAACCTGCGGCGCGGCGGCGGCCGTGTTGTGCAGCGAGGACTACGCGCGGCGTCATGGGCTCGACACGCGCGTGTGGATCGCCGCGCAGGCGCTGACGACGGATCGCCCGGAATCGCTCACCGGCGACGATCTGCGTTATGTCGCGGGCTACGGCATGAGCCAGGAAGCGGCGAATCAGGTCTACGAAGCATCGGGCATTGGGCCGCAAGACGTTCAGGTGGTCGAGCTGCACGACTGCTTCGCGCACAACGAACTGATCACCTACGAGGCGCTCGGCTTGTGCCCGGAAGGTGGCGCGGCGAAGTTCATCGACGATGGCGACAACACGTATGGCGGCAGCCACGTGGTCAATCCGTCGGGCGGGTTGCTGTCGAAGGGGCATCCGCTCGGCGCGACGGGCCTCGCGCAGTGCACCGAACTTGTCCAGCAGTTGCGCGGCACGGCGGGCGACCGGCAAGTGGAGAACGCGCGCGTCGCGCTGCAACACAACGTCGGGATCGGCGGCGCGTGCGTCGTCACGATGTATCGCAATTGAAGCGGAGCGTTCGATGGATTTCCAACCTGATCCGGGTCTCGATGCATTCCGCAAAGAGGTCCGCGCTTTTCTGCGCGAAAGCCTGCCGGCCGATCTCGCCGGCAAGCCCGTCGGCAGCGTGCGCTCGATGCGCGCCGATCTCGTGCGCTGGCAGCGCATTCTGAACGAACGCGGCTGGGGCGCGCCGTACTGGCCGAAGCAGCATGACGGCACCGGCTGGTCCGTGATGCAGCGCCTCGTGTTCGACGAGGAATGCGTCGCGGCCGGCGCGCCGACGCAGGACGGCTTCGCGCACAAACTGTTCGGCCCCGTGCTGAACGAATTCGGATCGCCGGAGCAGAAGGCGCAACATCGTCCGCTGATCTTGAGCGGCGAGCGCCTGTGGTGCCAGGGCTTCTCGGAGCCGGGCTCGGGTTCGGACCTCGCGTCGCTGTCGACGCGCGCCGAACGCGACGGCGACCACTACATCGTCAACGGCCAGAAGATCTGGACGAGCTACGCGCACGAATCCGACTGGATCTTCCTGCTCGTGCGAACGAGCGCGGACGCGAAGAAGCAGGCGGGCATCAGCTTCCTGCTCGTCGATATGGCGACGCCGGGCATCACCGTGCGCCCGATCCGCAGCATCGACGACTGCCATCACCTGAACGAGACCTTCTTCGACAACGTCCGCGTGCCGGTGGCCAACCGCATCGGCGAAGAGGGCGACGGGTGGAAGATCACCAAGTTCCTGCTGAACAACGAGCACGCGACAGCGGCGGATCTGCCGATTCTCCGGCGCTTTCTCGCGCAGATCCGTACGCTGGCGAGAAGCGAGCATTCAGGCGGCCGGTTGCTGATCGAAGAGCCTCAATTCGCGCAGAAGCTCGCGCGCTTCGAAGCCGAAGTGAACGCCATCGCGACGATGGTCACGCGCGTCGCGGCGATGGAAGAGGACCACAGTCCCGCCGCCCACGCGATGGATTCCATTCTCAAGGTTCGCGGCACCGAGTTGCAGCAACGCCTGTCGGAGTTCATCGTCGAGGCGCTCGGCGATTACGGCGCGGTGGCATATCCCGAGCCTCACGACGCGGCGACGGGCGAACCGTTGCCGCATCAGCAGGTCGCGCGCGGCATGGCGAACGAAATGTTCTTCCGGCGCGCTTCCACCATCTACGGCGGAACGAGCGAAGTGCAGCGCGGCATCATCGCGAAGATGCTGTTCCAACTCTGATGGAGCCCACAGAACATGAATTTCAAACTGGATTCCGAGCAGCAACTGCTGCAGGACAGCGTGCGCCGCTTCGCAGAGAAAGAATGCGGATTCGAGGCGCGCGCCGCGCTATTGAAAAGCGGACGGAGTGAGCCTCTGCACTGGCAGGCGTTCGCGGACAACGGCTGGCTCGCCGCCGCGCTGCCCGAAGCGTACGGCGGGCTGGGCGGCACGGTCATCGACACGGCGCTGATCGCGCAGGAGTTCGGCCGGGCGCTCGTCGTGGAGCCGTATCTCGGCTGCGGCGTGCTGGCCGCGCAAACGCTCGTGGCCGCCGCCGCGCCCGCGCAACTCGACCACATCGTGCCGCAACTTGCCAATGGCTCGCTGCGGCTCGCGCTCGCCTATAGCGAAGCGCAGTCGCGCGGCTTTCCCGAGCCGGTTCGAACCCGCGCGACCCGCACCGCCGAAGGCTTCTCGCTGCGCGGCACGAAGACGCTCGTGCTCGGCGCGCCGGGCGCGAACGCGTTCATCGTGTCGGCCGCCATCGATGACGACGGTCCGCTGACGCTCTTTCTCGTGGCGGCGTCGCGGCCCGGCGTGGCGTGCCGGCCGCTGCGCCTGCACGACGGAAGCTGGGCCGCCGAGATCGCGCTCGATGACGTCGTGGTGAGCGAAGACGCCGTGCTGGGCGCGCCCGGCGACGGACTCGCGGCGCTGCATCACGGCCTCGCGCACGGCACCGTGGCGTTGTGCGCGGAACTCATCGGCGGGATGGAAAAGGCCATCGAAATGTCCGCCGAGTACCTCAAGATGCGCAAGCAGTTCGGCGTGCCGATCGGCAGCTTTCAGGCGCTGCAGCATCGCATGGCGGACATGGCGGCGGAACTCGAAATCGCGCGTTCGATGTTGTTCGCGCTCCTCGCCTCACTTCTGCACGACGACGACGCTGCCGCGCGCCAGCGCACGGTCTCGCAAGCGAAGGCGCTGATCGGCCGCGCCGCGAAGTTCGTGTGCGCGCAGGCCATCCAGCTTCACGGCGGCATCGGCATGACCGAGGAATACGCGGTCGGCCATTACTACAAGCGCGCGGTCGTCGCGGACGTGCTGTTCGGCAGCAGCGACCGTCACGAAGCGGCCTGTGCCGCGCAGTTGCAACACGCCTTGCTTCAGAGGGACATACAGGCATGAAGAACTTCGACAAGATCGCGGACTTGCAGCCGCTCGTGGGCGAATCCATCGGCACGAGCGAGTGGCTTTTGGTCGACCAGGCGCGCGTCAATCTCTTCGCGGACGCAACGGGCGATCACCAATGGATACACGTCGATGTCGAGCGCGCGAAGAGCGGGCCGTTCGGCGGCACCATCGCGCACGGCTTTCTCACGTTGAGCCTGCTGCCGGCGCTTCTCGCCACCGCGTTCCACATCAAGGAAACGAAAAGCGGCCTGAACTACGGTCTGGACAAGGTGCGCTTCGTCGCGCCGGTCAAGGTGGGCGCCCGCGTGCGCGCCCACTTCAGGTTGATCTCGTGGGACGCGATCGGGCAGGGCGGCGCGCAGCTCAAAGTGGAAATGACGGTCGAGTGCGAAGGGTCGGACAAGCCCGCGTGCGTCGCTGAATCGATCATGCGTCTGTTTCCCTGAACCTCATCTCTCGACAACTGGAATGGAGCATCAAGCATGAGTATTCGTTTCGATGGCAAAGTCGCGATCGTCACCGGCGCGGGCGCGGGTTTGGGGCGGGCGCATGCGCTTGCATTCGCCGAGCGCGGCGCGAAAGTCGTGGTCAATGATTTCGGCGGCGCGCGCGACGGCAGCGGCGGCTCGTCGGAGGCCGCGCTCGCCGTGGTCGATGAAATCCGCAAGGCGGGCGGCACGGCCATCGCGCACGGCGCGAACGTCGCGGACTTCGCGCAGGTGCAGGACATGGTGAAGCGCGCGGTGGCCGAGTTCGGCCGCGTGGACATTCTCGTGAACAACGCCGGCATTCTGCGCGACAAGAGCTTCGCGAAGCTCGACATGGCCGATGTCGAGGCCGTGCTCGACGTTCACCTGATGGGCTCGATCCACTGCTCCAAGGCGGTGTGGGACATCATGCGCGAGCAGGGCTACGGCCGCATCGTGATGACGACGTCGTCGTCGGGCATGTACGGCAACTTCGGCCAGGCCAACTACGGCGCGGCGAAAATGGGCGTGATCGGCCTGATGAACGCGCTGACTACGGAAGGCAAGAAAAACAACATCAAGGTCAACACTATCGCGCCGGTGGCCGCCACGCGCATGACCGCCGACATCCTGCCCGAAGCCATGCTCGCGCGCATTCAGCCGGAGCGCGTGACGCCGGCCGTGCTGTTCCTCGCAAGCGAGAATGCGCCGTCGAAGACGATCATCGCGGCGGGCGGCGGCGCGTTCGCGGCGGCGACCATCGTCGAGACCGTGCCCGTGCTGCTGCCGGACGCGGAAGTCACGCCGGAAGGCGTGGCGGCGCGCTTCGGGGACATCGCGAACTGGAGCACGGCGCAGGAGTACGAGGAGTCGGGGCAGCAGGTCGGCGCGTTCCTCAAGCTGGTTTGCGCATGACCGAAAGCGTGGTCTAGAAAGCAACGTGCCCGGTCGAGCCGGGCATTTTGCATTGGCGAAGCAGCGAATTCAGCCGAGACTGCGCGCGATAATCAGCTTCTGAATGTGGCTCGTCCCCTCGTAGATCTTGCAGATACGCACGTCGCGCAAGTATCGCTCGACGGGGAAGTCGGTGAGATAGCCGTAGCCGCCGTGAATCTGCAGCGCATCGGAGCAGACCTTCTCGGCGATCTCGCTCGCGAACATTTTCGCAATCGACGCTTCCTTCACGCACGCGACGCCGGCATCGCGCAGACGCGCAGCGTGCAGGCAATATTGGTAAGCGACGTCCACTTGCGCGGCCATATCGGCGAGATCGAACGCCACGCCTTGCAGCCGGATGATCGGCGCGCCGTACGCTTCGCGCTCCTTCGCATAGCTGACCGCAGCCTCCAGCGCCGCGCGCGCCACGCCCGCCGCGATGAATGCAATGCCGATCCGCCCATCCGACAGGCCGCCCATCACCTTGCGATAGCCGTCGCCTTCGTTGCCGAGCAGGTTGGCGGCCGGTACGCGAAAGTCTTCGAGCGTGATCTGCGCCGTGTGCGCCGTGTGCTGGCCGAGCTTGCTCTCCACGCGCGTCACGTGATAGCCGGGCTGGCTCGGATCGATGACGAACAAGCTCGCGCCGCGCTTGCCGGCGGTCTTGTCGGTCATCGCATACAGAACGCCGATGCCCGCTTCGCTGCCGTTCGAGATGAACTGCTTCGAGCCGTTGACCACGTAGCTGTCGCCGTCCTTGCGAGCGGTGGTGCGCAGCGCGGCGGTGTCGGAGCCGGCGTGCGGTTCCGTCAACAGGAACGCGCCGATGGACTCGCCGCGCGCCATGGCAGGTAAGTAGCGGCGCTTCTGTTCCTCCGTGCCGTGTTCGACGATGTTCAGCGCCGTGAAGTTGTGCACGTGGATGATCGTGGCGAGGCCCGCGTCGGCGGCGGCGATCTCGTGTTGCGCGAGACACAGGTCCAGCACTCCCGCGCCCGTGCCGCCGTATTCCTCGGGAATCAGCATGCCGAGGAAGCCGAGTTCGGCGAGCGCCTTGAGTTCGTCGCGCGGCCACGCCGACTCGCGATCGCGCCGGGCGGCGGTCGGCGCGACGATCTCGCTGACCACGCGACGCGCCGAATCGCGAATCAGGTTCTGTTGTTCGGTCAGGAACAGGTGAGCGGTGTCGGTCATTTGGAATCCTTCGTAAAGTCGGAATGGGAAGAGCGTGCCCAGTCGCGCAGCACCGCTTCGGTGTGCTGCCCGCGGCGCGGAATCTCGCCGGGCGGGGCGGGCGGCGTGACGGAAAAGCGCGGCGCTGGGTTCGCCTGGAGCACGCCGTTCTCACGCGTGTAGATCTCGCGCTGACGCATGTGCGGATGCGCAGCGGCTTCCTCCGGGCTCAGGACCGGCGCGAAGCACGCATCGGTTCCTTCGAGCAGCGCGCACCATTCGTCGCGCGTGCGCGTGGCGAACAGTTCCGCGAGCCGCTCGCGCAGCCCGGGCCACGCACGGCGGTCGTAGGGCTTGGCGAACGCGGGGTCGTCGGACAGGCCGAGCTTGTCGAGCAGCAACGCATAGAACTTCGGCTCCAGCGATCCCACCGACACATAGCCGCCGTCCGCGCAGCGATACGTGTTGTACCAGTGCGGACCGTCCAGCAGACTTTCGCCGCGCTCGTGCGTCATCTGGCCAGAAGCCTGGAGCGCGAGCAGCAGCGTCGTCATGTGCGCGCTGCCATCGACGATGGCCGCGTCGATCACCTGACCGTGGCCCGTGGCGCGCGCGTGCATGACCGCCGCGAGAATGCCGACGGCGAGATACAGCGCGCCGCCGCCAACGTCGCCGACGAGGCTGGGCGGCGGCAGGGGCGCCGTGCCCGGCTGACCGGCGTACCACAGCGCGCCCGACAGCGCGATGTAGTTCAGATCGTGCCCCGCTGCCTGCGCGAGCGGGCCGTGTTGCCCCCAGCCGGTCATGCGGCCGTAGACGAGCCGTGAATTTCGCGCGAGACATACGTCCGGCGCCAGCCCGAGACGCTCCATTACGCCGGGGCGCATGCCTTCGATCAGCACGTCGCAATGCTCGACGAGGCCGAGCACCGTCTCGACGCCATCGGCGCTCTTCAGATCGACCGCGACCGAACGCTTGCCACGATTAGCGATCTGCGTGTCGCCGAGATCGAGCGCGTCGGCGGCCGCTGCGATGCGGTCGACGACCACCACGTCCGCGCCGAGATCCGCGAGCAGCATCCCGCAGAAGGGCCCCGGCCCGATGCCCGCGATCTCCAGCACTCTGAGCCCGGCAAGCGGCCCGCGCTTTGTCGCTGTCATTGACTGCCTCCGTATGTTCGTGTCGGCCAATGATAGAGAGCGGCCGGCGCGCGCACGCCCCCTCGTCGCGAGGGGGCGCGGCGCGCGATGCGCTGTCTGATGGCGACGCAGCACGACAGCGGGCGGCAGCGCGGGGCGTTCATCGTTTTCCCGTAGCGAGAACCTGGCGTTGCTGTCGGTCCGCGACCGGAACGCCCTTTCGGATCAATGCTTTGCGCGAGTTGCATCGCACTAGCTGACCGGGCTCGCGCTCCGCGGCATCCCCCCTTTAACGAGGGGGCGGCGCGAATCGGGATACCGCATATCCTTCGCCATGTACCCCGCATACGGGCGTACCGGGCATCGGAGGATAGACGCGATACCGACACACGTTTCGATCGCAGTTCATGCACATACCTAAGCATCGCCGCGAAGCACCTCGTTGGCGGACGCGCCGGTGCGGGAGAGCATGAGCCGCGAAGTCGCGGTCGAAAGCGCGTAGTGCGTCCTTCAAGCCACGCGACAGAAGTGAGCATTTAGATAAGCATACCTAATTAACGATGGACGACGCAGAGCGTCCACGTTTGCGACGCGGACGGCGCTGGCCCGCGTCCAACGGAGAGTGAGCAATCGGGAGTGTTGTAACCGCACCTGGCCGGATGCGCCACAAAAAAAGGAGACAGGCGTGCGCTTCATCAGACAGACGATTTTGGCAATGGCAGCGGCCGCTGCGGCCGGTAGCGCGGCGGCGCAATCGAGCGTCACGCTGTACGGCGTGGTCGATGTATTCGGTCAGTATCTCAACAACGGCGGCACATCTTCGATCATGGAGCGCAGCGGCGGGCTGGCCGGTTCGCAGATCGGCTTCAAGGGAACCGAAGACCTGGGTGGCGGCTTGCGCGCGGTCTTCGACCTCGAGAGCGGATACACGACCAACAACGGCGGGTTCTTCGTTGATCCTACCGCCTTGTTCTACCGGCAGGCGTGGCTCGGGCTGACGCACGAGCGATACGGCACGCTGTCGTTCGGCCGTCAATACCAGCCCACTTTCTGGGTGCTGTATTACGGCGATCCGTTCAGGGGCAACGAGGTCTTGTCGCCGCTTTCGGCAGCGGCCATCGCCACTGACCGCAACACGCTCGCGACTCAGGCCGGCCCCGGCCGTCTCAGCAATTCGGTGCTGTATAAGTCGCCGAATCTGAACGGCTTCCAGCTGTACGCGATGTACGCGCTCGCGGCCACCTCGTCGTATCCGGTGCCGACGACGCTCGGCAACACGCTGGACGTCGCCGCCATGTACACCGGATACGGCTTCTATGCAGGCATCGCTTATCAGAACGAGCATCAGGGCGCGAGAACGTTGCCAGGACTGCCGGGACCTCTCGCCATGATGTCGACCGACCACTACACGGGCGCGCTCGCGTATCGCTTCGGTATCGTCAACCTGCAGTTCAACTACATCTACTCGCGGCCGCAGAGCGCACCGGCAGGCTCGCTCGCAGCACGCCTGAACGCGGCCAATTCGAACAGCATCGCCGAAGCCGGCATGACGATCCAGGCAACGGATGCGGACGTCATCGAGTTCGCCGCCGTCCAGCGCAAGGTGCGCGGCGCGGACAACAACACGCTGGCGTTCGAGCTCGGCGCGGATCACAGCCTGTCGAAGCGCACCACGGTCTACGCCCGCGCGGGCTATATGAAGAACCACGGCACCGCGACGATGAGCTGGCCGGGCGTTTCGGTGACGAAGCGCGAGACATCGCAGACGCTCGTCGGCGTGGGCTTGTCTCACCGTTTCTGATCTATCGGACGCCAATCAGGAAACACGCATGAAACTGGAAAACAAGGTGGCCATCGTCACGGGCGCGGCCTCGGGCCTCGGTCTCGCGACGTGCAAGGCGCTCGCCGCAGCGGGCGCGACAGTCGTCGGCTTCGATCTCGACGCCGACAAGCTGCGTGGGGCGCTCGGTCCGTCTATCTCCTCGTTCGCGGTCGATGTCGCCGACGAAGCGAGCGTTCAGCGGGCCATCGCGGCGGTCGTGGGACTGCACGGGCGCGTGCACATCGCGGTGAACTGCGCGGGCGTGCTCGGCCCGTGCAAGACCATTTCGAAAGGCCAGCTTTTCCCGAGCGAACTATGGAACCGCGTGCTGTCGGTCAATCTCACCGGCACGTTCAACGTGCTGCGCCACGCGGCGCTCGCCATGACGAACAACGAACCCGAAGACACGGGCGAGCGCGGCGTCATCATCAACACGGCGTCGGGCGCGGCGAAGGGCGGTCAGATGGGGCAGGCCGCGTACAGCGCGAGCAAGGCGGGCGTGATCGGTATGACGATTCCCGTAGCGCGCGATCTCGCGGAACACGGCATCCGCGTGCTCGCGGTGTCGCCCGGGCTGTTCGAATCGGGCATGTCGGCGGGCATGCCGCAGAAGGTGTCGGACGGTCTCATCGAAAAGATGCTGTTTCCGCGACGGATGGGCCGCGCGCAGGAGTTCGCCGCGCTCGTCGTTCATCTGGTGCAGAACGCATATATGAACGCGACGGTGGTCGATATCGACTGCGGCACGCGTTGAGGCGCGATGGTTTCGCAGCATCGCAAAAGGAGGGGTACGTGAAGGTTCTGATCGCAGTCAAGAGAGTGACCGATGCCAACGTAAAGGTCGGCGTTAAGTCCGACCACACGGGCGTCGACATTGCCAACGTGAAGATGTCGATGAACCCGTTCGATGAAATCGCCGTGGAAGAGGCGGTGCGTCTGAAGGAAGCGGGCGTCGCAACCGAGGTGATCGCGGTGTCGTGCGGTGTCACGCAGTGTCAGGAAACGCTGCGCACCGCGCTGGCCATCGGCGCGGATCGGGCGATTCTCGTTGAAACCGCCGAGGAATTGCAGCCGCTGGCGGTCGCGAAGCTGCTGAAAGCGCTGGTCGATCAGGAAAAGCCGGAACTCGTGATTCTCGGCAAGCAGGCGATCGACGACGATTCGAACCAGACCGGTCAGATGCTTGCAGCACTGGCGGGGCTGCCGCAGGCGACGTTTGCATCGAAAGTCGTGATCGCCGATGGGCGCGCGACTGTCTCGCGTGAAGTCGATGGCGGCGCGGAAACGCTGTCGCTCAAGCTGCCCGCGGTCGTCACGACCGACCTGCGCCTGAATGAGCCGCGCTACGTGACGCTGCCCAACATCATGAAGGCGAAGAAGAAGCCGCTGACGACGGTCACGCCTGCGGATCTTGGCGTCGATGTCGCGCCGCGTCTGAAGACGCTGAAAGTCACCGAGCCGCCGAAGCGCAGCGCCGGCGTGACGGTGCCGGACGTCAAGACGCTGGTCGAGAAACTGAAAACCGAAGCGAAGGTGATCTAACGTGACGACTCTGGTAATTGCAGAACACGACAACGCGTCGATCAAGGCGGCGACGTTGAACACGGTCGCGGCAGCGGCCAAGCTCGGCGGCGATATTCACATTCTCGTTGCGGGTTCGAACGCGCAGGGCGCGGCGGAACAAGCGGCGAAGATCGCGGGCGTTTTGAAAGTGCTGCTGGCCGATGCGCCCCAACTCGCGGAAGGACTCGCGGAAAACGTCGAAGGCACGGTGCTGAACATCGCGAAGGATTATTCGCACATCGTCGCGCCCGCGACGGCCTATGGCAAGAATATCGCGCCGCGTATCGCCGCGCATCTCGATGTCGCGCAGATCAGCGAGATCACCGCTGTCGTGAGCGCCGATACGTTCGAGCGTCCGATCTACGCGGGCAACGCGATCGCGACGGTGCAATCGGCTGATCCGATCAAGGTCATCACGGTGCGCGCGACGGGCTTCGATCCGGTCGCGGCGGAAGGCGGCAGCGCATCGGTCGAGAAGATCGAAGCAGCGGCCGATGCGGGCGTCTCGCAGTTCGTGAACCGCGAAGTGACGAAGCTGGACCGCCCGGAACTGACGAGCGCGAACATCATTGTGTCGGGCGGGCGCGGACTCGGCAGCGGCGAGAACTACACGCAAGTGCTGGAGCCGCTCGCGGACAAGCTCGGCGCGGCGCTGGGTGCATCGCGCGCAGCGGTCGACGCGGGCTATGTGCCGAACGACTATCAAGTCGGCCAAACGGGCAAGATCGTCGCGCCGCAGTTGTACGTGGCGGTCGGCATTTCCGGCGCGATTCAGCACTTGGCCGGCATGAAGGACAGCAAGGTGATCGTCGCGATCAACAAGGATGCCGAAGCGCCGATCTTCAGCGTGGCGGACTACGGCCTCGTCGGCGATCTGTTCGCGACGGTGCCCGAACTCGTCGGCGAGATAGGCGCAGCCGCATAAAGCAGCCAACACGATCCGCGCGAGAAGACCGCAACACAGTCAACCGGGCGCGAGACCCGGCGCCGCGCCGCATGACACCCTGTTCACTTTGAAGGAATCAGCATGACAGCGATGTACCAGGTCCATGACGGCGTGGCCGTCATCACGCTCGACCATCCTCCGGTCAACGGTCTGGGTCATGCAACCCGGACCGGTATCATGAACGGCATGAGCCGCGCGCTCGACGACGCAGCGGTCAGGGCAATCGTCATCACGGGAGCGGGGAAGGCGTTCTCGGGCGGCGCGGATATCCGCGAGTTCGGCACGCCGAAAGCGTTTCAGGAGCCGAGCCTCGCGACGGTCATCGACACTATCGAGCGATCGGCGAAGCCGGTCGTCGCCGCGATTCACTCGGTCGCGATGGGCGGCGGGCTCGAACTCGCGCTCGGCTGCCACTACCGGCTCGCCACGCGGCAAGCGAAGATCGCGCTGCCCGAAGTCAACCTCGGTCTGTTGCCGGGCGCGGGCGGCACGCAGCGCCTGCCGCGCGCGATCGGCCTCGAAGCAGCGCTCAACATGATCGTGTCCGGCAAGACCATGCTCGCCGAACAGTTCGCGGGCACGGGCCTCTTCAACGAGATCGTCGCCGATGATGTCGTCGCGGCCGCCGTGACATTCGCGCGCGATGTCGCCGAGCGTGGCGGTTCGCATCCCAAGCTGCGCGACGCAAGAGTGCAGCACGCGCACGCCGAAGCGTATGTCGGCTTTGCGCGCAGCACGGTCGCGGCGAGCGCGGGGCCGTATCCGGCGCCGCTGGCGTGCGTGGATGCCGTCGCCGCCTCACTGAAGCCATTCGATGAAGGCCTGAAGACCGAGCGCGACGGCTTCATGGCGTTGATGAACACGCCCGAGTCTCGCGCGCTGCGTCACGCTTTCCTCGGCGAACGCGCGGCGAGCCGCATCCCCGACGTGCCCGCCGATACGCCGACGCGCGCCATCGCGAAAGTCGCCGTGATCGGCGCGGGCACGATGGGCGGCGGCATCGCGATGAACTTCCTCAACGCGGGCGTGCCGGTCACGCTGCTCGAAATGAAAGCGGACGCGCTCGCGCGAGGCGTCGGCGCGATCCGCCGCAACTACGACAACACCGCGAAGAAGGGCAAGCTCACGCAAGACGAAGTGGACGCGCGCATGGCAAGGCTTGCGACCACGCTCTCGTACGAGGACATTCGCGACGCCGATCTCGTGATCGAAGCCGTGTTCGAAGACCTGGCGGTCAAGAAGAGCGTGTTCCAGCGGCTCGACGAAGTGGCGAAACGCGGCGCGATCCTCGCATCGAATACGTCGACGCTCGATATCGACGCCATCGCGTCTTTCACGAGGCGCCCGCAAGACGTGATCGGCATGCACTTCTTCAGCCCCGCGAACGTGATGAAGCTGCTGGAAGTGGTGCGCGGCGCGCGGACCGCGAAAGACGTGCTCGCCACCGTGATGCAGCTCTCGAAAAAGATCGGCAAGGTCGCTGTGGTGTCGGGCGTATGCGACGGTTTCATCGGCAACCGCATGATCGAGCAGTACAGCCGTCAAGCCGGCTTTCTGCTCGACGAAGGCGCGCTGCCGCAGCAGGTGGACCGCGCGATCGAACGCTTCGGCTTCGCAATGGGCCCGTTCCGCATGATCGACATGGCGGGCAACGACATCAGCTGGGCGATCCGCAAGCGCCGCGCCGTCGAGCAACCCGAGTTTAACTACTCGAAAACGGGCGATCTGCTGTGCGAGATGGGTCGCTTCGGTCAGAAAGCGCAGGCGGGCTGGTACGACTACAAGCCGGGCGATCGCAGGGCGTATCCGAGCGCGGTCGTCGACGAGATGATCGTGCAACATTCGAAGGACCTCGGCATCGCGCGCCGCAAGATCAGCGACGAGGAAATCGTCGAGCGGCTCGTGTTCGCGCTCGTCAACGAAGGCGCGCTGATCTTGCAGGAAGGCATCGCGTCGAAGGCATCCGATATCGACATGGTCTATCTGCACGGCTACGGCTTTCCGAAGTTTCGCGGCGGCCCGATGCAGTACGCGGACGAGATCGGTCTCTACGCGGTGGCGCAGGCCATCCGCCGCTACGCCAAGGGCTACCAGGGCCACGCGTGGACCGTCGCGCCGCTCTTGCAGCGCCTCGCCGATGCCGGCGCGAGCTTCAACGACTGAGGACCGAGACATGAACGAGGCAGTGATCGTATCGACGGCGCGCACCGCGCTGGCCAAAAGCTGGAAGGGCGCGTTCAACATGACGCACGGCGCGACGCTCGGCGCGCACGCGGTCCGGCACGCTATCGCGCGGGCGGGCATCGAGGCCGGCGAAGTGGAAGACGTGCTGATGGGCTGCGCAAACCCCGAAGGCGCGACGGGCGGCAACATCGGGCGTCAGATCGCGTTGCGTGCGGGCTGTCCGGTGACCGTGCCGGGCGCGACCATCAACCGCTTCTGCTCGTCCGGGCTGCAAAGCATCGCGATGGCCGCGCAGCGCGTGATGACGGGCGAAGGCGAGATTTACGCGGCAGGCGGCGTGGAAAGCATCTCGTGGACGCAGCGCCAGATGAACATGGAGTACGCGAACGACCCGTGGCTCGCCGCGAACAAGCCTGAGATCTACTGGAGCATGTTGCAGACGGCGGAACAGGTCGCGCAACGCTACGGCATCTCGCGCGAGCGGCAGGACGAGTACGGCGTGCGCAGCCAGCAGCGCGCGGCGGCGGCGCGCGAGGCGGGCCGCTTCGACGCCGAGATCGTGCCGATGACCGTCACGGCGGGCGTCGTCGATCGCGCGACCGGCGATATCGTGAGCCGCGAAGTGACCATCGCCGCCGACGAAGGCATTCGCGCTGACACGACGCTGGAAGGCGTCGCGAAGATTCGCAGCGCGCTGCCGGGCGGCGTCATATCGGCGGGCAACGCGTCGCAGTTTTCGGATGGCGCGTCCGCGTGCGTCGTGATGGATGCCCGCGTCGCAGCATCGAAGGGCATTGCGCCGCTCGGCGTGTTTCGCGGCTTCGCGGTGGCGGGCTGCGAGCCGGACGAAATGGGCATCGGACCGGTGTTCGCGGTGCCGAAGCTATTGAAGAAAGCGGGGCTGACGGTTGACGATATCGGCTTGTGGGAGCTGAATGAGGCTTTCGCCGTGCAGGTCTTGTACTGCGCCGATACGCTCGGCATTCCGATGGAGCGGCTCAACGTGAACGGCGGCGCGATCGCGGTGGGGCATCCGTTCGGCGTGTCGGGCGCGCGGCTCGTCGGACACGCGCTGATCGAAGGCAAACGCCGCGGCGTGAAGCACGTCGTCGTGACGATGTGCATCGGCGGCGGACAAGGCGCGGCCGGCCTTTTCGAAGTGCTTTGACAAGGACGAGAGACATGTCGTTGATCCTTTCCCGGCGCGATCTGAACTTTCTTCTGTACGAATGGCTGAAGGTCCAGGCGCTCACCGACAACCCGCGCTACGCCGACCATTCGCGCGAAACGTTCGACGCCGCGCTCGATACGTGCGAGAAGATCGCCACTGATCTCTTCGCCACGCATAGCAAGAAAAGCGATCAGCAGGAGCCGCATTTCGATGGCGAGCGCGTGCATGTCATTCCCGAAGTGAAGACGGCGCTCACGGCGTTCAGCGATGCCGGGTTGATGGCTGCCGGACAGGACTTCGATCTGGGCGGCATGCAGTTGCCGGTGGTCGTCGAGAAGGCGGGCTTCGCGTACTTCGTCGCCGCGAATATCGGCACGGCGGCGTTTCCGTTTCTGACCATCGGCAACGCGAACCTGCTGCTCGCGCACGGCACGCAGAAGCAGATCGACGCCTTCGTGCGGCCGGAAATGGAAGGGCGCTACTTCGGCACGATGTGTTTGTCCGAGCCGCAGGCGGGCTCGTCGTTGTCGGATATCACGACGCGCGCCGAGTACGAGGGCGAATCGGCGTTCGGGGCGCAGTATCGGCTGCGCGGCAACAAGATGTGGATTTCGGGCGGCGAGCATGAACTGTCCGAGAACATCGTCCATCTGGTGCTCGCGAAGATTCCCGGTCCGGACGGCAAGCTGATTCCCGGCGTGAAGGGCATTTCGCTTTTCATCGTGCCCAAATATCTGGTCGAAGAAGACGGCTCGCTCGGCGAACATAACGACGTCGTGCTCGCCGGGCTCAATCACAAGATGGGCTATCGCGGCGTGACCAACTGCCTGCTGAATTTCGGCGAAGGCGTGCGGCATCGGCCGCTGGGCAAGGCGGGCGCGGTGGGCTATCTCGTCGGCGAGGCGGGGCAGGGGCTCGCCTGCATGTTCCACATGATGAACGAGGCGCGCATCGGCGTCGGGCTCGGCGCGGCGGCGCTCGGCTATACGGGCTATCTTCATGCGCTCGACTATGCGCGCAATCGCCCGCAAGGACGCCCCACGGGACGCGCGGGCAAGGACCCGGCGAGCCCGCAAGTGAAGCTCGTCGAGCACGCGGACGTGCGCCGCATGCTGCTCGCGCAGAAGAGCTACGCGGAGGGCGGCCTCGCGCTGAATCTGTACTGCGCAAAGCTCGTGGACGAAGCGCGCGCCGCCGAAGCCGCCGACGATGCGCAGAAACACGAACGCCTGACCCTCTTGCTCGACATCCTGACGCCGATTGCGAAAAGCTGGCCGTCGCAATGGTGTCTCGAAGCGAACAATCTCGCGATTCAGGTGCACGGCGGCTACGGCTACACGCGCGAGTACAACGTCGAGCAGTTCTATCGCGACAACCGTCTCAACGCGATTCACGAAGGCACGCACGGCATTCAGGCGCTCGATCTGCTGGGCCGCAAGGTGACGATGAAGGACGGCGCGGCGCTGCGGCTGCTCGTGGACCGCATGCATGCGAGCGCGGCGCGCGCGTCCGCCACGGGCGATGCAGCGCTCGTCAAGCACGCTTCCACGTTCGACGAATCGGTGACGCGCCTCATGTACGTCACGCGCATGTTGTGGGCGGCGGGCGATCCGTCGGTCACGCTCGCGAACGCGTCGCTGTACATGGAGGCGTTCGGGCATGTGGCCGTTGCGTGGATCTGGCTCGAACAGGCGCTTGCGGCGCGCTTGGGGCTCGCGGCCGCCGGCAATGATGAAGACGCGGCGTTCTATCGCGGCAAGCTCGCGGCCGCCGATTACTTCTTCAAATGGGAACTGCCACGCGTCGGCCCGCAGTTCGATCTGCTGGTGTCGCTGGATCGCACGACGCTCGACATGCAGAACGCGTGGTTCTAGGAGAGCGAGTGCGCACCGTACAACAACTCATCGACCTGAGAGACAAGACCGCGCTCGTCACGGGCGGCTCACGCGGCCTCGGCCTGCAGATTGCCGAGGCATTGGGCGAACAGGGCGCGCGCATCGTGCTGTCCGCACGCAAGCCGGATGAACTCGATGCCGCCGCGAAGCATCTGCGCACGCGCGGCGTCGATGCGCGGTGGATCGCGGCGGACGGCGCGCGCGAGGACGACATCGCCCGCCTCGCCGATGAAGCGGTCGCCGCGCTCGACCGCGTCGACATTCTGGTGAACAACGCGGGCGCGACATGGGGCGCGCCCGCCGAGGACTATCCGATCGCGGCGTGGGACAAGGTGATGAGTCTGAACGTCCGCGGGCTCTTTCTGCTGACGCAGCGCCTCGGCAAGCTGTCGATGATTCCGCGCCGCTATGGACGCGTCATCAACGTGGCGTCGATTGCGGGGCTTGCGGGCAACGCGCCCGGCACGATGGAGACGATCGCGTACAACACGTCGAAAGGCGCGGTCGTGAATTTCACGCGGACGCTCGCGGGCGAGTGGGGCAAGCACGGCATCACGGTGAACGCGCTCGCGCCCGGCTTCTTTCCGTCGAAGATGACGCAGGGCTCGCTCGACCGGATGGGCGTCGAGCGCATGTGCGAGCGCATTCCGCTTCACCGTCTCGGCGACGACGAAGACCTGAAGGGCGCGGCTGTTCTCTTTGCGAGCGATGCCGGCAAGCACATAACCGGGCAGGTGCTGGCCGTGGATGGCGGGGTGAGCGCGGTGTAGCGTCAAGCGGCGTTAGCGAGCATTGCTTGGCATTTCTGCATCCATCATCACTCGTTCGACGTACGGCGCGCCGCGTATGGCTCTGCGATTGCGAAGTCGCGGGTGATCGAAGCGAGAGATTTCGTTCCGGTCACTGCGTGTCTAACGCCGCTAATATTCTTAGCAAGTCGGTGCCCGCGAAGGGCTTGACCAGACAATGCAGGCCGCCCGCGTTCGCCACCGCGAGGCGCGTCGTCTCGTTGTCGTGCGACGTGATGAAGATGGCTGGAGGGCGCGGTTCGACGAGTCGTGCGTACAAGGTGGGGCCCGAAACTCCGGGAAGCTGGACGTCCAGGACGAGACACCAGGCGCTCTCTATACCGCCTGCGGCGCTATATGCTTCAGCACTTTCGTAAGCAAGCGCGTCGTACCCCGCCAGTCTTAGCAGGCGTTGTAGCGCACGCCTCATGCCGTCATCGTCTTCGACAATGACGATCGTTTTTTTCGTATCGCTCATGGCCAGCCACAGGGAGGTATCCCAGTGTGGTGCCGCAAGAGCAAGCTGCCTATCGGGACGAGGGGCAACGCGATTGCCCTTGCGGGCAACGCTTGTCCGCCTGTACATTCGACGCGCGGGTGAGTGGTTCCGCCCGACGAATCAGTTCTGCAAGTGAATGCGCCTCGAACTTACGCATCAGTTCTGCTCGACACGACTTGATCGTTCGTTCGCCTAAATAGAGCTCGGCGGCAATCTGCTTGTTCAATTTGCCCGCGATGATGCCGCACAGCACGAAGTGCTCGCGCTCGCTGAGCTCCACTTTGCTTGTCAACGGTGATGCATGCTCCACGGCAGTGCGATCAGTGGCGGCGAGCGCGCTTTCGATGGCTGCGAGTAAGGCCT
This sequence comes from Caballeronia sp. M1242, assembly GCF_017220215.1. Taxonomy (NCBI): domain Bacteria; kingdom Pseudomonadati; phylum Pseudomonadota; class Betaproteobacteria; order Burkholderiales; family Burkholderiaceae; genus Caballeronia; species Caballeronia sp. M1242. The sequence goes on along the minus strand of NZ_CP071129.1, from coordinate 2,279,721 downwards.
GTGAATCGATAGGCTTCAGTAGGAAGTCGCTGGCGCCCGCTTTTATCGCAAGAACTGTCTTTGGAATGTCCCGATAGGCGCTGATGAAAACGATCGGAATCGGGTGCTCCCTGCGTTGCAGCGCGTGCTGCAGTTCCAGGCCGCTAGGACCGGGAAGTTCCAGGTCCAAGAGTAGGCAGCCCGGGAGCGAATTCGTTTCTGCCACGAGGAAATCGCCGGCGCTCGCATAGGCCTGAACTGAGTATCCAGCGTTCTTCAAGAGCCGTGACAAGGCGGTGCGCATGGATTCGTCGTCATCCACGATGTGGACGACTGCTTTGGCATGATCGATCAAGTCTCGCGTCCTCGGTTTGTCGCCCTGTGCGTAGCACGGAGATCGCGCCTTCGGCGTACGGGCGTTAGCGGTTGCGTCTTCTCGCCCTCACACAGATATCACAACTTTGAGCCAAGCCGTGCGTCGCTCGGCGCGCGCTACTGGCGGGGCATTGCAGCGGCCGTCGCCATGAGGTTTTGCGGTTTCACGCGGATGAGCCCGTTTCGCGGGCTATCAATATCCGCGATTAGCGTGAACGAGATCGAAACAATCAACGGCATGATCATGAGGAGGCGTCTGCCCGGTCTCGAGCTTCGCGTTCCGTACCCGATCAGAACGTTGCAGAAGAAACCGATGATGAGCATGAGCGCCCATGCAGAGGTCGGAATATGGTTCCACCAGGCAGCCTGTGTATAACCCTGCGTATTGATGACGTCGTTCATGCCAGCGATTGCGAGTGCAGAGAGCGGGCCTGGTTGCGCATTCGCACCGGAGCGAGCGGCCGTCCAAAGGCTGGATTGCAAGCGAGCCGTCGCCGTGTTGATTTGCTGCAGTTCATCGCCGTCACCGGTCTGATAAAAGCTGATTCGCTGAGCGGCGTACTGCGGCAAAAGCGTACGGATCTCAGAAGCCTGCGCCGCCGGTAACAGTTCCGCACGCAGCAACTCCGTCCCGATAGCATTCGCTTCCTCTTCCTCGAGGTTCTTGCGCTGATCGTAGCGGCCCACCGCCATGGACAGGCTGAAACCGATGACCAGAGCAAGAAGGGTGAGAGCCGCCGACTGCACAACGCCGAAGTGCTCGCGCATGTCGTCTGCCATCGGTCGCGCTCGGCGCAATAGCGAGCCAAAGTAGGCGGCGGCTGACATGACGAACAAGGTGAGCACGAGAAAAACAATCGGATGGCTAACCAGTTCTGGCACGCTTGCCTCCTTCCGGGCCCGTGGGAGTCAGGGCTTGAACATGCGCGCGTAGCGGCGCCCGTACGTTTGAAGCGTATCGGACCAATTCGTCGCTGTTGGCGAAAGGCTGCATCGTCAACGCTCGAGAAGGATGCTCGAATCCGGTGCTCACGGTGCCATTCGGCTGTTCGTCTGATGGGCGCATCTCGGACGTCGAAGAACGGTTTGTCTCCAAGTGTCTCACCAGATGACCAGCCGTGATATTGGGAAGACGGGCAATGCAATTGCCCTCGGGGGCAATCCAACCTCGGCTGCGGACCGATTGCCCCCGGGGGCAACAGCCGTTGCCCGATATCCCTATGGCGCACACCATCGTTGACGTGAATGATTCTGAACGTCGTTCTTTCCAACAGGGGTAGAACATGTCCACGAAACTCAGCTGGCTGGCCGCACTCGCCATCATGGCTTTTGACGCGACAGGGAACATGACGAGCGCCGCGCCCAATCCCGCGACCGACGCCACGCGCAAGGCCAACCAGGCGGTCGCAGACTATCTGCCGTTCTCGAACACGCAAGATTTCGAAGACGTGCGTCGCGGGTTCATCGCCGATCTGCCGAGTGCCGTGATAAAAGGCGCCGCTGGCAACACCGTCATCGATCTTTCTCAGTATGACTTTCTGCACGGGAACGGTCCGGCTCCGGCCACCGTGAATCCCAGCCTATGGCGACAGTCGGAGCTACTGTCCACGCGCGGACTCTTCAAGGTGGTCGATGGCATCTATCAGGTGCGCAACATCGACCTCGCGAACATGACTTTTATTCGCGGAAAGACGGGCTGGGTGGTCATCGATCCGTTGACTTCCACCGAGACCGCGAAGGCTGCGCTCGATCTGGTCAACGACAAGGTCGAGCGATTGCCCGTGACCGGCGTAATCTTCACGCATTCGCACGTCGATCACTTCGCCGGCATTCGAGCGGTTGTCGACGAGGCGGACGCGCGCTCGGGCAAGATCCCGGTCGTCGCTCCCGAAGGGTTCATGGAGGAAGCCGTCAGCGAGAATGTCTTCGCCGGCAATGTGATGAGCCGGCGCGCGTCATACATGTACGGCAATCTGCTGCCGAAGAACCCCGAAGGGACAGTCGGCGGCGGTCTCGGACTCACGACCGCGGCGGGCACGATCACGCTCTTCGCGCCTAACAAGATCATCGGGAAGACTGGCGACAAGATGACAATCGACGGCATCGACGTTGTTTTCCAGATGGCGCCCGGCACCGAAGCGCCCGCGGAGATGCTCTTCTACTTCCCGCAGTTCAAGGCGATCGACCTGGCGGAGGACGCCAATCACACGCTGCATAACCTTCTCACGCTGCGCGGGGCAAAGGTGCGCAGCGCACAGAAATGGACGAGCACGCTGGATGAAACCATCGACATGTGGGGCAGCGATGCCGTGGTGTCGTTCGGCAGCCACCATTGGCCGCAGTGGGGCAATCAGCGCGTCGTTGAGCATCTCGAGAAGCAGCGCGATCTGTACAAGTACATCAACGACCAGGTGCTGCGCATGGCCAACCAGGGTCTGACGATGAACGAGATCGCCGAGCAGTTCAAGCTACCCGACAGCCTCGCCAAGGAGTTCTACAACCGAAGCTATTACGGTGATCTCAGGCACAACGTCCGAGCGACATACCAACTCTATCTCGGATTCTGGGACGGCAACCCGGCGAACTTCAATCCGTATCCGCCCGCAGAGGAGGCTAAGAAGTACGTCGCGATGGTCGGCGCCACCAAGATGGTCGATACGGCGAAGGCCGCCTACAAGCAAGGAGATTATCGCTGGGCTGCGACCGTCGCGAACAAGGTCGTCTTTGCCGATCCTCAGAACCGTGAGGCGCGCAACGTCGAAGCGGACGCGCTGGAGCAACTCGGCTATCAGGCCGAGTCAGGCCCGGCGCGCAACTTTTATCTCTCGGGCGCGCAGGAGTTGCGCGGCGGGGTACAAAAGGCGGCGACGCCCAATACGAGTTCGCCAGACATCATTCGCGGTATGACCACCGACATGTTCCTCGACTTCCTAGCCATTCACCTCGACGGACCCAGAGCGGGCGCGAAGTCATATGTCTACAACCTGAACTTCCCGGACACGAAAGAGCAGTATGTGTTGACGCTTAAGAATGGGGTGATGAATTACCGAAAGAACAAGCAGCTCGACAAGGTGGACGGCACCGTCACGTTGAATCGCACGACGCTTGACGACATCGCCCTCGGAAAGGTCAAGCTCGGCAACCTCGCTGAAAGCGGTCAGGTCAGGATCGACGGAGACTCGGCCAAATTCAAAGACATGCTAGGAAACTTCGACAAATTCGACTTCTGGTTCACCATTGCAGAGCCTTGAAGTCCGCGTTCGACCACGCTGTCTTTGTTACGTTTCGCGCGCCGCGTTGCGATCTGGCTTGTGCTGCGCGCGGAATCGGCTTCTCGATGCAGAGGGAAGCCATACCACGAATTCACTGCCACCCCCTTCTCTGGAGCGAGCTACGATGGTGCCGCCATGAAGCTCGACGATGGTCCGCGCAATCGAGAGTCCAAGACCCATGCCATGAGGCTTAGTGGTGGCGAAAGAGTCGAAGAGCGTCGATCGCATGGCTTCGGGGATGCCGTGACCGCGGTCCGCGACGGTCAGTTCGATGCCGTGTTCGCCGGGCCGCGTCAGTATCGTGAGAAGGCGCTCTGTGTGTTCCGTCTCATGCATTGCGTCCATCGCATTGACTGAGAGATTGAGAAGGACCTGCTGAAGCTGAATCCGGTCGCCAACGATGTCAGGACAAGCCGGTGCGAGCTCCGACTCGATTGCGATACGGCGCCGCCGAGCCTCGGGGGCCAACAAGGTCAGTGTCTCCTCGACGGTCGAATTCAAGTTGAGCTCGATGAACTCGACGGGCTGCTTTCGCAGCAAATCGCGCAAGCGCTGTACGACCTGACTTGCGCGCGCTGCATCGCGGCGCACGTCGGCGAGGATCTGCTGAAGTTCGGGCACTTCGGGCTCGCCATGCTCCAAGATCAACCCGGCCGCATCGGCATTGCTAAGAATGGCGCCTAGCGGCTGACCGACTTCGTGCGCAATCGAGGCGCTCAGTTCACCGGCAGACGAAATGCGCGCGGCTCTGGCTAGTTCGTTGGCACGTACCGTTGCCGCTTCTTCCGCGAATCTTCGCTTGCGATGCTGCCAGAGCAGGGCGGCGATGGTCAAAGCTTGTAGTCCCACCACGGCGGCCACGAAGAGGACGGTGCCCCGATACTGATTCCAGAGCGATGGAGGAACGTTGATTTGCTCGCAGTCGTCCGGGATCAGGGAGGAGTGGATCGCCAACCTGTCGGACTGAGTTCGGTCGACGATGCAACGAGAGCGCATCGTGGGCAAGGTCGCACCATGAGCCGATACTTTGCCCAGCAAAATAGACGCGGCAAGACCGCCGGCGCGACGTCCGTTATCCTCGTAGCTGATAACCGCGCCGCCTATCAAGCCTTGATCGAGGTAGGTCGGATACCAGCCGTAGATCGGAGCACGCGACGCACGCGCAATCGGAGCGACGACTTCGAATGGGAAGAAGGTTCGACCCTCACGGTCGCGATACATCGTCGTGTAGACGACCGCTGCGGTGGACGCGTCGAGTGCATTCAGCCGGCCTTGCAATTCGTTCAGTGTCAGTCCGCTCCAAACCTTGACGTCCCAATTTCGGGAACGGCGCGAGCGAGCCGCCTGTTCGGCGAGCCGCGCGGTGAAATCGTCGAAATTGCTGTTTCCCGCCACGATGACGAGTTGCGTCGCGTGCGGCTGGATGGCTTCCGCCAGTGCAATCGTATTGTCGGCGTCGAAATGCCAGGCAATATAGGCAAAATCCGGAGGTATTCGGGCGACGCGGCTCTCGTCGATACTTGTAATCAGAATGGATGCCTTGGGCCAGATGTCCGTGTGGTATCGCGTGGTGAAGTCGAGCGCGAAGTCGGCGATGCCAATAACCAAATCGATTCGTTTGTTCTCATACTTCTTCTTGAGGAGCGCGAGAAACTGTGGAGTCAAGTCGCTGCTGTCGAATCGCAATTCATCGAGCGAATCGGTGTAGAACTCGACGCCATCCGGTGCAGCAGCGGTCAGCGCGCTACGCAGCGCTCGGATTTGGATGGCTACCGCTGGCTGCGTAGGATCGGCGCCCGGAAGAATGACGACTCGCCACGGCTCGCCTGCGTGAATGGCGTTGGAGAGAAACCAAAGCATTAAGCCCAGCCAACAAAGGCTCCAACGATTCAATCGTGCGGAGCGGGGCGTTTGAACATTCCGTGTCGCAACTCCCTCGGGCATATCAACTCCGAAAGTTGGCGAGGCGATTCGGCGGTACGCATAACCGGAAGCGCCTGTGATTATTTTCTTTCGAATCGTATGGCGAGCAATATAGCAAAGACTTACCTTGACTTTGATATTGGACATTGCCCCTTTGCAGTGAGATTGCGCCGACGCGATACCAAAGCAGCCGCCAAAAGTGCGGACATGCGAAGTCAACTCTTGGTCCGAGGCGTCGAAAGGAAAGCTGAACGCTTCTCTGATGGCGGCTGACCTTATTCAATCGACCGACGGCGGTGATCTCAACGTTGGCGGTTCGGTTATGCCTCGCGCCTTGCGATCACTTCGGAGGACTGCTTTCCTTCCGGTGTCGGAAGTGGCCGATATCTAGTCTGAGAGGTAGGCTGTCGATATTGGCGCCGCAGTCGATTTCCGATTCGATGTGTCGGCTCCATTGTTGGGCTTGCTGCGAGTGTGGAATGTGCGGTGAATGAGTTCGCCGACTCGGCGGCGCATTCCCACAGGGCAGTGGTTGCCGCGTTGCGCGACGAATGTCCGATGCGGTTCAAAGCAAGGTCAATCGGCTTGGCTCGCGTGATCGCGTTCCAGTAGATTTCCGGCAAAGCGCTGTTTGCCCGCATTAGGCAAAGAAAAAGGGCCTGCCGAGACGGCAGGCCCTTCTTGATCTTTGGTAGGCCGTGCGGGATTCGAACCTGCGACCAACGGATTAAAAGTCCGCTGCTCTACCAGCTGAGCTAACGACCCGAAAGAGGCGAAATTATAAGCGGCGATCTCGAATACTGTCAACCGTATATCGCCATAACCCGCTCAAGAAAAACGCCCGCGGCATGCGTGCCCGCGAGCGTTCTTCAACGAGAGGCGCGGAACCGGAGAAGCCCGAAAGCTCCGCTTACTTCACCTGCGACATCTTGCTTTGCGCCGTCTGCGCGACTTCAGTGCCCGAATACTGCGAGATGATCTGTTGGAGCGTCTGCTTCGCAGCCGATTTCTGGCCCTGTTCGATCTGGTTATTCGCGATTGCGAGCAACGCTTCGGGTGCTCGCGGATGCGTGGGGTACGTCTTCACCAGATTCTGCCAGATCGCGGTCGAGCCCTTGTAGTCGCGCTGCGCATACAACGCGTTGCCGAGCCAGTACTGCGCGGTCGGCTGATACGGGCTTTGCGGGTACTTCGCGACGAACGCCTTGAACGACGCCGCGGCACTCTTGTAATCACCGTTACGGAACTCGGTCGACGCTGCGTTGAACGCTTCCGTCTCGCCGGGCTGCACCGAACCCGTCACGCCGTCGATGGTCTGCTGCTGCGGCTCGAACTTCTTCAAGCGCGTATCGAGATCGGCGTAATAGTCCTTCTGCTGCTTTTGCAGCGTGGCCACCTGGTTCGCCAGGTCCTCGTTCTGGCCGCGAACCGTCGCGAGCTGCTGATTCAGCTGGTCGAGGCGATTCTGCTGATCGAGGATCGTGCGCTGCGCAGCCTGCAACTGATTCGTGAGGCCATCGGTCTTGGTGCGCAGATCGAGCACGGCTTTGCGCGCTTCGTTGTCGTCGAAGACGCCGGCGTGCGCGGGCACGCCGAGCATTGCCGAACCAACTACACACGCGGCTGCGGCAGCGCGCAGCAAGGGAAAGCGATACAACATAGGGCGACTCACCCGTGACTGGTTACGTTAGTTCGATTACTGCTGGTACACGAGATCCGCGCGGCGGTTCTGCGCGTACGACGACTCGTCGTGACCCGTCGCCGTCGGCTTTTCCTTGCCGAGGCTCACGGCTTCCATCTGCGAATCGGCCACGCCCATCAGCGACATCGCGCGACGCACGGCTTCCGCGCGCTTCTGGCCGAGCGCGAGGTTGTACTCGCTCGTGCCGCGTTCGTCGGTGTTGCCCTGAATCAGGACGTGACGCTCCGGATGGCTCTTCAGATACGACGAATGTTGTTGCAGCAGCGGCTGATAGTCGTCCTTCACGGCATAGCTGTCGAAGTCGAAATAGATGCTGCGCTTGGCGAGCGGGCTGTTCGGATCGTTCAGCGGGTCGATGTTGACTTGCTTCACGTCCGTCGGGTTGGGCTGCGTGCTCACCGCACCCTTGTTTGCGCCTTCATCGAGCTTCACGCCCGAATGACACGCGGCCAATGCGCCGACCATTGCAACTGCCAGGCCGATACGGAGTTTCGACATCATGGTACCTCTCCTTGTGTTGTAGCTGAACGTTGTAGGTGAAACGTATTGCTGGACTTATTGCATGAACGGACCCCAGGACGGCTCGCGCACCGCGCCGCCCTGTACGGACAAGACTTGCCGCGTGCGACCATCGGTCGACACGGCTGCCAACACGCCACGTCCGTTCACTTGGGTGGCGTAGAGGATGTACTGACCATTCGCCGCGAAGCTCGGCGATTCGTCATGCGTCGTGTCGGTCAGCCCCGTTGCCGTGCCGGACCCGAGGTCCTGCAAATACAGCTTGAAGCCGCCGCCGGTGCGCGAAATGTACGCGAGTTGCTTGCCGTCCGGGCTCACGCGCGGGCTCGTGTTGTAGCTGCCCGTGAACGTGACCCGCTGGGCCGCGCCGGCAGATTCCCCCGCCGCCGGCATTCTGTAGATCTGCGGTTGGCCGCCGCGATCGCTCGTAAAGTAGATGGAGTTGCCATCGGGCGAGTAGGCCGGCTCGGTATCGATGGAACTGCCTTGTGTCAGACGGCGCAGGCCGGTGCCGTCCGCGTTGACTTCGAAAATCTGCGTATTGCCGGTGCGCGACAGCGCGACCGCGAGCTTGCGGCCGTCAGGCGACCACGCCGGCGCGCTGTTGTTGCCCTTCTGATTCGACACGACGATGCGGCGTCCCGTCGGCAGGTCGTGAATGTAGACGACGGGCTTCTTCTTCTCGAAGGACACGTACGCGACCTTCGTGCCGTCCGGCGACCATGCCGGCGAGATGATCGGTTCCGGGCTGGAAAGGGCGATCTTCGCGTCCTGTCCGTCCGAATCCGAAATCTGCAACTGATAGCGCCCGCCCGTCTGGATGACATACGACAAGCGCGTGGCGAACACGCCCCGGCCGCCGAGCAGCTTGGCGTAGATGTAATCCGCAATCTTGTGAGCGCTCATGCGCAGGCCGCTTTCCGCGCTGACGAGCGACAGGCCGCCGAGATTCTGCTGCTTCACCGTGTCATAGAGGCGAAAGCGCACTTCGTACTGGCCGTTCGACAGGCGCGTGACGCTGCCCGACACGAACGCGTCCGCGCCCTTGGCCTTCCACGCGCCCAGATCGACGGATTCGGTCTCCGAAACCGGCGTGCTGCCCGCGTCGATGTTCGTGAACTTGCCGCTCCTCTGCAGGTCCTGACGAATGATCGCGCTGATCTGCTGCGGCGAGTTCGCCTCGTTGGCGAAATTGGCCGTCGCGATCGGGAACTGAGTCGAACCGACGCCGGTGACGAGCACGTTCAACTGGGCGTGTGCGGCAGTGCCGGCTGCGATCAGGCAGGATGCGACCAGCGTTCTCAGGCCAAGCTTCGTCATCAAACTCATGCTGTTTAGGTTCCGAAAAAAGCGTTTTCAAGTGTCTGGGGAATGCAGAACAGACCCCCGGTTGCACGATTCGTTCCCAGCGCAAAGCGCCTCGCACGCTGGCCGAATCAGCCTCCAGCCGGCCGCAGCGTGATGGTGAAATGATCGGGCGCCTTGCCGTCGACATCGACGGGCATCGGGTCCGAACGCTGCACCGCGCGAAGCGCCGCCTGATCCCATTGCTCGTTGCCGCTCGACCGGCTGATGCTCGCCGAGAGCAGCGTGCCCGACGGCGAACAACGGACCGACACGACGGTTTCGAGCCCTGCGGTCTCACCGGCCCAGACGATATTCGGCCGCACGCGCCGCTGCACCTTCTCGGCATAGCCGGGCGACGTCGCGTTGCCGCCCGCGCCCCGGCCCGTGCCGCTCTTCGCGAGGCCTTCGCCGCTCGAACTCGTGCCGCCGCCCAACTGGCCTTGCAGCGCGGCGAGCCGCGCACGGCGCTCGGCGTCGACCTTCGCTTTCGCTTCCGCATCGGCCTTCGCCTTTGCCTGCGCCTTGGCTTTCGCTTCGGCGTCGGCCTTCGCGCGGGCTTCCTTCTGCGCCTGCTGTTGCTCGGCCTTGAGCTGTTCCGCCTTCTGCGCCTCGGCTTGCTGCTGACGTTCCTTCTCTTGCTGCGCCTTGGCTTGCTGTTGTTGCTTCTGCAGTTCCGCCTGACGCTGCTTCTCGATCTGTTTCTGCTTGTCTTGCATCGCCTTCTGCGCCGCGGCTGCTGCGGCCGCTTGCGCGGCGAGTTGCTGCTGACGTTTCGCCTCCGCTTCTTGCTGCGCCTGCTGCTGCGCTTGCTGCTGCTCGCGACGCTGCTCGGCAAGTTGCGCCTCGCGCGCGGCGGCTTCCTGCTGCTTGCGCTTTTTCTCCTGCAACGCGATGTCCGCCTGCTCGTCTCTCGCGGGCGGCGGCGCGGGCTGCGCCTTTGCAGGCGCGGGCGGCGGAGGAGCGGGGCGCGGCGTCGGCGCGGACATGTCGGGAATGTCGGTCCAGATTTCGGCTTCGGCGCCGGCCGGCGTGTTGTTCTGCCAGTTGATGCCGTGATAGAGCAGCCAGCCGAGCAGCAAATGCATGACGGCCGCGAGCGCGAACGCCTTGCCCGTGCCTCGCTCGCGAGGCGGACGGATGGGCCGCGCGGAACGCGCGCGCGCCTGCTGGGGCTGGCCGGTGCGACGATCGATCATTGCGATTTGACGAGCAATCCAACGCGCTTCACGCCGCGCGCTTTCATATCGGACATCACGTCCATGACGACTTCATACTTCACCGTCTTGTCCGCCGCGATCACGACCGGCTGATCCGGGTGCGATTCCTGACGATTGAGCACGAATGCGTTGAGATCGCCCTTCGTCATTTTCTGCTCTTGGGTCGCGCCGCCTTCTTCCTTGTAGCGCACGTTCATGCTGCCGTCCGCCTTGATGTTGATGACGAGCGGCGGCTGCTGTTCCTGCGGCTGCGCATTGCCGACGGTCGGCAGATTGATGATCGAAGGCGACACGAGCGGCGCGGTCACCATGAAGATGACGAGCAGCACGAGCATCACGTCGATATACGGCACGACGTTGATGTCGGCCATCGCGCGGCGCGAACTGCCGCGCATGCTGGAACGGATCGGGCCTGCCATCGCGGACTCCTGTTAGTGCGCCTGACGCTGCAAGATGTTCGAGAACTCTTCGATGAAGGTCTCGAAGCGGATCGCCAGCCGGTCGATGTCGTGCGCGTAGCGGTTGTACGCGACCACGGCGGGAATCGCGGCGAACAGGCCGATCGCGGTGGCGACGAGCGCCTCGGCGATGCCCGGCGCGACGTTCGCGAGCGTCGCCTGTTGCACGTTGGCGAGACCGCGGAAGGAATTCATGATGCCCCAGACCGTGCCGAACAAGCCGATATACGGACTCACCGACCCGACCGAAGCAAGGAACGCGAGGTTCGCTTCCAGCACGTCCATTTCGCGCTGAAACGCGGCGCGCATCGCGCGGCGGGAGCCGTCGAGAATCGCGCTCGGATCGGTGATGCGGCGCTCCTTGCCCTTCAGGAATTCGCGCATGCCCGACTCGAAGATACGCTCGAGCGCGCCGATGGTGTGACGGTTGTTCGCCGCGCTCTGATACAGCGCCTGAAGGTCGCCGCCCGACCAGAAATCTCGTTCGAAGCGCTCCGTCTGCGCACGCGCGCGGCGAATGGCGAACCACTTGCGGAAGATGAAGGTCCACGACAGAAGCGACAGAACCAGCAAGAGCGCCATCACGGCCTGCGCGAGCACGCTGGCATGGACGACGAGAGATACGATCGACAGGTCTTGTGTATTGTTCATAAAGGTCCGCTGTTACTTCCCGGAAAACGGCGTCCGGTCGGAGCGTCAGGCTTTCGTGAATGAGATGTGAACGGAACGAAAGCCGCGCCTTTGCCGGCTCTTTCTCGATTGTCTTGCTCTGCTAACCACGGCTGAATCCGCCATGCGGCGCGATGGGTGCATCGGCTGACTGCGCCGCAGGAGGGCCGCGCCGGAGTCCGTCGAGGACGGCTGCCGGAATGCCGGCGGGCCGAATGGATGCGCGATCCACCGACGCCACGCGAATCTCGCCGCTCGCGAGCAGCACGCCGTCGCGCCACGCTTCCTGATGAAAGTCCACCGACGCGCGCCCCAGCCGCTCGATACGGCTGACGACGCGGATCACGTCGTCGAGACGCGCGGGCGCTGAATAATCGACGGACGTCCTTTTCACGACGAACACGATGCCGTCTGATTCCGCGAGGCGCTGCTGGTCGATTCCGCACGCGCGCAGCCATTCGGTACGCGCGCGCTCGAAGAACTTCAGGTAATTCGCGTAGAAAACGATGCCGCCGGCGTCGGTGTCCTCGTAGTACACGCGAATCGGCCATTCGAAAACGGACGGATTGCTCACCTGCGCGCCGCCCCGCTTGCGCCGGGCCTTCTCAGACCGCTGCGGCTCGCTTTTTGACAGATATTCATCCGCGGCATTTTACCGGAACCCGCTAAGTGCTCGCCAAATCCTCAGGCAGTTTGCCGCTCAGCCGCGGTGAATTTGCAACGGTCCGAACGTCTGCGCGACCGGCATCAGTTCGATCGTGTTGATGTTCACGTGCGCCGGCCGCGTGGCGATCCAGTAGATCGTGTCCGCGATGTCCTCGGCCGTGAGCGGCTGCACGTCCTTGTAGACGGACGCGGCCTTGTCGTCGTCGCCCTTGAAGCGCACGTTGGAGAACTCGGTTCCGCCGCACAGGCCCGGCTCGATATCGGTCACGCGCAATGCAGTGCCCGCGAGATCGGCGCGCAGGTTCAGGCTGAACTGCCGCACGAACGCCTTGGTCGCGCCGTAGACGTTGCCGCCTGGATAAGGATAGGAGCCGGCTACGGAGCCGAGATTGAACACGTGGCCGCGATTGCGCTCGACCATGCCCGGCAGAACAGCATGTGTGACGGCGACGAGACCGGCGCAGTTCGTGTCGATCATGTTCTTCCAGTCGTCGAAGTTCGCGCGTTGCGCGGGCTCGAGACCGAGCGCGAGGCCGGCGTTGTTCACGAGCACGTCGATCTGCGCGAAGCCGTCAGGCAGCGAAGCGATCGCGTTTCGCACGGCGCTTTCGTCGCGCACGTCGATTTCGACGGGCAACAAGGCGTCGCCGAGTTCCTTCGACAGCGCGTCGAGGCGTTCCTTGCGACGCGCCGCCGCGACGACGCGATGGCCGCCGTTGACGAAAGCGCGCGCGATAGCGGCGCCGAAGCCGGCTGACGCGCCGGTGACGAAGACGATCATGGTCGAGCTCCGATTGGAGATAAGCGATAGGCCGAACCGGGCGGCGCACAGGCACGCGTCCGGCAACGGCGCAAAGGGTACTTCCATTGATGCCAGGCGGCAAGCGACCGCGCACGCGAACGACCGTGCTTCCGGGCGCAGCCACGCACCGCAAAAGAGGGGCGCGAAGGGGTCCGGAGGCCGGTTGCCTAAAGCCCGGCCGCCCATTAAACTACAACGCTCAAACCCCGCGTGACTGGCGATAGAATCTACGGATTCAAGGTGGAACGACCCACTAGGAAGCGCGGAGCGTCGTTTTGCCGTTCGCCTGGGCAGCTGAGATCCGCGCGCCGTCGCTGCGTTGCCGGTGGCTGTCCGTTCCGCGAAACCGGATTCTTCCCTCATCCGCCGCGTCTGGACTTCATCGGTGTCCAGCCTTTCGTGCGCCCGCGCGATCCGGTCAACCTGTTTTGATCTCACGGAAAACGTATGTTCGACAGAGCCGAAAGTACCCTTGCCAAAGTCGATCCCGAATTGCTCAAGGCCATCGAGCAGGAAAACCGCCGACAGGAAGAGCACATCGAGCTGATCGCCTCGGAAAATTACACGAGCCCGGCCGTCATGGCCGCGCAGGGTTCGCAACTCACGAACAAGTACGCGGAAGGCTACCCGGGCAAGCGCTATTACGGCGGTTGCGAGTACGTGGATATCGTCGAGCAGCTGGCCATCGACCGCGTGAAGCAACTTTTCGGCGCCGAAGCCGCGAATGTGCAGCCGAACTCCGGCTCGCAGGCGAATCAGGGCGTGTTCTTCGCCGTCCTGAAGCCGGGCGACACGATCATGGGCATGAGCCTCGCCGAAGGCGGGCACCTCACGCACGGCTCGCCGGTGAACATGTCGGGCAAGTGGTTCAACGTCGTCAGCTACGGCCTGAACGAAGCCGAAGACATCGATTACGAAAAGACCGAGGCGCTCGCCAAGGAACACAAGCCGAAGCTGATCGTCGCGGGCGCGTCGGCGTTCGCGCTGCGCATCGACTTCGAGCGTCTTTCGAAGATTGCGAAGAGCGTCGGCGCTTACTTCATGGTCGACATGGCGCATTACGCCGGTCTCGTCGCCGCGGGCCTCTATCCGAACCCCGTGCCGCACGCGGACTTCGTCACGACGACCACGCACAAGAGCCTGCGCGGCCCGCGCGGCGGCGTCATCCTGATGAAGGCAGAATTCGAGAAGCAGATCAATTCGGCCATCTTCCCCGGCATTCAGGGCGGCCCGCTGATGCACGTGATCGCCGCCAAGGCCGTCGCGTTCAAGGAAGCCCTCGCGCCCGAGTTCAAGACGTATCAGCAAGCCGTGATCGACAATGCTCGCGTGCTGGCCGAGACGCTCGTCAAGCGCGGACTGCGCATCGTGTCGGGCCGCACCGAAAGCCACGTGATGCTGGTCGACCTGCGCGCGAAGAAGATCACGGGCAAGGCCGCGGAAGCCGCGCTCGGCGCCGCGCACATCACGGTGAACAAGAACGCGATCCCGAACGATCCCGAAAAGCCGTTCGTCACGAGCGGCGTGCGTCTCGGTTCGCCCGCCATGACCACGCGCGGCTTCGGCGTGAAGGAAGCCGAAATCGTCGGCAACCTGATCGCGGACGTGCTGGACAATCCGGAAGACCAGGCGACCATCGAGCGCGTGCGCGCCCAAGTGGCCGACCTGACCAAGCGTTTCCCGGTCTACCGTTAATCCTCTAGCCAAGCCCCGAGACACGCCGCGATGCGCTGCCCGTTCTGCCGACACGAAGACACTCAGGTCGTCGATTCCCGCGTGTCGGAGGACGGCGCAGCCATCCGGCGGCGTCGGCGCTGTCCTGCGTGCGACAAGCGTTTCACCACGTACGAGCGCGTGGAGCTTGCGCTGCCGTCCGTCGTCAAGAAAGACGGCAGCCGCACCGAGTTCGACCGGCGCAAGATCGTCGCCAGCATGAAGCTCGCGCTGCGCAAGCGCCCAGTCGCGGCCGACGCCATCGACGCAGCCGTTGCGCGCATCGAATATCAGCTGCTCGGCAGCGGCGAGCGCGAAGTGCAGAGCGAGCGTCTCGGCGAGCTGGTGATGAACGAATTGCGCCAGCTCGACACCATTGCCTACGTGCGGTTCGCCTCCGTCTACAAACGCTTCGAGGACGTATCCGAGTTCGAAGACGTGCTCGAGGAATTCCGCCGCGCCGCGCCCAAGAAATCCGCTTCCCGTAAGCGTTGATTCGTTCTGCATTCGCCCTCCGCAAGGTTTTCTCGCATTCCCGCGCAAAGTCTGCCTGCCGAAAACCGGCCTGAACACTAGGCCGTTCGGCTAATGGCGGCGCGAGTTGCTTCCCGATAGATTCGGCGTTCTTCAACTCGAATCGTTCAGGGATGCAGATGAATCGCGCTCACTTAGCCGGCTTAAGCGGCTTCACGCTGGTCGAACTGTGCGTCGTGCTGGCCGTCATGGCGATCATCGCGACATTCTCCGCGCCGTCGTTCTTCGCCTGGCAGATGCGCGATCAGGTCGATGCCCGGGCGCGCTCGTTCTTTTCGACGCTTTCGCTCGCACGCGCCGAAGCGCTCCGGCGCGGTGCGCGCGTCACGCTGTGCCGGATCGACGCCGCGCGCCACTGCCTCGCATCCGGCAAAGGCTGCGATGGAGGCGTCACGGACTGGTCTTGCGGCTGGGCGCTCTATGTCGATCGCGACGGCGTGCCGGCGCTGCTGCGCGTCGAACCGGCCATGTCTTCCATCGCCATCGCGGGCGCGGCAACCGATCTCGCGTTCACGCCGCCGTCGGGTCAGGTGATCGGCGGCTTTCGCAGCTTCGACTTTTCCCCGCGCGGCGCCGATCCCGCTGGCAATGCCGCAGCGCGCCGCTGCATTCGCATCGCGGCGGGCGGGCGGCCGCGCATCACGCAGGGCGGCTGCGGAGCATCGGCATGAAGACGACGCAAAGCGGCGATTCGCTGATGGAAGTGATGATCGCGCTCGCGCTCGCCGCCGTGACGGCGCTCGGAATCGTCGCGGTGCAAAGCGCGCTCGCGAGGGGCGAGCGGCTCGCGTTGCTGCGCGAGCGCGCGACGCTCATCGCCGATTCGGTCGCGGAAGGCATTCGCAGCGACGCGGATCGCGCGGCGGTCCTGTCGCAATGGCAGGCGATAGCGTCCTCGACCTTGCCGGATGGCGATGTCGCCGTGCTCGACCGCGCAGACGGCGTGCGCCTCGCGACCGTCAGCTGGCACGCCGACGACCACGCCGATCCGTGCCCCGAGCCGCAAGTGAAGCCGCTCGCGTCGTGCATTGCCGTGGCGTTCGCGCGATGACGCCGCGTTCTTTTCCCGCCCGCGGCCACACGCTCGTCGAACTCGCGATATCGCTCGCGCTCGGCATGTTGATTGTGCTGGCCATGCTGTCGCTGTATCGCGGTCAGCGCGCGGCATTCGACCGGGCCACCGACGCCGCGCGCATGCACGACGCCGGCGTGTCCGCGCTCGACCTCATCGCGCAGCAAATCCAGATGGCGGGCTTCGGGGCAACGCGCGCCGATGCCGCGCTATTCGGCTGCTCGCAGGCGCGCGTGGTCGGGGCGGATACGGCGGCGTCGTGCGAGTCGCTGACGAGCCGGTCCGACGGCGTGCAGGTGCGCTATGCAGCCGACACGGTTTCGACGTGGCCGACATCGGCGGGCGCGCCGACGGATTGCATCGGCCAGTCGGTGGCGGATGCCTTCGTCGGCAACCGCTTCTATGCGAAGGCCAGCGCGTCGACGGGCGAGCCGGAACTGTATTGCGAGGGCAGTGGCAAGCAGGCGCAGCCGCTGGTCGAAGGCATCGAGCGCATTCGGGTTTTGTACTGGCTAGCGGGCGCGTCAAGCGCGGTGGATGCGTCCGCGATCCCGCGCGACCGTTGGCCCGATCTTCGCGCCGCCGACCTGTGCGTGCTCGTGCGAGGCTTTGCGGCCGCGAGACAGCGCCGCACGAACTACGTGGATTGCACCGGCGCGCCCGCCGTCGCCGACGATGCGCGCTTGCACCAGGCGTTCTGGCGTCGTGTGCAGATTCGCAATTCAGTTTCGGCGAATCAAGGAGGCGCGGCATGAACCGTCGCGCGTTGTCTCGCGGCACGGCGCTACCCATTGTCCTGCTACTCGCTGCGATCATCCTCGTCACGGCGAGCGCATGGCTGCAAACGTCGCTCGTGGCGGCGCGCACGACCGTCGCGGCGCGCGAGCGCGTGCAGGCGTTCCATGCGGCGGACAGCGCGCTCATTGGATGCAGCCACATGCTGTCGGCGGCGTTGCCGGCGATAGGAGCGGTCGATCAGGAGCCGGCACGCTGGCGGCTGAAGGCGTCGTTCGAAGGCGTGTCGGCGATTGCAGTCGCGCCATTCGCGTCGTGGCCTTACGCGATGCGTCCGCCGCAATGCCTGATCGAAACGTGGTCGCGCTCCGATCAGTCGTCGACGACCTCGTATCTGATCACGGCGCGCGGCTTCGGCGTGACGTCGCAGACCGAAGCCTGGCTGCAACTGCGCATCGATTCGACGAACGGCACCTTCACGCAACAGTGGCGGCGGGTCGCGGGGAAACCATTCTAAGGAGGACCAAGGATGAGCCGAATGACTTCAAGCGCGGGCTTCAGCCTACTCGAACTGATGATCGCGCTCGGCGTCGCGGCGATCATCGCGACGTTCGCGATTCCTGCGTATCAGTCGCATGTCGCGAAAGCGCATCGCCTGGACGCGGCTGCCGCGCTGTTCAAGGCGGTGCAGTTCGTGGAAAGCGCGCGGCTGTCCCAGACCGGAGCGGGCACCGTTGCGCTGAGCGCGGGCATCGACCAGGCGCCGTCGAGCGGCACAGCGGTCTACCGGCTCGCGCTCTTGCCCGAGTCCGCGACCAACGGCGGTTATGCGATCGAAGCGGCGCCCGTGTCGCCCGGTCCGATGGAGGCCGACGCATGCGGCGTGTTCACCATCGACGCAACTGGCTTGCGCTCGAATCGGCTGACGGATGGCGCAGCGGCCCTCGACGCGGCCAAATCGACCGCGTGCTGGGCGGGCAAGGGATGATGCGGCTATGCGACTAGAAAACGGTCGGGTCGACGGCGTCGGTGGACGTTTCCACGCTCGTGGCCTTCATCTGTTGCCAGATGCGCCAGCCTTCCCATGCAGCCAGCCCGAGGCCGCCCCATTTGATGAGCGGCTTCGCGCCGCGCAACAGGCGAGTGCGCACCGGCTTAGTCAACAGCAGCGAAGCGAGCGATCCGACCACCGGATACTGCTTGAACAGGAAGCTGAACTTGCCCGCTCCGCCGCGGCCGAGCAGCGAATCCAGCACGCCGGCAATAGTGCCACGCGGCGATGTATTGCGGATGCCACGTCGGGCAGGGCGGCTTCCCGGCACGAGCATGCCGATGAGCGGCAGATGCGCGACGTTATCGCGCAATTCGTGCGTGGCCTGCCGCAGTTCCATGCGTTCGACATCCGCGCGCGCAAGCAGCAATTCCTTGCGCAGCGTGCGCATGCCGGGCGTGCGAAGCTGCTGCTGAACTTCTTGCTTGGCTGCGCTGGAGGTGGCGTCGTTATGGCTCATGATCGAACGGGCAAGTGAGTTTCGCGTGAAAAGAAAGGGATCGCGTTCAAAGGCGTCGCGTGGCGGCGCTTAGTTGAACATGTCGCGGTCCTTGCGGAACTGGTCGAGCGTGTCGTCGAACAGATGCGGTGCATCGCTCAACTTGCCGCGCGCGCGCAGGCCGCATCCGATGGCGAGCACCGCATACAGCAGCGTGATGCCGCCGAGCGCCTGCCAACGATACGTATCCCAAAAGAATATGGCGATGAGCACTGTCAGCGAGATCAGCGCCATCATGGCGAGCAGCATGGCCGCGAGCCCGAGGAAGAGCACGCCGATCAGCCTGACTTTTTCTTCCTGCAACTCGATGCCGATCAGTTCCAGCCGGGTCTCGAAGATGGCGAAGGCGGAACTCACAATGCGGCGCAAGGGTCCGGGGGACGTATCGCGCGGTAGCCGTTCTGTCGTCATGGTTTGGGTGCGAGAGCGCGTTGGGTGCCGCTTGATGATTTCCCGGCCGATGCACGAAGCAAGGAGCCGGCGCGAAGGTCGAGCCGCGCGCCGGATAAGAGCGTCGCAGTTCGAACTGATTCGATCCCGGAGGACCGCATCGGTTAGGGATTTAGCAAGCCTCGGGCCATTGCGGCGAAAAAAATGCTGCCCGCGCGTGCGGGCAGCATGGAACGACTACTTACGATTGATGAGCAGACCGATCACCATGCCGATGCCCGCCGCGATTCCGATGGACGCCCACGGATGCTCGTGGACGTAATCGTCGGTGGCGCGCGCCGCTTTACGGCCGCGCTCGACGACGACTACTTGCGCGTCGGCGGCTTTTTCCTTGGCTTGTTTCAGGCGCGACATGGCGCTTTCGCGCAGCTCGGAAGCGCGCTCGCCCGTGGCGGCAGCGGCTTGCTTGAGCAGGTCTTCGGCGTCAGCGAGAACGGTTTTGATATCCGACATGAATCGCTCCTTATTGGTATCTGACATTGAAAGCTCCATCGGTGAGGCTACGGGCATCGTAACCAAAGATGCCATCGCTGACGAGGAGGCTTTGCTGCAGCGGCTTGCGGATGCAGGTTCCGTTCCAGTCGCTTGCGGCCGTCACGCTGCGGGCGGGCGCTCGCTTACGCCGGCCTCCTGTCCAGCATGGAGACGATCTGGCCCGTAAAAGTTTCAGCCGCGCATCGAAAGTTACAAAACGGCTGCGGGCCCGCATCAACGAAAAAGGCCGGTCGTGCCAGGACCGGCCTTGTCGCGAATCGGGGCCTGCGCGTTTAGAAGAACGCCTGGATGCCGGTTTGCGCGCGCCCGAGGATCAGCGCGTGGATGTCGTGCGTGCCTTCATACGTGTTGACCACTTCAAGATTGACGAGATGCCGCGCCACGCCGAATTCATCCGAAATGCCGTTGCCGCCCAGCATGTCGCGCGCAAGCCGGGCGATCTCCAGTGCCTTGCCGCATGAGTTGCGCTTCATGATCGACGTGATCTCGACGGCCGCCGTCCCTTCGTCCTTCATACGGCCGAGGCGCAGCACGCCTTGCAGCCCGAGCGTGATTTCGGTTTGCATGTCGGCGAGCTTCTTCTGAATCAGCTGATTGGCGGCAAGCGGACGACCGAACTGCTTGCGATCGAGCGTGTATTGCCGCGCCGTATGCCAGCACGCTTCGGCCGCGCCGAGCGCGCCCCACGAGATGCCGTAGCGCGCCGAATTGAGGCACGTGAACGGCCCCTTGAGCCCGCGCACGTTCGGCAGCAGGTTGTCCTCCGGCACGAACACGTCGTCCATCACGATTTCGCCGGTGATCGACGCGCGCAGTCCGACCTTGCCGTGAATCGCGGGCGCCGAAAGCCCCTTCCAGCCTTTCTCGAGGATGAAGCCGCGAATTTCATCGCGGCCGTCTTCTTCGAGCTTCGCCCAGACGACGAACACGTCCGCGATCGGCGAGTTGGAGATCCACATCTTCGCGCCCGACAGCGAATAGCCGTCCTGCACTTTCTTCGCGCGCGTCGTCATGCTGGCCGGGTCCGAGCCCGCGTTCGGCTCCGTCAGTCCGAAGCAGCCGATCCACTCGCCGCGCGCGAGCTTCGGCAGATACTTTTGCTTTTGCGCCTCGCTGCCGAACGCGTGAATCGGCACCATGACGAGCGACGATTGCACCGACATCATCGACCGGTAGCCGGAATCCACGCGCTCCACTTCCCGCGCGATCAACCCGTAGCTCACGTAGTTGAGGCCCGGTCCGCCGTACTGCTCCAGAATCGTCGGGCCGAGCAGGCCGAGTTCGCCCATCTCGCGAAAGATGGCCGGATCCGTCTTTTCTTCGCGGAACGCTTGCATCACGCGCGGTTGCAATTTGTCCTGCGCGTAGGCACGCGCCGCGTCGCGCACCATGCGTTCTTCTTCGGTCAATTGCTGATCCAGAAGCAGCGGATCTTCCCAGTTGAAACGGGCGGCGTCGGCCATCGCGTTCTCCTCAAGTCGTGAAAAGCGCCATCGCGCGGCGCTTGACGTTGGTTCCGCTGTGCGAAACAATGTTCTGAAAATGAACTCTCAGTTTAGCATTCGATGCAAGCCGATTCCAACTCGTACGCCACCGCGAAAACGCCGCCCGAAGGCATCGACGAGCGGCGGTTCGTCGTCGCGCTCGCACGCGGTCTCGATATGTTGCGCGCGTTTCGCCCGGGCGACACGCTGCTCGCCAACCGCGATTTCGTCGAGCGGACCGGCTTGCCGAAGGCGACCGTCAATCGCCTCGCGTACACGCTCGCAACGCTCGGCTATTTGCGTTTCGACGAAGCCGCCGGCAAGTACGCGCTCGACACCGGCGTGCTGTCGCTGGGCTTCGCGCTGCTCGCGGGCGCGGACACGCTCGAACTCGCGCGGCCGCACATGCGCGCGCTCGCGCGCGAGATCGGCGCGGCGGTGTCGCTCGGCTGCCGCGACGGGCTCGACATGATTTATCTGGAAACGATCCGCAGCGAGACGGCGCTGACGCTCGGGCTTGCGCCCGGCTCGCGCCTTTCGATGCTCACGAGCTCGATGGGCCGCGCCTATCTGGCGGTGCAGGAGCCGGCCGCGCGGGCGGCGTTATTTGAAGAGTTGGGGAGAGCGGAGGGCGCGGCGCGCGTCGCGGCCGCCGAGCGCGCGATCGAGGACTACGCCCGCGACGGCTGCTGCTACTCGTTCCGCGAATGGCATGACGACGTCAACGCGATCGCCGCGCCGTTTCGCGACGAGCGCAATGGCCGCTGGCTCGTGTTGAGCAGCAGCGGCCCGGCTTCGTCGATGGACGAAGCGTATTTTCGCGAAACCATCGGCCCGAAGCTGCGGGCGCTGGCCGCGCGGCTCGCGTGAAGTTGAACGCTCAGAGGAGCGTGCGAACGTGCCAGAGCTCCGGAAACAACACGACGTCGAGCATCTTGCGCAGATACGACGCGCCCGCCGTGCCGCCCGTGCCCTGCTTGAAGCCGATGATCCGCTCGACGGTTGTCACATGACGGAAGCGCCACTGACGGAACGCGTCTTCGAGATCGACGAGTTCTTCCGCCATTTCATACAGTTCCCAATGCTTCGACGGCTCGCGATACACCGCGAGCCACGCGGCTTCGACTGACGCGTCGTGCGTGGTCGGCTGCGTCCAGTCGCGTTCGAGGCGCGCGGGATCGATTTCGAATCCGCGTCGCGCGAGCAGACGAATCACTTCGTCATAGAAAGAGGGCGCTTCGAGCGTCCCCTGCACCTCGCCGAGAACGTCCGGGCGATGCGCATGCGGCTTGAGCATCTGCGCGTTCTTGTTGCCGAGCATGAACTCGATCTGCCGATACTGATGCGATTGAAACCCCGACGACGCGCCCAGATACGGCCGCATCGCGGTGTACTCGGAAGGCGTCATCGTCGCGAGCACGTTCCACGCTTGCACGAGCTGCTCGAAGATGCGCGACACGCGCGCGAGCATCTTGAACGCGGGCGGCAACTCATCGCGATGCACCGCGCCGAGCGCCGCGCGCAATTCGTAGAGCGCGAGCTTCATCCATAGCTCGCTCGTCTGATGCTGCACGATGAACAGCATCTCGTTGTGATCCGGCGAGAGCGGATGCTGCGCGGTCAGAATCGAATCGAGGCCGAGATAGTCGCCATAGCTCATCGAATCCGAAAAATCGAGCCGCGCGTCGTGCCAGCCGTCTTTCTCTTGCGCCGCGGCCGTGCCGTGGCCGAACGGACAACCCTTAGTTTCGCTCATCGTCTCAGTCCTCAGGTCACCGACGCGCGTTCGGCGAACTCCGGCGCGCGCCAGCTTTCGGTCGCGAGCACGTCGCGCAGTACCTCGACCGCATCCCACACATCGACGAAACGCGTGTAGAGCGGCGTAAAGCCGAAGCGCAGAATGCCCGGTTCGCGATAGTCGCCGATCACGCCACGCGCAATCAGCGCCTGCATCACTTCGTAGCCGTGCGGATGCTCGAAGCTCACCTGCGAGCCGCGCCGTGCGTGATCGCGCGGCGTCGCGAGCGTGAGCGGAAAATCGCCGCACCGCGCCTCGACCAGCGCGATGAACGCATCGCCGAGAGCGAGCGACTTGCGCCGCAGCGCCTGCATGTCGGTTTGCAGGAACACGTCGAGTCCGCATTCGACGAGCGCCATCGAAACGATCGGCTGCGTGCCGCAGAGAAAGCGGCCGATGCCGTCGTCCGGGCGATACACCGGGTCCATTTCGAACGGTTTTTTGTGGCCCCACCAGCCGGAAAGCGGCTGCGAGAACGCATTCTGGTGACGCTTCGGCACCCAGACGAAGCCGGGCGATCCCGGGCCGCCGTTCAGATACTTATACGTGCAGCCGACCGCGTAGTCCGCGCCGACGCCGTTGAGGTCCACCGGCACCGCGCCCGCCGAATGCGCGAGATCCCATACGGCGAGCGCGCCCGCGCGATGAATCGTCTCCGTGAGCGCGGCCATGTCATGCATATAGCCCGTGCGGTAGTTGACGTGCGTGATCATCGCGACGGCTGTGTTTTCGTCGATCGCGGCGGGCAGCTCGGCGGCATCATCGACGAGACGCAGTTCGTATCCGCGATCCAGCTGCTCGATCAAACCCTGCGCAATGTACAAATCGCTCGGGAAGTTCGAGCGTTCCGAGACGATCACGCGGCGCTTCGGGTCGCGCTCGTTCGCGAGCTTCAGCGCGGCGGAAAGCACCTTGAAGAGATTCGCGGAAATCGTGTCCGTCACGACGACTTCATCTTCTTCTGCGCCGATCAGCGAACTCAGCTTGTTGCCGAGGCGCTTCGGCAGCGCGAACCAGCCTGCCGTGTTCCAGCTTCGAATCAGCCCTTCGCCCCATTCGCTGCCGATCACGCTCGCGGCGCGCGCGGCGGCGGCTTTCGGCGGCACGCCGAGCGAATTGCCGTCGAGATAAATGACACCTTCGGCGAGCGAGAACTGGTCGCGCAGGCGGGCGAGCGGGTCGTCGCGGTCGAGGGCGGCGGCGTCGTCACGAGATTTCATCGAAAAGTCCATGTGTTCGGGGAAGATTCAGGGAAGCGGGCGCAGAACGGCGCGCACGGGGCTTGCATCGAGCGTCGCAAATTTGAGCGGGAGCGCGATCAGTTCGTAATCGCCGGGCGCGACGGCATCGAGCACCAGTCCTTCGAGAATCGCCATGCCGTGCGCGCGAATGCGGCGGTGCGCGTCCATCGTCTTCGATTCCTGCGGATCGAGCGACGGCGTGTCGATGCCGACGAGCGTCACGCCCTTCGCCGCCAGCAGGTCGATGGTGTGCGGCGCGACGGCGCAGAACGCGCTGTCCCATGCGGTAAGCGGCGCGCGGTCATACGTGCGGATCAGGATGCGCGGCGGCGCGTCGCCGAGGTGCGCGGCGATCATCTCCGGCGTCACGACGGGCGCAGCGCCAATGCAATGCACGACGCGGCACGCGCCGATGTACGTCTCCAGCGCGACTTCGCCGATTGCTGCGCCGTGTTCGTCGTAGTGCAGCGGCGCGTCGGCATGCGCGCCGGTGTGCGGCGAAAGCGTGACGCGCGCGACGTTCACCGGCGACCCTGCTTCCATCCGCCAGACGCGCTCGATGCCGACAGGCGTGTCGCCCGGCCAGACCGGCGTCGCGGCGGCAATCGGTGGCGAGATGTCGATGAGCGTCATGGCGGCCTAGCAGAGAGCGGGGAGATGCGTCAAATCATAGCCGCGTTATCTTGAAAAGTGATTGCAAAATAACCACCCAAAAGGTTTGTGGCTAGAACATAATTCGAGGAAACGGGCTAGGAGACTCAAAAGTGACCGGATTCACGCTCGATGCAACGGATTGCCGAATTCTGGCTGTGCTGCAGGAAGATGGACGGATCAGCAACCTGGACCTCGCGGAGCGCATTTCGCTGTCGCCTTCCGCGTGCTTGCGGCGTATGCGCCTGCTCGAAGAGGAGGGCGTGATCGCGAGTTATCGCGCGTGTCTGGACCGCGAGCGGCTGGGCATCGAACTGGAGGCGTTCGTGCACGTCTCCATGCGCAACGATCAGGAGAACTGGCACGAGAAGTTCGCGGCGGCCGTGCGCGAGTGGCCGGAAGTGGTCGGCGCGTTCGTCGTGACCGGCGACACGCATTACGTGCTGCGCGTGCTGGCGCACAATCTCAAGCACTACTCCGATTTCATTCTGACGAAGCTGTATAAAGCGCCGGGCGTGATCGACATCCGCTCGAACATCGTGCTGCAAACCATGAAGGACGATGCGGGCGTGCCGGTCGCGCTCATCGAGCAGCCGGCGCGCGGCGCCTGAGCCGGCGTTATTCCAGCGGCCCGAGCGAGTGGAAGCCGCCCGCCTGAAAGACGAGCGGCGCAATCTCCGACGCGTCTTCGCGCACGCCGCAGCGTTCCACTTCGCCGACGAAGATCACGTGATCGCCTTCGTCGTAGCGGCTGCGGTTATGGCATTCGAACCACGCAAGCGCGCCGTCCAGCACCGGCATGCCGCTGTCGCCCGCCGCGTGCGAGACGCCCGCGAAGCGGTCGCCCTTCACCGTCGCGAAGCGCCGGCACAGGTCCAGTTGCGAAGCGGCCAGCACGTTAATGACGTAGTGACTGTTCGCGCGAAACACCGGCATCGACGCCGAGCGCGTCGCGAGACTCCACAGCACGAGCGGCGGATCCAGCGAAACCGAATTGAACGAGCTCGCCGTAATGCCGATAAGCTGGCCGGAATCCGTGCGCGTGGTGATGACGGTGACGCCGGTCGCGAACTGGCCGAGCGCGGCGCGGAACGCGGTGGGATCGAAGTTCGGAGTTCTGGCGCGTTTCATCGGGCAAGTGGGCGATCGAATAGGTCTTTTGGCACCGAACAGGCCGAGTGTCGTGCTGAATGTCGCGCTCGAGTCGGACGAACCTTTTTTGAAGCCATGTAAAAGCTGGAGATTGACTCGATTCTAGCGGAATCGGCTGCTTCGAGCCGCCATAAGCCAGTACGGGCAATGTGGGCAACGCCGCTTTGCAAAAGCCGGTAAGCTCGGCGGCATTGAATAAGCGGCTTCGCGCATCAATATGGATGGTCCGCGGCGTGGCCGCTGCACTTGAGAGGAGCAGGCATGAACCAGCAAGCGAGACTCGAAACCGCGACGCTCGGCGGCGGTTGTTTCTGGTGCACCGAAGCCGTGTTTCTGGCGGTCGAGGGCGTGCAGTCCGTCGAATCCGGCTACGCGGGCGGCCAGGTGGCGAATCCGTCGTACGAGCAGGTGTGCGACGGCGACACCGGGCACGCGGAAGTCGTGAAGGTCGTGTTCGATCCCGAGGTCATCGGCTATCGCGAGATTCTCGAAATCTTCTTCGCGACGCACGATCCGACGCAGCTCAACCGTCAGGGCAACGATGTCGGCACGCAGTATCGCTCGGCCGTGTTCACGCATTCGGACGAGCAACGCAGAATCGCGCAGGAAGTCATCGAGGAACTACAGCGCGAAGACGTCTACGGCGGCAAGATCGTGACCGAAGTGACGCCGCTTCGCGATGACTACTATCCGGCCGAGGCGTATCACCAGAACTTCTTCGCGCAGCATCCGAATCAGGGTTATTGCGCGGCGGTCGTCGGGCCCAAAGTCGCGAAGTTTCGCAAGAAGTTCGCGCATCGCCTCAAGGCGTGACGGCGCGCGAGCCGGACTGCGCGCGCTCGCAGCGCTCTGCGATGCCGCGCGCCAGTTCGAAGCACGTCAACGGGGCGGAGCCTTCCGCCTTGTTGTTCACCGCGATGACCACCGGCTGGCCCGCGAAGGCGTAACGCGCGGCCAGTTCCGCGAGCGCCTCGCGCGTCTCGCGGTCTTCATCGACGATTCTGTCGAACGGCTCGTACTTGGCCTTCGCCTGTTCATAGCGAAAGCCGCTGTGCAAACTCCAGCGCACGACGAGCGGTCCCATGTCTTCCTCATCCAGCAGCGCCAGCGCCTTCGCCTGACGGCGCACGTCCGGCATGCGCGCATGCACGCCGATGCAGTAGCGCACGTTCGCGTCGCGTAGCGCGCGGATGAAGCGTGGCGTCAGCATGACGGCGTCGCGCAACTCGACCGCATAACACGCCTCGCCTTCGAGCGGCGGCAACGCGGCGAGAAACGACGCGAGCCGCTCCACGAAGCGCGACGGCTCCACGATCATCGCGTCCGGCAGCGGCGGGAACTGGAAGACGAGCGCGCCGGTCTTCGCCCCGAGGCCGCTTATGCACGGCGCGACGAACTCGTCGATGGCGATCTGCGCGTTCAGAAAAGCGGGATTGTCAGCGCCGGGCAAGCCGCGCTCGCCGCGAATGAAAGCATCCGTGACCGAAGCGGGCGCCTTCACGATGAAGCGGAAATGCGCCGGCACCTGCGACGCATACCGCGCGTATTGCGCCACCGGCACCGGCCCGTAAAACGACCGGTCGATGGACACGCCACGCAACAGCGGATGCGCGGCGTAGGCGGCGAGGCCATCGCGCGAAAGCGTGGTGTTCGCATACGCGCCGCCGTACACGATGCCCTGCCAGCCCGGAAACGACCACGTCGACGTGCCGAGATGCACGCTCGCCGGCAGACGTTGCGCGATGTCTTCGTGTTCCCGCTTCAACGGCGCGGGCAGCACGCCGCGCGGCTTCGCAACGACGGCAGGCTCGGGCGCGCCGAACAGATCGCACTGTTCGTCGTCGCCCGCGCCTGCTTCGATGGCGGACACTTCCCGGCTCAGAGCGGCTTCTCGTAGATATAGCGCCGCGACCACGGCAGCGTCTTCGCGCTGCGGCCCGCCTTGCGGCAGACCACCTGATAGATCGATACGTCGTCGTTCTCGAACGCGTACGCGCAGCCGGCGAGATACACGCGCCAGATGCGGAACTTCTCGTCATCGACGAGCTTGCGTGCTTCGTCCGCGTTCGCCTCGAACCGCTCGGCCCAGATATCGAGCGTACGCGCGTAATGGCGGCGCAGGCTTTCGACATCGACCGCTTCGAGCCCGCCGCGCTGCATGCTCTCCAGCGCGAGGCTGATATGCGGCAACTCGCCGTCCGGAAACACGTATTTGTCGATGAACTCGCCGCCGCCGAGCGACGTCTCCCCGCTATCCGCATCCGACGACGTGATGCCGTGGTTCATCGCGACGCCGTCATCGACGAGCAGTTCACGCATCTTCGTGAAGTAGCCCGGCAGATTCTTGCGCCCGACATGCTCGAACATGCCGACGCTCGTGATGCGGTCGAACTGGCCTTCCACGTCGCGATAGTCTTGCAGGCGAATTTCGATCTGGCCTTCGAGGCCGGCGTCCTTCACGCGCTGCGTCGCGAGCTTGAACTGGTTCTCGGAGAGCGTCACGCCCACGCACTTCGCGCCGAATTTCTGCGCCGCGCGAATGACGAGCGCGCCCCAGCCGCAGCCGATGTCGAGCAGCCGATGGCCCGGCTGCACCTGAATCTTCGTGAGAATGTGGTCGATTTTCTTGATCTGCGCGGTGTCGAGGTCTTCGTCGCCGTTTTCGAAGTACGCGCACGAATACACCATGTTCTTGTCGAGCCAGAGCTGGTAGAACTCGTTCGACACGTCGTAGTGATACTGAATGGCCTTCTTGTCCGACGCCTTCGAGTGATTGAAGTAGCGTCGCACGCGGGCGAGCTTGCTTGCATTCGTCACCGTGCTTTTCGCGAGCGAATAGCCGATGTTGATGATGTCCGAGAGCTTGCCCTCGATATCGATCTTGCCTTTGACATACGCCTCGCCCAGATTGTCGAGGCTCGGCTCCAGCAGATACGGCAGCGCGGTCGCGCTTTTCACATGCAGCGTCACGGCAGGCGCGGCAAAGCGGCCGAAGTCGTGTTGCTGTCCGTCCCACAGCACGAGGCGCGCGGGCAAGTTGGCTTGCTCGCGGACTTCCTCGACCCACTGCGTCAGCTTCTTCTCCCAGAACATGCTTGTTTCTCCGCGCTAAGAAAGTCAAGGTGGAAGGCGTGACGCCTTCATGTTCGTCTGCCGTGTTGCTGCGCCGGCTTATTGTCTGCGCGCCGCGTGAACGCGGCGCGCTTTACGTTGTGCTTACAATTCGTGCGTGTGTCGTGGTGCGCGAAGCGTGGGCTCTTTACGGCGCGAGCCGCGTGATGCGCCACGGCGCATCGACGCCTTCGCGCGTATAAACCATGCGATCGTGCAGCCGCGACGGCCGCCCTTGCCAGAATTCGATGGTGTCCGGCACGAGCCGGTAGCCGCCCCAGTGCGGCGGGCGCGGCGGCGCGTCGCCGAATTTCGCCATCATCTCGCGTTCGCGCGCTTCGAGTGCCTCCCGGCTCGCAAGCGGCTGACTCTGGTCCGACGCCCACGCGCCGATGCGCGAGCCGAGCGGCCGCGAGGCGTAGTACGCGTCGCTTTCTTCGGCGCTCGTCTTGACGACCATGCCTTCGATACGCACTTGCCGTTCGAGCTCGATCCAGTGAAAAAGCAGGCTCGCGGCCGGGTTGGCGGCCAACTCGCGTCCCTTGCGGCTTTCGTAATTCGTGAAGAACACGAAACCGCGTTCGTCGACACCCTTGATCAGTACGATGCGCGCCGACGGACGGCCCTCTGCGTTCACGGTGGCGAGCGTCATCGCGTTGGGTTCGGGCAGCTTCGCGTCGAGCGCCTGGGCGAACCATGCTTCGAACTGGCGCACGGGGTTCGGGTCGATGTCGGCGGCGTCGAGCGCGCCGCGCGAATAGTTTTTACGAAGGTCTGCGAGGGTCGTCA
Source organism: Caballeronia sp. M1242 (assembly GCF_017220215.1). Taxonomy (NCBI): domain Bacteria; kingdom Pseudomonadati; phylum Pseudomonadota; class Betaproteobacteria; order Burkholderiales; family Burkholderiaceae; genus Caballeronia; species Caballeronia sp. M1242. The sequence continues at coordinate 2,250,017 of NZ_CP071129.1, read as the reverse complement.
TGTTATGCGAACGCTACAGTCGCGTCAGTATAGCCAAGGTGAAACGTTCTTGCCCTGATTAAGGAATTCGCGCAATGACGCGTGTCAAAGCCGCCGCTTGTGCCGCCACGCAATCGTGCGGACATTCGGCGCGCCTATCACGCCTTCCGTTTCGATAAGGCAGAATACGCAATTCAGCCGGTTTTTGCATGAAGCGACTGCCAACTTTTGTGCAACCGACAGCCGAGCGTAAGCCTTGTCGCGCGGTCCTCGCCGGCAAGCCGCTTCGTTTTCACGTGCCCCGAGCGCCATGACTCCATCCGATGCCACCGCCACGCTTCCCGTTGAAGACACCGTCGATCGCGACCGGCGCTTCGGCGGCATCGCGCGTCTCTATGGCCCGAGCGCGCTCGCGGCGTTCCAGCGCGCGCATGTCGCGGTGATCGGCATCGGCGGCGTCGGCTCGTGGGTCGCGGAAGCGCTGGCGCGCAGCGCCATCGGCACGCTGACGCTGATCGATCTCGACAACGTCGCGGAGAGCAACACCAACCGCCAGATTCACGCGCTCGACGGCAACTACGGCAAGGCGAAAGTCACCGCGATGGCCGAGCGCATCGCGCTGATCGATCCGGCGTGCGACGTCCGGCAGATCGAAGACTTCGTGGAGCCGGGCAATTTCGACGCGACGCTCGGCGGCGGCTTCGACTTCGTGGTGGATGCGATCGACAGCGTGCGCACCAAGACTGCGCTGATCGCGTGGTGCGTCGCGCGCAAGCAGCCGCTCATCACGGTGGGCGGCGCGGGCGGGCAACTCGATCCGACGCGCATCCGCATCGACGATCTCGCGCTCACCATTCAGGACCCGCTGCTTTCCAAAGTGCGCGGCCAGTTGCGCAAGCAGCACGGCTTTGCCCGTGGACCGAAGGCGCGTTTCAAGGTAAGCGCGGTGTATTCCGACGAGCCGCTCATTTACCCTGATTCGCCGGCGTGCGGCATCAGCGAGGGCGCGGAGCACCTCGAAACCGCTTCGGGCTACGCGGGCCCGGTCGGTCTCAATTGCGCGGGCTTCGGATCGAGCGTGTGCGTGACCGCGAGCTTCGGCTTTGCGGCTGCGGCGTTCGTGCTGCGCGAACTGGCTAAGCGTTCCTGATCGAAGAAACGGCAACGGCTAGATTGCGCGGGCTTCGGGTGAAGCCTGTGCGTGACCGCCAGCTTCGGGTTTGCGGCGGCGGCGTTCGTGCTGCGCGAACTGGCGAGAGCTTTCTGATCGAAGAAACGACAACGGCCCGCCTTCCTGGCTGGCCGTTCAGTCACGATTGCGCGAGCTTAGCGTCAAGGGTGTGCGTGAGCGCGAGCGTCGGTTCTGCGGCGGCGTTAGCGCTGACGAAAGTTTCTGATTGAACACAACGATGACGGCCAGATCGCGCGGGCTTCTGATCGAGCGGTTGCGTGACCGCGAGCTTCGGCTTCACGGCGGCGGCGTTCGTGTTGCGCGAACTGGCGAAGCGTTCTTGATCGAAGAAACGATAACGGCTAGTTCGCGCGGGCTTCGGGTGATGCGTGCGTGAGCGCGAGCTTCGCCCTTGCGGCGGCTTTCGTGCTGCGCGAACTGGCGAAGCGTTCCTGATCGAAGAGACGATAACCGCCAGATCGCGCGGGCTTCGGATGAAGCGTGCGTGAGCGCGAGGTTCGGTTTTGCGGCGGCGGCGTTCGTGTTGCGTGAACTGACAAAAGTTCCTGATCAAAGAAACGACAACGGCGAGCCTTTCGGGGCTGGCCGCTGATTTCACTGCGCTTCAGTTCTTAGTTGATCGCCGCGCTCAACCTGCGTCGCCAGTACGACACGAGATCCGGCTGATTCGACGCGAGCTCGAACACGGAAAGCATCGTCTTGCGGCCGACGTCGTCCATGAAGCTGCGGTCGCGCTCGACGATCGCAAGCAAGTGCTCCAGCGCGCCGCCATAGTCGCGGCCGGCGATCAGGCGGTTTGCGAGCGCAAAACGCGCCTCGAGATCGTCCGGGTTCGCGTTCACCGCGTCGATCAGCGCATCGGCGGGCGGCAGCGCGGCGGCGGCTTCGGCGGCGTCGATCTCGGTCTTCAGCGCGTTGTAGCGCGCGTCGATGCCTTGCGTCGTCTTCGGCGAGAGCAGCTTGTCCTCGGCCTTCGCGTCCTCGATGCGCCGTTCCGCGAGCAGCCATTCGATCAGGTCGAGCCGCGCCTCGTCGTAGCCGGGATCGAGCGCGAGCGCGGCCTTGATCCGGTCGATCGCTTCCTTGCGATTGCCGAGCGCCCACGCGTTATGCGCGGCGCGGCGTTCGGTGTCGGCGCCGCCGGGCACGAGCTTGTCGAGAAAAGCGCGCAACTGGCCTTCGGGCAGCACGCCGATGAACTGGTCGATCGGCCGGCCTTCAGCGAACGCGATCACATGCGGGATGCTGCGCACCTGGAAGTGCTGCGCGAGTTCCTGATTCTCGTCGACGTTCACTTTGACAAGCTTCCACGCGCCGCCGGCTTCCGCTTCGAGCCGTTCCAGCATCGGGCCTAGCGTCTTGCACGGGCCGCACCACGGCGCCCAGAAGTCGACGAGCACAGGGGCGAGCATCGACGCGTTGATGACGTCGTTCTCGAATGTGGCAAGGGTCGTATCCATGCGTTTCTCCTCAAACTTGCGAGCTATCCTGAAATGTCAGATGGGGACGATCCGCGTGTGTCTCAATGCTTTTCGTGGTCGCGTGCCGCAGGCTTCATGCCTCCGGCGCGCGCTCTTCGCGGCGCGGCGGCGGCAGCGGGATGAATTCGGTTTCGCCCGGCACCTGGCCCATGCGCTGCTCGCTCCACGCGCGCTTCGCGGCTTCTATCTTGTCCCGCGAACTGGACACGAAGTTCCATTCGATGAAGCGCGCGCCGTCGAGCCGTGCGCCTCCGAGCAGCATTACGACGGCGCCGTTCGCGCTCGCGAGCTTCGCGGGGACGCCCGTCGCGAGCACCGCCATTTGCTGCGGGGGCAGGCTTTCGCCGTCGATCGTGAGGTCACCGTCGACGAGATACACGCCGCGTTCCTCGTGCTCCGTATCGAGCGGGAGTTCGCTGCCAGCCGCGAAGTGCGCCGCGACGTAGAGCGTCGGCGAGAACGTGCGGGTCGGGGCGGTCGCGCCGAACGCCGTGCCCGCGATCACGCGCAGCGTGACGCCCGCGCGCTCGATCTGCGGCAGCGTCGCGGCCGCGTGATGCTCGAACGACGGCTCCACTTCCTCGCTCGCCATGGGCAGCGCCACCCACGTCTGGATGCCGTGCATCGTCTGCCCGGCGGCGCGCTCTCCGTCAGGCGTGCGTTCCGAGTGCACGATGCCGCGCCCGGCGGTCATCCAGTTCACGTCGCCGGGAACGATCTTCTGCACCGAACCGACGCTATCGCGGTGCATGATCGCGCCGTCGAACAGATACGTGACTGTCGCGAGTCCGATATGCGGATGCGGACGCACGTCGAGGCCCTTGCCGGGCACGAGGGTTGCGGGTCCGATATGGTCGAAAAAAATGAAGGGTCCGACGGTGCGCGCGGCGAGCGCGGGAAGGACGCGCCTCACCATGAGGCCGCCGACGTCGTGTTGATGAGGTTTCAACTGCGCGCGGATCGTCGAGGACATGGCAGGTCACCGGAAGGTAGAGGCGGGCGTCGGAATGGCGCACCAGAACCGCCGATTCTACCGGCGGCTGCAGACAGGCGCTCGTCCGGCGGTTCGGGCGCGCGCTCAACCCTTCACCGTTCCGTGCGGTCGCGACCGGCCGCGCATTTTGAAGCATGCGTGCAGCTTTGCGCACTCTTGATAGGAGAGAGAAACAATGAGCAAGAACAAGCTGTTGATCGCCATCGCCGCGGGCCTTTTTAGCGCCACTGCCGCCACCGGCGCGTTTGCACAGACTTCGTCGGGCAACTCGTCGGCCGCGATGGGCGGCAATTCGGGCGCGGCCGCGCAGGGCGATGCATCGACCGGCGCGGGCGGCGGCTCCGACATGGGCACGACCACGACCAAGAAGCACCGGTCGCACCGGCATACGGGCCATGCGTCGGCCGGCACCAAGAAGACGCCTGCCGTCGAAACCGGCAACAACGCGGCTACGGAGTCCGGCCAGAGCAAGTAAGCGCCCGGCCGCGGCCTTCGTCAGCCGCCAAGCGCCCACGCCCTCGAAACGGGCGCGGGCGCTTTTTCGTTGTGCGCTTCCTAAAACCACGTTGAGCGCAGTTTTTCACAATCCTTCGCAGATTCGCTTCGCTACACTCGTCCGATCGCTCGCATAGCGCGCACGGAACAGGGGAGCGGCGATGTCGCCAAAGGATTTGCTGATAGCAACGGTGGTTATTTTTGCTTGGGGCGTGAACTTCGTCGTCATCAAGCTCGGCCTGCATGGCGTCCCGCCGATGCTGCTCGGCGCGCTGCGCTTCGCGCTCGCCGCGACGCCCGTGTTCTTCGTCAAGCGCCCGCAGATTCCGCTGCGCTGGCTCTTCGCGTACGGCCTTACCATTTCGCTCGGGCAGTTCGCGCTGCTCTTCTACGGCATGTATGTCGGGATGCCGGCGGGGCTCGCGTCGCTGGTGCTTCAGGCGCAGGCTTTCTTCACGCTGATCTTCGCCGCGATGTTCCTCGGCGAGCGCATTCGCGCAGCGAACGTGATGGGCGTGTTGATCGCGGCGGCCGGGCTCGCGCTGATCGGCATGCGCGGCGGCCACGCGATGACGCTCACCGGCTTTCTCTTCACGCTCGGCGCGTCCGCCATGTGGGCGCTCGGCAACGTCGCGACCAAGCGCATGGGCAAGGTCGATCTGCTGTCGCTCGTCGTGTGGGCGAGCCTCATTCCGCCGCTTCCGTTTCTGGTGCTGTCGCTGATCTTCGAAGGACCGGCGCGTATCGAATCGAGCCTCGCAGCCATTCCGATGGTGTCGGTGCTCGCGGTCTGTTATCTCTCGTTCATTGCGACGATCGTCGGCTATAGCTTGTGGGGCAAGCTGCTCGCGCGGTATCCGGCGGCGCAGGTCGCGCCGTTCTCGCTGCTGGTGCCGGTGATCGGGCTCGCGTCGGCCGCGGTGTTTCTCGGCGAGGCGTTGAACGGCACGCAGCTCGCGGGCGCGGCGCTGGTGATGGCGGGGCTGGCGGTGAACGTGTTCGGCGGACGGCTCGCGCAGCGGTTTCTGCCCGCGGCGCGCTGAACGAAGCCGCGAGCGCCGTCCTGCGGAACGCTGAAGCTCTGCGCGCGCCGCTTACGTCATGCGGCTCTTGGCGAGCGGCGGATTCGCCGCGAAGTACCGCTTGATGCCTTTCAGAATCGCGTTGGCCATCTTGTCGCGATAGGCGTCGTCGTTCAGGCGCGCTTCTTCATCCGGATTGCTGATGAACGCGGTTTCCACGAGGATAGACGGAATATCCGGCGCCTTTAGCACGGCGAAGCCCGCCTGCTCGACCGATCCCTTGTGCAGCTTGTTGATGCCGCCGATCTCGTTCAGCACGAAGCTGCCGTAGCGCATCGAATCGCGAATCTGCGCGGTTGTCGACATGTCGAACAGCGCGCGGTTCACGCTCGCGTCCTGCGTCTTCACGTTGATGCCGCCGACCTGATCCGACGAGTTCTCCTTGTTCGCCATCCAGCGCGCCGCCGCGCTCGACGCCCCGTGTTCCGACAGCGCGAACACCGACGAGCCGCGCGCATCGGGCGTCGTGAACGCGTCCGCGTGAATCGACACGAAGAGGTCAGCGCCGACGCGCTGCGCCTTCTGCACGCGCACGTTGAGCGGCACGAAGAAGTCGGCGTCGCGCGTCATCATCGCGCGCATGTTCGGCTGGGCGTCGATCTTCGCGCGCAGCTTTTTCGCGATGTCGAGCGCGATGTGCTTCTCGTACGTGCCCGCGCCGCCGATCGCGCCGGGATCTTCGCCGCCGTGACCGGGATCGATCGCCACGGTCAGCAGGCGCGTCGTGGCGGCGCGATCCTGCTTCGGCGCGGAGAACGCGTAGTGGCTGTCGTCATCGTCGTCGTTCTTCTTCGCGATGACGGGCGGCACGGCGACGGGCGGCACGCGCGGTTTGACTGCGGGCGGTGCTTTCGCCGTGTCGTCCGGAAGATCGTTGCCCGCGTACTTCTGAAAGAAGTCGTCCGTGGAATCGTGCGCGAGCGGCTTTTGCGCCGTGGCCGGACCCGAAAGCGTGGCGGGCGGCGGCGCGGACGGATTCGGATTCGCGCGATCGAACGCTTCCTGCTTGTGCTCGGTCTGCGCGAGCAGTTCCATCAGCGGATCGGGCGCGACGGCCGGATACAGATCGAACACGAGCCGATACTTGTAGCTGCCGATCGGCCCGAGCGTGAACACCTGCGGCTTCACCGAGCCCTTCAGGTCGAACACCATGCGCACCACATGCGGCTGATACTGGCCGACGCGCACCGCCTGAATCTGCGGATCGTTCGGCGTGATCTTGGAGACGAGGTCTCGCAGCGCCTGATCCAGATCGATGCCGTTCAGATCGACGACGAGCCGGTCCGGTCCCTGAAGCAGTTGATTGCTGTTCGTGAGCGGCTGGTCGGATTCGATCGTCACGCGCGTGTAGTCGCGCGCCGGCCACACGCGCACGCCGAGCACGGAACTCGCGTGCGCGAGCTTCGGGCCGACGAGCGCCAGCATCAGCGTCGAAGCGCCCGCGCGCAGCACCTGACGCCGGCGCCAGTTGTGCGGCGCGCTCGCGCTCGATTCGATCGAGTGGAACGGCTTGATCAGCATCTTTCGAGACATGTCTTTCCTGTTTCGCTAAACGCCCGCGCGGTCAGCACGCGGCCTTCTTCTTCGTTCGTCTGCGTCGTTGGTGCGCTGGCGTGAGAAAGCGTCAACGCGAACACGAGGTCCGGCACGCCGAGCAAGCCGCCCGCTTGTTGCGGCCATTCGACGAGACACACCGCGCCCCGGTCGAAATACTCGCGAAAGCCGGCATCGGCCCATTCGGCCGGATCGGCGAAGCGGTACAGATCGAAGTGATAGACGTCGAGCGGGCCGCCGGGCGCATCGAGCGAATAGGGCTCGACGAGCGTGTAAGTCGGGCTCTTCACGCGGCCCGCATGACCGAGCGCACGCAGCGTTGCGCGCACGAGTGTCGTTTTGCCCGCGCCGAGATCGCCGATCAACTGGACCTGCAAGCCGTGAAATGGTTCGGGCGCGGCCTGAGCGCGCGTGTATCCGATGGCCTCTGCGAAGCGTTCGCCGAATGCGAGCGTCGCGGCTTCGTCGCGCAACTCGAAGCGTCGTTCGATGAGCGCGGCGGGCAGATCGGGCGTCGATGGTGCGAGGTTCTCGGGCATTGCTCGTAAAATAGAGTGATGAACCGTTTGCCGGACCACTCCACTGAAGTCACTGAAATCACGGCAGCGACGAGCGCCGCCGCCGTCGAGTCGCGCGCCTTGCATCCGTTGGAGAACGACGAGGCCGCGCTGGCGGAGCTCGCGCGGCGCATCAGGGCGTGGGGGCGCGAGTTGGGATTCGGTGCGGTCGGTATCAGCGATATCGACCTGACGGATGCCGAGGAAGGCCTCGCCAATTGGCTCGAAGCAGGCTATCACGGCGAAATGGATTATATGGCCAAACATGGGATGAAACGCGCAAGGCCAGCCGAGCTTGTGGCCGGCACGCGACGGGTCATCACGGCGCGCATGGCCTATCTGCCCGCTGCGACGCTCGCGCAAACGGGCGATGAAAGTGTCGCGACAGCCGATGGTCAGAAGAACGACTGGCGCGCGGTCGAATGGAAGCGGCTCGCCGATCCCTCGCAGGCCGTGGTGTCCATTTACGCGCGGGGCCGCGACTATCACAAGGTCATGCGCAACCGCTTGCAGCAACTCGCCGAGCGGATAGAGAGCGAGATCGGGCAGTTCGGGCATCGCGCGTTTACGGATTCCGCGCCGGTGCTCGAAGTGGCGCTCGCGCAGAAGGCGGGCAACGGCTGGCGCGGCAAGCACACGCTGCTGCTCGACCGCGATGCCGGATCGCTCTTCTTTCTCGGCGAGATTTACGTCGATCTGCCGTTGCCTGTCGACCCGGAACCCGAGCACGACGGCGCGCATTGCGGCCAGTGCACGCGCTGCGTCGGCGCATGTCCGACGGGCGCGATCGTCGCGCCGTATCGCGTGGATGCGCGGCGCTGCATCTCATATCTGACCATCGAATTGCACGGCAGCATTCCCGAGGACATGCGCCCGCTGATCGGCAATCGCGTCTACGGTTGCGACGACTGCCAGCTTGCGTGTCCGTGGAACAAGTTCGCGCAGGCCGCGCCGGTCGCGGACTTCGACGTGCGTCATGGGCTGGATCGTGCGACGCTCGTCGAACTGTTCTCGTGGACCGCCGACGAGTTCGACACGCGCATGCAGGGCAGCGCGATTCGCCGCATCGGGTACGAGCGATGGCTGCGCAATATCGCCGTCGGCATGGGCAATGCGTTGCGCTCGTCATTGGAAGGCGAGCAACGCGCGGCGATCATCGACGCATTGCGAGGGCGCGCGGACGATCCGTCCGAGATCGTGCGCGAGCATGTTGGCTGGGCGCTGAAGCAAGGAGAAACGCATGAAGAGCATGCTGTCTGAAGGCGGCTTCATCGCGGTGGAACCGACCGCACCGCCGACGCGCCAGTTCGACGCCGTCATCGACGCGCCGTTCGGCAAAGTCGGCATCCGCGCGGACGATCGCGCCGTGCGCGAGATCGTCTATCTGCCGGCGCATGTCGAGAACATCGAGGCGCATGCGCCCCTCGTGCAGGAAGCCGCCTATCAGATTCGCCGCTACTTCGAGACGCCTTCGATGCGCTTCGATCTGCCGCTCGCTCTCGGCGGCACCGCGTTCCAACAGCGCGTGTGGCGCGGCATCAGCGGAATCGGGGCGAGGCAAGTCTGGACTTACGGACAACTCGCGCGTGAAATCGGCAGCGTGCCGCGCGCGGTCGGGCAGGCGTGCGGCTCCAATCCGCTGCCGATCGTGATACCGTGCCACCGGGTCGTCGCGGCGGGCGGAATCGGCGGATTCGCGCATCATCCGGGCGATGGCTTCTTCCGTGACGTGAAGCGCTGGCTGCTGGCGCATGAAGGTGTATCCATCGCATGACGAGCGCAACCACCGCGACGACCGCAACCACTGAGGCACTCGACACGCCCGAACTGACCGCGAGCAGCGACGCCATCGACCTGTTCTGCGATGCGTTGTGGCTGGAACACGGGCTCGCCAAGAATTCGCTCGATGCCTACCGGCGCGACTTGCGGCTCTTCGCCGAGTGGCTCGCGAAGACACGTGGCGCGTCCATCGACGCCGCCACCGAAGCGGACATGAACGGCTACATGGCCGCGCGGCGCGGCGACAAGGCGACCTCCGCGAACCGGCGTCTGTCGGTCTTTCGCCGCTATTACGCGTGGGCGATGCGCGAACATCGCGCGAGCGCCGACCCGACGCTCAAGCTGCGTTCGGCGAAGCAGCCGCCGCGTTTTCCTTCGACGCTCAATGAATCGCAAGTCGAAGCCCTGCTGCACGCGCCCGATATCGAGACGCCGCTCGGCTTGCGCGATCGCACCATGCTCGAACTGATGTACGCGAGCGGCCTGCGCGTGACCGAACTCGTCACGCTGAAAACCGTGGAAGTCGGCCTGAACGAAGGCGTGGTGCGCGTGATGGGCAAGGGCTCGAAGGAGCGCCTCGTGCCGTTCGGCGAAGCGGCGCACGATTGGTTGATGCGCTATCTGCGCGACTCACGCCCGGCGCTGCTCGGCCCGCGCGCCGCCGATGCGCTCTTCGTCACGGCGCGCGGCGAGGGCATGACGCGCCAGCAGTTCTGGAACATCATCAAGCGTCATGCGCTGAACGGCGGCGTGCACGCGCCGCTTTCGCCGCACACGTTGCGCCACGCGTTCGCGACGCATCTGCTCAATCACGGCGCGGACCTGCGCGTGGTGCAACTGCTGCTCGGCCACTCCGATATTTCGACGACGCAAATCTATACGCACGTCGCGCGTGAACGCCTGCAGAAGCTGCACCGCGAGCATCATCCGCGGGGCTAGATGTCCGCGCCGCGCATGAGTCCCCGCGCGATGATCACCTGCTGGATCTGCGACGTGCCTTCGTAGAGCCGGAAAAGCCGCACGTCGCGATAGAACCGCTCGATGCCGTACTCCGCGATATAGCCCGCGCCGCCGTGCACTTGCACGGCGCGGTCCGCGACGCGCCCGCACATCTCGGTGGCGAAATACTTTGCGCACGACGCTTCGATGGACACGTCGCGGCCCTCGTCGCGACGGCGCGCGGCGTCGAGCACCATGCATTCGGCGGCGTACAACTCGGCTTTGCTGTCGGCGAGCATGCCCTGCACGAGCTGGAATTCCGCGATCGGCTGCCCGAACTGACGACGTTCCATCGCGTAGGCGAGGGCATCGCGCAACATGCGCTTCGCCGCGCCGACCGCGACGGCCGCAATGTGGATGCGGCCTTTGTCGAGCGTTTTCATGGCCGTCTTGAAGCCGACGCCTTCCACGCCGCCGATCAGTTGACTGGCGCTCACGCGGCAGTTCTCGAAGATCACGTCGCTGGTATGCGCGCCGCGCTGGCCCATCTTGCGGTCCGGCTTGCCGAGCGACAAACCCGGCGTATCGCGCTCGACGATGAACGCCGAAATGCCGCTCGCGCCCTTCGCGTCGCTCGTTCGGGCCATCACGGTGTAGATGCCCGCTTCCGGCGCGTTCGTGATGTAGCGCTTGGTGCCGTTGAGCACGTACGCGTCGCCGTCGCGCCGGGCCGTGGTTTTGAGCGACGCGGCGTCCGAGCCCGAATCCGGCTCCGTGAGGCAGAACGAGCCGATTAGCTCGCCCGCCGCGAGCTTCGGCAGATAGTGCGCTTTCTGTTCTTCGGTGCCGTCGAGCAGAATGCCGATCGACCCGATGCCGTTGTTCGTGCCGATCACCGAGCGAAAGGCCGGCGACGTCTGCCCGAGCTCGAACGCGACGCGCACTTCCTCTTCCATCGTGAGGCCGAGGCCGCCGTACGCCTCCGGAATGGTGAGGCCGAACATGCCGATCTCGCGCATGGCAGCGATCAGGTCGGCGGGAATGGCGTCGGTTTCGTCGACTTCGGCTTCGCGCGGCACGAGCTTCTCGCGCACGAAGCGGCGAATGGTGTCTTCCAGCAGCGTTTGAGTTTCGGCGTCGCGGATCATGGCAAGGTCCTGTCGTGAGTCGAACGATCGTACGACATCGGGAGACGCTGCACCACTAGGCCGAATGGCCGATGGTGAGCCGCATCCCGCGCCGCTACAATGCGTCCATGTCGAAAATCAAACACGTTTCCGAGACACCTGCGACGCAATTCCTGCGCCGTCACAAGGTGGAGTTCGGCGAGCATCCGTACGATTACGTCGAGCATGGCGGCACCGAGGAATCGGCGCGGCAGCTCGGCGTGGACGAACATTGCGTGGTCAAGACGCTCGTGATGGAAGACGAGCACGCGAAGCCGCTCATCGTGCTGATGCACGGCGACCGCACCGTGTCCACGAAGAATCTCGCGCGGCAGACGGGCGCGAAACGCATCGAGCCTTGCAAGCCGGAGGTGGCGAACCGGCACTCCGGCTATCTCGTCGGCGGCACGTCGCCGTTCGGCACGAAGAAGGCGATGCCCGTGTACGTCGAATCGAGCATTCTCGATCTCGACACCATCTATCTGAACGGCGGGCGGCGCGGCTATCTGGTGAGCCTAAATCCCGCCGTGCTGACCGAACTGCTCGGTGCGAAGCCCGTGCAGTGCGCGAGCGTCGATTAGAATGCTGACCGCGCTTTCGCCCCGACTCGTCACGCTTAAAGGAACACATGATTGATCTGATCGTCGCCGTCGTGTCCTACCTGATCGGCTCGATTTCGTTTGCCGTCGTCGTCAGCGCGGCGATGGGACTCGACGACCCGCGCTCCTACGGCTCGGGCAATCCCGGTGCGACCAACGTGCTGCGCACCGGTAACAAGCGCGCGGCCATCCTGACGCTGATCGGCGATGCCTTCAAGGGCTGGCTGCCCGTATGGCTCGTCGCGCACTTCGGCGCGCGCTTCGGGCTCGATGCGACGGGGCTTGCAACGTGCATCGCGCTCTCGGCCATCGCCGTATTCCTCGGCCATCTGTACCCGATCTTCTTCAAGTTTCAGGGCGGCAAGGGCGTGGCGACGGCCGCGGGCGTGCTGCTCGCCATTCATCCGGTGCTCGGGCTCGCGACGCTCCTGACGTGGCTCATCATCGCGTTCTTCTTCCGGTACTCGTCGCTCGCGGCGCTCGTCGCTGCCGTGTTCGCGCCGTTCTTTCAGGTGTTCCTGTTCGGGCCGAGCCGCATCTCGCTCGCCGTGCTTGCCATGAGCGCGCTTCTAATCTGGCGGCATCGCGCGAACATTTCGAAGCTGCTTGCGGGCAAGGAAAGCCGCATCGGCGACAAGAAAAAGGCGGTGCAGTAAACAACAAAAAAGCCGTTCCGGCATTGCGCGGAACGGCTTTTTCGCAAGCGACTCGCGATAATCAGTCGCGGAAGTTGTTGAAGTCGAGCGGCGTATCCGTCACTTCTTTCTTCAAGAGCGCGATGGTGCTCTGCAAATCGTCGCGCTTCGCGCCTTGCACGCGCACGGCATCGCCCTGAATGCTCGCCTGCACCTTGATCTTGCTGTCCTTCACGATCTTGACGACTTTCTTCGCCAGATCGCCCGACACGCCTTTTTTGATGGTGACGACCTGCTTCAGCTTGTCGCCGCCGATCTTCTCCTGCTTGCCATAGTCCAGGAACCGCACGTCGACGCCGCGCTTGGCGAGCTTCGACAGCAGCACGTCCTTCACCTGGCCGAGCTTGAAGTCGTCGTCGGCGTAGAGCGTCAACTCGCGCTCCTTCTGCTCGACGCGTGAATCCGAACCCTTGAAGTCGAAGCGCGTCGAGATTTCCTTGTTGGACTGCTCGATCGCGTTCTTCACTTCGATCATGTTTGCTTCGCTGACGACGTCAAACGATGGCATCTGTCTTCCCCTTCTTCGTTGGGCGAGGGCGGGCGCGGCGCGCGCACTCGCTATAATCACGGACCTGACGTCATTCTACCGACGCGCTTTGGTTTTCCCCAAGGCCGCTTCCATTCCTGCATTCGCCACGCGGTTCCTCATGTCCGACGCCTTCTTTCCCGCGCCCGCGCTCCTCGCGGATTACTCGCTGCGTCCGCACAACACGTTCGGCTTCGATGTTCGCGCGCGTCACGCGATGCAGATCGATAGCGTCGAGGCCGCCGCTGCGCTCGCCGCCGACGCGCGGATCGCCGGCATGCCTCGCCTCGTGCTCGGCGGCGGCAGCAACGTCGTGTTGACGCGCGATTTCGAGGGCGTCGCGCTCGTCGTCGGCATCATGGGCAAGCGTGTGATCGGCGAGGACGACGACGCGTATCTGGTCGAAGCCGGCGCGGGCGAGAACTGGCATGCGTTCGTTGCGTGGACGCTCGCACAGGGCATGCCGGGGCTCGAAAACCTCGCGCTGATTCCCGGCACCGTGGGCGCCGCGCCGATCCAGAACATCGGCGCATACGGCCTCGAAATGGGCGAGCGCTTCGAGCGGCTTCACGCCGTGGAGATGGCGACGGGCGCGCGAGCCGAATTCGACCGCGACGCGTGCGCGTTCGGCTACCGCGACAGCTTCTTCAAGCGCGCGGGGCGCGGGCGGTTCCTGATCACGTCAGTGGTTTTCCGTCTGCCGAAAGCGTGGACGCCGCGCGCCGATTACGCGGACGTCGCGCGCGCGCTGGAAGGCGCGTCGTCGTGCGACGCGCAGGCCATCTTCGACGCCGTGATCGCCGTGCGTCGCGCGAAGCTGCCGGACTGGACCGTGCTCGGCAACGCGGGCAGCTTCTTCAAGAATCCGGTTGTGAGCGCAGAAGCGTTCTACGCGTTGCGCGCGCGCGAACCCGGCGTCGTCTCGTACGCGCAGCCGGACGGCAGCGTGAAGCTCGCGGCGGGCTGGCTGATCGACCAGTGCGGGTGGAAGGGGCGCGGCATCGGCGGGGCGGCGGTGCACGAGCGGCAAGCACTCGTGCTCGTGAATCGCGGCGGCGCGACCGGCGCGCAAGTGCTCCAACTGGCTGAAGCGATCAGAAGCGATGTGCTCGCGCGATTCGGCGTCGATTTGGAGATGGAGCCGGTCGTCGTCTGAAAAAGCGAACGCCGCCGGATGGCGCATGGGGCGGCGTTTTCGTACTAGGGAGAATGCGCTCGCGCGCTCTGGCGTCGATCTGCAGAAGGGAGCGGTCGTCATGAACGACAAACGCCGCCGGACGCGAAATCCGGCGGCGTGTTGATGCGCAAAAGCCCCCGTCAGTGGTTCAGCTTGCCGAGCAGCAGATATTCCATCAGCGCCTTCTGCACGTGCAGGCGGTTTTCCGCCTCGTCCCAAACGACGCTCTGCGGCCCGTCGATCACTTCCGCGCTCACTTCCTCGCCGCGATGCGCCGGCAGGCAATGCATGAAGAGCGCATCCGCGTTGGCGCGCGCCATCATGTCGGCATCGACGCAATAGTCCGCGAACGCCTTCTTGCGCGCCTCGTTCTCCGCCTCGAAACCCATGCTCGTCCACACGTCCGTGGTGACGAGGTCCGCGCCCGCGCAGGCTTCGTTCGGATCGGCGAATTCTTCGTAGAACGGCGCGCTCTCGGCCGCCACCAGTGTGCGGTCGAGCTTGTAGCCTTCCGGCGTGGACAGACGCAGCTTGAAGCCGAGAATCTGCGCGGCTTCGATCCACGTGTACAGCATGTTGTTGGCGTCGCCGACCCACGCGACGGTCTTGCCGTGAATCGGCCCGCGATGCTCGTAATACGTGAAGATGTCCGCGAGCACCTGGCACGGATGGTATTCGTTGGTCAGCCCGTTGATGACCGGCACGCGCGAGTTCTCCGCGAATCGCTGGATGATGTCCTGCCCGAACGTGCGGATCATGATGATGTCCACCATGCGCGAAATGACCTGCGCCGCATCCTCGATCGGCTCCCCGCGCCCGAGTTGCGTGTCGCGCGTGCTCATGAACACCGCGTGACCGCCCAACTGGAAGATGCCCGCCTCGAACGAAAGGCGCGTGCGCGTCGAGTTCTTCTCGAAGATCATCGCGAGCGTGCGGTCGTGCAGCGGGTGATACGTCTCGTAGTTCTTGAACTTGCGCTTCAGAATGCGGGCGCGTTCCAGCACGTACTCGTAATCGTCGAGCGAAAAATCCTTGAACTGAAGATAGTGGCGAATTTTCTTGGCGGTCATGAAACGCAAGCAGCGGCTTCGAACCGGGTGCGCGACTACCGGAAGACGTCGCTCGACCGGACGGCGCCGCCATCGGGAGTGGGTTGGCGTTCGAGCATAAAGGATTTTGCGAGGTTTGACGAGGCGGCGGAAAGGCCGATAGACAGGCGTGCGAGCCTGTGTGCGCTGCGGAAAAAGGGGCGCTGCGGTATAATTGGCGCCGCTTGCTTCAACAACTCTGCAACACTCAGTAACGCTCAGCACCGTTTCACGCGCATGGTCGGCGTTGGCTCGCAAGAGTCCGCTCGGCGTTCCTTTGCGCTTGCGATCTCTTCGTGCTGCCGAGTCCGCCATCCAGTCGCGGGCGCGGACGGTCCTCTTCGGACCGTTGGCCAAGCGCCGCCCGGCGCTCGTGCCGGCCGGCGCGGTCGCCGCGTCAAGCGTGTGCATTCGCCGGTGCCGCCACCGGCCGACAAAAGGTATTGCTACATGGCTGAATCATCCCCTACCGAGTACTTCATACAAGGCATCACCAAGAGCGGGAGGAAGTTTCGGCCGAGCGACTGGTCGGAGCGCCTGTGCGGTGTCATGTCGGGCTTCGGGCCGAAAGCGAAAGGGCCGAACGCGCGCCTGCAATATTCCATCTATGTGCGCCCGACCATGATCGGCGATATCAAGGTCGTGATCGTCGATTCGCGTCTGCGCGACATCGAGCCGATGGCCTTCGACTTCGTACTGAATTTCGCGAAGGACAACGACCTGGTGGTGACCGAGGCGTGCGAATTGCCGCCGCATCACGGCACGCAGACGCAGCAGCGTCGCTAGATCTAAAGCCGCACGTCGGCAGCAGGACGCAAAAAAGCCCGCGCAAGCGGGCTTTTTCGTTACAGCGCAGCGGAAACAGGAAGCCGTTCCGACGAGCGCGCGATTCTTAAAACCGCGAGCGCCCGCCGAAAACGAGCCGGAATTACTGGGCTGCGGGAGCCTGCAGACCCTTGATGGCTGCAGCCAGGCGGCTCTTGTGACGAGCGGCCTTGTTCTTGTGGATGATCTTCTTGTCCGCGATGATGTCCATCGTCTTGACCGACGACTTGAACACTTCGGCGGCCTTGGCCTGATCGCCGGCTTCGATTGCCTTGCGAACTGCCTTGATGGCCGTGCGGAACTTCGAGCGCAGCGCCGAGTTGTGCGAGTTGGCTTTGGCGGCCTGACGGGCGCGCTTGCGAGCTTGAGCGGTATTTGCCATGACGGTTCCTTATCCTGTTTCTGCTGTTACTTGTCGGAGCGGGCTTCACCTTCTGACCCGGCGGGCCGGAAGCGGTGATCGACGCGCGCTGCCTTTGATCTGAAATTCCGGGAAGCGATTGAGCGCTTAAGCTATTCGCCATTCGCCATTCGCCATTCGCCCGGAAACCTGAGACGCCCACGCTGGACGCCTTTGGAACACTGCCGACAGAGCCGGAAGTCGCGAAAAGCACGCCGGCGCTTCAAGTCAGACTTCCGCCGGATTCCCGTTTCGGGCGCAATTTCGCCAGAACCGGCCGTCGAAACCCGCGATTATAGCAAGCGAAGACGAGATATGACAAGCGCGACAGTGCGGGCGGCAGGCCGTGCCCGCGCCGCCACGAATTTGGTGCAATCCGTCATTCTCGCGGCGTTGCGCGCCAGCGTGACCGGAGCGCGTCACCCTCGGCCCGTATAATAAGCGCCCCATGAATCTATTCCGAGCCCTCCTGACGGTCAGCGGCTTCACGCTGCTGTCGCGCGTGACCGGCCTGATCCGCGAAACGCTGATCGCCCGAGCCTTCGGCGCCAGTCTCTACACCGACGCCTTTTACGTCGCGTTCCGCATCCCGAACCTGCTGCGGCGCCTGTCCGCGGAAGGCGCGTTCGCCCAGGCGTTCGTGCCGATCCTCGCCGAGTTCAAGAACAGCAAGGGGCATGATCCGACCAAGGCGCTCGTCGATGCCATGTCGACCGTGCTGACCTGGGGCCTCGTCGTGTTGTCGCTCGTTGGCATGGCGGGCGCGGGCTGGGTCGTGTTCGCGGTCGCGTCGGGGCTCAGGCACGACGGCGCGGCGTACGGCCTTGCCGTGGAGATGACGCGGATCATGTTTCCGTACATCATCTTCATTTCGATGACGACGCTCGCCTCGGGCGTCCTTAACACGTACAAGCAGTTCTCGCTGCCCGCGTTCGCGCCGGTGCTGCTTAACGTGGCGTTCATCTTCGCGGCGGTGTTCGTCGCGCCGCACATGAAAGTGCCGGTGTACGCGCTCGCCTACGCGGTGATCGCGGGCGGCCTGCTGCAATTCCTCGTGCAACTGCCCGGCTTGAAGAAGATCGACATGATGCCGGCTGTCGGCCTGAACTTCCGGCGCGCGCTCGCGCATCCCGGCGTCAAGCGCGTGCTTGCCAAGATGGTGCCCGCGACGTTCGCGGTGTCGGTCGGGCAACTGAGCCTCATCATCAACACGAATATCGCGTCGAACATCGGGCAGGGCGCGGTGTCGTGGATCAACTACGCCGACCGGCTGATGGAATTCCCGACCGCGCTGCTCGGCGCGGCGCTCGGCACGATCTTGCTGCCGAGCTTGTCGAAAGCGCACGTCGACGCCAACGCCGACGAATATTCCGCGCTCCTCGACTGGGGCTTGCGCATCACGTTCCTGCTCGCGGCGCCCAGCGCCGTCGCGCTCTTCTTCTTCGCCGAGCCGCTCACCGCGACGCTTTTTCACTACGGCAAGTTCGACGGTCATTCGGTCGTGATGGTCGGCCGCGCGCTGTCGGCGTACGGCATCGGGCTCGTCGGGCTGATCCTGATCAAGATTCTCGCGCCCGGTTTCTACGCGAAGCAGGACATCAAGACGCCGGTGAAGATCGCCGTCGGCGTGCTCATCATGACGCAGGTGAGCAATTACATCTTCGTGCCGATTTTCTCGCACGCGGGGCTGACGCTGTCCATCGGCCTCGGCGCGCTCGCCAACGCGCTGCTGCTTTTCATCGGACTGCGCCGCCGCGGGATTTATCGGCCGTCGCCGGGCTGGACGCGCTTTTTCGTGCAGCTGATCGGCGCGTGCCTCGTGCTCGCCGGCGCGATGCACTGGGTGTCGGCCAATTTCGACTGGATTGCCATGCGCGCGACACCCTTCGCACGAATCATGCTGCTCGGAGCTAGCCTGGTTGTGTTCGCGGGACTGTATTTCGGTATGCTTTCCGCAATGGGCTTCAAATACGCTTACTTCAAGAGACGAGCGCATTGATGACGACGACGCGTATCCTCGACTATTTCTCGGCCCTGATGGCCGACGACGAGAGCCTGCCGCTCACGGAGGCCGCGCTGTCGCTCGCGCAGGACGCCTATCCGGACGTCGACATGCAAGCGGTGCTCGCGGAACTGGACGAACTGGTGGTGCGCGCGCGTCGCCGCATGCCGGAGGACGCGGACGTCAAACAACGCGTCGAGGCGCTCAATCGCTATTTCTTCCGCGAGCTGGGCTTCTCCAGCAACCTGAACGATTACTACGATCCGGACAACAGTTATCTGAACGCCGTGCTGCGCCGTCGGCGCGGCATTCCGATTTCGCTTGCCGTCATCTATCTGGAAATGGCCGAGCAGCTTGGCTTGCCGGTGCAGGGCGTGTCGTTTCCGGGGCATTTCCTGTTGCGCGTCGCCACGCCCGGCAGCGATCTCATGCTCGATCCGACCACCGGCCAATCGCTCTCCGAAGCGCAGATGGTCGAGATGTTGGAGCCGTATGTGCAGCGCGTCGGTGAATCGATCGGCAGCGCGTTGCGCGTGCTGTTGCAGCCCGCGACGCGCCGCGAAATCGTCGCGAGAATGCTGCGCAACCTCAAGAGCATCTATCTTCAGACGGAGCGTTGGCAGCGTTTGCTTGCCGTGCAGCAGCGGTTGGTGATCGCGTTGCCGGACAGTATCGAGGAAGTGCGCGACCGCGGCTTTGCGTACGCGCGGCTCGACTATTTGCGCCCCGCGCTCGAAGACCTTCAGCGCTATCTGGAAGACCGCCCGGACGCGGACGACGCCACCGTCGTCGAGTCCGAGCTGCACGATCTGCGGCTACGCACGCAGGAAAACGGCGACTGAGCCGAGATTCAAGCGGCGCGCTTATTTCGGCTGCATGCGGATCGCGCCGTCGAGGCGGATCACTTCGCCGTTGAGCATCGGGTTGTCGAAAATCTGCTTGACCAGCATCGCGAACTCGTCCGGCTTGCCGAAGCGGGAAGGGAACGGCACCATCGCGCCGAGCGCCGTCTGCACGTCGGGCGGCATGCCGAGCAGCATCGGCGTTTCGAAGATGCCCGGCGCGATCGTCATCACGCGGATGCCGCTGCGCGCGAGATCGCGTGCGATCGGCAGCGTCATGCCCGCGACGCCGCTTTTCGACGCCGCGTACGCCGCCTGCCCGATCTGCCCGTCGAATGCCGCCACCGACGCCGTATTTACGATCACGCCGCGTTCGCCCGCGCCGTTCGGCTCGTTCTTCGACATCGCGTTGGCCGCGAGCCGGACCATGTTGAATGTGCCGATCAGATTCACCGCGACGACCTTGCTGAAGAGATCGAGCGGGTGCGGGCCGTCGCCCCCAACCGTCTTCGATGCCGGCGCGATGCCCGCGCAGTTCACGAGGCCGCGCAGCGTGCCGAGCTTCGTCGCGGCGTCGACGGCGCGTTGCCCGTCGTCTTCGCGGCTCACGTCGCACTTCACGAACACACCGGACAAATCGCGCGCAAGCGCTTCGCCCGCGGCTTCGTTCATGTCGGCGATCACGGGCTTGCCGCCATTGCCCGCGACGATGCGCGCGGTCGCCGCGCCGAGGCCCGAGGCGCCGCCCGTGATCAACACGACGTTGTCTTTCATCTCCATGTGTCTTCTCCTTGTAGTGTGGCCCTCGCGGGCGACGCGTCGATTGTAGCCAACGCGTTGCCGCGAGCACGCATAAAAAAACCCGCTCGTTCGGAGCGGGTTTCTTGGGTGCTCGGCTGCTTACTTCAGCGCAGCGAACACGCGATCGCGGATTTCATCGACACTGCCGGAACCCGAGATGCGCCGGTATTGCGGCGCCTTCAGGCCGTCTTCGGTGGCGCCCGACTTCGCCCAGTCGTTGTAATACGCGATGAGCGGCTTCGTCTGCGCGTCGTACACGTCGAGACGCTTGCGCACGGTCTCTTCCTTGTCGTCCTCGCGCTGGATCAGCGGCTCGCCGGTCACGTCGTCCACCATGTCGTTCTTCGGCGGATTGAACGTAACGTGATACGTGCGCCCCGACGGCGCATGCACGCGACGCCCGCTCATGCGGGTGATGATCTCGTTGAAGGGCACATCGATTTCGAGCACGTAGTCGATCACGACGCCCGCGCTCTTCATGGCTTCAGCCTGCGGAATGGTGCGCGGGAAGCCGTCGAACAGATAACCGTTGGCGCAGTCGCTCTCCAGCAGCCGCTCCTTCACCAGATTGATGATGAGCAGGTCCGGCACGAGTTCGCCCGCGTCCATGTAGCGTTTCGCCTCGACGCCGAGCGGCGAGCCCGCCTTGACGGCGGCGCGCAGCATGTCGCCGGTGGAAATCTGCGGAATGCCGAATTTCTCCTTGATGAAGTTTGCCTGGGTGCCCTTGCCCGCGCCGGGTGCGCCCAACAGGATCAACCGCATGGTGATATCTCCGAATCGTCTAGAAACCGCTGGCGCGAGGTTCGTGACATCCGGCGGCGACGCTCGGGCGGCGTCGACGACAGGCGGCGCGGCCGATTCGACAGGCAGCGCGGCACCCGCGGACAGCGGCGCAACGTTGAGCGTGGCGCTGACCGGAAGGCTCGCGCAATCGCTTGATTATGCCACGCCTCATTACGATCGCGGCCCTGATAGCGATTATGGAAACCGCTAAGACGCCCGTCGCGCGGGCGTTTGGCGGGGTATACACCGGTTGCGCGATGCGTTCAGTTCACGCGTGGAAAGAGCGCCTGCACGCGCGCGAGGTCCGCGGGCGTATCGACGCCGGGCGGCGGCGCGTCTTGCGTGACAAGCACCGCGATACGCTCGCCGTGCCACAACGCGCGCAGTTGTTCGAGGGCTTCGGCCGCTTCGATAGGCGCTTGAGCAAGCGTCGGGAAGTCGCGCAGAAACTTCGCGCGGTAGGCGTAGAGCCCGGTATGCCGCAGCACGTTGTCCGGCACGGCGGGCAGCGCGGACAGCGCGGCGACGTCGGGCCAGTGCGGCTGCCACGCATCGCGCGACCACGGAATCGGCGCGCGGGAGAAGTACAGCGCGACGCTTTTCGCGTCCAGCGCGACCTTCACCACGTTCGGATTGAAGACGTCGCCGGGATCGTGGATCGGATGCGCGGCCGTCGCGATCGCGCATTCGCCGTGCGCGGAAAGATGCGTGGCGACATCGCGCACGAGTTGCGGGTCGATCAGCGGTTCGTCGCCCTGCACGTTCACGACGATCGTCTCGTCGCTCCAGTTCAGGCGCGTGGCGACTTCCGCGAGGCGGTCGGTGCCGGTTGGGTGATCGCTGCGCGTGAGCATCACTTCGATGCCGTGATCGCGGGCTGCTTCGACGACGAGGTGCGAGTCCGTCGCGACGAGCACGTGACTCGCGCCCGACTCGCGCGCCCGTTCGGCGACGCGCACGACCATCGGTTTGCCGCCGAGATCGGCGAGCGGCTTGTTCGGCAGCCGCGTGGACGCGAGACGCGCGGGAATGACGGCGATGAACGGCACGGACATGTCGATGACTTCAGAGGTCGCCGACGGGCTTCAGCGGCGTAACGGGCGTGCCTTCGACCGTCTGGCGCGCTTCGTCCACGAGCATCACCGGAATGCCGTCGCGAATCGGGTACGCGAGTTTGTCCGCGTTGCAGACGAGCTCCTGTGCCGCGCGGTCGTAGTTGAGCGGGCCCTTGCAGATAGGGCATACGAGGATTTCAAGCAGACGTGCGTCCACGGAGTTTCTCCACAACGAGAGCGATGAGGCGAGGGCTGAGCACGGCTTGCACGGGAACGACCCAGATGCGCGCGTCGCGCCAGGCTCCGAATTTTACTGCATCCTTTTCCGTGATCAGGATCGCGTCCGCTTCCACCGAGGCGAACGGATTCTCGCGATACGCGTAGTGATCGGGGAAGGCGCGAGTCGTCGGCGCGATGCCCGCCGCGCGCAGCGTCGCGAAAAAGCGCTCGGGCGAGCCGATGCCCGCCGCCGCGACCACTTTCTCGCCGGCGAACTGCGCGAGCGGCCGGCGCACCGAGGGATCGTCGAGCAGCCAGGCGTCGCCGGGTTCGAGATCGAGCGCGAACGTGTTCGGCCACGGCGGCAGCGTGCGGTCGTAGGGACTGTTGATGAGCGTGGCATCGCGATGACGCGACATCGGCTCGCGCAAAGGACCCGCAGGCAGCAGGAAGCCGTTGCCGCCAAGGCGGTCGTCGAACACGACGAGTTCGAACACGCGCGCGAGGCGATAGTGCTGCAGCCCGTCGTCGCTCACGATCACGTCGACATTCGGATGCGCGATCAGCAAAGCGCGCGCGGCGGCGACGCGGTCCGGACAGACGAACACCGGCGCATGCGTGCGGCGCGCGATCAGAAGCGGCTCGTCGCCGACTTGGTTCGCGAGGCTCGCGGGCGTGACGCTCGTCGGCTCGGCGACCTTCGCGCCGTATCCGCGGGAGACGACGCCCGGCTGGAAGCCCGCCGCCCGCAGCGCCTCGACGAGCGCGATGACGGTCGGCGTCTTGCCCGTGCCGCCGACGGTCACGTTGCCGACGACGACCACCGGCACGCCGACATCGACGCGCTTCATCCAGCCCACGTCGAAGAACGCGCGGCGGGTCGCGGCGATCGCGCCGAACACGCACGCAAACGGCGTCAGCGCCCACGCGACGCCGCCGCGCCGACGCCATTCGCGGGCGAAGAAGTTTTCGATCGGCGGCTTGAAGTCAGACATGGACCGCCTTCGCGCGTACGGCTTGCAATGCGCAGTAACGCGGGAACGATCTCGGGTACGGCAGGGCGCGCAACGGCAACTCCTTCGGTTTCGGTATGCGTTGTACGGTTCGACCGGCGGTGCGCGCTCGAAGGTCCCAATCAACCTCGGAACCGCGCGACCGGTGCACGACCCGGCACTCTATCGCGCGAACGCGCTCTTCGCCAGTCGGTGCGGCCGTTCGCGGCACCGACGCAAACTGTGGATAACTCTGTGAAGAACTTGGCGTTCAAAAAGGCGAAATCCGCTTCAGGAAAGAGTTGCTTCGGGAAATTGCCTGGCTTGCTGCAATAAAACGCGTCGAATCAAAGACTTGCTACGAACTCATGGGCGTCCGGCGGCCGTCGGGGAGCCGTATCGGTAACTTCTTCTGTGTGGACACTTGCTACACTTGCGGGGCCTTGCCAGGCGGACCGCGCCGGGCGACGCGCCTCTCATCCGATCTCAACCATGACTCCCGATTCCTTGCCGACGCCAGGTGGCGACGCCGTCATCCCCGTTTCCGTGCTCAACCGTGCGATCGGCACGATGCTGGAGCGGTCGTTTCCGCTCGTCTGGGTATCGGGCGAAGTGTCGAACTTCACGCGCGCCGCGAGCGGCCACTGGTACTTTTCGATCAAGGACGCCAACGCGCAGATGCGCTGCGTGATGTTCCGAAGCCGCGCGCAGTACGCCGAGTTCGTTCCGCGCGAAGGCGACAAGATCGAAGTGCGCGCGCTCGTCACCATGTACGAGCCGCGCGGCGAATTGCAACTGAGCGTCGAAGCGGTGCGGCGCACGGGGCAGGGGCGCCTGTACGAAGCGTTTTTGCGCCTCAAGGCGCAACTGGAGAGCGAAGGCCTCTTCGCCGCCGAGCGCAAGCGCGCGCTGCCGACGCATCCGCGCGGCATCGGCATCGTCACGTCTTTGCAGGCCGCCGCGTTGCGCGACGTGCTGACCACGCTCGCGCGCCGCGCGCCGCACGTGCCGGTGATCGTGTATCCGGGGCCGGTGCAGGGCACGGGCGCCGGCGCGAAACTCGCGGCGATGGTCGAAGCGGCCAACGCGCGGCGCGAAGTCGATGTGCTGATCGTGTGCCGCGGCGGTGGGTCCATCGAAGACTTGTGGGCATTCAACGAGGAAGTGCTCGTCCGGGCGATAGCCGCGAGCGAACTGCCGGTGGTGAGCGGCGTCGGTCACGAGACGGACTTCACCATCGCCGATTTCGCCGCCGATGTCCGCGCGCCCACGCCGACCGGCGCAGCAGAGCTCGTGAGTCCGCAGCGCGTGTTGTTGCTGCGCGAGCTGGATCATCGCCACGCGGCGCTCGCGCGCGCGTTCGGACGCACGATGGAGCGTCGCGCGCAGCAACTCGACTGGCTCGCGCGCAGGCTCGTGAGTCCCGCCGAGCGGCTCGCGCGGCAGCGCGTGCATCTGCGGCAACTCGCGAGCCGTCTTGCAACAGCCGGCGCGCGGCCCGTGCGCGATGCGCGCGCGCACTTCGCGCTCGTGCGCTATCGCTGGGAGCGCAGGCGGCCGGATGTCGCCGCGCAAAGCGAGCACCTGCTGCGGCTTGCGCAGCGCATGAAAAGCGCGAACGAGCGTCGTCGCGAGCGCGAGAAAGCGCGCGTATCCGAGCTCGCGGCGCGTTTGCAGGTGCTGAGTCCGCAGCGCACGCTGGAACGCGGTTATGCCGCGCTCATCGACACGCAAACGGGCCGAGCGCTGCGCGCGCCGAACGCGCTGAAGCCCAAGCGCGCGCTCACGGTTCACCTCGCGCAAGGCTCGGCGGATGTCGTTCTCGCCGACGTTCAGCCGCGTCTGTCCGACGATTTCTGACGCGTTTCGCGCTCGCGCCACGGCGTAATTTCGACGTGGCGCGAAGCGCGGCCGCGAGCACTTTTTACGCCGCTTTTGACGGTAAGAAAGCGATCTTGCTCATAAAGGCGGGCGGTTTGCGGGGTTATCCCAACTCGCCTACAATCCATTGCTCCACTGCTTCACTCCTCACAGTCCCACAATCCACATAGAAAGGAAGCTCGCAATCATGGAACATACGCTCCCGCCGCTGCCGTTCGACAAGAACGCGCTTGCACCGCACATGTCGGAAGAAACGCTCGAGTTTCACTATGGCAAGCACCACCAGACCTATGTGACCAAGCTGAACGAGCTGATCAAGGGCACTGAATTCGAGAACATGCAGCTCGAAGAAATCGTGAAGAAGTCGTCGGGCGGCGTGTTCAACAACGCGGCTCAGACGTGGAATCACACGTTCTTCTGGAATAGCCTATCGCCGAACGGCGGCGGCGCTCCGACCGGCGCGCTGGCCGACGCAATCAACGCGAAATACGGCTCCTTCGACAAGTTCAAGGAAGAGTTCGCGAAGGTCGCCGTGGGCACGTTCGGCTCGGGCTGGACGTGGCTTGTGAAGAAGACGGACGGCTCGCTCGATATCGTCTCGACGAGCAACGCCGCGACGCCGCTGACCACCGACAGCAAGCCGCTCGTCACGCTGGACGTGTGGGAGCATGCTTACTACATCGACTATCGCAATGCGCGTCCTAAGTTCATCGAGGCATTCTGGAACATCGTGAGCTGGGACTTCGCTTCGAAGAATTTCGGCGCGTGAGTTCGTGGCGCTGACCGGATAGCGCTGGTAAGTGCCGCAAAGTTCGTTGGATGTTAAGTATCTGAAAGCCCTCCGTGCGAGGGCTTTCTTGTTTCTAGAGTCGGCTGACTAGGGCGCGGTCTTTTGCGGCTGGGCTAAAAACTGACGCGGACGAGCTGCCACTTGCGCAGCGGAAGCGCGAACCGACGATGCACCGCATCAGGCGCAGTATCTTCGTTCGCTGTGCTGAGCGACTCATTCTTTCTTATGCGCAGACCGCGCCAACGCTCCCGCGACGGCGAGCCCCGAGTCCTTCTTCTCGCGCATTCCGACTTGGCCGCGCCGCGCCATTGTGTCTATGAACACGGCGATCCCGCTAAATAAACTTCGCGCAGATAAACGGCAGCGTCGACAATTCGGTCGCCTCGCTTCCTCCATAACAGTGAAGTCGCAGACACACAAATCCGAACGGCAGACTCCTTGTTATTTCTTTTTGTCCAGGCGATAACTTCCGTTACCAGAAGTGCAACACGGCGCGAACCATGACGATTCCATTCGACAGCCAGGAAAAGTGTCAGCACTCCAATACGGCGACGAAAGAAAATGTCGGCACCGTTTTGCAGTTGGGCGACGTCCGCAAGGACGGCCGTTATCTGCAATGAGAAAGATCGCGCCGGTCGAACGAGTCGATGCGACCCGCAGAGAAAGCGGTACCGAGCCTCTATTCATGCAAGAGACGCTCGGTTGGCGCGGTTGGGCGGCTTTGTTGACAGCACTTAGTCTGCTGTCCATAGCAGTCACCGGTTTCACGATCGACAGTAACAATATCTTCCACTTGCCGATTCTCGAGGGCTTGTGGCGCGAACCGCAGTTCGCGCACGATGCCTTCATTCAGTCGCTGCGTTATTTCGCTTCCGGATTTTGGCTTCTTCAGGTGGGCATCGCCGACGACAGCAATGTGCTGAAGTTCTTTCTTCCGTGGCTGTTTGTTTCTCGACTGCTTTTCTTCGCGGGCATCGGCTCCTGGATCGGCATTCTGGGGCTGAAGGGGCGAACGCAGACGCTGATTTTCATGCTGCTGTGCGCGGTCATCGGCTTGCTGCGCGGCGAATCTTTCGCTGGCGAAGGCGGAATCGCCATCAGTTCTTTCAGCCACTCGGAACTCGGCAACGGCTTGGGCCTGATTGCGCTCTCGCTCGTGTGGCGCCACCGTTATGCTTGGGCGCTGGCCGTGGCAGGGCTCGTATTCGCACTCAACATCTTCATGGCCGTCTGGCTTGCGCCGCTCATGGTGGCGATTGTTTGGTTGCAATGGCGAGAACAAGCGCTATCCATTGGGCGCCTCGTGCGCAGAAGTTGGCCCGGCTTGCTCGCGTGTGTCGTGCTGGCGCTTCCGGTGTTGGTCAATCTTTCGCACAACCCCGAATTGGGCAAAAGGCCCGATTACGATTTCCGCGTGTATTTGCTCGAGCATTGGCCCGATCACTTTCTGGCGATGCACTTGGCGCTCAGGCAATACGTCGGCTTTGCGGTCGTTATCGCGACCGCCTTCGTCTCGGCATCGCAGTTGCCGCGAGAGCGGACGCGGCTGATATATGCGCTGACCGGTGTGTTGCTGGGAACGTGGGCGATCGGCGCGCTGCTACCGCTGGTCACCGCGTCGCCCACGCTGTTCAATCTTCATCTGCTGCGCTCGACGACGTATCTGCAAATACTGGCCGGACTTGCGCTCGCAGCCGTCATCACGCGATGGATGACCTCGGCGAAGGAGGCGGATCGCTTTGTATGGGCGCCTATTCTGGTTTGTGCCGTGGTTGTCAGCCCCTTGGGCGCTGCGATGCTGCTTCCTGTGCTAGCCATGCGAAAGATCTGGCAACCCGGTGCGCGGCTCGCCAGCCCGATCGTCGCGGCATTGCTGCTGACGCTGTCTACCGCGGGAACGGTGGCGCAGATCGTCAAGCAGTATCGCCGCGTTTCGGACGCTGCCGCAAAGCGCGCGGACTGGCTCGCCGTGGCCGGATGGGCGAAAGCCAATACGCCTCCTGATACGGTCTTCCTTTTGCCGGTGATGCGGCTCTACGAGCGCAGCCCCCTGCCGGAAGCGCCGTCGCGCATGAGAGACTTGCTGATCGGCAGCGAGGTGTTTCCCACGATGTCGCATCGCCAGGTTTGGATCATGGGTAAATATGGCGCAGCGGCGCTTTGGCTGCCCAGCTACTACCACACTTGGCACCAGCGGATGGTCAGCAGTCTCGGCGCCGCAAGCCTGCCGGAACGCATGGCTTACGCGCGCAGTAATGCTATCGGCATGGTGGTGGATGATTGCGGCGTCGCGGGCAGGGATGTTCCGGTCTACCGGTCGGGCAGGCTCTGCGTCTTTTCGTCGGATGATCGGGAGGGTGAATGAGCGATGCCCGCGTCGGGCGGCTTGGCCGGACTAAGGACGCGGCTGTCATCCGCATGGCGCGCGCTGTAACGACGCGGCGCCTTCACGCGACTCTCCCAGCGTGAGCTCGCGCGTCCTGAGTCCTAAAGTTCCACGGTAACGTTCCGTTATTTCATTGTCGGCATCCGTCGAGAGCGGCGGCCTGTGCTCACTCCGAAGACAATGAACTCGCCATGAAACTCCTATCGAAACTCTGCCTGCTCGCTCTGCCCATCCTCGCCGCATGCGGCGGCGGCGGCGGCGACGACAAGACCTGCGTGTCGGATCTCAGCAATCTGACGAAATCCTGTGTTCCCAAGACGTCTCACGCATTGCCCGAAGGCCTCTGGTACGGATCGGCGAATTCGTCGCAGTCGTTCGCGGCGCAGACCATCGTGCTGGAAAACGGGCAGTACTACAGCATCTACACGCAGAGCGGCTCGTTCGTGTGGATGATCGAAGGCATCATGACGGCTACCGACGGCGCGCTCACCGATTCAGCGACGGTCGGCTTCCACAACCTCGGCGCGATTCGCGCAGGCACGCTGACGGGCAACTTTACGACGAAGAGCGCGCTTTCCGCCACCACGAGTCTCTACGTTGCGCCTGACACGACCGCCACCGCCTTCAACGGCAACTACAACGCGACCTACGACACGCCGCTCGCCCTGAGCGATGTCGCGCGTACGTGGACGAGCGGCGCGGGCTATAACCCGGTCTCGACGATCACCATCGCCGCCGACGGCACGGCCAACGGCACGCAGAGCGCATGCACGTTCTCGGGCAGCTTCAAGCCACGCGCAACCGGCAAGCATCTGCTCGACGGCACGCTGAATTTCAGCGGCGCGTTGTGCGGTCTTAACAACGTGTCGATGCCCGTCGAAGCGACGGTCGTAAACGGCTTGCTTACCGTGGTCGGCGTGACGCCGCAGCGGGACCAGGCGTTTTATCTGGCGGCGCAGTAAGAGTGGTGTCGTTGCGGGCCGAGGGGCGGTGCACGCTAGACCAGCGCCTCGGCTGACGCAATCGAGCTGATGCCATCAGCAACACCGCAAGCGGCCGTTTTATGCGTTCATCCACGCCCGCTCGATAAAATAGCGATCTTTCCCTGCACCACCGCTTCATCATGAAACGCTTCGCTGCCCTCTGCGTCGCGGCGTGGACTTCCGCCGCGCTGCTTTACTTCGGACGCCACTCCGCCGCGCTCATCGTGATGTCGGGCGTGCTCGCGCTGGCGGCGTTCGATCTTCTGCGCCCGGAATCGAACGAACGCGCGTGACGCCGCCGGTCGCGAAGTATCGCGCGACGAGCAGCGCGTACAGCAGCCATACCGCGACCGTATAACTCGCGCCGCGCGACGCGAACGCCATCACCGCAATCGCCAGGCTCGCGAGCAGCAATTCGACTCGCGGCGCGACCCGCGACAGCCGCGCGCCGGGCCGCTCGAACGCCGTGCCGAACAAAATGCACACCGGAATCAGTGCAACGACCAGATGCACCGGCTCCAGCATCGGGGATGCGACGAGCATCGTCATCGTGGCGAGCGCGAAATCGATGCGACGGTCCGCGTGGCGCCGCGCCACCAGCACCACGGCCAGCGTGCAGACAACCGAGGCGGTAGCGATCCAGACCGCGCCGAGCATCGCCTGAGACGCGCCGAGGCCGGCGCTCTGCAGCACCGTTTGCAGGCCGCCGCGCAGCGCAACGTTGATCGGCGCGCCGCCGAGCATGAGGTTCTGCGTGTTGAGGCGCGGCATGTCGGATACGACGTAATGCCAGATCGCATGAAACCCGAGCGCCCACGCCGTGATCGCGGTCAGCACGACGGACGTCACGAACGTGAAGAGGGCAGTGCGCCATTCGCGTCGCAACAGCAGCAGACCCGCAATGGCGATGGGCGTCACCTTCAGCGCGATCGCCACGCCGAGGAACACGCCCGCGAGCCCGCGATTGCCGCGATCGATGAAGAAGAACGTCGCCGCGAGCAGGAAGAACAGCAACTCGTTCGACTGGCCCCAATACACATCGTCGAAGAAAGGGCGGCTCAAGAGCGCGAGCGCGACGATCAGCAGCACGACGCCGCGATCCGCGCCCCGATACGCGAGCTTCGCGACCATCGCGACGCCCAGCGCGAACAGCATGAGCGATCCGCCGACCCACACGGCCTTCGCCGCGAGCGGCGAGAGTGCGCCGAGCGGCGAGAACAGCCACGCGAATTGCGGCGGATACGCATAGAACACGTCCATGCCGGCATCGCGGGCGCCGATCGAGCGCATGAACGCGACGAGGCTCGCGTGATCGTAGAGCACCGTTGCATCGGCAGGATGGCGCAGCACGGTCGTGAACGCGTACAGGTAGTAGTTGAAATCGCTGAAGGCGTTCGCGGGATCGGCGCGGAACTGCGCGTAGACGTGCGGCACGCGCGCCGCGATCATCGCTAGCGCCACGACGATCAGCGCGGTCGAAATCGCGCCGAGACTCGGCGCGGACTTGCCCGCGGCAGTCCGTGAAATCAGCATGACAGTTCCCCGAAACGACTCTTTTTTTGATATTCAACGCGGCTCAGGCCGTGGCCGGAGCGGGCGCGTAAAGCAGCAGAACACTTGCGATCAACAACGTGGCGCCGGCAAGCGTGCGCAGCGACATCGCCTCTCCGAGCAGCACGCCGAACAGCATGATTTCGAGTATCGTCACCACGACCATCAACGGATACGCGACGCTCAGTTCCACGCGCCGCAGCGCGAGCGCATACAGCACGAAGCCCGCGCCATAAGCGCCGATCGCCCCGAGCCGGTAGATGAGCGCGCGCGGCTCCATGCCGAAGACGAGCGCGTGGCCGCTCGCCGGCAGCGTGCCCGCGAGACGCAGCAGGATACTCGCGAGCGCACTGCACGTGCCGCTCAGAAGAAGCGTGATGTATTGCATGAAGCGCAGGTCAGGTTGGAGCTAGATCGCCGCGACGATCGTGGCGATGCATAGACAGATGACGAGAAGGCTCAGGCGGTTCTTGATCGCATAGACGATCGGGTCGTCGTGCATTTCGCCGCGAAACGCGAGCATCCACACGCGACTCACCCAGTACAGCAAGAGCCCGAAGAGCACCCATAGCGCGTGCGGATGCCGATACAGCAGCCGCACGTCCGACGAGTTCAGATACAGCGCCAGCACCAACACGGCGACATACCCCGACGCGGTGCCGAACGAACGCAGAATGCCGAGATCCTGCGTGACGTAGCCGCGCCCGGCCGCCGACACCTTGCCGTCGCGCAAGAGGGCGTCGAGCTCGGTGTAACGCTTGACCATCGCGAGGCTCAGGAAGATGAGCACCGAGAACATGATGAGCCAGTCCGACAGCAGGATATCGGCCGCCGCGCCGCCCGCGATCACGCGCGACGTATAAAGCGCGGCGAGCGTGAAGACATCCACCAGCATCAGGCGCTTGAGCTTGAACGAATACGCGAGCGTCACGATGAAGTAGCCGCCGAGCACGAGCTGAAAGTTGGGCGCGAGTTGCGCGGCAAGCGCGGCGGATGCGACGAGCAGCGTCAACGTGAGCGCCATGCCGTAGGTCAGCGGCAGTTGCCCGGACGCGAACGGCCGGTTGCGCTTCTTCGCGTGGCGACGGTCCGAGTCGAGATCGAGCATGTCGTTCAGCAGGTACACCGCCGACGCGCAAAAGCTGAACGAGAAAAACGCGAGCGTTTCGGCGAGCAGCATCGCCGGATCGGTGAAGCGGTGCGACGCGAGCAGCGGCACGAAAATCAGCAGGTTCTTCACCCACTGGTACACGCGCATTTCCTTGAGCGTCAGGCGAACGAGCGAGCGCTTTTCTTCGAAGAAGACGATCGTCTTGTTCACCCTTTCAGCCGCCGCCGCGATGTGCCGATTGCCGACGACGATCGCCTGCCGCGACGCCTCCCAGACCGGCACGTCGGCGAGCGCGTTGCCGCAGTAATCGAAACCGTGCGCGCCGAATTCCTTCGTGAGCGCGCCGGCCTTTTGGCTGCCTTTGAGGTTGTGCGAATGATCGCTTGCAAGCACGCCTGTGAAGATGCCGAAGTGCTTGGCGATCTGTTCTGCGAACTGTTTGTTCGACGCGGTGCAGAGATAAAGGTCGCGTCCCGATTGACGCTGCTCCCGCAGATATTCGACGAAACGCGCGTTATACGGCAGCACGGACACATCGATGGCTACGCGCTCGGCGATCTGCGCCTTCAGGTACGCCTTGCCGCGCAATAACCAGACAAAGCAGTAGAGGATATAGACCGGATTCTTCTTGACGAGCACGAGGAACGATTCGACCAGCAGATCGGTGGCGGTCAGCGTGCCGTCCAGATCGACGCACAGGGGAACGCTAGCTTCGGCCATGATTTCCTCGTTGCGATCATTCGTCGTGAGATTCGGGCGGGCGCCGCCGAACCGTTTGCGTACAGAATAACGAGGGCTCTTTTTCTAGCTCTGTGCGTTAGGGCACTCGTGTCGCGCGCCCGAGACAGTACGGTATCTGTTTCCCTAGGTTTTGTGAATTGTTTGGGACCGCTTGCTTTCGGGGACGGATGCGGCGCTATTAAGTAAGCGCCGCATGGAAGAAACGCGTCTCAGCGGCGCTTCGGCACGCCTTCCCAGTTGATGTCGACGCACAGCACCTGAAGCCCGTAAGGCGTTTGCGCCGCGATGGACGCGGTCACGCACAGGTGCGCCTCGTTTATCGACAAATAGGGTGCCGTCAGATGCACGCGCCCCGGCGCGCGCAGCGCCTCGATGAAATAAGGCCGGCGTTCCCAGCTTGCGCCTTCCGAATGCAGCAGCGGGCTGAAGCGTTTCGCGCGCTGCGACGTGCGCACGACAGGCACCACGTTGTCGCCGATCTGCCTGCCCGCGTGGTCGAGCAGGAAGCAGCGCGCGGTGTCGGCCAGTTGCAGCAATTCGCTCGTGGCGGCGGCGAGCGCCTCGCCTTCCATCAGCTTGACGGCGGCGCGTTCCAGTCCACTCACGTACGGTTCGAGCCGCGCGGCCTGCGCGCGCTCGCGGGCCGCGACCCGTTCGCGCGATGCCGCCGAGAGCGCGTCCATCGTTTTTGCGGCGACTTCGCTGTGCACGGCGTCGACGCTCGGCTGCGCGAAATACGCGCCCTGCACGAAATCGACATTGCATTCGAGCGCGATCAGCGCGTCGCGTTCGGTGGCGAGGCCGCCCATCAGCACGAGCTGGCCGGATTCGTGAAGCAGCGACACGAGCCGCGGCAACACGCGCTCGATATGCGAATGCTCGGTCGCCTGCTGAAGAATGCAGCGGTCGAGCGAGACGATGTCCGGCCGCAACTGCCACACGCGGTCGATGTTCGAATGCTTCACGCCGAAGCCGTCGAGCGCGATCAAAAAGCCCGACTTGCGCAGCGAATCGACGATTTCGGAAAAGCGCGTCGTCTCGCCGCCCGCCTGCTCGGGCACTTCGAGCACCACGCGCTGCGGCGGCAGGCCGATGTCCTTCAGCGCGGCGAGTAGCGCGTCGCCGTAGCTCGTGTCCATCAGCGCGGCCGGGTGAAGGCTCAGGAAAAGCCATTCGTCGTGGCTGTCGAACGCATTGAAGTTGCCCAGATGCAGCGATTCGGCGAGCCGGCCGAGTTCCAGCAAGTCGCCGCGCCGCGCCGCCTGCGTGAAGACCTCGTGCGACGGCACATGCCGATGCGTCTCGTCGCGCGCCCGCAGCGACGCGTGATAGCCGATCGCCCGCCGGTGCGACACCGAAAACACCGGCTGAAACACGCTGAAGACGGTGTATTCGCCATACAGCACGGTGCGACGCGAGCCGTCGTCGCCGGCAACAGGGCGCGGCGGCTGGAAGCGGGGAGGGTCGAGATCAACCATGCTCATGGTCTAACGGGCGTCGATCGGCTTTATGAGATAGCGGCAGTTTACAAGATCGCATCCGATCATTCGAGCAAGAAGCATGCGAATCGAGCATCGGCGCGGGTTTGCGCAGTGGGGCGCGTGCATTCGTCCGCTTATTGCGGGTCGAGATGACGTCGGGCGTCGCGTCGCGGTGCCGTGCGCACCACTGCGGTGCTGCGCGACGTCGCGATGGGGAGCGCAATCGCTCAGTTTGCTTCCGACGGGTCCGGCTTCTTGCGCGCGCCGCGCACTTCCGGCGCGAGTTGCCCGAAGATCCACGCGGTCGCCGCCGTGATGACGCCCACGCACAGGAAGGTCGCGTGGAACGCAGGCAGCGAATTCGTTTCGGTGACACGCGGAAGGAGCCCGGTGAACGTCGAGAGGATCGCGCCCGCGACGGTCACGCCGAGGCTCATCGACAGCATCTGCACGAGCGAAAACAAGCTGTTGCCGCTGCTCGCGCCGCCGGTGCCGAGGTCCTTCAGCGTGAGCGTGTTCATCGCGGTGAACTGCATCGAATTCACGGCGCCGAACGCGGCCAGTTGCACGAGCCGCAGCCATAGCGGCTGATGCGCGCTCGTGAGCGCGAAGCTCGCCATCATCAGGCCGACGAGCACGGTATTCGTCACCAGCACGCGCCGGTAACCGACGCGTTCGATCAGCCGCGTGACGAGCCGCTTGCTCGCCATGCCGGCGGCGGCGACGGGCAGCATCATCATGCCGGCCTGGAACGGCGTATAGCCGAGGCTCACTTGCAGCAGAAGCGGAATGAGATACGGCATCGCGCCGCTGCCGATCCGCGCGAACAGGTTGCCGAGCAAGCCGACGCTGAACGTGTGAATCTTGAAGAGATCGAGCGAGAAGATGGGTTGCGCGGCGCGCGTCGCGTGCAGCCCGTAAGCGACGAAGCAGCCGACGCTCAGAATCAGCAACACGAGCACGATAGCGTGCTGAAGGCCGAGATCGGCGAGACCGTCGAGCGAAATGGTCAGCGCCACCATGCCGACCGCGAGCAGCAGATAGCCCGCGAGATCGAAGCGCGCGGTCGCGGGATTGCGGCTGTCGGGCATGTACAGATTCGTCGCGATGCAGCCGATCACGCCGACCGGCACGTTGATCAGAAAGATCCAGTGCCACGACGCGATCTGCACGAGCCAGCCGCCGAGCGTCGGACCGATGAGCGGCCCGATGAGCCCCGGAATCGCGACGAACGCGAGCGCCGAAAGGTAACGCTCCGCCGGAAAGACGCGCAGCACGGCGAGCCGGCCGACCGGCAGCAGCATCGCGCCGCCCACGCCCTGCACCACGCGAAACGCGACGAGCCCGGTGAGCGACTGCGCCTTCGCGCACAACAGCGAGCCGATGGTGAAGATCAGAATCGCGCTGAAAAACACGCGCCGCGTGCCGAGCTTGTCCGCGAGCCAGCCGGAGACCGGGATCATCATCGCCATGGTCAGCGAGTACGCGATCACGACGCCCTGCATGCGCAGCGGCGCTTCGCCGAGGCTTCGCGCCATCGCGGGCAGCGCGGTGTTGACGATGGTCGAGTCGAGCGTCTGCATGAAGAAGCCCGTCGCGACGAGCCACAGCATGATGGTGAGCGATCGGTCGGACGGCTGGACTGTGGCGGTGTCGGTCATGGCGGGCGACGTCGTTATTTGCGAAGCTCGGCGACGAAGTCGTAGTAGTCGTTGCGGCAGTAGGTATCGGTCAGCTCGATCGCGCGCTGGTCCGCCGTGTAGCCGACGCGCGTGATGAGCAACAGCGCGTCGTGCGGCGCGATGCCCATCTGTTCAGCAATCTCCGGACTCGCGTTCACCGCGCGAAAGTGCTGCAACGCGCGCACGATGGAGAGGCCGCGCGTGTCGAGATAGCTGTAGAGCGAATCGCCGATGGCGAGCGGATCGGGAATCAGCGCGGCGGGAAAGGTGGAGTTCTCGACGGCCATCACGGTGTCGTCGGCAAGGCGCAGGCGCTTCAGGCGCGCAACGGTGGCCGCGGGCGAGAGACCGAGCTGAATCACTTCTTCGCGATTGGCCGGCTCGATGGTGCGCGAAAGCCACTTCGAACTCGGCTGGAAGCCGCGCCGCCGCAGCATTTCGGAGAAGCTCGACAGACGCGAGAGCGGGTCTTCGTAACGCGGCCGGATGAAGCTGCCCGCGCCTTGTTCGCGTCGAATGAGCCCTTGCTCGACCAGCAGCGCGATGGCCTTTCTCGACGTAATCCGCGAAACGCCCAGCGCTTCCGAGAGCACGCGCTCCGACGGCAGCGCTTCGCCCGCGTTCCAGCGGTTGTCGTGTATAGCGTTGGCGAGCTTGCGGGCGAGTTGCAGATAGAGCGGAGTGTCGCTGTCCGGGTCCGGGCGCAAGTCGCGCCAGCGGTCTTCCGTGGTCGAGTTCATAAATCGGACGCTGTGGGGCCAAGCGGCGATTTTAAGACAAAGAGCGGGCAAAATTTCCGGCGTTTGCCTGCTCTTTCGGACGAGAGAGTGGAGCGATTTGCGAATCGACCGTTCACGCGGTTGCCGGGCCGCCCACGCCGCGCCCGGCGCGCATGTAAAGCGCCACCGACAACGCCACCGCCGATGCCGCCGCCAGCGCCGCGAACAGGAACACCGAGCCGTAGCCGAATTCGCCCGCGACATAGCCCGCGAGCGGCCCGGTCAGACCGAGCGACAAATCGAGGAACACCGAGTACGCGGAGAGCGCCGCGCCGCGGCTCGCGGGCGGCACGAGGCCGACCGCTTCCACGCCGAGCGCCGGAAACACGAGCGCGAAGCCGCATCCGGTCAACGCCGCGCCCGCCAGGGCGAAGGTGGGTTCGGCGGAGAGCCACAGCATCAGCAGGCCGGCGCATTCCAGCGCGAACGAGACGATGGCGACGCGAAAACCGCCGTAGACCTTGATCGTGTTGGCGAACAGGAGGCGCGCGCCGACGAAGGTCGTGCCGAACACGGTGAGCGAAAGCGCCGCGTTCGGCCAGTGATGCGCGGCATAGAAAAGCGTGATGAACGTGGCGATGGACCCGAAGCCCGCGGAACCGAGCGCGAGTCCGAGCCCATGCGGCAGCACGCGGAAGAACACGCTGCGATACGACATCCGCTCGCCGTGCACGATGGGCACGCTCGCCATGCGCGTCGCGAGCCAGTAGCCGATGCCGCCGAGCGCGATCACGATGAAGCCGAGCGACGCGAAGCCGAGCGAATGGTCGATGGCGACGCCGAGCGGCGCGCCGATCGCAAGCGCGCCGTACGTCGCGATGCCGTTCCACGAGATCACCTTCGCGTTGTGCGCGACGCCCACGCGCCCGATGCCCCATGTGATCGATCCGGTACCGACCCAGCTTTCGCCGAAGCCGAGCACGAGTCGCGCGATCACCAGCAGCACGAGGCTCACCGCGTGCCATTGCGCGGCGAGCGCGGAGCACAGCAGCAGCACGCCGCTCGCCGCGCAGGCGGCCAGGCCGTACAGCACCGTTTTCTTCGGCCCGAGCGTGTCGGCGGTGCGGCCCGCGAGCGGCCGCGACAGCAGCGTGGCGAAGTATTGGACGCTGATCGCCGCGCCCG
The DNA here is from genome assembly GCF_017220215.1 of Caballeronia sp. M1242. Classification (NCBI taxonomy): domain Bacteria; kingdom Pseudomonadati; phylum Pseudomonadota; class Betaproteobacteria; order Burkholderiales; family Burkholderiaceae; genus Caballeronia; species Caballeronia sp. M1242. Next base: position 2,212,282 of record NZ_CP071129.1, on the reverse strand, counting down.
CCATCACCGAGCCGTAGCCCAAATCCGTATGCACGAAGCCCGGCAGCACCGCGAGCGGAATGCCGATCGTCAGATAGCAGAGGAACGTGTACAGCACGACCGAAACGATCCGTAGAGTGACGGCGAAATCGCCTTGCGGCGCGGCGGCGGTGCGGGGCTGGGTGGACATAGGGAAAGTGCGGACTTGAATTCGGCGCGAAGGCGTGATTCTCCCATATGTTGCGGCGCAGCGTCGCAGCCGTTTTGTAACTGGATGGTCCAAATTTTCCGGAAGCACGGTCGTGCCGCATCGCTGAAAGCCTTGTCGGGCGGGGCGCTGGTGACTTATCGCGGGGCGAATATGTCGCTCATGCAATGTCCGCTATGGGTTCCACATTTTGGCGGTGATAGCTTTCGAACCATCGAGGCGGTCGGACTATTCCGAAAATTCCCGGCCGAACCTCTCCGCCACCGGCTGCGCACCCCGCGCAACCAGCAAGAAGCCATGAAGCCCCGCGAGACATTCGTCATGACCCAGCCGATCCGCTTTTATCACCGCAACGCGATCCGCGAAGTGAGCGGCGCGTCGCCCACGCGCACCGTTCTTCAATATCTGCGCGAAGACGCGCGCTGCACCGGCACCAAAGAAGGCTGCGCCGAGGGCGATTGCGGCGCGTGCACGGTCGTCGTCGGCGAGCCGGACGGCGCGGGCGGCGTCGCGTTCAAGGCGGTCAACGCGTGCGTGCAGTTCCTGCCGACGCTCGATGGCCGCGCGCTCTTCACCGTCGAAGACCTGCGCCAGCCCGACGGCTCGCTGCATCCGGTGCAGCAGGCGCTCGTCGATTGCCACGGGTCGCAGTGCGGCTTCTGCACGCCGGGCTTCGCCATGTCGATGTTCGCGCTCTACGAAAAGCACGGCCACGCGACCACCGGCTGCGCGCACCGCACGACGCCTTCGCGCGAGGAAATCAGCAACGCGCTGACCGGCAACCTGTGCCGCTGCACGGGCTACCGGCCGATCATCGACGCGGCCGAGCGCATGTTCGATCACGCGCCGCTCGCGCCCGTCGATGTGCAGTCGCTCGCGCGCACGCTCGACAGCATCACCCGCGACGACACGTTCCACTACGAGCACGCCGGCCGCCAGTTCGACGCGCCGCGCACCGTCGAGGCGCTCGCGAAGATCAAGGCCGAGAAGCCGGACGCGCGCATTCTCGCGGGCAGCACGGACGTCGGCCTGTGGGTGACGAAGCAATTGCGCGATATCGGCGACATCGTCTACGTCGGGCAGATCGATGCGTTCAGGCGCGTCGAGACGACGGACGAGTGGATCGAGATCGGCGCGGGTGTGAGCGTCGAGCGCGCGTATGCGGAACTCGCGAAGACCTACCCCGAACTGGAAGAGATGTGGCTGCGGTTCGCGTCGCTGCCGATCCGCAACGCCGGCACGCTCGGCGGCAACGTGGCGAACGGCTCGCCCATCGGCGATTCGATGCCTGGACTCATCGCGCTGAACGCGCGCGTGGTGCTGGCGAGCATCGACGGCACGCGCGAATTGCCGCTCGAAGACCTGTACCTCGCGTATCAGAAGAAGGACATGGCCGAGCATGAATTCGTCGCGGCGGTGCGCGTGCCGACGCGCACGGGAAAACGCGCGAATCTGCGCTTCCGGACTTATAAGCTGTCCAAACGCTTCGACTCCGACATCTCCGCCGTGTGCGCCGCGTTCGCGTATATCGCGGAGGGCGACGTGATCCGCGAGCCGCGCATCGCATTCGGCGGCATGGCCGCGACGCCCAAGCGCGCCGCCCGTGCCGAAGCCGCGCTCGCCGATGCGCAGTGGCACGAAGCGACGGCGCAGGCCGCGATGCGCGCGCTCGGCGAGGACTACGCGCCGCTCACCGACATGCGCGCGAGCAGCGGCTATCGGCTGGAGACGGCGAAGAGCCTGCTGTACCGCTTCTGGCTTGAGACCCGCCCGCACAATCCGCTCTCGAAATCGAAGCTGGATGTGCGCGCGATCGAACTCGTCGAAGCGAAATAAGGACACACACGAACATGAATCAGCAAGCCGAAGCCTTTCTCGCCGACGCGCAGTCCCTCGTCAACGACGCCGACGCGTTCAAGCAGGTCCACGTCTCGCGGCCGCATGAATCCGCGCATCTGCACGTGAGCGGCCGCGCGAGCTACACCGACGACATTCCGCCCGTCGCGGGCACGCTGCACGCCGCGCTCGGGCTGAGCCCGAAGGCGCACGCGAAGATCGTGTCGATGAACTTCGACGCCGTGCGCGCGACGCCGGGCGTGGTCGCCGTCTTCACCGCCGACGACATTCCCGGCGTGAACGACTGCGGCCCGATCATCCACGACGATCCGATTCTCGCGCCGGGCGTGGTGCAGTACGTCGGCCAGCCGATGTTCATCGTGGTCGCGACGTCGCACGACACGGCGCGGCTCGCGGCGCGCCGCGCAGCGATCGAATTCGAAGACTTGCCCGCCGTGCTCACGGCGGAGGACGCGCGCCGCGCCGAATCGTACGTGCTCAATCCGCTGAAGCTCGCGCGCGGCGATGCGGAAAGCGCGATGGCGAAGGCGGCGCATCACGAACGCGGCGCGATGAAGCTCGGCGGCCAGGAGCAGTTCTATCTCGAAGGCCAGATTGCGTACGCCGTGCCGAAGGACGATGACGGCATGCACGTCTACTGCTCGACGCAGCATCCGACGGAAATGCAGCATCTCGTCGCGCATGTGCTCGGCGTGCATTCGCACAACGTGCTCGTCGAATGCCGGCGCATGGGCGGCGGATTCGGCGGCAAGGAATCGCAGTCGGGCATCTTCGCGTGCTGCGCGTCGCTCGCGGCGTGGAAGCTGTTGTGTCCGGTGAAGCTGCGCCCCGACCGCGACGACGACATGATGATCACCGGCAAGCGCCACGACTTCGTGTATGACTTCGAAGTGGGTTATGACGACGAAGGCGTGATCGAGGGCGTGGCCGTCGACATGACTTCCCGCTGCGGCTTTTCCGCCGATCTCTCAGGCCCGGTGATGACGCGCGCCGTCTGCCACTTCGACAACGCGTACTGGCTGCCGAATGTCGCCATCGAAGGCTATTGCGGCAAGACCAACACGCAGTCGAACACCGCGTTTCGCGGCTTCGGCGGGCCGCAGGGCGCGTTCGCGATCGAGTACATCATGGACAACATCGCGCGTTCGGTGGGCCGCGATCCGCTCGATGTCCGCATCGCGAATCTCTACGGCAAGACGGAGAACAACCGCACGCCGTATGGCCAGACGGTCGAGGACAACGTGCTGCACGAGCTGATCGCCGAACTGGCCGCGACGAGCGACTATCGCCGCCGCCGCGAAGCCGTGCGCGAGTTCAACGCGGACAACGCGATTCTGAAGAAGGGCCTCGCGCTGACGCCGGTGAAGTTCGGCATCGCGTTCAACGTCACGCACTTCAATCAGGCCGGCGCGCTGGTCCATATCTACACCGATGGCTCGATTCTCGTGAACCACGGCGGCACCGAAATGGGCCAGGGCCTGAACACGAAGGTGGCGCAAGTCGTCGCGCATGAACTCGGCATCGACTTCGGCCGCGTGCGCGTGACGGCGACGGACACGAGCAAGGTGGCGAATACATCGGCGACGGCGGCATCGACCGGAACGGATTTAAACGGCAAGGCCGCGCAGGACGCCGCGCGTCAACTGCGCGAGCGGCTCGCGACATTCGCGGCGGAGAAGTTCGGCGCGGGCACGGTGCCGGCGGCGAGCGTGCGCTTTGCCAACGACTGCGTGATCGTCGGCGAAGATGCGATTCCGTTCGGCGAAGTCGTCGCGAAGGCGTATCTCGCGCGCGTGCAACTGTGGTCCGACGGCTTCTACGCGACGCCGAAGCTCTACTGGGATCAGGCGACGATGCAGGGCCGCCCGTTCTTCTATTACTCCTACGGCGCGGCGGTGTCGGAAGTAGTGATCGACACGCTCACCGGCGAAATGCGCGTGCTGCGCGCGGATGCGCTGCATGACGTAGGCGCGTCGCTGAATCCGGCGCTCGACATCGGGCAAGTGGAGGGCGCGTTCGTGCAAGGCATGGGCTGGCTCACGACGGAAGAACTCTGGTGGAACAAGGACGGCAAGCTGATGACGCACGCGCCGTCGACCTACAAGATCCCGACGGTCAACGACATGCCCGCCGATTTCCGCGTGTCGCTCTTCAAGAATCGCAACGCGGAAGACAGCATTCATCGCTCGAAGGCGGTGGGCGAGCCGCCGCTGCTGCTGCCGTTTTCGGTGTTCTTCGCGATCCGCGATGCAGTCTCCGCGGTCGGCGATCACAAGGTGAATCCGCCGCTGAACGCGCCCGCGACGTCCGAGGAGATCCTGCGCGCGGTCAATGCGGTGAGGAGCGCGCGGTCATGATGCATGTCGTCGTGTTCGGCGCGGGCCACGTCGGCCATGCGCTCGTGAAGGTGCTGGGCACGCTGCCGTGCGTCGTCCAATGGGTCGATGCGCGCGACGAGCTTTTCCCCGACGAAGTGCCCGCGAACGTGCAGATCGAAGCGACGGATCTGCCGGACGCCATCGTCGATGAAGCGCCCGCCGGGGCGTATTTCATCGTGATGACGCACGATCATTCGCTCGACTTCGCGCTCACGCAGCGCATCATGCGGCGCGACGACTTCGCGTACTTCGGGCTGATCGGCTCGAAGACGAAGCGCGTGAAGTTCGAGCGGCGATTGATGGAGCGCGGGTTGGCGGAGGAGCGGCTCGTCGAGATGACGTGTCCGATCGGCGTCGAAGGAATCGTGGATAAAGCGCCGGCGTCGATTGCGCTGGCAGTCGCGGCGCAGGTGCTGCGGGTGCGGGAAGAACGCGCGCGGTCGAGTGCTTCGGTGCTGGGCGCGAAACGCGCAATGGCCTAAGCGCGCCTCACGCCCCAAACCCCCGCTCCGCCCGAAACTTCCCCGGCGCGACGCCATACACTTCCTTGAACCGCTTGCTGAACGCCGCTTCCGACTGATAGCCGACATTCGCCGCGACATCCGCGATGCTCTTCTTGGTGTGCGTGAGCATGGTGCTCGCGAGCTGCATGCGCACATGGCCTAACAGCGCGAGCGGCGAGCTTTCCGAATGCGCCGAGAACGCGCGCATGAACGTGGCGCGCGACATCGCCGCTTCCTTCGCGAGCATGTCGAGCGTCCACGGATCGGCGGGGCGTTCGAGCATCGCGATCACGGACGCGCCCAGCCGCCGGTGCGCCAACAGCGCGAGCACGCCCGAAAGCGACGGCTGCTCGGCCAGCCACGCGCGCAAGACCATCGCGAACAGAGCGGTGGAAAGCGCCGCCACGATCGACGGCGCGCCGAGCTGCGCTTCCTCCGCCTCGCGACGCATCGCCGCGACGAGCGGCCCCAGATACGGCGCGGACGCGCGCGTGAACGACACGTGCACCGCGTCCGGCAACACGTCGATGAGAAGCGCGCGCGGCGCATACGTGAAGCGCCCGCACAGCAGATCCACCGCCGGCTGCGCTTCGCCGCAATTGCTGCGCACCGTGACCGCGCCGTTGTCGCGCGTCTGCATGTCGCCGCCGCGTGTGTCGCCACCCGCGACGTGAAGCACGTGTGCGTCGCCGCGCGGCAGAAAGAGAATATCGCCCGCTTTCAGGTCGATCGGCGCATGGCCCTTGCGCGCCACCGTGCACGCGCCGTCCAGGACGACGTGATACGCCGCCTCGCCGGCCGGCGCGGGCGCGTGATCCACTTCGAGCGGGCCGCGCAAAAGACAACGCAAATCAAGCGCGCCGGAAAGCTGCGCGAGTTGAATCAAGCGGTCGAGAGCGTCCATGTCGTGAGCACGTTATTTGGCGACGGCCGCAGCGGACTCATGCACCGGCGCGGTCTTTCGGCCGATGAGCGAGTCCGACACGCGCGACATCAACGCGCAGAGCCACGCCACATCGGTCGATTGATCCGACTGCGGCTGCGACAGCCGATAGCACTTGATGCGCGGAAACGGCACCGGCGAATCCAGCACCGCGAGCGGAAGCATCGCGGCATAGTGTTGCGCGAAACGGCGCGGCGCGGTGAAGATCAGGTCCGATTGCAACAACACCTGCGGCACGAGACCAAAATACGGAATCGTCGTGACAATTCTTCGGCGGATGCCCGCCCGCGCGAGCCCGATATCGATCGGATGACGCTTCGCGCCGCTGTACGGCGTCGGCGCGAGGTGCGCGGCGAGCGCATAGCGTTCCACCGTCAGCGGCTCGCGCGCGAGCGGATGGTTCGCGCGCATCAGGCAGACGAACACGTCGGAGAAGAGGTCCTGTCGCTCGAAGCGCGGCTCGGGCTTCGTCCAGTTGGCGACCATCAAGTCGATCTCGCCTTCGTCGAGCGCGCGTTCGTGGTCGCGCATCGGGTTCAGGGATTCGATTTCGAGACGCGCATGGGGCGCGGCGTCGCGAAACGCGGCCACGAGCGTCGGCATGAAGAAATCGTTCAGATAGTCCGGCGCGGCGAGCCGGAAGGTGCGGCGCGAATGGGCGGGATCGAAATCGCCGTGCGGCGTCGCGACGAACTCCACCTCGCGCAGCGCGCGCTGCGCGGGCGCGAGCAGCGTCTCGCCGTATTCGGTCGGCACCATGCCTTGCTTGCCGCGCACGAGAATCGGATCGTTCAGGATTTCGCGCAGGCGGCGCAGCGCCGTGCTGATGGCCGGCTGCGTCTGGTTCAGGCGCTGGGCGGTCTGCGTGACGCTGCGCTCCAGCAGCAGCGTGCGCAGGACGCGGATGAGCCAGATGTCGAGGGAATCGGCGGGTTCGTTCATGGGCTTTGCGTGGGACCGGAGGCCGAAGCGCCGTGTCGGGTGCGGCAACGGTTAAAAACAGACGGCGCGGCGCACGGCCGCAACCGAAGTTAAACCCGTTCCGATTTTTGACGCCATAGCGCATGCCCTATGCGCGGCATAGGCGCGGCATAGGCGACGGTCGCGAACGCGGTCGCCGTGGCTCAGCCGCCGACTGCCGTCGTGTCGCCGGGATCGGCTTCCGGGCGGGCCATCGGCAACGTGCTGATGCGCTTCACCTCGGCCGCGTCCAGCCAGTTCGGCGAGCGGGCGACGTAGAGCACCATCGGCAGCGTGTCTTCACCCCAGAAGATCTGGTCGTTCACGACGAAGGTCGGCACGCCGAACACGCCCATCGCGACGGCGCGGTCATTGTTGTCGCGCAGCTTCGCCTTCACGTCTTCGTCGTCGATGCGCGATTCCGCCTCCGGCATGCCCACGTATTCGCAGAGCGCGCGAAAGCCATCGGGCGACGATGGATCGCGCCCTTCGCGCCAGATGAAGCGAAAAATGTCGCGCACGCGCGTCATGTCGCCGTTTGCGAGCACGGCGAGCCGCAGCGCCTTCACCGGATCGAACGGATGCGCGGGCGGCATGCGGAACGGAATGCCGAGTTGTTCGGCCCGAAAGAGCGCGTGGCGATACGTGAACACGCGCTTGGACGGAATGGTGGCCGCGTGCGGCTGCTTCCAGCGGTCGAGGAGCTTCAGCAGTTGCACGGGCACGAATTCGAACGGCATGTCGGGCCATTTGTCGTGCTGCTCCAAGAGCAGATACGAGAACGGCGAGATGAAGTCGAAAAAAAAGTACGGGCGACCGTCGGCGGTCGAATGCGGGGCACTCATGTCGTTTCTCCTTGCTTTTGGCGCGCTCGCGCTGGCCTCGTCGTTCGCTCTACGTGTTCGGTTGCTGCGGCGCTCACGCTGCGGCATTCGCCGGCTGGCGTCGTGTCCTGCATCCGGTGCGGCGAACGCGCGCCGCGTATCTCCCGACCGCTTATCGCGATCGAATCATTCGATATTACGTGCTGCGCTGCTCCGTGTCTTCACGCGACGCGACTTGCCGGCGCGAAGGCGGCTGCGCGTTCGCGCCGGCCTCGGCGGCGAGCCGCTCGCGCACGAAGCCGATGTGCTCGCGCAACACATAGAACTGGTCCGCGAAGGCGAGCGGCATCTTCATCCGGTTGACCGCCGATTCGATCGCGTCGATTCGGTCGAGCAGGGCGTCGCGCTGCGCGGTGTCGGGGCCGCTGATCGCCTCCCGTTCGATTGCAATCAACGCGCCATACCAGCGATAGATGCGCGACTTCACGCGCCAGCGATACAGCCCCGGCACGAGCCGCAGCGCCGGAATGAGCACGACGACGAGCGGCACGAGCACGACGAGCACGCGATCGGCGAGACTCGCGATCCAGAACGGCAGCACGCGGTACAGAAAACTCTTGCCCGACTTGTAATAACGCTCGGCGTCGTCGCTGATGCGGAATTCGTGGGCGAGCGGCGCGGGAAATTCGTTCGCGCGCTGCATCAGGTTCGCGCGGCTGTGGACTTCGCGCGCCGCCTCGATGAGCAGGTCCGAGAGCGCGGGATGCAGGCTGTCGCGGGCGACGAGCTCGACGGTCGGCGCGATCATGTGGACCGGGCGCGGCGGCAGATTGTTGGCGAAATCGAACGCGCCCATCGGCAATTCGATCTCGGTGAGGTAGGGAAAGCGCCGCGCGTAGGCGTCGGCCTGCGCGAAGTCCATGAAGCGCACGCCCGGCGTGCGCAGCAGCTTCGCCATCGTCGGCGGCTGCGCGGAATCGCCCGTCAAAAGCGCGGCGTCGATCTGCCCGCCTTCGAGCGCCTTGGCCGCGGCCTCGCCGGACAGCGGCAGCAACTGCGTGTCGCCGCCGGGCTCGATGCCGTTCGCCTTCAGGAGCGTCAGCGCAAGCGCGCGCGTGCCGCTGCCCTCGGCGCCGATGCCGAGCCGCTTTCCCTTGAACTCCGACAGCCGCGAAACCACGGGCCCGCGATAGAACACGGCGAGCGGCACGTATGCGACGCTGCCGAGCGATTCGAGGTCGTCGTGCACTGCGCCCGGCGGCATCATGCCGCCCTGCACGAAACCGACATCGACGCCGGAATCCGGCTTCTCCAGCCGCGTGAGATTGTCGAGCGAGCCTTGGGTCTCCAGCACGTTGAGCGTCACGCGGTTGCGTGCGAGGATCGCCTTGTACTTCTGCGCGCTGTTCCAGAAAGAACTGCCCTTCGGCCCGGCCGCGATGGTGAGCGTGTTCGGCGGCGCGGGTTGAATGAGCCGCACGGCCAGGTATAGCGCCGCGATCGCCACGACGAGAATCGGGCCGAACGTCAGCGCGAGGTCGCGCCACGACACCGCGACGAAACGCGCGACGATTTTCGGTTGCGGCCTGCGTCGCGGGCGTTCCTTTTGGGGATTGCCGTCTGATTGAGTCATCTCGTGCCAACTGTCAACTTCGTGCCCGAGAGCTTACCCGAACGCGCGACGCGAAGCCCTCGCGGCCCGGCTGCCGTCGCGGCGGCGGCATGCGTGTGACACGCGTGTGTCGCGTGCGGGCGGCTCGCGATGTTAAATGCTTTGCGCTAATGCCCGCGCTGGGCTAAATTGACGTTCGCCGCCGCACGGCAAGGACTTCCGTCCGAAAACCCGTTATTTGGGTCAGGCGGGCACGTGCCGCCTTCTTGGGCGCTTGTTGAATTGCCGTGCGTCAGGACAACACATAGACGAGCCGACGGGTCATCCGCCCGAATAACGGCCGAGTTCGTTTCTTCGCCAGCCTCTCGCAGCATTGCATGACAGCATCCGCGGCACGTCGCCGCCGGTTCGCCGGTCCATTGGACCGCCGGCCGCGCGGCCACGGGCATGCGCGGTGCCGTACGCCTTAGGCCGGTCCACGCTGTCCGGCTTGAAGTGCAAACGAGCGAAGCAGCAACTGTGCGAAGTCAACAAGCGAAACAAAAGGAGAAACCATGAAAGTTGTCGATATGTTGAAGGCGCTGGGCGTCGTGGTGTGCGTGGCGGTCGCGTCGAGCGCCTACGCTCAATCCAGCGATGCCGCGGCGACCACCGGCACCGAATCCGCCGCGCCGACCAAGGCGCAGAAGTCCGCGACCAAGAAGACGGATCGCAAGCTCGGCTACGACGTGCGCCGCGCGCTGTCGAAAGCGCAGGGCTTCGATGTGTCGAACGTGTTCGTCCGCGCACGCGGCGGCGCGGTCACGTTGACCGGCACGGTGCCGGAAGGCGCGCAGATCTCTCAGGCCGAAGAAGTGGCGAAGGGCGTGACGGGCGTGCAGTCGGTCTCGAACAAGCTCACGCTGAGCCCGCAAAACGGCGGCAAATAAGCGGCGAGCCTCAGCCGTTTCGGGCGAGGCGCGCGAACGGGCTCCGGCTTAGGTCGGAGCCCGTTTTTGTTTGGTGCGACAGCCGGCCGATGAGCCAGCGCGGCGCTGCCAAGCCGGGTGAATGGGATAGGTGCTGTCCGGCCGCGACGCTGTGCGCGAACGGAGGCAGCGCGTCGGCGAATGGGCGGACGCAGGGCGGCGAGGAGCCCGTTATCGCCTTGTGCGACAGCCGGCCGATGAGCCAGCGCGGCGCTGTCGAGTCGGGTGAATGGGATAGGTGGTGTCCGGCCGCTTCGCTGTGGCGCGAAACGGAGGCCGCGCGTCGGCGAATTGGGGCGACGCAGGGCGGCGAGGAGCCCGTTTTTGTTTGGTGCGACAGCCGGCCGATGAGCCAGCGCGGCGCTGTCGAGTCGGCGATATGTGCTGTTCGGTCGCTCCGCTCTTGCGTGAACCGGGAAATGCGCGTCGACGAATGGGCCGACGCCGGCCGAAGTCGCAACGCCCCGCGAATCGGCAATCGCTCAGCCTGTCACCGCCGATGCGGCACGAGTGCGGATGCCGTGACTGCGGTCTTCGCAGTCGGTAGATTGTCGGCGAAGCGGTGCGTCACCGCCGACGCCGCAGCCGACCAACGATCCATCAATGCGTCACCGCCGACGCCGCAACCGGCGCCGATGCCGCCACAGTACTGGCGGCAGCCTGGGCTTCCTGCTTAGTGGCCGCCGCGGCCTCCGGCGTCTGAATCGCGGTCGCGGCCGCGGCAGGCGCCTGCACGACGATCGGCGTCGGCGTCAACTCCGGCGAGCTGACGATCAGTGAGGGCGCGAGCGGCTTGCTCTCGACTTCATCGGATGCAATGGGCGAGCTGCGCGGCACCGTCGTCAGATAGTGGCCCATCAAGCCGAAAAAGCGGTCATAGAACTTGCCGGCCGGCACGGTTTCGCTCGAGATCTTGACCATCGCGTCGCTGTTCGAGCGGATCGGCAGCGAAAGCGAGCCGAGCACGCTCAGGCCTACGCTCGCGGACGTATCGCTCTTCTTGAGCGCGTAGCCGTCCTGCACGGCGTTCACATAGGCGATGCTCTGATTCGTCGCGTTCTCGCCGGGCGTGCACACGACATGAAACGACACCACGACGTGCGTCTCGGCGGACGGCTGGAAGTTCTTCGTGGCGTCGACGCTGTCGGCCTGCGCCATCGTCGTGAGAAACCCTTGAGACAGCAACGCGCGGCGCGCGGCTTCGCAGGTTTCCTTTACCGTGGCGTCGAAGTTATGCGCGTAGGGGCTCGCGCCGGTGTTGAACAACTCCTGCTGATAGCTGGGCGTGGTGGCGGTGCGGCCACCGCAGGCAGCGAGCGCGAGAAGACCGAGTGAAACGACAGCGAGGCGCAAGGACGACGGGATAGGCATGGCAGGGGGCAGAAACCAGATCTGTGACAAGCAGACACACATTTTAGTGCGGTCCGAGCCTCCGATGAAAAAGCACAATCCGAAAACGTCGAAAAATCCGAGGCTTACAGCGAGATGACCGTCGTAAGGCGCCTGTCGTGGCGCTCACCAAACGCGGACGCGCATGCGAAAAAGCCCGGCGCGGGGCCGGGCTTCGCATCGGTCGATACCGCTTACGGACGATTGAAATCGACCGCATTGACCTCGGCAGTCGCGCGATTCGCGCGTCCGGACGCCGACGCGCCGTCCGCCGAGCCGCCGAACGACGTCGCCGCAGCGCCTTGCGTCCCGTGGATGCGGGCTTCCGCAGCCTGGATCGCGGCCGGGTAAGTCGTGTGATCGCTGGCGGGGTTGTAACCGGCGCGCTGCAGTTCGGCCAGTTGCGCCTTCACTTCGGCGCGGGTCAGAGCGCCGTTTTCGTCCGCGTGGGCCAGCGCCGGGGCAGCCAGTGCCGAAGCAATGACGATGGCGGGAACGATTGATTTGAACATGATAAACCTCCGTATCTGGTTGAGCGGGACGCCGCAGGAGCTTGGACTCGCACTGCGTTGTCGTTGAGATGCAGTGTAAGTCGGCTGCGACTAGGTATAAACCCTAGTTAAGCGAAAGCTGAATTGTCGAAATAGGATTAATCCGCTCAATCGGTTTGCCAGAGCGATTGACGCTGCATCGCATGCAAGTAGCGAGATGCATCGGCCCGCGGCCTAGACGAGCTTCTGCATATTTTTTGTTGCATATCGCGTGGTATCGTCGTCTGCGTACCGCGTCGTCCGCCCACATTAACGTCGGATGAATCCTTCGGGCTGCTTAGCGACGCGCTCTACGGTCAACGCAGCTTTCGCCATGAGAACATCGCCTATGACGACGTTTGATCTCATCTCGCCGCGCGACGAACCTTGCCGGCTCGTCAATCTGGCCCTGCGCGTCCGCGCCTCCTCTACAAGTTCGCAGCCTCACTACACGCCGACGACTTCCGTCCAAGAAGGGCACATCATCGAGGAAACGCCATGAACTTTCCGGTCGATCGCTCCGCGCCGGCGAGCGCGAACGTCGATGCAGCGGCCGCGCCAGCGCCGGTCTCGCGCGCCGGTCCGCGAGCCGCGATGCTGCCGCGCGTGCTTTTTTTCGCGACCGTGCTGTATGGCGCAGCCTTGTTCTGGATCGCGCCGCGTCCGCCGCTCGCCGACTTGCCCCAGCACGCCGGGCAGGTCATGTTGCTGCGCGATCTGCTCGAACATGCGTCGCCGTGGCAAAGCCTCGTGCAACTCAATCTGCTGACGCCATATCTCATCGGCTATGGGCTGGCTTTGCCGCTCACGTATCTCATGCCGGTCGCGGCCGCGCTCAAGTGCCTGATGACGGTCGCGTACCTGGGGTTCGTCGCATCGTGCGTGGGCTTTCGACGTCATTTGCATGGCGATGCACGGCTCGACTGGCTCTTCGTGCCCGGATGTTTCGGCTTCGCGTTCGGATGGGGCTTCTACACGTTTTTGGTCGCGGCGCCGCTGGGCATTCTGTTCATCTGGCTGACGTACGGTTATGCAACGGCGTTGTCGGTGAAGAAGGGTGTCGCCATCGCGCTGGCGGGCGCGGTGCTGTTCTTCTGCCACGGGCTCGTGTTTCTGTTCGCGTGCGCTGTCGGCGTCGGCTTCGTGCTCTTCAAGCAAAGGCCGCTCGCGCGCGGCGTGAAGGCGCTCGCGCCGTTCGTGCCGCTCGGCTTGCTGTGCATTGCCTATGTGCTGCGCAGTCGCGCGACCGATCCGCTGCTCGGGCAGACGGTGCCCGACATCGTCGTATTTAAATGGGGCTGGAATTTGCACCGCGTGCTCTCGCTGCCCGTTTATGTCTGGGGCATGAGCAAGAGCGCCGCCATGTATCTGCCGCTCGTCGCCTTGATGTTCGCGGCGCCTTGGCTCTGGCGCGACAAGATCAATCGGGACCGCGCGGTGATCGTCCCGATGCTGGCCGTGACTTTCATCTGGTTCGCCGTGCCCGACGCGGCGCTCAAGACCGGCTATCTGTATCACCGGTTCGCGCTTTTCCTGCTGCCGGCCTATGCGCTGATGTTCTGTCCCGCGCCACGGCCGGCGAGCGATGCGCGCGCATCGGCGTCGGGTTCGGCGTTGGGTTCGCCCTGGACCGCATGGCGAGGCGTCGGCGTGCAGGCCGCGATCATCGCGGGATGCTGGATTTTTCTCACCGATCAAGCCGTCCGCCTGCATCGCTTCGCCGCCGAGAACGCGCCGCTCGAGAAGCTGCTCGCGCGAGCGGAGCCGGGTCAACGCGCGCTGAACCTCGTGTTCGATCGGGAAAGTCCCGCGTACGGGAGCATCGCCGCTTACATGCATCAGGCGCTGTGGTATCAGGCGGAGAAACACGGGTTCGTCGATTTCAACTTCGCGACGTTCGTGCCGCAGATCGCGCGCTTCAAACCGGGGATGCTGCCTTTGCAACCCCCGGCGCTCGAAGGCGATCCCCGGCGCTTCGACTGGACGAAAGACAACGGGCGGCAGTATCGGTATTTCTTCGTGCACAAGGCGGGGCCCGTACCGGAGAATTTTTTCGTCAACAATGAATGCGATGTCGTTCAGGTCGTGCAAGAGGGCGAATGGTCGCTGTATGAGCGGCGCGATTGTCGCTGACACGGCCCGCCCCGATTGGCGTGGGCGCCGGCAAACCGCAGCGCGCCCGTCGTTTCGATCAGCTAGTCGGACTGTCCGCGGATGCCAGATGCCCGTGCTTCATTAGCACGGCGCGCGCGCCCGAGGCAAGCAGCGCCTCGCCCTGACGCACCAATGTGCGTTGGTATCACGGGAGGTTCGACCCGCCAACGTACCGTGCGTCGATCATGCCGTGAGCAGACGGCGCCGAATCAAGCGACGCATGACGTTTCGCCTGGGAGCTCAGCTCCTCTCGGCCGCATGCCGGTTCCCGTGCTTACACCGCAAGCGGTTCGGGAACGCTTCACGGTGCTGGGCCGGCCTCCGGCCGACAAATGCGGCGCTCGCTAACCCCGCCACAGGCTCGACGAGAACAGGCGCCATGCGTAACGGCCGCCCAACGCGCGCTTCGCTCGCGCAGTTGCCGTGTCGCATGCGGGTGCGGCGTCTCGCGAAGCATGAGCCGCGATGAAACCTGCCTAGTTCTTCGGATGCGCGAAAAAGAAGCGCAGCATCTCGGCGCTGGCGTCCGGTCCGCTCGGGTCGGTGTAAGTGCCGCGCGCGCTGCCGCCGGACCACGCGTGGGGTGCGCCGTGAAGCGTCCACAGTTCGGCGGGCAGCCCATCGGGCGATACGAACTGCTGCACCGAATGCTGGCGAGTTCCCGCCACGCCCGCCATGCGGCGCTCCGGCCCGCTCGCAACAAAGCCTTCGACGACTCGGCGCGCGTTGACGTGATTCACGGTGGCGTCTGCATCGCCGTGAAAGACGATCAGCGGACAGCGAACGGCCCCCGACGCCGCCGCCTTGCCTTCGCCGCCGCGCATGACGGCGAGCGCGGACGGCAGATCGTGCGCGTGTCCGGCGGGCAGTCCCGAGTGAACGCCCGCTGCCGCGTACAAGTCGGGATAGCGTTGCGCCATGATCGCCGCCATCGCACCGCCCGCCGACAAGCCCGCGACGTAGACGCGCTTCGCATCCACATTGTGAGTGGCCATGATTTCGCGCGTGATGCCGGCTATCAGCGACGGCTCGCCCGCGTCGCGCTGCTGGTCGGACGGCTTGAACCAGTTCCAGCATTTCGATGCATTCGCGCTTTGCGGCTGAACCGGGTACGCGACGATGCACGGCTGCCGTTCCGCGAGCGCGTTCATTTGCGTGCCGGCCGCGAAGTCGTCGGCGTTCTGCGTGCAGCCGTGCAGCATCACGACGAGCGGCAATGGCTCGTTGCGATAACCGCTCGGCACATAAAGCTTGTAGTCGCGCTGACCGGCGGCATTCGCGTAGCGGCGCGTGCTGAAGTGCCCGCGATCTTCCACTTCGGGCTGCGGTTCGGCGCGCGCGGGCGTCTTGAGGCGTTCGGTGAAGCGTGAGAGCCCGGACGCGGGCGCGGAGGACTCCGCGTGGGCATGGTCGCCGCGCATCGCGCGCTTGACGACGTCGGTGGCGGCATCGCTGTTGCCGTTCTGAAAGAGCTGAAAAGCCTCTTTCATCGAGTCGAGAAAACCTTCGTTCAGTTTCATGTCTTGTCCGGTTTCGGATGCAGAGCGGTCGAGCCGCAATCAGCGGATCCGGTCTGCAAGCGCGGCCTTGACGGCCGGCGATGCGTGAAGGGCACCTCGAACCAGAATCGATTCGATGGTGGCAAGCGCGAGTTCGGGGGAAACGTCGGCGGCGATGCTCGCGAGGCCCAGCACCTGAATCTTCAGCCGTTCATTGGCCGCGCGCACCGCTTCCAGGTCCTGTCTGGAGAAATATTGAAGCCCGAGCACGAGCGCACGCCGGGTCGCCGTTTCCCGAACGACGGACGCGTGCACCGCGAGTTGATTGCGGATAGCCGTGCGGATCAGGTCCGTGCGGTTCGAGTAAAAGCCTTCTTCGACGAGCAGATCGATCTGGCCGAGGTCGACGGGGCCGAGGTTGATCGTGATTTTTTCGGTGTCGCCGCCTTTTGAGCGGGTGAGGTCGTTTGGTTGTACGGGCATAAGGGGCTCCATCCTGCTGCCATCTAGGTGGATGGTCAGCGGCGGGTTTTCAAGTGGCAGTTCGCATTTTTTAAAGCGCGCGGTCGCGTCGCGCAGCGGGATATGGCGGCGCGGTTGCGCAATCTGCGGCGGAGGAGGGAACTGCCTTCTCGTGATAACTAATGGCTAGTCGCCGCTTTGTGCGGCGAACCGCGTTGTCGGCGTAACCGGCGCGGCAAGGCTTGGAATTAGCGGCGCGGCGCCCTTCGGGATCAGTTGGCCGACGCCGGTCACGTGGCCGCGCGGCAAGCCTGTCGACGCGAGGCCCGCACTGCGAGCTTGCCGGTAGCGCGGCCCCGGCGGCTGTACGCGACTCAGCCAGTCGCTAGCGCCTCGCACGCGTCAGTTTGGCGACGCATTGCGCAAAACGCTCGTTGCTGGCCGCGATACCGTATTCCTCAGCGCGTTCCAGCGCGCTTTGGCGCATGCGATTGCTCAACGCATCGTCGGTAAGCAAGCGGCGCATGGCGCTCGCGAGTTCCTCGTCCGCTCGAACTGCGAATTTTCTTGCCAAAGGCCAGTCGCGTAGGCGTGCGGCAAGCCTGTCGACGTGGGTCCGCATTGCGAGCGTGCCAGTAGCGCGGCCCATGCGGCCGTACAGAAAACAAGCGGCCGCTAGCGCCTCGCACTCGTCAGTTCCGACACGCATCGCGCAAAACGCTCGTTGCTGACTGCAATGCCGTACTCTTCAGCGCGTTCCAGCGCACGCGCGCGCATGCGATGCATCAACGTTTCGTCAGTGATTAGGCGGCGCATGGCATCGGCGAGTTCGTCGTCCGCTCCGATCGGAAACAAGATCCCGAAGCGGCCGTCGCCGAGAATCTCGCGCGGGCCGGTCGGGCAATCGCTCGCTATCACGGGCGTGCCCAGCGCGAGCGCCTCGAGCAGCACCATCGGCATGCCCTCGTAGCGCGAACTCAGCACCTGAAGGCGCGCGCCGGCGACCAGCGCGTGCGGGTTGTTGCGATAGCCGGCGAAGTGCACGCGCGCGGCGATACCGAGCTCTTCTGCGAGCCCTTCGAGTTCGCCGCGAAACGCGCCATCGCCGACGATCACCAGATGTTCCGCGATATCGCCGGCACTCACGAGCCGCGCGTAAGCTCGCAGCAATGTGCGATGGTCCTTCTGGATTTCGTCGAGCCGCGCGACGGATACGATGTACGGCGCATCACACAGCGGCGTTTCGGTCGCCAGCGCGTCGCGGCGAATACGTTCTATATCAATGGCATTCGGCAGCACGAACAGCCGCTGCAGCCCGTCGCCGAACATGCGGCGCGCTTCATCGGCCATGTGCTGATTCAGCGCGGCCACGCCGTCGTAACGCGCGAACTGCGCCGCGAGCCGGCGCTTCTTGCGCGGACGGGCGCCCAGCCGCGCATCGAAGCTGAAGTGGTTGACGCCGAGCCACGCCGTGCCGAACTGGCCCGCCAGGCGGCGCAGCGACATGTCGAAATCGACGATCAGCGCGTGCCGGCGCGCCAGTGCTTGAATGCGTCGCTTCACAAAGGGCCGCACAGCGAGCGTGTTGAAGACGTCGCGCCCCACGCGCCCGAGCTTGCTCAGCTTGCGCGCGTAACGTCGCGTCTGAAAGTAATTGAGCCATTGCTTATCAGCGAGGATCTCGATGCCGACATCCGGCGGCACGAGCGCCCGAAAGCGGCTCTCGAACGCCGGGGAGGAATGCATCACGGACAGCGTGACGCTGAAGCGCTCACGGTCGAAGACCCGCAGCCACTGGATGAGCGACGATTCGATCCCGCCGTCGTTGAAGTCGACGATATGAAAAAGCACCGGCATGCGTTCGCCCGCTGGCGGCCGTGCGTTGGTTTCGGAGTCGGCTTGGCTTGCGATTGTGCTTGCGGGAAGAGCGGCAGTCGGCACTGTGGGAACGCGTTCGTCGAAAAGAGAAGGGCGAAGCTGCCATGCTACCGCAGTTGCCGAGAGGCAAAGACGAGCGCCCGCGACCAAAGATTTCGTCTCGAGGACCGGAACGCGCCCGCTCGCAGGCGCCGCGGCCCGCCAGCGATGGCGGCGAAGCTGTCACTGATCCAGTCTAGACGCTTTATTAACATGACCGCGCGCACACGTCCGAAGCCGTCTCCCTCCCTCCCTCCTTGAAATTGTCAAATCCGGTCCATATAATTGGCACTCACTGCACGAGAGTGCTAACAAGATTTCCGTCCGGCGGGCTCCGCCCAAAAGACGGGCTTTCCCGCGTTTTCAGTCTCATTCAAGAGAGGAGTGTGTATGAACCTTCGTCCTTTGCACGATCGCGTCATCGTCAAACGTCTGGACCAGGAAACCAAGACCGCATCGGGCATCGTGATCCCGGAAGCAGCGGCAGAAAAGCCGGATCAAGGCGAAGTCCTGGCCGTCGGCCCGGGCAAGCGCGATGACAAGGGCACGCAAAACGCCCTCGACGTGAAGGTGGGCGACCGCGTGCTCTTCGGCAAATACGCCGGCCAGACCGTCAAGGTCGACGGGCAGGAACTGCTCGTCATGCGCGAAGAAGACATCATGGCCGTTCTGGTCAACAAGTAAGCATTCTTCCTGTACGCCGGGCTTCGCGCCTCAAAGGGCGGCGGGCCGGCACACTGAATCGAATCAAGGAGTCTGGATATGGCAGCTAAAGAAGTCACTTTCGGCGATTCCGCACGCGCCAAGATGGTCGAAGGCGTGAACATCCTGGCCAACGCGGTCAAGGTCACGCTGGGTCCGAAGGGCCGCAATGTCGTGCTCGAGCGTTCGTTCGGCGGCCCGACGGTCACCAAGGACGGTGTCTCGGTCGCGAAGGAAATCGAACTCAAGGACAAGCTCCAGAACATGGGCGCGCAAATGGTCAAGGAAGTCGCTTCCAAGACCAGCGACAACGCAGGTGACGGCACCACGACCGCTACCGTGCTCGCACAGTCCATCGTTCGCGAAGGCATGAAGTATGTCGCATCGGGCATGAACCCGATGGACCTGAAGCGCGGCATCGACAAGGCCGTCGCAGCAGCCATCGAAGAACTGCGCAAGATCAGCAAGCCCTGCACGACGAACAAGGAAATCGCGCAAGTCGGCTCGATCTCGGCGAACAGCGACACGTCCATCGGCGAGCGCATCGCTGAAGCCATGGACAAGGTCGGCAAGGAAGGCGTGATCACCGTCGAAGACGGCAAGTCGCTGCAAGACGAGCTGGACGTCGTGGAAGGCATGCAGTTCGACCGCGGCTACCTGTCGCCGTACTTCATCAACAACCCGGACAAGCAAGTCGCCGTTCTGGAAAACCCGTTCGTGCTGCTGCACGACAAGAAGGTTTCCAACATCCGCGATCTGCTGCCGGTGCTGGAACAAGTCGCGAAGGCCGGCCGTCCGCTGCTCATCATCGCTGAAGACGTCGAAGGCGAAGCTCTGGCTACGCTGGTCGTCAACAACATCCGCGGCATCCTGAAGACCGTTGCTGTGAAGGCTCCGGGCTTCGGCGACCGTCGCAAGGCCATGCTGGAAGACATCGCGATCCTGACCGGCGGTCAAGTCATCGCGGAAGAAACCGGCCTGACGCTGGAAAAGGCGACGCTGCAAGAGCTGGGTCAAGCGAAGCGCATCGAAGTGGGCAAGGAAAACACGACGATCATCGACGGCGCTGGCGAAGCCGTGAACATCGAAGCTCGCGTGAAGCAAGTGCGCAAGCAGATCGAAGAAGCGACGTCGGACTACGACCGTGAAAAGCTGCAAGAGCGCGTGGCCAAGCTGGCCGGCGGCGTGGCAGTGATCAAGGTCGGCGCTGCGACCGAAGTCGAAATGAAGGAAAAGAAGGCACGTGTCGAAGACGCTCTGCACGCCACCCGCGCAGCAGTGGAAGAAGGCATTGTGGCTGGCGGCGGCGTTGCGCTGATCCGTGCTCGCAAGGCGATCGAAGGCCTGAAGGGCGCGAACTCGGACCAGGACGCGGGTATCCGCATCGTCCTGCGTGCGATGGAAGAGCCGCTGCGCCAGATCGTCACGAACGGCGGCGAAGAAGCCTCGGTCGTGGTGGCGGCTGTTGCTCAAGGTTCGGGCAACTACGGCTACAACGCGGCAACCGGCGAGTACGGTGACCTGGTGGAAGCCGGTGTCGTCGACCCGACCAAGGTGACGCGCACGGCGCTGCAAAACGCGGCATCGGTGGCAGGCCTGCTGCTGACGACCGACGCAGCCGTCGCCGAACTGCCGAAGGAAGATGCTCCGATGCCTGGCGGCATGCCCGGCGGCATGGGCGGCATGGGCATGGACATGTAAGACGGCTTCGGCCCGATTACATCGGTGCGAGTCTCGCAAGGGGCTCGCGCCATGCCAGAAAAAAAACCTGCAGCGATGCAGGTTTTTTTTCGCCCATCGACAAGCTATTTGTTCATCTCGTCGCGCAGCTTCTGCGCGGCGGCTTTGTAGTCGTAGGTCGGGTAGAACTCCGTGTGATATCCGCCCCACGCGGTCGTTTCGATCGCGCGATTCACTTCCCGCAACCTGTCCGCCGGCACGCGCAAGGTCACCACTTGCCCGATGCCCATCATCACGTACCACGACACCACTTCGACGCCCGGCGGGGGAAACGTCTTGAAGTAGCCCTGTTCCTTCAATTGCTGGTTGATCTTCGGCAGCGGCTTGGACTCGTCGTGCTTGAGGAAGATGGTCAGCAGGAAGGTGCCGTCGCCCGCAGGCGTGGCCGGCGGCGGCGATGCGTCCTGCGCATGGACGGGCAGCGCCGCCGAGACAATCGTGGCGAGCATCGTGGCTCGGATCAGGCGAGCGAAGCGTCGTGCCGGCTTGTGCATCAGCGAATCTCCTTCGGAAGCAATGAGCAGAAGCGGAAAGGCACTACGCCTTCCGATGATGAAGATGCAGACGCTCCATCACATGCAGCGCGTTGGGCTGCGCGTGGCCGAGCGTCGTGTTGTCGAAGATGCACCACACCTCGGGCGTCTTTTTCGCGCGGGCTTGCAGCGTGCGCGCGAGATCGTCGAGATACGGGAAGTCGTACGAAGACTTGTAGAGATCCGGCGAGCCGTGCAGCCGCACATAGACGAGCGACGTGTCCGCCCGATGCTTGATCTCGCAGTCGTCGGGAATCGGGTCGGCGTCCACGTACGCGATGTGATGCGCTTTGAGAAGCGCCGCCGCATCCTTGGTGAACCAGCTCGGATGGCGCGCCTCGCAGGCAACCGGCAGCTTGGTGCGCTCGCGCAGCGCCTTGAAGAAGGCATCGGCCAGATCGTGTTCGAACGCGAGGCTCGGCGGCAGTTGCGCGAGCCAGCAGCCGAGCTTGTCGCCCAGTTTGCCGGCGGCGGCCAGAAATTCGTCGATGAGGGCGTTCGTGTCGGCGAGACGCGCGTCGTGCGTGATCGCCTTCGGCAGCTTCACCGAAAAGCGGAACGAGTCGGGCACGCTCTGCGCCCACTTCTCGTAAGTCTGCTCGCGATGCGGCTTATAGAAGCTCGAGTTGATTTCGACGCACGTCAGCACGCGCGCGTAGCGTTCGAGATGCGTGCCTTCGTCGGGAAAGCTCGACTGGACCGAGCTCGAAAGCGCCCAGCCCGCGCAGCCGACGCGGATGGCGCCTTGCGGGCCGGGCTTGTGCAGATGGGGCAGTCGATACGGCATGCGCTCGCAAAGCCTCCCTTCGTTGGTCTCCGAACTCCGTTCGTGTCGCTTCGTTCACTGCATCGTTGGCACCGATTTCGTCTAATGCCGGGCTTCTCCGGGCAATCCGGCCGAATCATCGGGCAAAGACGCGGCGTCGGTTTCGTCGTCCGCGTCGTTGGATCGCGCCCAGAAAAAGCGATCCGGCAAGTACGCGCCCATGCCCGGACGAAACGCGGCGCGCGCCGCCTGAAACACGTACTCCTGCGCCTCGCGCGCGGCCTCGGCGGGCTCCTGACCGTTCGCGAGCAGCGCGGCAACCGCGGCGCCGAGCGTGTCGGTGAGGCCCATCACGCGATGCAGCCCGCGATCCCACAGGTCCTGCCGCACCTGTCCTTCCTCGCTGTACAGCGTGTTCACATGCCGATGCGTGCCCGTTTCCATCGCCAGCACGTACTCGCAGCCCTGCGCGAGAATGTGCGAGATGGCGGAATCAAGCGTCGGCGCTTCCGCGTCGCTGTCCGGCTGCGCAAGCTGCAAAAGCGTCGCGTGATCGGCGATCAGCATGGTCGTCTGCGGCACGAGCAGGTCGGCGAGCGATTCGCGCAGCTCGTCGGCGGACAGTACGTGTTCGTCGTCGAGCGTGAAGTCGGGCGCGAGGATCAGCGGAACGTCGTCGTAGTCGGACACCACTTCCGCGATCGCGGAGACCACTTCCGCCCGCGTGGCCGCGCCGATCTTGAATGCGGCAATCGGCATGTCTTCTAGCAACATGCGCGCCTGAGCGGCGACCGCGTCGGGGTCGAGGCCGTTGACCTCATCGCAGGTTGCGGAATCGCGCACGGCGTAGCCGGTGAGAACCGTTGCGCTGTGGCAGCCCATGCTGGCGAGCGTGAGCAAATCGGCTTGCAGGCCGGAGCCGCCCGTTGGGTCCGAGAGCCCGAAAGTCAGAACGATCGGTGGAGAGTCGCCGGTCATGGCAAGAGCGGACATTTTTGATTTGAATTGCACGAGTGAGACGTTTCAGTTGCAGCGAACGCGAAAAAAGCCGCGCACGCGCCCGGACACGGTTCGATTATGCGGCCTATTGCCGCCCGCCTGCCGTCCGTGCGCACCTTTTTGCAGAGCGGTGACGCACACATCCCGCTATTTGGGGGATGCACGTCGGGCCGGCGCCTTGCTAGGCATCCACACGGCAACACGGTACCATCATGGCCTAATTTCAATCGACCAATCGACGCGGCATAAGTATGGAATACAGAAGCTGGATGTGCCTGATCTGCGGCTGGATCTACGACGAAGAGGCGGGATTGCCGGAAGAGGGCATCGCGCCGGGTACCCGCTGGGAGGACGTTCCGATCAACTGGACCTGTCCCGAATGCGGAGCACGCAAGGAAGATTTCGAGATGGTCCAGATCTGATCCGCATGCTCTACCGCGCCGCATGGCTCACGCCATGCGGCGCGTGTTTTTTGCGGCCTGCGATTCGTGCAGGCGTCGCAGGCGAGTCGGGTCGCGCGTCGGCGCCAATCCGGCAGGAACATTCGTTCCCGCCTGCGCTCGTAAAAGGCATACGCTTTGAGCACGACAGGCTCGGCGGCGCTTCGCTGCCGCGCTCGTCGATAATGCAGTTCAACCGCGCGTCGAGGCGGCGTCGCCACGCGCGTTTCTGGCTTGTGAGCGCCCGTTATGACATCTCGTCCCGACCTTCCCGTTCCGATCGAAGCCTTGCCGAACCCGCGCGGCGGCTCAGTCCGGCTCGCCGAAATGGCGCTCACGGACGCCATGCACGCGTTCCAGCGGCAGGGCGAGATCGCGCCCGCGCTCAAGCGCGCGATTGCCGCGCTGCATTCGGCCGGATGGCTGCCCGCGCAACGTTTCGCGGAAGCGCTCGCGCTCGTCGCGCCGCTCGGCGATGAATCGGAGGGCACGCACGACCGCATCGCTCTCGCCATGTCCGCGTTCCGCGCGGCGGTCGAGCGCCACAACCTGCGCGAGCTGTCGTGTTCGACGGAACTCTTCGATCACTATCGCGGGCTGCACGCGCTTTTGGCCGTGCATTCGCGCATCGCACCGGTTTCCTACGACGACCTCGCGCTCGCCGGACGCGCCATTGCGCCGTCGACGCTGCGGGGCGTCGCGCCCGAAAGGCTCGCGCGGGTCCGGGCGCACTACGAGGCGGCGCTGCTTGCGTTGCTGCGCGCGGGCGCCGACCAGCCGCAAGCCGACATCGACGAAACCTTCTCGCGGCTCGATGCCTGCCTCGCCGAGCTCACCGGCCCGGATCCGTACGACTTCTGGCGGCTCGCGTCGTCCACGGTGCGGGCGCTGCGCGAGCGCGCCGGCCGTCATGCGGATCTTTCCAGCTACGCGGACGCCAAGCGCCTGTACGCCCGCTTCAACCTCGTGCTGGCGGATCAGGCGCACGCGTCGAGCTTCGCGCCGCGTTCGCTCGTGCGCGCCACGCTCGCGTTGCTGTGGCGCGACTTCGCGCTCTACGGCGCGACGCCTGAAGACGCCGAACACGTCGACGTATTGCGCGACTACGGCCTGACCGTGGCGTGGCACGTCGCGGCGACGCCCGCGTCCGAAGCCGCGTGGGAGCAGGGCGCGGCGCAGGCGAGCGAAGAGAGCACGCGCGACGCCGTCACGCGCGATCTCGGCGTGCTGCGCGTGAACGCCGCCGCGTACGAAGACTTTCTGCAAAGCGCGGAGGCGTCGATCGAAGGGCTCGTCGAGCGGGGCACGCAGGCGAGCGAGACCGGCACCGTCGATTCCGCCGCCGCGCTGCATGCGGCGAACGCGTCGCATCGGCTGGGCGCGGCGGCGTGCGCGCTCGGGCTCGGGCACGTCTCGCTGCTCGCCGATACGCTCGGTCTCGCGTGGCGGCGCGTCGCGCATCAGGGTGAAGGCGCGGCCGAGAGCGATGCCCGCGGCCTGGACGCCTCCATTCCCGAGCGCGCCGCGCAAACGCTGCGTTCGATGCTGCATCAGGCGGCGGCGGGCATCGCGCCGTCGGAAGGCCGCGCGTCGATTGCGGCGCTGACCGCAATGATCGAGCGTCCTCCGGCCGTCACGCGATAGCGTCGTCGTCCTCGTCTAAAGACGACGCCCGTTTGGCCGCCCCGCGCACGACGTCGTAACGCAGCAGTGTTCGCTTGCGCGCGGCGTCGTGATCGACGATCGGCGGCGGATAGTCCGCGCCCAACGCGATATTCGCGGCCTTCAGCGCGTCGGGTTTCGCGAGCCACGGCGCATGAATGTCGCGGTCGGACAGCGCCGCCAGCTCCGGCACGTAGTGGCGGATGAACTTGCCGGCGGCATCGAATTTCTGCGACTGCGTGACCGGATTGAAGATGCGGAAGTACGGCTGCGCGTCGCATCCGCTGGACGCGGCCCACTGCCAGCCGCCGCTATTCGACGAAAGCTCGAAGTCGTTCAGCTGCGCCTCGAAATACGCCTCGCCGCGCCGCCAGTCGATGCCGAGATCCTTCGTCAGAAAACTCGCCGTCACCATGCGCAGCCGGTTGTGCATGTAGCCCGAGGTATTGAGCTGGCGCATGGCGGCATCCACGAGCGGGTAGCCGGTTTGTCCAGCGCACCACGCGGCGAAATTCGCGTCGGCCGCCTCGCCCGTTTCCCATTCGATGCGGTCGTACTCCGGCTTGAACGCGCGATGATCGCCCGGCATGCCCACGCGCGGGAAATGGTGCAGCACCGCGAAGTAGAAGTCCCGCCAGATAAGCTCGGAAAGCCACGTCTGCGCGCCGCGGTCGCCGTGGCGCTGCGCGTCGTGCGCGACGCGGGCGAGCGCGCGGATCGACACCGTGCCGTGCCGCAGATGCACGCCCATGTAGCTCGGGCCTTTGACCGCCGGGAAATCGCGCGTGCGGTCGTAATCCGTCATGCGGTCGCGGAAGTCGTCGAAGAGCGCGTACGCGCCGACGGTGCCTGCCGGGAACGCGGGGCCTTCTGCATCGGCGAAACCGAGCGCGGCGAGCGACGGAATGCCCTGATCCGCCTGCGCGGGCGGCTTGCCGAGCGCGTGCAGATTGTCTTCCGACGCATACGGCTGCAACGCGTCGGGCGTGAGCGTTTCGAGCCACTTGCGTTTGTACGGCGTGAACACCGTGTACGGCTTGGCGCTGCCCGTCAGCACGTCGTCGCGGTCGAAGATCGCCTGATCCTTGAACTCGAAAAACGCGACGCCCGCGCCCGCGAGCCTTCGCGCGACTGCTTCGTCGCGTGCCTTCGCGGACGGCTCGTAGTCGCGGTTCACGAACACGGCGTTCGCGCCGCACTCGCGGGCGAGCGCGGGAATCGCGTCGAGCGGCATGGCATGCCGCATCAGCAGCGCGCCGCCGGCCGCCCGAAGCGTGCGGTCCAGCTCGACCACGCTCGCATGAATAAAGGGCACGCGACGGTCGTTTTTAGCGAGCGGAGCGAGGATTTCGCGGTCGAAAACGAACGCGCACAGCACGCGACGGCACCTTGTAAGCGCATGATAGAGTGCAGCATTGTCTGCCGCGCGCAGGTCCCGCCGAAACCAGACCAGCCCCACATCGAAGTCGGCCATCTCGCAGCGCCTTTGTTAAAATCCTGAATTATGTCCAAGACTTCCGATCGCATCAATTTGACGAACCAGTTCCTGATCGCCATGCCCTCCATGGTCGATCCGACGTTTTCCGGAACGGTGGTCTACCTTTGCGATCACACCGATCGCGGTGCGCTGGGTCTCGTCATCAACAGGCCGACCGACATCGACCTGCAATCGCTTTTCAACCGCATCGACCTCAAGCTCGAAATCGAGCCGCTCGTGCATTTGCCCGTGTATTACGGCGGTCCGGTGCAGACGGAGCGCGGCTTTGTCCTGCACGAGGCGGGCGAGGGCGAACCGTACAGCTCGTCCATGAGCGTGCCCGGCGGCCTTGCCATGACCACATCGAAAGACGTGCTCGAAGCGGTCGCGAGCGGCAAGGGCCCCGAGCGTTTCCTGCTGACGCTCGGCCACGCGGGCTGGGGCGCGGGGCAGCTCGAAGAAGAAATCTCGAAGAACGGCTGGCTCACGGTCGAAGCGGATTCGCGCATCATTTTCGATGTGCCCGCCGAGGACCGTCTAGAAGCGGCGCTGTCGCTGCTCGGCGTGTCGCGCTCCATGCTTTCCGGCGAAGCAGGGCACGCATGAGCCGCGAAGCCACGCTGCTGGCATTCGATTACGGCGAAAAGCGCATCGGTGTCGCCGTCGGCAATACATTGACGCGCAACGCGCGGGCGCTCGCCGTGCTAGAAAACCGCGACCGCGACTATCGCTTTCAGGAAGTCGGCAAGCTCTTGCAGGAGTGGAAGCCGGACGCCGTGGTCGTCGGCATGCCGATGCATCCGGACGGCACGCCGCACGAAATGAGCGCGCTTGCGAAACGCTTCGGCAATCAGGTGAACGGCCGTTTCAACGTGCCGGTGCAGTGGGTGGACGAGCGATATTCGTCCGTCGATGCGAAAGCCGACTTGCGCGAGCGCGGCGTGCGCCCGAATGCGCGCGGCCGCTTCGACGGCATCGACGCCGAAGCTGCCCGCGTCATCCTCCAACAATATCTCGACGGACTTCCCGACGATCATGAGTTCCATTGACGCAGAGGCGCTGTATCGCGCGCTCGTCGAACAGATTCGCGCGGCTTACGGCGCGTCGCTCGCGGCGGCAGACGGCGTGGCGCTCGCGGGCATCTACAGCGGCGGCGCGTGGCTTGCCGAGCGGCTCGCGACAGACGTGGGCGCGCCGCATTTCGGCGTGGTGAACGTGGCGCTGCATCGTGACGACTACGCGAAAAAGGGCTTGCACAGTCAGGCGAGCCCGACTTCATTGCCGTTCGCCGTCGAAGGCCGCCGCATTCTGCTGATCGACGACGTGCTTTCCACCGGCCGCACCGTGCGCGCGGCGATCAACGAGCTCTACGATTACGGCCGTCCCGCGTCCATCGATTTCGCCGTGCTCGCCGACCGCGGCGGACGCGAAATGCCGATTGCGGCGCGCTTCACCGGCGGCATGGTGGACGTCGCAACGAACGAAGACCTCGTGCTCGCGCGCCGCGACGACGGCACCTTCGGCTTCACGACCGAGCCGCGCACGCACTGACGCTCAAGCGGCACGCGTCTCACGCCCAAGCAGCAAGCCTTTTTTCAAAGCAACGCCTGGATCACCATGAACACCGCCACGCAGAGCGCAGCCGAACCGGGCGCGCAGCAAGCTGACAAGACCAGCGACACCTTCCGCTACGGCTTTCTCAAAGGCAACCCGCAGCTCACCAAAAACGGCGAGCTGAAGCACTTGCTGACCATCGAGGGCCTGCCGCGCAGCATCGTCACGCATATTCTCGATACGGCCGAGCAGTTCGTGAGCGTCACCGATCGCGAAGTCAAAAAGGTGCCGCTTCTGCGCGGCAAGTCGGTCTTCAACCTCTTCTTCGAGAATTCGACGCGCACGCGCACCACGTTCGAAATCGCGGCGAAGCGCCTCTCGGCGGACGTGCTGAATCTGAACATCAACGCGTCGTCGACAAGCAAGGGCGAGTCGCTGCTCGACACCATCAACAATCTCTCCGCGATGCACGCCGACATGTTCGTCGTGCGTCATGCGTCGAGCGGCGCGCCGTATCTGATCGCCGAGCATTGCGCGCCGCACGTGCACGTGATCAACGCGGGCGATGGCCGTCACGCGCATCCGACGCAGGGCCTGCTCGACATGTACACCATTCGCCACTACAAGCGCGACTTCACGAAGCTGCGGGTGGCGATTGTCGGCGACATCCTGCATTCGCGCGTCGCGCGCTCGGACATTCATGCGCTCACGACGTTGGGCGTGCCGGAAGTGCGCGCCATCGGTCCGCGCACGCTGTTGCCGAGCAACCTCGATCAGATGGGCGTGCACGTCTACCACAACCTCGACGAAGGTCTGAAGGGCGTGGACGTCATCATCATGCTGCGGTTGCAGAACGAGCGCATGAGCGGCGCGCTTTTGCCGTCCGCGCAGGAGTACTTCAAGAGCTGGGGCCTCACGCCCGAGCGTCTCGCGCTGGCCGCCCCGGATGCCATCGTGATGCACCCCGGCCCGATGAACCGTGGCGTGGAAATCGATTCGCAAGTGGCCGACGGGCCGCAGTCGGTCATCCTGAATCAGGTGACCTTCGGCATCGCCGTGCGCATGGCGGTGATGGGCATTGTGGCCGGCAACAGCGACTAATCAGAACGACATGAAGATCCAGATTCAAGGCGGCACCATCATCGATCCGGCCGCAGGCACCGAAACGCGTAACGACGTATTCATCGCGGCCGGACGTATCGTCGCGATCGGCGAGGCGCCCGCCGAATTCAGTGCGGCTAAGGTCATCGACGCTAACGGCTTGCATATCGCGCCGGGCTTCGTCGACCTGTCGGCGCGTCTGCGCGAGCCAGGCTTCGAACACAAGGCGACGCTCGAATCGGAAATGGCCGCCGCGATGGCGGGCGGCGTGACGAGCCTCGTCTGCCCGCCCGACACCGATCCGACGTTGGACGAGCCGGGCCTCGTCGAAATGCTCAAGTTCCGCGCGCAGAAGCTGCATCAGGCGCATGTGTATCCGCTTGGCGCGCTGACCGTCGGGCTGAAGGGCGAGAGCATCACAGAGATGGTGGAACTGACGGAGGCCGGCTGCATCGGCTTCTCTCAAGCCGATAACCCGATTGTCGATACCCGCACGCTGCTGCGCGCGCTGCAGTACGCAACGACCTACGGCTATACCGTGTGGTTGCGCCCGCAGGACGCGTTCATGGCGAAGGGCGGCGTGGCGGCGAGCGGCGCGGTGGCGTCGCGCCTCGGCCTGTCGGGCGTGCCGGTGTCGGCGGAAACCATCGCGCTGCATACCATCTTCGAACTGATGCGCGTGACCGGCGCGCGCGTGCATCTGTCGCATGTGTCGTCGGCGGCGGGCGTGGCGCTCGTGCGCGCGGCCAAGGCCGAAGGCCTCGCCGTTACGTGCGACGTCACGATCAACCACGTCCATTTGACGGACGTGGACATCGGCTATTTCGATTCGCAATTCCGCCTCGATCCGCCGTTGCGCCAGCAACGCGACCGCGAAGCGATTCGCTCGGGCCTCGACGACGGCACCATCGACGCCATTTGCTCGGACCACACGCCGCTCGACGATGACGAGAAGCTGCTGCCATTCGCCGAGGCGACGCCGGGCGCGACCGGCCTCGAACTGCTGCTCTCGCTGACGGTGAAGTGGGCGCGTGAAGCGAACCTGCCGCTCGCGAAGGCGCTTGCGCGCATCACGTCCGCGCCGGCCGATGTGCTGAAGCTGCCGGCGGGGCGCATCGCGGTGGGCGCGCTCGCCGATCTCTGCGTGTTCGATGCGGGCGCTTCGTGGCGCGTCGATCCGCGCAAGCTGAAGAGCCAGGGCCGCAATTCGCCGTTCCTGGGCTATGAGCTGCCGGCTCGCGTGCGCGCGACCATCGTCGGCGGGCATCTCGCTTACGAAAGCCGCTGATTCATGAAGTTGATGTTGCGCAAGCTGCGCCTCGCTGCTCATTTGCTGCACGGCGCATGGATCGTGGCGCGGCGCTTTCCCGGCGCGACCGCAAGCAAGCGCATGGCGATGAACCGCGCGTGGTCGCTCGAGATGCTGCGGCTCGCGGGCATGAAGCTCGTCGTGCATAACGACGAAGCGCGGCTGGATGCCGGCGTGCTCGTCGTCGGCAACCATGTGTCGTGGATCGATATTTACGTGATCAACGCGTGGCGGCCGACGCCGTTCGTATCGAAGGCCGAGATTCGCCAGTGGCCGGTGGTCGGCTGGCTCGCGCAACAGCTCGGCACCGTGTTCGTCCAGCGCGAGAAGCGCAGCGACGCGAAGCGCATCATGCATGAACTGGCGGACCGGCTCGTCGCAGGCGAGATGATGTGCGTGTTCCCCGAAGGCACGACGAGCGACGGCGTATCGCTGCTGCCGTTTCACGCGAATTTGTTTCAGGCGGCGGTGTCGGCGTCGCGTCCGGTGCAGCCTATCTGCCTCATGTACGAGGATGCGCGCGGCATGCAGACGACCGCGCCCGCGTATATCGGCGATATGTCGCTCAGCGATTCGCTCGATGCGCTCTTGCGCGGCGGGCCGATCACGGCGCATCTCTACGTGTGCGATCCGCTCGCGCCGGGCGCTGACCGGCGGCTGCTCGCAAGCGAGGCGCAAGCGGCGGTTCAGGCGGCGCTGGAGCGGATGCGGGGCGCGCCGGCCGTCGTCATGGAAGCGCCGCTGGCGCCGCCGATCACTTCTTCATCGCGCAACTCACCTGCGTGACGACGCGCTGCGCGGGGTCTTTCGTCAGCCGCACTGCCGACAGCTTGTTGCCCCACACGCAGCCGGAATCGAGACAGAGAACGTCGTCGCGGATCATGAGGCCGAGCGCGGCCCAGTGTCCGAAGACGATGGTGACGTCCCGCGTGCGGCGGCCCGGCACGTCGAACCAAGGCATGTAGCCGGGCGGCGCGGTGTCCGGGCCCCCGTTGCCGGCGAATTCCATCGCGCCTTCCGCTGTACAGAAGCGGATGCGCGTGAGCGCGTTGTAGATCACGCGCAGGCGGTCCATGCCGGTCAGCGAATCTTCCCAGCGATGCGGCTCGTTGCCGTAGAGTTCGGCCAGCGTCTCTTTCCAGTTCGGCGCGCGCAGTGCGGTTTCGAGTTCGTGCGCGAGTTCCAGCGTCATCGTGACGTCCCACTGCGGCAAGACGCCTGCGTGAACCATCAGCGCGCCGTCTTCGAAATGGGCGACCGGCTTGTGCCGCACCCATTCGATGAGATCGGCGCAGTCCGGTGCCCCGAGGATGTCGTCGAGCGTGTCGCCTTTTTTCGGCTTGCGCAGGCCGGCGGCGACGGAGAGCAGATTCAGATCGTGATTGCCGAGCACGACGGTCGCGCGCGAACCGAGCGCGATCACGTCGCGCAACGTTTCCAGCGACTTGGGGCCACGGTTGATGAGATCGCCCGCGAACCAGAGCGGCGTGTCGGGTTCGGGCGCGGCTTTCTTGAGCAGGCGCTGAAACGGGTCGCAGCAGCCTTGGAGGTCGCCAAAGACGAGGGGAGCGGACGAGACCGCGAGGCTTGCGGAGAGTGCGTCGGTCATGGGTTCAGTGCGAAAGCGCGACGCGGCTTTGAAGTCGCGAGCCGGACGCCAGTCGAATTGCGGTGCGACAAATTATGCCGGTGATTAGAAAAACGCAACGCTCGATCGCTTTCGTACAAAAGATCACCACGGCGTCATTCCCGCCCACGCGACGGAAATTGACTAGCTGTATCAAGTTGTTAGCCGTGTAGTTTTTGCACTGCATGGCTTTATAATTGGCGGCTGACCAAAAATTGAACCGCGTCCGGCAGTCGGTCGCGGTTCCCGCATTTGATGCATCGGGGCATCGAATGCTGCAATTTTTTCCACAGCTTGCGCGTGCGTGTTCAGTCGCGCGAAGACTACAAGCAGCCAAAGGGTTTCTATGATTCTCGTGACGGGCGGCGCCGGTTTTATCGGCGCGAATTTTGTTCTGGACTGGCTCAAAGGCTCCGATGAGCCCGTGCTCAACGTCGATAAGCTGACGTACGCGGGAAATCTCGGCACGCTGAAATCGCTCAAGGACGACGCCCGCCACCTGTTCGTGCGTGCCGATATTTGCGACCGCGCAGCAATGGACGAACTGCTCGCCACGCACAAGCCGCGCGCCATTCTGCATTTCGCGGCAGAAAGCCACGTCGACCGCTCGATTCACGGCCCGGCGGATTTCGTGCAGACGAACGTCGTCGGCACGTTCACGTTGCTGGAAGCTGCGCGCATGTATTGGAGCGCGCTGCCCGAAGCGGAGAAGCAAGCGTTTCGCTTCCTGCACGTCTCGACGGACGAAGTCTTCGGTTCGCTTTCCGCAACCGATCCGCAATTCTCCGAGACCACGCCTTACGCGCCGAATAGCCCTTATTCGGCGACCAAGGCTGGCTCCGACCATCTGGTTCGCGCATATCACCACACGTACGGTCTGCCCGTGCTCACGACCAATTGCTCGAATAACTACGGCCCGTATCAGTTCCCCGAAAAACTGATCCCGCTGATGATCGCGAACGCGCTCGCAGGCAAGCCGCTGCCGGTTTATGGCGACGGTCAGAACGTGCGCGACTGGCTGTATGTGGGCGATCACTGCTCGGCCATCCGGGAAGTGCTGGCTAACGGCAAGCCTGGCGAGACGTATAACGTCGGCGGCTGGAACGAGAAGAAGAACCTCGAAGTCGTGCATACGCTCTGCGATCTGCTCGACGAGAAGAAATCGAAGGCAAGCGGTTCGTATCGCGATCAGATCACGTATGTGACGGATCGCCCGGGACACGATCGCCGCTACGCCATCGACGCGCGCAAGCTGGAGCGCGAGCTCGGCTGGAAGCCGGCCGAAACGTTCGAGACGGGTCTCGCCAAGACCGTTCAGTGGTATCTGGACAATCAGGAATGGGCGGACGAAGTCGCTTCCGGCGAATACCGGAAGTGGGTCGAGACGAATTACGCGCAGCGGGCATAAGGAGCAGGCATGGCGCGCAAAGGCATTATTCTCGCCGGCGGGTCCGGCACGCGGCTCTATCCGATCACGCACGCAGTATCGAAGCAACTGCTGCCCGTGTACGACAAGCCGATGATCTACTATCCGCTGTCGACGCTGATGATCGCGGGCATTCGCGATGTCCTCGTCATTTCGACGCCGCAAGACACGCCGCGTTTCGAAGCCATGCTCGGGGACGGCAGCCAGTGGGGCATGAACATTCAGTACGCAGTGCAGCCGTCGCCGGACGGGCTCGCGCAGGCGTTCATCATCGGCAAGGAGTTCGTGGGCAACGATCCCTCCGCGCTCATTCTGGGCGACAACATTTTCTACGGTCACGATCTCGCGAAGCAGTTGGCGAACGCCGATGCGCGTACCGACTGCGCGACGGTTTTCGCCTATCACGTCCATGATCCGGAGCGTTATGGCGTCGTGGAGTTCGACGAGAGCTTCCGCGCGCTGTCGATCGAAGAGAAGCCGGCGAAACCGCGATCCAACTACGCGGTGACGGGCCTGTACTTTTACGATAACCAGGTGTGCGACATCGCAGGGGACATCAAGCCGTCCCCGCGCGGCGAGCTCGAAATCACCGACGTCAACTCGCGCTATCTTCAGCAGCAAAGGCTGAACGTCGAGATCATGGGTCGCGGTTACGCGTGGCTCGACACCGGCACGCATGAGTCGCTGATCGAGGCGGCGACGTTTATCGCGACTTTGCAAAAGCGTCAGGGGCTGGTGGTGGCTTGCCCGGAAGAGATCGCGTACCGCAAGGAATGGATCGACGACGAGCAACTGCTTGCGCTAGCGAAGCCGCTGTCGAAGAACGCGTACGGTCAATATCTGCTCAACCTTCCGAAGGACCAAGTCGCATGGCCATCCAGGTAACTGCCACGGCGCTGCCCGAAGTCAAGATCATCGAGCCGAGAGTGTTCGGCGATGCGCGCGGCTTCTTCTACGAGAGCTTCAATGCGCGCGAGTTTGCCGAGCACGTGGAAGCGGGCGTCGAGTTTGTGCAGGACAATCATTCGCGTTCGGCGAAGGGCGTGCTTCGCGGGCTGCATTATCAGATCCAGCATCCGCAGGGCAAGCTCGTTCGCGTGGTGGAGGGCGAAGTTTTTGACGTCGCCGTGGATATTCGCAAGAGCTCGCCGAACTTCGGCAAGTGGGTGGGCGTGAATCTGTCGGAAGAGAATCATCGGCAGTTGTGGGTGCCGCCGGGCTTCGCGCATGGGTTCGTCGTGCTGTCGGAGACGGCGCAGTTTCTTTATAAGACGACGGATTATTGGTATCCGGAGTTCGAGCGGAGCATTGTGTGGAATGACGTCGACCTCGCCATTGCATGGCCGTTCGAGGGCGAGTTGATCATCGCCGCCAAGGACCGGGACGGTGCCGCGCTCGCCGGTGCCGAGGTGTTCCAATGAGACTGCTGTTGACCGGTGCGAACGGGCAGGTCGGCTGGGAGTTGGCGCGCAGCCTCTTGCCGCTCGGTGAGGTCGTGCTGGCGACTCGCCAGACTGCCGACTTCACTAAGCCGAACGGCGTGGCGGGGCTTGTCGAATCGGTGCGTCCCGATGTCATTGTGAATGCGGCTGCATATACCGCCGTGGACAATGCCGAGCAGGAAGAGGAAGTCGCACGCCGCATCAACGGCGATGCGGTTGCGGAAATCGCCGCAGCCGCCGCGCGTACCGGGGCGCTGCTCGTCCACTATTCGACGGACTACGTGTTCGACGGGACCGCGAAGGACAGCGCAAAGGAAACGGACGCCGCTGCACCGCTCAACGCCTACGGTCGTTCCAAGCTCGCCGGCGAAGAGGCGATCATCGCGTCGCAATGCGACTATCTGATTTTCAGAACGACGTGGGTCTACGCCGCGCGCGGCAAGAATTTTCTCTTGACCATGCTCAAGCTCGCGGCCCAACGCGAGGAGCTGAAGGTGGTCGCAGACCAGACGGGTGCACCGACGAGCGCCCGGCTGATCGCCGACCTGACGGCTCACTGTATCCGTCACGCACACGCCGAACGGCTCGACGGGCGCTTCGAGAGCGGCCGCTTTCATATGACGGCGGGCGGTAGCGTGAGCTGGCATGGCTTCGCCGAGGCGCTGATCGACTATGCGCGGGCCGTCGGTCGATTCGATATCAAGACGCGCACCATTCTCCCGATTGCGACGTCGGAATATCCTCTTCCCGCGCGTCGTCCGGCGAATTCTCGCCTCGACTGTTCGCACTTCGACAGGCGGTTCGGTCTGCATCGTCCTGCGTGGGATGTGTGCATGCGACAAACCATAGACCAGCTCGCCGGCGTTTGACGGCCCCTCGCGCCAACTTGCGCGTGCGATCAAGTTTCGAAGAGTAAAGGACTGAATGAGCCGTTACAGCTACCGTAATCCCTTGGCAGTCGTCGATTCGCTCGTCAGCCAGCGAGCCCTGATTTATCAGTTCGTCAAAAGAGAGGTGTCAGGACGATACAAAGGATCGTTTCTCGGTCTCTTTTGGTCATTCGTGAATCCGTTGCTGCTTCTGAGCGTGTACACCTTCGTGTTCGGCGTCGTCTTCAAGTCGAAGTGGCGTCCGGCCTCGACGAGCCATTTCGAATTCGCGGTGGTCATGTTCGTGGGCGTGCTGACGCACGGGCTACTGGCCGAGTGCATCAATCGCGCGCCGGGCATGATCGTGGCGAACACGAATTATGTGAAGCGCGTGGTGTTTCCCCTGGAGACGCTCACGTGGATCACCCTTGGCACTGCTCTCTTTCATACGTTCATCGCGTCGCTGATTCTTATCGGCGGAATTCTGCTCTGGCAGCAGCATCTTCCGGTTACGGCGTGGACGGTGCCGCTGATCCTCGTGCCGTACCTGTTGCTCATCGCGGGCGTAACGTGGTTTCTCATGTCTCTCGGTGTCTTCCTGCGTGACATCGGGCAACTCATGTCCATCGTCACGTCGCTTCTGATGTTCCTGTCACCGGTCTTTTATCCGACAACGTCCGTGCCCGAGCAGCTGCGATTCCTGATCGAATGGAATCCGCTGACGTTCATCATCGAGCAGCTTCGTAACGCGCTGATCTGGGGTGGTACTCCGGACTGGCTCGGCATCCTGAAGTATTTCGTGTTTGGCTACATCGCCGCGTGGTTCGGCTATGCCTGGTTTCAACGGACCCGCGGCGGCTTCGCGGATATCCTCTGAGCAGGCGCGAACGAGACATCTATGAGTGAATCCGCGATCGACATCCGCGACGTCGGCAAGTGCTACAACATTTACGAGCGCCCCCGAGACCGCCTACTTCAGATGCTGGTCGGACGACGTCGCCAGTTATTCCGTCAATTCTGGGCATTGAAGAACATCAGTTTCACGGTTCCCAAAGGCGAAACCATCGGGATCGTGGGCCGGAATGGGTCGGGCAAGTCAACGTTGTTGCAGATCATCGCCGGCACGCTCACGCCCACCACAGGCTCGGTGTCGGTTCATGGCCGCGTCGCGGCTCTTCTTGAACTGGGATCGGGCTTCAATCCGGAATTTACCGGACGAGAAAACGTCTATCTGAACGCCTCCCTGCTGGGCCTGTCGACCGAAGAGGTGGACGAACGCTTCGATAGCATCGTGTCCTTCGCGGATATCGGCGCATTCGTCGATCAGCCCGTGAAGACTTATTCGAGCGGGATGATGGTTCGTCTTGCGTTCGCGGTTCAGGCGCAGACGAATCCGGAAATTCTTATCGTTGACGAGGCCCTCGCCGTTGGCGACGCGCGTTTCCAGGCGAAATGTTTCGACCGCCTGAAGCAACTGAAGGACAACGGCACCAGCATTCTGCTGGTGACGCATAGCAGCGAGCAAATCGTGACGCATTGCTCGAGCGCCGTGCTGATCGATTCGGGCGAAATGCTGCAGCAAGGCGCGCCGCGCGAGATCGTGAACCGCTACCTGGACCTGCTTTTTGGCCGCGACAGCAATCGCAAGCGGGTGAAGTCGTCACAATCCGACGAAAACGGCAACGGATCGGACGGTAATGGCAAGAAGCGGATCGACGAGAGCATCGACGTCGGCGCAGGGAAGCTTCTCTTCGACGAAGATGCGTTCTCGCAGCGGCCCGGCTACAACCCCTACGAGTACCGATGGGGCGACGGGTCTGCGGTCATCAGCGACTTCCGGCTCGAAAGCGACGGCGTCGAATATCCGCATTCGGTGGAGAGCGGCGCGCGCTTGCGCCTCGATGTGGCAGTGACGTTTCAGCGCACCCTCGTGCGCCCCATTCTCGGCGTGACGGTCAAGACAAAGGAAGGCGTTACCGTCTTCGGTTCCAACTCGGAGTTGCTCGCCTGTGACGAAGTAAAAAACATGGGCGGAGCCGGCGAGCGCATGCGCGCCACGGTATTTCTCGACTGCAAGCTAGGGCAGGGCGACTACTTCATCTCGCTCGGCATAGCGACGCGAGAAGGCGAGAACATCGTGCCTCACGATCGGCGCTACGATTCCATCCATCTGGTCGTGAGCCCGGATTCGTCTTTCTTCGGATTGCTCGACATGAATATGTCGATGCAACTGCATCAGCCATGAGCGGATTTCGCGCCAAACTGCGCACCGTCAGGCGCGCGCGCAACGTTATTGCTGCAGCCGGCGGCCCTGCCGCGGTCTCGCGCTATGCGTTGAGATTGTTGCGTACGGAGGGACCCACGGGGCTGTGGTCTCGGGTCGCGCGGCACGTCCTTGGTAACAGGCCGGTCGGATCGGACGTTCGCGGCGATCGCGCCGAGAAACGGGCCGAGAAACGCGCCGCTCTCGCTTCACAGTTGACGCTGCTCGACGCGAGCGACGGCGCCTTGCTGACGGAAGCCTCGCGAACGACATTCGGCGGCGTCGGCGAAACCGTCGTGTCCGTATTGCTGATCCATCGTCAGGAGCGTCAGCGCGTTGTCGAAAGCCTGCTCGCGCTGAAGCACGCGACCGCCGGCGGCGCCGCCGCGATGCAAATGAACGTCATACGCGTCGGCGAGGCCGAGGCCTGGCTGGAAACGCTGAGCGGCCTCCGGCTGCTACGCTCGCCGTCAGAAGCCGAGATGCTCGACACCGTGCGCGCAGCCGTCCAGGACCTGCAAGGCGAGTTTGTCCTGCTGACGACCGATGCCGTGCAGGCTCAGGCGGGCGCAATCGATGCGCTGGTGCATCGCTTGAGAACCGAGAGTAGTGCGGTGGCTGCCTGCGGCATGATCGTCTGCGCCGATGCGACGCTCGTCGAATCGGGCGCGCTGTGGGGTCCGGATGGCGGCCTTCGCCGCCTGGGCAATGGCGACGACGCGAGCGATCCGTCTTACGCCGTCAGCCGGCGCGTGCCCGCGGCGACGGACCTCGCGGTCCTGGTCCGCCGTGATGCGCTGCTGCGGGCCGCTGAAGTCGCGCACGCGCAGGTTCACGCTGCGTCCGCCGTCGACGCGCTCATGCGCGCCTTTTGGCAGAGCGACGAAGCGATCGTCTTCGAGCCGCTTGCACGCTTTGCCTGCCCTGCAATGCCGGCGGAGCCGCCCAGGACCGTGGCGATCGTTGGTGGGAAAGAGCGATCGTCCGACCGCGTGGCGCGAGAGGCGTCGGATATTCGCGTGCTCGCCTTCTATCTTCCGCAATATCATCCGATTCCCGAGAACGACGAGTGGTGGGGCAAAGGTTTCACCGAGTGGACCAATGTCTCGAAGGCCAAGCCGAACTTCGATGGTCATTATCAGCCGCACCTTCCGGCCGACCTCGGTTTTTATGATTTACGCGTCCCGGAAGTCCGGCAGGCGCAGGCGGATCTCGCGCGCGGGGCGGTGTTAGCCGGTTTTTGTTACTACTACTATTGGTTCAGCGGCCGCCGCCTTCTGGAGCGGCCCCTTCAGGAAGTGCTCGACACCGGCAAGCCTAGTTTTCCGTTCTGCATCTGCTGGGCGAACGAGAACTGGACGCGTCGCTGGGACGGGCTGGAGTCGTCGCTGCTCATGGGGCAGTCGTATACGCCGGAAGACGAAGCGGCGCTCTTTCGCGACTGGCTGCCGCTTCTGCGCGACGAACGGTATATCCGCGTCAACGGCAAGCCGCTCGTGCTCATTTATCGGATCTCTTTGCTTCCAGAGCCGCGCAGGGCGGCAGCCACGTGGCGACGCATGGCGCGAGACGCCGGTCTGGGCGACGTGTATCTGGCCTACGTGCAGTCGTTCGACAGTTGGGCACGCGGCGAAAAGCCGAGCGACTTCGACTTCGACGCCAGCGTGGAATTCCCTCCTCACGGTTGCGGCGTGCCGTACACAGGCGAAGTGGAAGGCCTCGCTCCGAAGTTCCGGGGCGCGCTGTTCGATTACCAGGCCACCGCCGAAGTCTGCCTTGCGAAGACCAATCCCGGTTACGCGATGTTTCGCGGCACGATGCCTTCATGGGACAACACGGCGCGCAAGCAGGACACGGGTCACATCTTTCTGGGCGCATCGCCGGAAGCGTATGAGAAGTGGCTGGACGGCGCGCTGTCGTACACCGACCGCTTCGCGTGCGGCGATGAGCGCATCGTCTTCGTCAACGCGTGGAACGAATGGGGCGAAGGCAATCACCTCGAGCCGGATATGCGCTACAAGCACGCATACCTCGACGCCACGCGCCGAGCCATATCGAGATGGACGCGCCGCCCGGCATGAACTCCATGGACCGCGTGAGCTTTCACCGTCTTCAGTCGATACTGCGCTTCCAGTCGCGCGCCTGGTTGCGGCGCGTTCGCGCGACGTGCGGCCGTACCGGGATGTCGCGCCTCGCGTCGGCCGTGTTGACCGCGGTGGGATCACGCGCCCTCGCGGCCGCGAGCGAAATGCGAGCACGTACCGGCTCGGATGAAGCCAACGCGGCGCTGAAGTTGCTGGAAAGGCTTCCCTTGCGGACACGCGACAGCCTGCGTTCGGCGTTTCTGGCGGTTCGTGCGGGACGGCGACATCCCGAATACAGCGACCGGCTTCTTCCCGGCATGGCACCGTCGGAGATAAGGGCCATCGCCCTCTACCGCTGGAGCGCCACCTGGGACTGGCAGGCCGTGGCGGCCGCCGGCGTGAGGTTCGTCGGACACAGACAACCTCGAATCCCCGGAAAGTTCGGCTTCTATCCGAAGACCGATCACGATCTCGCTGTTCGACACGCGCGGCTTGCGTCCGACTACGGCATCCACGCTTTCTGCATCCCCGCTCGGAGCGCCGCCGCCAGCGACGGTGTGACGGCGGCAGAACTGTTGCGGCTTCTGAACGACCCAGACTTGACGCTGCGCCTTTGCGTTCTCTTCGATCTTGCGCCCGACGCCGCTTCCGCTGCGGCCTGGGACGAGTGGCGCGATGTGCTGACGCATCCACGTTATCTTCAGGCGGCCGGCGGGCCTCTCGTCCTGGTCACGGGATCGCACGTTGGAACCGGCGCCC
This sequence comes from Caballeronia sp. M1242, assembly GCF_017220215.1. Classification (NCBI taxonomy): domain Bacteria; kingdom Pseudomonadati; phylum Pseudomonadota; class Betaproteobacteria; order Burkholderiales; family Burkholderiaceae; genus Caballeronia; species Caballeronia sp. M1242. Next base: position 2,171,346 of record NZ_CP071129.1, on the reverse strand, counting down.
GGCTCTCCAGAGCGATGCTGGCGGAGATTGGCGTTGCCGACGCGCATCTGGTGGCGGTCTCGGCCGAGCCGGTTGCCGACGGAGGCTACGACGGCATCGCACGGCTTTCGCTTGCTCCTGCTGCCGCGCCCGTTCAGCCCGTGCTGCTCGATGCGCACTTCAGGGGCGCACTGTCCCGTTATGCCGACGACGCGAGATGGCTGCTCGGCGACGACCATGCGCGCCCACCGTTTTATCCGACGGTGATGGCCGGGATGGACGACAGCCCGCTTGTCGGCGAGCGGGCGCGAATCTGCACGGACCCGACTCCCTCGAAGTACGCGTCCGCGCTGGCGGCTGCATGCGCACGGGCAAGAAGCCGCACCGACCGACCGTCGTTTGTCTTTCTGAATGCCTGGAACGACTGGCTGCGCGGCGCAGTGCTCGAACCGGATGCCGATACGGGCTTCGCTTACCTTGAGCGAACGCGCCGAGTGCTCGAGCAATTCAGCTCAGGAATGCCGGACGGCTGGCGTCCAGACAGTCGCGAAGTCGCCGTGATCGTGCATTTGCACTATACGGAACTGTGGCCCGAAATCAGCGGGTTTCTCGCTAACGTGCCTGCTGGCTTCAAGTTGTATGTATCCGTCAATCTACACGCGCCAGCCGAGTGCGAGACCGAGATCCTCGCATCGTTCCCTCATGCGGTCGTCGAGCGGCTCGAGAATCGTGGACGGGACTTGTATCCGTTCCTGCACATGCTCGCCCGGGCACGCGCCGACGGATGCCGTTTTGTATGCAAGCTTCATTCGAAGAAGTCGCTGCACCGGGTCGACGGGGACGTGTGGCGGCGCGATCTTTTCGGCAAGCTGCTAGGCAGCGAGCCCGGGCCGCTGCGCATTCTTCATGCGATGCAGTCGCGACCGTCGGTGGGCATGATCGGTCCCGAAGGGCACATGGTCCTGTCGGACCGCTTCCGGGGTTCCAACGACGCACGCGTGCGCGAACTGGCGGCGTCGCTCGGATTCGACGCGGCGGACATGCGGTATCGTTTCGCGGCCGGCACCATGTTCTGGGCAAGAATGGAGGCGCTCGAACCGCTGCTCGGCCTCGGCCTGAACCGCGACTCGTTCGACGAGGAAAACGGTCAGACGGACGGCACGCTCGCACACGCGCTCGAGCGCCTGCTACCGCTCTCGGCGCGGCGCGCGGGAATGAGTGTCATCGACACCGGTGAGATCGCCGGCGGCAGTCATCGAGCTGCGGCCGTTTCCGAAGACGGCGCCTACCGGTGGGCACAGTCGTCGCGAAACACCTGAGGCCGCGCCGACGCGGCCGCTGTCATCAGCAGAACATTGCAACATAAAACGAAGGATCAACGCATGTCATTTTCGCTGGAGCGAAGCGGATATCGGTTCGATGCCGCCACCCGGGTGTGGCGGCGACGGGGCTACGAAGGAATCGCCTATAGCGACGGCGATGCAGTCGAGGAGCGAATCGGGCAAATCGTGGCTGGCGCGGCCGACGTTTCGCTTCATTCCGCGGAGTTGACGACGCGCATCTCGGACTGGCCATCGCTCTACCATCTATCGAGCGGGCGAGCGAACGTGCTTCGTCCGTTCGAGGCGAAGCTCGCGTCGCGTCGCGTGCTCGAAATCGGCGCGGGTTGCGGTGCGATCAGCCGCTATCTGGGCGAAGCCGGCGCGGACTTGCTCGCGCTCGAAGGATCGCCCAGACGTGCCGCCATCGCTGCTTCGCGATCGCGCGATCTGCCGAACGTGCACGTAGTGACCGAACGTTTCGACGACTTCCGGACCGACGAGCGTTTCGACGTCGTCACGCTCATCGGCGTGCTGGAATATGCATCGCTCTTCACGCCGGGAAGCGAGCCCGCTGTCGCCATGCTGCGTCGCGTGCGGGACTTGCTCGCGCCGGGCGGCATCGTCATCGTCGCGATCGAGAATCAGGTCGGCCTGAAATATTTCGCCGGAGCGCCCGAGGATCACGTGGGAGTGCCGATGTTTGGCATCGAGGACCGCTACGGCGATGTCGGGCCCCGCACGTTCGGCAAGGGCGAACTGACGTCGGTGTTCCAGCGCGCTGCGTTCGCCGCGCCGAACTTTCTGGCGCCGTTCCCCGACTACAAGTTCCCGGTTGCGGTCGTGAGCGAGCGCGGTTTCTCGCATCCCGCTTTCGAAGCATCGGCGCTCGCCGTGCAGACGGTGCATCAAGACCCGCAACTGCCGACGAATCTGTCCTTTATCCTGCAACGCGCATGGCCGACCTTGATCCGCAACGGACTCGGCATGGACGTGGCGAACTCCTTCATCGTCGTGGCGAGCGCAGAGGAAGCCGGTCAGAGCTTGCCAAAGGAGGCGCTCGCTTACTACTACAACACGACGCGCCGCGCCCCGTTCTGCAAGGAGGTCCTCTTCCGGGCGGTCGGCGCAGAGGTCGTTGCCGAGTCGCGAGCCCTTTATGTGTCGACCGGTTCGGCCCGGCATTCGGGACGCTACCGTTTCCTGCTGAACGAAACCGAAGCGTATGCGCCTGGCCGCCTGCTCGCGGACGAGTTCGTCAGCATCATCTCGAAAGACGGTTGGACGCCGTCGGAGATCGGCGCATTCCTGCGGCGCTACCTAGACCTGGCGCAGCGGCTCGTACGTGAGCGAGGTCACGACTGCACGCTGGATTCTGCGCATGCTTCGGTGCCGGGCTGTTTCCTCGACCTCATTCCTCAAAACATCGTGCTGCGCCACGACGGTCTCGCGCGGGCAATCGACCTCGAATGGCAGACGAAGGACAGCATCGAATTAGGATTCCTTTTGTTCCGGGCGATGCTGTCATTGATCAATCGGAATTTCAGCTTCTCGCCGAGCAGCGATGCGGCGTTGCTGAGCCGAAAGCAGTTATTTATCGATGCGGCGCGCGCGGCCGGCATGGCGATTAGTGATGAAGACTTCCACCGCTACGCTGCGGAGGAGGGCGAATTCCAGAGCTTCGCGACGGGCCGGGACGTGTCCGAATTCCTGGCGGGTTGGGCGGACGAGGGCCTGCCGCTCGCGTCGACTGCACCGGCCCGGTTCACCGCGACCGTCTACTACGGACATCCGGATGTCGGTTTCTCGGACAGCCGCACAGTCGCCGCGCAAGTGAGCGGCGGGCCGGAGACCGTCCGACTGACGCTGCCGCCGGACGCGTCTTCGCCGAGCATGTTGCGCATCGACCCCTCCGACCGCCCCGCCTGGTATCAGATTTCGAGCATCGAGGTGCTGGATGACCGGGGCATTCTCCGCTGGACTTGCGCGCTGAAAGACGATCTCGTGCTTTCGCCGTCCGTCATCCCGTTGCGGGCCGCGCCGGGCGACGCGGGGTTGTTGATCTTCGCGAGCGACAACGATCCGCAGATGCTTCCCGTCATGCCGGCCGACATCGCCTCGCAGGTCGGCGCCGGGTGGGCGCTGGAAATGCGCATTCGTATCGTCGAGACGCACGAGATAGCGAGGCGGTTCGGCGACAGCATGGCGCACTGGGCGGGACAGGTCGAACAAGCGCGCGCGGGCGTTGATCGGGCCGCAGCGGAACAGTTGCACACTGCCCGGGCCCTGCGCGACCTGAGCGAGCAGCTTGCCGCGAGCCAGCAACGCGTGCTGGCGCTCGAAGCGCGCCTCGCCGCCAGTGGCATCGCGTTGGACGGAGGAGAGGGGCAGTGAACAACTCGAATCAACCGCTGATGCCGGCTGCAGACATGCCACTTCTCACCATCATCACGCCCTGTTACAAGACCGTCGCCTACTATCTGGAGCGTCTCGCGACTTCGCTGTGGCCGGTGCAGTCGGACGTGCAGTGGATCGTCGTCAACGACTCGCCGGAGGACACGGCCATCGATGCGTTCGCGCAACGCATGGCGTCGTGCTTCGAGCACTTCGAATACGTTCGCCATGACCGCAATCGCGGAATCTTCGCGGCTTATACATCCGCGCTCGTTGCCGCCAGCGCACCGTATGCGGCGATTCTGGATCACGATGACGAAGTCGATCTCATACCGCTCGTGCAATTCCTGAAGCGTCATCGCGACGAATACGATCTCGTCTTCACCGACGAAACCAAGTTCTCGGCCGAGACGCGAGAGCGTTACTGGAAGCCGGAATTCGACGGCCTCAGCGCGATGCATTACTTCTACATGCATCACATCACCTGTTTCCGCACGAGCATCTGCAAGGAGATGATCCTCGCGGAGCCCGACGCAGAGGCCCGCTATCGCAGCTGTTTCGACATCTGGCTTGCGTTCGGCTACCAGCGGCGCTTTGCCGACAGGGCGCTCAAGCATGCGCATCTGCCGTATGCGGCGTACGGATGGCGAATTCATCCCGCGAGCACTGCGATGAACCTGGGGCAAAAGCCCAAGGCGGAAGCCGAGCGGCTGGAAATCGCGGCCAGGCTCTACGAGCCGCTCGATGCCGGCGCGGCCATCTCGGTCGATCCCGTCGCGCGATATGTCGTGCGTTACGAGCATGCCCTTTCGTCGTCCGAGTCGCAGGGCGAACTTGCCGCACTCCTGTCTGCGCATTTCGATGCCGGATTCGCCGCGCCCGATGGCCGGCGTGTCGATGTGGCCTCGTCTGTCGATCCGGGCTTGCTGAATCTGCTCGCACGCGTCCCCGTCGGATTGCTCGCCTGGCATGCCGGCGAACGCTGTCTCGTTCTGCCGCGAACGGCTGTCCCTGAGACAAGCGAACTGGGAAGGCAAGTTGCGCGACATGTTCGCGACGTACCGTTCGTGGCGCCGGCAACGACGCTCGACGGCGCCGCGCTCGATGCCGTGTTTCTCCGGCGGCCGGCTGTTCTCGTGCGCAAAGACTCGGGATTTGCGCTGGATCGCTCCCGACTGAACGTCCTTGTTGTCTGACCCGATGTACCCAACCATGACTTCATATTCGCCACTCGTCACCGTTGTCCTGCCCGTCTACAACGGCCAGCGTTTTCTCCGGGACACGCTCGAGTCAATCAGCGCGCAGCAGCGGGAGGACGTCGAAGTCGTTATCGTGGATGACGGCTCGTCGGACGACAGCTGGGACATCATCAGCCAATGGAGCAGTGCGCAACCGTTTCATGTGCGCACCGTTCGCAAGCCGACGAACTACGGCGTCTGCGCCGCGCTGATCGACGCCACATCCGTCGCGCGCGGGCGTTACATTGCACAGATCGGGCACGACGACGTATGGCTGCCCGGCCATCTCTCCGGACTGGTCGACGCACTCGAACGCCATCCGGATGCCTCCGCGGCATTCGCGGATATCGCGTACATCAACGCGGAAGGCATGCCCGCCAATGTCACGATCTTCAATCACGCGCTGCTTCGGTCGAATACGCACGCCGAGCTGTTCGCGGCGTTGCTGAGCGGCAACTTTCTTTGTGCGCCCGCTTCGATGTTCAGGCGCGACCGTTTCAGGCAATCGTTCTGGGGTGTGTCGAACGAGCGTCTGCAGGACTTCGAATTATGGCTGAATCTTCTGTTCGAAGGCCGATTCGTCAGTTCGGAAGCGTCGACCTGTCTATACCGCGTGCATGCGAACAACCTGAGCAGCGGATCGGCCATGCGCCGCCAGAGCGAGTACGAACTGCTCGCCACGCTTACACGCGTGCTGTTGAGCGAGCGTTTCGGCCGCTTCTACCGGTCCATTGAGCTTCCCGATGAGCGGCTTGCATTCGTCGACAGTGCGCACGCTCGCTTGATCAATGTCACGGAATACGCACCTGCCATCCGGTCGCTGCACTCGATGCTGCTGGAAAATCTCGTAGCGCTCGAAGACGTGTGGCCGGCGCGCATCAACGCCTTGCGGGCCGAGCTCGCATTGCGGCTTGGCATGTATCGGAAATACCTGGCGATTTCCAAGACATATCCCGCCCATTATGCCGACTCGCTTCCGCATATTCCTTACCTGGTGCCCGTTCACGACAAGGTTGGGAGCCCTTACGCCGCGCTGGTCGAGGCGGGCGTCTTTCGCGACGGAAGGGGCGTGGACGTGGCGGGGTCGGGCACGGTCTATTTCTTCGCCTGTCCGGAGCACGAAGTAGAGGCACACATGAAGTACCCGTCTTTCGCTGAAGCCGTGGCGCGGCGCCGCCTGATCGTCTTCGGCGCGGAGGCGACGCAGCCGGTGCAGAGCGGCTTCGCGCTCGGGTCCAATGCCCGCGTCGATCATGGACTGATCGACAAGATCTTCCGCTTTTTCGAGGAGGATCATGGCTCGTTCCAGGTGCATTCGGAGTGGCGCGGCGCTGCTGCGCCGCTGCAAAAAACCATGTTGCGCCGGTTGTATCATCGTACCGGCGGTTTCGTTCCCGAACGATATCGGCCCGCCGTCGCGGCCGGGGTGCGCAGGCTTCTGCGCCGCCGCTAACGTTTTCTCAATTGCTGACAGCTCGACATGAACCCAAAAACAGTGCTGGTCACGGCCGCCGGAACCGCGACGGCCGTCAACGTCATCAAGAGCCTGAGTGCGCTCGAGGGCGTGCGTATCGTGACCACTGATTCGAACCCTGCACAATTGATCGCGGCGCCCACACGCTGGCAGACGACTCACTATCAGGTGCCCCTCGCCTCGGACGTCGAAGCGTTCGTCGATGCGCTCAGCCGCATCGCGAAGCAGGAAAGCGTCGATGCGATCTACCCGATTCACGATCAGGAGATTCTGGCCGTCGCGCAATTTCGCTCGCGTTTCAACGACACGGTGAAGACGCCGGCATTGACCGCCGCCGCAGTCCAGGAGTGCAACGACAAATGGAAGAATTTCCAGAAATGCCGTGCGTCCGGGTTACCCGTACCCGACACCCTGCTCGGAAGCGAGCTCACCGCGCAAAACTTTGCCGCGCCGATGGTGCGCAAGCCCCGCCGGGGTGTGGGCAGCGCGGGCGTGCGAGTCGTGAACGCGTATGACGAGCTTCGTCCGGACGATCTGACCGAGGACGTCGTCTTCCAGTCTGTTTGCATCAAACCCGAATATACGATTGACGTCCTCGCCCTTGACGACTACTTTGGCGCCGTGGTGCGGGACCGGCTCGAAACCAAGGCTGGCGTCTGCGTGAAGGCGCGCGTGTTCTTCGACGCGGAGTTGCAAGCCCTGAGTCAGCGGGTGGCGGCTGCGTTCGGCTTGCGCGGGATGTTCTGCTTCCAGGTCATGACCGACCCGGCTGGCGGATACCGCATCGTCGACATCAATCCACGGTGTGGCGGCGGCACCGCGCTCACGGACGCGTGCGGCTATCCGATCTATGCAACGTATTTCAGTGATCTGCTCGGCTTGCCAATAGCCGCCGCACTGAAAGACCAGTGCCGGCAACGCACGGAGCAAGGCGGTTCCGCGCTGGTATGCCGCTATTATCAGGAAGTCGTGACCTTCGAATCGGCGGAAACCGCGCCATGACGGACCGATCGCATCTACCGCTGATCGGCTTCGATCTCGACGGGACATTGATCACCTGCCGCGCCAAGCAGTTGTCCGCTCTGCGCGAGGCGCTGCGCGCCTGCGAGTTAGAATACGCGTCGGACGACGCCTTCTGGCAACTCAAGCGCGACGGCGCGACGACCGTCGATGCGCTCGTCGCCACGGGGCTCGATGAGCAAGAAGCGGGCGCTGTTTCGAAAGCGTGGGTCGAATGTGTCGAAACATGGCCGCACATGCAATGCGATGCCGTCTTCGATGACGCGATTCAGTTGCTCGAGAGGTTAAGGCCGAAGTCGCGGCTGTTTCTGCTGTCGGCGCGCCGGGACCCGGATCTGTTTCATCGACAGATCGCCGCCCTGGGGCTTGCGCGGCTGTTCGACATCATCGAAGTGGTGAAGTCGGGCAAGGACGCAGCGCAAAGGAAAGCTGTGAGGCTTCGCTCTCACGGTGCGGTCTGTTACGTGGGCGATACTGAAAGCGACATGGAGGCCGCGCAGCAGGCGGGCTGTCCGATGTACGTCGTATCCACCGGACAGCGCAGCCGGTCCTTTCTGGAGCGGGCCGCAGCCCGCAGTCAAGCCGCCATGCCAATATTCGATGACCTGGCTGGCGCTATATATGAGGTGGAACGTGAGTTTTTCAGTTGAAGAGTGTCGGTTCATCGAGCTTCCCCAATTCGCGGACCGTCGCGGGAACCTCTCATTCGTTCAGGAGGGCGATGTTCCGTTCGACTTCCGACGGCTCTATTACTTGTACGACGTTCCATTCGGCGTGGAACGCGCCGGCCATGCGCACAAGAATCTTCATCAGTTGTTCTTCGCATTCGCTGGTTCGTACGAACTGCATCTGGACGATGGCGTGAACACGCGGACCGTGGTTATCAACCAGCCGAATCGCCCGTTCTATGTCTGCCCTCATATCTGGCGCGTGGTGAACAACTTCACCTCCGGCGCGGTCTGCGCGGTGCTGGCGAGCGAGACGTACTCGGAGTCCGACTATCTTCGAACCTATGACGGTTTCCTCGACTTCTTGCGGGAAATCGGCAAACCTATCAAAAGTGACCTCGCATGAACGTGCCCTTTCTCGAGCTCTCGCGGCTCAACGCGCGCTATAAGCAGACTTTCTTCGAACAACTCGACGGCTTTTACGACGCCGGCTCGCTGATCGGCGGGAAGCATCTCGCCGATTTCGAGAGCGCCTTTGCGCAATACTGCGGCACCCGGCACTGCGTGGGCGTGGGCAACGGCCTCGACGCGCTCACGCTGTCGTTGCGCGCACTGGAGATCGGTGAGGGCGACGAGGTGATCGTCCCGGCCCAGACTTTCGTTGCCACGTGGCTGGCGGTCACGCAGGTCGGCGCGACGAACGTCCCGGTGGACGTCGAGCCGCGTAGCGCGAATCTCGATGCTTCGCTGGTCGAAGCCGCTATTACGCCGCGGACGAAAGCGATCATCGCCGTGCATTTGTACGGCGCGACGGCAAACGTCGCGCAACTGAAGGAAATCTGCGCGCGCCATAAGCTGTATCTGATCGAAGACGCGGCTCAGGCGCACGGCGATGTGCGCGATGGCAAGAAGGCGGGCGCGCATGGAGACATTGCCGCGTTCAGCTTCTATCCGTCCAAGAACCTGGGCGCGCTGGGCGACGCCGGCGCGGTCGTGACGAACTCCGATCGGCTGGCCGCGAAGGTCCGGGAACTGGGTAACTACGGTAGCGCCGTCAAGTACTACCACGAGTCGCTGGGTACGAACTCGCGGCTGGATCCGCTACACGCCATGTTCCTGTCGATCAAGCTGAAGCATCTCGATGAAATCATCGAGCAACGCCGTCGGATCGCCTCCCGTTACGACGAGGTGGTCGCCATGACGCCGGGCGACGGTCCCGTGTATCGACTGCTCGATCCCGCGCAAGCCTGCGTGTGGCACAACTACGTCATCGTCTGCGAGGACCGCGAGTCCGTTCAGAAGCGCCTTCAGGAAGCAGGCGTCGGCACGAGCATCCACTATCCGGTGATACCGGCGGCGCAGCAGTGCTATGAATCGGAAGGGTTGGACCCGAACGCGACGCCCGTTGCAAAACGCTTGAGCGAAGCCGTGCTTAGCCTGCCCATGGGCGAATACATGACCGATGCGGAAATCGATCACGTATGCCAGGCGCTTTCGGCGTTGCGCAAGTAGCGAGCGTCGCTGCTCATGCGCTCTGCGCATGAGCAGGTCTTTAAAGGGACAGTCACGGATTCGCCGGCGTCAACGTGACGGCGGGCGGGCGAAAAAATCGCACGAGCGCATCGGTGAGCCCGGTAAGCAGTCTGCCGGCGGTGAAGGCCAGAAACACAATGATCATGTAGAGGAAATAGACCTCGACGTGCGACAAAGCCATGTTCATGAATCTGACGAGCAGCTCGCCGATGATATTGTGATGCACGAGAAACGCCGCGAACGAGTACGTGCTGACGAAGGACACGACTTGCAGCAAGCGGCCCTCGGGCTTCATTGTCTGGCCGATATACGCCAAAACCACGAACGCCGCGATACCGGTGTCCAGAGCGACATAAATGTGCGGTATCGGCAGGCTCCAGATAAGCGGAATGCACAATGCCGCAAGCGCGAGCGTGGCGACCGGCCAGCGCAACCGCGGAGCATACTGAACGAATAGCATGCCGAAGACGAACTCCGGCAGGCGCGCCAGCGGATTATGGACGACGTCGATCTGGAATAATTTGGCGTAGTTCAATGTCACCACGGCATAGATCGCGGCAACGGCCAGGACCAGAACGAGAGGTCGCCGAAGCGCCATCCACCGTAGCACGGGAAAGGCGACATACAGAACGAGAATGAAGCCGATGAACCATTCTCCGAGCAAATAATAGTTGGGAATGCGATAGTAAAGAAAACCATCCATCCCGATAAGCGTGAGAATGAACTTCCAGTGCGACGAATCTCCGCGCACATGACCATGAAGCACGAAAAGGATGGCCGCCGTTAGCAAGAATCCCGTCCAATATAGAGGGAATATGGCGAGAAAGCGTTTTCGCGCATAGACACGCAGGTCAAGGGTGTTTCCGGAACTCATCATCAGGGCGGCCCCCGAGATGATGATGAAAAGTGTGATGCCCAGTGAGCCGATGTTTTCGCTGTGGAAGGTCTGCTTGAAGATTTCGGCCGCCTTTATGCCGTGCGCTCCAATCTGCTGGTTGAAGTGAAACGTGATGATAAGCAGAACGGAAATCGCCCTGATGAGGTCGATGTAGAAAATGCGCTCGCGGCTTTTTGGTTTCATGTTGGTCTGGTGGTGCTGGCAGTCAGGGCGTTTGCCAGAATAAACAGCAAATCCAAGACGCATCATGTCCGCGGGCGAGGCGGACGTGTGCAGTCGGCGCCACATATTGCCGCAAGCGCAACACTAGAGGCAAGTGCGGCATGGCGAATCGCCTGGCTGCTGTCCGGCCGGCCTCTCATGCCGCGCGATTCGGTCTCCTGCCATTGGGAGTGGGCAGCAAGCAGCGAATAACGTCCCAAGCCTCTTCGGTCAGTAACTAGCCCGCTGGGCGGTGAAGTGGCAAAATTCGGTCACGTCGCGTTGTAGCCGACGGTTTCAGCTCGCCCTTACAATACGCTTGGCTCGCCTTCGATTCCGCAAGTCGTCCTTCCAGTGCCTGAAGGCATCGCTTAGGAAGAACGCAACGCGCACCGCCAGGCAGACCGCATCTCGGATCGCGGAGCCGAATGGCGCCGGGGCGCGACACACGGGAGCGCGTGTTCGCCGCGGCTCCGGTGCAATGCAACGAAGCATGTAAAGACGAGGCCGGATTGAACAGCACCACTTCCCGCGACACAGAACTATCCGACACCGGCGCGTTGCAGCTTTCGCTAGTGGTGCCCGCGTACAACGAGGCCGAGGCCATTGCCTCGTTCTTGGCTCGCATCGACGAAGTGTTCGGCTCGGTGCCCGCAATCGAGCTGGAGATCGTGTTCGTCAACGACGGAAGTACTGACGACACGCTTGGCGAATTGATGCGTCATCAGGCGTTGGACGCGCGCGTGAGGATCGTGGATCTGAGCCGCAACTTCGGCAAGGAGGCGGCCTTGACCGCTGGACTAGAGGCGGCTCGCGGACAGGTGGTCGTTCCGATCGATGCAGACCTGCAGGATCCGCCCGAACTGATCCTTGAAATGATCGCGGTCTGGCGGCAGGGCTACGAGGTGGTGCTCGCGCGCCGGGTAAATCGCAACGCGGATACATGGGCCAAACGCGCGTCGGCTGCGTGCTTCTACCGGATCCACAATCGAATTGCCGATCTGGTCATACCCGAGAACGTCGGGGATTTCCGGTTGATGGATCGCGTGGTGGTCGACGCAGTCAAGCAATTGCCGGAGTCCCGCCGCTTCATGAAGGGTCTGTTCGCCTGGATTGGATTTCGGACCGCCTTCGTCGACTACGAACGGCACAGGCGCGTCGCGGGCCGGACTAAATTCAACGGCTGGCGACTGTGGAACCTTGCGCTGGAAGGCCTCACGAGCTTCAGTACCGACCCGCTTCGCATCTGGACCTATGTGGGCTGCCTGGTATCGCTGGTGTCGTTCATCTTTGCGATCTTTATTGCTGTAAGAGTCATCGTCCGTGGAATTGACGTTCCGGGTTATGCGTCGCTGATGGTCGCCGTCACGTTTTTGGGTGGCCTGCAACTCATCGGGATTGGCGTCATTGGCGAATATCTCGGACGGACATATCTGGAATCGAAACGGCGTCCAGTATTCCTGGTGCGGAAAATCTACGAGCCGAAGGGCTGAATCATGGATGTCAAGGAAACCGAGATACTCGGCGACGATATCGACCGTCACTGGTATTACGCCTCGAAGGCGAAGGCAATGCGCGCCATGCTGGGAACGCAGGTTGTGTCGAGCATTCTCGACGTGGGTGCGGGTTCTGGCTACTTCTCGGGAAAACTGCTCGAAACCACGGAAGCGCGGGAAGCCTGGTGCGTCGATATCGGTTACCCGAACGATTCCGATGCGTTCCGGGCGGGCAAGCCGGTTCATTACCGCAGATCGATCGCATCGAGCAATGCGGATCTCGTCCTGCTCATGGACGTCCTCGAGCATGTGGACGACGATGTAGCGTTGCTCGCGGAATACGTGCGAAAGGTGCCGGCGGGAGCGCGCTTTCTGATAACTGTTCCTGCCTTCCAGTTCCTCTGGAGTGCGCACGACGATTTTCTCGAACACAGGCGCCGTTATGTATTGCCTCAACTGGAGCATGTAGTCCGCGAGGCGGGATTGCATGTCGACCGTGGCGGATACTTTTTCGGTGGCGTGTTTCCGATTGCGGCTGGCATGCGACTCTCGCAGCGATATCGCGCTGGCGAAGCGCCGGCGCAGTCGCAATTGAAGCGCCATCACTGGCTCGTCAATAGAGTGCTCGCTTCCATCTGCGATGCAGAGTTGCCGTTCATGCGGTGGAATCGCATCGCTGGGCTGTCGATCTTCTGCATGGCCACAAAGAAACCATGACCGGGCGATCACTCAAGCAACAGCGATCGCCGGGCCTTGTAGTGCTGATCCGCGAGGCGCTCATCGCGGGGCGCTTCGCGCTCGTCGGTTGCGCCGCGACGCTCGTGCACATGGCAATTGCCGGGACGCTGGTCGGGCAGTTGCGCGTGCCAGCGCTTTTCGGCAACACCTGCGCTTTTCTCTGCGCATTCGTTCTTTCCTTTTGCGGCCACTACTTCTGGACGTTCAGCCAGCCCGGACAGCCGAAAAGGGCGCTGTTGCGGTTCTTGACCGTGTCGTTGACCACCTTTCTGATCAACACGGCACTCCTCGCGTCTGTTCTTCGTAATACGTCCCTTTCGGCGGTTGCGGCGACGCTCGGCTCGGCTGTCATCATCCCGGTGATTTCTCTGGTGGCAAGCCGGTTATGGTGCTTCAGAGACGACTAGAACAATATGCACCGAGCGTCTCTGCCAAAGCGGCCGTAGTCCATAACAACGGAAAACCCATGTCTTCACTCGTTGCAGCGCAGAGGCGCGGCATTTCGCTTGATCTGTCGGAAGCCATCGTCGGCGCTTGCTTGCTCTGTGGCCTGACGTTCATCGCACAATGGAAATACGGCTTCGGTTGGTCGGACGAGGGACTACTCTGGTACGCCTCGCAGCGGACTGCATTGGGCGAAGTGCCACTGCGCGACTTCTTCAGCTACGATCCCGGCCGATATTACTGGACCAGCGCAATATTCCGTTTGACAGGGCATGACGGTCTTTTCACGTTGCTCGCGTCCTGCGCCGCGTTCGGCGCCGTCGGACTTGCGGCGATATGGTTCGTCCTATGCCGTGCTCGCATGCGGGGCGGCTTGCGAATAGCATGTGCGGTGCTAATCGCTCTGGCGCTCGGCTATCCACGGCACAAGGTCTTCGAGCAAACGGCATCGCTCGTCTTGGTTGCGATGCTGTTCTTCGTGCTGCTTAGACCGAGGGCGGCAATGCGTTGGTCTGCTCTCGGCATCGCGACAGGGCTGGCGGCTATTCTGGGGCGCAACCACGGTGTGTTCTACGTTATCGCTGCTGTTTTCTGTATGGGCTTCTCGGCGTTCAGCGAGAAAAGGTTGCCCGGGATCAAGATCATCGCCGCCTACGCAGGCGGCGTCGTGCTCGGCTATTTGCCTCTGCTCTTGGCGATTCTGGCGGTGCCTGGGTTTCGCGATGCTTTTATGACGTCCGTGCTGTTCACCAAAGACTGGCAATTGGCCTTGCCCATCCCGTTTCCATGGCGGCTGGAGCTTCGACATCTGCCTCTCGTGGATGCATTGCAGGCGGAGTCGATCGGTATTGCGTGCCTGGTCTTCCCCGCCATCTACTGTTTCGGGATCGCGTCTGCTGCGTGGGCCGAGCGCAAGCAACAAGAGCGCGATCCGTCGATGGTCTTGTTGCTCGCGTCATCGCTTGCCGGCATTCCTTATCTTCAGCAAGCATTCGATCGCGCAGACTTCGGGCATATCGCACAGGCAACACTCCCCGTCTTTCCCGCAGCGTTTGCGGCCGCCAATTTCTATTGGTCCAACGCAAGACTGAGGAGCGTCGTTTCGGGAGCCGTCGTGGCCTTCGCTGTCTTGTGCGTGATCGCCTGGTTGCCGAGCGAGCCGGCAGTCGCGTACCGGCGAATGATGGCCGAGGCCCCCGATGCCGTCGAGTGGGTGCCGATCAGCGGGAAGCAGTTCGCAGTGCCCAAATACGAGGCGGACGTCCTTCGAGCGGTACGCAAAACCGTGCAGTCGTGCAATATAAAAAGCGACGAGTTTATGACCGCGCCGCATTTTCCCGGTATCTATGCGTACCTGAACGCGAAGGCGCCGTTCTGGGAGTTATATTATCTGTACCCTCGGTCGCCCGAATTTCAGCGCAGGCATATCGCGGCGATGTCGAGAACGCGGCTTATTTTGCTGGCTCCGGACGCGACCGTGGACGGTCTCGAGCGGCTTAAGCTGCAAAACACGTATGGCTTGCTCATGCGGGACATCGCGCAGCGGTTCACAGAGCTTCAGATACCGGGGCTACCGCAAGGCATGAAAATGGTCGGCTTGAACGGGGCGCTTCATTGCCAATAGAGATCGCATGAAGAGGCGTTAATCGCCGCCGCATTCGACGGATCAAGCAGCACAGGGCCGGCTCCATGGTCATGCGCTTACCGTCGAGAAAACTTCCACATGTGCGTCGCCTGATCAGTGCAGCCGCCAGAACCGCTTCGAGAATGCAGTCCAAAACAAGCACGGGCGTGAATCCCGACATCACTTCGCTAACCGTTTCGCTCGTGGTCTATCGGCCGAATGCGCAACTTCTGGAGCGCACCCTCAGTACATTGAACGCTGCGGCGCAAGGGCTGGGCGCGAAGTCGTCCGGCGATGGCATGCAGCTTTATCTCGTGGATAACGGCGGACTGGAGCGTACGCCGGGTTGCGTGATGCCGAAAGCCACCGTCATCCAAGGCCAAGGCAACGTCGGCTACGGCCGCGGCCACAATCTCGCCATCGAGCGCGCATCGAGCCGTTACCACTTGATCCTGAACCCCGACATCGAACTGGACGCCGACGCGCTCACTCACGCGCTGACTTTCATGGATGCGCATCCAGAAGTCGGGCTCCTCTCACCGCTGATCCTGGAAGAAGACGGCAGTCAACAATTTCTTTGCCGCCGCTATCCCACGGTTCTGGACCTTTTCATTCGGGGCTTCCTCCCGCGCAGCATGAGAAAACCGTTCGAAGCGAGGCTCGCAAGATACGACATGCGCGACGTCATCGGGACCAAGGACATCGTCTGGGACCCGCCCATCGTCAGCGGCTGCTTCATGCTCTTTCGCACCGAAGTCCTGAAAAAGCTCGGCGGCTTCGATCCGCGCTATTTCCTCTATTTCGAAGACTACGACTTGAGCCTGCGCACGCACGACGTCGCGCGCGTGGCCTACGTGCCGTCCGTGCGCGTGCTGCATCACGGCGGCGACGCGGCCGGCAAGGGCTGGACGCATATCAAGCTCTTCATCGCGTCGGCGTACAAGTTCTTCAGCCGCTTTGGGTGGAAATGGCTATGACCGGGCGCATTGCCGTCACGGGCGCCAACGGCTTCGTCGGCCGCGCGGTCACGCGTGCGCTGATTGACGCGGGCAGGGAACCGCTCGGCATTGTCCGTCAGGGAGCGGGGCCGCATACCGTTCAAATAGCATCGCTCGATGCCATCACGCCCGCCGTCTTCGAAGGCTGCGATTCGGTGATTCACCTCGCCGCGCGCGTGCATGTCATGCGCGACGCCGCCGCCGATCCGCTCGCCGCGTTCCGCGTGGTCAATGTCGACGGGGCGCTGAAGACCGCCGACGCCGCCCGTCGCGCCGGCGCGACGCGCTTCGTCTTCGTGAGCAGCATCAAGGCGCTCGCGGAGTTCGACCACGGCGAGCCGCTGAAGGAAACAGACGAGCGTCGTCCGCCGGACGCGTATGGCGTCTCCAAAGCGGAAGCCGAAGTCAGGCTCCAGGAGTTCGGCGCGCGCACCGGGCTCGAGATCGTGATTGCGCGTCCGCCGCTCGTGTATGGGCCCGAGGTGCGCGCCAACTTTCTGGCGCTGATGCGGGCCATCGCGAAGGGCATGCCGCTGCCGATCGGCGCGGTGACGGCGCAAAGAAGTCTCGTCTATGTCGATAACCTCGCGAGTGCGCTCGTCGAATGCGCGACGAACCCGCGCGCGGCCGGCCAGATTTTCCACGTGACCGACGGCGACGATCCGGGCGTCGCCGAACTCGCGCGCCGGCTCGGGCATCATCTGAAGCGTCCGGCGCGTCTCTTGCCCGTACCCGTCGGCCTGTTGCAAGCGGCGGGGCGGCTCACCGGCAAGACCGCGCAAATCGAGCGGCTCACCGGCAGCTTGCGTGTCGATTCGGCGCATATCCGCGATGTGCTAGGCTGGCGCCCCTCGTACTCGCTGGAGGCGGGTCTCGCGGCCACCGCCGCGTGCTTTCTCCAGCAGAGTGCGGCAGAAGGACGCTAGTTCCCGCCGGGTCGCGGCGAGTTAACGTCCCGTAACAACCGATAAGTGCCGGTAACACGCGGGTCAGCGCGGAACCGGCATCATCGGCTTAGCTTAAAAAACGTACACAAGGCCAATCGGGAAATGAGTGCCTCGCTGTTTCCTTTCCTCGTGCATTCGCCGTGGACAGCAGCCGTATGGGTCGCGGCTGCGTCGCTTGGAGTCTGCGCGTTGATTCTGTTTGCGCTGCTGCGCACCGGTCTCGCGTGGCGGCTCGCCACCGATATCCCGAACGATCGTTCGCTGCACACGCGCCCGACGCCGCGCGTCGGCGGCTGGGGCATCGTGCCGGTCGCCGTCATCGCGATGCTGCTGCTCACGCGGTCGATGTGGCTCGCCGCCGTGCTTGCCGCGGCGCTCGCCGCCGTGTCGCAGATCGACGACCGCCGCGGCCTGCCTGCGCGCGTGCGGTTCGGGGCGCATGTCGCCGCCGTCGCATTGTTGATCGGGCTGTACCCGGCTCCGGTGCCGGGGTGGGCGCTCGTCGCGGTCGGCTTTCTGATGGTCTGGCTCGTCAATCTTTACAACTTCATGGACGGTTCGGACGGGCTTGCGGGCGGCATGGCGCTCATCGGCTTCGGCGGCTACGCGGTCGCGGCGCTGTCCGGGCCCGTGCCGCAGATCGATCTCGGCATCGCGAGCGTGGCCATCGCGGGCGCGGCGGCGGGGTTTCTGCTCTTCAACTTCCATCCGGCACGAATATTTCTAGGCGATTCAGGGTCGATTCCTCTAGGATTCTTCGCAGGCGCACTCGGTTATTGGGGCTGGCTGAAGGGCACGTGGCCGGTCTGGTTCCCGGCGCTCGTGTTTGCGCCGTTCATCGGCGATGCATCGGTCACGCTGCTGCGGCGCCTCGCGCGCGGCGAGCAGTTCTGGCAGGCGCATCGCGAGCATTACTATCAGCGGATGGTGCGGCTCGGCGTCGGCCACGCGCGCACCGCGCTCGCATGGTACGCGCTGATGCTGGCGGGCGTCGTTCTCGCCAACCTCGCGCTCGCGTTTGCGCCGGTGGCGCAGTGGGTCGCCGTCGCGGGCTGGGCTATCGTTCTGGTGGTGGCGGGACTCGCAGTCGATACATGCTGGCGGCGCCAAGCGGCGCTTGCCTCCGAACACTCTCGAGGTAGTCGCGGATGATTCGATTCAAAGCTTCATGGCTTTCCGCAGGCGCCTTCACGTTCGACCTGTGCGCGGTCGCGGGCACCTGGCTTGCCGCTTATCTGATCCGCTTCAACGGCACCGTGCCGCATGACTTCCGGCACGGCGCGCTCGTCGCGCTCACGTGGGTGCTGCCCGTGTACGGCGTCATGTTCCGCGTCTTCGGGCTGTATCGCGGCATGTGGGTGTTCGCGAGCCTGCCGGATTTGATGCGGATTTCGAAGTCGGTGGTGGTCGGCGCGCTCGTCGTGATGATCGGCGCGGTGATGGCCCAGCCCACGCCCGTCATTCCGCGCTCCGTGCTGATCGTCGCGCCGCTGCTGCTGTTTCTGGCGATGGGCGGCGCGCGGGCGCTGTATCGCGCGGGCAAGGAGTTCTATTTGTATGGCGGGCTTGTCGGGCAAGGCAAGCCGGTGATCGTGCTGGGCGCGGGCACCGCCGGCGCGATGCTGGCGCGCGAACTCGCGCGGTCGTCGGAATGGCGTCTCGTCGGCCTGCTCGACGACGATCCCGCCAAGCAAGGCCGCGAAGTGCTCGGTCACAAGGTGCTCGGCTCGTTCAGCGACTTGTCGAAGGTCGCGGAGCAGTACAAGACCGACTACGCGATCATCGCGATTCCGTCTTCGTCCGTCGACGAGCAGCGGCGCGTCGCGACGCTTTGCGTGCGAGCGGGCGTCAAAGTCATGGTGCTGCCCGCGCTCAATCAGTTGACGCAAGGCGAGGGCGGTTTCCTCTCGCGCGTGCGCCAGATCGACCTCGAAGATTTGCTCGGCCGCGAGCCGGTGAAGATCGACATGCCGCACGTCGAGCAACTGCTGCACGGGCGTGTGGTGATGGTGACGGGCGCGGGCGGTTCCATCGGATCGGAACTGTGCCGGCAGATTCTGCGTTTCTCGCCGGCGCAACTCGTCGCCTATGATTTGAGCGAATACGCGATGTATCGCCTGATCGAAGAGTTGCACGAGAAGTTTCCGGACTTCTCCGTGGTGCCGGTGGTGGGCGACGCGAAAGACTCGCTGCTGCTCGATCAGACGATGGCGCGCTTCACGCCGCATATCGTGTTTCATGCGGCGGCCTACAAGCACGTGCCGCTAATGGAAGAGCAGAACGCGTGGCAGGCCGTGCGCAATAACGTGCTCGGCACGTTACGCGTCGCGCGCTCGGCGATCCGCCATGACGTGCGGCATTTCGTGCTCATTTCCACCGACAAGGCCGTCAATCCGACCAACGTGATGGGCGCGAGCAAGCGCCTCGCCGAGATGACGTGTCAGGCGTTGCAGCAAACCGCGCCGCGCACGCAGTTCGAGACCGTGCGCTTCGGCAATGTGCTGGGCAGCGCGGGCAGCGTGATCCCGAAGTTCCAGCAGCAGATCGCGAAGGGCGGCCCGGTGACGGTCACGCATCCGGAGATCACGCGCTTCTTCATGACGATTCCCGAAGCCGCGCAGCTCGTGTTGCAGGCATCGAGCATGGGGCGCGGCGGCGAAATCTTCATTCTCGACATGGGGCAGCCGGTGCGCATCGTCGATCTCGCGCGCGACCTGATTCGCCTCTATGGCTACAGCGAAGAGCAGATTCGCATCGTGTTCACGGGCTTGCGTCCGGGCGAAAAGCTCTACGAAGAACTGCTCGCCGACGACGAAACCACCACGCGCACGCCGCATCCGAAACTGCGCATCGCGCAGGCGCGGGGCGTGCCGGACGGGTTCATCGACGAACTGTTGCCGTGGCTCATGCAGCACCGCGTGCTGTCGGACGACGAAGTGCGCCGCGATCTGCGCAGATGGGTGCCGGAGTATCAGACCGCCGCCGCGCCGGTGCTGCAAAGCGTGCAGGTGACGAAGGCGAAGGCGGCGAACTGATCGTTCGACGGCTAGGACGGCTAGGACCGCTAGGACCGCGCCTCGCTTTCCTGAAATGTCGGCAAGCGCGCGTACAAATCCGCGACCCAGTCGATGAACACGCGCACGCGCCGCGGCTGATGCCGGTTCGCCGCGTACAGCACCGACACGACGCGCGGTTGCGCCGGATAGTCCGCGAGCACGCGGCGCAACGCGCCGCTTTTCAGATGCGGATCGAGCGTATAGCTCGAACTCTGGATCAGCCCGAGTCCCGATAGACCACACGCGATATATGAATCGGCGTCGTTGACGGCGATCTTGTACTTGAGCGCGACGGCGCGCGTTTCGCCGTCCACGAGAAATTCCCAGTTGCGCACGCGTCCGGACTTGTTGAGCACATAGCCCACGGCGAGGTGCCGGTCCAGGTCGTCGAGCGTCTGCGGCTCGCCGTATTGCTCGATATAAGCCGGCGACGCGCACGTGATCTGCGTATAAGCGCCGATGCGCTTCGCCACCAGTCCGACATCGCCGATCGCGCCTACGCGCACGACGCAATCCACGGCTTCTTCGACCAGATCCACCTGCCGGTCCGTGAGCACCAGTTCGATGCCGATATCCGGGTACGCCGCGAAGAACTCCGGCAGCGCGGGAATGATGGTGTTCTTCGCCATCACTTGCGGCAGACTCACCTTGACGTTGCCCTTGGGACTCAGCTTGGAGCGCGAGAGCGACGCCTCCATGTCGTCGACTTCGCCGAGCACGCGCACGCATCGCTCGTAATAGGCTTCGCCGTCTTCGGTGATGCTGATGCTGCGCGTCGTGCGATTGAGCAGGCGCGCGCCGAGATGCGCTTCGAGCGCCTGGAGCGTTCTCGACACGCTCGCGGGCGGCAGGCGAAGCGCGTCGGCGGCTTTCGAAAAGCTGCCCGCCTCGACCACGCGCGCGAACACTTTCATTGCAAGGAAGCGGTCCATCCCGAGATCCCGAATCGTGAATATGAGCCTGTAATCAACAGAGGATCATACTTGGGATCGTTTCCCACGCGCGAAGAAGGGATGCTCGGGCGCCGCAGCCGCGTCAGAGGCCGAGCCCCTTGCACAGCCACCACGAGTAATGTTCGATCAGCCGCTGAAACGGCGCGTGATGTCCGTAAGCGATGGACGACACCGCGAGCAGGCCGACGCCCGCCACGACGGCGCGCGGCATCTTGCGCGGCTGCTCGAACACGCGCACGAGCAGCATGGTCGCGATGGCCGCGCCCAGCAGCCAGCCCACGACGACTTCACTCGGCGTATGCGCGTCCTGGATGATGCGGCTTGCTCCGATCAGCGCCGCGAGCCCGAGACCGCCTGCCGCGCCCAGCCGATACCACCAGCCACCGAGACTGCCCGCGAGTAGTCCGCCCGCCACCGTGTAGATGGAAGCGGCCAGCATGGTGTGCCCGCTGATCATGCGAAAGTTGACCGCGGACAACTCCAGCCCGCAGCCCGCATAGAGAATCTTCGAGAGTCCGACGAGGCCCATGCCGAGGCCGAGCAACACGGCCCAGCGCACGGCAAGGCGCATGTCCACCGAGCGCAGCCAGAGCGCGCAGACCAACGCGAGCGGCAGTAAAAGCGCCGCATCCCCGAGATTCGAAAAAATCCACAGTACCCGTTCTTGCATACGTATCCGTTCTAGGTATCCGTCGATGTGACGATATTGTTATGAACTGTCCGCCTGCTTTCTGCGGCCGGCGAGCCGATATTCGGTCGGCGAAATCGAAAGGCGCTTACGGAAAATCTTTGCGAGGCCGTCGCCGCTGCCCGCGCCGCAACGCCGCGCAATCTTGTCCACCGGCAAGTCCGTCGCGGCGAGCAGCATGCAGCTTGCATCCAGACGCGCGCGCAGCAAGTATTCCGACGGCGTGAGCCCGATCTGCGCCTTGAAGCGCCGCAGAAAATTGCGTTCGCTCATGGCCGCGACGCGCGCCGCATCCGTGATCGAGATCGGCTTCACGTAGTTCTCGCGAATCCAGCGCGCGGCAGCATCGATTTTCTGACGCACGCCGACGCTGTCGGTGTCGTCGAGCACCATGGCGAGCTTCTGCCACGCGCCGGGAATAGACCGCTCCGAGACTTCGCGCGCCACGGCCGCGCCGTAATCGCGCTTGACCATCGAGAGCGCCGCGGCGATCGGGCCTTTCGGATCGTCGAGCGTGAGCGTCTGCTCGGCGATGCACAGCGCATTCGATAACGCCGGCGACAGCGCCGACGACAACGCCTGCGCGCCCGGCTCTTCGTTGAAATCAAGAGACCGGTTCTGCAGCGTCAAGTTCGCCGCCGCGAGAATATGCGCGCCTTCGCCGATGGCCTTGATGAACGGGATCTTCGGCGCGACGCGGCCCAACTGCTTTCTGAGGAGCGCGTCCTGCCGAGCCAGCCGCGCGCCCGCGCCGCCTGCGATGAAAAGCGCATCGCATTCGTTCATCCAGCGCGCTTCGATGCTTTCGGTCCAGATGCGCATCGAGCAGCTGCTTGCAATGCTGCCCCCCACGCTTGACACGAACTGCAGCGAATAGTTCGGCGTGCGCTGCGGGAAAGCGTGCGGCTCCCCACGTTCGACGCCGGCCGCGGGCAGGCGCACTTCGTTCGCGAGCGAGAAGACCTCGGAGATCGAACTGACTTCGACGAGCGAGAAGTCCTCGAAGATCAGAATGCCGATCCGCTTGGCCGTGTCGGCGGACGGCGCATGACGTTCGGGCGAGCGCACCGCTTCGAGCCTGCCCGTACCACTGGCGTACATCATCGACTTTCTCCCTTTTTCCCTTTCATCCCCTTTGTTCGCGAAAGAACGTCGAAAGCGGGAAAAGTAAGCACACATGCGACGCACTATACGCGGCAGCGAACAGTCGCCGCGCCGCCAGTCTGAAAATGACGATGTGTTGGCAGATGATTTCGATATCGGGCGAATAAGCTGATGCCACTCGTGTCGTCTGATGAAATCGGGCGATTGCGACTCTACGAAGAGGCGGCCGCATGCTCACACGGCGGCGCGCTGCCTCGTACAACAATTCATTAAGGTGAGCCGATGCTAAAAGTGCGCAAGGCGGTATTTCCGGTGGCGGGCCTCGGCACGCGATTCCTTCCCGCAACCAAGGCGAGCCCGAAGGAAATGCTTCCGGTGGTGGACAAGCCACTGATTCAATACGCGGTCGAAGAGGCGATGGCCGCGGGTATCACCGAGATGATCTTCGTGACCGGGCGCAGCAAGCGCGCGATCGAAGATCACTTCGACAAGTCGTACGAAATCGAAGCCGAGCTCGAAGCGCGCGGCAAGGAAAAGCTGCTCGAACTCGTGCGCGGCATTCTGCCGAGCCATGTGACCTGCATGTACGTGCGTCAGGCCGAAGCGCTCGGTCTGGGTCACGCGGTGCTGTGCGCGGAGAAGCTCGTCGGCGACGAGCCCTTCGCCGTGGTGCTGGCGGACGACCTGCTCGACGGCCAGCCGCCCGTGCTCGCGCAGATGGTCGAGGTGTTCGACCACTATCATTCGTCGGTGATCGGCGTCGAGGAGATCGACCGCAAGGATTCGCGCTCGTACGGCGTGATCGAAGGCAAGCCGTGGGACGACGGCCTCTTCAAGCTCTCGCGCGTGGTCGAAAAGCCGGACCCGGAAGTCGCGCCGTCGAACTTCGGCGTGGTCGGCCGCTATGTGCTGATGCCGCGCATCTTCGAATTCCTGCGTTCGCAGAAGCCCGGCGCAGGCGGCGAAATTCAGTTGACCGATGGAATCGAGACGCTGCTTTCGCAAGAGCAAGTGCTGGCGTACCGGTATCGCGGCAAGCGCTTCGATTGCGGCAGCAAGCTCGGCTATCTGAAGGCGACGGTCGAGTTCGCGCTGCGTCATCCCGAAGTGCGCGACGAGTTCTCGGACTACCTGCGCTCGCAGTTTGCGCCGGCGCCGGTTCCGGTGATCGAGCCGCTCGAGATTGAATCCGGTGATGCGGAAGACGAACTTCCGGTCGATGCCTAAGCCGTGTTGAATACGCTTCGAGGCGCTGATCGCGCCTCGAAGCGGTTATGCAGTTGCCGCGCAGCTGCCCTACGCGGTTACCCCACGCAGTTACCGGAAATACGCCTTCGTGTTCTCATGCACGTCATCGCGTGCCAGCAGTTCATCCGCGAGCAGCCACTCGTAGCCGCTATGCTGATCGAACCGTCCGATCGGCACCGAACCACTCAAGCTCATTGCGTAAGCCAGCACGATGTAATGCGTGCCGAACCCCGGCGTTCCCGCGAAATTGTCGTCGTAGCGATGCTCGAAGACGCCATAGAACCGCGCGGACGATCGCTCCGCGCTCGCCACACCCAGTTCGTTATGCACGATGCGCCTGAAGGCCGCATCGAGCGATTCGTCCTTCGCGATCCGTCCGCCCGGAACGAACCACGTATCCTGCGCGGGCCGGTTACGCCGCTGTCCGACGAGCACGCGCCGGTTGCCATCCGTCACGATCAGATCGATCGAAACGAGCGGCGCGAGCCGTACCACCGTCATGAAATCCGCTTCGCTCAACATCGCCATTGCGTTGGTCATTTGCTTTAATCGTTATGAATGTTGTTGCCGGTCCCCGCTGAACCGTCTCAGCCCGGCGCGGACAGTGTAGCGTGAGGGTGCATGCGGCAGGCCGCCGCAGCACTGGTATTAACCGACTAAAGATCGCTTAGTCGTGCCATCGACTTATTGGCCGACATAGCCCACTGGTTTCGTGACGTTGGCGCGCATGAGGTCGGCGTTGGTCGAGACCACATAGACCGGCGCTTCGGTGAGCTTAAGCGCTATGCGGCCGTCGCTATACGGCATCGTCGATGCGTTGCCCATCATGTCGAACACGGTCACCGTTCCCGACTTGCCCGGCGCATCGACGGCGAGGCTGTAGTTCACCGCACGCGTCGCGTCGAAACCGTTCGCGCCGGGCCACGAGGCGTTGCTGTGCGTCCAGAGCGCCGTGACCACCTTGCCGCCATTGAGCCGCTGGAACGCATACGCATACACGCCCTTGGGCGTGCCGTTGAGAAAGCCGAGCGTGGTCGTGCCGTCGATGATGCGCGTCATGGCGGCCACGGCCATGGCGGCCGGCTTCGGGCTGATGAGCTTCTGGCCGTAGCCGCCTTGCGCGTTGACGAGATCGAAGAACACGCCGTAGCCCACTTCGGGCGGATCGGCGGCATAGAACACGAAGCTCACATCCGCGCCTTCGCCGAGCAGCATCAGATGCGTGCGCGCGAGCACTGCGCCTTGCGCGTACAGCACGTTCCAGTTCGGCGTGTTCGGCCCGTACTTGCTGCCGATGTCGTAGCTCACGCCCGTTTCCGTGACGAAGAGCTTCGCGCCCGGCTTCACGACCTCGCTCATCGTGCGGCGCAGTTCGCGCATGGCGGCGGGCATCGCTTTGGCGGCGGTCGCCGGGTTCGCATCGAAGCGTTCCGGCGGATGCGACGGCGACGTGCCCACGTCGTAATAGCCATGCACGCTCACGCCATCCAGATACTTGCCGATGCCGAGCGGCGCAAGACGCCTGAGCCACGCCGCATTCGACGCGAGATTGGAAAGCGTCAGGCCCATCACGACGGCGTTCGGATCGCCCGCGTGAATGGCCTCGTGCGTGGCCTTGTACATCGCGACGAGATTGGCGTCGGAGTCGCGCCACGGCAGGCCGCCTTCATAGTCCGGCTCCCACGTCACCTGATAGTAGTTCTGTGTCTGTCGCGGAAACCAACGCTTGCGTACTGCATTGGATTCTTCCCCGACGCGCTTCATGTAGTCGCGGTAGGCATCGAGCGATGCGGGCGCGTAGCTGTGCGTGGTCGTCTTGGTCGGGCTCGCCCAGGCGGGAATGCCGTCGAGCTGAATGAGGCGCAACAGATCGCCAGGCTTGAAGAAGGGCGCGAGATTGTCCTTGGATGCGTCGAACGTGTTCGGCCCTTTCTCCTCCTTCATGTACCAGTTGCGGTTGTCGTTGACCCACGTGAGGCCGAGATCCGGATACAGCGGACGATAGCCGTCGCCCGAGCAGCATCCTTCGCCCGGCTTCAGATACGCCGCGCCCTGGCCGCCGAAGCGATGCTCATCCGGATGCGCAAACGTCACGGCGGGCAGCGCCGACGACACGTCGGGCAACACGCCGAACGTGGCGATTCCAGCGGGCCGCGTGCCCCGCATAGGCAACGCCTGCTTGCCCGATTCGAGCGACGCGCTGACCGCGAAGTAGCCCGACGCGCGAGACTTGCACGTGAGCGTGACCGTGGCGGCTCTCGCATCGACGGCGAAGCGGCCGCTTGCCTTTACCGTGTTCCATGCGTCGCGGATCTGCCAGTTCACCGTGTCGGCGGATTCGGCGCGCGTCGTGATCGCAATACGCAGCGGCGCGTCGAGCGGGAACATGCGTGTGCCGTCGCTGCCGGGCGTATCGGCTTCGATCATCGCAGCGTTCGCACCAGTGGCGGCTGCCGCGCTGACCGGCGATGAAGGCGCCTCGCAGCGGAACGCGGGCGTGTCGGACGCGGTGCGCTGAACGGCGACGGCGGGCAGCTCGCGCGGCAGGGCTTCGTCGGAGCTCGCCTTGTCGCAGCCGGTGATCGTCAGAAGGGCGGCGCTCGCAATCGACAGGCGACGCATACGCGGGTATCGGGTCATGGTACGAACGTTCGGGTAGTGGACGCGGTGAACGCGATGTCGCCCAACGATGGCGTCCGAGACCATGCGCGACCGTGCGCACACGCACGCGCGGATGGCCTTCGTCGGATGAAAGCGTCACGAGCGAAGCACGCATGTTCGATTGAACGCTCGTCGACATATCAGAACTGAAACAGCGTGCGCCTCGAGGTCGTTACTACGGCTGGCGAAAACGTCGGAAAACATGACCGATGAATTCTTAGTTGATGCGCGGGCTTCAAATCTCTTTCAAAGCCGCCCCTATCCGTCGGACAAACTCGCTGCTTTCAGCCGACGATTACTCGGCCGCCATGAACGTCGTTCTAAATCGTGTCCCGTGCGCCGCCGCAAGTAGCTAGCAATTGGCGGAAATGGACGAGCCGCGAGGCCCCGTCGGAGCGCTGCTTTGGGGCAACTAGCGTCGTTTGCGCCGCCGCAACGGACGGTAATAAAAAACGGCGGATTATGTCGTTTAATAATTAATCCGCCGATATTTTAACGAGCGATCGCTTTCTGTTTTCGGTGGCATTATAAAAAGGCGGTGAAGTTAATCGAGCATCTGGATGCGCACTAAATGTCTTTCGCGCAAATTGTTATCAGAACGGACTGCGCTCGCCGCGCATGAACCCGGAATTGCCGATTCGCGCTGTACATTGACGGCCCGCTGCTACGATCGATGTTTCACGAATGAATCAGTTTCTCCCGCCGGGAGACCTTGCAGGATGAGCGTCAAACCCGCTCAGGGCCGTCCGGCGGGGGTTTGCGGCCGGGTCGGTGTTCCATCGCACAGAACGCTATTTACACCGCATCAAAGAATCGTGTAACCGTTTGTATGATGAATCGGAAATTCTTTTCCGATTGGCTTTGATAAGCGCGGTCATCTGGATTCGAAAGGGGTTATCAATGTGCGCTCACCCTCATAACCGGACAGGTTTTGTGGTTCAGGCGCGAAAATCAGCCCACAAATAATCTGTGTCTGCTTATTATTCACACCAGCGGACCGATTCCGCCAACGTCTCGTTCCCATCGGTCACGGCAACCCGGCGAAGTTCGGGAAACGCCTTGATGCATCGCAATGGCCGAGTAACTCTTCCGCACCCTGGAAACAAAGCTGCAGAGGATGACCATGCCTTACGCCACACTCGAACCCGCTGTGATGGGTTGGACGCCTCCCTCGACGCGACCGTCGCAGGTCGAGGTCAAACGCATCGCGATTTTGCTGTTCGACGGATTCTCGCTTTTGGGCGCGGGAATCGTCGCTGAAGTGTTTCACATGGCCAACGAACTGTCGTCGTTGAAAACGCGAGCCGAATGCACCTATGACGTGCGATTCCTGTCCGTCGAAGGCGGCAACGTGGCGTGCGCCTCGTCGGTACGCGTCTGGACCGACGGGCTGGATGCGCGCCACTACGGCGGCTTCGACGCGCTCTTCGTTGCGGGCGGCCGCGGCGCGGAAGAAGCGGCGAAGGACGAGCGCATCGTCGAATGGGTGCGCCGCATGAATTCGAAGACCACGGTCGTGAAGGCGATCTCCGAAGGCCGCAAGGTGCTCGAAGCAGCGGGCATCGGCGGCGCGGGCGACGCTCAGGCGCGCTACGGCAACGCGATGATCCAGCTGCGCGACGACGCCTCCGCCGACGGCGGCGACCGCTACGAGTCGATGAAGGGCGCGCTCATGCTCGTGAAGCGCGATCTCGGCCTCGACGTATCGCGCAGTGTCGCCGAACGCCTGATGCCGGGCTCGGCTGCGAAGCTCGTGTCGATTCTCGGCGACAGCGGCGCGGCATCCGCGGGCGACAAGATTCGCGCGGCGGCGCGCTGGCTCCAGGACAACTGCGAGCGGCCCATTTCCGTGGTCGATGCCGCGCAGGTCGCCGCGATGAGCGAGCGCAACTTCCTGCGCCGCTTCAAGATCGAGATGGGCATCACGCCATCGGATTATTTGCTTCAGGCACGCCTCGCCGTCACCTGCGCGCTGCTCACCGACTCGGAACTGCCGGTGGACAAGATCGCGCGGCGCAGCGGCATGGGCAACGGCGACCGGCTCGCCAAGATTTTCCGCAAGCGTCTTTTGATCTCGCCGACCGAATACCGGATGCAGAGCCGGCGCGAAGCCAACGGCTAAAGCGCGGCACGGCATGGCAGGAGACAGAAGGTCGAAGGTACAAGAATGCGCGCCGCCTTGTGTGTGATAGCGGACAGGGGTGGCGCAAAGCGTCGAACATTTGGCCGGACCATCTTGGTCCGCGGGCCAATCATTCTCGGGCGGCCAGTGGCAGACAGCGCCGCGCACACGAACATGCAGGCAGGAGTCCTACGATGAGTAATGAGGCACGCACGGAAGGTGAGGTGATGGTAGGTAGGAGCGGTGAGGAGGCAGGCTCGGCCATGACGGCCGAGCCGTGCCGCCGGATCGTGCCGGTCATTCTCGCCGGCGGCTCGGGCACGCGCCTGTGGCCGATGTCCCGTGAGCAGTTTCCGAAGCAGTTGATCGGCATTGTCGGCCGCGACTCGCTTCTGCAAGCGACCGTTTCGCGCATGAAAGGCTTCAAGGGCGGCTTCGATGTCAGCGCCGAGCCGATCATCGTATGCGGCGAAGAGCATCGCTTCACGACGGAAGAGCAGACGCGCGAAAGCGGCGTGACGGCGCAGATCATCGTCGAGCCCGCGCGCCGCGATACGGCGCCCGCGCTCACGCTGGCCGCGCTCGCCGCATGCAAGGACGGCCGCGACGCGATCATGGTGGCCATGCCCGCCGATCACTCCATCGCGGATATCCCCGCGCTGCATCGCGCGATCGAGATCGCGGCGGGGTATGCAGAGCGCGGCATGATCGCGACGCTCGGCATTCCGCCGACGCGCCCCGATACCGGCTTCGGCTACATCCGTCTCGGCGATGCGCTCGAAGACGGCGCGCATCAGATTCAGCGCTTCGTCGAGAAGCCGGCCGCAGAAGTGGCCGCGCAATACGTCGCGGCGGGCACGTACTGGTGGAACAGCGGCATTTTCGTGGTGCGCGCGAGCGTGTGGCTCGCGGCGCTGCAAGCGCTCAACGCCGACATGCACGCGGCCTGCTGCGCGGCCCTGAGCGAAGGCAAGGCCGACGGCAAGTTCTTCCGTCCGAACGCGGGCGAGTTCGGCCGCGCGCCGTCCGATTCGATCGACTACGCAGTGATGGAGCACATCGGCACCGCGAACGCGCCGTTCGAAGGCGTGGTCGTGCCGCTCGTCGCGGGCTGGTCGGACCTCGGCTCGTGGGACGCCGTGTGGGACGCGATGGACAAGGACGACTCGGGCAACGTGGCGAGCGGCCGCGTGGTGTTCGAAGGCGCGACCTCCAGTTATGCGCGCTCGGAAGGCGGACGTCTCGTCGCTTGCGTGGGCACGACCAACATCATCGTCGTGGAAACGGATGACGCCGTGCTCGTCGCGGACCGTTCGCGCGTGCAGGACATCAAGGGCCTCGTCGCCCGCATCCGCGAGCAGCATGCGCCCGAAGCGGACACGCATCGCAAGGTGCGCCGCCCGTGGGGTTTCTACGATTCCATCGAGCATGGCGACCGGTTCCAGGTGAAGCGCATCGTCGTGGCGCCGGGCGCGCGACTGTCGCTGCAGATGCATCACCATCGCGCGGAGCACTGGATCGTCGTGTGCGGCACGGCGCTCGTCACGCGCGGCGAAGAAGAGTTCCTGCTGAGCGAGAACGAATCCACGTTCATTCCGCTCGGCGTGCGCCATCGCCTGGAGAACCCGGGCAAGGTGCCGCTCGAGATCATCGAAGTGCAGTCGGGCAGCTATCTCGGCGAGGACGACATCGTGCGTTTCGACGACAAGTACGGCCGCAACTGAGTAGCGCTTCGGGGGCAGTGAGACAGCTTTCTTGCAACGGCAGGCAGCACACCAAGACCGGCATGCGAGGAGGAGACAAACGTAGTCCGTTAGCTAGTTGAATCGTTCGGGGAAGAGACATGCGCGATTTACAAGGGTTGCTCGCGCGCCTGTTCGACGTCGCCATGATCGTCGGCGGCGCGGCGGTGGCGTCGCAGATCAGGTTCGAGTACATAGAGGCACATGCGTATTCGGCAGCGTTCGTCGCGTTCGCGGCGGCGTTTTCGCTTGCGCTGTTTCCGGGATTCGGCGTCTATGACTCATGGCGCGGCCGCAGCAAGGTGATGCTCGCCTGCCAGGTGTCGCTCGGCTGGCTGGTCGTGCAGGGCTGCGCGCTCGCGCTCATGTTCTCGCTGCATCGCCTCGACTACGTGTCGCGCCTCTGGTTCGCGTACTGGACGGCGGTGTCGGGCGGGCTCATGATCGCGGGGCGCCTCGCCATGCACGTCGTGCTGGCGCGCATGCGCAACGCGGGCATGAACCTGCATCAGGTGGCGATCGTGGGTTGCGGCAGGCATTGCAACTCCATCGTGAAGAAGCTGGACCGCGCGAAGAACTCCGGTTTCCGCGCGAGCGCCGCGCTGAACGTGGCGCCGGAAGCGGGCCGCCTCAACACGCGCGTTCCGGTGTACGAAGACCACGACGCGTTCGTGAACTTCGTGCGCACGCAGAACGTGCATGAGGTGTGGCTCGCGTTGCCGCTGTCGGAGGAGCGCACCATCCTGCGCTTCGTGAACGAGTTCCGCGACGACCTCGTGAACGTGCGCTTCATTCCGGACGTGCGCAGTCTCGCGCTCTTCGAAGCGGGCGTGACCGATCTGCTCGGCGAAACGGCGATCAACCTCGTGGCTTCGCCGCTGTCGCAAAGCGCGCTGTTGCAGAAGGAAATCTTCGACCGTCTGTTCGCACTCCTTGCGATCATCGCCGTGTCGCCGTTGCTGATCGCCATCGCCATTGCGATCAAGCTCACGTCACGCGGGCCGGTGCTCTTCACGCAACGTCGCAAGGGCGCGGATGGCCGCGTCTTCAAGATCTACAAGTTCCGTTCCATGCGTGTGCATACGGAACAGGCCGGCGTGCTTCGCCAGGCCACGCGCAACGATCCGCGCGTGACCCGTGTGGGAGCATTTCTGCGCCGTACCAGCCTCGACGAGCTGCCGCAGTTCTTCAACGTTCTGCTCGGCGACATGTCGGTCGTGGGTCCGCGTCCGCACGCACTGGAACATGACGACCTGTATCAGAAGGTCGTGTCGGGGTATATCCATCGTTACCGGATCAAGCCGGGCATCACCGGCTGGGCCCAGGTCAACGGCTTTCGCGGGGAAACTGATCTGATTGAAAAAATGGAAGGACGCGTCGCTCACGATTTGTACTACCTCGGTAACTGGTCGTTCGGACTCGATATGAGAATCATCGCCGCTACGATCTTCAAGGGACTACGCCACACCAACGCATATTGATGCAGGGGACGACCATCATGCACAACCAACAACAACCGGGCACCACATCCATGGCCGCCAATACGAACGTGTCGGGCGTCTTCCGGCTCTCGAGCCTGGCAGCGGCCGCTTCACTCTGCGTCATCTTCGCGGGCTGCGCGCTCGCGCCGGGCATGCACATGGACAAGCCGGCGGCGCTCGCCGAAACGTCCAACGACCAGGGCGAAACGACCTCGGCCGTGAACATCCCGATCACGCCGATCGATCTTTCGCTCGTGCGCAAGATGAAGGCGGCGCAGCCGACCACCTCGGTCGATCCGAACGCGAGCCTCTACGGCAAGGCGCGTGCATACACGCTCGGGCCGGGTGACGTGCTGCAGATCACCGTGTGGGACCACCCGGAACTCGTGGCCGCGGTCGGCCAGCCGCCGCAGCAGACGCGTCCCGCCGATGCCGCGCCCGGCTTCGTGGTGGATGCCGACGGCAACCTGCAATTCCCGTACGTCAACCGCGCGATCCATGTCGCGGGCAAGACCGAATCGCAAGTGCAACGCGAGCTGTATAACGAGTTGTCCAAAGTATTCGTGAACCCGCAGTTGACGGTGCGCGTCGCATCGTTCCGTGCGCAACAGGTCTACATCGACGGCGAAGTGCGCACGCCCGGCTCGCAGCAAATCAACGACATTCCGATGACGCTGACGGAAGCTATCGGCCGTGCGGGCGGTTTCGCACCAACGGCGGATCAAAGTCGTGTCACGCTTATCCGTGATGGTGTGACGTATCACATCAACATCGCCGGGATGACCGCGAAGGGCCGCAACCCGGCGGACATCCTGTTGAAGGGCGGCGATGCACTGCGCATCGACTCACGAGAAGACAACGGCGTGTACGTGATGGGCGAAGTGACGAAGCCGGCAACGGTGATCCCGATGCGCAACGGCAAGCTGACGCTCTCGGATGCGATCTCGCAGGCCGGCAGCTTCAACGCCGAGACCTCGGATCCGAAGGAGCTGTACGTGATTCGCAATGGCCAGACGGACAACCCCGAGGTGTACAAGCTCGATGCGCGTTCCCCGGTGTCCATGCTGCTTGCGAACAGCTTCGAGCTGCAGCCGAAGGACGTGGTCTATGTGGACAACAACGGGCTCGTCCGCTTCAGCCGTGTCCTGAACCTGCTGTTGCCGGCGATCAACGCCGGTCTGACGGCAGCGGTCATCACCAAGTAAAAGTAACCGCAAGTCTTCGATTCTTGCAGTATGACCGGCGCGCAGGGGCGCGCCGGAGACCTTGTGCGACATTCAAAGAAATAAGCGAGCGAGACCATGGCCATGAACTTTGATGCACGCTACTCGGACGTCTCGACCGGCGACGAGTTGCGATTATCCGACTATCTGGCTGCCGTATTCGGCAACTGGAAACTCGTGACGGTCGTCATGCTCGCGGTGGTCGCGCTGGGGACGGCCTACGCATTCATCGCGCCGCCGACCTACAAAGCGGACGCCCTCATTCAGGTCGAAGAGACCAACGCGAACAACAACGCCAACGCGAACGTCAACGCGGTGCAAGCCGTGTCGCAGATGTTCGATGCGAAGTCCACCACCGCCGCGCAGATCGAACTGCTGCGTTCGCGCCTCGTCGTCGACGACACGGTGCGCCGCCTGCACCTCGACATCAGCGCCGCGCCGCATTCCATTCCGGTGATCGGCAGCGCGATCGGCAACGTGTTCTCGATGCTGAACGTGACGCCGCCCGCGGGCTATCTGTCGCGCTTCGCATGGGGCAACGAACAGATCAGCGTGCCGCTCTTCGACACGCCGAAGGAACTCTACGACCAGAAGTTCACGCTGGTTGCAGGCGAAGACGGCAGCTATGCGCTGCAAGATCCGGAAGGCGTCGTGGTGCTGACCGGCAAGGTCGGCCAGGAAGCCACCGGCATGACGGCGCACGGCCCGGTCAAGCTGAAGGTGGAGAAGCTCGTGGGCGCGCCTGGCGTGCACTTCGACCTGGAACGCTTCTCCACGCTCACGACCATCGACAACCTCCAGCAGCGTCTGACCGTGGCTGAAACGGCGCTGCAATCGGGCATCATCAGCGTGAGCCTCGAAGGGCGCAATCCGAAGGAAGCGGCGCAGATCGTCAACAACATCGCGAACCGCTACGTGCAGCAGGATGCCGACAAGCGTTCGGCCGAAGCGGAACACACGCTGGCCTTTCTCGATCAGCAACTGCCTGTCCTGAAGAAGCAGCTCGACGATGCCGAGCAGCGCTACAACACGTTCCGCAATCACCAGGGCACGGTGGACCTGAGCGAGGAAAGCCGTCTGTTGCTGCAACAGATCGTCGATAACAAGACCAAGCTCACGGACCTGCAACAGCAACGCGCTGAACTGTCGCAACGCTTCACGCCGAACCATCCGTCGGTGCAGGCTCTGGATGCGCAGATCGCTTCGTTGTCCGGCGCGCAGACGCGTCTTGGCAAGAGCGTGTCGACGCTGCCCGATACCGAGCAAACGGCACTGCGTTATCTGCGCGATGTCCGCGTGAACACCGAGCTGTACACGAACCTGCTCAACAGCGCGCAACAGCTTCGCATCGCAAAGGCAGGGCAGATCGGCAACGTGCGCGTGGTGGACTACGCGCAGGCCGCCGACGATCCCGTCCGCCCGAAGCGCCTGCTCGTGATCCTGATCTCGGCTGGCGTGGGCCTCGTGCTCGGCGTGATCGTCGCGTTCATCCGCAAGTCGCTGTATGGCGGCGTGGAGCGTCCGGAAGAGATCGAAAAGCAACTGGGCGTGCGTGTGTTCGCCATCGTGCCGCGCAGCACGCAGCAACTGCGCCTGCAACGCAAGGTCGGCATGCGTCGCGAAGGTCTGCACGTTCTGGCCGCTCAGGCGCCGGAAGACGCAGCGGTGGAAGGCATTCGCGGCCTGCGTACGTCGCTGCAACTGCAAATGGCCGATGCGCGCAACAACGTGGTGATGCTCACGGGCTCGCGTCCGGAAGCGGGCAAGTCGTTCCTGTCGGTGAATCTCGCGACGCTCGTTGCATCCACGAGAAAGCGCGTGCTTCTGATCGATGGCGACATGCGCCGCGGCGACATCCACTCGCACTTCGGCGTGCGTCATTCGCCGGGTCTCTCGGATGTGCTGATGGGCGCAGACGTGTCGAGCGCGATCCTGCACGATGTACTGCCGGGCGTGGACCTCATCACCAAGGGCTCGCTGCCGTCGCATCCGTCGGAACTGCTCGCCAGCGATCGCCTCGGCGAAGTGCTGGAGCAACTGAAGCAGATGTATGACCTCGTCGTCGTCGATACGCCGCCTGTGCTGGCTGTCACTGACGCGACGGTCATCGGCAAGCACGCGGGCACGAGCCTTCTCGTCGTGCGCCACGGCAAGAATCAGGTGCAGGAAATCGGCGAGACGATGAAGCGCCTGCATCACGGGGGCGTGAGCATGAAGGGCGTGTTGCTCACCGACGTTCCGCAATCGAAGATTTTGATGGGCAGCACCTACGCCGGCTACTACGGCTACGAGAGCATCGCCGAATAAGGCGAGCAGAAAACAGAAATAACAATGATGGCGCGTCGCCGCGCGCCAACTTCAGACCGCAGAATAAGAGGTTAAACATGGACCGCAAAGTTGCTTTGATCACGGGTATTACGGGGCAAGACGGGTCGTATCTTGCTGAACTGCTTCTCGAGAAGGGTTACGAAGTTCACGGCATCAAGCGCCGTAGCTCGCTCTTCAACACGGACCGCATCGATCATCTGTATCGCGATCCGCACGATCCGGACCAGCGTTTGTTCCTGCATCACGGCGACCTGACCGATTCGACGAGCCTCGTGCGCATCATCCAGCGCGTGATGCCCGACGAGATCTACAACCTGGCAGCGCAATCGCACGTGGGCGTGTCCTTCGAAGAGCCGGAATACACGGCCAATGCCGACGGTCTAGGCGCACTGCGTATTCTCGAAGCAATCCGCATTCTCGGCCTCGAAAAGAAGACGCGCTTCTATCAGGCCTCGACGTCCGAGCTGTATGGTCTCGTGCAGGAAATCCCCCAGCGCGAAACCACGCCGTTCTATCCGCGCAGCCCGTATGCCGTGGCGAAGCTCTACGCTTACTGGATCACGGTGAACTACCGCGAAGCGTATGGCATGTACGCATGCAACGGCATTCTGTTCAACCACGAATCGCCGGTGCGCGGCGAGACGTTCGTGACACGCAAGATCACGCGCGCCATTGCACGCATGGCGGTGGGCCTTCAAGAAGATCTGTATCTCGGCAATCTGTCCGCCATGCGCGACTGGGGCCATGCGCGCGACTACGTCGAGATGCAGTGGATGATGCTCCAACAGGAACAGGCCGAAGACTTCGTGATCGCCACGGGCGTGCAGTACAGCGTGCGTGAATTCGTGCAGCACGCGGCCGCCGAACTGGGCGTGCATGTTCGCTTCGAAGGCGAGGGCGTGAACGAAGTGGGTATCGTCGATCGTATCGATAACCGCGACACCAAGTTCAAGCCGGGCCAGGTGATCGTCAAGGTCGATCCGCGCTACTTCCGTCCGACCGAAGTGGAAACGCTGCTGGGCGACCCCACGAAGGCGCACGACAAGCTCGGCTGGAAGCCGTCGACTTCCTTCGAGTCCCTCGTGAAGGAGATGGTCCGCGCGGACTATCAGATCGCCCGTCGCGACGCGCTCGTGACGCTCGCCGGTTTCAAGGCTCTCGAACATCACGAGTAAGCCATGAACAAGCACGCACGTATCTTCGTCGCGGGACACCGCGGCATGGTCGGCTCGGCGCTCGTGCGCCGTCTGAGCGCAGCCGGCTACGACAACATCGTGACGCGCACCAAGGCGCATCTCGATCTGACGGATCAGGGCGGCGTGAACCTCTTCTTCGAAGAAGAGCAGATCGACGTCGTGTTCCTGGCGGCGGCGCGCGTCGGCGGCATTCTCGCGAATTCGACGATGCCCGCCTCGTTCATCTACGAGAACCTCGCCATCGAAACGAACGTGATCCACGCGGCTTGCCGCTGGAACGTTTCGAAGCTCGTGTTCTTCGGGTCTTCGTGCATCTATCCGAAGGCGTGCCCGCAGCCGATCAAGGAGGAGTATCTCCTGCAATCCGCGCTCGAGCCGACCAACGAAGCGTATGCCATCGCTAAGATCGCGGGTCTCAAGATGTGCGAGGCGTACAACCGTCAATACGGCACGCACTTCGTCTCGCTCATGCCGACGAACCTGTACGGCCCGAACGACAACTACGACCTGAAGAGCAGCCACGTGCTGCCGGCGCTCATCCGCAAGGCGCACGAAGCGAAGCTGCGCGGCGACGCGACGCTGCCCGTGTGGGGCACGGGCTCGCCGCGTCGTGAGTTCCTGCATGTGGACGACCTCGCCGATGCAGCGACCTTCCTGATGGAAAGCGACGTCAACGAAGGCGTGTTCAACGTCGGCGTCGGCCATGACCTGACCATCAGCGAACTGGCGCACACGGTTTGCCGCGTGGTCGGCTTCGAAGGCGAGCTCGTGTTCGATGCGAGCAAGCCGGACGGCACGCCGCGCAAGCTGCTTGATGTCTCGAAGCTCGAAGGCATGGGCTGGAAGGCGTCGACCGGCCTCGAAGACGGCATTCGCGCGACCTATCGCGACTTCCTCGATCGCTACGCATCCATGCAGCCGGCGCCCGTCGCTGCCTGAAACGCGTCGCATCCAGTCAAGGGAGAACAAAAATGGCTTCAGTGACCATCTTTCATAACGTCGTCTGGTCGCGGCATAAGGGGGCGGTGCTGTCGGCGCTGCACAACATCGCGGGGTCCGGTTCCATCCGCTATTCGATGGTGCAGATCGCCGATACGGAGCACGACCGCATCGGCTTCTCGGATGTCGACTACTCGTATCACCGCTATCCGATGACCAAGCTGTACAGCGGCTGCTACGAGGACGTGCCGACGTGGCGCATGACCGTGCGTCTCGTGTGGGAAGTGCTCAAGGCGAAGTCGGATCTCGTGGTTCTTCCCGGTTATCACCGCCCCGAATATTGGGCGATGATGGCAGCGTGCATCGTGACCGGAAAGCGTCGCGCCGTGTTCTGCGATTCGACCGGACGCGACAATCCGCGCCGCATGTTGACGTCGATTCCGAAGCGCGTGTTCTTTGCGCTGTGCGACGGCTACTTCGCATTCGGCACGCGCAGCCGCGAGTATCTGATGTCGCTCGGCGCGAAGCAGGAGAAGATCTTCATTCCGTGCCAGGCCGCCGCGCTGCCGCGCTCGTTCTCGCCGGAGACGGTGGTGGACGATCGCCTGGCGCATCGGCAGGGCAATAAGCCGGTGTTTCTGTTCGTTGGGCGCTTGTCGGCGGAAAAAGGTATCGATACGCTCGTCGATGCGTTCAAGCAGTTGAGGAAAAACGTGCCGAATGCGGAATTGCGCATAGTCGGCACCGGTCCTCTCGGGGATGATCTGAAGAAGCAAGTGTCGGAAGCCGGTCTGCAAGACGCCGTGCATTTCCTGGGCAGCCTTCAGGACGAGCCGCTCTCGCGTGAATATTTCGGCGCCACCTGTATGGTGCTGCCGAGCAAGCGTGAACCGTGGGGTCTCGTGACCAACGAAGCGTTGAGTCACGGTTGCCCGGTGATCGTGAGCGAGAGTTGCGGCTGCGTGCCGGAGCTGGTGGTGGAGGGCGTGTCGGGCTATTCGTTCCCCGCAGGCGATGTCGCGAGCCTGCATCGGACGATGCTCAAGTCGCTCGAAGCGTTCGCAGATACGGCAGGCGTCGCCAAGCGTTGTACCGATGTGATTCAGCGTTTCGATCCGCCTTCGGCTGCGGCGAACATCGCGCGGGGTTGCGCGCTGTTGCTGACGAATTGACGGTTCGGTAGTCGGTGGAAATCACCAACGGGGAAGACGTCAAGGAGGACGAACGGAAAGGGGAAGGGTGAGACGCCGTCGGGTCGCGGTCTTCGCGTCCCGATGGCTGGCGCTTTGCGGGCGAAAGGGCACGTTCGGGGCTCAGGGCGCGATTGTCGGGCGAGGGACCACATGAGAATACTGATCTACGGGCTGAACTATGCGCCCGAGTTGACGGGAACCGGCAAATACACGGCGGAAATGGCGGAAGCGTTGGCCCAGAACGGGCACGACGTGCGCGTCGTTTGTGCGCCGCCGTACTATCCGGAATGGAAGATCGGCGATGGCTATGCAAGCTGGCGGCATCGCTTCGAAACGCGCAAGGGCGTGCGTCTGTGGCGCGCGCCGTTGTGGGTGCCGAAAAAGCCGAGCGGCGCGAAGCGCATGCTGCATCTCGGCTCGTTTGCGCTGGCGTCGCTGCCTGCGCTCATCGCGCATGCGCTGTGGCGTCCGCATGTCGTGATGACGATTGCGCCGAGCCTGATGAACGCGCCGGGCGCGCTCGCGCTCGCCCGTCTGACCGGCGCGCGGTCATGGCTACACATTCAGGACTTCGAAGTAGATGCCGCGTTCGATCTCGGGCTTTTGAAGAACGCGCGCGCGGCGAAGAGCGCGCTCGCATTCGAACGCTGGCTGATGAAACGGTTCGATGTGGTTTCGTCCATCTCGGACAAGATGGTCGAGCGCGCGGTGAAGAAAGGCGTCGCGCCTGCCGATGCCTTCCACTTCCCGAACTGGGTCGATACGACCGCGATCTACCCGATCGACGGGCCGAGCAGTTTCCGCAAGGAACTCGGCATCGGCGAGCACACGAAGGTGGTGCTCTATTCGGGCAACATGGGCGCCAAGCAGGGTTTGGAAGTGCTGGCCGAGGCCGCCGCTGCGCTCGCCGCACGCGACGATATCGTGTTCGTGTTCTGCGGCAACGGCGCGACCAAGAAGAAGCTGCAGGAACGTTGCGCCGATCTGCCGAACACGCGCTTCCTTTCGTTGCAGCCTATCGAGCGTCTCAACGAATTGCTGAACCTTGCGGACATTCACGTGTTGCCGCAACGCGGCGACGTGGCAGATCTCGTGATGCCTTCGAAACTCACGGGCATGTTCGCGAGCGCGCGCGCGGTCGTCGCGATGGCGCAGCCGGGCACCGAGCTGTACGAGGCTGTGGCCGGACGTGGCGTCGTGATCCCGCCGGAGAACGTCGAGGCATTGACGGACGCCATCACCATGCTCGTTCGGAATCCGGCGCTGCGTGCGCGCTACGGCGAAGAAGGGCGCCTGTTCGCGCAGGAACGCTTGTCGCCGCAGTCGGTGTTCGCGCGGCTCGAAGAACGTTTGAAGTCGCTGATCGGCGATACGGCCGACACCCGCTTGAGCGATGCCGTCGACATGTCCATCGCGCGCATTGCGGAGCACGCACCCATTCTGCCGCAGGTCGAGAAGATCGAGTAGCAGTCTTGCCGGTGATACGACGCGTTATTCACGACGCGCCGTATCACCGCGTCGTTTCATCAATAAGGCGACTTATAGATGTCCCGCGCCCGCGCAGCTTTCGCCGGCGCCTTCAGGCCATTGGCCGTCGGATAGAGCGTGGCGGCCGCGCCTTGCGGCATCAGCATCGCTTTGGCGTCGCCCTGGCGTCCCACGCGCCGCAGCTGCGCGCCGGCGCCCGGATTGCCCACGTATCCGTTCTGTTGCGCGAGCAGCTTGTCCGTCGGCGAGATGCCCTGCGCTGTTTGCGCATTGGTGATCGGCCCGCGCTGGCCGCCCCGGCCGTTGGTCGGCGCGCCGTATGGATCGGCATAGATATCCGGACTCCCAAGCAAATCCATTTCCGACGGCACGCCGCCGCCCGCCTGTTGCTTGCTGATGGCGGCATCGGCGAAGTTGCCCGCATGCGCGACAGACGATGCAGCGAGCGCGCAAGGCCCCAATGCAGCGATGAGAAGCGGCATGAGCGCCGCGCGTAGCTCGTGTTTCATGGTCTCTCCTGGCTGATTACGTTAAGCGTTATACAGAGCGCGTGTAGGCTTATCGGTACGCTACGTCACGCGGCTTGATCGTTCGAATGCAGCATAGAGCGATGCATCAGCCGCCAGCGCCAAAAGTCTTGCCGTTACGGCCAACCGTGCCGCACCGCACATGGCGCTTTTTAACGTTCACTGATAATCCGTTCACCGTATGCAGTCTTGAACGAAGAAGCGAGACGACACGGATGCGCGCACGCAATGCGCGCCGACATACAAGGCCAATAAAGAGTCGCTTGCGCGCAACGCGCAGCAGGCGGACAGCGAAACGGGCGGGGAACCATGGACAGAGCGATCGACGAGCGAGGCATCGGCGCGGCCGGCAGTGACGGCTTCGACGGCGTGCGCGAGGCATCCGCGAGACGCGGCAAGGTGATCGACCTGTCGCGCGCAGGCCCGGGCAATTTCGTGGCGAAGCGTAGCTTCGTGATCGAACTCGTATGGTTCTTCGTCGAAGCATGCTTCATCAATAACAAGCTCATACCGGTTTCGTTCGTGCGGGTCGCATTGCTGCGTGCGTTCGGCGCGCGCATCGGCAAGAACTGTCGGATGCCGCATCCCATCCGGGTGAAAGCACCGTGGAATCTGAGTGTCGGCGACAACTGCTGGTTCGGCGTCGATGCATGGATCTATAACCAGACCGATATTCGCATCGGCTCGAATGTCTGCATTTCGCAGGGGACGTTTCTCACGACGGGATCGCACGATGCCGCCGGCAACATGGACTTGCAGGTCGCACCGATCGTGATCGAAGACGGCGTCTGGATCACATCCAGGTGCGTCGTGCAGATGGGCGTCACCATTGGCCGATCGGCGCTCGTTACGCCGCAGTCGGTGGTGCATCGCTCGCTGGAAGCGGAAGGCGTATACGGCGGTAACCCGGTGCGCTTCATCAGGAAACGCTTCCCGGCGTGAATGGATATTGGCAGTCGAGAGTGCAGTGATCTTGTCGGGACCACACACCGGATGCGATCCTGCGACACCGCTTAAGCATAAAACAAGAAGGAGCACGGGGAATGTTCATTGACAGCCGCAGCCTTGACCAGGGCGCAGTCATAGAGACCACGGTTTGCATCGTCGGCGCGGGCGTGGCGGGGATCACGCTTGCACTGGAACTGGAAAAGCAAGGCATCGACGCGGTTCTGCTCGAAAGCGGCGGATACCGCGCCGACGACGAAACGCGCGACCTGTATCGCGGCGAAAACGTTGGGGTTCCTTACGAATTCGCCGATGGCTGCCGCAGCCGTTTTCTCGGCGGCAGCAGCAATTGCTGGGGCGGATGGTGCCGGCCGCTCGACCCGTGGGACTTCGAAAAGCGCGACTGGGTGGCCGACAGCGGCTGGCCGTTCGGGCTCGACGAGCTGCGTCCTTACTACGCGCGCACGCATGCGTTGTTGCAGCTCGGCGAGAACAACTTCGACCCTGCGTACTGGGAAGCGGCGATCCATCGCCCGGACGTGCGGCGCCATCCGTTCCCGAGCGGCAACGTGCGCGACACGATCTCGCAGTTCAGCCCGCCCGTGCGCTTCGGCAAGGTGTATCGCAAGCATCTGCTGGCCGCGAAGAACGTGCGCGTGTTCCTCTTCGCGAACGCGTTGAACATCGATACCGATGGCGATGCGCGTTCGGTCACGAAGATCGATGTCGGCACGCTGTCTGGTCGCCGCTTCGGGATCCGCGCCAAGGTGTTCGTGCTCGCGACGGGCGGCATCGAGAATGCGCGCCTTCTGCTGTCGTCGAACAAGGTGCAGGCAGCGGGCGTCGGCAATGGCAATGATCTCGTCGGCCGCTATTTCATGGACCATCCGCGGATCATGTCGGCGAACGTGCGCTTCAAGAAGGAATGGGCGCGCAACAAGCTCTACGACATCAAGTATCACTATCAGAACAAGGCGGTGTCCGCGCACGGCACGTTCATCTCGTCTCAGTTCGCGCTCACGCAGCAAGTGCTCGAACGCGAGAAGCTGCTCAACGCACGCGCATGGTTCTATTCGGTGTTCCGTGGCGAGAACACGAAGGGCTCCGAAGCCCTGATTCGCGCGAAGCAGGCGCTCCTGAAGAAAGACCAGCCCGGCTACAGCATGACCGGCGATGTCATGACCATGTTCGCGCATCCGGTCGATACCGCGTGCTTCGGCCTCGCGCGCTTGTTGCAGCCACGTCCGCTCATCACCGAAGTGAAGATTCAGACGATCGTCGAGGCGGAGCCGAACCGCGACAGCCGCGTGACGCTGTCCGCGCAGAAAGACTCGCTCGGCATGAATCGCGTGAAGGTGAACTGGCAGGTCACGGAACTGGTGAAGCGCACGTTCGACCGTACCGTCGCGCATATCGCGGCGGAACTGCAACGCGGCGGCGTGGCCGACGTGACGCTCGACGAGCCGCTCGAAGGCAAGCCGTGGCCCGCGCAACTCGAAGGCACGTGGCATCACATGGGCACGACGCGCATGCACGATTCGCCGAAGCAGGGCGTCGTGGATCGCAACCTCAAGATCCACGGCATGAGCAATCTGTATGTGGCGGGCAGCTCCGTGTTCCCGACGGTCGGCGCGAACTTCCCGACCATCACGATCGCCGCGTTGACGTTGAGGCTTGCGGCGCATCTGGGGCGCGTCATCAAGGGCGACGACACGATCGGCACGCTCGTCACGTCGTCGGGCACGCCGCTTCGTAACGAGACACCAGCCGACCTTCCGATGGCGGCTTCGGCAATGCATATGCGGGGAGACCTGGCTTAAAAGCCGGCGTTTGGGGAAAGGGGACGCCGCCGGTCGACCGACCGGCGGCGTTTTCTTTTGGCGAAACGGTCGTCGCTATAATCGCATTCCGTCTTCGCTCATCGCTCATTCGCCGTGAAAAAGCTCACCGTTCTCGCGCTTGCTTCGTTGTTGCTCGCTGCATGCTCGTCCGCCGAAAAGGAGGCCCAGCGTGCGCAAGGGTTCTCGTACTCCGAGCGCTCGCTCGATGTGGCGCAGCGCAATGCGACTGTCGCGTGCCGCGACGCCGCGCAATGCGATGCGATGTGGGCGCTCACGAAGCGTTATATCGAAGAGAATTCGAATCAGCCGGTGATTCGCGCGGATGCGGTGGCCATCGAGACGGATGTGCCTTCGCGTTCAGGCAAGCCCGTTTATTCGGCGACGCGCGTGGCAAAAGGCAATGGCGCGACGATTGCGCTCTATGCGCAATGTCGCGGCATGTATGGCCCGGAACGGGCGCGGGGTTCGGATTACGACGACTGCGCGAGCAAGATCATCGCGGCGCAAAACCGCTTCGCCACTTATCTACGCTCGGCTCAATAACGTTCGAAGGACGCGGACAGCATGCCTCGCGTGAGGCCGCCGTCGCGCTTGTTGGCCGTTTCCCGCAGCACGCGCGCGAGGTCCTTCGACATGGCTTCCACGTGAAAGCGTTGCATGAAGGTGGCGAGCGCCTGTTCGCGCATCGCGGCCGCGGCCTGCGGGTCCATGCGCAACCATGTCGACAGGGCGTCGATGGTGCCCTCGACCGTATCGCTTGCGACGATGCCCGCGCCATCCTCTTGCACTTCGCGCCAGATGTTGACCTTGTCCGAGATCAGCACCGGCAGCTTCGAGCCCAGCGCCTCGGCCACCGCGATGCCGAAGTTCTCCTGATGCGAAGGCAGCGAGAAGGCATCGCTCGTGCGGAACGCGCCCCACTTGAGATCGCCGCTCAGCATGCCCGTCCACGTCACGCGGTCATCGATGCCCAGTTCCTTCGATAGGGTGCGCAGTTGCGCGGCCCATTCGCTGTCGTCGGGGCCGGCCATCACGAGATGCGCGCGAGCGTCGATATCGCGTACGGCTGCGAAAGCCTTGAGCAGCAGATCGCAACCCTTCTTTTCATGGATACGGCCGA
The DNA here is from genome assembly GCF_017220215.1 of Caballeronia sp. M1242. Lineage (NCBI taxonomy): Bacteria > Pseudomonadati > Pseudomonadota > Betaproteobacteria > Burkholderiales > Burkholderiaceae > Caballeronia > Caballeronia sp. M1242. The sequence continues at coordinate 2,126,520 of NZ_CP071129.1, read as the reverse complement.
GAAACAGAATCGAACGCTTGCCGGCGAGCTGCGGGAACTTCGACAAAAACGCCTGACGCAATGCGGTCGAATCCGCAGGCGGTTGACGCGTGCCGAACGCCACCACTTCTTCCTTCGCGCGATACATCCTGAACGATTGGCGCGCGAGCAAGCGTTCTTCCTGCGTCGTGAAGAGCACGCGCCGCGCATCGCGCAGTACCCGATATTCGGCCCACGGCCAATACAGGCACTTCTTCAGATGCTTGAGCGGATACGTGCGCTTGAACCACGGATCGAGCATGCCGTGCGGGAACACGTAGTAGGGCACGTCGCTGTCGCGCAATGCTTTCCATGCGCCGAAGCTGTGGTACTGCCAGAGACCGTTGACGATCACCGCATCGAAGCGCGCGGCATGCTCCTTCAGCCAAGGTACGAGCCGCGGGCAGAGGCCATAGAAGCCGCGCGACGGGCCGAGCGCATGCAGACGCAGCGGAAAGGCGCCGAGATACGGCGCATCGGGTGCATCAAGCGAGACAACTTCGATTTCATGCCCCATCGACCGCATGCTGAGGCCGCTTTGCAGCACGCCTTCGGTTGGGCCGCCCGCACGCGGATCGACAGTGGAAAGCAGGTGCAAAATCTTCATGGCGAAACGATCCCCGATTCGTTAGCGTATTAGGCCCGCTGGCTTTTCGAAGCCTTTTATGCGGACGGTGCGAAGCTGCTCGCTCCCGGCGGCGCGTCGTGCCGGCTTTCGCCGTGATGCTCGTGTGCGAGTCCCGGTGCTTGCGCGGGTTTCAGTTCCGGCTGCGGGCCGTACGGACGCCATTCGGGGCGCCAGTCGGCGTGAACATCGTCGTTCGCGCGTCCGTAAGGCGTCCTGAACGAACGTCGATTCACCGACTGCGTGCGCATGGCATGAGCGATGCGCGCGAATGCCGCAACGAGCAGCCCGAGCGCCACGCCGAATACGATGCCCGAGAAGCGATTGCCGAGCGGATTGCCGCCGACGGAGGTGGCGGGCAGCGCGGCCACGACCAGCAACGCGCGGCCGAGCACCGGCAGATACATCGCATCGGGCGCGCGATTGCGCCACGAGCGGTACGCCATCGACCCGCGGTAGAGCGCCCACAGCACGGCGGCAGGCAATGCGATGCCGAAGAGAATGCCGCCGGCGAACAACTGATAGACCCAGAAGTTATGGCCCGCCGCCCATTCCTTGATCGCGTAAAAGTCCTTCTTCGTGAACTGGCCCGCGAGGTCCGGCAAGTAGGTCGGCGAATAGCGATAATCGTGACCGTAGCCCTTGCCGACGAGAACCGCGAGCGTGTCGGACGTGGTCTGATCGTACTGGTCCTTCATTTCGGCGAGACGCGTGATGGTCGTCGGATCGCGGCCCGATTCGGTGGCCTTCGCGAAGTTCAGGCGCTGCGACCAGTGCTCGGCCACGCCGGGGAAGAACGCGGCGGACGCGGCGACCATTGCGCCGAGCAGCGAGGCGATCATGATCGCGCGCAGCGCCGCCGTGAAGAGATGTTTGACGGACGGCGCGGCAAGCCACGTCGCATAAGCGAAGAGGAGCACGGTGCCGACGAGCAGACTGCGCGTCACGCTCAACAGCTCGATTACGACGGTCGCAAGAAAGAGCAGCACCGTGAACTTGGTCATGCGCTTGGCGATGACGAACTCATGCAGCAGAAGCCCCTGCAAACAAAGGAACGTGACCGACACGATGCGAAAACGCACGTTCTCCAGCCCGCCGCCCGTGGCCATGCCATAGACGAAGCTGAAGATCAGCGAGGCGATCATCGACCAGTACATCGCGCGTTCGAACTGCTCGAGGCGTTGCGAGTCCCACGGACGGCACGCGACGAGATAGCCGAGCAGCATGAGCGCGAAGGGCAGGATCACGCGCATGTAGTTGCCCGAATCATTGCCCTGGATCAATTGCGTCGCGATACTGCCGACGATGGTCAGCATGAAGAGCGACGTGACCCATGTGCGCAGCCGCGAGCGTTGCGCAAAGCGTGGCGCGATCAGCAGAAGCGCGCCGCCTGCGAATATCGCGGGAACGGTGAGAAGAATCTGGATGGCTTTGCTGGCCGTTTCCGCGCCCTTGAAGTCGAATGCGAGCGGAAGCAGAAATAGCCAGATCCAGACGACGGCGAACTTGTTGCGCATGGCGTTCTCTTTAGATGGCAAAGCTCGTCGAGCTTTACTTCTCGCGGTTGGATCCGCTTCGTGCCCTGGAAGCCTGGTGTCGCGTGTTGTGTGTTTGAATCAGCTTGAGCGACGGTCCCCGGGTACCCCGTATTTGTGGGTCGAATATATCAGCGGCCAAAAGCGCACGCCGTCGCGGCGGCGTTTTGCGACTAGCGTTCGGCGAGAAACGACGGTCGCCCATGTGCGCCGCGCCACGCTCGCTCAAGCGCCCTTTGTAGAGCACCAACGGCTATGTTGTCGATGCCGCATAGCGCGCGCGGCGCTGTCCGGCAACGATGCGATTCTGGCGGATCACGCCGCTATTCCGGAACGATTATGGTCATGCCGCCAATTGGCCCTCGCGGGTCAGTGGCGGCATTGACCAAATGACATCCGCGATGCGCGTGCGTGCGCCGATATGAGGACTCCCGGCGGCGAGGCATCCAATACAACATAAGCAACATAAGACCTTCGCAGACAGGGGGGAAGGCCATGAGCCTTTTCGGCGCCACACGCATGCCAGGACCCAATCGATCGATCGAGCTCGATTTCATCCGGGGACTCGCCATCATCGCAGTCATGGGGTATCACTTTCACTCATACCCGACCGGCAGCGCGTTCATTGCCGCGATCGAGTATCCGCTCAAGAGCTTCGGGCACGAAGGCGTGAATCTGTTTTTCACGTTGAGCGGCTTTCTTGTCGGCGGCCTGCTGCTCAAGCAGTATGCGCAGGAAGGACGCATCGACGCCGCGCGCTTCATCGTGCGACGCCTCTTCAAGATCTGGCCCGCGTACTACGCGCTGATTCTTTTTCATGTGCTGGTGGGACGGCATCCGACGAATACGTTCCTCGTGCAGAACCTCACGCACATGCAGAACTATTTTGGTTCGTCGATTGCGCAGACGTGGAGCCTCGCGGTCGAAGAGCACTTCTATCTGTTCCTGCCGCTGCTGCTCATCGTGTTCGCGCGGTGGCAGACGCGCATCAACACGATTCTCAGCGTGCTTGCGTCGATCTGCGTCGCGGTGCTGATTGCGCGGACCATCGCGGTCTATCACGGCGATCTGGAAGGCACGTTCTTCTATACGCAATACCGCATCGACAGCCTGTTGTTCGGGGTCATGCTCGCCGCGCTCTATTGGCTGAAGCCTGCGGTGTATCGCGGTATCGCAGAGAGAAAGGGCCTGTTGTTGGCCGCCGTCGCGGGGCTCGTGCTGTGGCTCGTGTTCGGCACGCGCAACGTGGAGCTGGACCAAAGCATTGGTTATACCGTGCAGGCCATCGGGTTCTGCGCGCTCATCGTGCTGACGGTCGAGTACTCGGGGCGCATTCGCGAGTCGCGGCTTTATCGGCTGATCGGGTGGATCGGCGTGTATTCCTATGGCATCTACCTGTGGCATTCGCTGGCGCTCGCACCGGGCGATATCCTCATCCGCAAGGCGGCCGCGCTGCATCTTCCGGCGATACCCGCGTGGGGCGTCATCATGGCGGCTCAGTTCGCCATTGCGATCGTGGTCGGGTACGTGACGACGCGTGCGGTGGAGTTCCCGTTCCTGCGCATGCGCGATGCGCTCTTCCCCGCGAAGCGGAAAGCGCAAACGCAGAAGGTGGTGGACGCGGTGGAAGTGGTCGGAAAGCAGGCTTGATGCGAATCAGCCGGTTCCTGCGATGATCGCAAGAACCGGCGTCATGCTGACTGCGTCAGGCGATCGCCTGGCGCAGTGTTTCTTTGAATTGTCCGAGCGTATTGCGCTCCAGCAGATGTCCGGCGACGACGGGCCGCTTGCGGCGCGCGAGAACATCGTCGAGCGCGCGATTGATCGAGCCCGGCGTGAGATCGTCGATCACCGGTCCTAGCTCGCCCGTGCGACAGAACCAACCGATCAGACCATCGGCCGTTGCAATGACCGGCTTGCCGAAGCGGAATGCCTGCACGAGCACGCCGCTCATGCCGTAGTGGCCTTTATAACCGAGCCAGACGACATCGCAGGCGGAGAAGAGGTCGAGCTCCGTCTCGCTCGAAATGAAGCGGTCCAGCACCATCGGCGCGGGCAAGAGCTTGCCTGCGGCTTCGCTCAACAGCGCGCGTACGTCCTTGTCCTGAGCACCCGCGATCACCAGCTTCGGCGTGTGCACGCCGTCCTTACGCTGCGCCAATGCTTCGATCAACTCGAAGATGCCCTTGCGGTCGTTGATCGCGCCATAGACGAGCACGTGCATGCCTTTCGACAGGCCGAGCCTGCGCCTCGCCGCCGATGGCTCCGCAGCATGCGCGTCAGGAAACGGATCGGCGAGATAGTCGATGCTCGTTCCGTGCGCATGGCCGCCGTTGCGCTTCCACCAGTCGGGCAGCGTCGGGTCGATAGTCAAGAGCGTCTTCATGCCGCCCACGCGAATGGCACGCGCAAATAGCCGCGACTTCACCGCATTGATAAGAGGCCGGCGCGGCGCGCGCACGCCGACGAGATGATGATGGAAGTTCGAGCGCATGGTGACGCCGACCCACGGCGTATTGCCGAACGGCGAGCGCAGAAACGGCAACGCGAGCAGAAAGTAGTCGACATACGGCACGACGACGAGCGCCACCTTGCGTTCGCGGCTCGCTACCGCATAGGCGTGTTTGAAGTTCGCATGCGCGCGCATATAGCTGATGGACCCGAGCCCCTTGCGCGTGCCGTGCTCCGGCGGCGCAACGAACGTGATGTTAAGCGCGTCGTTGCCTTGCTCCTGGATCTGCTTCACGAGCGCATGCCCGGCATTGCGCGGCTCGGTGACGATCAGGCAGCGCAAGCCCGCTTCCATATAAGCATTCGCGGCCCATTGCGCGTAACGCCAGCGGTGACCGCTGAAATCAGGCTCGATGATGAGAACGGTATCGTTCATCGTGAAGTGGCATCCGTCATGGTGTTTTCTAATCAGACATGGTGTGTCGTCGGAGATCGAACGTAACACCGCGCCCGCGCATTGAATGGCCATATTTCAGCGCTTATCCGCGTCGCGCGATGTGGTGAAGAACACCAAACGCCAACCGTCAACCCGCGATAACGCGCACCCTTGCCGAATAGTGCTACGCGTTGGCGTCCGCAACCCCGACGGCCACGCTATTTTTCCCACAGTCGCCTGAAAAGAAGCGCGGGCCTCGCGCGTACCTGTCATTCGGACAGGACGCGCGCGCGACGCGCAAGGTGGATCGCACGCGATACCGACATATCGCGGCGCCACGAATCGAAATACAGCAGTACGGGGAATGTGAGTGAGATCTGTCCGGCTATCCTTCTTGCCAGCACGCGCGCGGTTCGAGCACGATGCGGCCTTCTGGGTGCTCCTTCAACAAGTGGTCGTGCGCGGCTTCGTCGCGCTCAAGTTTCTCGCCATCGGCCGCATTCTCGGGCCTGAAGCGATCGGCGCGGTCAGCATCGCGCTGCTCGCGGTCGCGATCGCGGAAGCGTTGTCCGATACCGGGCTTGCACAGGCCGTCGTGCAGGGACGCGATGCGCCCTCGCAAAGCGAGCTCGGCGCGGTATGGGCCACGCTCGCGATGCGCGGCATAGTGATCGGTCTCTTGATCGCCGCGCTTGCGCCGTTCATGACGAGCCAGTTCCACTTGGGCGGCTCCATCGGGCTGATTCTGCTTGCCGCCGTATTGCCGATGGTGCGGGGCGTCGCATCGCCTGCGTACTTCACGGTGACACGGCAACGCGGCTTTCAGAAGCTCGCGGGCGTGGAGACGTCGGCCGCGTTCACCGACTGCGCTGTCGGCCTCGCATGCGCGTTGTCGGGCGCGGGCGCGTACTCGGTGCTGATCGGCCTCGTCGCGGGCGAGCTATTGAAGACGACGCTGACATGGACCGCCATGTCGCCGCGTCCGCCTATTCGCTTCTCGTTCGCGGGAATCTCGCATTACGTGAACTTCAGCCGCTGGATCTGGGCGGGCAGCGTCGTCAATCTTCTGCTGAACCAGTTCGACAAGGTCGTCGTCGCGAAGCTGCTCGGGCCGCTGCAATTGGGCGCCTATCAGATGTCGTCGAAGCTCGCGCAAATGTTGCTTGCCGATGCCGCCATCGCGATGTCGCAGTATCTGTTTCCGACTTTCTCGGAGCATCATCGGCGCGATGTCGCGGGGGCGCGCAAGCTCTTTCGCCGCTATCTGTTGCTCGCGGCGGTGGGGCTCACCGTGCTCGTCGTTGCATTGCGCGTCGCGGCCGAGCCGCTCTTCAATCTCGTGCTCGGGCCGGCGTGGCTGTCGGCGGTGCCGCTCTTCCGTATCTTCGTCATCAACATGGCGATCGGTGCGGTGATCGCGGTGCTCGTGTCGTGGCTGCGCGCGAGCGGCATGCCGAAGGTGGCGACGCATGCGTCCATCGTGCAGGCAGTCGTGCTGTGCGTGACGGTGCCCATCGCCACGCATCTGTGGGGCGTGACGGGCATCGCGTGGTCCATGACCGCGGGGCTTGCATCGGCAACGGCGTGGATGCTTTATCGCATCGTCAGAGAGGCTTGAAATGCGCATCGTACATCTCGTCCTGGCGCCGCGACTTTCCGGCGCCGAGGTATTGGCGAAAGACCTGGCGATTCATCAGCAAAGAAGCGGCGAGACGGTGGCCATTGCGTCGCTCATGCCGCCGCATGACGACTTCACCGCGCTGCAGGCGGAACTCGTCGCGAACGGCGTGCAGTGTCTCTTTCCGGACCGCATGCACGGACGCTTCGGCAAGCTGTTGGAACTGCATCGAACGATCCGCGCGTATCAGGCGGACGTGCTCTTCGCGCACGCGACCATTCCCGCGTTCTATGCGCGCATGTTGCCGCTCGCGGTGCCGGTCGTCTATGTGATGCACTCGGCGACCAACGACTTCGAGAGCCGCATGTTCCGGCGCGTCGAGCGCATGCTCTCGCGGCGGGCGCGCGCGGTCATCGCGGTGTCGCCTGCGAATATCGACGATTACGTCGGCGCGGTCGGGCGTCATCCTTCAATGACGCTCATTCCGAACGGCGTCGACATGTCCCGCTTCTCGATGCGTTCGGCGAGCACGACGGGTCACGCATCGCAGCAGATCTTGCAGATCGGGCGCTATACGTCGGTGAAGAATCAGCTTTCGACCGTGCACGCGTTCGAGCAAGTCGTTCAGCGCGTGCCGGATGCGCGGCTGCTGTTGTGCGGCGTGATCGAAGATCCGGCGTATCACGCGGCCGTGGGCGATCTGATCGAGAAGCTCGGGCTTTCGAAGAACGTGAGTCTGCAAGGTCCGCGTTCCGACGTGGCGGAACTGCTGTTCTCGTCGAATGTGTTTGCCATGCCTTCTCGGTCGGAAGGACACAGCATCGCGTTTCTGGAAGCGCTCGCGTCCGGCGTGCCTGTAGTCGCGAGCACGATTCGTCCGTTCAGTTTCGCGGCGGACTTTCCGAGCGTGCGCCTGTGCGATCCCGACGATACGAAAGCCTATGCGGATGCGCTCGTCGTCGCGCTCGGCCAGCCACGCGCGCACCGGCCGCTCAACGGCCTGACGCTTGCGGATACGGCCGCGCGTTATCTCGCCGTCGCGCGAGATGTGACGCAACGCTTGCCGCGTCCTGCGCCGGCCTGAAGCGGCAAGTTCTACGCGTCGCGGAGAAATGCGCAGCGCGCGCCAGCCATTCGATGCTGGCGCGCGTTTCTTTTTTCGCCTATGAAATAGCGTAGTGCCGCTCAATGGAGACACACATGTCCGATATGCTCAGCATCTCGACGCCCGATGGCGATTTCGACGCCTACGTCGCGTATCCGGCGCAAACGCCTGCGCCTGCCATCGTCGTTCTGCAGGAAATCTTCGGCATCAACGGCGACATGCGCGAAACCACCGACGAATACGCGCGACAAGGTTATGTCGCGCTATGTCCTGACCTGTTCTGGCGAATCGAGCCGAATGTGAATCTCACCGATCGCACCGAGGCCGAGTGGCAGCAGGCGATGAAGTACTACAACGCATTCGACCTGAACACGGGCGTCGAGGATATCGCCGCGACCATCGGCTTCGCACGCGGTCTGGAACAAGTGCAGGGCAAGGTCGGTTCGGTCGGCTTCTGTCTGGGCGGCCTCTTGTCGTTTCTGACGGCCGCGCGCACCGATATCGACGCCGCCGTTTCATACTACGGCGGCGGCACGGACCAGCACTTGAGCGAGTTGCCGAAGATCACGGCGCCGTTGCTCATTCATCTGGCGGAACAGGACGAGTTCATCGATGCCGATGCGCGCAATCGCGTATTGGCCGCCGTGCAAGGTCACGCCAACATCGAGGCGTACACGTATCCGGGCTGCCACCATGCCTTCGCGCGCCATCATGGCGCGCACTACGATGCGGCGGCAGCGAAGCTCGCGAACACGCGCACAGCCGATTTTTTCGCAAAGCACCTGAAATAAGGCACCAAAACGACAACGCCGCCCGAAAGAAGGCGGCGTTGTGGTCGTGCGCAATGGACTACTTCTTCACCGGATGCGGCCGGCGAAACACCATCCAGCGCGGCACCTTGAAGCGAACGATGCTGACATAGAGCCAGACGTATGTGGCCGCGAATACCACGACGAAGCAGAACAGATGCACCGTATGACGCCAGAAGAGCGTCGCGGGAATCACCGCGATGAGGCATAGCAACCACAAATAGGGTGAGGTCAGCGAGTTACGCCGCGTGAGTTCGCGCGCGTTCTGCACGCCGACGGCCCAGCGCATCAGCCGCTTGTAGACGAGCATATGCAGATGCACGCCGTCCGGAATGCCGGGCGACATGCCGCGAATGAACTTCTTGCGATAGATCGAGAAGCACGTCTCGAAGATCGGGTACATGAAGAGCAGCACCGGATACCATGCCGATACATCGCGGTTGCGCATGACGAGCATGATCGCGAGTTCCGCGAGCATGAAGCCGACGAAGTACGCGCCGCCATCGCCGAGAAAGATGAGGCCGGCGGGAAAATTCCAGATGAAGAAGCCCATCACCGCGCCCATCATGATGAGCGATCCCGACAGCACGACCGGATCGTGAACCTGGAACGCGACGTAAGCGAGCGACGCGAACATCATGAACGTGACCATCGACGCGAGGCCGTTAAAGCCGTCGATGATGTTCACCGCGTTGGCGAGCGCCGCGACGGCGAGCACCGTCACCGCGCAAGAAATGATTGCGTAGGAGAGCAGAAAATCGAGCGGCGGCACGCTGATTCGCGTCACCGCGATATCGAGCAGCGCATACGCGAGACCGGCAGCGGCCATTGTGCAGATGAGACGCACGAGCGGCGTCACGCGCTTGGTCAAGTCTTCCAGAAGCCCGGAGAGAAACGCAGGCAAGCCGCACGCGATGATGCCGAGGATGCCGCCCGACACGAGCGGATAACTCCATCGCAATTGCACGGCGGAGGCGGCGAGTCCGCACAGAATGCCGACGCCGCCGATGCGCGGAACCGGCCGCGCGTGAAACTTCTGCACGCCGGCGAGATCGGTATCGCCGAGCACGCCTTCCTGCAAGTGCGCAAAGCGCACGATCAACAAGGTCACGAAGAGCGAGACCAGAAAAGCAAGCGCGAAACTAAGCATGAAAGTAGACCAGTTGATGACAGCCGCCTCGCATCGCCGCTAATGGACGATGCGAGGCTCGGCGCCGCTTTATGCGAACCCTTGCGGGTTCTGCGACTGCCAGCGCCAGTGATCGGCACACATGCGCTCGATGCCGTGTTCCGCGCGCCAGCCGAGCAACTTCGCGGCCGCGGCGGGATCGGCGTAGCACGAAGCCACATCGCCGGGGCGGCGCGGCACGAGTTCATACGGCACGCGCTTGCCCGAGGCTGCTTCGAACGCCTTCACGACATCCAGCACGCTATAACCGTGGCCCGTGCCGAGATTGACGACGAAACTGCGATCGAGCGAGCGCAGTGCGTCGATGGCTGCAATGTGGCCGCGCGCCAGATCCACCACATGAATATAGTCGCGCACGCCGGTGCCGTCGTGCGTATCGTAATCGCTGCCGAATACGCGCAGCTTGTCCAGCTTGCCGACCGCGACCTGCGCGACATACGGCATCAGGTTGTTCGGAACGCCTGCCGGGTCCTCGCCGATCAAACCGCTTTCATGTGCGCCGACCGGGTTGAAGTAGCGCAGCGTCGCGATGCGCCACGACGGATCGGAGACTTCGAGATCGCGCAGAATCTGTTCGGCGATGAGCTTCGACTGACCATACGGGTTCGTCGCCGAAAGCGGAAAGCTCTCGTCGATGGGCACGCTTTGCGGCACGCCGTACACCGTTGCAGATGAGCTGAACACGAAGTTGCGGACGTTCCGTTCGCGCATCACGTTGAGCACCGCGAGCAGGCTGCCGATGTTGTTGCTGTAATACTCGATCGGCTTCGCGACCGATTCGCCCACGGCCTTCAGCGCCGCGAAATGGATCGCGCCGGTGATGGCGTGTGCGTCGAAAATGCGGTTCAGCGCGGCTTCGTCGCGTGCGTCTTCCTGATAGAACGCGACGCGCTTGCCCGTGATGCGCTCCACGCGGTTCAGCGATTCGGCGCGGCTATTGACGAGGTTGTCGATCACCGCGACGTCGTAACCCGCGTCGAGCAATTCGACGCACGTATGCGAACCGATGAAGCCCGCGCCGCCCGTCACGAGAATCGTGCCCTTGGTACCTTGTCCAGCGTCGTTCGGCGACATGTTGCCGTTCATCATGTGCTCTCCAGGAAGCGCAAATCAGAGTGAAATGCCGGTAATGGCGTGTATTGTGCTCTTGTATCGTTCGACGACGTTCTTCTCGTCGAATTCGCGAGCGACTTTCTCGCGGCCGCGTTGGGCCATCGCCTCGCGTTCTTCGATCGGCAGCGTCAGCATGCGTTCGAGTTGTTCCGCGAGGCTGTCCGCGCTTTTGACCTTGCAAAGCAGGCCGTTTACGCCGTGTTCGACCACTTCGCGGCAGCCGGGAACGTCCGTGGCGACGATTGGGCGGCCCATCGCGCAGGCTTCCATCAGCGTGCGCGGCACGCCTTCGCGATACGACGGCAGCACGACGCAATCGGCCGCCGCGACGAGCGGGCGCACATCGTTTGCTTCGCCCAGATACTCGACGATATTCTCACGTTCCCACGCCTCGACGTCCGTGCGGCTGATCGCGCTGGGATTATCCACGCCCACGGGCCCGAGCAATTGGAAACGCGCGTGCGGATAACGCCGGCGCAAACGCCGCGCCGCCTCGACGTATTCGGCGACGCCCTTATCCCACAGCAGCCGCCCGATGAGTATGAACACGAAGTCTTCGCGGCGCGGCAAGGGCACGAGCGAGAAGTCATCCAGATCGACGCCTTCTCCGTGCAAACGACGCGCACGCTCGGGATGCGCGAGCAGGTTCTCATCCACAAAAGCCTGATGATCGTCGCGATTGAGGAACCACACCTCGCGCGGAAAGCGGAACGCGAAGCGATAAAGACGCTTGGCGATCTGCGCGGTGCGGCTCTTCTGAATGAACACGTAGCCCAGACCCGTCGTCACCGCGATGGACGGCACGCGCGCCAACATCGCGGCAAGCGAGCCGTAGATGTTCGGCTTGATCGTGTAATGGAACACGAGATGCGGGCGCGTCGCGCGATATTCGCGGTACAGCGCCATCATCGTCCTGAGGTCTTCACGCGGGTTCGTGCCCTTGGACGCCACCGGCAATTCGACGCAACGGCAGCCCATTTCGATGAGCGGCTCGAACGTGCGGTCGCGCGGCGCGATGATCGTCACCTGCGCGCCGCGTTCGGTCAACATGCGCAGCACGCCGCGACGATACGTGTAAATGGCCCACGCCGTGTTGCACACGAGGGCGATGCGTAGGCTGGACTGGGCTTTGTTCATCCGGTGCTTATGGTTGTGTCGCGCGATGCCGCCGGTCTCATGCCGGCGACGATGCCTTGAAGAGCTTCGCCTTGAGTCCGCGCAGCGCGCGATAGGGCAGCAGCAAGTGAGCGATGCTTTTCGCGACGCCGATCCAGTCGAACGGATTCGCCGCACGGAAGTAACGCAATTGCAGGCGCAGCGTTGACAGCGCTTGTGTCCGGCGCTTGGTCGCGCTGATGCCCGCTTCGTTCAGTTCGTAAAAGAGGCCGAATTCCGGCAGATTCGCGCCGTCGTAGCGCGTCATGAGACGCAGCACCAGATCGAGGTCTTCGGCCGCGCGATAGTCCGCGCGATAGTTGCCCACCTCGCGCACCGCATCGACACGCAGCATCAGCGACGGATGCGCGAAGCACGAGCGCGCGAGCATGGCGCGGCGAATCGCAGCCGTATCGGTGGGCGGCCTAAGGTCGAAAAGCGGCGCGCCGTTCGTCGCGACGACATGCGTCCACATGCCGAGCACCGCCACATGCGGATGCGCCTCCAGATACGCGCGTTGCTTCGCGAGGCGGCCGGGCGTCGCGAGATCGCCCGCATCGATGCGCGCCGCGTAGCGGATGCCGCGTTCAGCGAGCGCGTCGATGCCCGCTTGCAACGCGCGCTCGATGCCGACGTTCTTCGCCATGCGCAGGATCTCCACGTCGAGTCCGTCGATGACAGGCGCGGAGATCGGCGGCGTGCTGCCGTCATCGACGATCAACACGCGCACCGGCGACGCCTCGCGAAACGACGCGAGCGTGCGTTCCACTTCGGACTGGCCGTTAAACGCGGGCATGAGGATGGCGACATCGGATAGGGCGTTCATGCGCGCAGCCGGAATCGAATGTAGTAGAAGTTGACCGACGCCGCCGCGAGATAACCCGCCGCCAGACCGACGAGCGCGCCGTATCCGTTGAAGCGGGGAATAGCCCACGCGTTCACCGCGAATGCGACGGCGAGCGCAAGCAGCCACTTCGACAACAGCACGTATCTGGCCTGAAACTTCAGCACGACGAGATTGCCGATGGCCTCGATGCCCGCAGGTACCGAGAGCCACACGGCCCAGCGAAAAATGCTCGCCGCGCCCGCATAGTTCGGCCCGAACACGCGCGCGATGATGAAGCCCGCGAGCGCATCGAGAACGGCGGCGCCCGCGATCATCAGCGCGGCGGTCATGGCGAAAAGGCGCAGCAGGTTGCGCTTGAGGCGCGGTGTTTCCTGCTCGCGATACACGAACGCCGGCGCGATGGTTTGCGAAAGCATCAGCGCGAGCGCGATCCAGTTCTCGTTCAACTGTTGCGCGGCCGAATAGAGCCCAAGCTCCGCAAACGACACGCGATGCGCGAGCATCAACCGGTCGAGCTTCAGGAACAGATACATGCAAATGAGCCCGAGCCAAAACACGGTGCCTGCGCTCGCGAAGTGCCGAAAGAGCGTGCGATCGAAGCGCCAGCCGAGCGTGCCGCCATGACGTCGCATGTAATAGACGACGAGCGCCGCGCCGATCACCGCGGCTTCCAGCGCCCACAGCCAGCCGAAGCTCGACGCGCGCGCGGCCATGCGCACGAGCAGATACACGAGCGCGGCCTTTGCGATGGCCGTGAACATGCTCGCGATCAATTGCGGCTTGCTGTAGGTCATGCTTTGCAGCCACGCGTTGATGACGCCGATGAACGGCTCGCGAAACAGCATGGTGACGGCAAGCCCCGCGAGCATCGCGCCGACGAGCGGGTCCACGCCGCCTACCGCGATCCATGCCCACGTCAGCAAGAGCGCGACGACGGACACGCTCATGCGCAGCACGAACGCGCTGCCGAGCACTGCGCCGGTTTCGGCGGGCGGCTTCGCGACGATGGTCGGCACCAGAATCTCCGCGCCGCACACCCATGTGATCGGCGCGATGACGAGCAAGAGCGTGTTCGCGTATTGCCATTTGCCGAACGCATCGGGGCCGAGATAGCGCGCGAGCAGGCCCGAAATGACGATGGCGACAGCAATCTGCGTGAGCCGTTCCAGCCCCAGCCAGACGATGTTGGTGAGCGCGCGGGCGACGTCCGGATTGCCCGAGCGCATGAGCATCTTCATGCGTGTCGTCCGTCCGGGCGCTCAGGCACGCAGCGTGCTACTGGAACCTGTTCGCTGTGCAGTAGCGTGCGGGGACGCGTATCACCGTGAATGTGGGTCAAGTTTTGTGCGTTTGCGCGCGAACGCGCCTCATTCGTCGGGCAGAAGGCGAAAGAGCGTATAGGCATTGGATTAGAATGAATGCGCAGGCTTGAACCGCGGCGCGCAACGTCGAAGGCGCTGAAAGACAGCGATTATAAGTGCGAACGGAAAGGCTTCCTTCGCACGAGCTTTCAAACTGGCTTGCCTGTTTCGCGATGCTCGAATACGCATGCGCAGCATTCGTCATGTCATGCCTCGCAGTCGTTCGCGCGCATGCTGGTGTGGTCGGGCGCGCTCATATCGTCACGACCTGCACGCCCTTATGGCTGCATCGCCGAGAATTCATCAATTAATACAGAAGAGGTAGCCATCTCATGAGCCAAGTATCCCAGTCCATTTTCAAGGCGTATGACATTCGCGGGATCGTCGGCAAGACGGTCGATAGCGATGTCGCGAAGAGCATCGGCCGCGCGTTCGGCAGCGAGATCCGCAAGCAGGGCGGCGATTCGGTCGTCGTCGCGCGCGATGGCCGGCTCTCCGGTCCCGAACTCGTCGGCGCGCTCGCGAACGGCCTGCGGGAAGCGGGCGTCGACGTGATCGATGTCGGCATGGTGCCCACGCCCGTCGGCTATTTCGCGGCGAGCGTGCCGCTGCCTTTGTCAACGGGCGAACGGCGCGTGGATTCGTGCATCGTCGTGACGGGCAGCCACAATCCGCCCGATTACAACGGCTTCAAGATGGTCCTGCGCGGCGCGGCCATCTATGGCGAGCAGATTCAGGGCTTGTATCAGCGTATCGTCAATGACGACTTCAGCTCGGGCGAAGGCAGCTACACCGAGTTCGACGTATCGCAGATGTATCTCGACCGCATCGTGTCGGACGTGAAGCCGGTGCGCGCGATGAAGATCGTCGTCGATACGGGCAACGGCGTCGCGGGCGGACTCGCGCCGCGTCTTTTCAAGGCGCTCGGCTGCGAACTCGTCGAACTGTTCACGGACATCGACGGCAATTTCCCGAACCATCACCCGGACCCGGCGCATCCCGAGAATCTGCAGGACGTGATTCGCGCGCTGAAGGAAACGGACGCCGAAGTGGGCTTCGCATTCGATGGCGACGGCGACCGTCTCGGCGTCGTGACTAAGGACGGTCAGGTGATCTACCCCGATCGTCAGTTGATGCTGTTCGCGCAGGAAGTGCTGTCGCGCAACAAGGGCGGCCAGATCATCTATGACGTGAAGTGCACGCGCAATCTCGCGAAGTGGGTACGCGACCAGGGCGGCGAGCCGGTGATGTGGAAGACGGGCCACTCGCTCGTGAAGGCGAAGCTGCGTGAAACGGGCGCGCCGCTCGCGGGCGAGATGAGCGGCCACGTGTTCTTCAAGGACCGCTGGTACGGCTTCGACGACGGCCTGTACACGGGCGCGCGCATGCTCGAAATCCTGTCGCGCGTGGACGATCCGAGCAAGCTGCTCAACGACCTGCCGAACTCGCTGTCGACGCCGGAACTGCAATTGAAGCTGGAAGAGGGCGAGAACTTCGAACTCATTTCGCGTCTGCAGAAATCGGCGAAGTTCGAAGGCGCGGACGACGTGCTGACGATCGACGGCTTGCGCGTCGAATACCCGGATGGCTTCGGTCTCGCGCGTTCGTCGAATACGACGCCCGTGGTCGTGATGCGTTTCGAAGCGGATAGCGAAGAAGCATTGAAGCGCATTCAGGAAGACTTCCGCCGCGTGATTCTGGCGGAGAAGGCGGACGCGAAGCTGCCGTTCTGATCGGGGCTTTGCGAAGACGGCGCGATCGGGAGGTCGCGCCGTTTTTGTTTGCTTATTCGGGGTAGAACGCGGGCGAGAGGATCTGGTCAGCCGACCACGGAAGTTCTTCCGGAAAGACATCCAAGCCCGTTTCTTCAGCCGCTTTGGACACGGCATCGGCCCATGTACCTACGAGCCAATCCGGGTCGCGCAATGAAGCATTCAGGCTGGGCGTCTTTTGCAGGGCCACGCCCACGGCGCGGCGCTGTTCCTTGATCGTGCGTTGCCAGCTCGAACCACGGCGTCCCGGCTGATATTGCCATTTGAGCAAATGCGCCAGCAGCACCGCCATGCGGCTCGATAGTTCTCGTTGCTCGCTCTTGCCCACGTCCTCGATTTCCTCTGCGATATGTTCCACGTCGATGGCCGAGAAGTTACCAGCACGCAGCAGTGCTGCCTGCTCGCGCGCCCATGCCACGACGTCCTGTTCGTAACGCGTTCCCATCGCGTACTCCTTTCTTGATCGGATATTCGGTTCAGCTTCACCGGTCATCAGCATGTTACCGACTTTTTTGCCGCGAAAGAGCTTCCCCGACTCGTGAACCACCCCGCCTCCCAACCAACCCGCGCTAAAATCCCCGCTCCCGTTTCCTCTTCGTCGCGCGAGCCAGCGCCTCTTTCTCACAGCGTGCAAAAGATCCTGATCGTCCGGGTGTCGTCGCTTGGCGACGTCGTTCACAACATGCCGGCCATCGCCGACATTCGCCGCCGCTATCCCGATGCGCAAATCGACTGGCTCGTGGAAGAGAGTTTCGCGAGCCTCGTCGAACTGGTCAGTGGCGTGCGCCGCGCGATTCCGTTCTCGCTCAGACGCTGGCGCAAGGGTTTCGCGTCCGCGGCGAACTGGCGCGAGATCGCCAAGTTCCGGCGTGAACTGGCGGCCGAGAAGTACGATCTCGTCATCGATTGCCAGGGGCTCATCAAGACCGCATGGGTCGCGAGCTGGGCGCGCGGGCCGCTCGTCGGACTTGCGAATCGCACGGACGGCGCGGGCTTCGAATGGCCCGTGCGCTTCTTCTATGACCGGCGCGTGCCGATCGAGCCGCGCACGCATGTCGTCGAGCGCACGCGCCAGCTCGTCGCCGCCGCGCTCGATTTGCCGCGCCCGCAGACGACCGACGACATCGACTTCGGCATCGACACGCGCCGCGCCGCGCTCGCCGTGTCCGCGCTCGGGCTGAATCTGCCGGTGCCCTACGTCACCTTCGTGCACGCCACGTCTCGCGCGGACAAGCAATGGCCTGAAGCCGCGTGGATCGAACTGGGACAGGCGCTCGTGACGCGCGGCGCGTCCATCGTCCTGCCGTGGGGCAGCGAGGCCGAGCGCGCGACGAGCGAGAAGCTCGCGAAGGAGTTCGGCGCGGCAGCCATCGTGCCGCCGAAGCTCTCGCTGCCCGCCGTGGTCGGCCTGATCGACGGCGCGGCCGCGACCGTCGGCGTCGACACGGGCCTCGTTCATATTGCCGCAGCGCTGAAGCGGCCGACCGTCGAGTTGTACAATTTCTCGACCGCATGGCGCACAGGCGGTTACTGGTCGCCGAACGTGATCAACCTGGGCGACGCGAGCCGGCATCCGACGCTCTCGGAAGTGAAGGCCGCGCTCGCAGGTTTCGGCCTGCTGTAACGCGTCGGGTCAGTCGCCTTGGCGCCGTGCGCGAGCCAACTCAAGTTCGAGAGCACATGACGGAATCTCAAATCATCGAAGTGACTTCGTGCGACTGGCAGGGCAAGAACCTGTCGGTGCCGCGCGAGGCGCTGCTTGCCGGCGTGGAAGACGGCAAGGTCCTCTATTTTCCCAATCTGCGCTTTGCTATCGAAGGCGGCGAGCGCGCGCTGCTCGACCCGAAAATCGCGGACCCGAAGCGCAAGAACATCAGCCTCGCGCCCAACGGGGGCGCGCTCAACGGCGTGCTCGGCGACAACGTGATGCAGTCGGCGGTGCGCTCGCTCATCGCGCGGTATCAGGCGAATGCGCGCTCGCTCATCGACGGCCTCTTTCCCGAATACGACGGCAAGCTGCGCGTCGCGCCGACGAGTCTGCGGCTGCATCAGGTGGAAACGCGCGAAACGTCGTGGCGCAAGGACGACAGCCGCCTGCACGTCGATGCCTTCCCGTCGCGCCCCAACTACGGCGAGCGCATCCTGCGCGTCTTCACCAACGTGAACCCCAACGGCACGCCGCGCGTGTGGCGCGTCGGCGAGCCGTTCGAGCAGATGGCGCGGCGCTTTTTGCCCGACATCAAGCCGCAGGCGCCGGGTTCGGCGTGGCTCATGAATCTGCTGCACATCACCAAGAGCAAGCGCAGCGAGTATGACCATCTGATGCTGCATCTGCACGACGCGATGAAGGCCGACCTCGATTATCAGAAGTCCTCGCCGCAGGAAACCATGCCGTTTCCGCCCGGCTCGGTGTGGGTCTGTTTCTCCGACCAGACTTCGCACGCGGTGATGTCCGGCCAGTTCATGATGGAGCAGACCTTCTTCCTGCCCGTGAAAGCGATGGCGCGGCCCGATCACGCGCCGCTCGGCATCCTCGAACGGCTCAAGGGCAGGGCGCTCGTTTGAGCGGCGCTCGTTCCGCCCCGTCCGCGCCCGCTGCGCCGCTCTCGGCTGTCGTGCTGAGGGCGATCTATCGCGCGATGTGGTGGATCGTCGCGCCGCTCGCGGTGCTGCGGCTTCTGATCCGCTCGCGCAAAGAGCGCGGCTATCGCGAGCATATCGGCGAACGCTTCGGACGCGGCCCCGCGCGCCGCGCCGACGATCTCGCGCCGCTCATCTGGGTGCATGCTGTGTCGGTCGGCGAGACGCGCGCCGCGCAGCCGCTCATCGAAGCGTTGATGAAGGCGCACCCCGAAGCGCGCCTCCTCATCACGCACATGACGCCGAGCGGCCGCGCGACGGGCGTCGAGCTGTTCGGCAATCGCGTGATGCGCAGCTATCTTCCGTACGACCTGCCGCATCTCGTGCGGCGTTTTCTGCGCGCGTGGCGGCCCTCCATCGGCATCGTGATGGAGACGGAAGTCTGGCCGACGCTCATCGACGAATGCCGTCGCGCCGACGTGCCGCTCGTGCTGACGAATGCGCGCATGTCGGAGCGGTCGTATCGGCGAGCGGCGCGCTTTGGGCGTCCGGTGCGCGAAGTGTTCGGCGGCTTCTCGCGCGTGCTCGCGCAGACGCCTACGGACGCCGAACGGCTCACCGCGCTCGGCGCGCGCAACGTGGCCGTGCTCGGCAATCTCAAGTTCGACATGACCGCGCCGCCCGAACTCGTCGCGCGCGGGCAGGCGTGGCGCGCGGCCATCGGCGAGCGGCCCGTCTGGGTCGCGGCGAGCACGCGCGATGGCGAGGAATCCCTCGTGCTGCGCGCGTTCGCCGCTTTGAACGTGCCGAACGCGCTGCTCATTCTCGTGCCGCGCCATCCTCAACGTTTCGACGAAGTCTCCGCGCTGATCGCGACCGTGGGCATGACGAGCGCGCGCCGTTCCGTGTGGGCGCCCAAGCCCGTGGCGGCGGGATCGGGCGCGGACGTGCCGCCGCCGTTGCCGTCGAGCGTGCAGGTTTTGCTCGGCGATTCGATGGGCGAGCTCGGCGCCTACTATGCAGCCGCGGACCTCGCGTTCATCGGCGGAAGTCTGCTGCCGCTCGGCGGGCAGAATCTGATCGAAGCGTGCGCCGCGGGCGTGCCGGTGCTCATCGGGCCGCACACGTTCAACTTCACGCAGGCGACCAACGACGCCATTGCGGCGGGCGCGGCGTTGCGCGTCGATAGTCCGCAGGCGCTTGCTCAGGGCTTGCGCGAGCTCTTCAACGACAAGGCGCGTCGCATCGCGATGAGCGCAGCGGCGGCGGCGTTCGCGGCGCGGCATCGCGGAGCGACGGAACGGACGGTGGAAATCCTCAGCGTCATGCTGGAAGAGGAGAGTGGGCGGCTCGGTCAGGCCGACTCCATGCGGTTCGTGGAATGACGCTTGCGAAACGATGAATGGATCGATCGCCTATGCAGCACAGGCATGAAGCGCACGGTCGGTCGGAAACACGCGACCGGCACACGCGGATCGATCCGCATGCGAGATAAGCATCGTTTCAACGTTGTGCGAACGAAGAGGACTCCAGCATGAAGACAGCTCCGCCCACCAGCAAGACCGAGCAGGACGTCAAGGCAGAAAAGCAGTCCGGCAAGCCTGCGACGACGAGCAGCAGCAAGCCCGCAAGCGGCCAGCATGCGGCGAATCACACCAAGGCCGGGAAAGACCACGGCGCGGGCGGCGGCGCGAAGCAGCGGCACGGGCCGCGCTGAACTGTTTCGCTGAACTGTTTTGTTAGCCGGAACTGCGCGGCCGCTGGCGACACCGTTCGCCGGTGGCCGCGCGGCATTCAGCCGATGAGCAGGCCCTTCTTCTCGATGAACGCAATCACGCTATCGAGCCCTTCGAGCGCCTTTAGATTGCACATGACGAACGGCCGCTCGCCGCGCATCTTTTTCGCATCCGACGCCATGACGTCGAGATTCGCGCCGACGTGAGGCGCGAGGTCCGTCTTGTTGATGACGAGCAGATCCGACTTCGTGATGCCCGGCCCGCCCTTGCGCGGAATCTTCTCGCCGCCCGCCACGTCGATCACGTAGATGGTCAGGTCCGAGAGTTCGGGGCTGAACGTCGCGGCCAGATTGTCGCCGCCCGATTCGATGAACACGATATCTGCATCCGGGAAGCGCGACACCATGCGATCCACCGCTTCGAGATTGATCGACGCGTCCTCGCGAATCGCGGTATGCGGACAGCCGCCCGTTTCCACGCCCATGATCCGCTCGGCGGGCAAAGCGCCGGCGACGGTCAACAGACGCTGATCTTCCTTCGTGTAGATATCGTTGGTAATGGCGACGAGATCGTAGCGATCGCGCATCGCCTTGCAGAGCATTTCGAGCAGCGTCGTCTTGCCGGAGCCGACCGGTCCGCCGACGCCCACGCGCAGCGGCGGCAGTTTCTTCGTTCGACGAGCGGCGGCGGAATAAGCGGGAGCGTTCATGCGATATCGGTTCTAAGCAGAGAAGTTACGAGCGAAAGAGCCGCGAGTATTGCGACTCGTGCCGCGCGGAAAGAATGCCGAGTTGCGGCGCGAATGTGTTGATCTCATCGGGCGATGTAACCAGCGCGCGAGCCACCGCTTCGTCTATCGGCCCGCGCAATGCGACGATGATGCGCTGGCCCGCGAGTTGACCGAGCGGCACGGCTTTCAAAGCAGCGGCCGCCTGATTCTCGACCCAGCTGAACGCATACGCGGCAAGCGCGGCGTCGGGCGCGGCATCGTGTGCATACGCGGCGAATGCGAACGCCGTCGGTTGCGCGATGGGCTTCATCGCGGCGAGCGTGTCGCGGCGCGCCGCATCGCCCCATTCGAGCGATGCGCACAGTTGCGCGAGGGACCATCCCATCTGCTCGGTTTCGCGTCGCAGTTCGGTGGACTCGCGGCTCGTGATGTACTCGTCGTTCGCATGCGCGAGCGACGCTGCATCGTGCGCGCGCCAGCGTTCCATTTGATGCGCGATGAAAGGCAGTTCGCCGCGCGCCAGCACGTTCGCGAGACCGCTTGCGATCCACTCGCGCGTGGTGTCTGCATCGCGAATGAAGCCGTGTTCGATCGCGGCTTCGAGCCCCTGCGAATAACTGAACGCGCCGACAGGCAGCGCCGGCGACGCGAGATGCAGGAGCGCAGTGAGCTCAGTCGTGCGCATGACCGTGGTGGTGATGGTGTCCGTGCGCGTGGTCATGCGAATGATCATGTCCGCATGACGAATGATCGTGCCCGTGATGCTCGTGATAGACCTTCTGCGCGAGCGCATAGTCTTCGCTGAAGGTTCCGTCATGACCATGCTTATGGCCGCCGCCATACGCGCCGGTCTCCGGCTGGAACGGCTGCGATTCACGCGTCACGGTGGCGCCGAGCCGCGCGACCATGTCTTCGAGCACGGCATCGGCTTCGAGCTTCAGATGATCCGCGTGAATCTCCACGGGCGTGTGCCGATTGCCCAGGTGATAGGCCACGCGCATCAGCGTGAGCGGGTTCACCGCGCGCACGACGAGCACGTCTTCGGCCGCTGCAATGATACGCACGAGCCCGCCGTCGTCGGCCACGAGAACATCGTCGTTCGCGAGCACGGTGCCGCGCGGCATCACGAGCGCGACTTCCTCGCCATTGTCGAGCGTGGCGGCGAGGCGGCTCTTGCAGCGCGCGTCAAAAGCGAGCGTCAGCGTGGGCGCGCGCTTGATGAGTACGGAAGCGAGTTTGGCGGTAAGACGTTTGTCGATGGTACGCATGAGACGATCAGAACAGGAAGTAGCGTTGCGCCATCGGCAGCACGGTGGCGGGATCGCAAGTGAGCAGTTGTCCGTTCGCGATCACCTGATAGGTCTGCGGATCGACGCTGATGGACGGCTGCCATGCATTGTGAATCATGTCGGCCTTCGTCACATTGCGGCAGTTCTTCACGGCGACGACCTGTTTCTTCAGGCCATAACGATCGGTTATACGCGACTCCATCGCCAGTTGTGACACGAACGTGAGCGATGTCTTGCCGAGCGCGCCGCCGCGCGTCGCGAACATCTCGCGGTAATGCACCGGCTGCGGGGTCGGAATGGACGCGTTCGGATCGCCCATTTGCGCGAGCGCGATCATGCCGCCCTTGACGATCATCGCGGGCTTCACGCCGAAGAACGCCGGCTCCCAGAAGACGAGATCGGCCCACTTGCCCGGCTCGATGGAACCGACTTCATGCGCGATGCCATGCGTGATCGCTGGGTTGATCGTGTACTTCGCGACATAGCGTTTCGCGCGGAAGTTGTCGTTGCGCGCGTTGTCCTCCGCAAGCGCGCCGCGCTGCACCTTCATCTTGTGCGCCGTCTGCCATGTGCGGATGATGACTTCGCCCACGCGGCCCATTGCCTGCGAGTCGGACGACAACATCGAGAGCGCGCCGAGATCGTGAAGAATGTCCTCGGCCGCGATGGTCTCGCGGCGAATGCGCGACTCCGCGAACGCAATGTCCTCCGCAATCGACGGGTCCAGATGATGGCACACCATCAGCATGTCGAGATGCTCGTCCAGCGTGTTGACGGTGTAGGGCCGCGTCGGATTGGTGGACGAGGGCAGCACGTTCGGTTCGCCGCAGACCTTGATGATGTCCGGTGCATGACCGCCGCCCGCGCCTTCGGTGTGATACGTGTGGATCGTGCGGCCCTTGAACGCGGCCACCGTCGTTTCGACGAAGCCCGCTTCGTTCAGCGTGTCCGTGTGGATGGCGACTTGCGTGTCGGTATCGTCGGCGACCGAAAGACAGTTGTCGATGGCCGCAGGCGTCGTGCCCCAGTCCTCGTGCAGCTTCAAACCGATGGCGCCGGCTTTCACTTGCTCGATGAGCGGCTCGGGGAGGCTCGCGTTGCCCTTGCCGAGAAAGCCGAGGTTCATCGGCCAGCCATCGGCGGCTTGCAGCATGCGTTCCATGTGCCACGGCCCCGGCGTGCAGGTCGTCGCGTTCGTGCCCGTGGCGGGGCCCGTGCCGCCGCCGAGCATCGTCGTCACGCCGCTTGCGAGCGCCTCGTCGATCTGCTGCGGGCTGATGAAGTGGATATGCGTGTCGATGCCGCCCGCCGTCACGATCATGCCTTCGCCCGCGATCACTTCGGTGGCCGCGCCGATCGCAATGGTCACGTTCGGCTGAATGTCGGGATTGCCCGCCTTGCCGATCGCGAAGATGCGCCCGCTCTTGATGCCGATATCGGCCTTCACGATGCCCCAGTGATCGAGAATCAGCGCATTGGTGATGACCGTATCGACCACATCGGCGGACGTGCGTTGCGACTGGCCCATGCCGTCGCGAATCACCTTGCCGCCGCCGAACTTCACTTCCTCGCCGTATGTGGTGAAGTCGCGTTCGACTTCGATGATGAGATCGGTGTCCGCAAGGCGCACGCGGTCGCCGGTGGTCGGGCCGAACATTTCCGCATATGCGCGGCGGCCGATGCGTAGCGTCATGTCGTTGATGTCCTGATCAGAGTGGGCCCATTACGAGGCCATTGAAGCCGTACACGTGACGATCGCCCGCGAGCGCGACGAGTTCGACCGTGCGTTCCTGTCCCGGCTCGAAGCGCACGGCAGTGCCCGCCGCGATATTCAGCCGAAAGCCGCGCGTCTTCTCGCGGTCGAAGAGCAGCGCCGTGTTGACTTCGTAGAAGTGGTAGTGCGAGCCGACCTGCACCGGCCGGTCGCCGCTGTTCGCGACGACGACGGACACGGTCTCGCGGCCTGCGTTGAGTTCGTGCTCGCCGTCGTCGATCAAGTATTCGCCGGGAATCATCGCGTGCGTCTCAAGGAATGGGATGGTGGACGGTCACGAGCTTCGTGCCATCGGGGAACGTGGCTTCGATCTGTATGTCCGGGATCATCTCGGGCACGCCTTCCATGACGTCGTCGCGCGTGAGCAGCGTGGTGCCGTAATGCATGACTTCGGCGACGGTCTTGCCATCGCGCGCGGCTTCCATCAACGCTGCGGAGATGAACGCGACGGCTTCCGGATGGTTCAGCTTGAGGCCGCGTGCGCGGCGCCGTTCGGCGAGCAGCGCCGCCGTGAAGATCAGGAGCTTGTCCTTTTCGCGAGGCGTGAGTTTCATGAACTTGTTGTGTAGGCGATGGGCTTCGTCATGCTAGCACTTGCTTTCTGTTTTTGGACTGCTTTGTGAGCGAGCTTTCAGCGGGCTTGTCATTGAATGAAGCGTTGCAGCTCGACGCTCGCGGGCCGTTCGAAGATCTGTTCGGGCGCGCCGGACTCCCACACGCGTCCCTGATGCATGAAGACAACCTTGTCGCTCACGTTGCGCGCGAACCGCATCTCGTGCGTCACCATGATGAGCGTCATGCCATCGCGCGCAAGGTTTTCGACGACGGCCAGCACTTCGCCGACGAGTTCGGGATCGAGCGCGGACGTGATTTCATCGCACAAGAGCACGCTCGGATTCATCGCCAACGCGCGCGCAATGGCGACGCGTTGCTGTTGTCCGCCGGATAACTGCTCCGGATAGGCATCGAACTTGTCGCCGAGGCCGACGCGTTCCAGCACGGTATGCGCGGTCGCGCGCGCCTTCGCCTTATGGATCTTCTTGACGACCGTTTGCGCGAGCATCACGTTCTGCCCGGCCGTGAGATGCGGAAAGAGATTGTATTGCTGAAAGACCATGCCGACCTTGAGCCGCAGCGCGCGCAAGTCGGCGCGGCGCGCGTCGATATGCTCGCCGTCGATTTCGATCGAGCCTTCGTCGATGCTCTCGAGACCATTGAGCGTGCGCAGCAGCGTGCTCTTGCCCGAGCCGCTCTTGCCGATGATGGACACCACTTGCCC
This sequence comes from Caballeronia sp. M1242, assembly GCF_017220215.1. Lineage (NCBI taxonomy): Bacteria > Pseudomonadati > Pseudomonadota > Betaproteobacteria > Burkholderiales > Burkholderiaceae > Caballeronia > Caballeronia sp. M1242. The sequence goes on along the minus strand of NZ_CP071129.1, from coordinate 2,101,098 downwards.
GCGCTCGACCGAGAAGTCGATGCCCTTCAGGACCTGATTCGAGCCGAAGTGCTTGTGCAGATTGCGCGTTTCAACGAGCGGCATGCCATTTCCTTTCGAGCGTGCGCGCATAGCGCGTCAGCGGATAGCAGAGAACGAAGTAGATGATCGCGACGAGGCCATACACGAGAAACGGGCGGAACGTCGCGTTCGATATCATCGTGCCGGCCTTTGTGAGTTCCGTGAAGCCGATGATGGAGACGAGCGCCGTATCCTTCACCGCCTGCACGGCGAAGCCGACCGTCGGCCCGACGGCGATGCGCGTGGCCTGCGGAAGAATCACATGACGAAGCTGCTCGAAGTAGCTCATTGCAAGACTGGACGACGCTTCCCACTGGCCCTTGGGCACCGCTTCGACGGCACCGCGCCATATCTCCGCTAGATAGGCGCTCGTGAACAGCGTGAGCCCGACGGTGGCGGCAACCCAGGGCGACACGTCGATGCCCAGCAACGGCAGCCCGAAGAAGACGAGGAACAGTTGCATCAAGAGCGGCGTGCCCTGAAAGACCTGAATGTAGCCCTTCACCAGCGCGCGCAGGACTTCGTACTTCGATACGCGCATCACGAGGAGCGCGAAGCCGACGATACCGCCGAGCACGAACGATACGATCGACAGCACGACGGTCCAGCGAGCGGCCAGCAGCAGGTTCTCGAAGATCTGCGCGAAGGTGAATTCGATCATCGCGCGTGGCCTCTGTTGGCGCTTACGGCAGGCATGAAGAGACGCTTGCCTGCTGCATTGAGCGCCACGCGCAGGACGAGCGCGAGCGCCAGATACGAAGCGGTGACCAGGAAGCACGTTTCGAATGCGCGAAAGTTGCGCGACTGGATATAGCTCGCGGCATACGTCAGATCGGGCACGGAGATCTGCGAGACCACGGCGGAGCCGAGCATCGTGATGACGATCTGACTCGTGAGCGCAGGGAACACCTTGGCGAGCGCCTGGGGCAACACGACATGCCGAAAGGCTTCATTGCGCGACATCGCAAGCGACGCCGCCGCTTCGTGATGCCCCTTCGGCACCGCCGCGATGCCCGCGCGGATGATCTCGGTGGAATACGCGCCGAGGTTCGAGGTCATCGCGATAATCGCTGCGACATACTCGCTCAGATGAATGCCGAGCGCGGGCAGCCCGAAGAACACGAAGAACAGTTGCACGATGAACGGCGTGTTGCGGATCGCTTCGACATAGCCGCCGACGAGCGAACGCAGCCACGCGCGATCGCTATTGCGAGCGGCCGCGCCGGTCACGCCGAGCGATACGCCAAGCGCCGTCGAGATGGCGGTCAGCGCAAGCGTCGTCGCCGCGCCGCTCGCAAACATGCCCGCGTAATTCGCGAAGTCGGCGAATTCCAGTTGATAGGCCATGCGATGTAGCGCCCTGCGTTACAGACTGGCAGGCAGCGGCTGGCCGAACCACTTCTTCGACATGGCGTTGAGCGTGCCGTCCTTTTTCGCCTGTGCGATGGTGTCGTCGACCTTGGCCATCAAGCGCGGCTCGTTCTTGTTCATGCCGACGAAGCAGGGCGAATCCTTGATGATGAACTTCGCTTCAGGCCGACGCGGCGGATTCTTCGCGAGGATCGCCGCGGCGACGATATTGCCCGCCGCGATCAACTGAACCTGTCCCGAGAGAAACGCGGAGATGGTCGCGTTGTTGTCCTCGAAGCGTTTGATGGTGGCGTTCGGCGCCATTTGCGACAGCGCGATCTCTTCCAGCGCGCCGCGCGTCGCGCCCACGGTCTTGCCGGTGAGATCGGCCGGACCGCTCACCTTGATGTCGGCGGGACCGAAAACCCCTTGGAAATAGGGCGCATAAGGCGTTGAGAAGTCCAGCACCTTGTCTCGCTCCGGCGTCTTGCCGAGCGACGAGATCACCAGATCGACCTTGTTCGTCGTGAGATACGGAATGCGGTTCGCGCTGTTCACGGGCACGAGCTGAAGCTTGACCTTCATCGACTTGGCGAGCAATGCGGCCATGTCCACGTCATAGCCTTGCGGCTGCATGTCGGCGCCGACCGAGCCGAACGGCGGATAGTCCTCGGGCACGGCGACGCGCAGGGTGCCGCTCTTGGCGATGGTATCGAGCGCGTCGGCGTTTGCCGGAGCAGTAAAGGCGAAAAGCGGCGTGACAGCGAGCGCGGCGAGAGCGGTGCGTCGCGCACGGAAGAAGAGCTTCGGCATGGATGATCCTTCAGGCTTTGTGACGGCCGCGTTGCTTGCGCGGCTCTTGGAGCCGTGGTCTAAAGCGAGAGCCGTGCCATCGACGCCAATGCCTTATGCCGTATGTGTTGCATAGCTGATTACACGGACTCGCGCACACACGCGGGGCGCGACCATGCGCCGCCATGGTGCGTGCTCACGTGGTCCACAACCTGAGCGGTTGCGCAGCGACGCCATGCACAAGCGGACGAAGCTGAGTCCAACAATCGGTCAACACGCGTTGCAGCGGCTCCATCGAACGGCTGATGGCGCGCACGATCAATACGCCCGGCGCCACGCACGATGCCCCTGCGCGCATCTCATCATTGAACGGCAGCTGCGCGGTGAGAGCCTCGGCCAACGCGTCGTCGCATGCGGGTCCGACGGCCCATAGCGTGCCATAGGCGGGATAGCTCGCGAGTCCCTGCGATGCATCGCGCAAGGGATCGTTCGCATCGATCAGCGCGCGCTCGAACCACAGCGTGCGTCCATCGCTATATGCGATACGCGACACCGCCTTGATGCGCCCCTGCGTCCAGCGTTCGCCGGCGGCGGCGCGGCCGAGCAGCATCGCGTCCCAGCCGATCGCCGTCGCGCCTTCGTCGAGTGTGACGTTGAACGCAAGCTCCACATTCGACGATTCGAACACGATGTTGTTTTGCGGTAGCCAGTCGAGCTTGGCGTGTCGTCCGAGATGAACGTCGATACGCTGTGTCGCGAGCTTGCCGTTCGCCTTGTACCACTTGGTCGCGCCGGGCGTCGTGATGACGGCATGCGTGTCTTCGCCGAGCTGTACATCGACGGATAAACGATCGCCACCCGCGACGCCGCCCGGCGGATGCACGATCACCGCATGGCAAATATCGCCTTCGGGATAGAGCGGACGTTGCACGCGCAGCGGACCTTCATGCTTGCGATGCGCGCAGACCGTGCGGCCATGCCGCCGGGCAAAGCCGAGTTCGAGCGTGCCGCGCCAGACATCGGGATGAGCGAGCGCCGCGTGAGATTCGTGATGCATGGAAGCAATGCGTTATGAGCGGTCCACCATCATACGGCGATCAGCTCGCGCACTCCATGCGCTTCCATCTCCGATCCCGCGCCGCCCGCGACGATCTCGCCGCGACTCATCACCCAATAATGGTCCGCGAGCTCGCGGGCGAAGTCGTAATACTGCTCGACGAGCAGCACCGTCATGCCCATTTCATCGACGAGCCGACGCAGCGTGCGGCCGATGTCGCGAATGATGGAAGGCTGGATGCCTTCGGTCGGTTCATCGAGAATGAGCAATTGCGGCTGACTCATCAACGCGCGGCCGATGGCCAGTTGCTGCTGCTGACCGCCCGACAGATCGCCGCCGCGCCGATGCTTCATCTCGCGCAGCACGGGGAAGAGCGCATAGATGTGATCGGGAATCTTCGAAGGCGCCTTGCGACTCGCTGCGCCGACGAGCAGGTTCTCCTCCACCGTGAGACGCCCGAAGATATCGCGGCCCTGCGGTACATAAGCGAGACCGCTCGCGACGCGCGCATGCGTGGGCATCGACGAGATCTTCGCGCCGCGCCATGTGATGCTGCCGCTTTTAGAAGGCACCACGCCCATGAGACAGCGCAGCAGTGTCGTCTTGCCAACGCCGTTGCGGCCGAGCAGCACGGTGAGCTTGCCCTCGGGCACGGTCATCTTCACGTCACGCAGAATGTGACTGCCGCCGTAATACTGATTGAGCGATTCGACTTCGAGCATTGAATGGTTCCGGTATCAACGGCCAAGATACGATTCGATCACGGCCTCGTCGCGCTTCACGCTGTCGAGCGTGCCTTCGGCGAGCACGCTGCCTTCGGCCATGACCGTCACCTTGCCGCTGTCGCCCGCGAGCGCCGCGACGAACTCCATGTCGTGCTCGACGACCATCATCGAACATGAACCCCGTAGCGTGTTCAGCAATTCGGCGAGTTCCATGGTTTCGTGATCGGTCATGCCGGCAGCGGGTTCATCGAGCAGAAGCAGGGCGGGCTGCTGCATGAGCAACATGCCTATTTCGAGCCGCTGCTTCTGTCCATGCGACAACTCGCCGGCTAAGCGCGTCGCCTGATGCTGCAAGCGGATCAGTTCGAGCGTCTCTTCGATTCGGGCCTGCGCCGCGCGATCCAGCCGCGCGCGCAGCGACGCGAACCATCGCTTGTCCGTCTTCATCGCGAGTTCGAGGTTCTCCCACACGGGATGGTTCTCGAAGACAGTCGGCTTCTGGAACTTGCGGCCGATGCCGGTGCGCGCGATCACAGGTTCCGACATGCGCGTGAGATCGAACGTCTGCCCGAGAAACACGCGGCCGTCATCGGGCCGCGTCTTGCCGGTGATGACGTCCATCATCGTGGTCTTGCCCGCGCCGTTGGGACCGATCACGCAGCGCAACTCGCCCACGTCGATGGACAGCGTGAGCTTGTTGAGCGCCCGAAAGCCGTCGAAACTGACGGTCACGTCTTCGAGATAGAGAATCGTTCCATGCGATACGTCGATTTCGCCGGGCTTGAGCACATGGCCGAGTCCGGAGTTGACGTTGATGTTCTTGTGCCCCGGCTCGTTCACGCCGGGCGCATGAGGAATCGGCGGCAAGTCGACGATCAATGCATGATGCACGGTCATTCTGCTGCGTCTCCTTGCGTCTTGCGGCGGGCGAGTTCGATGAGACCCATGATTCCGTTCGGCAACAAGAGCGGCACGAGCGTGAAGATGAGGCCGAGGAAAAAGAGCCAATATTCCGCGAAATAAGCCGTGAAAAAGCTCTTCGCGCCATTGACGGCGAACGCGCCGATGATCGGCCCGATGAGCGTGCCGCGTCCGCCGACCGCCACCCAGATCGCCATTTCAATCGAGTTCGCGGGCGACATCTCGCTCGGATTGATGATGCCGACTTGCGGCACATACAGCGCGCCCGCAATACCGCACAGCACGGCCGATACGGTCCAGATGAACAGCTTGTACGCGAGCGGGCTGTAGCCGAGGAACATGAGCCGCGCTTCGCCATCGCGCACGCCCGTCACGACGCGCCCGAGCTTCGACGTGACGATCCAGCGCGCCACGAGGAACGCGAGCACGAGCACCGCGAACGTGATGAGAAAGAGGACCGTGCGTGTCCCCGCATGCGTGATCGGAAAGCCCGCGATGCGCTTGAAATCCGTGAAGCCGTTATTGCCGCCGAAGCCCGTTTCATTGCGATAGAAGAGCAGCATCGCGGCGAAGGTCATGGCCTGCGTGATGATCGACAGATACACGCCCTTCACGCGCGAGCGAAACGTGAAGAAGCCGAAGACCCAGGCCAGCACGCCGGGCACCAGCACCACGAGCAATAGCGCGTACCAGAGATGCTCCGTGCCTTGCCAGTACCACGGCAGCTTGTGCCAGTCGAGAAACACCATGAAGTCCGGGAGATCGCTTTGATACGTGCCTTCGCGTCCGATGGAGCGCATCAGGTACATGCCCATTGCATAGCCGCCGAGCGCGAAGAAGAGCGCGTGGCCCAGGCTCAGAATGCCGCAATAACCCCAGACGAGATCGAGCGCCAGCGCGCCGATCGCATAGCACATGAGCTTGCCGACGAGCGTCATCGCATAGGCCGACAAATGGAACGCGCTGGTTTCCGGCAGCACGAGCGCCGAGAGCGGCACGCAGATGCCCATTGCAACGATGAGCGCAAGCAACGCGATCCAGCCGTTGCGCGGCAACAGCGCGGCGCGTGGCGGCAGGCCGAGCGCGAAGCCTGCGCGTGCGGCGCTTGCATCGGGTTGCGGCGCGACGTCGAGATTCGCGCTGATGTTGGTCGAGGCGGTCATGGTTCAGGCCTCCGCGCTGCGGCCCTTCAGGGCGAACATGCCCTGCGGACGCTTCTGGATGAACAGCACGATCAGCACGAGCACCGCGATTTTCGCGAGCACCGCGCCCCAGAACGGCTCGATCGCCTTGTTGACGAGACCGAGCCCGAAGCCGCCGATCACGGTGCCCGCGAGTTGGCCTACGCCGCCGAGCACCACGGCCATGAACGAATCGATGATGTAGCTCTGCCCGAGGTCAGGGCCCACGTTGCCGATCTGCGAGAGCGCGCATCCGCCGAGCCCGGCGATGCCCGCGCCGAACGCGAACGCGTACGAATCGACGCGTGCGGTCTTCACGCCGACGCACGCGGCCATGCGGCGATTCTGCGTGACGGCGCGCACGAAGAGGCCGAGCCGCGTGCGCGTCAACACGGCCCATGCAATCAGCACCACGGCGAGCGAGAACGCGAGAATCGTCAGGCGGTTATACGGCAGGATCAGGTTCTGCATCACCGCGACGCCGCCGCTCATCCAAGAGGGATTCGTGACCTGCACGTTCTGCGCGCCGAATATCGTTCGCGTCGCCTGAATGAGGATGAGACTGATGCCGAAGGTCGTCAGCAGCGTTTCGAGCGGACGACCATAAAGATGCTTCAGCACGAGCCTTTCCAGCACGATGCCGACGAGCGCCGCCGCAACGAACGACGCGGGCACCGCGAAGAGCGGATACCAGTTGAACGCCGCGGGCGCGTAATGCTGCACGAGGTTCTGCACGACATAGGTCGCATAAGCGCCGATCATCAGGAATTCGCCGTGCGCCATGTTGATGACGCCGATCAGGCCGTACGTGATCGCCAGTCCCAATGCGGCCAGCAACAGCACGCTGCCGAGCGATAGACCGGCGAACAGCGTGCCCGCGATTTCGCTGCGGCGCTGGATAGAGTCGAGGGCTTCGATACCGGTTTGCGCCGCCGCGCGCACGCGTTCATCGGGTTCATTGAAGCTGCCATCGCTTTTCTTCGCGACGATGGGGCGCAGCAACTCATACATGTCGAGGTCATGCCGTGCTGCGACGAGTTGCGCGGCTTCCAGGCGCTTGTTCACATCGGGATCATGCAGCGCGGTCATCGCCCAGAGCGTGTCGAGGCGCTTCTTCAACTCGGCGTCGGTCTCGGCGGCGCGGGCGCGATCGATGAGCGGCTTCATCGACGCGTCGGGGTTCTTCAACAGCGCGGCCACCGCTTCGCGGCGCTTGCCCACGTCCGGCGATGCGAGCTGAAGACCCGATAGGGCGCCTGCCACTTTCGTGCGCAACTGGTTATTCAGCGTGATCGCCTGCGCATCGGGCGCTTCCGCGATCTTGCCTGTGATGGCGTCCTTGTTGCCCTCGTCGGTCTGCACATAGACATGGCCGTTATCGGTGGCGACGAGCGAACCGTCCGCGAGCGCGTTGAGCACGGCGACAGAAGGCGCATCCGCGTTTGCAATGAGCTTGTCGATGGCGGCGGACTTGGCCTGATAGTCATCGCCCGCGAGCGGCGCGAGTTCGTCGGCCGTGAGCGCGTGTGCCACGAACGGCGTAAGCGCGATGCAGACCGCGAGCATCGCGCGAAAGAAGGGGAGCACAACGGAGCCTTTCATAAGGGCCTTTCTGACGAGACTTGAACGGCCGCGCGCAACGTCGAGTCACGCGCGGCCTTGCTTCATGCTTCCGATGCGTCAGGCCACACGCACGCGCGAGCGCCGCAGGAACGACGGAATGGAGGTGACGACATCCGGCTTGCCCTGATTGCCCGCGATATAGGGACTCCACGGCTGAGCGCGGATTGCGGTCTTCGTCTTCCACACGACATTGAACTGACCGTCGCCGCGAATCTCGCCGATCATCACCGGCTTGTGCAGATGATGGTTGCCGTCCATCGTGAGCGTGAAGCCCGAAGGCGCGGCGAAGCTCTGGCCGATCATCGCGGTGCGGACCTTGTCCACGTCCGTGCTCTTCGCTTTCTCGACGGCCTGCTTCCACATGTGAATGCCGACGAAGGTCGCTTCCATCGGATCGTTCGTCACGCGCTTGTCGCCGCCCGGCAGGTTCTGCGTCTTCACCCATTCGGCGAACTGCGTTTCGAACTTCTTGTTGCTCGGGTTCTTGACCGACATGAAGTAGTTCCATGCCGCGAGATGGCCGACGAGCGGCTTCGTGTCGATGCCGCGCAGTTCTTCTTCGCCGACAGAGAATGCGACCACCGGCACGTCCGTCGCTTTCAGCCCTTGATTGCCGAGTTCCTTGTAGAACGGAACGTTCGAATCCCCGTTGATCGTCGAGACGACCGTGGTCTTTCCCCCTTGCGAGAAGGTCTTGATGTTCGCGACGATGGTCTGATAGTCGCTATGACCGAACGGTGTGTAGACCTCCTGAATATCTGCATCCTTGACTCCTTTCGAATGGAGAAAGGCGCGCAGGATCTTGTTGGTCGTGCGCGGGTACACGTAGTCGGTGCCGAGCAGGAAGAAGCGTTTCGCGCTGCCGCCTTCCGGTCCCATCAGATACTCGACGGCGGGAATGGCCTGCTGGTTGGGCGCGGCGCCGGTGTAGAACACGTTGCGCGACATCTCCTCGCCTTCGTACTGCACGGGATAGAAGAGCAGGCCGTTGAGTTCCTCGAACACGGGCAGCACCGACTTGCGCGACACCGACGTCCAGCAGCCGAACACGCAGGCGACCTTGTCTTGCGTGAGAAGCTGACGCGCCTTTTCGGCGAAGAGCGGCCAGTTGGAAGCGGGATCGACGACGACGGCTTCGAGCTGCCGCCCCATCACGCCGCCGTTCTTGTTGATATCGGCGATGGTCATGAGCGCGGTGTCCTTGAGCGATGTCTCGGAGATCGCCATGGTGCCGGAGAGCGAATGCAGCACGCCGACCTTGATCGGACCGTTATCCGCGGCTTGCGCCTTGGAGATGGGAAGCTGGCCTGCGAGGGCGAGCGCGCCCGACATGGAGCCGAGCTTCAGCAGACTGCGTCGTTTCATTGATGTGTTCCCCTTGCCGATGTGTTGTGTTGCTCCGTGGGAGCAGAGATGAGGCGGGTCTTTTGACGTGGTTGACGACTGACCGGCGGGGAAAGAATTGCAAGGGGTATGCCAATGGGCGTTCAAGTCAAGGCTGGCGGGGATTTGCGGGGGTTATGCGATGGTTTGGTCTGGCAAGCGCGATAGCTCGCTGGACCCCGTTTGGTGCACAAACAATGGGGCTTGCATTGTTCCGGTGCGGGACTGTTTTTTCTTGCGCCTCGCTTTGTCGATCGACGCGACGTTGTCCTCCTGGGTGGCCTCGCGCCGGTCCTTCTATGCTGCCGCCGCGCCAGAGGGCCGGGCGCGAGCAGACCGACGCGAAGTTCGATGACACACGGGCACATCCCCCTCAAACACACCTCCCCCCATCCACCTCCAACGCCACCCCCGTAATAAACTCCGCCTCATCGGAAGCCAGATAAAGCGCCGCATTAGCAATATCCTGCGGCGTCGACAGCCTGCCGAGCGGAATCGTCGCGAGAAACTTCTGGCGATTCGCGGGCGTATCCTCCATGCCCATGAATTCGGAGAGCAGCCCAGTCTCGCCCATCACCGGATTGATGCAGTTCACGCGAATGCGGTCCGGGCCCAGTTCCACCGCCAGCGCCTTGCTCGCGACGATCACCGCTGCCTTGCTGCCGTTGTACCAGACGAGGCCGGGACGCGGCCGCACGCCCGCCGTCGATGCAATGTTGATGAACGCGCCGCCGCCTTGCTCGCGGAAATACGGCACGAACTGCTCGACGCTCCAGTAGATGCTCTTCACGTTCACCGCATACACGCGGTCGAATTCGGCCTCCGTGACATCCAGCACCGGCTTGTTACGGTGCGTCGTGCCCGCATTGTTCACGACCACCTGCACGCTGCCGAAGTCCTGAATCGCGGCATCGAAGAGCGCCTGCCAGTCCTCGCGCTTCGTGACGTCGCCTGTGACCGCGATCGCGCGTCCATGCGTCGCCGATGACGACGACCCGAGCGCGATCTCGCTCGCCACCCGCTCGGCCGCCGGGCCGTTCAGATCGTTGACCACCACGTTCGCGCCTTCGCGTGCGAACGTCTTCGCAATGCCTTCGCCGAAACCCGAGCCCGCGCCCGTCACGATCACCGTTTTGCCTTGCAGTCGCATGTCGTCTCCTTTACCCGTGTTTGATGGCAATAGTCTTGAGCGTCGTGAAGCCATACAGCGCCTCGAAGCCTTTCTCGCGTCCGTGCCCCGAATGCTTGACGCCGCCGAACGGCAATTCGATGCCACCGCCCGCGCCGTAGTTGTTGATGAACACTTGCCCCGAGCGCACGCGGCGCGCAAGACGCATCTGCCGCGCGCCGTCGCGTGTCCAAATCGCCGCGACCAGGCCGTAGTCCGTGCCGTTCGCGAGTCTGAGCGCGTCGGCTTCGTCGTCGAAGGGCATTGCGGCGAGCACCGGGCCGAACACTTCTTCGCGCGCGAGACGATGCGTCGGCGGCACATCGCGCAAAAGCGTCGGCGCCTGATAGAAACCCGCTTCGGGCGCGTCGGCGACGACTTCGCCATGCGCGGCCATCGCGATACCGTCGTGCTGCGCATCGGAGAGAAAGTCCCACACGCGCTGCTGCTGCTTCGCGCTGATGAGCGGGCCGCAGTCGAGATCGAGCTTGCTCGGGCCGACCTTCAGCGCCGCGAACGCCTCTGATAACCGGTCGATCAGCGGCTCGTAAGCCGCGCGTTCGATCAGCACGCGGCTGCCCGCCGAGCACGTCTGTCCCGCGTTCTGCACGATGGCCGCGACGAGCACGGGCAGGGCGGCGTCGAAATCGGCGTCGGCGAAAACGATCTGCGGCGACTTGCCGCCCAACTCCAGCGTGACGGGAACGTGGTTGTCGGCGGCCATCTTGGTGACGGCCGCGCCCGTCGCGGGGGAGCCCGTGAACGAAATATGATCGATGCCCGGATGACGCGCGAGCGCCGCGCCCGCTTCGTGGCCGTAGCCGGTGACGATGTTGAGCGCGCCATCGGGCAAGCCCGCTTCGGCGGCCAGTTCCGCGACGCGCAACAGCGACAGGCACGCGTCCTCGGCAGGCTTGACGACGCAAGCGTTGCCGGTGGCGAGCGCCGCGCCGACGCTGCGTCCGAAAATCTGCAGCGGATAGTTCCACGGCACGATGTGCCCGGTCACGCCGTGCGGCTCGCGAATGGTCAGCACGGTGAAGCCGGATTGATACGGCAGCGTCTCGCCGTGCAGCTTGTCGGCGGCGCCCGCGTAGAACTCGAAATAGCGCGCGATGCCGGTGGCATCGGCGCGCGCCTGCTTGAGCGGCTTGCCGGTGTCGCGCGCCTCGATTTGCGCGATTTCCTCGTGGCACGCAGCGATGAGCATCGAGAGCCGCGCGAGAATGCGGCCGCGCTCGGCTGCGCTCGTCGCGCCCCAGACGCCGTCGTAGGCCGCGCGCGCCGCGCTCACGGCGCGGTCGATGTCCGCGCTCGTGCCGCGCGCAAGCTCCGCAAACACTTGCCCGTCCGATGGATCGACCACGGGAATGGTCTCTCCGCCCGATGCCGCGATCCACTGGTTGCCGATGAAATGCTTCGCTTCCTCCATGCGCGTCTCCTTGTCGGTTCGTTCGCTCACTGTGGTCGAATCGATTATCACGCACCCGGTTCCCGGGGCGCCTTTGGCTATAATGCCTGAGTGTTTCACGTCGCAGCGCCCGCGTTCCATTCGTGACGCGTCCCAGAGCGCCGCATCCGTTTTCCCGGTTTCCGAACTCAACTTCTCCAGAGAGTGCTCATGAGCTTCAATAACGTACCTCCCGGCCGTGATCTCCCGCAGGATTTCAACGTCATCATCGAAATTCCCGCGCAAAGCGATCCGGTCAAATACGAAGCGGACAAGGACATGGGCCTGCTCGTCGTCGATCGTTTCATCGGCACCGGCATGCGCTATCCGGCCAACTACGGCTTCATTCCGCAGACGCTGTCGGGCGACGGCGATCCGGTCGACGTGCTCGTCATCACGCCGTATCCGCTGCTCGCGGGTTCGGTGGTGCGCGCGCGTGCGCTCGGCATGCTGCAGATGACCGACGAATCGGGCGTGGACGCGAAGCTGATCGCCGTGCCGCACGACAAGGTCTGCCCGATGACGGCGAACCTCAAGTCCGTGGACGACGTGCCCGAATTCCTGAAGGATCAGATCAAGCACTTCTTCGAGCAGTACAAGGCGCTCGAAAAGGGCAAGTGGGTGAAGGTGGAAGGCTGGGCGGGCATCGACGCCGCGCACAAGGAAATCACGGAAGGCATCGCGAATTACAAGAAGTAAGCGCGTTTCTTTTCGCGATCAACGCCGCCGTCCGTTCGCCGGGCGCGCGGCGTTTTGTTTTGATGCGCGGTGCGGAGGTTTGAATGGCGTCAGCCGGCTTCGACGCGCGGCAGCACCGATTCCAGCGTGCGTTCGCCCGCGATCAACGCGCGCTTTTGCTGCACCGGCAGGCGCTTGACCCAGTACTCGGCGCGCGACGCCTCCGATCGTCCCGCTACCTCGAACGACGCCACCACGCGCAGCGGTTTCTTCGCCCGCGTATAGCGCGCGCCCTTGCCGCTCGCGTGCGCGGTGAATCGCGCTTCGACATCCGTCGCGATGCCGGTGTAGAGACTGCCGTCGTCGCATTCGATCAGATAGAGAAACCACGGCATCGCGTATTTATATGGCTCAGAGACTTCGATGCCGCGCATTATCGCCGATGCAGCCGCGAGAGCGCCCCGACGCCTTCGCGCGACTTGCGCGAGAATAGCCGCTTTCGGGCGCGCGAGCGTCCATCGGTCCATTCTGCGAGGGTGCCTGCTTGAATCGCGAGATCGAAATTCATGTGGTCGATACGCTCGACGACATTCCGGCCGACGACTGGAACCGGCTCGCCGGCGACAATCCATTCGTGCGGCACGGCTTCTTGTCCGCGTTGCAAGAGACGCAATGCGCGGTCAAGCACACCGGCTGGCGCGCGCATCATCTGATTCTGGAGCGCGGCGGGCAGTTCGCGGGCGCGATGCCGCTGTATCTGAAGTCGCATTCGCGCGGCGAATACGTGTTCGATCACGCGTGGGCCGACGCCTTCGAGCGACACGGCCTGCGCTATTACCCGAAGGCGTTGTCAGCAGTGCCGTTCTCACCAGTGACCGGTCCGCGGCTCATCGCCGCCGAGCACGAGGACCGCGTGCTGCTCGCGCGCGGGGCGATCGAGCTGACGCGGCGGCTCGACATCTCGTCGCTGCATGTTTTGTTTCCGCACGCGCAGGACATCGAGGCGCTCACGGACGCCGGCTACATGCTGCGCGAGGGCGTGCAGTTTCACTGGGAGAATCTTCCCGGCGACGGTTATGCGAGCTTCGACGCGTTCCTCGCGACGATGAGCCACGACAAGCGCAAGAAGGTGAAGCAGGATCGCCGCCGCGTGATGGAGGCGGGCGTCACCTACACATGGCTGCGCGGCGCGCAAATCGACGCGCGCGCGCTCGACTTCTTCTACGACTGCTACGAGAACACGTACCGCGAGCACTGGAACGCGCCGTATCTCTCGCGCGAGTTCTTCGGCCGGATTCATTCGGATGCGCCAGAAAGCATGCTGCTCGTGATCGCCGAAGCGGACGGCCAGCGGCTCGCGTGCGCGCTCAACATGATCGGCGGCGACGTCATGTATGGCCGCTACTGGGGCACGCGCGAGTTCATCTCGGGGCTGCACTTCGAGACGTGCTACATGCAGGGCATCGCGTATTGCATCGAGCACCGGCTTGCGCGCTTCGAAGGCGGCGCGCAGGGCGTGCACAAGATGTCGCGCGGGCTTCTGCCGACGCCGACGTGGTCCGCGCACTGGATCGCGGACGAGCGCTTCCGCGAAGCCATCGCCGAGTTCCTCGACGCGGAAACCGAAGCGATGGATCAGCACATCGAAGAGCTCGAAGCGCACACGCCGTTCAGAAAGAAGGGCTAGAACTGCGATAATCGTTGCGGCTCTTTCCACGCCAAACAACGCTCCCACGCGCCGAAGGTAACGACGACCATGAGCAAGAACTTCTTCAATCTGTATAGCCACGACTTTGCGCGCGTCGCGGTCGCGATTCCGAACTGCAAGGTCGCCGATCCCGCGTTCAATGCGGCCGGGACCATCGAACTGGCGCAGCAGGCGGCGGCGCGGGGCGCGGTGCTCGTCGCGTTCCCCGAACTGGGCTTGTCCGCTTATAGCTGCGACGATCTCTTCCATCAGCGCGCGTTGCTCGACGCCTGCAAAGACGCGCTGCAAAGCATCGTCGACGCATCGAAGTCGCTGAAGGTCGCGATGATCGTCGGCATGCCGCTGCTCATCGAGCACAAGCTCTTCAACTGCGCGGTCGTGATCGCGGATGGCGTCATTCGCGGGGTCGTGCCGAAGAGCTACCTGCCGAACTACGGCGAGTTCTACGAAGCACGGCAGTTCAGTCCCGCCGATGCGGCCACCACGCACACGGTCACGCTGTGCGGACAGGAAGCGCCGTTCGGCGCGTCGCTGCTGTTTCAGATCAAGAACCTGCCGCTTTTCCGCTTCCACGTCGAGATTTGCGAGGACGTGTGGGTGCCCATTCCGCCGTCGTCGTTCGCGGCGCTCGCCGGCGCTACCGTGCTCGTCAATCTGTCCGCGTCGAATATCGTCGTGGGCAAGTCGGCGTATCGGCATCAGCTTGTCGGGCAGCAGTCCGCGCGCTGTATCGCCGCGTATCTCTACACATCGGCGGGCGAGGGCGAATCGACCACGGATCTCGCGTGGGACGGGCAGGGCCTGATCTACGAGAACGGCGAGATGCTTGCGGAATCCGAGCGATTTTCGGGCGAGTCGCACATCATCTTCGCCGATGTCGATCTCGAACGGCTCTCGCGCGAACGCATGCGGCAAACCACGTTCGGCCGATCGACGCAGCGGCACGCCGATGAAGTCGCGCAGTTCCGCGTGGTCGAATTCGAACTGCCGGCGCCCGTGGACGGCACCTTGGCGCTCGAACGGCGCGTGCAGCGTTTCCCGTATGTGCCGGCCGATGCCGCCCGCCGCGACGCGCGATGCAACGAGGTCTACAACATTCAGGTGCAGGCGCTGCTGCAACGGCTGCGTTCGTCGGGCATTTCGAAGGTCGTCATCGGCGTGTCCGGCGGACTGGACTCGACGCATGCACTGCTCGTGTGCGCGAAAGCGATGGACCGCCTCGGCCTGCCGCGCTCGAACATCCTCGCCTATACGATGCCGGGCTTCGCGACGAGCGAGCGCACGCTCAGGCAGGCGCGCGAGTTGATGGAAGTGATCGGCTGCACGGCGGAGGAAATCGACATTCGCCCGAGCTGCACGCAGATGCTCGCCGATATCGGCCATCCGCACAGCGACGACAACCAGCAATACGACATCACGTACGAAAACGTGCAGGCTGGCGAGCGCACGAGCCATCTCTTCAGGCTGGCGAATTTTCATAATGCGATCGTCGTCGGAACGGGCGATCTCAGCGAGCTTGCGCTCGGATGGTGCACGTACGGCGTGGGCGATCACATGTCGCACTACAACGTCAACGCGAGCGTGCCCAAGACGCTCATCACGCATCTGGTGCGGTGGGTCGCGGAGTCGGGCCAGATCGGCGATGCGGGCAGCGACGTGCTGGAGAATGTCCTCGCCACGGACATCAGCCCGGAACTCATCCCCGGCAAGGCGAGCGGCGCGCTCGAACAGAAGACGGAAAGCGTGATCGGCCCGTACGAGTTGCAGGACTTCAATCTGTACTACACGGTCCGCTTCGGCTTCGCGCCGTCGAAGGTCGCGTTCCTCGCGTTCACGGCATGGCGCGACCGCGAGGCGGGCGCGTGGCCGGAAGGTCCGAACGTCGCGCGCAATCAGTATGGGCTCGCGGATATCCGCAAGAATCTGCGCATCTTCCTCGACCGGTTCTTCCGCACGAGTCAGTTCAAGCGGTCCTGCATTCCGAATGCACCGAAGGTGGGCTCGGGCGGTTCGCTTTCGCCGCGCGGCGACTGGCGCGCGCCGAGCGATTCGCAGGCAACGGTCTGGCTCAACGATCTCGAACGCGTTCCGGAGAGCGAGTGAGCGCGCAACTCGCGCTTATCGCAGTTAACCCGGCCGATGACTCGATGAAAGGCGGCTAGAATCGAAGGCATCGGTCGCGCAAGCGACGACACTTTTCCTGAACCGTCTGTTTTCCGAAGCGAGGTCCGCCATGAAACGCATCACCGCCATCATCAAACCGTTCAAGCTCGACGAAGTTCGCGAGGCGCTCGCCGAAGTCGGGCTGACGGGCTTGACGGTCACGGAAGTCAAGGGCTTCGGACGCCAGAAAGGGCACACCGAGCTCTATCGTGGTGCGGAGTACGTGGTGGACTTCCTGCCGAAGGTGAAGATCGAGGTCGTCGTCGCGAACGATCAGACCGATCAGGTCATCGACGCGATCATCGGCGCGGCGCGCACCGGCAAGATCGGCGACGGCAAGATCTTCGTGGCCGACGTCGAGCGCGTGATCCGCATCCGCACCGGCGAGGAGAACGAAGCGGCAGTCTGATCGTCCCACGCTTCTCGCCTGCCACGCCCGCTCACCGTAGCGGGCGTTTCTTTTCGGCGTCCGCGCATCTCCTGCTGTAACATCGACTGCCTATAATCTTCTTGTAAGGATCAGTCGATGCACCACGCGATCGGCTTCATTCAGGATCTCGCCGTGCTCATGGCCATCGCGGGCGTCGTGACGGTGCTGTTTCATCGCCTGCGGCAGCCGGTCGTGCTGGGCTACATCGTGGCGGGCGTCATCATCGGGCCGTACACGCCGCCGTTTCAGCTCATCAACGACGAAGCCACCATTCAGACGCTCGGCGAACTGGGCGTCGTGTTCCTGATGTTTTCGCTCGGGCTCGAATTCAGCCTGCGCAAACTCTTTCGCGTCGGCGCCACGGCGTTCGTCGCGGCGCTGTCCGAGATCGTGCTGATGATCTGGATCGGCTACGAAATCGGCCGCTGGTTCGGCTGGAGCGCGATGGATTCGCTCTTTCTCGGCGCGATGCTCGCCATCTCGTCGACCACGATCATCGTCAAGGCGCTCTCGGAACTCGGCCTGAAAGGCGAGGGCTTCGCGCAACTCGTGTTCGGCATTCTGATCGTCGAGGACATACTCGCCATCGCGATGCTCGTGCTGCTGTCGGGCATCGCCCAGACGGGCGCGGTGAGCGCGGGCATGGCTGCGGTGACGCTCGGCAAGCTGCTGCTCTTCATGACGGTGTCGCTCGTGGTCGGCATCGTGGTCGTGCCGCGCGCGCTCGATTACGTGGCTCGTTCTAGAAGCGACGAGATGCTGCTCGTCACGGTGCTGGGCTTCTGCTTCGGCTTCTGTCTGCTGGTCGTCAAGCTCGATTATTCGATCGCGCTCGGCGCGTTTCTGATCGGCGCAATCATGGCCGAATCGAAGCACCTCGCGCGCATCGAGCATCTCATCGCGCCAGTGCGCGACATGTTCTCCGCGATCTTCTTCGTGACCATCGGGCTCTTGCTCAATCCGTCGGTGCTGGTCGATTACGCGTGGCCGATCGCCGTCATCACGGTGGCGGTCGTGCTCGGCAAGATCGTGTCGTGCGGGCTCGGCAGCTTTCTCGCGGGCAAGGACGGACGCACGGCGATGCGCGTCGGCATGAGCGTCGCGCAGATCGGCGAGTTCTCGTTCATCATCGCGTCGCTCGGGCTGTCGCTCAAGGTGACGAGCAGCTTTCTCTATCCGATCGCGGTGGCCGTCTCCGCGCTGACGACGCTCTTGACCCCGTATCTGATGCGCGCCGCCGATCCGCTCACGCTGCGCCTCGCGCGCGCGATGCCCGCGCCGCTCGCGCAGACCTTCGGCGCTTACTCGCAATGGCTCGCGAGCCTCGCGCCAGCCTCCGAGGGCGCGACGCTCGTCGCGATGACGAGGCGCATCGTGCTGCAGATCGCCGTGAATCTGGCGCTCGTCGCCGCGATCTTTCTCGGTGCATCGTACGCGGCGCCGTTCGCATCGAGCCATCTCGCGCGCTGGCTCGAAACGGACAACGCGCAGCGCGTGGTGCTGTGGAGCGCGGCGCTCGTCATTGCGCTGCCGTTTCTGGTCGCGGTGTATCGCAAGCTGGAATCGCTCGCGCTGCTGCTCGCCGAAGTGAGCGTGCAGCCGGCAAAAGCCGGGCGCTTCACGCACGCCATCCGCTCGGCCGTCTCGGGCCTGATTCCGATCGTCGCGATGTTCGGCGTCTTTCTGCTCGTCGCTGCGCTGTCGGGCGGCATTCTCCCGCCGTTCGGCCTGATGCTCGGCGTGCTGCTGTGCGTGGCGCTCCTTTTGACTGTCTTGTGGCGCTGGTGCGTGAAGATTCACGCGACCATGCAGATCGCGTTGCGCGAGACGCTGCAGGAGCCGCGCGATCACTGAGCACGATCACTGAGCGCGTGACATCGCTCGCGATAATGTGAGCAAATGTGTGCTGGTTTGCTTCGCCCCGTTCGATGGGCGGATAATCGAAGCCTCTCCATTCTCCTAGTGGCGCTTTTGTGCGCCTGAAATCGGGATGAGCGAAAAGAACACGTCGAACGACTCGGGCATCACCGGCAACAACGACATTTCCAACACGGCGGCGTCGCGAGGCGCGGACGCATCCGCCGCCGCACAGGCGAGCGCGCGGGCATCGACGGATGCGCCTTCGAGCGCGTCCACCGTCGAGCCCGTGGACCGCAACGCGGCGCGGCGCGAAGAGGCGCAGCAAACCGCCCGCGATGCGCGCGCCCACGTCGCGAGCGCGACCGCCGCACAGGAAGCCGCGGCTCGCGCGGCGAGTGCGGCGACTGCGGCAAGTCCGGCACGCGCGGAACGTGTCGACGCCAAGACGAGCCTCGCGCAGAACCTCGAAGCCGCCACCGAAGCCGAGGCGCAAAGCACGCAGGCCGAAGCCGTGCTGCAAGCCGAGGCCGCGTTAGAGGCCGAGGCGGAAGTGCAGGCCGAAGCCGCGCTTTCGCGGCCCGCCGCCGGCCTGCCTCCGGAATTCACCGCCGCGCCGGATTTCGGCAAGTTCAATCCGCCGCCCATTCCGCCGCAGTCCGCCACCGAGACGACGGCGCCTCAGCCCGCCTATCTGAAAACGTCGGATTCGGCGTGGTCGGTGTTCGGCCGCATCGTTGCGGCGCGGGCGCGCCAGATCTTCGACCGGGCCGGGCAGCGCATCACGCAACGCACGCTGCGCATCGGCGTCTCGGCGCGCATTTTTCATCCGGAGCCGGGCGCGAAGGGCTTGCGCGGCAAGACGTTGCAGTATCTCGAGGAATCCATCGCGCATTGGGTCATGTCGCGCGACGTGCTGGTGTTCATGATTCCGACGGTCGGTCATCAGGGCATGCTGCATCCGAGCAATATTCGCCTGCGCGACTACGCGAAGCATCTCGACGGCTTGCTGCTGCAAGGCGGCGCGGACGTCTCGCCGCAGTCGTACGAAGAGGCGACCACGCGCCCGGAATGGCCCGGCGACCGCGTGCGCGACATGTACGAACTGGAACTGCTGCACGAGTTCGTCGAATCGGGCAAGCCGGTGCTCGGCGTGTGCCGTGGCTGTCAGCTGATCAACGTGGCGTTCGGCGGCACGCTCTACGGCGATATCGCCACCGACGTCCCGACTGCGGGCATCCACGTCAACGAGCATTACGACCAGCATCGTCACTCGATCCGCTTTCCGGACGGCTCGTCGCTCGCCAACATGTTCCCCAATCGGCGCGAAGCGATCGTGAATTCGATCCACCATCAGGCCGTGCGGACGCTCGGCCGCGATCTGAACATCGAGGCGGTATCGTCGTCGGATGGGATTATCGAGGCGGTGCGCTATCGCAAGGCGCCGTTCGTGGTCGGCGTGCAGTGGCACCCCGAGTTCCATCGCGCGGGCGGCGACGAACTGCTCGATTGCACGCCGCTTCTCGATACGTTCCTGCGCGTGGCGCGCGAAACGCGGTTCTAGGCGCGCGGTTTCTAGCGTGCAAAAGCACAAGGCCCGCTGCGTCTGAGCGGGCCTTGTGCTTTCTCAACTTGCGATCACCGCAGCGGTGTCGGCGGCGCGGACGTCAGGCCAGCCTCGGTCGCGCGCTGAAGCTGCTCCACTTGCTGCTGCAACGCATGCAGCTTGCGCTCCGCTTCGAGCTTGTCGGTTTGCAATGCGGCGGATTCCGCCTGCAGCTTCTGCTGACGCTCCGACACCTGCGAGTCCTGCTGCTGCGCGAGCGCGAGATCCGCGGACAAGCGGCTCGCCCGGTTCGACGACACCGCGATCACGCGTTCGAGCAACGCCGTCTGCGCCTGCAACTGCGCGCGGCGAATTTCGCCGTCCGCGAGTTCGTAGCTCTTGCGCGCGAACTGAGCGTAGAGCGCTTCGGCGCGGCTTTCGTCTTGTGTCTTGACCACGCGCCACAGATGCGTTTCCTGCTGAAGCGCGACGTAATAGACCATCTCCTTCGGCAGGAAGTAGAGCTTCGCGCCGTAACTCGCGTTACGCGCGGCGCGCAGTTCGGTGACGCTGCCCGCCTGCACGAGTTCCTGCAATTCGGCCAGATTGCCGGCGGTGGGCGCGGAGCCGTCCGCTTTCACGTCGGATAAGTCTTCGGCAGGCCAAGGGGCTGCCGCAGCTTGCCCGGCCTTCGCGACGGGCGCAGCGAATGCGCTGGCGAAGGCGCCGAAGACAGACAGAGCGACAGCGAGCGTCGCGGTACGGATAAAACGTGAGTGCTTCATGTTGGCGTGATGCCGATAAGGTTGGCGGGCGGCGCGGGCCGTCCTGATCTAGTTCGAGGGGGCGTCGGCGGAACGGTGGTCCGCTCGCGACACCGCGTTGCTGTCGAGCGTCGGCGAGTGCTGGAGCACCGCGTAGAGCGCCTCGACGTTCATGGCGTTGGTCGGACTTTTCGCATTCGTCGCGCTGGTGATTGCGTTGTGGCGCGGCTCACCGGTTCGCGCGGTGATCTGCCTGCCGCGAGCCGTCGCGACGTGCGATGCTCGCTTTCCATGTGCCGTCGATGCCGCCACGCGCGCATGCGCTTGCCGACGCGACGCTTTGACCGGCGAGGGCGAGGGCGAGGGCGCCGGCGAGCCGGCGCGGGCGACGCTGCGCCACTTCATGCCCGCGTGGCGGACGTTGATCGTGCTTGCATTGGGTTGAGCGGCGCTGTTATCCACGTGCGATGCCGCCTGAACCGCGCTCGCAGGCACCGGCTCCCCGGCAACGACCTTGGCCTCGACGGCGGAGGCCGCGTGCGCGACGATGCGCGTCGTTTCGACCCTTGCGGGCGGCGTCGACTGAACAGGCGCCGCCGCCGATGCGAGCGCCGCCGGTTCATCGCTTGCCGGACGGCGTTGGTAGCCGAAGAGCAGCCACGCGATCAACGCGGCGCACGCAATGGCGATGACCGTGCGAAGCGGCTTATGCGAGGCGGCTGCGCGGTTGTGCTCGACCGCCGGCGCGCTGACCGCGATCGGAATGGGCGCCGCGCCGGCTGGCGCTTCCTTGCCGTGCGCCGCCGACGGTTCCGTCGCCTGCATCAGTTGCAGCATCTTCCGGCGAATCTGGCCTTCCGAGAACACGCCCCACAAGCTGGCCGCGCGATACGGCGAGCTCGCGTCCGACAGGCGCGCTGCTTCGACGTAAGCGGTCTCGAAGCGCGCCGCGCTGATCGGAACTTCGGAGTCCGAGCGAACGGGGCGCGAGCGCACGGGCGACCACTCGCGACCGAACGTCAGCGACGGATCGGCGATGGGGCGCAGCGGCGGCAGGCGCAGCTTGCCTTCGATGGCGATCAAAGGTTCGGTCATGGAGTTTCCAGAAGCATGGGGCCGCATGGGGCAGCACGCGGGACCGGGCCGCGTTGAGGCCCGGAGTGCGTCGCGCCCGGCGGTGGACGGACTTCGGACGCGTCCTGCGGCAAAGCCGAAGATGACCCGCGATCATACGAAACGCCCGCGCGCCATGCGACAGGATTACTCCGAAAGACGATTTTTTATAGGACCGCTGATTGACGAATGAGGGTGGCTGTGGTTGCGAGCCGTCAGGAAAATGCGCGCACGTACCGGAGACAGACGACATCGACGCCGCCCAGCTTGTCCTCTTCGCGTCCCGAGCGCGTCCAGCCGCGCGATTCGTAGAAGCCGATGGCGGCCGTGTTGGCTTCGAGCACCGACAGATGCAATTGACGCGCGCCGCGCGTTCGCGCCCACGCGGCGGCGGCATCGAGCAGGACGCTGCCCACGCCGCAGCCGCGAAACGCCGGCAACGCGTGCAGATTGTCGATCAGCGCGCTGCCGGTTGCGTCCGGCGCTTCGACGCATACGAAGCCCGCAGGCTCGCCATTCGACTCGGCGATCAGCACGCACCCCGCGCCGCGCGCGATGTCCTTCATGCGCGTCTGCCAGTGTTTCGCTCGTTCGAGAGGCAATGCATCGTCGAGGTAAGCGTCCGGAAGCGTGCCGCGATACGCCGACGCCCAGCTTCGCGTATGAATCGATGCAATCAACTCCGTATCGTCCACGCCGGCTTCGCGAAGGTTCGATTGAGTAGGTGTAGGCATATAGTCGGCAAACAGTAAGGCGAAATTAATGCTAGTAGACGGAAATTACGCGAACTTCGTGCAGCAACGCGTGTGCAGGCGTTAAGATTCCGGTAGACCCACTCTTACAAATAATGTAAGGGGTTAACCCTAAGAAATCGGGATTCGCGGCCTTATGCCGCGCTCTCGCCAAGATTCGAGAAAGTTCATGTCCACGACCCACGTTGCACCCGCCAATGAATCGAAGTTCAAGACGGTCTTTCGCGTCGTCAGCGGAAACTTCCTTGAAATGTACGACTTCATGGTTTATGGCTACTACGCCTCGGCCATCGCCAAAACGTACTTTCCGAGCGGCAACGAGTTTGCCTCGCTCATGCTCGCATTGTCCGTCTTCGGCGCGGGCTTCTTGATGCGCCCAGTCGGCGCCATCGTGCTCGGCGCGTACATCGACCATCATGGCCGGCGCAAGGGCCTCATTCTCACGCTGACGCTGATGGCGATCGGCACCGCATGCGTCGCGCTCGTGCCGGGCTACGCGACCATCGGCGCACTCGCGCCGATCGTCGTGCTCGGCGGGCGGCTGCTGCAAGGCTTTTCGGCGGGCGTGGAACTGGGCGGCGTGTCGGTGTATCTGTCCGAGATCGCGACCAAGGGCAACAAGGGATTCTATTGCTCGTGGCAGTCCGGCAGCCAGCAGGTGGCGGTCGTGTTCGCGGCGCTCATCGGCGTGATCATGAACCGCGCGCTGCCGCCCGAGCAAATGGGCGCGTGGGGCTGGCGCGTGCCGTTCCTGATCGGCTGCCTGATCGTGCCGTTCCTCTTCATCATCCGCCGCTCGCTGCGTGAGACGGACGAGTTCCTCGCGAGAAAGCATCGCCCGGACATGGGCCAGATCGCGCGCTCGATCATGCAGAACTGGCCCGTCGTCATCGCCGGCATGGGCATGGTCATCATGACGACGGTGTCGTTCTACATGATCACCGCGTACACGCCGACCTTCGGCAAGGAAGTGCTGAAGCTGTCCGCCATCGACGCGCTGGTCGTCACCGTGTGCGTCGGTCTCTCGAACCTCGTGTGGCTGCCGGTGATGGGCGCGTTGTCCGACCGCATCGGCCGCCGTCCGGTGCTGCTCTTCTTCACCATCGCGACGATTCTCACGTCGTATCCGGCGGTGCAGTGGCTGGTCGCGGACCCGTCGTTCGCGCGCCTTCTGATGGTCGAACTGTGGCTCTCGTTCCTGTACGGCAGCTATAACGGCGCGATGGTCGTGGCGCTCACCGAAGTGATGCCGGTCGACGTGCGCACCACCGGCTTTTCGATGGCCTACAGCCTCGCGACGACCATCGGCGGCTTCACGCCCGCCATCTCGACGTATCTGATTCACGCGACCGGCAACAAGGCCGCGCCGGGTCTGTGGATGGGGCTCGCCGCCGTGTGCGGACTGATCGCGACGCTCGTGCTGTATCGCTCGTCCGAGGCGCGCAACCAGTACAAGGCCGCCTGAGTTCGTTCCGAAACTTCTGCGTAGAACGCCTCGTGTCTGCCTGACGCGAGGCGTTTTTTATTGGCGCGACGCAAATCAGCCGCGCAATGCGGCTGCGACTTGTGCGACCACGCCTTGCCAGTCGCCCGGCGCGCGCTGCCGCACGAGTCGCGCGTTCCGATACCACGCGCTGCGTTCGCCATCGACGCCCCAGCGCCAGTCGGCCGCGAACGGCAGCATCACCCATACCGGTTTGCCGAGCGCGCCCGCCAGATGCGCGACCGACGTATCCACGCTGACGACCGCATCGAGCCGGTCGACGATCGCGCCCGTATCGGCGAAATTTTCGAGCCTTCCTTCCAGGCGATGAATCGACTTCGCTTGCGGATGCGCGAGCAGCACCGCGCGTTCGTCTTCGGTGAGAAACGGCTGAAGCACGATCCAGTCGATGCCATCCAGCGCGAAAAGCGGTGCGAGCGCCTCGACGGGCGCCGAGCGCGTCTCGCCGGGCTGCAAACGCCCGGACCACGCGATGCCGATCTTGCGCTTCGCCTGACCGCCGAGCGAACCGCGCCATTTGCGTCGGTAATCGGCCGGCACGACGAGATACGGCGTGCGCGCGGGAAGCGCTTCCGGCGACGTGACGCCGAGCGCGAGCGGCAGGCTCAGAAGCGGGCAGGATGCATCGGCGGTTGCGAACGGAGCATCGGCGCGGCTTCTCAGTTCGATTCGCGCCGCATGCGCGGCCGGTGCCAGAAGCGGCACGAGCGCGGGCTGCACTTCCAGCACCAGCTTGCCGACGCGCTTCGCCGCATACGCCGCGAAGCGCACGAACTGCAGCGTGTCGCCGAAACCTTGTTCCGCGCGCACGAGCAGCGTGCGGCCGGGAAGCGGCTCGCCCTTCCAGCGCGGCAGCGGCGGCGCATTTTCGCTGCCGGGCGTCTTCAGGCGCCATTCGTATTCCGGCAGGCCGCGTTCGTAGTCGCCGGTAGCGAGCAGCGCGAGCCCGCGATTCAGATGCGCGGCGGGCATCTCGGCATCGAGCCGCAACGCCTGATCGAACGCGCGGATCGCGGCGGCGTGCGCCGCGAGCGCGAGATGCGAATTGCCGAGACACAGCCACGCGACCGCGTATTTCGGGTCGAGGCCGACCGCGCGCTCGTAGCACTGCACGGCTTCGTCGTGACGGTTCAGCTTGGCGAGCGCGTGTCCGAGCCCGAAGTGCCCCGGCGCGAAGCGCGGCTGCAAGCGCACGGTCTTCTCTAGCGAGGGCAGCGCTTCTTCGGGATGGCCGCGCGAATCCAGCAGATTCCCCAGGTTGAAATGCGCGGCGACGTAGTCCGGCTCGGCGTCGATGGCCGCGCGGAAGTGCGCAATCGCGCCGAGCGGATCGCCGAGCGCGTTCAGCGCCATGCCCAAGTTGTTGTGCGCGCCGGCGTGTCGCGGGCGCAGGGCGAGCGCGCGGCGAAACGCGCGCGCCGCGTCCTCGTGGCGCGACAGCGCCGCCAGCGCGTTGCCGAAGTTGTTCCATGCGGCCGGATCGTTCGGTTGCACGCGCAGCGCCTTTTCGAAGGCATCGGCGGCGTCTTCGTGGCGGCCGAGCGCCGCGTACGCGTTGCCGAGGTTGTACTGCGCGAGCCCGAAACCGGGCGCGAGCGTGAGCGCATTGCGAAAGCGTTCGATGGCGTCGTCCAGACGCCCGAGCGCCTTCAGCGCGTTGCCGAGATTGAGTTGCAAGGCGGCGTCCGTCGGGCGCAGATCGACGGCGCGCGCGACGAGCGCAGCAGCCTCTTCGTGCTGCCCCTGCTGATGGCGCAGCACGCCGAGGTAGTGCAACGCTTCGACGTGGGAGGGTTCGGCGGCGAGCGCGGCTTGATAGTCGCGTTCGGCTTCGGTCAGGCGGCCGTCACGATGGGCCGCGAAGCCGCGGGCAAATACGGTGTCCATGACGGAGAATTTTTGCAAACCCCGCATTTTCCCACACTGGAAAGCGCCGCTCCCGATTCTTCTGTTGACATGTTGCGACGATGGTAACTAACATGTGAACACCTATTCATATGTTGATGACTCCGTTGGCCTCGCCCCCATTCGCGCTCGGCGGCGCGACTTCCGATGATCGCGTCGTCCCGCTCGCCGACCTTTTCCGTCTGCTCGGCGACCCGACGCGCCTGCGCATCGTGCTGGCCTGCGTCGAGCAGAAGCGCGCGGTCGGCTCCATTGCCGAATCGCTCGGCCTGTCGGGGTCGCTCGTGAGCCACCATTTGCGCCTGTTGCGCGCGGCGCGCATCGTGCGGGCCGAGCGGCAGGGCAAGCAGGTGTTCTATGTGGCCGCGGACCGGCACATCAGCGGCATGCTGGCCGAACTGCTGGAACACGTCGCCGAGCCGCAGTCCGACGCAAGCGACATCAACTGACACCGACTCGAACACCGTCACGCTCATGAGCACGCATACGCATCACGAACACGATCATCACGATCACCACGATCATCACGACCACCACCCGCACGACCATCACGCCGCGCACGAAGGCCACAGCCACGGGCCGGGCGGACATCATCATCACCATCACGCGCCGCAGGCCGGGCAGGGGCGCACGTTCGCGCTCGCGGTCGGGCTGAACCTGCTGATCGTCGTCGTACAGGCGGTGTACGGTCTGCTCGCGCATTCGACCGCGCTGCTCGCCGACGCCGGCCACAACCTGTCCGACGTGCTCGGTCTGTTGCTCGCGTGGGGCGCGGTATGGCTCGGCACGCGCCGGCCGAGCGCGCGCTACACGTTCGGGCTCGGCAGCTCGTCGATTCTCGCTTCGCTCGCCAATGCCGCGCTGCTCTTGCTGGCGTGCGGCGCGATCATCCTCGAAGCCATTCAGCGCCTTCTGAACCCGGCGCCCGTCGCGGGGCTGGACGTGTTCATCGTCGCGCTGGTCGGGCTCGTCGTGAACGGCTTTTCTGCGTGGCTCTTCATGCGCGGGAGCAAGGAAGACCTGAACGTGCGGGGCGCGTTCATGCACATGGCCGCCGATGCCGCCATCTCCGCCGCCGTCGCGGTGAGCGGGCTCGTCATTCTCTACACGGGCTGGAACTGGCTCGACCCGGTGATGAGCATCATCGTGGTGGCGGTCATTTTGTACGGCACCTGGGGTCTCGGCCGGGACGCGATGCGTCTCGCGCTCGCGGCCGTGCCGCCCGGCGTCGACACGGCGCGCATTCGCGGCTATCTGTCGGGGCTGCCCGGCGTGCGCGGCGTGCACGACCTGCACGTCTGGGCGCTCTCGACGACGGAAAACGCGTTGACCGTGCACCTCGTCATGCCGCAGGGCCATCCGGGCGATGCCTTCATGCAGGGCGTCGTGGCCACGTTGCGGCGCGATCACGCGATGCATCACGCCACCGTGCAGGTGGACGTGACGGACAGCGCCTCCGAGTGCGTTTTGCACCAGCGTTGAACCGTCGGAGCGCGAACCGCCGCAGGCAAGCCGGCGTACACTAGCCGGAGACAAAAACCCGCCAAAAACCTGCCGGAGATTCCGTGCATGTTCACGCGCAAGCCGAATTCGAACGACATGCTCGACGTCGCGCCGGTGCTGATCGTCGGTGCCGGACCCACGGGCCTCGCCGCCGCGATGAGCCTCTCGCGCGCCCACGTTCCCGTGCGCCTCATCGACCAGGCGCCGCAGCCTTCGCCGTATTCGCGCGCCATCGGCATCCAGGCGCGCACGCTCGAACTCTTCGAGCAGCATCGCACGGTGGAGCCGTTTCTCGAACTCGGGCATCGGGCGCGCGTCGCCAATCTCTATTCCAACGGCCAGCGCCTCGCGCGGCTCGACTTCGATCCGCTGCAAACGCGCTATCCGTATCTGCTCTTTCTGCCGCAATGCGAGACTGAGCGGCTGCTCGCGGAGCATCTCGCCGAATCGGGCGTGAAGGTCGAGCGCGGCGTGGCGCTGACCGATTTCACGCAAGGCTCGGCAGGCATTCAGGCGACGCTGCGGCATCCCGGCGGGCGCGAAGAAACGCTGCGTCCGTCGTACATGATCGCGGCGGACGGCGCGCATAGCATCGTGCGGCACAGGCTCGATGTGGGCTTCGAGGGCAAGACCTTCGACCAGACGTTCCTGCTCGCCGACGTTCAGGCCGATTACGACTGGCCCGACGACGAATTCCACATCTTCGCGTCGCAAGAAGGGCTGGCCGCGCTCTTTCCGATGGGCGGCGGTCGCGCGCGTCTCATCGCCGATCTCGCGACGGACGCGACGCAAGCGACCTACGAGCCAGCTCCCGCCGACGCGCCGAAGAGCGGTCCCGATCTCGACGAATGCCGCGCGCTCGTCGAGCGGCGCGTGCATCATCGCGTGAAGCTGTGGGACCTCGCGTGGTCGTCGTATTTCCGCGTGAACAGCCGCATGGTGGACCGCCTGCGCGTGCAGCGCATCTTCCTCGCGGGCGATGCCGCGCACGTGCACAGCCCCGCCGGCGCGCAGGGCATGAACACGGGCATTCAGGAAGCGTTCAACATCGGCTGGAAGATCGCGCGGCTGCTCGCGGGTGGCGCGTCCGACCGCCTGCTCGACACGTACTACGCGGAGCGGCATCCGATCGAACGCGACGTGCTGCGGCAGACCAGCATGCTCACGCAGTTGGCGGAAGCCGGACACGGCCCGATGAAGCTGATGCGCGAGCACGTGATGCCCGCGCTCGCGGCGATCGGCCCGCTGCGCGACGCGATGCGCCGCACGGTGAGCGAACTGTCGATCAACTATCGCAAGAGCCCGCTCACGCTCGAACGGGCGCTGGATGGCGGCCCGCGCGCCGGCGAGCGCGCGCCGGATGCGCGCGTGCATGTCGTCGATGGCCCGCTCGGGCGTCTGCCGGGCGTCGGCTGTCTGTACGATCTGCACGATCCCGGCTGCTTCTCGCTCTTCCTGCTCGTCAATCCGACGGGCGAAGACGACATCGCGCTGGCGCCCGCGACCATCACCGTGGCGCATGCGATGCGCGACAGCAATCTGGACGGCCTCGTGCAGTCCATCGAAGCGATTTTTTCCGACGCGGTGCGCGTCTGGCGCATCACGGATACGAGCGGCGACGACGCCCAGTCGCTCACCGAGCACTACGGTCGCACGCGCCCGGCGTTCTACCTCGTGCGGCCGGACGGCTATATCGCGGCGCGCGGGCGCGTGCCGGCCGATACGCAGGCGCTCCTGCGTCATTGCGAAACGTGGTTCGGCGCCGAGCGTCCGGAAAGCGGCAAGCGCGCGGCGGGCGAGTACGCCGAAGACTGACCGCCAAAAGAAAACGCCCCGATACTGCCGGGGCGCAATGGGCACTACAGAGAGCCCAAGGATTCGTGAAGCTCGAAGTCAGGCGGCCGCCGCCTTCGGCTGAAGATCCGCCTTGTGGAGCGTGAGCGCCTCGCGCAGGATCGGCTCCATCGAGGCGCTTGCCTCCGGGTTATCCAGTGCATTCAAGATAGCAATCCGCATGCGCGGTTCCCAGAAGCGGCGGATATGATCCGCCACGCCATCGACGGCTTCGGCGTGATCCGGCATCGAATCGAAGAACTCGCCGATGCGGTTCGCCATCTCGATCAGATTATCCACGTCCATGTGTCATTTTCCTGAAGTGGTCGCGAGACTGCGCATGTTGAGCAGTTCGAGCTGCTGCGTGTTGAAGCGCGAGTAGTCCTTCTGCCATTGCGACGGCTGCTCCACCGGCATCACCTGTACCGCCGTCACCTTGTACTCGGGGCAATTCGTCGCCCAGTCGGACGACTCGGTGGTGATGACGTTCGCGCCCGATTCCGGGAAGTGGAACGTCGTATAGACGACGCCCGGCTGCATCCGGTCGGTGATCTTCGCGCGCAGCACCGTTTGCCCGGCGCGCGACTCGATGCCGACCCAGTCGCCCGTCTTGATGCCGCGGTCCTCGGCGTCGTGCGGATGAATTTCCAGACGGTCCTCGTCGTGCCAGCGCGAATTCTCGGTGCGCCGCGTCTGCGCGCCGACGTTGTACTGGGACAGAATGCGCCCCGTCGTCAGCAAAAGCGGGTACTTGCGCGTGACCTTCTCCGGCGTCGGCACGAACTTCGTGATGACGAAGCGTCCCTTGCCGCGCACGAACTCGTCGATGTGCATCGTCGGCGTGCCGTCGGGCGCCTTCTCGTTGCACGGCCACTGGATGCTGCCCATCTCGTCGAGCTTCTCGTACGAGACGCCGTGGAAGGTCGGCGTGAGGCGCGCGATCTCGTCCATGATTTCGGACGGATGCGTGTAGTTCATCTCGTAGCCGAGCGCGCGGGACAGCAGGATCGTCACTTCCCAGTCCGAGTAGCCCGCGAGCGGCGGCATCACCTTGCGCACGCGCGAGATGCGGCGCTCCGCGTTGGTGAAAGTGCCGTCCTTTTCGAGGAACGTCGAACCCGGCAAGAGCACGTGCGCGTACTTCGCGGTCTCGTTCAGGAAGATGTCCTGCACGACGATGCATTCCATCGCCGACAGCGCGCCCGCGACATGCTGCGTGTTCGGGTCCGACTGAACGATGTCTTCGCCCTGGCAATACAGCCCCATGAAGGTGCCGTGCGTGGCGGCATCGAACATGTTCGGGATGCGCAGGCCGGGCTCCGGTTGCAGCGTCACGTTCCACGCTTCTTCGAAGAGCGCGCGCGTCGCGGCATCGCCGATATGGCGATAGCCCGGCAACTCGTGCGGGAACGAGCCCATGTCGCACGAGCCCTGCACGTTGTTCTGGCCGCGCAGCGGATTCACGCCGACGCCTTCGCGGCCGACGTTGGCCGTCGCCATCGCGAGGTTCGCGATGCCCATCACGGTGGTCGAGCCTTGCGCGTGCTCGGTCACGCCGAGCCCGTAGTAGATCGCCGCGTTGCCGCCGGTCGCGTAGATGCGCGCGGCTTCGCGCACCTGCTGCGCGGGCACGCCGGTGACCGCTTCCGTCGCCTCGGGCGAGTTTTCTTCCAGCGCGACGAAATCGCGCCATTGCTGGAACGCGCGCGGCTCGCAGCGTTGCGCGATGAACGCCTCGTTGAGCAGCCCTTCGGTGACGATCACATGCGCGAGCGCATTGACCATCGCGACGTTCGTTCCCGGCCGCAGCGCCAGATGATGCGACGCCTTCACATGCGGCGTATCGACGATATCGATGCGGCGCGGATCGATCACGATCAGCGTCGCGCCCTCGCGCACGCGGCGCTTCAGGCGCGAGGCGAAGACCGGATGGCCGTCGGTCGGGTTCGCGCCCATCACCACGATCACGTCCGACTTTTCGATGGACGCGAACGTCTGCGTGCCGGCGGATTCGCCGAGCGTCGTCTTGAGACCGTAGCCGGTCGGCGAATGGCAGACGCGCGCGCAGGTATCGACGTTGTTATTGCCGAACGCGGCGCGCACGAGCTTCTGCACGAGATACGTCTCTTCGTTCGTGCAGCGCGACGACGTGATCCCGCCGATCGAATCGCGTCCGTACTTGTCCTGAATGCGGCGGAATTCGCTCGCCGCGTAGCTGATCGCTTCGTCCCACGACACTTCGCGCCACGGATCGGTGATCTTCGCGCGGATCATCGGCTTCGTGATGCGGTCCTTGTGCGTCGCATAGCCCCAAGCAAAGCGGCCTTTGACGCACGCGTGGCCTTCGTTCGCCTGACCGTTCTTGTTCGGCGTCATGCGCACGACGGTGTTGCCCTTCATCTCCGCCTTCAGCGAGCAGCCGACGCCGCAGTACGCGCAGGTCGTTACCACCGAATGCTCCGCCTGGCCGAGCATGATGACGCTCTTTTCCTGCAACGTCGCGGTCGGGCACGCGGCAACGCACGCGCCGCACGACACGCATTCCGATTCCATGAACGGCACATTCTCGCTCGCCGCCACGCGCGATTCGAAACCGCGTCCGGCGATGGTCAGCGCGAACGTGCCCTGCGTTTCCTCGCACGCACGCACGCAGCGATTGCAGACGATGCACTTGGACGGGTCGTAGGTGAAGTACGGGTTCGACTCGTCCTTCTTGTCCTTCAGATGGTTCGCGCCTTCGTAGCCGTAGCGCACTTCGCGCAGCCCGACCACGCCCGCCATGTCCTGCAATTCGCAGTCGCCGTTGGCGGGGCAGGTGAGGCAATCGAGCGGGTGATCGGAGATGTAGAGCTCCATCACGTTACGGCGCAGCAGTTGCAGCTTGTCGCTTTGCGTGCGGACTTTCATGCCCGCTTCGACAGGCGTCGTGCAGGAGGCCGGATAGCCGCGCTTGCCTTCGATCTCCACGAGGCACAGCCGGCACGAGCCCCACGGTTCCAGCGAATCGGTGGCGCAGAGCTTCGGCACGTTGACGCCCGCTTCGATCGCGGCGCGCATCACGGACGTGCCCGCGGGTACGGTGACCGACTGGCCGTCGATGTCGAGCGTCACGTCGATGTCGGCGTGGCGCAGCGGCGTGCCGTAGTCGGTCTCGTCGAACGGATCGCGACGTTGCACCGATGCCGCGCTCTTGCACGCGCAGTTGCCGGAACCGCAGCCGTTGATGGTGTTGGACATGTTCTGTGTCTCCGTACTTTTATGCCGCTTTCCGTGCAGGCGTGCGGGGCAGGCCGAAGTCTTCGGGGAAATGATCGAGCGCGGAGAGCACCGGGAACGGCGTCATGCCGCCCATCGCGCAGAGCGAACCGCCGATCATGGTGTCGCACAGTTCGCGCAAGAGCGTGATCTGCTTGACCGACGTATCGCCTTCGCGAATCTTCGCGATGACTTCCTCGCCGCGCGTCGAACCGATGCGGCACGGCGTGCACTTGCCGCACGATTCGATCGCGCAGAAGTGCATCGCGTATTGCGCCAGTTCGGCGAGATTCGAGGTGTCGTCGTGAACGACGAGGCCGCCGTGACCGACCACCGCGCCGACCTTCGCATACTCTTCGTAGTCGAGCGGAATGTCCCACTGGCTTTCCGGCAGATACGTGCCGAGCGGGCCGCCCACTTGCACCGCGCGCGCCGGCCGGCCGCTCGCCGTGCCGCCGCCGAAATCGCGGATGAGTTCGCGCAGCGTCACGCCGAATGCGAGTTCGACGAGTCCGCCTTGCTTCACATTGCCCGCGAGCTGGAAGGGCAGCGTGCCGCGCGAGCGGCCCATGCCGTAGTCACGATAGAACGCCGCGCCCTTCGCGAAGATGATCAGCACGGTCGCGAGCGTGATGACGTTGTTGATGACGGTCGGCTTGCCGTACAAACCGGTGAGCGCCGGCACCGGCGGCTTCGCGCGCACGATGCCGCGCTTGCCTTCGAGCGATTCGAGCAGCGCGGTTTCCTCGCCGCAGACATACGAGCCCGCGCCTTTGGCCACGTAAAGCTCGAACGCGTGCGACGTGCCGAGCACGCTCGCGCCAAGCCATCCGGCATCGCGTGCGCGGTCGATCGCGCGATTGAGCGTCGCGATGGAATGCGGATACTCGCTGCGGACGTAGATATAGCCCTTGGTCGCGCCGGTCGCGACGCCCGCGATGATCATGCCTTCGATCAGCATGTACGGATCGCTTTCCATCACGAGCCGGTCGGAGAACGTGCCGGAGTCGCCTTCGTCCGCGTTGCAGACGATGTACTTCTGGTCCGCCAGCGCCGCGCGCACCGTCTTCCATTTGATGCCGGCCGGGAACGCCGCGCCGCCGCGCCCGCGCAGACCGGAATCGACGAGCGCCTCGCAGACCGCGTCGCCGTTCATCTCGAGCACGTTGCGCAGACCTTGCAGGCCGCCGAGCGACACGTAGTCGTCGATCGAAAGCGGGTCCGTGATGCCGATGCGCGCGAACGTCAGCCGCTGCTGTTTCTTCAGATACGGAATGTCGTCGACGACGCCGACGTGCTTCTCGTGCGCGCCGCCTTCGTGGAAGCGCGCATCGAAAAGCGCGGCGATCTCGTCTTCTTCGACGTTCGCGTAGCCGACGCGCCCTTGCGCCGTCTCCACTTCGACGAGCGGTTCCAGATACAAGAGCCCGCGCGAGCCGTTGCGCACGATCTGCACGTCGATGCCGCGTTGTTCTGCTTCGCTCTCAATCGCCTTCGCGATGCGATCGGCGCCGAGCGCGAGCGCCGACGAGTCGCAGGGAACGTAGATGCGCGTCATGCCGTCACCTCGCTGCTTTGCTTGGCCGCGTCGTACAGGCGATCGAATTTTTGCGGCGTCACTTTTGCGTGAAGCTCGCCGTTGATGGTCATGGCGGGCGAGAGCGCGCATTGTCCCAAGCAATACACGGATTCGAGTTCCGTGTCCTCTGCGTGGCCGCTGTCGAAACGGCAGCCCGTGTGCCCTTCGATGTGATCCTTCAGCGCCTCCGTCCCCATGCTGCGGCACGCTTCCGCGCGGCACAGCTGCACGGTCACGCGCGCGGGCGGCGCACAACGGAAGTGATGATAGTAGGTGATCGTGCCATGCACTTCGGCGCGCGAAAGCGATAACGTGCGAGCGAGCGGCGCGACGACTTCGGCCGGCACGAAGCCGGTTTCGTCCTGAATGGCGTGCAGGATCGTCATCAATGTCGCGCCTTGCACGGCGTGACGGCGCACGAGTTCGTCTGCTTCGGCGGCGGACAGCTGCGGTTGCGTCATGGGGCTCCTCCGAGGCTCGGCATATGTTTTATCGGTGCATATATCAGTCGTATAATCGGGGCGCCGAGCCCGTGAAGGAACAATAGGCGTCGTGATATATCTTGGCAATAGGAAAGGACAATGCATATGGTTGACGTCGAATGCCGCGCCGAACTGATCCTGCGCGACCCCGATGGGCGCGAAACCAGTCTCAGCGCGGTTGTCCCGCTTTTGCAGCTCGTGGCGCAGACGGGCAGCATCGCCAACGCGGCGAGCGCTAAGGGTTTGTCCTATCGCCATGCATGGGGTCTGCTGCGTGAAATCGAGGCGCGGCTGGGCGGCGCGCTGATCACGAAATCGCGCGGGCGTGGATCGGTGCTGTCGGAACTCGGCGAGTCGGTTCTGCGCGCGCAGCGTCTTTGCGGCGATCGCCTCGAAGCGCCGTTGCAGGCAGTCGCCACCGATGTGGCCGACGAACTGAATCGCCGGCTCGCGGGCGAGGTATCGAACCTGCGCATTCACGCATCGCACGGTTACGCGGTCGCCACGCTCGTTCGCGCGCTCGGCGAACGGCGCGTGCCGGTGGACATCAAGTACCGCGAGAGCGCGGAAGCGGTGAGGGCGCTCGCGCGCAGCGAATGCGAGCTCGCCGGTTTCCACCTGCCTATCGGCAAGTTCCGCGCGACGTGCGCGGAGATCTATCGACCGTATCTCGATCCGAAGAAGCATCAGCTGATTCGCCTGACGCGGCGCATGCAGGGACTTTTTCTGCCGAAGGGCAACCCGAAGCAGATCACCGGCTTGCGCGATCTGGCGCGCAACGACGTGCGTTTCGTGAACCGACAGCCGGGGTCGGGCACGCGCATGCTGCTCGACCTGTCGCTGCGCGGCGTGGGCGTCGATCCGGACGAAATCAATGGTTACGCGTCGACGGAACTGACGCATTCGGCCATCGCGGCGTTCGTCGCGAGCGGCATGGCGGACCTGGGCTTCGGCGTGAAACCCGCGGCGCAGCACTTCGGGCTCGATTTCATTCCGGTCATCGACGAGGACTATTTTTTCGCCTGCGAGCGTGCGCGGCTCACCGAAGCGCGGCTCGTGAGCGTCCTCGGCGTGCTGCGCAGCCCGGCATTCAGCGATAGCGTGGCGCATCTTGGCGGCTACGATCCGCAACGCTGCGGGACGCTCGTGGAAGTCGAGGAAGGGCTGTACGGCTGAGTTCGCTTGAGATGCGAAACGGACCGTAAGACGAATGTCTCCCGTCGAAACCGCCCGCGTCGGCGAATTGCGTTAACCTAGCGGCTTCGGTTTTTCGTTTCAGCGTTTTCTTCTCGTTCCAGACGCGCCTTCGACGCGCGAAAATCGCCATGAAATTCACGTTGCTCGCTTCACTGTCCGCCGCGCTCGTCGCCGGCGCCGTTTATCTCGCTCCCGCCGCGTTCGCGCAGAACTCGCCCGGCATTCCTGGCGGCGTGCTGCAGGACAACTTCCGCATCAACGAGCATCCGCAGATGCCGTTCGCCGCCTCCGCGCCGTCCGACAAATATCAGCGCGGCACGTCCGCGATGCGCCGCCGTGGCGACAACGGCGACCCCGACGGGTGCAACCTGAAGTGCCCGAAAGACGGCAGCAACTAAAGCCGGATGAATCGCGGCGCGTGCAATGCGCGCCGTCAGCGTGTCTTTCCTTCCTTCGCTTTTCGGTTGTATCCCTTCGCGCCATGTGCGCGCCGCCTCATACCGCAGCCATTCAACTCCGCAGCGACCGAAAAAGACTACGAGATGGCCGATGTGCCATGCGGGCCGAGGAGTACCTTGATCGACGTGTCATCGAGCGATAGTTCGATGCGCACGGCCGTTTTTTCTCCGATCTAAAAACCATAAAAACAGGAAGTGCGCGGCTGCGCGAACCACGCGAGACAGCGTGGGGCAAGCAGCAACGGACGCCACGCAACCGTGGGCAGACGTGGCCCCGAACGCACTTCGGACCACCGAGGGACTGCACGCATGCGAATTCTCCAGGTCATACTGGCGCCTCGCCTTTCGGGGGCGGAAGTTCTCGCCAAGGGCGTCGCGATCGGTCATCAGCGCGCGGGACATAGCGTCTCGATCGCCTCGCTGATGCCCGAGCACGACGATTTCAGGCACATCAGCGCAGAGTTGCGCGCGCACGGCGTTTCGTGCGTTTTCCCGGCGAAGAATCCGACGAAGCTGGGCCGGCTGCTCTTTCTGCATCGCGCGATCCGGTCGTTCAAGCCAGACATTATCTTCGCGCACGCGACCATTCCGGCGCTCTACGTGCGCGCGTTGCCGACGCGCGTGCCGATCGTCTGGGTCATGCACTCCGGCGCGAACGACTTCGCCAATGCCGCGCTGATGCGCGCCGAGCGCCTGCTGTCCAACCGCGCGAAGGCGGTGATCGGCGTATCGCAGAAGAACATCGACGACTACGTGAAGGAGATCGGCCTGCATCCGTCGATGATCGTGGTGCCGAATGGCGTCGATGTCTCGCGCTTCGCCGACGATGCCGGGCCGCGCGTGCCCGTCGCGCATAAGCAGATCGTGCAGGTCGGACGCTATATCCCCGAGAAGAACCAGTTGCAGACGGTCGAAGCGTTCGCGCACGTGGCATGCGCCGATCGCGATGCGCGGCTCCTGCTATGCGGCGTCGTCGAGAATCTCGACTATCACGCGGCGGTGGTCGAGCGCGTTGCCCAACTCGGGCTGAAGGATCGCGTGTCGATTCAGGGACCGCAGCAGAACGTCGCGCAGATTCTGCGGGCGTCGAGCGTGTTCGCGATGCCGTCTAGCTTCGAAGCGCACAGCATCGGCTTTCTGGAGGCGCTCGCGTCGGGCATTCCGGTGGTGGGCAACAGCATTGCGTCGTTCGCGTTCGCAGGCAGTTTCCCGGGCGTGCAACTGCTCGATACGAGCGACATCGCCGCCTACGGCCGCGCGCTTCTCGACGCGCTTTCGCAGCCGCGCGCCACGCGTCCGCTGCAAGGACTGACGCTGCAAAGCACGGCCGACCGGTATCTCGCGATCGCGCGCGACGTGCTGAATCTGCGTGTGGGGCTTGGTTGACGGGCGGTGGGTCGGAGAGGGCGCTGACTGCAGCACGGGACGGCGCGTTTTTCTTTTCCGCCCTTCTTGCTGCGGGCGCCTCGAGTCAGCGCCGTTCCGAGTACAGGTCCGGTACGTCGATTCTGAACTGCGCGTAGGCCTCCGTTGAACGCAACACTTGAAGATCCCGCGCCGTCCCGATCGATAGGGCGGCGCGTTTTTGTTTTGCCGCCGCAGGATGCGAGCGTCATGATCCAAGGCGATTCGAATGTAATCCGGGCGCGTCGGGCTGAATTTCGCGTTGGAGTCAGTTGAACGGCAAGACTTGAAGAACACGCGCCCTCGATCGAAGAGCGCATTTTTGTTTGCCGCGCTATTAAGCGAGCGTCTCGATCCCGAGCGATTCCGAAGACAGTCCCGGCACGTCGCCCTGAACTGCGCGTTCGCGTTAGTTGAACGGCAAGACTTGAAGAGCGCGCGCGCCCCGATCAAAAGGCGGCGCATCTTCGTTTGCCGCCGCAGTAGCGAGCGTCTTGATTCGGAGCAATCCCGAGTACGGTTCCGGCGCCTCGCTGGAATGCGCGTAGGCGCCCGTTAATCGGCGAGACTCCGAGATCAGGCGCCGCCCCGATTGAGAGGGCGGCGAGTCTATATTTGCCGCCGCAGTAAGCCAGCGTCTTGAGGCAGAGGCATTTCGAATACAGTTCCGGCACGTCGCGCTGAACTGCGCGTAGGCGTCAGTTGAACGACAAGACTTGAAGATCACGCGCCGCCCGAAGCGATAGGGCGGCGCGCTTATTTGCCGCCGCAGTAGAGCGAGCGTCTTCAGCCATAGCGATTCCGAATACAGTTCGGCACGTCGCCCTGAACTGCGCGTAGGCGTCCGTTGAACGGCAAGACTCGGAGATCACGCGCCGCCCGGATTGAATAGGGCGCCTTTTGTTCGCCGCACCAGTAAGCGAGCGTCTTCAGCCAGAGCGATTGCGAATGCAGTTCCGGCACGTCGCCAATGACTGCGCCTAGGCGTCAGTTGAACGGCAAGTCTTGAAGATCACGCGCCGCCCGGATCAGAAGGGCGGTGCGCTTTTGTTCGCCGCCTTAGTATGCGAGCGCCTTGCGCCAGGACGATCGGGAGTGCGGGCCGGGCAGATGCGCTAACCTTCGCGAGCCTCGGCTGAACGGCGATGATCGAGAAGGAGCACGCGCCGCCCGAGGCAAAAGCGCGGCGCGTTTTCATTTGCGCCTCGTAAGCGTGCGCTTTGAGCCACATCGATTGCGACTACACGCCGGGGCAGATTGCCTTGAATCGCGCGTAGAAGGCGGATGACGCCAATGACTCCAAAGTCACGCGTGCTCGGATCGCGAGGGCGGCGCAATTTTTGTTTGCCGCCCTAGTAAGCGAGCGTCTCAAACAAGAACGATTCGGAGTACCGACGGGGCGAACTTGTTCGAATCTGCGCGTGGTCCCTAGCAAAACCGCAAGTATCAAAGACGCCACGCGCCGCCCAAATCAGAATTGCGGCGCGTTTTCTATCTGCCGCCCCAGTAAGCAAGCGTCTTCAGCCAAAGCGATTCCGAATACAGCCCAGGCAAGTCGCCCCAGATTTGCACCGGCCCCAGCTTGAACGACGAGTCGACGTCATAGCCGGATAAGCTCGGCGCGCCGCCGGTGTAATAAAACTCCTTGAGAATCGCGTTCGCGCGGCTGAACAGAATCAGCGTGGCGTGATTGTCGTGCTCGTTGCGGCGAATCAGCGCCGGCATGGAATCGGCGTAGGACGTGCCGGGCAGCGTCGCGGTCTCCTCGGCCGGGCCGAACACCTTGCCGCCCTCGATGCCGAAAACGCGCGTGCTGGCCGAGTCGGCCCGCGGCGCGAGCACTGCGAGATCGTCAATGCCGTCGCCGTCGATATCGCCCGCCGCGACCTTCACGGACGCGGCGCGCAGTTGCGGGTACACGTTCGTGCGGTAGTGGGCTTCGAATGCAGCACCCGTGCTCGCCAGCTGCGAGAGCGCCAGCGCGCCATTCACGTTCTCCATCGCGATGAGTCCCGCCCGCTCCGATCCCGCGACGCGCGCAGGCACGAAGCGGGCGCTCGCGGACAGCGCGGGCGCGTTCAGCCAGAGCGCAGGGGCGCTTGCCGTCGCTCCGTTCGATGCGAGCACCCAGAGGTCGAGTCCCGCGTCCTTGCGCTGCTGCGCGATCGCGACGTCGGCGCGGCCGTCGCCGTTGAAGTCGCCTGCAACGTATTGCTGCGTGGTGGCAGGCGTCCACTCCGCGCTCGTCTGGAACCACAGGCGCGGCGCTTCGAAGCGCGTGCCCGCGCTTTTCAAGAGCCAGAACGCGGTGCTGCCATTCCGTGGCGTGATCACCATCAGATCGGCGCGACCGTCGCCGTCGAAATCGCCCAGCAGGAAGCGCGCGCTGTCGAAGCAGAGCGTGTCCGCCTCGCAGGTCGGCGCGCTTGCCTGCGGATCGAAGGGCACGGCGTTCAGATACCAGGGCGCGGCCTGATCCATGCGCGACATTTCCGCGACCCAGACGTTGAACCCCGGTCCGTCCTTGCGACGCTGCACGTACACGGCGCTGTCGCGGCCCGTGCCGCGCACGTCGCCGTAGAGCGCGCCTTCCTGGCGCGTATCGGTCCACACGGTCTGCGGCGTCGGCGACCAGCGATATTCCGCCGTCAGCAGCGAGCAGCGCCCGGCGGTCACGGCGCCGTTTTTCTCGCCCAGACAGTGATTGAGCGGCGTGTAGACGAAGCCGAAGTCCCACGGCGTCCAGCGCTGCGACGCGCTCTTCGCGTTGCACGCTTCTTCGACGAGCCCCGAATCGCGTTCGGCGATGCACGCGTGGGTGGCGGCATTGACGAGCAGCGCGTCGTTCTTTTCGCCGGGCGTCGCGGGCAACTGTTGCCAGAACCAGTTCTGCGATGCGTCGCCCGAACACGCGCCAAGGCGCGGCGACTGGCCCGCGCCGCCGGATTGCAGGCATCGGCTCGAATATTCGTTGACGAGCTGCAACGGCCGCAGCTGGAAGTCCGGGCCGGCGTCGTTCGCGCGGGCGCTGCTCCAGTAGCGGCGAGCGACCCAGTTTCCGTCCCACATGTATTCGTCGAAGACGTGGCCGGCGTCGTTGCCGTCGACCGAAAAGTAGCTGCCGACGACATCGCGCTTGCGCAGCGTCTCTTCGGCGTCGAGATTCTTGGGCAGGCCGCCGGTCGGGTAGGTGACGTGATAGCCGATCGGCAGATTGCGTTTCAGGCTCTGCGCGACCACGCGCGTGACGCGCGCCGCGTAGATGTGGTCCGGGTGCTCCATGAACGCGACCGTGTCCGGATTCAGCGTGTAGATGGCGGTGGCCTGCGAGAGAATGGCGCGCACCGTCGCGGACAGGGACGCCCGGTCGTACGTGGTCGCGCCCGTGCCGTCGGACTGCATAGGATACGTGGTCACCGTCTGCCCGCGATCCCACAGCAGCCCGAGCGGGACTTTGCCGCCGCGTACGCCGCCGCCCGGCAGCCGCAGTTCGAGCAGCTTGACGCGCGGCTGTCCCGCAAGCACCAGTTGATGCACGGGCTTGCCGGCAAGCATGACGGTCGATTCCTGCCACCGGTCCGGCACGCCCGCCATGCGCGCATAGGCGAGCTTGGTGCCGGTCTCGCGCAGCAGCACGTAGTCGAACTTGGCGCCGTTCGCGCCGCCGATCAGATGAACGGTGGTGACGCACCAGCCGGCGTCGAGTTTGTCGCTGATGCCGGGATTGACGAAGAGCAGGTCGTCATCCAGATGCGCGACCACGGTGACGAGCGTGCCTGCGCGGCAATCGGCGGAGGCGGAGGCGGAGGCGGGCGCGGTCGCCGCGTGCGCGTAGATCGGAAGAAGCAGGGCGAGCATCGCCCACACGAGCGCGATCACGCTTGTTCGAATGTTGTTGATACCGCTTTCTCGATGCATGCTTCTCCCGCCACGCGAGCCGGTTCGCCGGATAAAGCAGAAGATTGCCTTCGCGCGGACCGCACGGTCGGTTGCCGAACGAACATGTATGACGGATGGGAGCTCAGCTTCGGGCGGGTGCGGACGAAAAAAAGCCTCGCCGGTGGGCGAGGCGAAAGTACCTGGAATGACTTCCCGTCCACGAGAACGAAAAGCACGAGAAGGTTAATGTCGCCGCGTCACGAGAAGAATCGGATTCGTCGGAGAACCAGTCCGCGATGGACCGTCGCGCTCGAATTGTTGACCAAGGTCAGTTATGCAAGCGTTGCCGTGAGCGACATATACCTGACGCACAGCAATATATTCGGACGGCTCCGATACGAAGCGCGCACCGCGGCCTCTATTCTGTCGCCCGTAGCTCGCGTCGTCTCTGCCGCAGCTATGTCTCTCAAGGATGTTTGCCCCGCCTCGCGCGGGGCTTTTTTTCGCCTGCTTGATGAGATAGCGCGCCCCGGCAAACAAAAAACCCGCGACGCTTCACGCGATCGCGGGTTTCGAAATGGGGTGGTGGAGGCGGCGGGAATCGAACCCGCGTCCAGAAGCGCTCTACGACCAGTTCTACATACTTAGTTCTGTCTTTTGATTTAACCGCAACGACGCGGACGAACACGCTGCGTTACGGCGATTCACTAAATTTTCGATCTTGGCGTCGTGACGCCACCAAGACTTATCTGACGTATATGACCTCTCGCGGTATTGCTACCCTAACCCGTCAGCGAATTAGTGAGAGGACGGCGGCCCTTAGGCTGCCAGTGCGAACGTATCGTCGTTTGCAGTTACGTTTTTCCCATTGATTAACGAGGTGACGGGTCCTCGGTATGCCCTGACCGCTTCACAACCCCTGTCGAAACCAGGTCGCCCCCAAAGCGGAACTGAGATTATCCCACGAAATACTGTATGAGGCGAACGGCGGCTTTTTTCAAGAGCCTGCGCCGTCCGCGCTCGCTCCGTTACGGGATTTCGCGTAGCAGCAACTGCAATTCCTCGGTTGATTCGACGACGTGATCCGCGTGCCAGCGATGCGGCGGGATGTCGTCGCCGCAATAGCCGTATGCGGCGGCGACCGTGATCATGCCGGCGGCGAAGCCGGCCTGAACGTCGCGCAGGTCGTCGCCGACGTAGACGATGCGCTCCGGCGCGACGTCGAGCAAATCCGCGGCGTGTAAAAGCGGCGCGGGATGCGGCTTCGAATGCGGCGTCGTGTCGCCGCAAACGAGGCAGCCGGCGCGCGTATCGAGCCCGAGCAGCGCGACGAGCGGCGCGGCAAGCCGCGTCACTTTATTCGTGACGATGCCCCAGCGCACGCCGCGCGCGTCGAGTTCGTCCAGCAATTCGATAATGCCCGGGAATAGCGTCGTTTCGATGCAGAGGTCTGCCTCGTAATTGGCGAGGAACTCCTCGCGCATCGAGGCGAACTCGTGGTGCTCCGGCCCGATTTCGAACGCGCCGCCGAGCAGGCCGCGGGCGCCCGCCGATGCGTACGGCCGCAGCGCCTCCAGCGGACGCATTTCGAGCCCACGGTCGTGGCGCATCTTG
This sequence comes from Caballeronia sp. M1242, assembly GCF_017220215.1. Lineage (NCBI taxonomy): Bacteria > Pseudomonadati > Pseudomonadota > Betaproteobacteria > Burkholderiales > Burkholderiaceae > Caballeronia > Caballeronia sp. M1242. Next base: position 2,057,764 of record NZ_CP071129.1, on the reverse strand, counting down.
TTGACGGCCGCCACGAGGTCCGGCGCGGTATCGGCGATAGTGCCGTCGAGATCGAACAGCACCGCCTGGCAGAGTCCGAGCGAGCGGCCATCGGCCGCGCGTTGCGGCTGCGGCGTGGGATCGTCGGGCAGGGGCTTCGTCTGGACGATGCCCGTTTCGTCTTGTTCTTCCGGAGTCATGGCGTCAAGCTTCCCGACGGCAAGCCATCATGTAGTTGATGCTCGTGTCGTTGGAAAGGCCGAAGTGCTGCGAGATCGGCCGGTACGTGATGCCCTTGATGTCGACCGGCAAGAGCGACGCCGTGCGCGCGAACGTCGCGAGTTCCGAGGGCTTGATGAAGCGCGCGTAGTCGTGCGTGCCTCGCGGCAGCATCCGCGCGATGTACTCGGCGCCGATCACGGCGAAGAGATAAGCCTTCGCGTTCCGGTTGAGCGTGGAGAAGAACACCCAGCCGCCGGGTTTGACGAGCGCGGCGCACGCGGCGACGGTGCCAGCGGGATTCGGCACGTGCTCGAGCATCTCCATGCAGGTCACGACGTCGTACGAACCGGGCTCGCGCGCCGCGAGCGCCTCCGCCGAGATTTCTTCGTACGCCACCTCGATGCCGCTTTCGAGACTATGCAGATCCGCAACGCCCAGCGCGTTCGACGACAGATCGATGCCTTTCACCGTTGCGCCGCGCGTGGCCATCGACTCCGACAAGATGCCGCCTCCGCAGCCGATGTCGAGGACACGCTTGCCCATCAGATGCGCGTGCGCGTCAATCCAGTCGAGCCGTACCGGGTTCAGCTCGTGCAGCGGCTTGAACTCGGCGTTCGGGTCCCACCAGCGATGCGCGAGATCGCTGAATTTCTGCAGTTCGTGGGGATCGACATTCGTCATGAGGAGGACCTTGGCTAAACGTGAATCGGTAGGGTCGAGTATATAGGCGGTCAAGAGGGCGGGCAAAACGCGCGGCGCGTTCCGCGGCGGCATGCAGCAAGAAACTTCGTGAATGCGCCGCCGTTGGGCATAAAAAAACCCCCGCCGAGGCGGGGGTTCGAGTCTGCGGCAAGCCGGCAGAGCTTACTGTTGCGGCTGACGCGTCGTGCCGACAACTTCGACTTCCACGCGACGATCCGGTGCGAGGCAGGCGATGAGTTGCTTGCGGTTCTTCTGCGTGCAGGAACCCTTCGTGACCGGGTCGCGCTTGCCCTTGCCTTCCGTGTAGATACGGTTGGCTTCGATGCCCTTGCTGACCAGGTACGCCTTCACAGCTTGCGCACGGCGCAGCGACAGACGGTCGTTGTACTTGTCCGAACCGATGCGGTCGGTGTAACCCGTTGCAACCACGACTTCCAGGTTCAGTGCGCCGATCTTCGATGCGAGATCGTCCAGCGCGGTCTTGCCGGCCGGCTTCAGGACTGCCTTGTCGAAGTCGAACAGGGCGTCGGCCTGGTACGTGACCTTCTGGCTCGTGATAGCGGGCGGCGGCGGCGGCGGCGGCGCGACTTGCGGCGGCGCGGCTTGCGCGACCAGTGCGCCATCGCACTTCGCGTTAGCCGTGGCCGGCGTCCAGAATGCGTCGCGCCAGCACAGTTCGTTCGTGCCGTTCATCCACACATACTCGCCCGTGCCATTCACCCAGTTGTCATTGACGGCTTGTCGCGAGGCCGGCACCGATTGCGCCGAGGCCGATGCAGCCATAACTGCGGTAGCTGCAATGAACGCGAGCTTTGAAAGTTTATTCATATTTCTCCTCTCGAAATTGAGATTACCGCAGGTTTACTGCGAGCCTTGTAGACGAAGACAGGTCATACATTGCTCGAAGTATAACATTCCCCTGCGGAACAAAACGCTTTGTATAGACTTCGAGCAGTGTCTAACTTTGTGCGTTGGCATTTTGCCATATCGTTCCCTTGCAACGATAAAAATATCCCCGCACCGAGTCCGGCCGCAACCTTATGTGGTGCCTCCGCAACAAGAAAGGGACAGGAACCGGCCCCGCGTCACAAAGGCGCCGAACCTGCGCATATCGCGTGCCTAGACGGCGTTTCCCGCGTATTTTCATCGCCGCTGCTTCGCCGTTCGCGAAGCGCTGAGGCGGCATGATAGCCCGGCTCGATGACCAATTGACGGAAATCGTTCCCCAGTTTTTGTAAGTAATTGGTACAGCCTCGCCTCTCTCTGAATCGTTCTGACCGCGGCGACCTGGCGCACCAACACTATGTATACGCACCGCGCCGGGCGCAAAGGTGCCGCATGGTAGAATCTCGCGATGCGCTGCGTTCGCAGCGCCGCAGCGTACGCCGGCTACGCGCCTGGCCGGCGCAAGTCGCGCGGCCGGCTGGCGGGTGTCGCGAAACTCACGAACGCGCTGCCGTGTCGCTGCTGCACAGTTCAAGACACGGATAATGGATCAATTCGCCAAAGAGACTCTGCCTATCTCCCTCGAGGAGGAAATGCGCCGTTCGTATCTCGATTACGCGATGAGCGTAATCGTCGGGCGCGCGCTTCCCGATGTCCGCGATGGCCTGAAGCCGGTGCATCGCCGGGCGCTGTACTCGATGCATGAACTGAACAACGACTGGAATCGCGCGTACAAGAAGTCGGCGCGTATCGTCGGCGACGTCATCGGTAAGTACCATCCGCACGGCGACGCCTCGGTGTACGAAACCATCGTCCGCATGGCGCAGCCGTTTTCGCTGCGCTACATGCTGGTGGACGGGCAGGGCAACTTCGGTTCCGTCGACGGCGACAACGCCGCGGCCATGCGCTACACCGAAATTCGCATGGCGAAGATCGGCCACGAGCTGCTCGCCGACATCGACAAGGAAACCGTCGACTTCGGTCCCAACTACGACGGCAGCGAGAACGAACCGCTCGTGCTGCCGGCGCGCATTCCGAATCTGCTGATCAACGGCTCTGCCGGCATCGCGGTCGGCATGGCGACCAACATTCCGCCGCACAATCTGCGCGAAATCGTCGATGCCTGCCTGCACCTGCTGAACAATCCGGAATCGTCGGTCGACGAGCTCATCGAGATCGTGCCCGCGCCGGACTTTCCGACCGCCGGCATCATCTATGGCGTGGCCGGCGTGCGCGACGGCTACCGCACGGGGCGCGGGCGCGTCGTCATGCGCGCGGCCACGCACTTCGAGGAGATCGACCGCGGCCAGCGCATGGCGATCATCGTCGACGAAATTCCGTATCAGGTGAACAAGCGCACGCTGCTCGAGCGCATCGCGGAACTCGTCAACGAGAAGAAGATCGAGGGCATCTCCGACATTCGCGACGAATCCGACAAGAGCGGCATGCGCGTCGTGATCGAGCTCAAGCGCGGTGAAGTGCCCGAAGTCGTCCTGAACAACTTGTACAAGCAGACGCAGCTTCAGGACACGTTCGGCATGAATCTGGTCGCGCTCGTCGACGGCCAGCCCAAGCTGCTGAATCTGAAGGAAATGCTGGAGTGCTTCCTGTCGCATCGACGGGAAGTGCTGACGCGGCGCACTGTATACGAACTGCGCAAGGCGCGCGACCGCGGTCACGTGCTCGAAGGTCTCGCCGTGGCGCTCGCGAACATCGACGAGTTCATCGCCATCATCAAGGCTGCGCCGACGCCGCCGATCGCGAAGCAAGAGCTGATGAACCGTCCGTGGGACTCGTCGCTCGTGCGCGAAATGTTGACGCGCGCGGAGACTGAAGCCTCGGGCGGGCGCCTCGCGTATCGTCCGGAAGGGCTGAATCCGGCTTACGGTCTGCAGGAAGACGGTCTGTACAAACTGTCGGACGTGCAGGCGCAGGAAATTCTGCAGATGCGCCTGCAGCGTCTGACGGGCCTCGAGCAGGACAAGATCGTCGGCGAGTATCGCGAGGTCATGGCGCAGATCGCCGACCTGCTCGACATCCTCGCGCGGCCGGAACGCATCCGGCAGATGATCGTGGAAGAACTCGGCCAGGTGCGCGCGGAATTCGGCGACGAGCGTCGCTCGCGCATCGAAATGAACGCGACCGAGCTCAATACCGAAGACCTGATCACGCCGCAGGAAATGGTCGTGACCATGTCGCATGCCGGCTACGTGAAGTCGCAGCCGCTCTCCGAATACCGCGCGCAGAAGCGCGGCGGGCGCGGCAAGCAGGCCACGCAGATGAAGGAAGACGACTGGATCGACACGCTCTTCATCGCGAACACGCACGATCATATGCTGTGCTTCTCGAACCGCGGCCGGGTGTACTGGGTCAAGGTCTATGAAGTGCCGCAAGGCTCGCGCAACTCGCGCGGCCGGCCGATCGTCAACATGTTCCCGTTGCAGGACGGCGAGAAGATCAACGTCGTTCTGCCGATCAAGGAATTCTCGGCGGACAAGTACGTGTTCATGGCCACCGCGCTCGGCACCGTCAAGAAGACGCCGCTAGAAGCGTTCAGCCGTCCGCTCAAGAAGGGCATCATCGCGGTCGGTCTTGATGACGGCGACTACCTGATCGGCGCGGCCATTACCGACGGCGCGCACGACGTCATGCTGTTCTCGGACTCGGGCAAGGCCGTGCGTTTCGACGAAAACGACGTCCGCGCGATGGGTCGCGAAGCGCGCGGCGTGCGCGGCATGCAGCTCGAAGAAGGGCAGCAGGTCATCGCGCTTCTGGTGGCGGGCGGCGAGAACCAGTCGGTGCTGACGGCCACGCAGAACGGCTTCGGCAAGCGCACGCCGATCAATGAGTACACGCGCCACGGCCGCGGCACGAAGGGCATGATCGCGATCCAGACGTCGGAGCGCAACGGCAAGGTGGTCGCCGCGACGCTCGTCGATTCGGAAAGCCAGATCATGCTGATCACCACGTCGGGCGTGCTGATTCGCACGCGCGTGTCCGAGATCCGCGAAATGGGCCGCGCAACCCAAGGTGTTACACTCATCAGCCTTGACGAGGGCACGAAGTTGTCGGGACTGCAGCATATCGCCGAAGCCGAGGCGGACGCCGAACTCGAAGAAGCGGACGCAGCCAATGCCGCCGCGGATGCCGACGCTTCCGCCGCACCGCCCGACGACACCCAAAATGGCGACGCGGGCGAAGGCGCCTGATATTTTTTGTGTCGCCGGTTTCTCGTTATCGCTTTTGAAAGCCTGAATTGGTTAAGCTGCGCGACGTGAGCCTGATGCCGGCGCTGCGTTTCTCGAGTGAGAACGCGAGCGCCGCTCGTGCGGACGTGCAAGGCTCGTCGCGAGTGCTGAACTGAATATTTTTTACAGGGAGTAATGATGCAAGGACGTTTCAAGCAGTGGATGTTGCTGGCCGCTTTCGTGCCGACTTTCGCGATGGCTCAGTCGCTTCAGAACCAGGCGCCGAACCAGGCGGCGGCGCCGGCCGCAGCAGCCCCGGTTGATCCGGCCAAGCAAGCTGCGATCAAGGACCTGCTCGACGCAATCGACGCGCAAAAGCTCGTCGGCGCAATCGGCAACAGCGCACAGATGCAGGCGAAGCAGCTGGTTCCGGCCATCCTGTCGGACGCGCTGTCGGAAAACAAGTCGCTGAACGACAAGCAGAAGCAGGCGGCTGTCCCGACGCTGCAGAAGAACGCAGTGCCGAAGCTGGTGGACTCGGCAGGCCAGGTGTTCGCCACGGATAACTTCCGCCAGGACGCCATGAAGGCCCAGTACGACGCGTACGCGAAGTACTACTCGACCGACGAGATCAAGGACCTGACGAACTTCTACAAGAGCCCGACGGGTCGCAAGTTCATTCAGGTGCAAGACCAGGTCGGCCGCGACGTCGTCAACGGTCTGATGCAGAAGTACATGCCGCAAGCCATCAAGGCGACCCGCACGCAAGCGGATCAAGAAGTGGCAAGCGTGAAGCCGGGCAAGTAAGCACGGCGCGGCAGTCCGAAAACCCGCTACGGCGCGCTGCCCCGCGCGTTGGCGGGTTTTCAGGACAGTGCGATAATGGCTGTTTGCGTGAAAGCGCAAGCAGCCATTTCTTTTTCAGGCGCGCGTCATCCGCTGAACTCAGCGACTCGACCCAACGCCGCGCCTGCCATTCGGGATTCCACATGCGCGTGTTCAATTTCTCCGCCGGCCCGGCCGCCATGCCAGAAGAAGTGTTGAGGCAAGCCGCCGACGAAATGCTCGACTGGCACGGCAGCGGCATGAGCGTGATGGAAATGAGCCACCGCGGCGCCGAATTCATGTCGATCCACGAAGCGGCGCTCACCGATCTGCGTGAACTCCTGAAGGTGCCGGCATCGCATCGCATTCTGTTTCTGCAGGGCGGCGGCATCGGCGAAAACGCCATCGTGCCGATGAATCTGCTCGGCGCGAAGAAGACTGCGGATTTTGTCGTGACGGGCTCCTGGTCGACGAAATCCTACAAGGAAGCGCACAAGTACTGTACGCCGCACGTCGCGGCCACGGGCAAGACGGAGCAAGGCTTCACGCGCGTGCCGGCCATCGGCGAATGGAAGCTCTCGGACGATCCCGCCTACGTGCATCTGTGCACGAACGAAACCATCGACGGCGTCGAGGCCTTCGACATTCCCGATCTCGGCGACATTCCGCTCGTCGCGGACGCGTCGTCGCACATCCTGTCGCGTCCGATGGACGTCGCCAAGTTCGGCGTGCTCTTCGCGGGCGCGCAGAAGAACATCGGCATGGCGGGCGTGACGGTGGTGATGGTGCGCGAAGACCTGCTCGACCGCGCGCTGTCCATTTGTCCGTCCGCGTTCGAGTGGAAGACGGTCGCCGAGAACAACTCGATGTTCAACACGCCGCCCACGTACGCGATCTACATGGCCGGGCTCGTCTTCAAGTGGCTCAAGAAGCAGGGCGGCCTCGAGGCGATGGAAGCGCGCAACGTCGAAAAGGCGAAGCTGCTCTACGACGCCATCGACGCCAGCGATTTCTACGTCAACAAGGTCGAGCGGCGGAATCGTTCGCGCATGAACGTACCGTTCTTCCTTGCCGATGAATCGCGCAATACCGATTTCCTGGCCGGCGCCAAAGCGCGCGGGCTACTGCAGCTGAAGGGCCACAAGTCCGTCGGTGGCATGCGGGCATCGATCTACAACGCGGTGCCGGTCGAGGGCGTCAGGGCGCTCGTCGACTATATGAAGGAATTCGAGCGGACGAGCGCGTGAACGCGCCGTCGCTCCTCTAACCGCATTCGCTCAACACGCACCGCATGGACGACGATCTCAATTCAAGACTCAAACCGCTGCGTGAGCGCATCGACGCGCTCGACGCACAACTCATCGCGCTCTTGAACCAGCGCGCTTCTGTGGCGCTCGAAGTGGGCGAGGTAAAGAAGCACTTCAACGCGCCGGTGTTTCGCCCCGAGCGCGAAATGCAGGTCATCGCGCGCTTGCAGGCCATGAGCGACGGCCCGCTCGCCGCCGACCACATCAGCGCGATCTGGCGCGAGATCATGGCGGCGAGCCGCGCGCTCGAACAGACGCTGCGCGCCGCGTTCCTCGGGCCGGTCGGCACCTACAGCGAACAGGCGATGTTCGAATACTTCGGACACTCCATCGAAGGCCTGCCGTGCCCGTCCATCGACGAAGTGTTTCGCTCCGTCGAAGCCGGCGCGGCGCAGTACGGCGTCGTGCCCGTCGAGAATTCGGCGGAAGGCGCGGTGTCGCGCACGCTCGATCTGCTGCTGCAAACGCAACTCGTGATCGGCGGCGAGCTTGCGCTGCCGATTCACCACAATCTGCTGACGGCCTCAGGCTCGCTGGAAGGCGTGACGCGCGTCTGCGCGCACCCGCAGGCGCTCGCGCAATGCCAGCGGTGGCTTTCCGCGAACGCGCCGCATCTCGAGCGGCAGGCCGTGTCGAGCAATGCGGAAGCCGCGCGCATGGCCGTGGCGGATCCGACCGTGGCCGCGATCGCCGGTGACCGCGCCGCGACGCACTACGGCCTGGGCGTCGTGTATTCGCTGATTCAGGATGATCCGCACAACCGCACGCGCTTCGTGATCATCGGCAAGCAGCCGTCGGACGCGAGCGGCCACGACCAGACCTCGCTCATCGTGTCGGTCGCGAACGAGCCGGGCGCAGTGTTCAAGCTGCTGGAGCCGCTCGCGAAGCACGGCGTCTCGATGACGCGCTTCGAGTCGCGGCCCGCGCGCGTCGGGACGTGGGAGTACTACTTCTATATCGATCTCGAAGGCCACCGCAACGATGCGTCGGTGGCCGCCGCGCTGGAAGAACTCGGGCAGAAGGCCGCGTTTCTCAAGATTCTCGGGTCGTATCCGCGCGCCCGGTAAAATTCGCGCTTTCAGCCGTTCCGTCTTCCGCGTCTTTCGACGCGCTTTTTGCGATGTCCCGTGGCCGCGTTCACTTTCAATAAACTGGTTATTTTCGGCGTCGGCCTGATCGGCGGGTCGCTCGCGCGCGCGTTGCGCGAACGCGCCAGGCTCGCGGGGCGCGTGGTCGGCGTCGGGCGCTCGGCGCAGTCGGTGGCGCGCGCGGTCGAGCTCGGCGTGATCGACGAAGCCGCCGCGCTGGATGACGACGCCGCGCTCGCGCGCGCGTTGCAGGACGCCGATATCGTGCTGCTCGCCGCGCCGGTCGCGCAGACGCAGCCGTTGCTCGCGCGCATCGCGCCGTTTCTGGACGCGCAGACGCTCGTCACCGACGCGGGCAGCACGAAGAGCGACGTCGTCGCGGCCGCGCGGGCGGCGCTTTCCGAACGCGTCGCGCAGTTCGTGCCGGGGCATCCGATTGCCGGACGCGAGTCGAGCGGCGTCGATGCCGCGTTGCCTGATCTCTACGTCGATCGCAATGTCGTGCTGTGTCCGCTCGGCGAGAACGCGCCGCAAGCCGTCGAGCGCATCGCCGGGATGTGGCGGGCGACCGGCGCGGCGGTGCATGCGATGAGCGAGGCGCAGCATGATCGCGTGTTCGCGTCGGTGAGCCATCTGCCGCATGTGCTTTCGTTCGCGCTCGTCGAGCAGATTCTCGAAGCGCCGGACGCGCAACTGAAGTTCTCGTTCGCCGCGGGTGGCTTTCGCGATTTCACGCGCATTGCGGCGTCGAGCCCGGAAATGTGGCGCGACGTGTGTCTGGCGAACCGCGCGGCGCTGCTCGCCGAACTCGACGCCTACACTGACGTGCTGTCGCGGTTTCGCGCGGCCATCGACGCGTCGGATGGCGCGGCGCTCGAAGCCGCGTTCGCGCGCTCGCGCGTGGCGCGCACGGAGTGGCAGGAACGCGGCGGCAAGAAGATTCCCGGCGATTCGCCCACGAAATAAGACACCCCCAGGAAACAGCATGGAACATCTCGACCTCGGACCCTTCGCGCGCGCGTCCGGCACGGTGCGGCTGCCCGGCTCGAAGAGCATCTCGAACCGCGTGCTGCTGCTCGCCGCGCTTTCGACCGGCGAAACGGCGATCACCAATCTGCTCGATTCCGACGACACGCGCGTAATGCTCGCCGCGCTGGAAACGCTCGGCGTGACGCTCCGGCGCGACGGCGAGCGCGTGTTCGTGACGGGCACGGGCGGCGCGTTTCCCTCGAAGTCGGCGGAGCTTTTTCTCGGCAACGCGGGAACGGCGGTTCGGCCGCTGACGGCGGCGCTCGCGGTCAATGGCGGCGAATACCGCGTGCATGGCGTGCCGCGCATGCATGAGCGCCCGATCGGCGATCTCGTCAACGGTTTGCGTCAGATCGGCGCGAAGATCGACTACGAGCAGAACGACGGCTTTCCGCCGCTCAGGATTCATGCGTCGAAGATCGCCGTGGACAAGCCCATTCGCGTGCGCGGCGACGTGTCGAGCCAGTTTCTCACCGCGCTCCTGATGAGCCTGCCGGTCATCGAGGGCCGCAGCGGCCCGGTGACGATCGAAGTCGAAGGGGAGCTGATTTCGAAGCCGTATATCGAGATCACCGTGCGGCTGATGGAACGCTTCGGCGTCACCGTCGAGCGCGACGGCTGGGCGCGCTTCACGGTGCCCGCGGGCGCGTCGTACCGGTCTCCCGGCGCGATCATGGTGGAAGGCGACGCGTCGTCCGCGTCGTATTTTCTGGCGGCGGGCGCCATCGGCCACGGCCCGGTGCGCGTGGAAGGCGTCGGGCGGTCGAGCATTCAGGGCGACGTCGGCTTCGCGGATGCGCTCAATCGCATGGGCGCGAACGTCATGATGGGCGACGACTGGATCGAAGTGCGCGGCGTCGAGTCCGACGACGGCAAGCTCGCGCCCATCGACATGGACTTCAACCTGATTCCCGACGCCGCGATGACCATCGCCGTCGCCGCGCTTTTCGCGAACGGCACGACGACGCTGCGCAACATCGCAAGCTGGCGCGTGAAGGAAACCGACCGCATCGCCGCGATGGCGACCGAACTGCGCAAGGTCGGCGCGACGGTCGAAGAGGGCGCGGATTATCTGGTCGTCACGCCGCCGGCGAAGCTCACCGCGAACGCCGCGATCGACACCTACGACGATCACCGCATGGCCATGTGCTTCTCGCTCGTGAGTCTGGGCGGCGTGCCCGTGCGCATCAACGATCCGAAGTGCGTGAACAAGACTTTCCCCGACTATTTCGACCGTTTCGCGACGCTCGTCAGAACCTGAGCCGCGCCATGCCTTCCATCACGAAAACAGCAACAACGGGCCGCAGCGACCATACGCAATGAAACCGAGCCGTCCTTTCGACCCCACTCCAGTCATCACCATCGACGGGCCGACGGCCTCCGGCAAGGGCACGGTCGCGGCAGTCGTCGCGGCCACGCTCGGCTTTCACCTGCTCGACAGCGGCGCGCTGTACCGGCTCGCGGCGCTCGCGAGCGTCCGCTACGGCATCGACAAGGGCGACGCCCCGGCGCTTGCAAACCTCGTCGGCGACCTCCATATCACCTTTCGCGAGGGATGCGCGCAGCTCGACGGCGTCGATGTATCGACTGAGATCCGCGCCGAGGAGATCGGCAATCGCGCGTCCGCGATCGCAGTGCATCCCGAAGTGCGGCAGGCGCTCGTCGCCCGCCAGCGGGCGTTTCGCAAGCGCCCGGGGCTCGTTGCCGACGGCCGCGACATGGGCACGGTCATCTTCCCCGACGCCACACTGAAGGTGTTTCTGACCGCGAGCGTCGAGGCCCGCGCGGCGAGACGCCATAAGCAATTGATGCAAAAAGGCTTTTCTGCTAATATGGATGACTTGCTGCGCGATTTGCGCGAACGCGACGCCCGCGACATGAACCGGGCAGCCGCGCCGCTCAAGCCGGCGGCGGACGCGAAGACGCTGGACACCTCCGGTTTGTCGATCGATCAAGCGGTCGAACAGATCATCGGCTGGTACAGCGAAATGCGCGTGTAGCTGAAAACGTAGTAGATGTGCCGGTTCGCCCGCCGCAGTGTCCGACTGATTGGCAGGCTTCCGGATAGTTGGGTGCTCCGTCATGTGGCGGAGCGTGTGTTAAACCCCTTAACCCCGTACGGCTTCGCGCATCGTCGGCCCTTTTCGGCCATTCGCGCAAAGGCTGTGCAAATATTGATTTTTATGTCCGACCTGCAAACCTCCACCCCGAATAACGAATCTTTTGCGGCTCTGTTCGAAGAGTCGCTGACCAAGCAGGACATGCGCGCTGGCGAAGTGATCTCCGCCGAAGTCGTGCGTGTCGACCACAACTTCGTGGTCGTGAATGCTGGTCTGAAGTCCGAAGCCTATATTCCGCTCGAAGAGTTCCTGAACGACGCGGGTGAAGTGGAAGTGCAGGCGGGCGACTTCGTTTCCGTCGCGATCGACGCGCTGGAAAACGGCTATGGCGACACCATCCTGTCGCGCGACAAGGCGAAGCGTCTGGCTTCGTGGCTGTCGCTGGAAAAGGCGCTGGACAACAACGAGCTCGTCACCGGCACCATCACCGGCAAGGTGAAGGGCGGCATGACCGTGATGGTCAACGGCATCCGCGCGTTCCTGCCGGGTTCGCTCGTGGACACGCGTCCGGTCAAGGACACGACCCCGTACGAAGGCAAGACGCTCGAATTCCGCGTCATCAAGCTCGACCGCAAGCGTAACAACGTCGTGCTGTCGCGCCGTGCCGTGATCGAAGCTACCCAAGGCGAAGAGCGCGCAAAGCTGCTCGAAACGCTGAAGGAAGGCGCGATCGTGGAAGGCGTGGTCAAAAACATCACCGACTACGGCGCGTTCGTGGACTTGGGCGGCATCGACGGCCTTCTGCACATCACCGACATCGCATGGCGTCGCGTGCGTCACCCGTCGGAAGTGCTGTCGGTCGGCCAGGAAGTCACCGCGAAGATCCTCAAGTTCGACCAAGAGAAGAACCGCGTTTCGCTCGGTATCAAGCAACTGGGCGACGATCCGTGGGAAGGCATCTCGCGCCGTTACCCGTCGGGCACGCGTCTGTTCGGTAAGGTCACGAATATCACCGACTACGGCGCATTCGTCGAAGTGGAATCGGGCATCGAAGGCCTGGTCCACGTGTCGGAAATGGACTGGACGAACAAGAACGTTGCACCGTCGAAGGTCGTGCAGCTGGGCGACGAAGTCGAAGTCATGGTTCTCGAAATCGACGAAGATCGCCGCCGTATCAGCCTCGGCATGAAGCAGTGCAAGCCGAATCCGTGGGATGACTTCAGCCGCAACTTCAAGAAGGGCGACAAGCTGCAAGGCGCGATCAAGTCGATCACCGACTTCGGCGTCTTCATCGGTCTGCCGGGCGGCATCGACGGTCTGGTTCACCTGTCGGACCTGTCGTGGTCGGAAACGGGCGAAGAAGCGGTTCGCAAGTACAAGAAGGGCGACGAAGTCGAAGCAGTGGTTCTGGGCATCGACGTCGAGAAGGAGCGTATCTCGCTCGGCATCAAGCAGCTCGAAGGCGATCCGTTCAGCAACTTCGTCGCGATCAACGACAAGGGCGCAATCGTCGACGGCGTCGTGAAGTCGGTCGATCCGAAGGGTGCGGTCGTCACGCTGTCGGGCGAAGTCGAAGGCTACCTGCGCGCTTCGGAAATTGCACAGGACCGCGTGGAAGATGCGCGCAACGTGCTGAAGGAAGGCGACAAGGTCAACGCGATGATCATCAATATCGATCGCAAGTCGCGCGGCATCAACCTGTCGATCAAGGCGAAGGATTCGGCCGAGCAGCAGGAAGCCATGCGCGGCCTGCAAGCTTCGGACTCGAACGCCGCCGCTACCGGCACGACCAACCTCGGCGCGCTGCTGAAGGCCAAGCTCGACGGCCAGAACAGCTAAGCCTTAACGGTACTGCTGCAGTATGACCAAATCGGAATTGGTCGCCCAGTTGGCCTCGCGATTTCCGCAACTTGTGCTCAAGGATGCGGATTTCGCGGTCAAGACGATGCTCGATGCGATGTCGGAGGCGCTTGCCAACGGTCATCGCATCGAAATTCGCGGCTTCGGCAGCTTCGGGCTCAACCGTCGTCCGTCGCGCGTCGGGCGCAATCCCAAGTCGGGGGAAAAAGTGCTGGTGCCGGAGAAATTCGTGCCGCACTTCAAGCCGGGCAAGGAATTGCGCGAACGCGTCGATGGCCGCGCCGGCGAGCCGCTGAAGGCGTCGAATGACGACGATGCGGACGATCTCTGATCGGCGCGCATCGGTACGAATCATTGCGTGCGCGCAAGTGATCCGCCGCGACGTCCGGCCATGAGGCAATCGACCAGAAAAGCACCCCATGTGGGTGCTTTTTTTTCGTCCCGACGGGCTGCACGCGGCGCCTCGCGTTCGCTAGCGCACATAGTTCGGACGTTTCGTCGGAGGCTTGGGCCGCGCCGGTGCTTCGAAGCAAACGCATCCATTACAATACCGGTCACTTTGACTCGGGTAATCACGTAGGCCGAACGGCGAAGCGACGGCCGCGAGATGCACCGCCATTGCGAGACGTTCATGAAATTCATAGTCTGGCTGATCCGCGTTCTGGTCTTCGTGTTGTTGCTCGTGCTGGCGCTGGCCAACACGCAGACGGCGACGCTGAATTTCCTCGCAGGCTACGCCTGGCAGGCGCCGCTGATCCTGATCGGGCTGGCGTTCTTCGTGGTCGGGCTGCTCGCGGGGCTCGTTTCGGCGGTGCCGGCGATGCTGCGCTTGCGGCTCGAAAACGGGCGTCTTAAGCGCGATGTGCGCGCCGCACGGGAAACGCCGCTGGTCAAAGAAGAACCGCCGATGCCGCCGCTCATCTGATACGCGCATCGTCCGGGCGGCGGCGCTTGCTCGATCCCGCCCGTAGCAGACACCTAACCGACTCACCGAACATTCGCATGGATCTAGACTTCTGGTGGCTGCTCGTCATCCCGGTCGCTTTCGCGCTAGGCTGGATGGCATCCCGCTACGACCTGAAAACGCTGTTATCCGAGAATGCGAACCTGCCGCGCTCGTACTTTCGCGGCCTGAATTTCCTGCTCAACGAGCAACACGACAAGGCGATCGACGCGTTCATCGAAGTCGCCAAGCTGGACCCTGAAACCATCGAACTGCACTTCGCGCTCGGCAATCTGTTCCGGCGGCGCGGCGAGACGGATCGCGCCATTCGCGTGCATCAGAACCTGTTGAGCCGCGCGGACCTGCCGGCTGCCGAACGCGATCACGCGCTGTACGAACTGGGGCAGGACTTCCTGAAAGCGGGCTTGCTGGATCGCGCGGAGGAAACGTTTAGGTCGCTGGAAGCCGGCGAATATTTGCTCGGCGCGCAACGCGCGTTGCTCACGATTTACGAGATCGAAAAGGACTGGCCGAAATCCATCACCACGGCCGAGCGCATCGAGAAGATGGGCGCGCCGTCGCTGCACATGGAAATCGCGCATTTCCACTGCGAACTCGCGCAGGAAGCCTTGCAGCGCAAGAATCAGGACGATGCGCGCGCCGAACTGAAGCTCGCGCTGGCGTCGAATCCGGACAACGTCCGCGCCACGATTCTCTCGGGCGACGCCGAAGCCGCCGCCGGCAACGTCGAAGCCGCGATTGCCGTCTGGAAGCGCGTCGAGGCGCAGAACGAAGCGTATCTGCCGCTCGTCGCCGAGAAGCTGATGAAGGCCTATGCCGCGCTGGGTCGCAAGGAAGAGGGCGTCGACTTGCTGATCGACTACGCGACGCGCTATCCGTCGAACGATCTTCTGGATGTCGCGTACAAGCATGTTCAGGAACTGCGCGGTCTCGATGCGGCGCACGCGCTCGTGCGCAGGCAAATGGAGATCGCTCCGAACCTCGCGGGCATGACGCGCCTGCTCGAAGCGCAGGAAGCGACCGCCGAGGAGCCGCGTCGGGGCGAACTGCAGCTCATGCGCACGCTCGTCAAGCAACGCACCAAGAATTTGCCGCGATATACATGTCAAACGTGTGGATTCCGCGCGCGTCTATTCTATTGGCAGTGCCCCGGCTGCAGCGGCTGGGAGACTTACGCGCCACGACGCGTCGAACCGATCACGAGTTCGGCCTGAGTTCGCACACTATCGCGAGCGCGCTGTTTCGCGCTCATCATCATCGCCGCTATCTTAGAAACCCACGGAGAGCTATGAAAGTTACCATCGTTGGTACGGGTTACGTCGGTCTCGTGACCGGTGCTTGCCTCGCTGAAATCGGCAATGACGTGTTTTGTGTCGACGTCGATCCGCGCAAGATCGAGATTCTCAATAACGGCGGCGTGCCGATTCACGAGCCGGGCCTCCAGGAAATGCTCAAGCGCACGCGTGCAGCGGGGCGCATCCAGTTCTCCACCGACGTGAAGGCGAGCGTCGAGCACGGCGACATTCAGTTCATCGCGGTCGGCACGCCGCCCGACGAAGACGGCTCGGCCGACCTGCAGTACGTGCTCGCGGCCGCGCGCAATATCGGACGCTATTCGAACGGCTTCAAGGTGATCGTCGACAAATCGACGGTGCCGGTCGGCACGGCGCTGCAAGTCAAGCGCGTCGTGGACGAAGAACTGAAGGCGCGCGGACGCGACGACGGCTTTTCGGTCGTATCGAATCCCGAGTTCCTGAAGGAAGGCGCCGCGGTCGACGACTTCATGCGACCGGACCGCATCGTGATCGGCATCGACGACGATCAAGCCGGCAACCGCGCGCGCGAAATGATGAAGCGCCTCTACGCGCCGTTCAACCGCAATCACGAACGCACGCTTTACATGGACGTGCGCTCCGCCGAGTTCACGAAGTACGCGGCCAACGCCATGCTGGCCACGCGCATCTCGTTCATGAACGATCTGTCGAATCTGGCGGATGCGGTCGGCGCGGATATCGAATCCGTGCGTCGCGGCATTGGCTCGGACCCGCGCATCGGCTATCACTTCCTGTATGCGGGCTGCGGCTACGGCGGCTCGTGCTTCCCGAAGGACGTGCAGGCGCTCGTGCAGACGGCGCGCGAAAACGGACATCGGCTGCAGATTCTCGAATCGGTCGAAGCGGTCAACAACGCGCAGAAGGAAGTGCTCGTCAACAAGATCGTCAAGCGCATGGGCGAAGACCTGCGCGGCCGCACGTTCGCCGTGTGGGGCCTCGCGTTCAAGCCGAATACCGACGACATGCGCGAGGCGTCGAGCCGGCGTCTGATCGCGTCGCTGCTCGAACGCGGCGCGACGGTGCGAGCGTACGATCCGGTCGCGATGGCCGAGGCGCAGCGCGTGTTCGCGCTCGATCTCGAAGGCCGCCGCGAAGACATGGAGCGTCTGCACTTCGTGCAAACGCAACAGGAAGCGTTGACGGGCGCGGACGCGCTCGTCATCGTGACGGAGTGGAAGGAATTCAAGAGTCCGGACTTCGGGCACTTGAAGAGCGAGCTGAAGATGCCGGTTATCTTCGACGGCCGCAATTTGTATGAACCGGAAGCGATGGCAGAACTAGGCATCGATTATTTTGCAATAGGACGTCCCCATGTCGAACTCGACGGCAATGGCAGCCGGCAATAGCCCGGCGAATATCCCAGTGGTGCCGCGCGCCCGCATTTCCGCGGCGCGCGTGCTGGTGGTCGGCGATGTGATGCTCGACCGCTACTGGTTCGGCGATGTGAACCGCATCTCGCCCGAGGCGCCCGTGCCGGTCGTGCACGTGCAGAAGAAGGAGGATCGCCTGGGCGGGGCGGCGAACGTCGCGCGCAACGCGGCGGCCCTCGGCGCGCAGGCGGGTCTGCTGTGCGTCGTGGGGCATGACGAGCCGGGCGAGCGCATCGTCGAGCTGCTCGGCGAGAGCCGGGTCGCCGCGCACCTCGCGCGCGACCCGGAACTGCTCACGACCATCAAGCTGCGCGTGTTGTCGCGCCAGCAGCAACTGCTGCGCGTCGACTTCGAGAACACGCCGAATCACGAAGTGCTGCGCGCGTGCCTCGAACGCTTCACCGAACTGCTGCCGCAGCACGACGTCATTCTGATGTCGGACTACGCCAAAGGCGGTCTCACGCACGTTACGAAGATGATCGCCGACGCGCGCGAGGCCGGCAAACCCGTGCTCGTCGATCCGAAAGGCGACGACTGGGAGCGTTATCGCGGCGCGACGCTCATCACGCCGAACCGCGCGGAACTGCGCGAAGTGATCGGCCACTGGAAGTCCGAGGAAGACCTGCACGAGCGCGTGACGACGCTGCGCGCGGACCTCGACCTCGGCGCGCTCTTGCTGACGCGCTCGGAAGAGGGCATGACGCTCTTCACGGAGAACCAGGTGCTGCACAATTCGGCCGAAGCGCGCGAAGTGTATGATGTGTCGGGCGCGGGCGACACCGTCATCGCAACGGTCGCGACGATGCTCGGCGCAGGCGTGCCGCTCGTCGATTCGATCGCGTACGCGAACCGCGCGGCCGGCATCGTCGTGGGCAAGCTCGGCACGGCGACCGTCGACTACAACGAACTCTTCGCCTGATCTCACATGACTTTCATCGTTACCGGGGCGGCCGGCTTCATCGGCAGCAATATCGTCAAGGCGCTCAACGAGCGCGGCGAGCATCGCGTGATCGCGGTGGACAACCTCACGCGCGCCGACAAGTTCAAGAATCTCGTTGATTGCGAGATCGACGATTACTTGGACAAGACCGAGTTCGTCGAGCGTTTCCGGCGCGGCGACTTCGGCAAGGTGCGCGCGGTGTTCCACGAAGGCGCCTGCTCCGACACGATGGAAACCGACGGCCGCTACATGATGGACAATAACTTCCGGTACAGCCGGGACGTGATGGACATCTGCCTCGCGCAGGGCGCGCAGTTTCTGTATGCGTCGTCGGCGGCCACGTACGGCGGGTCGAGCCGCTTCGTCGAGGAGCGCGAAGTCGAGAAGCCGCTCAACGTGTACGGCTACTCGAAGTTCCTTTTCGATCAGATCGTTCGTCAGGTCTTGCCGAAGGCAGGCAGCCAGATCGTCGGCTTTCGCTATTTCAATGTGTACGGTCCGCGCGAGACGCACAAGGGGCGCATGGCGTCGGTCGCGTTCCACAACTTCAACCAGTTCCGCGCCGAAGGCAAGGTCAAGCTCTTCGGCGAATACAACGGCTACGCGGCGGGCGAGCAGACGCGCGATTTCGTGTCCGTGGAAGACGTGGTGAAGGTCAATCTGCACTTTCTCGATCATCCGGAGAAGTCGGGCATCTTCAATCTCGGCACGGGGCGCGCGCAGCCGTTCAACGACATCGCGTCGACGGTCGTCAACTCGCTTCGCGCGATCGACGGCGAAGCGCCGCTGTCGCTCGCCGAGCTGGTGCAACGCGGGCTGATCGAGTACATTCCGTTCCCCGACGCGCTGCGCGGCAAGTATCAGTGCTTCACGCAAGCGGACCAGACGCGCCTGCGCGCAGCCGGCTACGAAGCGCCGTTTCTCACCGTTCAGGAAGGCGTCGACCGCTACGTGCGTTGGCTATTCGGCCAGCTATAAACGCCATCGAAGTCTCTCTACACTGGGTCTCGCGGTCGGCACTGTTCGCCGGCCGGTTCTTCTGGAGACTCAGCATGTTCAAGCAAGCCCTTTCGACCCTCGTTGCGCTCGCGCTCACCCTGTCCATCGGATCGGCGCTCGCAGCGGTCGATGTCAACACCGCCAATACCGATGCCCTGCGCGGCATCAAGGGCATCGGCCCGGCGAAGGCGAAAGCCATTCTCGATGAACGTCAGGCGCACGGCCCATTCAAGGATGCGGCCGATCTCAGCTCGCGCGTCAAAGGCATGGGCGGCAAGACGGTGCAACGGCTCACGGCCGAAGGCCTGACCATCGGCACGGCGTCGAAGACGGCGGCCACCGGCACCCCAGCGGCCACTGGCGCAAATGGCGTCAGCGCGACGCCGGTGCTGTCGTCGCAGGCGTCCAAGCCTGTGGTCGTCAAGAAGTAAGCGGTAGGGCGCGCGGCGCGGCTTGTCGGCGGCCGCGCGCTGCAACGGGTTTCTTCGCTCCTTCAGCCTTCGGATGTTTGGGCTCCCCGCGGTCTGCCTCGCCGCGGGTTTTTTGCGTGACGAAAGCCGCGCGTTCGGCCGCTCGCGTAGCCATCCGCGCGGGAGGGGCGAGGCGCATGGCGGGAAGCGGTGGGCTACAATCAGTGGACTCCCATATCAATATTCCGGCGAACGCGCGCACAAACATGCGCGGCCGTTCCGTGGAACCCGAATTCAGTCCGCTATGGCTTACATGACTATCGAAGACACGATCGGCAATACGCCGCTCGTGCAACTCGTCCGCGTGGTGGACGATGAAATCCGCAGCCGCAATAACGTCGTGCTCGGCAAGCTCGAAGGCAATAACCCGGCCGGCTCGGTGAAAGACCGTCCGGCGCTGTCGATGATCAGGAAAGCTGAAGAGCGCGGCCGCATCAAGCCGGGCGACACGCTGATCGAGGCGACGAGCGGCAACACCGGCATTGCGCTCGCGATGGCAGCAGCCGTGCGCGGCTACAAGATGGTGCTGATCATGCCGGAGGACCTGTCCATCGAGCGGCGTCAGAGCATGGGCGCGTACGGCGCGCAAATCATTCTCACGCCGGTCACAGGCGGCATGGAGTACGCGCGCGATCTCGCCGATCAGATGCAGCGCGACGGCCGCGGCATCATCCTCGATCAGTTCGCGAATCCGGACAATCCGCTCGCGCACTATGAAACCACCGGTCCGGAACTGTGGCGGCAGACCGAAGGACGCATCACGCATTTCGTCTCCTCGATGGGCACGACTGGCACGATCATGGGCGTGTCGCAGTATCTGAAGGAGAAGAACGAGAGAATCGAGATCATCGGCGCGCAGCCCGAAGAAGGCTCGCGCATTCCGGGTATCCGCAAGTGGCCGGAAGCGTACTTGCCGAAGATTTTCGATCGGAGCCGCGTGGACCGCGTGGAGAACGTGAGTCAGGCGGCAGCCGAGGCAATGGCGCGGCGGCTCGCGTCGGTGGAAGGCATCTTCGCCGGCATTTCGTCAGGCGGCGCGTGCGAAGTCGCGCTGCGCGTTGCGCGTCAGCTCGAGAACGCGACGATTGTGTTCATCGTCTGCGACCGCGGCGACCGTTATCTGTCGACGGGCGTCTTTCCCGCCTGAGCGCGCTCATCATTCGCGGTCCGCTTCGCCCGGCGGACCGCCGATGAGAAGCGACCTTACTGCGACGCGTCGCCCGCCGCCATGCGCGCCTTGACGGCCTCGCCCAACTGATACACGGCGAGCGCGTAGAAGAAGCTGCGGTTGTAGCGCGTCAGCACATAGAAGTTCTTGAGGCCGAGCGTGTATTCGGTCGCGCGGCCCGGCGTCGGCAGGTCCACGACGGTCAGCGGCGTGGCCGCCTCCGCGCCCAGATTCAGGCCCGGTTCGGTCAGCAGCATGCCTGCCTTCGTCAATTGCGCGAGCGACCAGTGCGGCTCGGGCTGCCCGTCGGCCGCGGCTTGCGCGATGCCCTGGCTGCCTTCATCGCCCGCAATGCGCCACACGACCGGACGGCCCGGCTCCCAGCCGTTCTGCTTCAGATAGTTCGCGACACTGCCGATGGCATCCGCCGGGCTCGTACGCAAGTCGATGCGGCCGTTGCCGTCGAAGTCCACCGCGTACTGCACGATGCTGCTCGGCAGAAACTGCGGAATACCGATGGCGCCGGTGTACGAGCCGAGCACGGTCGTCGGATCGATTTGCGAATCGCGCGTCCAGACGAGCAGGTCTTCGAGATTCTTGCGGAACGTCGCCTGACGTTCGGCGCGGTTCGGCGTGTTCGGGTAGTCGAACGTGAGCGTGGTCAGCGCGTCGAGCGCGCGGAAATTGCCCATGTACTTGCCGTAGATGGTCTCGACACCGATGATGCCGACGATCACTTCCGGCGGCACGCCGAACTGCGCGGACGCGCGCTGCAACGTGGCCTGATTCGCGCGCCAGAACTTCACGCCCGCGTTGATGCGAATCGGCTCGATGAAACGCGACTGGTACGCGCGCCAGTTCTTGAGCGAGGGCGTGGGCGACGGCAACACCAGCTTCACCGCCGTCGCGGAGTAGCTCACGCGATTGAAGAGGTCATGCAGCGTGGCGGGATCGAAATCGTAGCGCGCGACCATGTCGTTGATGAACGCGTCGACATTCGGGTTGTTCGCGTACCGCTGCGGCACGATCTCTTCTTCGAACACTTGCCCTTGCGGCGTCGCGCTCTGCGGCTGCTGCGACTGCGCCAGGGCACTGTTGCCGCAAACGCCGCCGATTGCGCACAGCAACGAAGCGATGAACGCGCGCGTCAGCGGCTTGAGAGAGGAATCGAGCGAGGCAAGCTGAAAAGTCATAGTGTGCTTGGTGAGCGATTGAGGGCGATGCCGGATGTTCTGCCGTCGCGTGCAGCTTCTTGCAACGATTCTTGACCGAGCGCATTGGCCTGCAACGTGCCGTCGGCGCTGGCTGCCGGGGCGTCGGGGCAGTATAACCGACGCCCTGCGCGCGCCATGCCGATGCGGCTCGGCAAAACTCGGCGCGACGGCCGTTTCGAACGGTGTGGTAACTTAACGTCAAATGCGCGGCACAGGATCGCGTATGACGAAAAAAGACGAGACGCGCCGACGACAGCGGCACTGCGAGACATCATGGCCACCGGCTTCTACACCCACTCCGACTGCCTTCAGCACGATAACGGCCAGTGGCATCCCGAATGCGCCGCGCGCCTTCAGGCAATCGAAGATCAACTCATCGCGAGCCGTATCGACGCCCTGATCGAGCGCGAAGACGCGCCGCTCGCCGACGAAGCCGATCTGGCGCGCGTGCACACGCAGGCGCACATCGACTACATCAAGAGCCGCACGCCCGAACATGGGCGAAGCGAACTGGACCCGGACACGTCGATGTGTCCGCAGTCGTATCGCGCGGCGTTGCGCGCGGCGGGCGCGGCCGTCGCGGCGACCGATGCCGTCATCGAAGGCCGCTACGACAACGCGTTTTGCAGCGTGCGTCCGCCGGGCCATCACGCGGAGCCCGCGCGCGCGATGGGCTTTTGTCTTTTCAACAACGTCGCGATTGCCGCGCGTCATGCGCTGGAAGTGCACGGACTGCAACGCGTCGCGGTCATCGACTTCGACGTGCATCACGGCAACGGCACCGAAGCCGCCTTCACCGGCGACTCGCGCGTGCTGATGTGCAGCTTCTTCCAGCATCCGTTCTATCCGTTCAGCGGCGCGGACAGCCACGCGCCGAACATGGTGAACGTGCCGCTGCCCGCGCGCACGAAGGGCATGGCGGTGCGCGAAGTGATTGACATGATGTGGCTGCCGCGTCTCGAGGAATTCAAGCCGCAGATGCTGTTTATCTCTGCCGGGTTCGACGCGCACCGCGAAGACGACCTCGGCAACATGGGCCTGGTGGAAGACGATTACGCGTGGATCACCGAGCAGATTCGTGCGGTCGCCGAGCGGCACGCAGAAGGGCGCATCGTCAGTTGTCTCGAAGGCGGATACAACCTGTCAGCGCTCGGGCGTAGCGTCGTCGCGCACTTGCGGGCATTGGCGCAGATTTGACGCTGCGCCTCGCCGGTTACTGCATTTATTTCTGTTCTGGCGGGAGGCACACGATGTATGTGGACGCACTCAGAACCATCTCCCCGGCTTGCCCATCCCTACCGGTGAAGGCTGTGATGTAGCCGGTTGGGGTCGCGTGCGACGGACATGAAAATGTCGCCGTCGTGGGGCCTGTGGGAACGATCGAAATATCCGTCCCCCGCCAGTGGAAGGCGGTGGCGGAACCAGAGGCGAGGCCGCCGCCCCTGGCCGATACGGTGCAGGTCCCGCTTGTTCCGCCTGTGCAACTTAATTGCACATAAGCGTCCTGCGTGGCGAATGCGGTGACCGGCGCAGCGGCTGCAACGGAAAACGCGATTGCGGCAACAGAGAAAGCAGCCGTTTTCTTCATTTTTTGACGACTCCACAGTCATTTAGGAGTGTTGAATCTAACTCGGCGCTCGTCTCGTTAATAGATGAATTCATCTCGGCGCGAATCGTTTCTTCCACAATGATCAAACCGGGGAGACAGATAAAGCGCGCGATCATATAAGATTTGGCAATGAGAGCATCGATTTCGATTATTAAAAGAAATCTAACCGACACGGTAGAATCGCTGCCTCAAAATCACGAGCCGCGCGGCAGTCCGCTTTGCGATAGCAAATTCCTTCGGCAGCCACCGCGTCGCGTTTCCATGATCGACATACGTAACCTCTCGCAGCGTTTCGCGGGACCCCGAGGCTGGGTCGAAGCGCTGCACAACGTCAACTTGACGATTCCGGCCGGCGAAGTGTTCGGCATCATTGGGCGCAGCGGGGCGGGCAAGAGCACGCTGGTGCGCACGCTCAATCTGCTGACGCGGCCGAGCGAAGGCAACGTGATCGTCGATGGCCGCGATCTCACGACGCTGCGCCCCGACGACCTGCGCGCCGCGCGCCGCGACATCGGCATGATCTTTCAGCACTTCAACCTGCTGTCGTCGCGCACCGTGTACGGCAACGTCGCGCTGCCGCTCGAACTCGCGGGCAAGAAGCGCGCGGAGATCGAAGCGGCGGTGCTGCCGCTGCTCGACCTCGTCGGCCTCACCACGCACAAGGACAAGTATCCGGCGCAGATCAGCGGCGGGCAGAAGCAGCGCGTGGGCATCGCGCGGGCGCTCGCGAGCAATCCGAAAGTGCTGCTCTCCGACGAAGCCACGTCCGCGCTCGATCCCGAAACGACGCGCGCGATTCTCGATCTGCTGCGCAAGATCAATCGCGAGCTCGGGCTCACCATCGTGCTCATCACGCATCAGATGGAAGTCATCAAGCAGGTCTGCGACCGCGTGGCCGTGCTGGATGCGGGGCGCGTGGTCGAGGAAGGCAAGGTCGTCGATGTCTTCATGCAGCCGCATCACGAAGTCACGCGCGCGCTCATCGGCGATGTCATCGCGCACGAGCTGCCGCCCGCGTTGAAAGCGCGCGTCGCCGAGCGGCTCAAGAGCGGCAGCGGTCATTTGCTGCGGCTCGCGTTCACGGGCTCGGGCGTCGACCAGCCGATTCTTTCCGAGACGATCCGGCGCTACGAACTGGACTTCAACATCCTGCACGGGCAGATCGACGAGATTCAGGGTCAGGCGTTCGGATCGCTCGCCGTGCTGGCGGGCGGTCAGCCGGTCAAGGTCGCGGAGGCGATCGCCTATATGCGCACGCAAGGCGTGGTGGTGGAGGAGTTGTCCCATGTTGAGTGAAATGTTCGACATGTTCGTGCAGTCGTTCTGGGAAACGCTGATCATGGTCGGCATCTCGGGACTCGTCGGCGCGGCGGTGGGCCTGCCGCTCGGCGTGCTGCTCTATCTGACCGACCGCGACGGCGTGCTGCGAAACATGGCCGTGAACCGCGTGCTCGGCGGCATCGTCAATGCGGTGCGCTCGACGCCGTTCATCATCCTGCTCGTCGCGGTCATTCCGTTCACGCGGCTCATCGTCGGGTCGTCGATCGGAACGGCGGCGGCGGTCGTGCCGCTCACCATCGCGGCGGCGCCGTTCATCGCGCGGCTCGTCGAAACGGCGCTGCGCGAAGTGGATCGCGGTCTCATCGAAGCCGCGCAGGCCATGGGCGCGACCACGAGCCAGATCGTCTTCAAGGTGCTGCTGCCCGAATCGCTGCCGGGCGTCGTCGCGGGACTCACCATCACGTTCGTCTCGCTGGTCGGCTATTCGGCGATGGCGGGCGCGATCGGCGGCGGCGGTCTCGGCGATCTCGGCATTCGCTACGGCTATCAGCGGTTCCTGCCGGAAGTCATGCTGGCGGTCGTCGTCATTCTCATCGTGTTCGTGCAGCTCGTGCAGTCGTTCGGCGACTGGCTCGTGCGCCGTCTGAGCCACAAATAATTCCATCAAGAAGAAGGTCAGCACATGCAACGTCGATTCATCCTGAAGTTCGCCGCGGCGCTCGGCGCGGCATCGCTCATCAGCACGCTCGCGCACGCGGACGACAACGCCATCAAGGTTGGCGTGACGGGCGGCCCGCACGCCCAAGTCATGGAAGTCGTGAAGCAGGTCGCCGCGAAGAACGGGCTGAAGATCACGGTCGTCGAATTCTCCGACTACGTGCAGCCGAACGCGGCCCTCGCGGCGGGCGATCTCGACGCGAACAGCTATCAGCATCAGCCGTATCTGGACGCGCAGGTGAAAGACCGCGGCTACAAGCTCATCAAGGTGGCCGATACGGTCACGTTCCCGATGGGCATCTATTCGAAGAAGCTGAAGTCGCTGAATGAGTTGCCGAATGGCGCGCGCATCGCCGTGCCGAACGATCCGACCAACGGCGGCCGCGCGTTGCTGCTGCTGCAAAAGCAGGGCTTGCTGAAGCTGCGCGCGGATGCGGGCCTGAAGGCGACGCCGCTCGATATCGTCGAGAATCCGAAGAAGCTGAAGATCGTCGAGCTGGACGCCGCGCAAATTCCGCGCTCGCTCGGCGATGTCGATGCCGCCGCCATCAACACGAACTTCGCGATGGAAGCGGGCCTGAAGCCCAAATCCGACGCCATCGCCATCGAAAATCCGCACGGCCCGTACGCGAACATCATCGCCATCCGCGCCGCCGACAAGGACAAGCCGTGGGTCGGCAAGCTCGTGGCCGCCTATCATTCGCCGGAGGTGAAGCAGTTCATCGAAGGCAAGTACGCCGGCTCGGTCATCGCGGCCTGGTGAGAGGGTTTCGCAGCGTCTCCGGGTTTTTTGGGATGGGAAGCGAACGACCGTTCGATTAAAGTAGCATCAAATCTATTGCACGCTGACCCTGCTCGCTTGTCGATGGCCGAAGCGCAAACGCGCCGCTCGTATAATGACGCTGGGTTGACGTAATCGTAACTTTGGAGCGTGTGGATGAAAATTCTGGTGCCAGTCAAGCGCGTGGTCGACTACAACGTGAAGGTCCGCGTGAAATCGGACAACACGGGCGTCGAACTCGCCAACGTGAAAATGTCGATGAACCCGTTCGACGAGATTGCCGTGGAAGAGGCGGTGCGTCTGAAGGAAGCGGGCGTCGCAACCGAGGTGATCGCGGTGTCGTGCGGTGTCACGCAGTGTCAGGAAACGCTGCGCACGGCGCTGGCGATCGGTGCGGATCGCGCGATTCTTGTTGAAACGTCCGAAGAGTTGCAGCCGCTCGCCGTGGCGAAGCTGCTCAAGGCTTTGGTCGATCAGGAAAAGCCGGAGCTCGTGATTCTCGGCAAGCAGGCGATCGACGACGATTCGAACCAGACCGGCCAGATGCTTGCCGCGTTGGCGGACCTGCCGCAGGCGACGTTCGCATCGAAAGTCGTGATCGCCGATGGGCGCGCGACTGTCTCGCGCGAAGTCGATGGCGGCGCGGAGACGCTGTCGCTGAAACTCCCCGCCGTGGTAACGACCGACCTGCGCCTGAACGAGCCGCGCTACGTGACGCTGCCCAACATCATGAAGGCGAAGAAGAAGCCGCTGACGACGGTCACGCCTGCGGATCTTGGCGTCGATGTCGCGCCGCGTCTGAAGACGCTGAAGGTCACCGAGCCGCCCAAGCGCAGCGCCGGCGTGACGGTGCCGGACGTGAAGACGCTGGTCGAGAAACTGAAAACCGAAGCGAAGGTGATCTAACGTGACGACTCTCGTAATTGCAGAACACGACAACGCGTCGATCAAGGCGGCGACGTTGAACACGGTCGCGGCAGCGGCCAAGCTGGGCGGCGATATTCACATTCTCGTTGCGGGTTCGAACGCGCAGGGCGCGGCGGATCAGGCCGCGAAGATCGCGGGCGTTTCCAAGGTGCTGCTCGCCGATGCGCCCCAACTCGCGGAAGGACTCGCGGAAAACGTCGAAGGCACGGTGCTGAATATCGCGAAGGATTATTCGCACATCGTCGCGCCAGCGACGGCCTATGGCAAGAATATCGCGCCGCGTATCGCCGCGCATCTTGACGTCGCACAGATCAGCGAAATCACCGCTGTGGTGAGCGCCGATACGTTCGAGCGTCCGATCTACGCAGGCAATGCGATCGCGACGGTGCAATCGGCTGATCCGATCAAGGTCATCACGGTGCGCGCGACGGGCTTCGATCCGGTCGCGGCGGAAGGCGGCAGCGCATCGGTCGAAAAAATCGAAGCAGCGGCCGATGCAGGCGTCTCGCAGTTCGTGAACCGCGAAGTGACGAAGCTCGACCGCCCGGAACTGACGAGCGCGAACATCATCGTCTCGGGCGGGCGCGGACTCGGCAGCGGCGAGAACTACACGCAAGTGCTGGAGCCGCTCGCGGACAAGCTCGGCGCGGCGCTGGGTGCATCGCGCGCAGCGGTCGACGCGGGCTATGTGCCGAACGACTATCAAGTGGGTCAGACGGGCAAGATCGTCGCGCCGCAGTTGTACGTCGCAGTCGGTATCTCCGGCGCGATTCAGCACCTGGCCGGCATGAAGGACAGCAAGGTGATCGTCGCGATCAACAAGGACGCCGAAGCACCGATCTTCAGCGTGGCGGACTATGGCCTCGTCGGCGATCTGTTCTCGGTGGTGCCCGAACTGGTGAAAGAACTCGGCTGATCGCGTGCGTCGCGAGCGGCGCCTGCAATAGAAAAACAAAGGGCGCGACAACCGTTGCGCCCTTTTTGCATCCGGAACGAAAGAGGAGACAAACGATGAGCTACCGCGCTCCCGTGAAGGACATGCTGTTCGTCATGAAGGAACTGGCCGACATCGACAGCATCGCGGCGCTGCCGGGCTACGAGGACGGCAACTTCGACACCGCGCAGGCTGTCGTCGAAGAAGCCGCGCGCTTCTGCGGCGAAGTGCTTGCGCCGCTGAACGTCACGGGCGACCGCCAGCCCAGCACGTGGGCGAACGGACAGGTAACGACGACGCCCGGCTTCAAGGACGCGTTTCGCCAGTTCGCGGAGGGCGGGTGGCAAGGCATCGTGCATCCGGCGGAGTTCGGCGGACAAAACCTGCCGAAGCTCATCGCGACCGCGTGCATTGAAATGCTCAACTCGGCCAATCTTTCGTTCGCGCTCTGTCCCCTGCTGACAGACGGCGCCATCGAAGCGTTGCTGACTGCGGGCAGCGAAGAGCAGAAGGCGCGCTATCTGCCGAAGTTCATTTCCGGCGAATGGACCGGCACGATGAACCTCACCGAGCCGCAAGCCGGCTCCGATCTCGCGCTCGTGCGCACGCGCGCCGAGCCGCAGGGCGACGGCACGTACAAGCTCTTCGGCACGAAAATCTTCATCACGTACGGCGAGCACGACATGACGGAGAACATCGTGCATCTGGTGCTCGCGCGCACGCCGGATGCGCCGGAAGGCGTGAAGGGCATCTCGCTCTTTATCGTGCCGAAGTTTCTCGTCAACGACGACGGCTCGCTCGGCGCGCGCAACGACGTGCATTGCGTCTCCATCGAGCACAAGCTCGGCATCAAGGCGAGCCCGACCGCCGTGCTCCAATACGGCGACCACGGCGGCGCGGTCGGCTATTTGATCGGCGAGGAAAATCGCGGCCTCGAATACATGTTCATCATGATGAATGCCGCGCGTTTCGCCGTCGGCATGCAGGGCGTTGCGGTGTCGGAGCGGGCGTATCAGCAGGCCGTCGCATATGCGAAGGAGCGCGTGCAGAGCCGCCCGGTGGATGGCAGCGCGAAAGCCGCGGTGCCGATCATCCAGCATCCGGACGTGCGCCGCATGCTCGCCACGATGCGCGCCTATACCGAGGGCGCTCGCGCGCTGGCGTATGTCGCCGCCGCGCATAGCGATCTGGCGCACGCGCATCCGGAAGAAGCGGTGCGCAAGCGGCATCAGGCGGTCTATGAATTTCTCGTGCCGATCGTCAAGGGCTTCAGCACCGAAATTTCCGTGGATGTCGCGAGCCTCGGCGTGCAGGTGCACGGCGGCATGGGCTTCATCGAGGAAACCGGCGCCGCGCAGCATTATCGCGATGCGCGCATCCTGCCGATCTACGAAGGCACGACCGCGATTCAGGCCAACGATCTGATCGGGCGCAAGACCGTGCGCGATGGCGGCGCAACCGCGCAGGCGCTGCTCGCGCAGATCGACCAGACCATCTCGGCGCTCGCCGAAGTCGATGGCCAGGCGTTCAAGTCGATGCATCGTCATCTGAGCGCGGGCAGCCTGTCGCTCGCGCGCGTCATCGAGTTCGTCGTCGCGCGGTTCAAGAGCGATCCGAACGCGGTGTTCGCCGGCAGCGTGCCATATCTGAAGCTTGCCGGCATCGTGCTTTCCGGCTGGCAAATGGCCCGCGCGATGCTCGTCGCGCAAGCGAAACGCGCCGAGGACGAGCCGTTCTATTCGGCGAAGATCGCGACCGCCGAGTTCTTCGCGGAACATATCTTGTCGCACGCGCCCGGCTTCGAGGCGGCGATCGTGAGCGCCAACGGACACGAAGGCGTGCTCGCGCTGAGCGAAGATCAGTTCTGAAAACGACGACGGCGCCTGTGCAGGCGCCGTCGTTCAATCAGCCGGTTCGAATGTCAGGCGTCGGCGTAAGTCGGTCGCCCGGTAACGCTTGCATCGCCGAAGTAGCGATGCACCGACAAGTCGTCCGAGCGGATTGCCGGCTGCCTGCCGGACATCAGATCGGCGAGCAACTGGCCCGAACCGCACGACATCGTCCAGCCGAGCGTGCCGTGGCCGGTGTTGAGGAAGAGATTGGGCACGGGCGTGCGGCCGACGATCGGCGTGCCGTCCGGCGTCATCGGGCGCAGGCCGGTCCAGAAGCTCGCGCTTGCGGTATCGCCGCCGCCGGGGAACAGGTCGTTCACGCACATTTCGAGCGTCTCGCGGCGCGCCTGCTTGAGCGTCTTGTCATAGCCGACGATCTCCGCCATGCCACCGACGCGAATGCGGTCGTCGAAACGCGTGATCGCGATCTTGTACGTTTCGTCGAGCACGGTGGAAACCGGCGCGCGCGTCGCATCGACGATCGGCGCGGTAATCGAATAGCCCTTCAGCGGATACACCGGAATCTTGACGAGATCGCCGAGCAGCTTCGGCGAATACGACCCGAGCGCGACGACATACGAATCCGCCGTGATAAGTTCGCTCCCGCATTGCACGCCGGCGATGCGGCCGTTGCTCACGCGCAGCGCGTCGATCGGCGTGTTGTAGCGGAACTCGACGCCGAGCGCTTCGGCCATCGCGGCCAAGCGCGTGGTGAACATCTGGCAGTCGCCGGTTTCGTCGTTCGGCAGGCGCAGGCCGCCCGTCAGCTTGTGCGATACGGCGGCGAGCGCCGGCTCGGCCTTCGCCAGCTCCGCCGCCGACAGCAGTTCGAACGGCACGTTGGCGTCCTTCAATACCGCGATGTCTTTCGCCGCGCCGTCCAACTGCTGCTGCGTGCGGAATACCTGCAACGTGCCGCCGGTGCGGCCTTCGTATTGGATGCCGGTGTCCGCGCGCAACGCTTGCAGGCAGTCGCGGCTGTATTCGGCGAGGCGCACCATGCGGCCTTTGTTCACCGTGTAGCGCTCCTGCGTGCAGTTGCGCAGCATCTGCCACATCCACTGCAGCTGGCTCATCGTGCCGTCGAGGCGGATGGCGAGCGGCGCGTGCTTTTCGAACATCCATTTGACGGCCTTGAGCGGCACGCCCGGCGCGGCCCACGGCGACGCGTAGCCCGGCGAAATCTGTCCCGCATTGGCGAAACTGGTTTCGAGCGCGGGGCCGGATTCGCGGTCGATGACCGTGACTTCGTGCCCGGCGCGCGCAAGGTAATACGCGCTCGTCACGCCGACGACGCCGCTTCCCAGAATAACGATTCGCATGTGATCTCCGTTTCCGATCCGACTGGACAGTCGCGAATCGCGCGAGGGCTGCGACGGATTGTCCGGCTAGTGTTATCGCCTATACTATTGGCAGTAAGGCAGTTTTAGTTATTGTATTTCGCGGATTTTCAGGAAGGAAACGATGAGAACGCAGCGAAATCCGCTTCGGACGCTCGATAAACTCGATCACAAGATTTTGAGCATCCTGCAGCAGGACGGGCGCATCGCGATGAAGGATCTCGCGGAGCGAGTCGGACTGTCGGTGACGCCGTGCATCGAGCGCGTGCGGCGCATGGAGCGCGACGGCGTGATCACCGGCTACTACGCGCGCGTGAACCCCGCGCAATTGGGCGCGGCGCTGCTCGTGTTCGTCGAAATCACGCTGGATCACAAAAGCGGCAACATGTTCGACCAGTTCCGGCGCGAGGTTCAGCGCATTCCCGAAGTGCTCGAATGCCATCTCGTTTCGGGCGATTTCGACTATCTGATTAAGGCGCGCATCGGCGAAATGGCCGACTACCGCAAGCTGCTCGGCGACATTCTTTTGCAACTGCCCGGAGCCGTGCAGTCGAAAAGCTACGTGGTGATGGAGGAGATCAAGGAGACGCTGACCATTCCGGTCGACGTCTAAAAAACTGTTTGCGGTCGCGGCGCGATACTGTATATTTGTACAGTACTTCAAGACGCAACTCTGTGACCGCAATGCCCACGCCGGACGATGAATTCCCTGTCGCGCCGCCTTCGCCGCTGAAGGGGCGCGGCGCTGTGTCCAACCTTCAGGGCCGCTACGAGAAGGACGAGCGCGAGCGCGTCGACGACGGCTGGACGCAGGAAACCGCCGACGGGGAAGGCTCGCCGCCGCTACGCACGCAGGTTTTCGAGGAACGCGCGAAGAGCATTCTCACGCGCAACAACTCGCCGGACATTCCATTCACCGTTTCGTTGAACCCATACCGTGGCTGCGAACACGGCTGCATCTATTGCTTCGCGCGTCCGACTCACAGCTATCTCGGCCTCTCGCCGGGACTGGATTTCGAAAGCCGCATCTACGCGAAAATCAACGCCGGCGAGTTGCTCGAGCGCGAGCTGGCGAAGCCGAGCTACCAGCCGGATCCCATCGCGCTCGGCGTCAATACGGACGCGTATCAGCCGGTCGAGCGCGATCTTAAGCTGACGCGGCGGGTGATCGAGATTCTTCACGACTGCGGGCATCCGTTCGGGGCGATCACGAAGTCGTCGCTGATCGAACGCGATA
Organism: Caballeronia sp. M1242; assembly: GCF_017220215.1. NCBI lineage: Bacteria > Pseudomonadati > Pseudomonadota > Betaproteobacteria > Burkholderiales > Burkholderiaceae > Caballeronia > Caballeronia sp. M1242. The sequence goes on along the minus strand of NZ_CP071129.1, from coordinate 2,025,382 downwards.
TCGACCTGCTCGCGCCCATGGCCGAACGTAAGCAGTTCATGGCGGCGATCACCGTCACGACGCTCGATGCCGACATCGCGCGCACGCTCGAACCGCGCGCCGCCACGCCGTCGCGCCGGCTGCGCACCATTCGCACGCTCGCGGAGGCGGGCATTCCGGTTGGCGTGAGCATCGCGCCGGTGATCCCGTTCGTCACGGAACCGGACCTCGAACGCGTGCTGGAAGCGTGCGCGGAGGCGGGCGCGACCACGGCGAGCTATATCGTGCTGCGCCTGCCGTGGGAAGTGGCGCCGCTTTTCAAGGACTGGCTCGCCGCGCATTTCCCGGATCGCGCGGACCGCGTGATGAGCCGCGTGCGCGACATGCGCGGCGGCAAGGACTACGACTCGGACTTCGCCACGCGCATGAAGGGCGAGGGCTTGTGGGCGGACATGCTGAAACAGCGCTTTAGTCAGGCGACGAAGCGGCTCGGTCTAAACCTGCGCAATCGCGGCATTCTGGATATGTCGGAGTTCCAGCGGCCAGCGAGCGCGAAGGCCCAGCGGGCGGCGGTGCCTGCCGCTGGCGGCCAGCTGAACCTATTCTGACCTTATTGCGACAGCGTCTTGGCGGCTTCCACCTGGCCTTCGAAATACGTCTGGAACGTCAGGGCAAGGCCCGTCATCAGAAGGAACGCGCCGATCAGCAGCGAGAAGATCACCACGAAGATCACCGTCCAGCCCGAATGGCTTTGACGGCCGGTATGGGCGTTGAACTGCGCGTCCCACTTCGCGTCGGGCCGCAGTCCGTAGACGATTGCCGAGAGAAATGCCGCGAGCAGCGACACCGCGCCCGGCAGGGCGAGCGCCCAGCCGAGCACCGACGTACGCTCGGTCGCGGCGAGCAGCAGATAGCCGACCGCGCCCATCGCGATCCCCACGATATGCGCCCAGCCGTACTTGTCGCGCATGCCATACAGATAGAAGCGGTGAAGCCCGATGCTGCCGAACAGGAACGCGAGCGCGGCGGTCAGCGTTTTCGAACGGAAGTAGGGCGGAGCCGCCTTGCCCGCAGGCTTGGACTCGGACTGCGCGGCAACGGACGAGGAAGTCATCTTGGAGAGCGGTGATAAGTGCAGATTCGTCATTTTACGATGCGGCGCGCGGCGTAGACAGAACGCGACATTTCGGTCGCGGCGGCTCCCGGCGCTGCACGTTGCCAGCAAAAAATGCGTTAAGTGTTTGTTAGGGCTTCGGATTCCCGTTATAATCGCGTGTTCTGGTAGTTCCGAACCCCGGTTTTCAAGGATTTCAGCATGGTCATCATCCGCTTGGCTCGTGGCGGCTCGAAGAAGCGCCCGTTCTACAACATCGTCGCAACCGATTCGCGTAGCCGCCGTGACGGCCGCTTCATCGAGCGCGTGGGTTTCTACAACCCGGTCGCCACGAAAGGCGAATCGCTGCGTATCGCTCAAGATCGCCTGACCTACTGGCAAGGCGTCGGCGCGCAACTGTCGCCGACCGTCGAGCGTCTGGTCAAGCAGTCGAAGCAAGCTCAGCCGGCTGCTTAAGCTGTCTTGTGCTTGTCGATTGAGTGGCGCGTCACGCCGTCAAGCGTGGCTGTCGCTCGGTCATTCCATATTCGCCCAAAGGTTCGCTGATGCCCGCGCGTGATCCCCAAAACGGCCACGAGTCCGGTTCCGTCAGTCAACCGAAGCCGGGGCAACAGGAAGGTGCCGCCACGTTCGGCGCGTTCGTCCGCAAGCCGGGCGCGCGCCGCGTGGCGGCCGGCGTTTCGGGCGCAGGCAAGCCCGAAGGCGTCGAGGGCATCGAGCCGGCGGAGCATCTGCCGGAAGATGCAGTCGAAGTCGGTTTCATCGTGGATGCCTACGGCCTGAAGGGCTGGGTCAAGGTCATGCCGCATGCGCACGGCAAGTCGGGCGGCGACGCGCTGCTCACGGCCAAGCGCTGGTGGCTCGTCAAGAATCGCGATCGCAAGTCCGCGCGCCGTCTGCAGTCGAAGGTGCACGGAGATTCGATCGTCGCGAGTCTGGCGGGTAGCGACGACCGCGACGCGGCGCTGACGCTGAAAGGCTACGCGGTGCACATCGCGCGCAGCGACTTTCCAAAGCTCGACGACGAAGACGAGTTCTACTGGGTCGATCTGATCGGCCTCGATGTCGAAAACGAAGCGGGCGTGGCGCTTGGCCGCGTTGCCGACATGATCGACAACGGCGCGCACTCTATCCTGCGGGTCGAGTACCCGGCCACGAACAAGGATGGCGAGCCCGTCACCGGTGAGCGGCTCATTCCGTTCGTCGGCGTGTACGTGAAGACGGTGGATCGGGCGGCGAAGCGTATCGTCGTCGACTGGGACGCCGATTATTGAAAGCCATCGGCAGAACACGGAGAGGGCGATGCAGTTCGATGTCGTGACGCTCTTTCCCGAGATGTTTCGCGCGCTGACCGACTGGGGTATTACCAGCCGGGCGGTGAAGCAGGGGCGGTTCGGTTTGCGTACGTGGAATCCGCGCGATTTCACGACAGACAACTACCGCACCATCGACGACCGTCCTTACGGCGGCGGCCCCGGCATGGTCATGCTGGCGCGTCCGCTGGAAGACGCGATCGATGCGGCCAAGACAGCGCAGCGCGAGCAAGGCATCGAGAACACGCGCGTCGTGATGATGTCGCCGCAGGGCGCGAAGCTGGACCATGATCGCGTGATGCGTTTCTCGCAGGAACCCGGCCTTGTGTTGTTGTGCGGCCGGTACGAAGCGATCGACCAGCGTTTGATCGATCGCGTGGTGGACGAGGAAGTGAGCCTCGGCGACTTCGTGCTGTCGGGCGGCGAATTGCCGGCCATGGCGCTGATGGACGCGGTCGTGCGCCACTTGCCCGGCGTGCTGAACGACGCGCAATCGGCGGTGCAGGACAGTTTCGTCGACGTGTTACTCGACTGTCCGCACTACACGCGCCCGGAGGAATACGAAGGCGTGCGCGTGCCGGATGTGCTGCTCGGCGGCCACCACAAGGAAATCGACGCCTGGCGCAGGCGCGAAGCATTACGCAATACGTTCATCAAGCGGCCCGATCTGATCGAGCGGGCGCGCAAAAGCAAGTTGCTGAGCCGTGCCGACGAGGCGTGGCTTGCAAGTCTCGCGAAGGACGCGTCGAAGCCGCAATAAGCTTCGGGCGACGAGCGGGACAAATGGGGGCGCCGACCAACATCGGCGCCGGAAGTGAACCCATCCTCTACCGGGGCCTCATTACCAGAAGTCGAGGCACACAACTCCGGCAAGATGGCACAAGGAGTCAGTAATGAATCTGATTGAACAACTCGAGAAGGAAGAGATCGCACGCGTGCTGGGCGAGAAGGCCATCCCCGACTTCGGTCCGGGCGACACGGTCGTCGTCAACGTGAACGTCGTCGAAGGTACGCGCAAGCGCGTGCAGGCTTACGAAGGCGTCGTGATCGCAAAGCGCAATCGTGGCCTGAACTCGAACTTCATCGTCCGCAAGATTTCGTCGGGCGAAGGCGTCGAGCGTACGTTCCAGACCTACTCGCCGCTGCTCGCGAGCATCGTCGTGAAGCGTCGCGGTGACGTTCGTCGCGCGAAGCTGTACTACCTGCGCGAGCGCTCGGGCAAGTCGGCTCGAATCAAGGAAAAGCTGGTCTCGAAGGACCGTGCCGCTACCGCCGCCGAGTAAGCTCTCAGCAGCGCAGTCGCACCGGAAAAAGCACCCCTCGCGGGTGCTTTTTTCTTTGGTGTGTTCAAATCGTATCTTCCACACTCAGGCTTGAGACCCGTGTCCACTGGCAAGACATCGACTCCGCGCATTCTCGAACCCGAACAGATGCCCGTTGTATCGACGGGCGAAGCCATGCCGCCCATTCCGCCGGAACGCCTGACGCCGGATGGACTGCGCGAACGCTTCACGAAAGAACTCGACTGGACGCAGGAGCCGCCCGAGCAGCGCATCAAGGCGATCGGCGGCGATCCGCGCGTCGCGTCGGTGCTCGTGCCGCTCGTCGTGCGCGAGGGCGGGCTGACTGTGCTGTTGACTCAGCGAGCCGATCATCTCTCCGACCATGCCGGCCAGATCAGCTTCCCTGGCGGACGCCGCGAACCCGAAGACGCCGATGCCGCCGCCACCGCGCTACGCGAAGCGCGCGAGGAAGTCGGCCTCGGCGCGGAGCATTGCGAAGTCATCGGCGCGATGCCCGACTATCTGACCGGCACGGGCTTTCGCGTGACGCCGGTCGTCGCGCTCGTCTATCCGCCGTTCACGTTGCAGGCCGACACGAGCGAAGTCGCCGATATCTTCGAAGTGCCGCTCGCGTGGCTCATGAATCCGGCGAACCACGAAGTGCGCGTGTTTCGCTGGGAAGGCGGCGAGCGGCGGTTCTTCGCGATGCCGTACACGCCGTCCGAAGGCAAGGCACCGTACTTCATCTGGGGCGCGACAGCCGGCATGTTGCGCAATTTCTATCGCTTCCTCGCTGCACGTTAGCCACGCTCGCAACGCGCGCAGCGACCGATCGTACAAAACGCGCAAGGCGCTGTGATATCGTTACGCGAAACTCGAATCAACCGACTGTTTCGGCGCTTCGCATGACTTTTTTCTCCGTATTGCTGGCTCTTATCATCGAGCAAGTGCGTGCCTTGTCGCCGCACAATCCTGTTTCGTCGTTGCTTCAGTATCACGCGGAATCCACCGCGCACGGCTTCGATGCCGGCAAGCCCAAGCACGGCGTTCTCGCGTGGCTGCTGGTCGTATTGCCGTGGACGCTCGCGGTCGGCCTCGTCTATTACGTGTTGTATCGCATCAACTTCGTTCTCGCGTTTTTGTGGAACGTGGTGATCGTGTACTTCACGCTCGGCTTTCGCCAGTTCAGCCACTATTTCACCGACATCCATCTCGCGCTCAATAACGACGACGTTCCGCGCGCGCGCGAAGTGCTGACGGAGTGGACCGGGCTGGATACCGTCGATATGCCCGTGAGCGAAATCGTGCGGCACACGCTGGTTCATGCGGTGGTCGCGTCGCATCGGCACGTGTTCGGCGTGTTCTTCTGGTTTCTTATCCCGATCGGTCCGGCGGGCGCGGTGTTCTATCGCATCGCCGAATATCTGGCGCGTGCATGGGCGATGCCGAGCCCCGAGCGCACCGCGGAGTTCTCGTCGTTCGCGCAGCGGGCATTCTTCGTGATCGACTGGATTCCGACGCGCCTGACCGCAATGGGCTTCGCGATCGTCGGCAACTTCGAGGACGCGATCTACGCGTGGCGCAACCATGCGCGCCAGTGGCCGGACTCGAACGACGGCGTGCTGCTGGCCGCAGGCAGCGGCGCGTTGGGCGCGCGACTCGCGGGGCCGCTCGCCGAACCGTTGAGCGTGGAAGCCCTCGCTGTCGGCGATGCAAGCCCGCTTCCCGTCGGCGACGACTGCACGCCGCGCACGTTGCAATCGGCGGTCGGCCTCGTGTGGCGCGCCGTCATCCTGTGGATGCTGCTCTTGCTGATGCTCACCATCGCGGTGTGGCTAGCGTGAGCGTCAGCCGTCGAGCGGATCGCGCTCCGTCTGACATTGCCAGCACACGGTGAACTGCGGCTCCAGCCGTTCGCCGCAATGCTTGCAGAACCAGGGCCGGGCGTTCGCGTCCGGCCCTTTTTGCGCGCGGTCCAGCAGACGGCGCGCCAGCGCTTCGTCGCGATCGTCGACGATCCATATTTCCGGTGAACATTGATCGGCCGGGATCTCGCCTAGCGCACCGTTGAGATAGCGATTGTGCAGCTCGCACGGCACGCCCGCTGTCGCCAGCACATTCACCCAATGTTGTGCCGTGATCAGGTTGGGTGCCCACGTGAGCCGTTTCATCGCACGATCTGGCTGGCTTCGTGGACGAGTTGCGCGTAGAGCGCGTGCCGCTCCGGCCGGATCTTGCCGGCCTCGACCGCTTCGAGCACCGCGCACCCCGGTTCTTGCAGATGATGGCAGTTGTAGAAGCGGCAGTGGCCCAGATACGGGCGGAAGTCGGCGAAGGCGCGTTCTAGCTGGCCTTCCGACAGGTGATGCAGGCCGAACTCCTGAAAGCCCGGTGAATCGATCAGCGAGCCGCCGCCGGGCAGCGTGTAGAGGCGCGTGAAGGTGGTCGTGTGCCGGCCGCTGTTGAGCGCCGACGATATCTCGCGCGTGGCGGCGTCCGCGTCGGGCACGAGCAGATTCACGAGCGTCGACTTGCCCATGCCGGATTGCCCGAGCAGGATCGTCGCGCGGTTGTGCAGATGCGCATCCAGCTGCGGATGCACTTCGCCCGGACGCGCCTTCGCCGACAGTTCGATCACCGTGTAGCCGAGCTCGCGATACGGCGTGAGGCGTTCGCGCGCGAGCGGCAGCGCGTCGGTCACGTCGGTCTTGTTGAGCACGATGAGCGCGTCGAGTTCGTGCGCCTCAGCCGCGATGAGCGCGCGCCCGAGCAGGTCTTCGCTGAAATGCGGCTCGGTGGCGAGCACGATCAGCAACTGATCGAGATTCGCGGCGAAGAGCTTCGACTTGAACTGGTCTGAGCGGTAGAGCAGATTGCGCCGCTCGCCGATCTCGACGATCACGCCCTGATCCGCCGACGACTGTTCGTACATCACGTGGTCGCCCACTGCCACTTCGCTTTTCTTGCCGCGCGGGAAGCATTGAAGCATTGGGCCGCCGTCTTCAGGCATCACGAGATAGTGCCGGCCGTGCGCCGCGATCACCGTGCCGCGAAGACGCGCGGCGGACGGCGCGCCGGTCTTGCGCGTGGCGCGCGTCGTCATGCGGCGTGTTGCATCAGACGGTCGATGCGCTGCGAGGCGGGTGGATGCGAGTAATAGAACGCGGTGTAAATAGGATCGGGCGTCAACGTGGAGGCGTTGTCCTCGTAGAGTTTCACGAGCGCGTTGACGAGATCCTTCGGGTCAGTCTGGCTCGCGGCGAAAGCGTCGGCTTCGAACTCGTTCTTGCGCGATGTCAGGCTGCCGAGCGGCGTCACGAAGAACATGAACACGGGCAGCACGAGCATGAACAGCACGAGCGCGAGCCCGTTGTTGCCGCCGACGAGCGACGGCCGCACGCCCAGGCCTTCGTAGAACCAGACCGTCTGCACGAGCCAGCCGAGCAGCGCGAGCATCGCGAGGCTGATGCCGAACATCACGATCATCAGCTTGAGCACGTGACGGCGCTTGAAGTGGCCGAGTTCGTGCGCGAGCACCGCTTCGATCTCGCTGCCGGACAGCCGCGCGAGCAGGGTATCGAAGAACACGATGCGCTTGGCCGCGCCGAAGCCCGTGAAGTACGCGTTACCGTGCGCGGACCGGCGGCTGCCGTCCATCACGAAGAGGCCCTTGGCGGCGAAGCCCGTGCGCGACATCAGGTTTTCGATGCGCGCGCGCAGCGCCTCGTCTTTCAGCGGCTCGAACTTGTTGAAGAGCGGCGCGATGAACGTCGGGTAGATGATCATGGCGAGCAACTGGAACGCGACCCAGACCATCCACGTCCACAGCCACCAGTAAGCGCCCGCGCGATCCATGAGCCATAGCGTGAGCAGGAGCAGCGGCGCGCCGATCACGACGCCGAGCAGCGTACCCTTGACCAGATCGACGAAGAAGAGCTTCTTCGACATGCGGTTGAAGCCGAACTTCTCTTCGACGACGAAGTGGCGGATGTAGTCGAACGGCAGGTCGATGAGGCTCGTGATCGCGACGACCGACGCCACCAGCGCGATTTGCCCGAGATAGCCACGCCCGAGCCAGCCGGAGATGGCGTTGTCGAGCGCCTGCACGCCGCCGAGCAGCGTCAGGGCGATCAGCACGACAGCGCTCGTCACGACTTCGATCATCGTGAGGCGCGTGCGCTCGATCGTGTAATCCGCCGCCCGCTGATGCGCCGCGAGCGGAATGGTGCCGGTGAACTGCGGCGGCACGCCGTTGCGGTGCGCGGCGACGTGGCGAATCTGGCGCGACGCGAGCCAGAGCTTGGTCGAGACCATGGCGGCGAGCGCCACGACGAAGACGGTCGAGAAGGCGAGCGAGAGGTGGGTCATCCGGGCATTCCGATTGAACTATGCGAGAATTATAGGTTCTTGGCCGTGTCGCCGTTGTCACATCATGCCATCGCGGTGGCTTAGCAGATGCCTTCGGCCCGCGCCTCATTCTCTTCTCAGGCAGCATCCATGACCGACTCTTCCGACCGTCCCGCAAGCGCTGACCTCGCCGCCGAATCCGCACTCGCGCGCAGCGACATGAATCTCATCTGGCTCGACATGGAAATGACCGGGCTGGACCCGGACAACGACCGCATCATCGAAATCGCCGTGGTCGTGACGAATTCGACGCTCGACAAGATGGTGGAAGGTCCGGTGCTCGCCATCCACCAGACGGAAGAAGCGCTCGAACGCATGGACGAGTGGAACCGCAACACGCACGGCCGCTCGGGGCTGATCGAGCGCGTGAAGGCGTCCACGGTGGATGAAGCCGAAGCGACGCGGCAGATTCGCGAGTTTCTCGGCCAGTACGTGCCGCCCGGCAAGTCGCCGATGTGCGGCAACTCCATCTGTCAGGACCGCCGTTTCATGGCGCGCTGGATGCCGGAACTGGAGACGTTCTTTCACTACCGCAATCTGGACGTCAGCACGCTCAAGGAACTGTGCCGCCGCTGGCAGCCGGCCATCTACAAGGGCTTCCAGAAGCGCGCGATGCACACGGCGCTCGCCGATATCCACGAGTCCATCGACGAACTGAAGTACTACCGCGAGCACTTCTTGATTCCGGCGGCGGCGAGCAGCGCGCCTTAAACCTTCGGCGGCCGGATCGCGCTCTTGGGACGAAACGCGGCGACGACTTCCGGCTGCGTGTCGATATACGGCCCGCCGATCAGGTCGATGCAATAGGGCACCGCCGCGAAGATGCCCGGCACGGTCGTCTTGCCGTCCGCGTCCTTCACGCCTTCCAGCGTCTCGCGGATGGACTTCGGCTGCCCCGGCAAGTTGATGATGAGCGCCGCGTGGTCGGCGGTTTCGCGAATGACTGCCACTTGTCGCGAAAGGATGGCGGTCGGCACGAAGTTCAGGCTGATCTGGCGCATCTGCTCGCCGAAGCCCGGCATCGGCTTCGTGGCGACGGCGAGCGTGGCTTCGGGCGTCACGTCGCGGCGCGCGGGGCCGGTGCCGCCGGTGGTGAGCACGAGATCGCAGCCGAGCGTATCGACCAGTTCGAGCAGCGTCGCGGAAATGGTGGCCGCGTCGTCCTGAATCAGCCGCGTTTCGGCGCGCCAGGGCGATGCCATCGCGCCGCCGAGCCACGCTTGCAGCGACGGCAAGCCCTTGTCCTCATACACGCCTTGCGACGCGCGATCGCTGATGGACACGAGTCCGACGATCAACTCGTCCGGATGACTGCGCTCAGGCTTCATCTTTGCCTTCCTCGTCGTTCTCGTCGATGTCTTCGTCTTCCTCGTCTTCCACGCCCGCCGCGTTCTTGATCCACTGGAACAGCTCGCGGTAGTAGCGCGGCGGCTTCTGCTGCTGGCGCTCCTTGCGCGCGTTGCGAATCAGCGTGCGGCCTTCCTGCGGATCGACGCCCGGATGCTCGCGAATGAAGTCGGTGAGCGCGGCGTCATCGGCGAGCAATTGTTCGCGTGTGCGCTCGATCCAGTGCAGCCGCGCCGTTTCCGCCTTGTTTACGCCGCGATGCGTGTCGAGCGCGGTGCGCAGCGCGGCGACTTCCTCGTCCGAAAGCGAGCGCATCACGCGCCCGACATACTGCAATTGGCGGCGCTTGCCTTCGTGATCCGTGATGCGGCGCGCTTCGCGCACGGCGCTGTCGAGATCTTCGGGCATCGGCATGCGCTTGAGCGCGTCTTTCGGCAGCGCGATGAGCGCTTCGCCGAGCTCTTGCAGCGCGTGCATCTCGCGCTTCAGTTGCGATTTGCTCGGGCGGTCGTAGGCCTGATCGGGCGCGTCGTCGCGATCGGCTTCCATCGGTTGAATGCGGGTTTTACGGTTCATGGCGACATTGTAGCTTGCGCTCGCGCGCGAGCCGACGCGGTCGCGGCGGGTGAACGCGCGCCGTCCTTGCTATGATCGCGTGGAGAGTCGGCGCGCGTCTTGAGCGACGACAGGCGCAACAACGGGCGCAACGACGGGCGCAACGACAGGCGCAACGACAGGCGCAACGACAGGCGCGACATTCATGACACGGAGCGCGACGGGCGCTTGCGCGGTCAACAAAACCGAAGGCAACGACACATGGCAGCAGACATCGACGTCAGGCAACGCTTTTTTCCGCACACGCAAGACGAGTTGAAGGAGATCGCGTCGGATATCCTGCGCTACGCGAAGGAACTCGGCGCGAGCGATGCCGCCACCGAAATCTCCGAAGGCGACGGCCTATCGGTGAGCGTGCGGCGCGGCGAAGTGGACACGATCGAGCATAACCGCGACAAGATGGTCGGCGTCACGGTGTTCATCGGCAAGAAGCGCGGCAACGCGAGCACCGCCGACTTCACGCGCGAGGCGTTGCGCGACACGGTCGCGGCGGCGTACAACATCGCGCGATTCACCGCGGAAGACAGCGCCGCCGGGCTCGCCGAGGAAGAACTGCTCGAGAAGTCGCCGCAGGACCTCGATCTCTATCACCCGTGGGACATCGACGCCGAAGAGGCCGCCGACATCGCGCGCCGCGCCGAGGCCGCCGCGTTCGCGGTCGACAAGCGCATCACGAATTCTGAAGGCGCGAGCGTGTCGGCGCAGCATTCGCAATTCGTGCTCGCGACCTCGCGCGGCTTCATGGCGGGCTATCCGTACTCGCGACACTACATCGCGTGCGCGCCGATCGCGGCGAGCGGCCGTGACATGCAGCGCGACGACTGGTACACGTCGAAGCGCGACGCCTCAGAGCTTGCCGATCCGGAAGCCGTCGGCCGCTACGCCGCCGAGCGCGCGCTCGCGCGCCTGAACGCGCGCAGCCTCGACACGCGCAAGTGCCGCGTGCTGTTCGAAGCGCCGCTCGCAGCGGGCATTCTCGGCGCGTTCGTGCAGGCCGTGAGCGGCGGGGCGCTGTATCGCAAGACCACGTTCCTCGTCGACAGTCTCGGCAAGCCGGTGTTCGCGCCGCACATTCAGATCGTCGAAGACCCGCACGTGCGCGGCGGCATGGGCAGCGCGCCGTTCGACGAAGAAGGCGTGCGCACCCAGCGGCGCAACGTCGTGGAAGACGGCGTGGTGCAGGGCTATTTCCTCTCGACGTATTCGGCGCGCAAGCTCGGCATGCAGACCACCGGCAACGCGGGCGGCTCGCACAATCTGTCGATGAAAAGCACGCACACGCAGCCCGGCGACGACTTCGAAGCCATGCTGAAGAAGCTCGGCACGGGCCTGCTGCTGACGGAGCTGATGGGGCAGGGCGTGAACTACGTGACGGGCGATTACTCGCGCGGCGCGTCGGGCTTCTGGGTCGAGAACGGGGAGATCCAGCACGCCGTGGAGGAGATCACGGTCGCGAGCACGCTACAGGAAATGTTCCGCCATATCGAAGCCGTGGGCGCGGATACCGTGGTGCGCGGCACCAAGGCAATCGGCTCGGTGCTGATCGAGCGGATGACGGTGGCGGGGCAGTAAGCGCTTCCCGCGCTGCTGCTGGCGAAACGAAAGGCCCCGGACGACGCGCAGTCGTCCGGGGCCTTGGTCTTTGTTACGCGCGCCGCTCGTACGTGACGAACGCGAACTCGAAGTCGTTGGGCGCCGCCGCGCGATGCCGCTCGCGCGACACTTCGCGCCACAGCGACGCGTCGGGCGCGGGAAAATGCGTGTTGCCGTCGAAATCGGCGTCGATTTCCGTGACGATCAGCTTGTCCGCGCGGCCGATCGCATCGCCATAAAGCTGCGCGCCGCCGATCAGGAACGCCTCGGCCGCGCCGTCGGCAGTCGCGAGGGCGAGGGCTTCGTCGATGCTCGTCACCGTGTCGCAGCCTTCGAAGCGGCGCGTGGCGTCGCGCGTCACGACGATGTTGCGCCGCCCGGGCAACGGCCGCCCGATCGACTCGTGCGTCTTGCGTCCCATGATGATGGGCGCGCCCATCGTCGTGCGTTTGAAGAAGGCGAGGTCTTCGGGCAGGCGCCACGGCAGTTGGTTATCGCGTCCGATCACGCCGTTGCGTGCGCGGGCGACGATGAGAGTGAGCGTCGTCATGTGCAGTCAGGAGAGAGGCGGCGCGCGCCGCCGGGCCGGGGCACGCATTCTAACCGACGCGCTGCCATCGACGAGGGGCTCAGCCTCCGGAAGCGTCCTCGGCGTCGTCGCGATAGGCGCGCGGGATTTCCGGCGCGATCTCGTCCCACAACGTCACGCTCGGAATGGCGGCCGGTCCGCGCCTGCCCGCGGCGTCTGAATCATTGGCCGCACTGTTATTGATCGCGGACCAGTCGAATACTTGCGTCTCGCTCGCGTCCGGCTGCCCATTAGCTGTCAATTGAAGGTGCGGTAAATTGTGATCGAGAGCCATTGTCAATGCATTGAACGAAGTAATTAATTCCAAAAGTCAGTATCGGGAAATAAAATCGCGGGTCGACAGGTATGAAAGACAATTCGCCGTTTCATTCGTAGGGCGCGCGGGCGAAACCATAGCTAAATGCATGCCATTCGCATCGCGGCCTTGACAGGCAATGCGCCCAGCGAAGCGGGTCTGAGTGAATCGGTGAAAACCTTCGGAAAACGTTTCATGCGCGAAACGTCGGGCAAGAAAGGGCGAAATCCTGGGCAGAATCGGTATAAGCTCTCGTCGTATAAAAAGCACGACGCAAACTTGCAATAAATCCGTGCGAAGCTGGTCGCGAGCCTTAGCCAGCAAGGTTTCGCGACGAGTCAAGCGGTCTCGGACGGTATTTGTTTTTGGTGATTCTGGGTTATAGTAGTCTCTTCAATGCGGCGCAGAATCAAACCAAAAGGGTTTCGCGGAAGGCTGCCGGCGCCATGCGCGGCACGTTCCAGGGGGCGAGGTATCGAATTGCAAGTCCGAACGCATCACCTGCGAGGGCCAAGAATTCTGCTTGAAGCGAAAGCCTGAACTACGCGACCTTTTCAACGAACGTTGAACCAAGGATCTGAATAATGGACGTCGCTCGGCGGCAACTGATCTATGTGACTCGGGACCCCAGCGAAACGCTATGCGCGCGTTTCGAGGAACGCGGCTGGCAAATCGAGATCGTGGCAAGCGCGCGCGACACGCGCAAAGCGTTGCGCAGCGACCTCGCGATGGGCGGGCTGCTCGATTTATCGGGACATTTCGAATCACACGAACTGGCGGCGTTCGAATCGTCGCTGACCATGACCAACGTCGGCTGGGTGGCGGCAACCGTCGCCGGCCAGCTCGAAGACGCTGCAGTGCGCCGGTTGATCCGCGACTACTGTTTCGACTACGTCACGCTTCCCACGTCGAATGACCGCGTGGTCGATTCCGTCGGCCACGCCTACGGCATGGTGGCGCTGCACGACGCCGCGTCGAACGACGCGCGCAGCGAGGGCCGCGCCGAGGGCGAGATGGTCGGTTCGTGCGACGCCATGCTCGCGCTCTTCCGCTCCATTCGCAAAGTCGCGATGACGGACGCGCCCGTCTTCATCTCGGGCGAATCGGGCACCGGCAAGGAACTCACCGCCGTCGCCATCCACGAGCGTTCGGCGCGCCGCGATCAGCCGTTCGTCGCGATTAATTGCGGCGCGATTCCCGCGCATCTGCTGCAATCCGAGCTCTTCGGCTACGAGCGCGGCGCTTTCACGGGCGCGAATCAGCGCAAGATCGGCCGCGTGGAAGCGGCCAACGGCGGCACGCTTTTCCTCGACGAAATCGGCGATCTGCCGCTCGAAAGCCAGGCGAGCCTGTTGCGCTTCCTGCAGGAGCGCAAGGTCGAGCGTCTCGGCGGCCACGGATCCACGCCGGTGGACGTGCGCATCATTTCCGCGACGCACGTCGACATGCAGACCGCGATGATCGAAGGGCGTTTCCGCGCCGACCTGTATCACCGCCTGTGCGTGCTTCAGATCGACGAGCCGCCGCTGCGCGCGCGCGGCAAGGACATCGAACTGCTCGCGAAGCACATGCTCGACCGCTTCAAGAAGGACGCGAGCCGCCGCCTGCGCGGTTTCTCGCCGGATGCGATCGCCGCGATTCACAACTACGGCTGGCCGGGCAACGTGCGGGAACTGATCAACCGCGTGCGCCGCGCCATCGTGATGTCGGAAGGGCGGCAGATCACCGCGCGCGATCTGGAACTCGGCGAATATGTCGAAGTGGCGCCGGTCTCGCTCGCGCAGGCGCGCGAAGCGGCGGAGCGGCAGGCCATCGAACTCGCGCTTCTGCGGCATCGCGGGCGTCTGGGCGACGCGGCGCATGAACTCGGCATCTCGCGGGTCACGCTGTATCGGCTGCTGAGCGCGCACGGCATGCGTCACATCGAAGTGGACGCGCCCCCGGAACACGCCACGCGCGGCTGACCGACGCATCGTTTCTGCTCACCGCAACGGGCGCCGCAAGGCGCCCGTTCTTCTTTTTACGAACGCCAGCGCCGAGGCGGGCCGCTTGATAAAATTGGTGGTTTCCGCCTCTCTTCGCGTGGCCCGTGCCCGCATTCAAGGAACATCGAATGAAACAGTATCTCGAGCTCGTCCAGACGATCCTCGATACCGGCACGTGGCAGGAAAACCGCACGGGCATCCGCACCATCAGCATTCCGGGCGCGATGCTGCGCTTCGATCTGCAAGAAGGCTTTCCCGCCGTCACGACGAAAAAGCTCGCATTCAAGTCGGCGATCGGCGAGATGATCGGTTTTCTGCGCGCGTCGAAAAGCGCGGCGGACTTCCGCGCGCTCGGCTGCAAGGTGTGGGACGCGAACGCGAACGAAAATCCGCAGTGGCTCGAAAATCCGTATCGCCGCGGCACGGACGATCTCGGCGACGTCTACGGCGTGCAGTGGCGCAATTGGCCCGCGTACAAGCTGATTGACGCCGGCGCGGGCGACCAGATCGCCGATGCGACCAATCGCGGCTATGAACTCGTGACGAGCTTCGTCGAAAACGGGCGCGAGCAGGTGTTGCTGTACAAGGCCATCGACCAGTTGCGCCAGTGTCTCGACACCATCATCGAGCGGCCGACTGACCGGCGCATTCTCTTTCACGCGTGGAATCCTGCGAAGCTCGACGAGATCGCATTGCCCGCGTGTCATCTGCTGTACCAGTTCATCCCGAACGTGGCGAAGGGCGAGATTTCGCTGTGCCTATATATCCGCAGCAACGATGTCGGGCTGGGCACGCCGTTCAATCTGACCGAGGGCGCAGCGCTGCTGCATCTCGTCGGGCGGCTCACGGGCTACAAGCCGCGCTGGTTCACGTATTTCATCGGCGACGCGCACATCTACGAGAATCAGCTCGACATGCTCAACGAGCAGTTGAAGCGCGAGCCGTATCCGCTGCCGCAGTTGATCATCTCGGATCGCGTGCCCGACTACGCGGTGACGAAACGCTATGAGCCGGAGTGGCTGGAGAAGGTCGAGCCTAAGGACTTCGCGCTGGAAGGCTACCGTCATCACGATCCGATCAGCGCGCCGATGGCGGTCTGATCGAATCGAGAACCTCTGCAACGCGCAGCGCCGGTCGCGCGTTTTGTTTCTAGCGTCCCGATAGAAACCCTTCGAAATGCCGCTGTCCGGCGGGCGTCACGCGCAACACGCGGCGCTTGGCGGTGTGCTCGACCCAGCCGTGCGTTTCGCACGCTTCGAGATACGCCGCGCCGAGCGCGCCGCCCAAGTGCGGACGCCGCTCGCTCCAGTCGATGCACGTGCACGCAAAACGCCGCCGCCGCGCGCGCTGCGCTGTCACGTCGATGCCCAGTTCCGCGAACGCCTGCGCGCCGTCGGGCGTGGTGTCGAGCGCGGACGATTCGCGCGTTGCCGGATCGTCGTGCGCGGCCGCGAGCCAGCGACGCGCGAGCATGCCGTCGAAGAGCCGCACGGCCAGTTCGCCCGCGAGGTGGTCGTAGCAGGTGCGCGCATAGCGCATCTCGAGCGGCACGGCGCTCGCCGGACGCTGCGGCGCGGCTTGCGGCGCGCTGGCGCGAGCGAGATTCGCGAGCGCCTCGATGGCGGCGGCGATATCGGGCGTCGCGATGCGGTAGTAGCGATGCCGCCCGCTGACTTCGAGCGCGAGCAGCCCGCCTTCGGTCAGCCGCGCGAGATGCGCGCTCGCGGCGGACGGCGAAAGGCCCGCGATCATCGTCAGTTCGCCGGCGGGACGCGCGGTGCCGTCCATCAGCGACCAGAGCATCGCGGCGCGGCCCGGATCGGCCAGCAGCGCGCCGATGCGCGAGAGGCCGGGACAATGCCGCGAGCGGACGTCATCGAGAGCGGAATTCATGGCAAGGGCACGCAAAGAAGGCTAGACAACGGTCAATGCCACCACTCTAGCGCGCCCGCGCACCCGACGTTTCACATCCGCGTGAAATGTCGATGCGGCGCTCGCGGCGCTAGAATGGTCGCTCGTATCTCCCTCGTATCACCACGCAGCCAGGAATTCGCATGTCCAAGCTCATCACCGCAGCCGCGCTCGCCGTTCTCACCGTTTGCGCGGGTTGCGCGGGCGGGCCGTCGTCGTCGGCGGGCGGCGGCAGCATCACGATGTACGGCACCATGGATCAGGGCGTCACGGTTCACAACTAGCCGCCAATTTTCGCGGCCTATAATCGCGGCTTCTTTCTTCGCTGCGAGCCGCCATGACCACGCCGACCCCGCCCGCCACCCTGCGCGCAGGCCGCGCCGAAACCACCTTCCGCTTTCTTGCCGAGCCGATTTCCGTCAATTTCGGCGGCAAGGTGCATGGCGGCGCGCTCATGAAATGGATCGACGAAACCGCCTACGCCTGCGCCGCGATGTGGAGCGGACGCTACGCGGTGACGGTGAGCGTCGGCAACATCCGCTTCAGGCGGCCGATTCTCGTCGGCAATCTCGTCGAGTTGCGCGCGCGCGTCGTGTTGACGGGACGCACCAGCATGCATATTCACGTCTCGGTGCACGCGGGCGATCCAAAAGTCGGCGAGCTGGAGCAGACCACCGACTGCCTGATGGTGTTCGTCGCCGTCGACGAAAAGGGGCAGCCCACGCCCGTGCCAGCGTTCGTGCCGGAATCGGAAGAAGAGAAACGTCTCGCGAAATACGCGATGGACGTGAAAGACGCGCTCGATGCAATCGTCGAGCTGAAGCCGGAAGAAGTGGCGGCGGGCAAGGTCTGATGCCGACTTCGCGTTCAGCGCGACGCGCTTCCGTTCACGACTGCGCTTCTGCGCCGGCTCGACCGTCCCGTGCGCACGACGCCACTGCGCCGTGCGAACGCTTGCCGTAGCAGGCACGCTCGCCCGACTTGCGCGTGTTGACTGAAAACGCCTGCGAACGCCTGCTTCGTGCCGACCATTCGCGTGCGCCCGACGCGACTGCGCCGTGCGAACGCTCGCCGTAGCGGGCACGCTCGCCCGACTCGCCCTTGCCGGCCGAGAGCGCCCGAGAACGCCCGAGAACGCCTACTTCCTGCCGACCATCTCGTGCGGCTTCACCCATTCGTCGAACTGCTGCTCGGTCACGTGCCCGAGCGCGAGCGCGGCGGCCTTGAGCGTCGTGCCTTCCTTGTGCGCCTTCTTGGCGATCTGCGCGGCCTTGTCATAGCCGATGTGCGGATTGAGCGCCGTCACCAGCATCAGGGATTCGTTGAGCAGACTGTCGATGCGCTCCTGATTCGCCTCGATGCCCACCGCGCAGTTGTCGTTGAAGCTCTGCGCGCCGTCCGCGAGCAGGCGGATGGACTGCAGCACGTTATGCGCGATCATCGGCCGGAACACGTTTAGCTCGAAATTGCCGCTCGCGCCGCCGAAGTTCACCGCCACGTCGTTGCCGAACACCTGACAGCAGAGCATGGTCACGGCTTCGGACTGCGTCGGGTTCACCTTGCCCGGCATGATGGAACTGCCCGGCTCGTTCTCCGGAATCGATAGTTCGCCCAGGCCGCAGCGCGGACCGCTCGCGAGCCAGCGAATGTCGTTGGCGATCTTCATCATGCTCGCCGCGACGGTTTTCAGCGCGCCGTGCGCGGCGACGAGCGCGTCGGCGGCGGCCATCACCTCGAACTTGTTCGGCGCGGTTTCGAACGGCAGGCCCGTGAGCTTGCCGATGGCCTGCGCCACTTTCACCGCGAACTCCGGATGCGCGTTCAGCCCCGTGCCGACCGCCGTGCCGCCCTGCGCGAGTTGATAGAGATGCGGCAGCGTCGCTTCGACGTGGCGGATGCCCTGGTCGAGTTGCGCCACATAGCCGGAAAACTCCTGGCCGAGCGTGAGCGGCGTCGCGTCCTGCAAGTGCGTGCGGCCGATCTTCACGACGTCCGCAAACTGCTGCGCCTTCTTGTCGAGCGTCTCGCGCAGCGTCTTGAGCGACGGCACCAGATGCTTGACGATCGCATACGCGGCGGCGACGTGCATGGCGGTCGGGAATACGTCGTTGGACGACTGGCCGCGGTTCACGTCATCGTTCGGATGCACGAGTCGCTCTTCGCCGCGCGGCCCGCCGAGCAGCTCGCTCGCGCGATTGGCGATGACCTCGTTCAGATTCATGTTCGTCTGCGTGCCGGAACCCGTCTGCCACACGGCGAGCGGGAATTCGTCCGGATGCTTGCCGTCGATGATCTCGTCGGCCGCCTGCATGATCGCCTGCGCCTTCTTCGCGTCGAGCACCTTCAGGTCCTGATTCACCTCGGCGGCGGCGCGCTTGATGATCGCGAGCGCGGTGATGAGTTCGGGCGACTGCTTCTCCGTCGATATCTTGAAGTTCTGCAACGACCGCTGTGTTTGCGCGCCCCAGAGCTTGCCGTTGGGCACGGCGATCTCGCCGAACGTGTCCTTCTCCATGCGTACATCGCCCTGCGCGTTCTGTGTCATGGCCTGATGTTCCTTTGAAGTGGTCAAAGCTGTTCGTCGACGGGCAGCAGCTTGAAGACGCCCGTCATCGCGTTACGGTAAAAGCCGGCGTCGGGATCGAAGTTATAGGTCACCGTGCCGATGTCTTCCTGGCTGGTCCACACGAGACCGGACTGCGGCGAGCCGGTGCGGCGCAGCTCCGCCATCACCGCCGCGCTCGCCAGTTCCACGCGCCAGCTCGCTTTCGGCGAGATGCCCCGGTCGAACAGCGCCGCGACCTGCTCCGCGACGGGCTTGCTGTGAATCACGAGCGCCAGTTCGGTGTTGAGCCGCGCCGAGCGGGGATCGAGATTCATCGATCCGATCACGAGGATACTCCGATCGATCACATACGCCTTGGCGTGCAGACTCGCGCGCGACGACGAGCCGAAGAGGCCGGGCGGCGGGCGGCTCTCGCCTTCGGGCTGGAGCGGTTTGAATTCGTAAAGTTCGACGCCGTTTTGCAGAAGCGGCATGCGGTACGGCGCATAGCCCGCCTGAACCGCGACGGCATCCGTGGCGGCGAGCGAGTTGGTCAGCACCGCGACGCGCACGTGGCGGCGCGTCAGGTCGGCGAGCGCCTTCACGCCCACGTCGTGCGGCACGAAGTACGGCGACAGAATGAGGAACTCGTTCTGCGCGTTCTTCATCAATTCGGCGAGCCGCGTCATCGGCGGGCTTTTGTAGTCGTCGCTCGGATGCTCGATTTTCGCGGGCGAATCCGCTTCGAACTCGGTCGGCGCCCAGACGAGGCTCATCTCGCCGCGCGATATCTGCTGGGCGAGCGGCGTCGCGTTGAGCGGCTTGGCGTTCAGCGGGTCCGCTTGCTCGCGCCAGTGGTTGCGCAGATCCTCGCGCGTCTTGTCGAGCTCGGACGGATCAAACTTCTGCTTGTTCAGCACGCGCAGCGGGTAGGAGAGCGTGCTGTTCCAGTAATCGTCGAAGCTCGCGGAGACTTTGTGCACGACAGGGCCGGCCGTGAACATGTCGAGGTCGCGGAATTGCAGCGTCGGGCTGGCGTTGAAGTATTCGTCGCCGAGATTGCGTCCGCCGACGATCGCGATCTGGTTATCCGCGATCATCGCCTTGTTGTGCATGCGGCGCGTGAAGTGGTTCAGATTCGTGAAGAAGTTCTGCGTGCGCTCGGCGAAGCTGCGTTGCGCGCTGCCGTACGGGTTGAACACGCGAATCTCGATGTTCTCGTGCGAGTTCAGCGCCGCCATGATGCGGTCGATGTCCTTGAAGTTCAGGTCGTCGACCAGCATGCGCACGCGCACGCCGCGATCCGCCGCGTAGAGCGCCGCGCCGAGCAGCAGCTTGCCCGTGTTGTCCTCTTCGGCGATGTAGTACTGCATGTCGAGCGTCTTCGTCGCGGCGCGAGCGAGCGCGACGCGCGCCTGAAGCGCATCGGAGCCGGTCGGCAGCAGGCGCACGGCGGATTCGTCCGGATGCTGCTTTTCGAGCGGCGCGAGCGCTGTTTGGAGCGACGTCGGCTCGGTCGCGGACAGCGCGTGCGTCACCGGACGATCGAACGCGGTGGCGGGCGGGCGCGTCGCGCATCCGGCGCACAGCGCGGTGATGACCGCCATGGCCGCCATGCGGCGCGTGCGGCTCGTCCATTTAGTTGTATTCGTCGCGATTGGAGCGCGCGCGACTTCGCTTTCGGCTTGGCGAATTCCCCGGATTTCCGACACTTCGCTTCCTCTTTTTTGTTTATCTCGATTCGGCTGCTTCCGTGCGACCGCTTAAGGCAAGCAGCTTCGCCACACAGCAAGAAGCGTTCTCGCCGATGCGGCATCTCGAAATCATTCTAGGGGAACTGGCGTGCGGGCCAGGCGAGCAAACGCACGATGCGCGGAAATCGGCAGGCGAAAAAAAGCCCGCTCGGCAGAGCGGGCTATAACCCCTGTTACTGGATAAGTCTCAAGGAGGAGACGGGTTCATCCTAGCAACGCGCGCCACGAGCACCAACCAAGCATTCTTGCTTTGCATATGCATGGCGCGTCGAACTCATCAGGCGACGCTTTTGGAAGCAGCATCGACGCGATCGCCGGCGCGCGCGACGCCCGTTTCCACCAGCCGCTTGCTGATGCGATGAAAGCGCAGCGTCATCAGCACGGCGACGCTCGCCAGCCCAGCCGCGAGTCCCCACCACAAGCCTTTGGCGCCCAGCTCGAAGTGAAACGCGAGCACATAGCCCGTCGGAAACCCGACGCCCCAATAGCCGAACGCGGCGGCGAGCATCGGCACGCGCGTGTCTTTCAGGCCGCGCAGGCAGCCCGAGCCGACGGTCTGCATGCCGTCGACGATCTGAAACACGGCCGCGACGCTCAATAGCGATGCAGCGAGCGCGACGGTTCGCGCATTGGCGGGATCGTCGAGATGCAGATACAGGCCGACGATCGCGCGCGGCGCGGTAATGAGCACGAGCCCGGAGCACATCATGAAACCGACGCCGAGCGCCAGCGCGACGAAGCCCGCGTGACGCGCCGCGACGGGCACGCCCGCGCCGGCCCAGTAGCCGACGCGCACGTTCGCCGCCTGTCCGATCGCGAGCGGCACCATGAATGCCGCCGACGCCACGTTGAGTGCGATCTGGTGCGCGGCGAGCGGCGCTTCGCCGAGCAGGCCGACCATCATGCCGGTCGCGAGAAAGAGCGTCGATTCGACGCCGTACGTGATCGCGACCGGCCAGCCGATGCCGAAGAGTTCGCCCATGAGCGGCAGATGCGGCCGCGCGGCGGCGACGAAATGGCGGTAGCGCGGGCGCAGATGCAGCAGCGCGACGAGCGCGAAGGCCGTCAGCCAGACGGTGATGGCGGTGGCCGCCGCCGAGCCGAGAAAGCCTTCGCGCGGCAGGCCGTACGCGCCGTGGATCAGCCCGTAGTTCAGAAAGCCGTTGACGAACACGCCGCCGATGGACACCCACAGCAGGCGCTTTGCCGCGCCGATGGCCGGCAGAAACGCGCGCATCATGCCGATGCCGATCAGGCTGCCCGGCGTGCCCCAGCGCAGCACCGCGCAGTATTCGCCGACGTTGTGCGCGAGCGTCGCGGGCTCGTGGAACGCGAGCAGAAGCGGCTCCGCATACGACAGCAGCACGAACGCCGGCACGGCAAGCAGCACGGACAACACGAGCCCCGTCCAGTAGATGCCGGGCACGCGGTGTTCCGCATCCGCGCCGCGCGCATGGGCGACAGCCACGCTCACCGACGTCAGTACGCCTTGCAGCAGGGTCACCACGACGAAGAACATGTTCGCGCCCAGACCGCCCGCGGCGAGCGCGTCGGGACCGAGCGAGCCGAGCAGAATCGTGTCCGTCACGCCCATCGCCATTTGCGACAGTTGCGCGATGGCGAGCGGCGCGGCGAGGCGCGCGGTATCGACGGCATGGCGAGACAGGCTGACGTGTCCCGAATGCGCGCGGGTCGCGCGGCTGGTGTGCGATTGCATGATCGAGAGAAAGGAGCGGAAGGGCGTGTGGACGCGTCCGTGTCGCGCGCTGAAACCTGAACGAAAGACGCCTAGCTTATGGCCTCGCGCGCGGCATGTCGATGACGCGCCCCGCTATGGTCGTCTTTTCGCAAGCGGCAGGCGCATGCGCGCAAGCGGTATCAGTCGGGCGCGCGCACTCGAATCTTTTGGCCGTCGAGCATCACGACCTGACCCGCGCGGATCTTGCACGTCTTGCGCAGTTCCACTTTGCCGTCGACGGTGACGTCGCCCATCGCGACGCGCGCCTTCGCGGAGCCGCCGCTGTCGGCGAGTCCCATCAGCTTGAGCAGGTTGTGAAGTTCGACGTAGTCGCCCGTGAGGGTGAATTGAAGCTGCGGCATGGCGGGCGTTCGGAATGCAAGAAGACTTGGATGATAAACCAGCGCGGAGCATCTTCCGGGCATAGCGCGTGCTCGTACACGATCGACCGTTCGTTTCGCCGGATTAAGCAGATGTAGCGAAGTGAAACCGCCGGTAACAATGACTCGTTTCGGGAAACTCGCGCGTCGTCCGGCCGGTCTGTAGGTTTGATCGATGCAGCTTCGGTCATCTTCTAAACGACAAGTCGCGTCATCGCGTTCCGAGTTGTCGAACGCGTTTGGCGGACACACCCAGAGAGGACAAGCTCATGACTAAGGCTCGAATTCTGATGATCGGCGCCGCTTTCGCCGCGATGGCTGCCACCGGCGCGCAGGCGCAAACCGCCCAGCCGGCCGACTCCGCTCCCGGTCAGGCGCCGATGCAGGCTCAGCAGCAAGTGTCGCCGCCGCCGCAAAACGTGGTCGCCCCGGCACCGACCGATCCGCTCGTGCAGAAGCGCAACGCCGACGCGCAGGCCAACGCGGAATATCGCGCGTCCAAGAAGGCGTCGAAGGCGGAGATGAAGGCTGCCGACAAGCAGGCCAAGCAGCAGTACAAGGAGGAAGTCCGCAACGCGAAGATCAATCGCAAGGCCGACAAGGCCGCCGCGAAGGACGACCTGAACGCCGCGACCGACCGCACGCCGAAGGATGAAGGCGAGCAGCACTGATCGCGCAGGACGCCGCGAAGCCTGGCTGACTCTCGCTTCGCGGCGGGAACACAACGACCACACTAACGACCACACGGAGGACGCCATGAATCGACGCACCCATACATTGCTGGCTGCGCTCATCGCGGGCGCACTGACGAGCGTGAGCGCGGCACCGGCTTTCGCGCAATCGACGAGCGACGCGCCGACCCACGCCGACAAGAAGGCCGCGAAGAAGCAGGCCGAAGCGGACAAGGAATCCGCCGTCGCGCAGGCGAAGGCGGACAAGAAGAAGACCGAAGCGCAATCGGAGGCGAATGAAGCCGCCGCAAAAGCCAATCTGAAGGATGCCAAGAAGGCCGATTAAGCGCGTCTTGTAGAGCCGCGGCCCGTCGAAGGAAACACGTGCCGCGGCAAAGACTTGCGTGCGCGGGTTGTATGGATATACAGTGTGCGTCACTTCTTTCGACGCCCGCATTTCTCTGTGCTGACCCTTCCGGACGACACCGCCACCGCCGACGCCTCCTCTGAGAACGTCGCCGCTTATCTTGCCAAGCTCAACGATGCGCAGCGCCGGGCGGTCGAATTCGGTGTCGACGCGCCGGGGCGCTGCGGCGGTCCGTTGCTCGTCATCGCGGGCGCGGGCTCGGGCAAGACCAACACGCTCGCGCATCGCGTCGCGCATTTGCTGGTGAAGGGCGCGGATCCGCATCGGATTCTGCTGCTGACCTTTTCGCGCCGCGCGGCGCTCGAAATGACGCGGCGGGTGACGCGCATCGCGACGAACGCGCTCGGCAGCAAGAGCGCCATCGCGCAGGGGCTCACGTGGTCCGGCACGTTTCACGGCATCGGCGCGCGGCTGCTTCGCGATTACGCCGATCTCGTCGGCCTCGCGCCGTCGTTCACCATCAACGACCGTGAAGACTCCGCCGACCTGATGAACCTCGTGCGCCACGAGCTCGGGCTCTCGTCGAAAGAGAAGCGGTTTCCCGCCAAATCGACGTGCTTCGCCATCTACTCGCGCGTCGTCAACACGGGCGCGTCGCTCGCCACCGTGCTGGACCAGGCGTATCCGTGGTGCCGCGAGTGGGAAGCGGACCTGAAGCGCCTCTTCGCCGCGTACGTGAGCGCGAAGCAGGCGCAAAGCGTCCTCGACTACGACGACCTGCTGCTCTACTGGTCGCACCTCGCCGCCGAGCCGAGCATCGCGGCGGACTTGTCGAGCCGCTTCGATCACGTGCTCGTCGACGAATATCAGGACACCAACCGCCTGCAAGCCACCATCCTGCTCGCGATGAAACCGGACGGACGCGGCCTCACCGTCGTGGGCGACGACGCGCAGTCCATCTATTCGTTTCGCGGCGCGACGGTGCGCAATATCCTCGACTTCCCGCAGCACTTCGACCCGCCCGCCGCGACCGTCACGCTCGACCGCAACTATCGCTCGACGCAGCCGATTCTCGAAGCGTCGAACGCGGTGATCGGGCTTGCCACTGAGCGGTACACGAAGGATCTGTGGACCGACAAGGCATCGGCGCAAAGGCCGCGCGTCGTTTCGGTCGCCGACGAGGCGGATCAGGCGCGTTATGTCGTCGAAAAGGTGCTGGAGGCGCGCGAGGCCGGCATGAAGCTCAAGTCGCAGGCGGTGCTCTTTCGCGCGGCGCATCACAGCGCGACGCTCGAAATCGAGCTCACGCGGCGCAACATTCCGTTCGTGAAGTTCGGCGGCCTCAAGTTTCTGGACTCCGTGCACGTGAAAGACGTGCTCGCGGTGCTGCGCTGGGCCGAGAATCCGCGCGATCGCGTCGCGGGCTTTCGCGTCGCGCAACTGCTGCCGGGCATCGGGCCGGCGATTGCGGGGCGCTTACTCGATAGCGTCGCGCAGGCCGAGCGCGCGCCGACCGCGATCGCCGCGTTCGGAGCGCCCGCGCGGGCGAGCGAAGACTGGCCGCGCTTCGTCGCGCTCATGGGCAAGCTGTGCGGCCGCGAATCGCCGTGGCCCGCCGAATTCGAGATGATCCGCCGCTGGTACGAGCCGCACCTCGAACGCAATCACGAAGACGCGGCTATCCGCATCGGCGACGTATTGCAGATGGAAAGCATCGCGTCCACGTACCCGACGCGCGAGCGTTTCCTCACCGAACTCACGCTCGATCCGCCCGACGCGACGAGCGACGAGTCCGGCGTGCCGCTCATCGACGAGGACTATCTGATTCTCTCGACCATCCACTCGGCGAAGGGGCAGGAGTGGCGCAACGTGTTCGTGCTGAACGGCGTGGACGGCTGCATTCCGTCCGATATGGGCACGGGCAGCGACGAGGAAATCGACGAAGAGCGCCGCCTGCTGTATGTCGCGATGACGCGGGCGAAAGAAGATCTGCACATCGTCACGCCGCAGCGTTTCTACGTGCACAACCAGACGAATCTCGGCGATCGCCACGTGTGGGCGCAGCGCACGCGCTTCATTCCGCCGCATCTGATGCAGCACTTCGAGGCCGGCGCATGGCCGCCGGTGCCGGTCGCGGCCGCGCCGACGGCGGCGGGCCTGGCCGCGGCGGCGAAAGCGAAGATCGATATCGCCGCGCGGCTGAAGGGAATGTGGGAGTAGGGCCGCGCTCGTTCAGCGCGGGGCGCGTGAGGCGCGCGGCACGCGCGGCGCGCTGCCGAAAATGCTGCGCAGCCACGCCGCGAAGCGCGTGAAGCCGTCGTAGGGTTCGTCGACGAAAAGCTCCGGCCGCATCGAGCGCAGATATTCCAGCAGTTGCTGCGCTTCCTGTTTCTGGATCGATCCGTAGAAGATGCCCAGCCGCAGCAGCGCGCGCAGTTCGCCGAGCTTTTCGCGCGCGGTGGAGCCGACGTTCGTTTCCACCGCGATCTTCGCATCGAAGACGCGCTGGCGCAGCGAATCGGCGAGCCGCCAGGCGGGCGTCTGCATCTTCTGCTCGACTTCGCGGATATCCACCGCCGCCGACTTGATCTGCGAGGCGAGCACGTCCACCTGCGAGGCGTCGCCCTTGGCTTCGGTGACGATGGCCGTCGCCCATTCGCGCGACGCTTTCACCAGATCCTCGGCGCTCCAGTCGGAGCGGATCGCGAACGCGAAGCCATGCTCGGCCGCCTGCCGGATCAGAATTTCGACGACATCCGGGAACTCCTTGTCGAGCGCGCGCTTGGCCCACGCATACTGGCCGTGCGTGAGCATGCGCTGCACGGCCTGCTCGGTGAGCGGCGTGTCGTTGTCGAGCAGCTTCGCGCGCAAAAAGTCCTCGAACGACGGCGTGACGAACTGCGGGTCGAGCTTGAGCGACAGACGCAGGAACGCCTCGAAGTCGCGATTCAGCGACGCGATCGTTTCATCGCGCAACGAAAGAGTGATTTGACGCATGTCGGTTTCCGGTTCCGCGCTCGGCTGGCCCGATGGCGGGAAATGCTGTCGGCCTGCCGCGCGGGCGGAGTCCGTTCGTTTCAGATAACGGCGGAGCGGCCGGAAACTTGAGGGCTCTAGAAAGGCGCCTCGCTTCGGTGTTCAGCGCAGCACGACGAGCTGCCAGACGAAGAACACGCCGAGCGATACCGCGATCGTTAGCAGCGCGCGGCGTGTCAGCGCGCAGACGGCGATCGCCGCCAACGCCGCGATCAGTTGCGGATTGCGCCACGTCAGCTCGGCGCCGTTGCCGTGCGGCGAGACCGTCATCGGCACGATGATCGCGGTGAGCACCGTCACCGGCACGAAGCCGAGCGCCGTGCGCACGACCGGCGCAAACGACAGCCGCTCGCCGAGCACGAACACCGCGGCCCGGATCAGATACGTGACGAGCGCCATGCCGACAATCAGGATGACGTAGTTCATTGCGCGCGCTCCTTGGCGTCTTTCATGCGCGGTTTCTGTTCGATGAGCGTCAGCAGCAAGCCCACGGCGACGCCGGCGAGCACGGCCGCGAGCAGCCCGAGCTTGTACGGCCAGCCTTGCCACGCGAACGACAGCACGCCCGAGGCCAGCGCCGCCGCGATGAAGCGCAGCGCCACGAGTTGCGGAACGATGATCGCGATGAACGTGGCGACCATCGCGAAATCGAGCCCGAGCGACTTGAGCCCCGGAAACGCTGCGCCGAAGAAGAGCCCGATGAGCGTCCACGCTTGCCAGTTCGCATACATCGCGAGACCGGAGCCGAGAAAGTAGTGCGGCCCTGTTTCGCCCGGCGCGCGCGCTCGATAGTGCGCGTAGGCGACGGCGAACACTTCGTCGGTCAAGAGGCCGGCCAGCGCCCAGCGCCAGCGCGCGGGCAGATGCGCGACGTAGGGCGCGAGCGTCGCCGAATAGAGCACATGGCGCAGATTGACGACGAAGGTCGTCGCCCAGATGACGGCGAAGCTCGCGTGTCCCGCGATCATGCCGGCCGCGATGAACTGCGCCGAGCCCGCGAAGACCGCGAGCGACATCAGCTGGCCGTGCCAGAGCGTGAGCGGACTAGCCGTGACGAGCGTGCCGAAGATCACGCCGAAGGGCGCGGCGCCGATCATCATCGGAATGGTGTCGCGAGCGCCGGCGGTGAGTTCCCGCCAGGCGTTGCCGGATGGTGCGTTCAAGATCGTCCTCCTGATTCGCGGAGGATAAGGCGGCGTGAATGCGAAAGCTTGTACGTTCTTGCGGTGTCAGTGTTGTCGCGCGCGGTTGCTTGGGCGGACGCGGCCGTGATGCAGATTGCGGTGCTGTGCGGTCCCGGAGTGGTTTTCGTTGCACGCGTCGTGCGTGCGAAACGAGGGTGCATCGGCGTGGTGGGCGTCGGTGTTGGCGTTCGTGTTGACTTTGGCGTCACGGTCGGGTCGCGCTCGCCGCCGACGGCACGCGACTCACGCCCTCCTGCAACTCACCGCCAGCGCCCCCGGCGCAACGCGGAACGGCTGCTTGCCGTGCCGCGTGAAACAGCCGCGGTCGGCGAAGCCTCTCGCCGTTCACGG
The DNA here is from genome assembly GCF_017220215.1 of Caballeronia sp. M1242. Lineage (NCBI taxonomy): Bacteria > Pseudomonadati > Pseudomonadota > Betaproteobacteria > Burkholderiales > Burkholderiaceae > Caballeronia > Caballeronia sp. M1242. The sequence goes on along the minus strand of NZ_CP071129.1, from coordinate 1,996,925 downwards.
CGAGCAACTCCCGCACTCCCGGCCAATCACCGCCAGCGCCCCGGCGCGACCCCGAACGCCCGCTTGAAATGCCGCGTGAAGTGGCTCTGATCGGTGAAGCCGCTCGCCGCCGCGACCTGCGCGATCGACGCCCCCGCGCGCAACGCCGGCAGCGCCCGCGCAATACGCAACTGATTGCGCCACGCATGCGGCGCGAGACCCGTTTCGCGCGTAAAAAGCCGCGCCGCGTGAAAGGTCGAAAGGCCGACGACGCGCGCCAGTTCGGCGAGCGTGACCGGTTCCAGCAGATCGTCGGCGAGGCGGGATTTCATCGTGGCGACGCGGGCGGCATCCGCGGCGGGCGGCCCGCACGATGGGCGTTGCAGCGCGTGCCGGGCGAGCAGCGTCGTCACGGCATCGACGAGCGCAGTCTCAGCGGCGAGCGGATCGGCGCGGGTGGCGTCGTTTGTGGCATCGCTCGTCAGGCTCTCCAGCGCCCGATGCGCGCGCAAAAGCCGGCGCGCGAGATCGTCGTCGCGGATGATGTCGGTCGAGAACCACGGCGAGCCCGCGCGCGGCGACAGCTCACGCGCGAGCGCTTCCACGAACGGCACCGGCAGATAGAACACGCGATAACGCCACCCGGCATCGACGGCGCGCGCGCCGGTATGCAGCTCGCCCGGATTGATGACCGGCACTGACCCCGCTTCCGCCACATGATGCGAGCCGCGATAGTCGTAACACTCCGCGCCCGCTTCTATGACAGGCACCGTGTACGCGTCGTGCCAGTGCGGCGTGAACGCGTGATCGTAGTACTCGGCGGTGACCATGTCCGCGTCCGGCACGAGCGGCGAGCGCCAGTAACGCGCGGCGTTGCGAAAGCGTGGGGCGGTCATCGGTGGATGCGCGGCTTGAAGGGCTAATCGCTCAGTCTACCGCTTCATCGCGCGGCGAGTGCATGTTGGCTGCTCCTGCCGGAGGCGTGGAATGCGGTCGAACACGTTCGCCCCGCGACGACGCGGCTCGCTCACTTGACCGGGATCGTCGTGCCTTCTGGCACCGGCACCGCCGTGACGCTGTTCTTCGCGCTGCCGCTCGCGACGCGGTCGCTGTACGTCAGGTACACGAGCGTGTTGCGCTTCGTATCGACGATGCGCACGACATGCAGCGTCTTGAAGATGAACGACATCCGATCCGTGAAGACATCGGTCTTCTGCTTGAGCGGCTGCGCGATCTTGATCGGCGCGACCTGTCGGCACGCGATGGACGCCTCGGTCGGGTCTTCCGCGATGCCGAGCGTGCCCTTCACGCCGCCCGTGCGCGCCCGCGACACATAGCAGGTCACGCCGGAGACGAGCGGATCGTCGTACGCCTCGACGCTCACGCGGTCGGAGCCGGTGAAGCGGAAGTTGGTATTGACGCTCGCGATTTCCTCGGCATGCGCGATGCCCGCGCCGAAGAGAGACAGGAGCGATGCGCTCAGAACGAACGGTGCGGTGCGCTTCATTGAGATCCCACGCATTAAAGAAAAAGGGCGTCGTATTGTAACGACGCCCTTCGGTCTCTTCGATTCTTCTGCTGCGTGCGGCGCCGGCATCAATGGAAGATCAGGTAAAGGATCACCAGCACCACGACCGGCACACCGAGCAGCCATCCGAGTAGGTAAGGCATATCGTCCTCCTTGCGCATGTTTGTTTTCGACGGTTCCAGTATCGCGGACCGTAAAGGCCCGCGTTAGCGGTGCGCGTCCGAAATGCGTGTAGGCGCTGTCCTATCGGGTCTTACGGCGGCGTTACGAATTCGTCATGCCATCATGAGATACGCCGTCGCGCGATTTCTCCGCCGGCCGGTCGCGATACAGCGCGCGCACGTAGTCCAGATGCGCGCCCGCGCAGTCGCGCGCGCGGGCCGGATCGCGCGCCACGATGGCATCGAGCATCGCCCGATGCTGCGCCAGCAGGTCGGCCTCCACGGCGTCGTCGTAATCGACGAGGCGATGCGACGTGAGCATCGACTCGCGCATCACTTCGTTCAGGCCGTGCATCACGTGCGTCAGCGCGATGTTGTGCGTCGCATCGGCAATGGCGAGATGGAAGGCGGCGTCTTTTTCCGCGATGCGCGTGCTTCTTTGCTCGACGGCGGCTTGCAGTGCATCGAACGCGGCGGCAATGCGCACGAGATCGGCGTCGGTCGCGCGCTCGGCGGCGTAGGCCGTGGCGAGCGTCTCTAAGCCGTGACGCAGTTCGAGCACGTCGGCGCTCGCGTCGGGCTGCTGTTCGAGCAGTGCGGCGAGCGGATGCGACACGAGCGGCGCCGTCACGTCCGACACGACGAAGCCGCCGCGCCCCGCCGCGCGAATGAATCCGTCCGATTCGAGACGAATGAGCGCTTCGCGCAGCGACGGCCGCGACACGTTCAGCTGCTCCGCGAGATCGCGCTCGGCAGGCAGGCGCTGGCCGGGCAGCAGGGTGCCGTTCGAGATCAGTTGACGAATCTGGCCGGACACGACATCGGAGAGGCGCACGCGGGCGTAGGCGTGCGAGTGGACGGGCTGGAAGGTCATCGGTCGGAGCAACACGGCGAGAGGCTTTGGATTACCCTAGTTTGACACGAAAGCGCCGCGTCCCTAAAGTCTTGGTCAGACCAAGCTGACCAACGCGGACTGTCCGCCAAGCGATCACCATGAAAGTTGCCCTTTTCGTCCCCTGTTTCATCGACGCGTTTTATCCGCAGATCGGCATCGCCACGCTGGAATTGCTGGAGCGGCTCGGCCTCGATGTCGACTATCCGCAGGATCAGACATGCTGCGGCCAGCCGATGGCCAATAGCGGCGCGCACGCGGACGCGGCCGGCGCGGAGCGCGTGTTTGCCCGCAACTTCGCGGACTACGACTATGTGGTCGGCCCGTCGGCGAGTTGCACGCATCACGTGCGCGAGCACTTCACGGCCATCGAGCAGACGAGCGCCGTCCAGAAGGTGCGCAAAAGCACATATGAACTCGTCGAGTTCCTGCACGACGTCTTGCAGGTGCGTGACTTTCCGTGGGCCGAGTTCCCGCATCGCGTCGGCCTGCACAACAGTTGCAGCGCGGTGCGGCATCTGCGCGAGACGTCGAACTCGGAAGTCGCGGGCACGCCGTATTCGAAGCCGCGCGCCTTGCTGGAACGCGTGAAGGGCATCGAGTTCGTCTCGCCCGCGCGGCCCGATGAATGCTGCGGCTTCGGCGGCACGTTTTCCGTCACCGAAGAGGCCGTGTCCGTGCGCATGGGGCAGGACAAGGTGCGAGATCACATCGGCGCGGGCGCGGAGTACATCGTCTCGGGCGACATGTCGTGTCTCATGCATCAGCAGGGCTGCGCCGAGCGCATGAAGCTCGACGCGAAGTTCATCCACATTGCGCAGGTTCTGAACGGAGCGCGGGCATGACGAAGACCGTTCGCATCGATCACGCGAAGGCTGCAGGCGCGTTCCTGCAGAAAGCCGACCACGTCGCGTTCCACGACAAGCGTCTCTGGGACTTGCGCAGCAAGCGCGACGCGCAGGCGCACGGCATTCCCGAGTGGGAAACGCTGCGCAGTCTGGCATCGGGCATCAAGGAACACACGCTGTCCCATCTCGCGGATTACCTCGCGCAGTTCGCGGATCAGGCCGAGAAAAACGGCGTCGTCGTGCATTTCGCGGCGGACGCGGAAGAGCACAACGCGCTCGTCTACAAGCTGATGAGCGAGCGCGGCATGACCACGCTCGTCAAAAGCAAGTCGATGCTGACCGACGAGTGCTACATGCGCGACTATCTGGAGCCGCGCGGCATCACGGTGATGGAGACCGATCTGGGCGAGCGCATTCAGCAGCTCGATCATCAGGACCCGAGCCATATGGTCGTGCCGGCCGTCCACAAGCTGCGCGCGGACGTGGCGGAACTCTTCGGCAAGACCATCGGCACCGATCCGAAGAACAGCGACATCCACTATCTGGCGGAAAGCCAGCGCATGAACACGCGGCCGTACTTCGTGCGCGAAAAGACGGCGGGCATGACGGGCTGCAACTTCGCGGTCGCGGAGACGGGCACGGTCGTCGTCTGCACGAACGAGGGCAACGCGGATCTCTCCGCGAACGTTCCGCCGCTGCATATCGCGTCCATCGGCATCGAGAAGCTGATTCCGACCATCGCCGATCTCGGCGTGTTCGTGCGCATGCTCTCGCGCAGCGCGCTCGGCTCGCCCATCACGCAGTACACGTCGCACTTTCGCGCGCCGCGGCCGGGCACGGAGATGCACTTCATCCTCGTCGACAACGGACGCTCGGAGCGGCTCGCGCTCGAAGACTTCTGGTATTCGCTCAAGTGCATCCGCTGCGGCGCGTGCATGAACACGTGTCCGGTGTATCGGCGAAGCGGCGGGCTGTCGTATGGCGGCACGTACTCCGGGCCAATTGGCGCGATCATCAACCCGACTTACGACCTGAAGCGCTACAGCAGTCTGCCGTTCGCCTCGACGCTCAACGGCAGTTGCACGAACGTGTGCCCGACGAAGGTCAACATTCACGAGCAGATCTACAAGTGGCGCGCCGTGATCGCGGAGCGCCACGAAGTGCCGTTCGTGAAGCAGGAAGTGCTAAAGATGGCGGGGCGTCTGCTCGCGAGCCCGACGCTTTATCGCGCGACGGTCGCGTCGCTCGGCGGCGCGTTGAAGCGGCTGCCGAACTTCGTGCTGTACAACCCGCTCAACATCTGGGGCCGCGGGCGCGACTTGCCCGAAGCGCCGGCCGAGACCTTTCACGAGTGGTACAAGAAAAACCGGAAGCCCGCCAAATGACGACCCGCGATGCCTTTCTCGCAAAGATTCGCGCCGCGCAGCCCGCAGCGCGTCCGCGCCCCGAACTGCCGATTTTCCCGTCGCCCGAAGGCGATCTGCAGACGCGCTTCATCGCCGCGCTGACCGCGATGGGCGGTACCACAGCGCACGCGCACAGCCTCGACGAAGTGAAGGAGATGATTGCCGCGCGTTTCGGTGCGGATGCGGTTGTGGCGTCTGCCGTGCCGGGTATCGAAGGCACGCGTGTGCTCACGCCGGATACGGCCCCGGCCTCGCTGCAAGATGTCGATGTGGGCGTCGTGCGCGGGCGCTTCGGTGTCGCGGAGACGGGGTCCGTCTGGTTCAGCGAAGACGAGTACGTCGTCAATTCGATCGGCTATCTCGTGCAGCATCTCGTCGTGCTGCTCGATCCCGCGCAACTCGTCGACGGCTTGCAGCAGGTGTATCGACGGCCCGACTTCCAGTCGGCGCGCTATGCCGTGCTGGTGACGGGCCCGTCCGCGACGGCGGATATCGAAGGCGTGCTGATTCGCGGCGCGCAGGGCGTGCGCTCGCTGACCGTCGTGTGGATTCAGTAGCGCCAGAAGATTGCGACCGCGATGCCGCCGAACAGCAGCCACTTCACGATGTAATACACGGTCCGGTTCCACGCCTTCAGCCGCTTGCCGACGAGCCGGATCGAATAGAGATACTTGAACGCGCGATTCAGGCCGCCGGTGCGGTCGCCGGTTTCGTTCGGCGAGGCCGCCGCGCGCATCAGAAAGCCGCCGACTGCGTTGTTCACCGCCTGTGCCCAGCGGTATTTCATCGGCCGCTCGATGTCGCAGAACAGAATGATGCGGTCTTTGTCCGTCGTGTTCTCGGCCCAGTGCAGATAGGTTTCGTCGAAGACGACTTCCTCGCCGTCGCGCCACGAGTAGCGCTCGCCGTCCACGACGATCGCGCAGCCGTCGTCGTTCGGCGTCACAAGCCCGAGGTGATAACGCAGCGACCCGGCATACGGATCGCGATGCAGCGTGAGCGTCCCGCCGGGCGGCAGCATCGCAAACATTGCGGCTTTGACGCTCGGGATGTTTTGCAGAATCGAGAGCGTCTTCGGGCAGACCGCGACCGCCGACGGATGGGGCCGGTCATACCACTTGAGATAAAAGCGCCGCCAGCCGCGCCGGAAAAACGAGTTGAAGCCGATGTCGTTGTAGGCGCCGGCCGCCTGAATCTTGCTTGCTTCGTGCAAGGCGAGGGCTTCGTCGCGAATCGTCTGCCAGTGCGCCTTGATCGGGGCGAGATCCGGAAACAGGGAAGGGTGAAGGTACGGCGTGGACGGCACGCGCGAGAAGAGATACACGAAGCCGTTCACCGGCGACATGAACGTCGAATGATCGGACAGCTGCCGGAAGAAACCGTGGCGGACCTTGCCCCGCCAGTGCGTGTACGCGGCACACGCGATAAACAGCATGAGAATCAGCCACCGCATCTGCGTTTCCCCTTGCGTCACTGTCGCCGTTAGCGTCAACAAAACGTGACGGAATTATCGAACGGAAACGCAGTGTCTGCTGAAACGGCCCGGTGAGACACGAGGATGGCCACAAAACAAAAAGCCCAGTCGCATGACTGGGCTTTTTGCTTGGAACTTTTTGGCTCCCCGACCTGGGCTCGAACCAGGGACCTACGGATTAACAGTCCGGCGCTCTACCGACTGAGCTATCGGGGAACATCTACAACAGTGAAACTGACTAAAAAGCCCAGTAAGTTGACTGGGCTTTGCTGAATTTTTTGGCTCCCCGACCTGGGCTCGAACCAGGGACCTACGGATTAACAGTCCGGCGCTCTACCGACTGAGCTATCGGGGAACATCTACAGCAGAGAAGCGGAATTATAGGGAGCGTCTCTTACCCTGTCAACGCCGATTCTTCACTCGAAACACCTTTTTGCACCGACGCGAACTCGTCCTAAAGCCGACCGCAAATGGCTGACCACAGAAGGACGCCCGTTCGCCTCAACGCTCGAGCAGATTCAGTTTGTCCTTCACGTCCTTGAATTCGTCGGCTTCGGGCAGCGGCGCCTTCGTCTTTGTGATGCTCGGCCAGTTGCGCGCGAGATCCGCATTCAGTTCGATGAACTGCTGCTGATCGCCGGGCACGTCTTCTTCGGCGTAAATGGCATTCACCGGGCATTCGGCCACGCACACGGCGCAGTCGATGCACTCGTCCGGATCGATCGCGAGAAAGTTGGGACCTTCACGGAAGCAATCCACCGGGCACACATCCACACAGTCGGTGTAGCGGCACTTGATGCAGCTTTCGGTCACAACGTGAGTCATTCAGGCTCCTGCATGCGGAATTCGTGGGGACGGCGTCCGGCAGCCTGCGTGGGCCAATGCGGGTACGCGCGCCGAAACGCATATTGTAGCGTAACGGTCAAAACGGGCGCGACCGCCGCGGAACGTGCCTTATATCGTTTTGGAATGTATGTATGCGCGGTTGCCAAAAACGGTCGGCGAGCGTCTTGCCGGTCCGCGCATTCGGGTAACATGGCCCCAAGGCACGCCGCGGCAAGACGGCGCGCGGTCTCATCGCTCGATGTTCCAGCCAAACCATGATCATCAATTCGCTGCTCGATACCGACCTCTACAAATTCACGATGATGCAGGTCGTGCTGCATCACTTCCCGGCTGCGCACGTGGAGTATCGCTTCCGCTGCCGCACGCCGAATGTCGATCTCGTGCCGTACATCGACGAGATTCGCGACGAAGTGCGCCAGCTCTGCAACCTGCGCTTCCGTGAAGAAGAGCTCGACTATCTGCGGCGCATGCGCTTCATGAAGAGCGATTTCATCGACTTTCTCGCGCTCTTTCATCTCAACGAGAAGTCGATTCAGATTTCGCCGTCGCCGAAGAACAACGGCGAGATCGACATTCTGATTGAAGGGCCGTGGCTGCATACGATTCTCTTCGAGATTCCGGTGCTCGCGATCGTCAACGAGGTCTACTTCCGCAACACGCAGCGTCAGCCGGAGTACGAGACCGGGCGCGAGCGCCTGCGCGACAAGATCAAGCTGCTCGCCACGCCGCCCGAGTACTCGGATTGCAAGATCGCCGATTACGGCACGCGCCGCCGTTTCTCGAAGCAGTGGCATGAGGAAGTGGTGCTGACGCTCAAGGAGCGGCTCGGCGCGCAGTTCGCGGGCACGAGCAACGTGTTCTACGCGATGAAGCACGGCCTGCGGCCGCTCGGCACGATGGCCCACGAGTATTTGCAGGCGTGTCAGGCGCTGGGACCGCGCCTGCGCGATTCGCAGATTTTCGGCTTCGAGATGTGGGCGAAGGAATATCGCGGCGACCTCGGTATCGCGCTGTCGGATGTGTACGGCATGAAGGCGTTCCTGCGCGACTTCGACATGTACTTCTGCAAGCTCTTCGACGGCGCGCGCCACGATTCGGGCGATCCGTTCGACTGGGGCGAGCGCCTCATCCGGCATTACGAAGAAAATCGCTGCGATCCGCGCACGAAGGTGCTCGTTTTTTCGGATGCGCTCGACATTCCCAAGGTGCTGCAACTCTACGAACGTTTCCGTGGGCGCTGTCAGCTTGCGTTCGGCGTCGGCACGAATCTCACGAACGATCTCGGCTATCAGCCGCTGCAGATCGTCATCAAGATGGTCCGCTGCAACGGCCAGCCGGTGGCGAAGCTCTCCGATTCGCCCGGCAAGAACATGTGCGACGACAAAGCGTATCTCGCTTACTTGCGTCAGGTGTTCGGCATCGAGCAACCGGTCGAAGAAAGCTGACACCGCACGCGGCCTATGCCGTTCGGCCGAGGTCCGTCCCGCGCGGACCGGTCGATATAATCGGTTTCAGCTTCACGTCGCGGATTTATCGCCGCGACTTCTCCACGCATGCATCGACGAGGACGGCACCATGGACACATCGGCCGCGCGCCGCAACATTCTCGCGCGCATTCGCAGCGCGCAGGGCAGGAAAGGCGCGCCGACCGAGGCCGAGCGTGCCGCCGTCGACGAGTATCTCGCGCGGCATCCCGCCGGTCCGCGTCCGCCGCTTCCCGCCACGCGCGACGAACTGATCGCGCGTTTTCGTCTGGAAGCGGAGCGACTCTCGACGAGCGTCGCCGAAGCCGAGGCGCTCGCCGACGCCCCTGCCGAAGCCGCCCGCTATCTCGACGCGCTCGGTCTGTCGCGCGATGTCGTCGCGTGGCCCGCGCTCGCTGATTTGCCGTGGATGCAAGCGGGCATCGCGGCGTCGCTGCGCAAGCCCGTCGATGCGGACCTCGTCGGCATCACCGGCTGCTTTTGCGCGGCTGCGGAGACCGGCTCCATTGTGCTGCTGTCGGGACCGGAGACGCCCGCGTCCGGCGCGCTTCTGCCGCAGACGCACATCGCCATCGTGCCGGCGTCGCGCATCGTCGCCGCGCACGAAGACGCCTTCGCGCTGATGCGCGCGGAGCGGGGCGAGTTGCCGCGCGCCGTGAACTTCGTGTCGGGGCCGTCCCGCACCGGCGATATCGAACAGACCATCGTGCTCGGCGCGCATGGCCCGTATCGTGTCCACGCCATCATCGTGCGGGGAGCGTAGGGACAGTGCCGCGTTTCGTTTGGGGCTTTCTGCTATCGCTTTGCGCGATCTCTGACGCTTCGGCCGCCGCGCTCGACGGCGCGTCCCTGTCAGCGGCGTGGGGCGTTCCATTCATCGGCATCCTGCTGTCCATCGCGGTGTTTCCGCTCGTCGCCGGCAAAGTGTGGCATCACCATTTCGGCAAGATCGCGGCGGCCTGGGCGCTGGCGTTCCTCGTGCCGTTCGCGTTCGCGTTCGGCATCGGCACGGCGTTCGGCGTGCTCGTTCACGCGATGGTCGAAGAGTACGTGCCGTTCATCATCTTGCTCGCCGCGCTCTATACGGTAGCGGGCGGCATCTGCGTGCGCGGCAATCTGCACGGCTCGCCGCGCGTCAACACCGCGTTGCTCGCGCTCGGCACCGCGCTTGCCAGCATCATGGGAACGACGGGCGCGGCCATGCTGCTGATTCGTCCGCTCTTACGGGCCAACGACAATCGCAAGCATGTCGCGCATGTCGTGGTGTTCTTCATCTTTCTGGTGGCGAATGCGGGTGGCTCGCTGTCACCGCTCGGCGATCCACCGCTCTTTCTCGGCTTTCTGAACGGCGTCGATTTCTTCTGGACGACGCAGCATCTCGCACTGCCGACGCTCTTCGTCTGCGGCGTACTGCTCGCGCTTTTCTACGCGCTCGACAGCTACTTCTGGCGCGGCAAAGGCGAGTCGCGGCGGCCGTTTCTCGATCCGACGCCGGACACGCCCACGCTCGGCGTCGACGGCATGATCAATTTCGTACTGCTCGCCGTGATCATCGGGCTCGTGCTGATGAGCGGCTTGTGGAAGCCGGGCGTCGCATTCGATGTATTCGGCACGCACGTCGCATTGCAGAACGTCGTGCGCGATGCGGCGCTGGTGCTCGTGCTCCTTGCCTCGCTCGCGCTCACGCCCAAGCGCGCCCGCGCGGGCAACGCATTCGACTGGGCGCCGATGATCGAAGTCGCCAAGCTCTTCGCGGCGATTTTCGTCACCATCGCTCCGGTCATCACCATCCTGCGCGCCGGCGAGGCGGGCGCGTTTGCCGGGATCGTGCGCGCGGTATCGGATGCGAACGGCGAGCCTGCTCATCTGGCCTATTTCTGGGCGACCGGGCTGCTCTCGTCGTTCCTCGACAATGCGCCGACTTACCTCGTCTTCTTTAACCTCGCGGGCGGCGACGCAGACACGCTGATGACCACGGGCGCCACGACGCTCGCCGCCATCTCGGCGGGCGCGGTCTTCATGGGCGCGAATTCGTATATCGGCAATGCGCCGAATTTCATGGTGAAGGCGATCGCGGAATCGCGCGGCGTGCGCATGCCGGGTTTCTTCGGTTACCTCGGCTGGTCATGCGTCGTGCTGTTGCCGCTTTTCGCCGTCACCGGCTGGCTATTTTTCTAGGAGCATGAGATGAAGAAAGTGCTTGTGGCTCGCCCTACGTTTCCTGACGTGATCGAGCGCCTGAAACAGTATTTCGAAGTCGACGTGAACCTGGGCGACGTGCTGCCGCAAGACGAATTCGCGCGCCGGCTCGCCGATAAGGACGGCGCGTTCACGGCCGGCGAGATGGTCGGCGAGAAGGAACTGGCGGGCGCGCCGAACCTGAAAGTGGTCGCCAACATGGCGGTCGGCTACAACAATTTCGACATGCAGGCGTTCGACGCGCACAAGGTGCTCGGCACCAACACGCCGCATGTGCTCAACGAAAGCACCGCCGATTTCGGCTGGGCGCTGATGATGGCGGCGGCGCGTCGCGTCACCGAGTCGGAGCACTTTCTGCGCGCGGGCAAGTGGCAAAAGTGGTCCTACGATTCGTTCCTCGGCGTCGACGTGTACGGCTCGACGCTCGGCGTGATCGGCATGGGACGCATCGGGCAGGCGCTCGCGCGGCGTGCGAGCGGCTTCAATATGCGCGTGATCTATCACAACCGTTCGCGCGTCGCGCCCGAGATCGAGGCGCAACTCAACGCGGAATACGCGTCGAAGGAAGATCTGCTCAAGCGCGCGGATCACGTCGTGCTCGTGCTGCCGTACTCGAAGGAAAGCCACCACACGATCGGCGCGGCCGAGCTTGCGCTGATGAAGCCGACGGCCACGTTGACGAACATCGCGCGCGGCGGAATCGTCGACGATGCGGCGTTGATCGAAGCCCTGCGCGAGAAGCGCATCGCGGCAGCGGGCATCGACGTGTTCGAAGGCGAGCCGAATCTGAATCCCGGTTTCCTCGCGCTGGAGAACGTCGTGCTCACGCCGCATATCGCGAGCGCGACGGAGACGACGCGTCGCGCGATGGCGAATCTCGCCGCGGACAATCTGATCGCCGCGCTCGGCGAAGGCCCGCGCGCCGGCAATCCGCCGAATCCGATCAACCCCGGCGTGCTCGGCTCATGATCGAATTGCTGTACGGCGCGCTCGCGTTGCTGGCGGTCGCGCTGGTCATCGCGTTGATCGCGCTTGTCGCTGTCATGCGGCGCGCCGCGTCTGTCGATATCGACGAGGAGTTCGCCGCGCTCACCGATCGCGTGAACGACATGGGCGAAGCGCATGCGCGCGCGCAGGAGCGGCTCGAACGCGGACTGCGCGGCGACATCGCGGAACATGCGCGCGTCTCGCGCATGGAATCGCAGGGCGGTTTCGCGCAGTTTCATCAGACGCTCGCAACGCAACTGGCGAGCACGTCGAGCGTGCAAAACGCGCAGTTCGACGCGCTCGCCCAGCAACTCGCGCAGCAGAGCCAGCAGGCGCGCGAGGATCAGAGCAACGCCCTTAAGCGTTTCGCCGATTCCATGACGCTGCATCTCGCGCAACTTTCCGAAGCGAACGACCGGCGCCTGGCGGAAGTGCGCGCGACGCTGGAAGCGCGCCTTAAGGACATCGAAGCGAACAACGCCGCGAAGCTCGAAGAAATGCGTCGCACGGTCGACGAGAAACTGCACGCGACGCTCGAGCAGCGGCTCGGCGAATCGTTTCGGCTGGTGTCGGAAAGGCTGGAGCAGGTGCATCGCGGGCTGGGCGAGATGCAGTCGCTGGCTGCGGGCGTCGGCGATCTGAAGAAGGTGCTCACCAACGTCAAGACGCGCGGCATCTGGGGCGAAGTGCAGCTCGAATCGCTGCTGGAACAGTTGCTCACCCCCGATCAGTACGCGAAGAACGTCGCCACCGTGCCGAACAGCAACGAACGCGTCGAGTTCGCGATCAAGCTGCCGGGCCGGCACGACGCGCCGGGTATCGCCGGTTCATCGGGCGATGTCGCGACGCCGGTGTGGCTGCCCATCGACGCCAAGTTTCCCCGCGAGGACTACGAGCGTCTTATCGACGCTCAAGAGCGCGCCGATCCTGTCGCGGTGGAAGAAGCGTCGCGTGCGCTCGAAGGGCGCTTGCGCGCCGAGGCGCGGGCGATCGCGCAGAAGTACGTCGCGCCGCCTTATACGACGGATTTCGCGTTGCTGTTCCTGCCGACCGAAGGGTTGTACGCCGAAGTACTGCGCCGTCCGGGCCTGAGCGACTTCTTGCAACGCGAGTACCGCGTGAGCGTCGCTGGCCCAACGACGCTGACCGCACTGCTCAACAGTTTGCAAATGGGATTCCGGACGCTCGCCATTGAAAAGCGGTCGAGCGAAGTATGGCAAGTGCTCGGCGCGGTGAAGACGGAGTTCGGCAAGTTCGGCGACGTGCTCGCGCGCACCAAGGCGCAGCTGGAAACCGTCACGCGGTCAATCGAGGCGGCGCAGACGCGCACGCGTCAGATGGGCAAGCGCCTGCGCGACGTGGAGGCACTGCCGCACGAGAAGGCGGCAGGCGTGCTCGGAGATCTGTCGTCGCCCGAGAGCGACGACGAAGTGTGAACCGCGCTCAGGCCGCGCCGTCCGCGAGGCGATCCAGCGAATCGCCGGTAATGCGCACGACGCGCCAGTCCGGCAGCACGGTCGCGCCCATCTTCTCGTAGAAGTCGATGGCGTTCTGGTTCCAGTCCAGCACCGACCACTCGAAGCGTCCGCACTGGCGCTCGACGGCGAGCGCGGCCAGTCTCTTCAGCATCATCGTGCCGACGCCGCTGCCGCGCAGCGCGGGGCGCACGTAGAGGTCTTCGAGATAGAGACCGCGCTTGCCGAGGAAGGTCGAGAAGTTGTGGAAGAAGAGGGCATAGGCGACGACTTCGCCCGCCTGCTCCGCGACGAGCGCCTCCGCTGCCGGGCGCGCGCTGAAGAGCGCGTCGCGCAAGCCGTCCTGCGTCGCGACGAAAAGATGCGTGAGCTTCTCGAACTCCGCGAGTTCGAGCATCAGGCCGTAGATGGCGCCGATGTCGGCGGGCGTGGCCGGTCGAATGGACGCGGCGCTCATGCTTCTTCCGGTGCGTCGGACAGCACAATTTCGATGCCGCCGAAGCGCGACGCCACCCAGTTATACGCGTGGCAGGCAATCCACAGCAGCACGAAGCCGAGAATCGCGTTGAGCAGCAGCGCGCTCGTGACCGTGCTCACTTCGACCGAGCCGTAGCGCACGAACGCGACGACGACGCCGAGCAGCACGATCGGCACGCTGAAAGTCAGATACACGAGGATCAGCGCCTTGGCCGTCTGTCCCGGTGCGATGGATGAGATCTGCTTTTTCATGGGAGGAGAACCCCGTCTATCGATAGTTGGAATGTGGGTCGCCGCGGCTTCGCGCATGATGAGTTCGCTATTAACTGTTCGCTGTCAGATGAGGCCGTCGAACGGCACGATGTTCACTTCGTCGCCCGCGTCGATATCGGCGCGGTCGTGTTCCAGCACGATGAAACAGTTGGCCTCGCTCATCGAACTCAGCACGCCGGACCCTTGCGGGCCGGTCGTCACGACGCTCCACTGGCCGTTGCTGTCGCGCGCGGCGATCCCGCGCTGAAACTCGGTGCGGCCCGCGCGCTTCCGGATCGGCTCGCTGCAACGCGCCCGGATCACGATCGGCGCTTGCCGCGCGGCACCGGACATCGCGAGCAGCGCCTCGCGCACGATGAAATAGAAGGTCGCCATGACCGCGACCGGGTTTCCCGGCAAGCCGAAAAAGAGCGCCGACTTGCCTGTGCCCGCGCGCGGACCGGACCACAGGCGGCCGAACGCGAGCGGCCGTCCGGGGCGCATCGCGATTTTCCAGAACGCGACGTCGCCGAGCGAGTTCATCAGTTCGCGCGTGAAGTCGGCATCGCCCACGGACACGCCGCCCGAGCTGATGACGACGTCCGCCGCTTCGGTCGCCTCGCGCAGCGCTTTTTCCAGCGACGCGCGATCGTCGCGGACAATGCCCAGATCGACGGTTTCGACATTCAGCCGGCGCAGCATCGCGAAAAGCGTGTAGCGGTTGCTGTCGTACAGCGTGCCGGGCGTCAGCGGTTCGCCGACGGAGCGGAGTTCGTCGCCCGTCGAGAAGAACGCGACGACGAGGCGCTTATGCACGTCGACTTCCGCGATGCCGAGCGAGGCCAGCAAGCCGAGATCCGACGCGCGCACGATGCGGCCCGCGCGCAACGCCGGCTTGCCGCGCGCGAGGTCTTCGCCCGACAGCCGCCGGTTCTGGCCTGCGCGGACGGCGTCGGCAGCAAAACGAATCTTGTCGCCTTCGCGGGCGACGAGTTCTTGCGGCACGACGGTGTCGCAGCCTTCGGGCATCAGCGCGCCGGTCATGATGCGCACGCATTCGCTCGGCGTCGGTCGACCCGCGAACGGCCGTCCGGCGAGCGCGGCGCCCGCGACTTCGAGCGTCAAAGCCTGCGTTGCCGACGAGAGCGCCGCGCCGGAGAACGCATAGCCGTCCATCGCGGAGTTGTCGAACGCCGGCACGTCGATGGGCGAGATCACGTCTGCGGCGAGCACGCGGTTCAGCGCATCGAAGAGGCCGACGCGCTCCACCTGCTGCGCCTGCCCGCGCGGCATCGCCCATTGACGCACGATTTCCTGCGCCGCCTCGACGGGCAACGCATTCGGATCGTAGTGAGCGACGCAACCGGACAGTGGCTTCAACGTGGTCATGAACTGGCGTGAGGCGCGACGTGCGCGAGAAGCGGCAGACGCCGCGTGACGAAAGGCCGCCGGTGGGCTGGCGCAACGCTGTGCGAGCGCCGGCGTCTCTTTACCGGCGCTCCAGCTCGGCTAGCTGGCGTAAATCATTAATATTGTAAAACGCGCGATCCTCGTGAAATGGCACTTGCACCGCCTTGTGGCGCGCGTACCACGCGCGTACTTTGCGCTCGCCGGCCGCGAGCCGGGCGTCGAGATCGTCGGCGAGCGAGGCGCGCTGAATCGCGAAAACCGGGTGCG
The DNA here is from genome assembly GCF_017220215.1 of Caballeronia sp. M1242. Taxonomy (NCBI): domain Bacteria; kingdom Pseudomonadati; phylum Pseudomonadota; class Betaproteobacteria; order Burkholderiales; family Burkholderiaceae; genus Caballeronia; species Caballeronia sp. M1242. Next base: position 1,981,240 of record NZ_CP071129.1, on the reverse strand, counting down.
CGATGCGTTCGCCGGTCGGTTCGATCGTCGCGGCATAGGCGATGTCGGCGTTTTCGGCGTCGAGCGCTTCGCCGAGCAGCACGCCGAGCCGTTCATCGACGAACGGAGCGTCGCACGGCGCGATCAGCACGAACTCCGTGTGCGCCGCGCGCAACGCCGCCGCGATGCCGGCGAGCGGGCCGGGGTAGTCGCCGAGCGTGTCCCCGATCACGCGGGCGCCGAACGGCGCGGCAAGTTTCGAATACGCCTGGATGTTCCGGTTGGCGCTGATCAGCATGGCGCTCGCTTGCGGCGCCAAGCGGCGCAGCACGTGCAGCGCGAGCGGTTCGCCGAGAAACGGCTGCATGCCCTTGTCGACGCCGCCCATGCGCGAGCCGCGCCCGCCCGCGAGCACGAGACCGGTGATGTTCGAAGCCGAAGCGGCGCGCGCAGTCCCGATCACGTGAAAAAACTCAGCCGCCGATGTACGACATTTCCACGCGCGGGCCGTCTTCCCGCGAGGCCGCCGACGCGCTGCCGCGCAACTGCGAGTAGCGGTCGCCGCGCGCTTCCCAGATGCGGGCGATGGCCGTGGCTACGTCGTCATCGCTCGCACCGCCGCGGATCAGCGCGCGCAGATCGTGGCCAGCGGACGCGAAGAGGCACAGATAGAGCTTGCCTTCGGTGGAAAGCCGGGCGCGCGTGCACGAGCCGCAGAAGGCGCGCGTGACGCTCGAGATCACGCCGATTTCGCCGCTGCCATCCCGGTAACCCCAGCGTTGCGCGGTCTCGGCGGCGGTGTGCGCTTCGAGCGGCGCGAGCGGGAAGTGCGCCGCGATGCGCTCGACCACTTCCGCGGACGGCAGCACTTCGCTCATGTTCCAGCCGTTGGACGCGCCGACGTCCATGTATTCGATGAAGCGCAGAACCACGCCGCTGCCTTTGAAATGGCGCGCCATCGGCACGATTTCCTGGTCGTTCGTGCCGCGCTTGACGACCATGTTGACCTTGATCGGCGCGAGACCGGCCGCTTGTGCCGCCGCGATGCCTTCCAGCACGTCGGCGACGGCGAAATCGGCGTCGTTCATGCGGCGAAAGAGGGCGTCGTCGAGCGCATCGAGGCTGACCGTGACGCGCGAGAGGCCCGCGTCCTTCAACGACCGAGCCTTGCGCGCGAGCAGCGAACCGTTGGTCGTGAGCGTGATGTCGAGCGGCCGGCCCTCGGGCGTGCGCAGTTGCGCGAGCCGCTCGATCAGAAATTCGATGTTCTTGCGCAGCAGTGGCTCGCCGCCCGTCAGGCGAATTTTCTCGACGCCATGCGCGACGAACACGCGTGCGAGCCGCTCGATTTCCTCGAACGACAGCAGCGCGGAATGGGGGAGAAACGGGTAGTCCTTGTCGAAGACATCGCGCGGCATGCAGTAGACGCAGCGGAAGTTGCAGCGATCCGTGACCGAGATGCGCAAGTCGCGCAGGGGACGCGCGAGCGTGTCCGTCAGCAAGCCGGATGGCGCTGCCGCGGCGCCGGCGAAATCCGGGATCGCGCTGACATCGGCTAACGGGATGATGCGTCGGTACATGGCTGCTCGGGACTTCGGTCGAAAAGGCGATCAGCCCATTTTAGCGGAAGCGGGCAAGTCCGGCCGGGCACGGCCAGGCTCGGTGGACCGGGCTTTCCACTAGTGCGCAAAGAAAAAACGCCATCGACCTGAGGTCGATGGCGTTTCGCATGCTACATCGCGCGATCCCGTCAGTGCGCGCTCTTGCCGGTTTCCACCTGCTGCATCGGGGCGGTGTCGAGCGGCGGGAGCGGCTTGCGCTCGCGCGGCACGCGCACCGGCGCCGGTTCCTGCGCGGCCGCGGCATTGGCCGCGCGCAGCTTGTCGGCGTCCGTGTTCACCCAGACGAGGCCGGCCGTGTCGAGCATCGGCTTCAGCGCGTCCGTTCCCGTCGACGATGCGGCGGGCGTCGGTTGCGTCGCGGCAGGCTTCACCGGCTCCGACACGACCGGAACCTGCGGCTCGATCGTCACTTCCGGCTGCGCTATCGGCGCGGCTTCCGACTGGATCGGCTCGACCGCGGTCGCAGCCGGCGTCGAAGCAATCGCGGCGGTTTTCACCGGCTCGGAGACCACGGGTGCTTCCTGCGCTGTTTCCGCCTGGCTCGCGGCTTCGACGGGCTTCGGCTCGTCGACGACCACCGGCGCGAACGGATCGACCGGCTTCGTTTCCGCGACCTTCGGCGACGGCCCGAACGGGTTCTCGACGGCCGGTGCCACTGCGGGCTTCGCGAAGATGTCCGGCGCAGGCTGGGAATCCGCGTTGGCTTCTGCCTTCGCTTCTTCGCTCGCTTGCAACGGCTCGGCTTGCGCGGCCGACGCTGCTACCGGCGCGGCTTCCTGCGGCTGCGCCTGGCGGTTGTCCGCAACCCGCTGCGACTCGGCTGCAACTGGACGCGTTTCTCGGCGTGCGGCGGCTTCCTGCGCGGCTTCGGCATCGAACACACCAGCTTGCGCCGACGTGCTTTCGGCTGCGCCTTCGGCTTCCGCGACATCGGCGGCGTGGTTCACCGTCATGCCTTCTTCATCGCGATCACGGCGACCGCCACGGCGACCCCGGCGGCGGCGACGGCGCTCTTCGCCTTCGCGCGCGGCTGCGGCCTGATCGGCGGAGAGGGCATCGATGTCTTGCGGCAAAGCGTCGGCATTGAGCGGCGTGGTGTCCGCAATTTCCGATGCTGCCGTCTCGCCTTGCGTCAATGCTTCGACGGCGGCTTCCGGCTGCGGCTTGCGGCGCTCAGCGCGTTCGGGACGCTCCGTCCGTTCGGCGCGCTCGCCACGGTCGGCACGCTCGCCACGGTCGGCACGCTCGCCACGCTCCGGACGCTCGCGGCGTTCCTGACGCTCGGCGGCTTCCGGACGCGGTGCGCGCTCGGCGCCACGTTCCTGGCCGCGATCGCGCGGCTCACGCGGTTCGCGCGGTTCACGAGCCTCGCGCGGTTCGCGGGCCTCACGCGGTTCGCGCGTCTCGCGGGGTTCACGCGCCTCGCGCGGTTCGCGGGATTCGCGCGGCTCGCGGACTTCGCGCAGTTCACGGCCTTCGCGAGCTTCGCGCGGCTCCCGGCCTTCACGCGTGCCACGTCCTTCGCGATCTTCGCGACGCGCGGGCTGACGGCTCGCACCGTTGCCGGTTGTCGCCGCGCCATTGGCGGCCACGCCTTCACGGCCCGCGCCGCCGCGACGATTGCGATTGCGGTCGCCGCCGCCCGTGCGCTCGCCGCGCTCGCCGCGTTCCGTACGCTCGCGCTGCGGGCGCGCTGCCGGCTGCGCTTCGACGGGTGTCGGCGCCGCCTTCACTTCGGGCTGAATGCCAAAGAGGTTCTTGATCCAGGCGATGAAACCGCCGCTCGCCGGCACGGGCGTCGGCGCGGGCGCGGGCGCGGCCTCGACCGGCGCGGGCTTGACCGGCGCGCTCGGCGCCGGCTTCTCGGGCGTGATGCCCTTGACCGCCGCTTCCTGCTTCGGCTTCACTTCCTCGGCGCGCTTGCTGTAGCCGGTCTCGGATTCGAGTTCGCTCGCCGCTTCGACGGCCATCTTCCACGAGGCGCGCGGATCGTCCAGACGCGCATCGTCGTGGCGCAGGCGCTCCAGTTTGTAGTGCGGCGTCTCCAGATGCTTGTTCGGAATCAGAACGACGTTCACCTTGAAGCGCGACTCGATCTTGTTGATTTCCGAGCGCTTTTCGTTTAGCAGGAAGGCGGTCACCTCGACCGGCACCTGGCAATGAATCGCCGCGGTGTTTTCCTTCATCGCTTCTTCCTGAATGATCCGCAGCACTTGCAGCGCGGACGATTCGGTGTCGCGGATATGGCCCGTGCCGTTGCAACGCGGGCAGGTCACGTGACTGCCTTCGGACAGCGCCGGACGCAGGCGCTGACGCGACAGCTCCATCAGACCGAAGCGCGAGATCTTGCCCATCTGCACGCGCGCACGGTCGTGCTTGAGCGCGTCTTTCAGGCGCTGCTCGACTTCGCGCTGGCTCTTGGCCGACTCCATGTCGATGAAGTCGATCACGATCAGGCCGCCCAGATCGCGCAGGCGCAACTGACGCGCGACTTCGTCGGCGGCTTCGAGATTGGTGCGCGTGGCGGTTTCCTCGATATCCGCGCCCTTGGTGGCGCGCGCCGAGTTCACGTCGATGGCGACGAGCGCCTCGGTGTGATCGATCACGATCGCGCCGCCCGAGGGCAGCGGCACCGTGCGCGAGTACGCCGTTTCGATCTGATGCTCGATCTGGAAGCGCGAGAAGAGCGGCACGTCGTCGTGATAGCGCTTCACCTTTTGCAGGTTGTCGGGCATCACGATATCCATGAAGGCGCGCGCCTGGTCATGGATTTCGGTCGTGTCGATGAGGATTTCGCCGATGTCCGGCTGGAAGTAGTCGCGAATCGCGCGGATGACGAGGCTCGATTCGAGATAGATGAGCATCGGCTGGCCGGCGACGCCACTTTGCGACGCGGCTTCGATCGCGCGCCACAGCTGCATCAGGTAGTTCAGGTCCCACTGGAGCTCTTCCGCCGAACGGCCGATGCCGGCCGTGCGCGCGATGATGCTCATGCCTTCCGGCAGTTCCAACTGCGCCATGGTTTCGCGCAGTTCCTGCCGCTCGTCGCCTTCGATTCTGCGCGACACGCCGCCGCCGCGCGGGTTGTTCGGCATCAGCACCAGATAGCGGCCGGCCAGCGAAATGAACGTGGTCAGCGCCGCGCCCTTGTTGCCGCGCTCTTCCTTTTCGACCTGAACGATGAGTTCCTGGCCTTCGCGCAGCGCATCCTGGATGCGCGCGGAGCGCATCTCGACGCCGTCGCGGAAATACTGGCGGGCGACTTCCTTGAACGGCAGGAAACCGTGGCGGTCTTCGCCGTAGTTGACGAAGCAGGCTTCGAGCGACGGCTCGATGCGGGTGACGACCCCCTTGTAGATGTTGCCTTTGCGCTGTTCGCGCCCGGCGGTTTCGATGTCGATGTCGATGAGCTTCTGTCCATCGACGATGGCGACGCGCAGTTCTTCTTGCTGCGTCGCATTGAACAGCATGCGTTTCATTGAACGGCTCCAGAGCGGCTTTGACCCTTCCTCGTCTGGCGAATCGGCGCGGATTCGAACATCGGCGCGAAGCGGGAGGGCGGGCGTGCCACGCTTTTTGTGTTGTCACAAAAGCACGCCGGAGCGGATTTTAGGCGGGAGAATTGCCGAAAGCTGGCATCGGGCCGACGAATGCGGCGGCCGGGCCAAGGGGCACATGCGACAACGGCAGCGCGCGGAGGCGATGCGGCCCGTGGCAAGGACGAACGGCGGCGCGGGGCTTTCCGCGTCTCGAAATGGACGCACGGAAAGCCGCAGCGCTCTTTCAACAGAGCCTTTCCCTCCCGACGGCGTTCGCGAAAGGAAGAGCGGTGTCGCGCGAACCGGCGCGATGCTTCGTTACCGATCTTCGTCTTCGCGGACGTGCCGCGCCGGCAGCCGCGGGCTACGTGCTCCCGCCTGCTTGCCGTGTCTCGCCTCGTTGCGGCGTTTTTTTGCGTCTCGCGCTTCGCAGGAATCAGCGCAGCAGCGAGATGCGTCGCCGTTGTTCGCAAATCGGCGAGCCCCGATGTGCCGTCTTCGCCCCTTGCTCGATGGCAGGGCTGAATCGGGCGGGCAACCGGTTGAACGCCCGGATGCCGTCAGTTCTCGCCGATGAAATTCTTTTTGACCAAAAATCCGTTACCGATCGGCGATCGACCCGACCGAACGCGCCTGTGGGCTCCGTCCCTGCCGGTGATATCGCCGTGCGTGCAACTCGTTGCTCGATTTTCCGGGCGAGCAACCGGCCCTTGGCGCAAGTAAAATAACGGTTTATCGCTTGCACCTGTACAGTCTGATGAATCGCGCCGTAGCTCCTCATGGGTAACTGAGTCGAGTCCGGCCTTTTCAGGCTGCTCGCAAATTATATTCAGAATGAATGAGTTAGGCAAAACATCCCATAAACAAGTTGCAAGCGAGCGCACGTCGATGATCGAAGTCGATGAAACCGCTGCCGGACAGCGCATCGACAACTTCCTTCTGCGCGTCTGCAAGGGCGTGCCCAAGAGCCATATTTACCGGATTCTCCGAAGCGGCGAAGTGCGCGTGAACAAGGGCCGCATCGACGCCGCGTATCGCCTGGAGCTGGGCGATGTCGTCCGCGTGCCGCCCATTCGCATCGCCCAGCCCGACGAAGCGCCGGTGTCGTCGAATGCGCCCGCCGCCGAATTCCCGATTCTCTTCGAAGACGAGCACCTGATCGTCATCGACAAGCCGTCGGGCGTGGCGGTGCACGGCGGGAGCGGCGTGGCGTTCGGCGTCATCGAGCAACTGCGCAACGCGCGGCCGCACGCGAAGTTTCTGGAGCTGGTGCATCGGCTGGACCGGGAGACGTCCGGCGTGCTCATGCTCGCCAAGAAACGCGCGGCGCTCGTCAATCTGCACGAGCAGATCCGCGAAAATCGCGTCGACAAGCGCTATTACGCGCTCGGACACGGCGACTGGCCGAGCGACTGGGGCCGGCGGCGCATCGTGAAAGCGCCGCTGCACAAATACGTGGCGGCGGACGGCGAGCGGCGCGTGCGCGTCCAGGAAAACGGGCTGGCGTCGCATACGGTGTTCAACTTGATCGAACGCTGGACTGACTATGCGTGGGTCGAGGCGGAACTCAAGACCGGCCGCACGCACCAGATTCGCGTGCACATGCAGAGCATCGGCCTGCCGATTGCGGGCGACGCGAAATACGGCGACTTCGCGCTGAACAAGGAACTCGCGCGGCCGAGCGCGATGCCTTCGCTCAAGCGCATGTTTTTGCACGCCTATCGGCTGAAAATTACGCATCCCGCGACCGGCGCGCCGCTGCAGTTCGAAGCGCCGCTGCCCGCCGAGTGCAGGCGCTTCATCGAACAACTCAAAAACCGAGAGACATAAATGGCGCGGCAGCAATTCGATCTGATCGTTTTCGACTGGGACGGCACGCTCATGGATTCGACCGTCCACATCACGCGGAGCATTCAGGCGGCGTGCCGCGATCTCGGCCTGCCCGTGCCCGCCGACGAATCCGCGAGCTACGTGATCGGCCTCGGCCTCAAGGACGCGCTGCAAATCTGCGCGCCGACGCTCGATACGAAGGACTATCCGCGCCTCGCCGAGCGGTATCGCTTTCATTTTCTGACGATGGGCCAGCAAACCGAGCTCTTCGCCGGCGTCCGCGAACTGCTGCAGGAATTGCGCGACGAGGGCTATTTTCTGGCGGTGGCGACGGGCAAGAGCCGCGTCGGGCTGAACCGGGCGTTGGATCAGTCGCGCTTGACGAGCGTTTTCGACGGCACGCGCTGCGCCGACGAAACCTTCTCGAAGCCGCACCCGGCGATGCTTCAGGAACTCACGCGTGAACTGGGGCAGGACCTGTCCCGCACGCTGATGATCGGCGACACGACGCACGACCTGCAAATGGCCATCAACGCAGGCGCGGCGGGCGTGGGCGTCGCGTACGGCGCGCATCCGGCGAATTCGCTCACCGCATTGCAGCCGCGTTTTTGCGCAGATAGTGTCGCGTCGCTGGCCGGCTGGCTTCGGGAGCACGCATGACCGAGCCGACACGAGAGGCGGTGCGCGTCTGCGCATCCGACGAACTGGTCGATGGCGGCGCGGGCGTGCGGCTCGGGGCGCAGGACGGGAGCGGCGAGGCGGTCGTGTTCTTCGTCCGCTACGACGGCAAGCCGTACGGCTACCTGAACCGCTGCGCGCACGTGCCGATGGAACTCGACTGGGCCGAAGGCCAGTTCTTCGAAAGCTCGGGCCTATACTTGATGTGCGCGACGCACGGCGCGATCTACGAGCCGGACACGGGCAAGTGCGTCGGCGGCCCGTGCCGAGGCGCGCGGCTTCGGCCTGTCGCGGTCGAGGAGCGCGAGACGCCGGAAGGCCGCGCGGTGTTCTGGCTGCCCGACGACGCGCTTCGCCCCGCCTGATTCCCCTTTTTTCCTTTGACCCGGCCGTACGACCGGAAGACCACGCATGTCCGATAACCTTTCGCCCAACCCGCGCGGCAACGACAACTGGGAGCGCGACGCGCTGGAACGCGTCGCGCTTGCCGCGATTCGCGAGCAACGCGCCGCGCGCCGCTGGCGCATCTTTTTTCGCTTCGTCTTTCTCGCGGTGCTCGCGCTGATCGGGTGGGGCGTGTTCGATTTCACCGGCGATCACGTCGCCAAGTCCGGCAAGCACACGGCGCTGATCGACCTTCAGGGCGAAATCTCCGCGAACAGCGACGCGAGCGCCGACAACATCGACGGCGCGCTACAAAGCGCGTTCGAAGACGACGGCACGGCGGGCGTGATCCTGCGCATCAATAGTCCGGGCGGCAGTCCGGTGCAGGCGGGCATCATCAATCGCGAGATTCGGCGGCTGCGCGCGAAATATCCGAAGACGCCGCTCTACGTGGTCGTCGACGACATGTGCGCGTCGGGCGGCTATTACGTCGCGGCGGCAGCGGACCGCATTTATGTGGATCGCGCGAGCATCGTCGGGTCGATCGGCGTGCTGATGGACGGTTTCGGCTTCACGGGCCTGATGGACAAGCTCGGCATCCAGCGCCGCATGCACACGTCGGGCGCGAACAAGGGCGCGTTCGATCCGTTCTCGCCCGAAACGCCGCAAATGACGGCGCACGCTCAGGAGATGCTCGACGAGATTCACACGCAGTTCATCGACGCGGTGAAAGAGGGACGCGGCAAGCGTCTGAAGGACGATCCGGATCTCTTCTCCGGCATGTTTTGGACGGGCGAAAAGAGCGTGCAGCTCGGTCTCGCAGACGGCTTCGGCGACGCGAACTACGTGGCGCGCGAGATCATCAAGCAGCCGGATATCGTCGATTACACGCAGAAGGAAAGCATCAGCGAGCGCGTGGTGCGGCGCTTCGGCGCTTCCGTGGGCGATGCCGCCGTGCGCGCGCTGACGCTCGGCGGCAAGGTGCAGTTGCGCTGATTCGTAACGCGCTTACGACGCGAGCAGCAGAAAAATGGCCGGGCGCTTGTGCAGGTCCGGCGCGGCGTGCTTTTTCCAGTCGGCTGCCGTGCGCGTGACGATTTGTTCGCCCGGCAGCGTCAGGTCCACGGCCACGCAGATCAGCGTCGAAGGCGCGCAGGCCGCGACGAGCGTGTCGAGCATCGCGCGGTTGCGGTACGGCGTTTCGATGAAAATCTGCGTTTGATTCGCCTTGCGCGACAACTGTTCGAGTTCGCGCAGGCGCTTGCCGCGTTCCGCTGCATCGACCGGCAGATAACCGTTGAACGCGAAGCTCTGGCCGTTCATGCCCGAGGCCATCAGCGCGAGCAGGATCGAACTCGGACCGACGAAGGGCACCACTTTCACGCCGCGCTCGTGCGCCCGCCGCACCAGCAGCGCGCCGGGATCGGCGACGGCGGGGCAGCCCGCTTCTGAGACGAGGCCGGCGTCGGCGCCCGCGAGGATCGGCGCAAGCAGCCGGTCGATTTCGGCGCGCGGCGTGTTCACGTTCAGCTCGCGTATCTCGATTTCCTGAATCGGCCGTTCGGTGCCGACTTTCTTCAGAAACGCCCGCGTGGTCTTCGCGTTTTCGCCGATGTAGTAACCGAGCGCCGCAGCCCGCGCGCGCACCGGCTCGGGAAGCACGGACGCGAGCGCGGCGGCGTCGCCTTCGCCGAGCGTGTTCGGGATCAAATAGAGAACGCCGCTCATGCCGCCCCCAGAACCGAGAGGCCGGCGGCGCGCAGCATCTTTGTCAGCGCGATGAGCGGCAGGCCGATGAGCGCCGTCGGGTCGTCCGAGTCGATCGCGTCCAGGAGCGCGATGCCCAGACCCTCGGATTTCGCGCTGCCCGCGCAGTCGTAGGGCGTTTCGGCGCGCAGATAGGCTTCGATTTCAGCGTCCGAGTAGTCGCGAAAGCGCACGCGCGTGACGATATCGGCGGATTGCACGTCACCCGTGCGCGTGTCGAAGAGGGCGAGCGCGGAGTGAAATTCGACGCTGCGGCCGCGCATCGACCGAAGCTGTTCGACGGCGTTGTCGTGCGTGCCCGGCTTGCCGAGCTGACGGCCATCGAAGGTCGCGACCTGATCGGACCCGATCACGAGCGCGCCCGCCGCGTCCGCCAAGCGCTCGGCAGCGGCGCGCGCCTTCGCGATCGAAAGCCGCACGGCGGTGGCTTCGGGCGATTCGCCTTTGAGCGGGGTTTCGTCGATATCGGGCGAAACGACGTCGAACGGAATGCGCAGGCGCTGCAGCAACTCGCGCCGATACGGCGAACTGGACGCCAGCACGAGGCGCGGCGCTTGAGGAATCGACATGTTCAAAACCGGTGAAATGGGTGGATAAGCCACAGACCGCGTACGCAGCCTTAACTATTTGACTCGAAAGAATAAAGCCTATATGATTTTGGGCTTTTCATCGGCTGTCAGGGCATTGGCGCGGGCGGGAATGCAAATTGGGGCGTGCCGGGCGTGCTCCAAGCCGGCGGGCAGTGCATACTGAGCGCATGCAGACCGATGCAAGCCCACGCTGCGTCGGCGGATGAAAGAACGAACAACCCGGCATAAGGCAGGAGCGCGCATGACTCAGAATCCTGGCAAACCTGCGAGCCTCGCTGACCTGCGCGCGCTCGACCTTTACGACTTCGCCGAGAACAAACGGCAGGCGGCGGGCGCGTTGCGTACGTCGCAAATGCCGCGCATGTTAGCCGAAGTACCGGCGGACGCGCCAGAGGACGACACGGTCTTCACCTGGCAGGGCGAGGGCTCGACCCAGCCGGAATTGCAGGACGACGGCACGGAAGCGCCGCAGCCGTATCTGCGACTCGCGGTGCACGGTTCGGTGTGGCTCACGTGCCAGCGCTGTCTTTCGCCGTACTCGCAGCATCTCGACGTCGACGCGACGTATCGGATCGTCGCGACGGAGGAAGAGGCAGACGAGTATCCGCTCGACGAAGATGAAATCGAAGTGATCGTCGGCTCGCGCCAGTTCGATCTCATCGACTTGATCGAAGAAGAGTTGTTGCTTTCCTTGCCGCTCGTGCCGAAGCACAGCGTCTGTCCGGAAGTGCATGAAAGCCTGCTCGCAGGCAGCGCCGAGGACGAGGCCGACGAAGGCGGCGAGGAAGCCGAGAAACCGAATCCGTTTGCCGTTCTGGAAAAGCTCAAGACGAGCGGTCCGGACGACAAGAAGCATTGATGGCGCGGTGCGGCGAATCCTCGCCGCACGCAATCTCCCGCTTCGAGCGGTGGGCCGGGACGGCCGCAGTTTTCCGCGAACGCGGAGACAGGCCGCCCTGTGTTAGAATTCGCAAAACTTTTCTGGAGTAATCATGGCAGTTCAGCAAAACAAGAAGTCGCCGTCCAAGCGCGGCATGCACCGTTCCCACGACTTCCTCCCGACGGCGCCGCTGGCTGTCGAGCCGAGCACGGGCGAAGCGCATCTGCGTCACCACGTGAGCCCGAACGGCTACTATCGTGGCAAGAAAGTCGTCAAGACGAAGAACGACTAAGCGTTCGTTCTACGCTTTGCCGCGTGCGCAACGCCGTTTTGCGGTGGCTCGCGCCTGGCACGCTGTTGACACTTTCCCGGTACGACAAGAAGGCGGCATTTCACTGCCGCTTTTTTGTGCCTGAAATTCGTCGCTTTCCATGACCGTAAAGATAACCATTGACTGCATGGGAGGCGACCACGGTCCGGCCGTGACCGTTCCCGCCGCTGTCAATTTCGTGCGCTCGCATCCCGACGCGCACCTGATGCTCGTCGGCATCGAACAGGCGATCCGCGCCCAGTTAAAGAAGTCGAAGGCGCTCGACGAGCCGCGTCTGACCGTCGTTGCCGCAACCGAAGTCGTCGCCATGGACGACCCGGTCGAAGTCGCGCTGCGCAAGAAAAAAGATTCGTCGATGCGCGTGGCGCTCAACCTCGTGAAGGAAGGCGAGGCGCAGACCTGCATTTCCGCGGGCAATACTGGCGCGCTCATGGCGGTGTCGCGCTACGTGCTCAAAACGCTCGCGGGCATCGAGCGGCCGGCCATCGCCTTCGCGATGCCGAGCCAGAAGGGCTACACGACCGTGCTGGATCTCGGCGCGAACGTCGATTGCGAGCCCGAGCATCTGTTGCAGTTCGCCGAAATGGGCCACGCGCTCGTATCCGCGATCGAAGGCCGCGAGCGGCCGACCATCGGGCTGCTCAACATCGGCGAAGAAGTCATCAAGGGCAACGAGACGATCAAGCGCGCGGGCGAGCTGCTGCGCGCGAGCACGCTCAACTTCTACGGCAACGTGGAAGGCAACGACATCTACAAAGGCACGACCGACGTGGTCGTGTGCGACGGCTTCGTCGGTAATGTGGCGCTGAAAACGTCGGAAGGGCTCGCCAAGATGCTCTCCGACATGATCAAGGAAGAGTTCACGCGCTCGCTCTCCAGCAAGCTGATGGCGCTCGTCGCCATGCCCGTGCTCAAGCGGTTCAGAAAGCGCGTCGACCCGGCGCAATACAACGGCGCGGCGCTCCTCGGCCTGCGCGGGCTCGTGATCAAAAGTCACGGTTCCGCGGAAGCCTACGGCTTTGAGTGGGCGATCAAACGCGGGTATGATGCCGTCAAAAATGGCGTGCTCGAACGCCTCGTGCGCGCGATGGAGGAAAATGCGCTGTCCGCGCGAGACGCGGGCACGAGCGCAACGGCTGCCGATGCATCGGCCAACGCGCTGGTGATGCAGCCTAACCCCTCGCCTAACCCGCCGGACGCGTCCGGCAACGCGCAACACACGAAGGCATAATGGCTCAATCCAATCTCTACGCTCGCGTGCTCGGCACTGGCAGCTATCTGCCGTCCGAGCGCATCACGAATCAGGCATTGGCGGACCGTCTCTCGCAGCAAGGCGTCGAGACGAGCGACGAATGGATCGTCGCGCGCACGGGCATCCACGCGCGGCACTTCGCGGCTCCGGATCAAACCACGAGCGATCTCGCGCTCATCGCTTCGCAGAAGGCCATCGCGGCGGCCGGCATCGATCCGCAGTCGATCGACCTCATCATCGTCGCGACATCGACGCCCGACTTCGTGTTTCCGAGCACCGCGTGCCTCTTGCAGAACAAGCTGGGCATCAAGAACAACGGCGCGGCGTTCGACGTGCAGGCCGTGTGCTCGGGCTTCGCGTACGGCATGGCGACGGCGGACAGCTTCATTCGCAGCGGCATGCATCGCACGGCGCTGGTCGTCGGCGCGGAAACGTTCTCGCGCATTCTCGACTTCAAGGACCGCACGACCTGCGTGCTGTTCGGCGACGGCGCGGGCGCAGTGGTGCTTCAGGCGTCGGAAGAGCCGGGCGTGCTCGCGAGCGCGCTGCACGCGGACGGCAGCTATGCCGACATTCTCTGCACGCCGGGCAACGTGAACGGCGGCGTCGTGAGCGGCAGCGCGTTCCTGCACATGGACGGCCAGGCGGTGTTCAAGCTCGCCGTGAACGTGCTGGAGAAGGTCGCGATCGAAGCGCTCCAGAAAGCGCATCTCACGCCGCAGGAGATCGACTGGCTCATTCCGCATCAGGCAAACATCCGCATCATGCAGAGCACCTGCCGCAAGCTGCACTTACCGCAGGAGCGCATGGTCGTGACGGTCGGCGACCACGGCAATACGTCGGCGGCGTCGATTCCGCTCGCGCTCGACGTCGCGGTGCGCGACGGCCGCATCAAGCGCGGACAGAACGTGCTGATCGAAGGCGTCGGCGGCGGCTTCACGTGGGGCGCGTCGGTCTTCCGCTACTGATTCTTTCATCCGTCTCCCTCCATTAATCTGCAACTGATCCGCTGTCGATGAAGCTGCGCGCCGCGCGTGCAACCGGCGACGCCGCGCGCGCCCTAGACGCATAGGCGGATCATTCCAATCCAACGAGGACGATATGAAATTTGCGTTCGTTTTCCCGGGCCAAGGCTCGCAATCGATCGGCATGCTCAACGCATTCGCCGATCACGCCGTGGTGCGCGAGACGGTGCAGCAGGCATCGGATGCGCTCGGGCAAGATCTCGCCAAGCTGATCGCCGAAGGCCCGGCCGAAGAGCTCAATCTGACGACGAACACGCAGCCGGTCATGCTCACGGCGGCGTACGCCATCTACCGCGTCTGGGAAAAGGAAACCGGCCTCACGCCTGCGCTCGTCGCGGGTCACAGCCTCGGCGAATACACGGCGCTGGTCGCGGCCGGCGCGCTCGCTTTCGCGGACGCCGTGCCGCTCGTGCGTTTTCGCGCGCAGGCGATGCAAAGCGCGGTGCCGGTCGGCGAGGGCGGCATGGCGGCGATTCTCGGTCTCGACGACGACACGGTGCGCGCAGTGTGCGCCGAAAGTGCGTCGGCGGGCGTCGTGGAGGCGGTTAACTTCAATGCGCCGTCGCAAGTGGTGATCGCGGGCGCGAAGGCGGCTGTCGAAAAGGCGTGCGAAGTGGCGAAAGCGAAAGGCGCAAAGCGCGCGCTGCCGCTGCCGGTTTCCGCGCCGTTTCATTCGTCGTTGCTCAAGCCCGCGTCCGATCAACTGCGCGACTATCTCGCGAACGTCCGCATCGAAGCGCCGCGCATTCCGCTGATCAATAACATCGACGTCGCGCAGGTCTCGGACCCCGCCGCGATCAAGGACGCGCTCGTGCGTCAGGCCGCGGGTCCCGTGCGCTGGGTCGAGTGCGTGCAGGCCATGGCGCGCGAAGGCGTCACGCATGTGATTGAATGCGGTCCGGGCAAGGTGCTCGCGGGGCTGACGAAGCGCATCGACGGCAATCTCGTCGGCGGTGCGGTGTTCGATCCCGCCTCGCTCGAGGAAACGCGCAAACTGATCGCTGGATAACAGGCAACCACATGAACATGGACAATCAGGTAGCTATCGTCACGGGCGCGTCGCGTGGCATCGGGCGCGCCATCGCGCTGGAACTCGCTCGTCAAGGCGCGACGGTCATCGGCACGGCCACGAGCGAAAGCGGCGCGGCGGGCATCAGCGAAGCGCTGGCGCAGGCGGGCGGCAAGGGCCGCGGCGCGGTGCTAAACGTGAACGACGCCGCAGCGGCCGACGCGTTCATCGAAGCCACCGTGAAGGAGTTCGGCGGCCTCAACGTGCTCGTGAACAACGCGGGCATCACGAAAGATCAGCTCGCCATGCGCATGAAGGACGACGAATTCGACGCCGTCATCGACACGAATCTGCGCGCGGTGTTCCGCCTGTCGCGCGCCGTGCTGCGCCCGATGATGAAGGCGCGCGGCGGCCGCATTATCAATATCACGTCGGTGGTGGGCTCGTCGGGCAATCCCGGTCAGGCGAACTACGCGGCGGCGAAGGCCGGCGTCGCGGGTATGACGCGCGCGCTCGCACGCGAGATCGGCAGCCGCGGCATTACGGTGAACTGCATCGCGCCGGGCTTCATCGATACGGACATGACCAAAGTTCTGCCGGAAGAGCAGCGCGCCGCGCTCACCACGCAGATTCCGCTCGGCCGGCTCGGCAGTCCGGAAGACATCGCGCATGCGGTGGCGTTCCTGGCGTCGCCGTTCGCCGGCTACATCACGGGCACGACGCTGCACGTGAACGGCGGCATGTACATGTAATAGGCATTTCGCCGAATATCGCTTAATATCCGCGCGGCACACGGGCGCGCAAAATGCTCTCACCGGCATGCGCGCCCCGTACAGCGCGGCAGCAACGAACGATGCAGGCCGTCGGCTCGCGCCTTGATGAAGCGCAGCAGGCGGCGAAGCATGGAACTGACGCGCCGTATTTTGCGGGTACAAACCTGATAAAATGCGCGCACTCGTATTTTTGAACTTTTATTCCCTCGGAGGGCTGCATGGACAACATCGAACAGCGCGTGAAGAAGATCGTCGCCGAACAACTGGGCGTGGCGGAAGCCGAAATCAAGAACGAAGCGTCGTTCGTGAACGATCTGGGCGCTGACTCGCTCGACACGGTGGAACTGGTGATGGCGCTGGAAGACGAGTTCGGCATGGAAATCCCCGATGAAGAAGCCGAGAAGATCACCACGGTTCAGCAAGCGATCGACTACGCTCGCGCCAACGTCAAGGCCTAAGGCCGGACGCGCCAGCGACCCGTCGCTCTTCGAGCTTGAAGCATCGTCGCTGCAAAGACCGATTTAACAGCCACAGGGCACACAGGGCGGTTTCCTGTGGCCGCTGTGGCTTTTGCTTTTCGTCATTCTATGGATAAGGGGTTAACGTGAGCCGTCGTCGAGTCGTTGTTACAGGCCTTGGGCTCGTTTCGCCTGTCGGCAATACCGTTGCCGACGGCTGGGCCAATCTGGTGGCGGGCAAGTCGGGCATCGCCAACATCACGAAGTTCGACGCCACGAACTTCTCCACGCGTTTCGCGGGCGAGGTGAAGGGCTTCAACATCGAAGACTACATGCCCGCCAAGGAAGCGCGCCACATGGATACCTTCATCCATTACGGCTTCGCGGCAGGCGTTCAGGCGATGCAGGACAGCGGCCTTGCGATCACCGACGAAAACGCGGAGCGCGTGGGTGTGGTGGTCGGCTCGGGCATCGGCGGGCTGCCGATGATCGAAGTCACGCAGACCGAACTGCTCAATCGGGGTCCGCGCCGCATTTCGCCGTTCTTCGTTCCGGCGTCGATCATCAACATGATCTCCGGCCATCTGTCGATCCGCTTCGGCCTCAAGGGCCCGAATCTGTCGATGGTCACGGCGTGCACCACCGGCCTGCACTGCATCGGCGAAGCGTCGCGCCTGATCGAATACGGCGACGCCGACGTGATGATCGCGGGCGGCGCGGAAGCGACGGTTTCCCCGCTCGGCATCGGCGGCTTCGCGGCGGCGCGCGCGCTCTCGCAGCGCAACGACGACCCCGCGACGGCCAGCCGCCCGTGGGATACGGACCGCGACGGCTTCGTGCTCGGCGAAGGCGCGGGCGTCATGGTGCTCGAAGAATACGAGCATGCCAAAGCGCGCGGCGCGAAGATCTACGCCGAAGTGCTCGGCTACGGCATGAGCGGCGACGCTTATCACATGACCGCGCCGCCCGAAGACGGCGACGGCGGCCGCCGCGCGATGGTCAACGCGCTGAAAAACGCGAAGATCAACGCGGACGAGGTCAACTACGTGAACGCGCACGGCACGTCCACGCCGCTCGGCGATATTGCGGAGACCATCGGCATCAAGCGCGCGCTCGGCGATCACGCGAAGAACATCGTCGTGAACTCCACGAAGTCGATGACCGGGCACCTGCTCGGCGGCGCGGGCGGGCTGGAGTCCGTGTTCACCGTGCTGGCCGTGCATCATCAGATCTCGCCGCCGACCATCAACATCTTCAATCAGGACCCGCAGTGCGACCTGGATTACTGCGCGAACACGGCGCGGGAAATGAAGATCGACGTCGCGGTGAAGAACTCGTTCGGCTTCGGCGGCACGAACGGCTCGCTCGTCTTCAAGCGTTTCTGAGCACGGCGCGCTCGTCGGGACAGGGAACACGATGACGAGCGCGCATCTGAATCGGCCGCATGGGAAAGCGGGCACACCGCCGCGCATCCCCATGCGGCCTTCGCGTTTTCTGTTCGCGGCGCTCATCGGTTTTGTCGTTCTGGCGGACGCGGCTGTTTTCCGGGCTGTCTTTGCGCAATTCGGGCCGCTTCACGCGACCGTGGCCGCGCTCGCGTGTCTAGCGGTCCTCGCGCTGGCCGGCGTGCGCTGGACGCTGCGCCAACCGGCGGCCATCGGCCTGCACGCGGACGGCGTCACGGTCTGGAACCGCGCGGGCTACGCGCAGTACCGGCGCATCGTCGGCTGCGCGCAATGGGGCGCGGTCGTCGCGCTCACGTTGTCATCGGAAAAAGGCGGGCCGCGCGCGCTTCTCGTCGCGGCGGATTCCATCGATCCCGACACCTTCCGCCAGCTTGCCGTGCGCGCCCGCCGCGCCGCGAGCGCCTACCTGTAACGACTGTAACGGTCGATGAGCGTCCGGGATAACGCGAAGTCCGTAACGCTACAATACCCGTCCGCGCAACAGCCCAAAGTCAAACGGATTCCCAGGTGAGCGAAAAAGAAATCGACCAAGTGCTGGTCGAACGCGTGCAGAAGGGCGAAAAAGCCGCGTTCGAACTGCTGGTCGCCAAATACCACCGCAAGATCATTCGACTGATCTCGCGCCTCGTGCGCGATCCCGCCGAAGTCGAGGACGTCGCCCAGGACGCCTTCATCAAGGCCTACCGCGCGCTGCCGCAGTTTCGCGGCGAATCGGCGTTCTACACCTGGCTGTACCGCATTGCCGTCAACACGGCGAAAAACTACCTCGCGACGCAGGGACGCCGCGCTCCCACTTCTACCGAAGCAGATGCGGAAGAAGCGGAAACTTTCTCCGACGCCGACCAACTAAGGGATATCAACACGCCCGAGTCGATGTTGATGAGCAAGCAGATCGCTCAAACGGTCAATGCTGCGATGGCGCTACTGCCCGAGGAATTGCGCACCGCCATCACGCTCCGGGAAATCGAAGGATTGAGTTACGAGGAAATCGCGGAGATGATGGACTGCCCGATCGGCACCGTCAGATCGAGAATTTTCCGTGCTCGGGAAGCCATTGCGGCAAAATTGCGTCCGTTGTTGGACACACCCGAAGGCAAACGCTGGTAAGACGGCTAGAAACTTCGGGACAGGGACGCGATATCTGGGTTAGGTGGTGTCACTACGGCTGGTTTCGAAGGATTGGGGAGCATCATGGGGTCGGTCTCGATGCAATCGAACGCAAAATCGCAGGGAAATTCGCAGGCAAGCTTGCGCGGGGAGCGCATGTCGGCGTTCGTCGACGGCGAATCGCTCGGCGAAATCGGAAACATCGGTCAGTTCCTGGCGGAACTGACGAGCGAGGACCGCGCGGCGTGGTCCGACTATCATCTGATCGGCGACGCGCTGCGTTCCGACGATCTCGCCGAGAGCCCGGCGCGCAGCCGCGCGTTCATGGCGTCGTTCGCGGCGCGCTTCGAGGCCGAGGCGCACGTGCTGGCGCCTGCGGCATCGGCTTCGGCGCAAAAGGCGCGCAGCGGCATGCTGCGCCGGCGCGTGGTTCCGGCGTTTGCGGTCGCGGCCGCCGCGGCCACGCTCACGTGGATCGTGGTGCCGCAAATGCAGGGCGTCGGCGTCCACTCGGGCGCGCAAGTGGCAAGCGTCGCGCAGCCGGATTCGGTGCAGCGCGTCGCGCTGGCGTCGGTGCCGGCCGTGACCACCGCCGCGCCGGTCGTCGAGGCGAACATCATCCGCGACGCGAATCTCGATCAGTACCTCGAAGCGCATCAGCAGTTCTCGCAGCAGCCTGCGATGCCCGGCGCCATGCCACTGATTCGCGCGGCGGTGACAACGCAGAGCCAATAACTGAAGGCAGGTGTGCGGTTGAATAAAACTAGATATTGGGGGCGGCTGCCGGCATTGATGTTCTGCGCAGCCGCGTTGTTGTGCGCGGCATCCGCATCGTTCGCTGACAGCGGCAACGCGCCGGATCGCAAAACCGCCGCCAACCTGCTCAACCGCATTCAGGAAGCGGCCCAGCAGCAGAATTACGAGGGCACCTTCCTTTATCAGCGCGGCGCGACGGTGCAGTCGTCGCGCATCACGCACGTCGCCACTCACGGCGACGGCGACTACGAATCGCTCGAAAGTCTCGACGGCGCGCCGCGCCGGATGCTGCGCCACGACGACGACATGCTCACGTTCGTGCCGGAGCGGCATCTGCTCGTCATGGAACATCGGCAGAGCAAGGATTCGTTTCCGTCGCTGCTCGCCACGAGCGGCGATCAGGTGCTCGCGGTGTACGAGCCGAAGCTGCTCGGCACCGACCGCGTCGCGGGCATCGAGAGTCAGGTGATCGAACTCGACCCGAAAGATGCCTATCGTTTCGCCTACAAGCTGTGGGCGGACGCGAAGACCGGTCTCTTGCTGCGCGCGCAGACGCTCGATCCGGACGGCCAGGTGCTGGAACAGCTTTCGTTCTCGCAGGTGCGTATCGGCGGGGCGATCGATAAAGCCTCGATCGCGAACGGCATGCGCGCCACGGCGGGCTGGAACGTCGTGCGCCCGCCGGTGCAGCCGGTCGACTTGCAGGCGCAGGGCTGGCAGATCAAGCCGACCATTCCCGGCTTCAGGCTGATCCGCCAACTGCGCCGGCCGATGGCGTCGAGCGAGCAGGGCCAGCCGCCGATTCCGGTCGATCAGGCGGTGTTCTCAGACGGCCTCGCCGCCATTTCCGTGTTCGTCGAGCCGGTCGAGAAGAATTCCCGCAAGGAAGGCGCGGGCAATAGCGGCGCGACGCATGTGCTCGTGAAGCGTCGCGGCGATTTCTGGATTACTTTGCTGGGCGAAGTGCCGCAATCCACGTTGCAGCAATTTGCTTCTACCATAGAATACAAGCCTTCCAAGTAATCGAATCCCTCGGCCTTCCATCCATGAGCAACTACTCGCTGCGCAAGTTCATCGCGGCCGCGGCGCTCGCCGTGTGCCTGCCGTTCATCTCGCACGCGGCGGCGGCAGCGCCCACGGTGAATCTGCCGGACTTCACCTCGCTCGTCGACAAGGTCGGGCCTTCGGTCGTGAACATCCGCACGACCTCGCGCGTCGGCTCGTCGGGCGAGATGCGCGGCTTGCCGCCGGGCCTCGACGAAGGCGACATGTCGGAGTTCTTCCGGCGCTTCTTCGGCATTCCGATGCCGGGACAGCCGGGCTCGCCGCGCGGCAACGGTGGCGGCGGTGGTGGCGGCGGAGGCGATCAGGGCAAGGGCGGCAGCCGCAGCCTTCCCGATGACAACCAGGACAACTCGGAGCAGAGCAGCGGCGTCGGCTCGGGCTTCATCCTCTCGACCGACGGCTACGTGATGACCAACGCGCACGTCGTCGACGACGCGGACACCATCTACGTCACGCTCACCGACAAGCGCGAGTTCAAGGCGCGGCTCGTCGGCGTCGACGAGCGCACGGACGTCGCGGTCGTGAAGATCAGCGCGTCGAATCTGCCGGCTATCACCATCGGCGATTCGAACAAGGTGCGCGTCGGCGAATGGGTGCTCGCCATCGGCTCGCCGTTCGGTCTCGACAACACGGTGACGGCCGGCATCGTCAGCGCGAAGGGCCGCGACACCGGCGACTACCTGCCGTTCATCCAGACCGATGTCGCGGTGAATCCCGGCAACTCGGGCGGGCCGCTCATCAACATGGCGGGCGAGGTCATCGGCATCAATTCGCAGATTTATAGCCGCACTGGCGGCTTCATGGGCATTTCGTTCGCGATTCCGATCGACGAGGCCATGCGCGTGGCGGATCAGCTGAAGACGTCGGGCAAGGTCACGCGCGGGCGCATTGCGGTCGCGATCGGCGAGGTGACGAAGGACGTGGCCGATTCGCTCGGCTTGCCGAAGGCGCAGGGCGCGCTCGTCAGCAGCGTCGAGGCGGGCGGTCCGGCCGACAAGGCGGGCATCCAGCCGGGCGACATCATCCTCAAGTTCAACGGCGCGAACGTGGAAACGGCGACCGACCTGCCGCGCATGGTCGGCGACAGCAAGCCGGGCATGAAAGCGACGATCACCATCTGGCGCAAGGGCCAGTCGCGCGATCTGCCGATCACCATCGCGGAAATGCAGCCGGACAAGGTCGCGAAGACCGAGCAGCGCCGCGCGCCGCAGCCGAAGGAGCGCGCGAGCAATTCCCTCGGCCTCGCGGTGAGCGACATTCCGGCCGAGCAGAAGAAGGCGCTCAAGCTCAACGGCGGCGTGCAGGTGGATGCCGTCGAAGGGCCGGCGGCGCGCGCGGGCTTCCAGAAGGGCGACATCATCATGCGGATCGGCGACACGGACATCACGAGCGCGAAGCAGTTCGAATCCATCGCGCAGGGGCTCGATGCCAGCAAGATGGTCGCGATTCTCGTGCGCCGTGGCGACAACACGCAGTTCGTGCCACTGCGCCCGCGCGTGCCGGCGCAGAAGTGACGGCCGCGCGATGAGGGCGGACCACGCCGCGCATTTCGTGCTGTACGGGCGCGCGTGGTGCCATCTGTGTGAAGACATGCGCGCGGAGCTCGAGCCGATCGCGCAACGCTTCGGCGTGGCGATCGAGTGGATCGATATCGACGACGATCCGCACCTGGAGGCGCGCTACAACGAGCGCGTGCCGGTGCTGATGCTGGACGGCGCCGAGTTGTGCGAGCATCGGCTCGACGCGGATGCCGTTCTGGCGGCGCTCGCCTCGCGCCGTGCATAAAGCCGCCGAACGCCGAAAACGCCTGTCCACCCCCTTTTCGGCTAAAATGCAGAAGTTTTCCCCCAATTTTTCAAGGCGTGCTCCGCATGTGTGAGGGCGCGCCTTTTTCGCTTGATCGGCACTGAATGAATCATATTCGTAACTTTTCGATCATTGCGCACATCGATCACGGCAAGTCCACGCTCGCGGACCGCATCATCCAGTTATGCGGCGGGCTGTCCGATCGTGAGATGGAAGCGCAGGTGCTCGATTCGATGGACCTGGAACGCGAGCGCGGCATCACGATCAAGGCGCAAACGGCGGCGCTCACCTACAAGGCGCGCGACGGACAGGTCTACAACCTGAATCTGATCGATACCCCCGGACACGTCGACTTCTCGTACGAAGTCAGCCGTTCGCTTTCCGCTTGCGAAGGCGCGCTGCTCGTCGTCGACGCGAGTCAGGGCGTCGAGGCGCAGACCGTTGCGAATTGCTACACGGCAATCGAACTCGGCGTCGAAGTCGTGCCGGTGCTGAACAAGATCGACTTGCCGGCCGCGAATCCGGAAAACGCGATCGCCGAGATCGAAGACGTGATCGGCATCGACGCGACGGACGCGGTGCATTGCAGCGCGAAGACCGGCCTCGGCGTGGAAGACGTGCTCGAATCGCTGATCGCGAAAGTGCCGCCGCCGAAGGGCGATCCGGACGCGCCGCTGCAGGCGCTCATCATCGACTCGTGGTTCGACAATTACGTCGGCGTCGTGATGCTCGTGCGTATCGTCAACGGCACGCTCAAGCCGAAGGACAAGATCAAGATGATGGCGACCGGCGCGCAGTATCCGGTCGAGCATCTCGGCGTGTTTGCGCCAAAGTCGACGAACCTGTCGCAATTGTCGGCGGGTCAGGTCGGCTTTGTGATCGCGGGCATCAAGGAACTGACAGCCGCGAAGGTCGGCGACACTGTCACCGTCGCGAATCGTCCGGCCGCGGAGCCGCTGCCGGGCTTCAAGGAAGTGAAGCCGCAGGTTTTCGCGGGGCTGTATCCGGTCGAAGCGAATCAGTACGACGCGCTGCGCGAATCGCTCGAAAAGCTGAAGCTCAACGACGCGTCGCTGCAATTCGAGCCGGAAGTGTCGCAGGCGCTGGGCTTCGGCTTCCGTTGCGGCTTCCTCGGCCTTCTGCACATGGAAATCGTGCAGGAACGGCTCGAACGCGAATTCGACATGGACCTCATCACCACCGCGCCGACGGTGATTTATGAGGTCGTCCAGCGCGACGGCACCACGATCTCCGTCGAGAATCCGGCGAAGATGCCGGAGCCGTCGAAGATCGAGGAAGTGCGCGAGCCGATCGTCACGGTGAATCTGTACATGCCGCAGGAGTATGTCGGCTCGGTCATCACGCTGTGCACGAACAAGCGCGGTCAGCAGATCAACATGCAGTACCACGGCCGCCAGGTGCAGTTGACCTACGAAATTCCGATGGCGGAAATCGTGCTCGACTTCTTCGACCGCCTGAAGTCGACGTCGCGCGGCTATGCGTCGATGGACTACGAGTTCAAGGAATATCGCGCGGCGGATGTCGTGAAGGTGGACATGCTGATCAACGGCGACAAGGTCGATGCCTTGTCCGTCATCGTTCACCGCTCGCAGAGCCAGAGCCGCGGCCGCGAAGTCGCGTCCAAGATGCGCGAACTGATCCCGCGCCAGATGTACGACGTGGCGATTCAGGCGACCATCGGCTCGAACATCATCGCGCGCGAAAACATCAAGGCGCTGCGCAAGAACGTGCTCGCGAAGTGTTATGGCGGCGACATCACGCGCAAGAAGAAGCTGCTCGAAAAGCAGAAGGCGGGCAAGAAGCGCATGAAGCAGGTCGGCTCTGTCGAGATTCCGCAAGAGGCTTTCCTCGCCATCCTGCGCGTGGACGAGTGACGTTCGCGCGCCGCCGGGCGCAGAACAACAACCGACGATAACAACCGGAAGCGATTGATGAATTTCGCATTGATTCTCTTGATCCTCGTCGTGGTGACGGGTATTGCATGGGTGCTGGACAAACTGGTGTTCGTGAAGCAGCGCCGTCGCTCGGCGGACGCTGCCGTGGCCGAGTTCGACCGCCAGCAGGAACGCGTCGGCGAGCGTTTTGCCGATGAAAACGCCGATCAAACGCGCGCACGCCTGCGCAACGAGGCGCTGCGCCAGCCGTGGTGGCTCGAATACACGGCGAGCTTCTTCCCGGTGATTCTCGCGGTGTTCGTGGTGCGCTCGTTCATCGTCGAGCCGTTCAAGATTCCGTCCGGGTCGATGGTGCCGACGCTGCTCGTCGGCGACTTCATTCTGGTGAACAAATACGAGTATGGCCTGCGCCTGCCGATCAGCAACACGAAGCTGACGCAAGGCAAGCCGCTCACGCGCGGCGATGTGGTCGTGTTCCGCTATCCGAAAGACGAATCGGTAGACTACATCAAGCGCGTGATCGGCCTGCCGGGCGATACCGTCGCGTACGAAAACAAGCAGCTCACGATCAACGGCAAGCCGGTGCCGGAAACGCCGCAGCCGGACTACTTCGACGACGAGCGCATCGGTTACGCGAAGCAATTCATCGAAGATCTCGACGGCCGCAAGAACGCCATCCTCAACAATCCGCAAGTGCCGCCGTTCGTCGTCGGCCAGGACGACTTTCCGTATCGCGACAATTGCGTCTACAACGCGCAAGGCGTGACCTGCAAGGTGCCGCCGGGCCATTACTTCATGATGGGCGACAACCGCGACAACAGCGCCGACAGCCGCTATTGGGGCTTCGTGCCGGACAACAACATCGTCGGCCGCGCGTTCTTCATCTGGATGAACTTCAGCAACCTGAAGCGCATCGGCTCCTTCGAGTGATCCATCGCGGTGCCGTCGCGCTCGCGTCGGCGCTGCTTCGAAACGGCGTGAAGAAGCGCGGCTAAGACCGTCTCGCCACGCGTTTTCCCGGCTCGCCGGGCGGAATCGGCCGCCCGCGCGGGCGCGTTATACTCTGTCCATGCCATCTTCTCCGTTGGAAAGCCGGCTGCAGTACGAATTTCGCAATGCGGAATTGCTGCGCCAGGCGATGACCCACCGCAGTCACAGCGCCACGCACAACGAACGGCTCGAATTTCTCGGCGACTCCGTTCTCAATTGCGTGGTGGCGGCGCTTTTGTTCCAACGATTCTGCAAGCTCGACGAAGGCGACCTCTCGCGCGTTCGGGCGAACCTCGTCAAGCAGCAGTCGCTTTACGAGATCGCGCAGGCGCTCAACGTTTCCGAAGGCTTGCGTCTGGGCGAGGGCGAACTCCGCAGCGGCGGCTTCCGGCGTCCGTCGATTCTGGCGGACACGCTCGAAGCGATCTTCGGCGCGATCTTTCTCGACGGCGGCTTCGACGCCGCGTTTGCCGTCATCAAGCGCCTCTACACGCCGGTGCTCGATCACATCGATCCGCGCACCATCGGCAAGGACGCGAAGACGCTGCTTCAGGAATATTTGCAGGGCCACAAGATCGCGCTGCCGACTTACACCGTGGTCGCCACTCACGGCGCCGCGCACAACCAGCAGTTCGAAGTCGAATGCTCGGTGCCCAAGCTCGACGTGAAAGTGTCCGGCTCCGGCGCGAGCCGACGCGCGGCGGAACAGGCGGCGGCCAAGAAGGCGCTCGATGAAGTCATGGCCGCGGCGCCCACGCTCGGCGTGAAGCCGAAGCGCAAGGGCGCGCGCGCCGCCAAGCTCGCGCAGGTGGAAGTGGTGCCGGGCGTGACCGGCGTGCAGGCGGCGCTCGACTTACGCTCGCCGGAGCGCCGCGAGCGCGATCGTCAGCGCAACCATTCCGCCGATGCTGGTGCGTCTGCCGAGCAGACGCCCGCCGCGCCGCTTGCCGTCATTCGCGCAACGCACGTCGAGCCATCCGCTGCGTCGTACGCAGCCGCCGAGAAGCCCGAGCGGCACGTCATCCATCGCCCGGAGAAAGCGGTGAAGAGCGAAGCGGCGCAAACGCCGGATGTAAGCGCCGACAGCGCGCCGGCCACCGACGACGCGCGCAGCACCGCCAGCGACGACGCCTCGGCCAGCCGCGTCGTGCGCGCCGCCGACGCCGGCCACTGACGCGCATTCAGCCGCACATGCGCCATCGCGCCCTCGCAACATCGCGCTCAACGAACCTTCGCCGCACATCACTATGAACGCTCCCACATCATCCGGTTTCCGCTGCGGCATGGTCGCCATCGTCGGCCGGCCCAACGTCGGCAAGTCGACGCTCATGAACGCGCTCGTCGGCCAGAAGGTGAGCATCACGTCGCGCAAGGCGCAGACGACGCGCCATCGCATTACCGGCATCAACACGGTCGAGGACGCGCAGTACATCTTCGTCGACACGCCGGGCTTTCAGACCCGCCACAGCGGCGCGCTCAACCGCTCGCTGAATCGCGCGGTGACGTCCACGCTGACTTCGGTCGATGCGATCCTGTTCGTGATCGAAGCGGGCCGCTTCGGTCCCGACGACGAGAAAGTGCTCGACCTGATTCCGGCCGGCACGCCGACGCTTCTGATCGCGAACAAGCTCGACCGCGTCGGCGACAAGGATTCGCTCTTTCCGTTCATGCAGCAGATGTCCGCGCGACGCGACTTCCGCGAAATCGTGCCGCTCTCGGCGAAGAATCCGGATGACATCAAGCGGCTCATGTCGGTCGTGAAGCCGTATCTGCCGGAAGGCGAGCCGATTTACGGCGAGGACGATCTGACCGACCGCAGCGAGCGCTTCCTCGCTGCCGAGATTCTGCGCGAGAAAGTGTTCCGCTGGACTGGCGATGAACTGCCGTACACCAGCACCGTGCTCATCGACAAGTTCGAGACCGAAGGGCGCCTGCGCCGCGTGTTCGCGACCATTCTCGTGGAACGCGACGGCCACAAGGCGATGATCATCGGCCAGAAGGGCGCGAAGCTGAAGCAGATCAGCACCGAGGCGCGGCTCGACATGGAAAAGCTCTTCGACGGTCCCGTGTATCTGGAAACCTTCGTCAAGGTGAAAAGCGGCTGGGCCGACAACGAAGCGGGCCTGCGCGCGTACGGCTACGAGTGAGGCCCGGACGACGCTCATGGACGCCGGCTCGAACGACGCGTGGATGACCCCGCCCGCCGACGATCGTCCCGAGGACGACATCGGCGCGAGCGAGCGACCGTCGCCGAAGCGGCGGCGGGGATCGTCGTCCACCGCCGCTGCGGGCACCAGCGCGCAGCGCCCGCGCCCGCGCTCCGACTTTCGCGTCAGCGAGCAGCCGGGCTTCGTGCTGCATAGCTATCCGTATCGCGAGACGAGTCTCATCATCGACGTGTTCTCGCGCGATCACGGGCGCATTGCGCTAGTCGCGAAGGGCGCGAAGCGGCCGCATTCCGCGCTGCGCGGCGTGCTGCAAACCTTCCAGCCGCTCGGCCTTTCCTGGACCGGCAAAGGCGAAGTCCGCACGCTGACCACCGCCGAATGGGTCGGCGGCATGCTGCCGCTGCGAGGCGACGCGCTCCTGTGCGGCTTCTACGTGAACGAGTTGCTCGTCAAGTTCTGCGCGCGCGAAGATCCGCATCCCGCGCTCTTCAATCACTACGTGCTCACGCTGTCGCGGCTCGCGCACGACGAGCCCGCCATTCAGGTGCTGCGCTCGTTCGAACGCGTGCTGTTGCGCGAAACCGGCTACGCGATGGCGCTCACGCGCACGGTGGCGCGTCAAGCCGTGCTGCCCGAAGGCCGCTACACGTTCGATCCGGAGCGCGGCGTGCGCGAAGCGTCCGATGACCTTCCCGCGCAATGGCCGGTCATCGCCGGCCAGACGCTGATCGACATGGAGCGCGACGACTACAGCAGCCCGCAAACCGGCGCGCAGAGCAAGACGCTGATGCGCTTTCTGCTCAACTACCATCTGGGCGGCGCGCCGCTCGCCACCCGCCAGATTCTGATCGACCTGCAAAATCTATGAGCTTCTTTCTCTCATCGCCCGCGAACGTGATCGATCTCGGCGTAAACATCGATCACGTCGCCACGCTGCGCAACGCACGCGGCACGTCGTATCCCGACCCGATTCGCGCCGCGCTCGCCGCCGAAGAAGCGGGCGCGGACGCCATCACGCTGCATCTGCGCGAGGATCGCCGTCATATCGTCGATGCCGACGTGCGCACGCTGCGTCCGCTCCTGAAAACGCGCATGAATCTGGAATGCGCCGTCACGCGCGAAATGCTCGATATCGCGTGCGAAATCAAGCCGCACGATGTCTGCCTCGTGCCGGAAAAGCGCCAGGAATTGACGACCGAAGGCGGACTCGACGTCGCCGGCCAGTTCGAAGCGGTGAAGGCCGCGTGCGCGCAGCTCGCGGGCGCGGGCAGCCGCGTGTCGCTTTTCATCGACCCCGACGAGACGCAGATTCGCGCGGCGAAGGAAGCCGGCGCGCCCGTCATCGAACTGCATACCGGGCGCTATGCCGAAGCGCACGACGAAGCCGAGCAGCAGCGCGAGTTCGAGCGCGTCGCGAGAAGCGTCGAGTTCGGCAATTCGCTCGGCCTCAAAGTGAACGCGGGCCACGGACTGCATTACACCAACGTGCAGCCGATCGCCGCGCTCGGTGGCATCGTCGAATTGAACATCGGGCACGCGATCGTCGCGCACGCGATCTTCGCGGGCTGGGACAACGCGGTCCGCGAGATGAAAGCGATCATGGTCGCTTCGCGTCTCGCCGCGCAAACGAAGCGTTGAGCACAGCCATGGCGATCTACGGAATCGGCACGGACCTCGTGCAAGTCAGCCGCGTCGCGGGCGTCATGGAGCGCACCAACGGGCGCTTCGCCGAGAAAGTGCTCGGCCCGGACGAACTGCGCATCTATCACGCGCGGCGCGCGCGCTCCGAAGTGCGCGGCCTCGCGTTTCTCGCCACGCGCTTTTCCGCGAAAGAAGCGTTCTCGAAGGCCATCGGCCTCGGCATGCGCTGGCCGATGACCTGGCGCGCGCTGCAAACGCTCAACGAGCCGAGCGGCAAGCCGGTGATCGTGGCATCGGGCGAACTGGCCGAATGGCTCGCGCAACGCGGCATCACGGCGCAAGTGACGCTCAGCGACGAGCGCGACTACGCGGTGACGTTCGTCATCGCGGAAATTGCGGACAAGGCGTGATCGCGCCGAATCATCACACTCACATCACAACAAGAAGCCAATTGAATCCGATGAAACGCATTCCCGGCCCCGTCATGTACGACGTCGCCGGCACGACGCTCAACGACGCGGATATCGAGCGCCTTTCGCATCCGATGACGGGCGGCATCATTCTCTTCGCGCGGCATTTTCAGGACCGCGCGCAACTGGTGGCGCTCACCGACGCGATCCGCGCGGTGCGCGACGACATTTTGATTGCGGTCGATCACGAAGGCGGGCGCGTGCAGCGTTTTCGCACGGACGGCTTCACGGTGCTGCCCGCGCCCGGCAAGCTCGGCGCGTTGTGGGACCGCGATGTTCTGGCCGCGAGCAAGGCGGCCACCGCGTTCGGCTACGTGCTCGCGTCGGAACTGCGCGCGTGCGGCATCGACATGAGCTTCACGCCGGTGCTCGATCTGAACTACGGACAATCGCAGGTGATCGGCGACCGCGCGCTGCATAGCGATCCGCGCGTGGTGACGATGCTCGCGAAGAGCCTGAATCACGGTCTCGCGCTCGCGGGCATGGCGAACTGCGGCAAGCATTTTCCGGGGCATGGCTTCGCGGCGGCGGACTCGCACGTCGCGTTGCCGACGGATGACCGCCCGCTCGACGAGATTCTCGCCGCCGACGTGCGTCCGTACGACTGGCTCGGGTTGTCGCTCGCGTCGGTGATTCCGGCGCACGTCATCTACACGCAGGTCGACGACAAGCCCGCCGGTTTCTCGCGCATCTGGCTGCAAGACATTCTGCGCGGCAAGCTCGGCTTCAACGGCGCCATCTTCAGCGACGATCTTTCGATGGAAGCGGCCCGCGCCGGCGGCACGCTCACCGAAGCCGCGACGGCCGCGCTCACGGCGGGTTGCGACATGGTGCTCATCTGCAATCAGCCGGAAGAGGCGGGCAAGGTGCTGGAGCAGTTGCGCTTCACGCCGACGAAAGCGTCGCAGCAGCGCATCAAGCAGATGCGTCCGCGCGGCAAGGCGCTGCGCTGGAGCAAGCTGCAAAGCCAGCCCGAATATCAGGCCGCGCGCCAGTTCGTGAAAACGGCGCTCGGCTGAACGGCTCATCCGAATGACAAAACGCCACGGCAGTTGCTTGCCGTGGCGTTTTCATTTGACGACTCGCGCCGCTTTACGACGATTCCAGCTTCATGCGCTGGAGCTTGTTGTAGAGCGTCTTGGGACTGATGCCGAGCAGCGTCGCCGCCCGATGCCGCGTGCCGCCGACCGCTTCGAGCGTCGCGCGGATCAGCATGTCCTCGACATCGGCGAGCGCCGTGCCCACCGTCACTTGCACGCTGCTGCCGTTGAGTCCGCGTCCGCCGATTCCGCCCGGCTCGTCGACGCGCAACGTCTCGATCGTCTCGCCCGACGCGTGATACGCGCGGCGCACGCGCTCGCGCATTTCGCGCACGTTGCCCGGCCATTCGTTCGCGAGGCATTCGCGCAGGAAAGCCGGGCTGATGCGCTTGGGCGACCCGCTCGTGATGCCGGCGATGTGATTTTCGCGGTTCAATTCGTCGACGAACTGCTCGGCCATGAGCGCGATGTCGTCGTCGCGTTCGCGCAGCGGCGGCAAGACGATCGACGACGCCGACAGGCGCTGGAACAGGTCTTCGCGCAGGGCGCCGCTCGACACCGCATCGCGGGCCGGCGCGCGCAACGCAGCGATCAGGCGGAAGTCCGTCATGATGCGATTGCTGCCGCCGACGCGCATGAACGTCTGCGAGTCCAGCGCGCGCAAGAGCGCTTCCTGCTGGGCCGCGGGCAGCGAGTCGATTTGATCGAGAAACAGCGTGCCGCCGCCCGCTTGTTCGAGCAGGCCCGGCTCGCGGTTTTCCGCGCCGGCGAACGCGTTGCGCTCGTGGCCGAAAAGGACGCTTTCCATCGAGCGGTGCGCGCCTTCTTCGCGAATCGTCGAGCAGTCGAAGCTGATGAACGGCCCCTTGCGACGGCGGCTCAGCTGATGGATCGTGTGCGCCGCGAGCTTCTTGCCGGTGCCCGGCTCGCCGCTGATCAGCACGGCGGCTTCCGTGGGCGCGGTGTGCTCGATCTGATCGTAGACGTGCTGCATCGGCACGCTGCGTCCGAGCATGTCGCCGAAATGGCCGAGTTCGCGCAGCGTCGAGCGCAGCGCCTGCACTTCTTCCGTCAGTTCGTAAGGACGCGGAATGCGCGCCAGCAGGCTGCGCAGACGCGGAATGTTGACGGGCTTCAGCAAGTAATCCCAAATACCGTGGCGCAGACCTTCGATCGCGCTTTCGACCGTCGCATTGCCCGTCATCACGATAACGGGGAGCGCGCCGTCGGGCGGCTGCGAGGGCAGGCTCGGCAGGAGGTCGAGGCCGCTGCCGTCGGGCAGGTTAAGGTCGATCAGCACGACGTCGGGAATGAAGCGCGTCAATGCGGAACGGGCTTCGGCGAGCGTCGTCGCGGTGTCGACCGAGAAGCCGTCGGCGGACAAAATCGCGGACAGGCCGGAAAGGCTATTGGGATCGTCTTCGACAATCAGAGCGTGTGGCATGGCAGACACAACGTATCAAAATGGACTGTAATTGCCGTTGCCGCATGCGTCGCCAGGCGAGGGCGGCGCTTGAAACTCGGGCGCTCGTGGGCGGGCTGCGGCGTCTCGTCACGGTCGAACATCGGATCGGCGTAGCATCCCGCTGCGGTTTTTCTTTTTGTCCTGCGAGTGGATGGGGCTATTGCGTCATTGCGGCTTCACGTGCAGATCGTTGTTGACGGATTGCACCCCCGACACGCTGCGAGTTACTGCGACGGCCTTCCGAATCTGTTCCTCCGAGTTCACGTTTCCGGACAGCACCACGACGCCGCGATACGTCGACACGCTTACCGCGAGCGACTTCAATCCGGGGTCGGCCAAGAGCGCCGTTTTCACGCGCGCGGTCACCGAGGCATCCGACGCGTGATCTCCGGCGGACTCCGTGGTCGGTGCCGACGCGCATGCCGCCAGGAAGAAGGCGGGCAAGGCGAGCGTCGCGACGATCAGCAGTCGGCCACAGAGAGACGGCGAGTTGCGCATGTCGTGTTGTTTAGTCCGTATCAGCCGAACTGAGCAGGAACTGTGCCAAGCGATTATTGACGAACTGCCGTCCACCCCAGCGCCTGATTTCTCAGGGAAAAGGGGAGCGAAGGACAGTCGTTCGGAACGCGCCACACCACGACATTGCAACAATGACCGGTAAAGTTTGCCTGAAATTGTCAAAAACTTCATGCAAAAGAAAAAGCGCCCGCGATGGGGCGCTTTTTTGTGACAGCGGCGGGAGGCGGTTTCGGAACCGCCGCCCGCGTGCCGCGCAAGGGCGTAATCGTTACGTCTTACGCGCGGCTGCGGTACTCGTTCGTGCGCGTGTCGATTTCGATCTTGTCGCCGATGTTGCAGAAGAGCGGCACTTGCAGTTCGAAGCCGGTGTGGAGCTTGGCGGTCTTCAGCACCTTGCCCGACGACGTATCGCCCTTGACGGCCGGTTCCGTGTACACGATTTCGCGAACCAGCGTGGTCGGCAGTTCGACCGAGATCGCCTTCTCGTTGTAGAACACGACTTCGCACGCCATGCCGTCTTCGAGGTAGTTGAGCGCGTCGCCCATCATTTCGGCTTCGACTTCGTACTGGTTGTAGTCGGCGTCCATGAACACGTACATCGGGTCGGCGAAGTACGAGTACGTCACTTCCTTGCGGTCGAGCACGACGACGTCGAACTTGTCGTCCGCCTTGTAGACGGTTTCCATGCCCGCGTTCGTCAGCAGGTTCTTGAACTTCATTTTCACGACCGCTGCGTTACGGCCGGACTTGTTGTATTCGGCGCGCTGCACGACCATGGCATCGTTGCCGATCATGACGACGTTGCCGACGCGGAGTTCTTGTGCGGTCTTCATAAAACTGGATCCTTACGAATGAATATGGCCAGACTTGGCTAATTAATGTTGATAGTGGCTGATCGGACTCGCGGCGCTGTCAGAACGTTTTCGTCATGGGCCGCGACAGATTCGCGCGACAGAAAGCGGCTTGCTCATCGGATAACCGCTTATTTTAACTGAGTTTTTGCTTATTTGGCGAGCCGGGCCGGCACCGCGCGCGGTTTCATGCGATACGGACGACGGCGCGTTCGCCGTTGTCACGGCGCCATGCGGGCAGTCACATGCGAGACCAGATTGCCGGCCAAATCGCCGACGCTCGCCAGTTCATCCGCCCAGGCAGAAGCCCGCGACTCGAATTCGCCCCGATGCCGCCAGAAGTCCGCCCAGTCCGGCGTGCCCGCGCCATTCCATGCGTGCCAGAAGCGGCTGATCGACTGTTCCGCCGCTGGCGACAGGCCACGCGTGATGTGCGCGAGCGCGGCGTCGAGCTTCGGCAGATGCGCGTCGTCGGCCTGCGGATAGATGTGCCAGACGAAAGGCTTTCGCGCCCACTGCGCGCGCACGAACGAGTCTTCGCCGCGCACGAAGTTGATATCGGACGCCCACAGCAGGTCGTCGAAACGCGGTTGCTCGACGAATCCGAGCGCGTGCGCCTGAAGCGCGCCCGCCCGCGCCGATGTGCCCGCCGCGAATTTCGGCAGGCCGAAGAAACGCGCGACCGCGCCGGAGATGCGGCCCTCGGGCACAAGGAGAACGATAGGCGCCGCGCCGTCGCGCCATTGCGCGAGCAGCGCATCGACGGCGGGGTTCTCGTACGCGAAGAGGGAAACGACCGTCGAGCCGTCGTCCGGACGCGCGATGCCCACGCGTTCTCGCCACCAAGCCGCTGCATCGAAGCGCGTGCGCGCGGTGTCGAGATCGCGCTCCTTCAACACGCCGCCCGTGCCCGCGCCGAGGCCGGGAAAGAAGAACGTCTTGTCGAGCGGATAGCGCGGATGCGGCGAGGGCCGCAGATGGAAGTCCGCGACCCAGTCCTCGCCGCTCAGATATTCGAGGTTGATCCACACGGGCTTGCGCTCGCGCCGCGCCATCGCCGCGATGTACGCGTGCGGCAGTTCGCACGCGAAGGCTTCGACGACGACATCCGCGATTTCGATGGTGTCGCCAGCGTGCGCGGGCTCGCGCCAGTGCTCGATGACGACGCCCTCAGCCTCCTGCCGCGCGAGCGACGCATCGACGGCGGGGCAGAGCGCGTGAAAAACCGCGAGATCATCGACGAAAAGCCGCACGCGCCAGCCATGTTCCGCGCGCAGTTGACGCGCGAGCCGCCAGCACACGCCGATATCGCCGAAGTTATCGACGACCGCGCAGAAGATGTCGCAGGCGAGTTCCGCGGAGGGAGATGTCGTGGAGGCGGTAGACATGGCGAGAGGGCGGCCGGCGGGACCGCGCCGTAATGATCTAAACTGGCGATTCTAAGATACCGTCCGCCCCACGGCTTGCCGCCGCCCTTGTCCCTTCGCGCTTTGTCGCGATATTCGCTGCATGACTCAGACCGACGCCCCCGAATCCCATTTCGACCCGAAGAAGACGCTCGCGCAACTGCCGCATCTGCCGGGCGTGTACCGCTATTACGACGGCGACGGCAACGTGCTCTACGTCGGCAAGGCGCGCAATCTGAAGAAGCGCGTGTCGAGCTACTTCACGAAGACGCTGCATTCGCCGCGCATCGCGATGATGGTCACGCGCATCCGCAAGATCGAGACGACGGTGACGCGCTCGGAAGCTGAAGCGCTGCTGCTCGAAAACAATCTGATCAAGGCGCTCGCGCCGCGCTACAACATCCTGTTTCGCGACGACAAGTCGTATCCGTTTCTCAAGCTGACCGGGCATCAGTTTCCGCGCATGGCGTACTACCGCGGCGCGGTGGACAAGAAGAACCAGTATTTCGGGCCGTTTCCGAGCGCGTGGGCCGTGCGCGAGAGCATCCAGATTCTGCAGCGCGTGTTTCAGTTGCGCACGTGCGAGGACTCGGTGTTCAGCAACCGCACGCGTCCGTGTCTGCTGCATCAGATCGGGCGATGCACCGCGCCATGCACCGGCCTTATCACCGAGGAGGACTACGCCCGCGACGTCGCCAACGCGTCGCGCTTTCTGCTCGGGCGGCAGGGCGAGGTGATGAAGGAACTGGAGCAGAAGATGCACGCGTTCGCCGCCGATCTCAAGTTCGAGCAGGCAGCGGCCGTGCGTAACCAGATGAGCTCGCTCTCGACCGTGCTGCATCAGCAGGCGATCGAAGTCGGCAGCGACAGCGACGTGGATATCCTCGCGGTCGTCGCGCTGGGCGGCAAGGTGTGCGTGAATCTCGCGATGGTGCGCGGCGGGCGGCATCTGGGCGACAAGGCGTATTTCCCGGCGCATGTGGAGAGCGCGGTGGCGCTCGGCGGCGACGAGGACGACATCGAGGATGGCGAGCCGGGGGAAATCGCGGTCGAGGGAGAGGTTGACGCGGATGTGGACTTGTCCTCAAGCGTGGAGGCAAAGGCGAAGTCTGAGTTGAACGCCGAAGCCAACGCCACAGCCAACGCCAACGCCGAATCGGAGATCGAAGCCGAAGCGCCACCCGATGCCAGCGCAGACACAAAAGCCACCCCCGAACCCCGCGAAGGCTCCCTCGAATCCGAAGTGCTCGAAGCCTTCATGGCGCAGCACTACATCGGCAATCGCGTGCCGCCGGTGCTGATCGTGACACATGCGCCAAGCCGCGAACTCGTCGATCTGCTCATCGAACAGGCCGGGCACAAGGTCGCGCTGCTGCGTCAGCCGCAGGGCCAGAAGCGCGTATGGCTTTCGATGGCCGAGCAGAATGCGAAGCTCGCGCTCGCGCGCCTCTTGTCGGAGCAGGGCTCGCAGCAGGCGCGCACGCGCTCGCTCGCCGAAACGCTCGGACTAGAGATGGACGATCTGGCGCTGATGCGCATCGAATGTTTCGACATCAGCCATACGATGGGCGAGGCGACGCAGGCGTCGTGCGTCGTGTATCACCATCACAAGATGCAGACGGGCGAATACCGTCGCTACAACATCAACGGCATCACGCCCGGCGACGACTACGCCGCGATGCGCCAGGTGCTCACGCGCCGCTACGGGAAGATGGTCGCGCAGGCGGCCGCGAACGCGAACGAGGAAGCGGCGGCCCTGCAACCCGAAGACGCCGCCGATCCGAACGTCACGCCCGATGCGGCGCCCGCGGTCGCGGCGGGCGGCACGCTGCCGAACATCGTGCTGATCGATGGCGGCAAGGGGCAAGTCGAGATCGCGCGGCAGGTGTTCTCGGAACTCGGGCTGGATCACGGCATGCTCGTCGGCGTGGCGAAGGGCGAAGGGCGCAAGGTCGGCCTGGAGACCTTGATCTTCGCGGACGGGCGGCCGGCGCTCGAACTCGGCAAGGAAAGCGCCGCGCTGATGCTCGTCGCGCAGATTCGCGACGAAGCGCACCGCTTCGCGATCACCGGCATGCGGGCGAAGCGCGCGAAGGCGCGCCAGACGTCGCGTCTGGAGGAACTCGAAGGCGTCGGCGCGAAACGGCGTCAGCGGCTGCTGTCGCGCTTCGGCGGATTGCGCGGCGTGCAGGCGGCGAGCGTCGAAGACCTGGCGAGCGTCGAAGGCATTTCGCTTGCGCTCGCGCAGCAGATTTACCGGCAGTTGCATTGACAGGCCCCGCCGCGCGGCCCGCTGCGAGCCGCGCCGCGCGGGGCGCGCGCCTTGTGAGCGGCAGAGCGACACGGCACAATGGCGGCTCCCTTACATGTCCTTCACTCGCTGATCGCCCATGCCGTTCAACTTACCGATCTTTCTGACGTGGTTGCGAATCGTGCTGATTCCGCTCGTCGTGGGCGTGTTCTATCTGCCGGACATGATGTTGAGCCCGGAGCATCGCAATCTGCTCGCGATGATCATCTTCGTGCTCGCCGCGCTCACCGATTGGTTCGACGGCTTTCTCGCGCGCAAGCTCGATCAAACCTCCGCGTTCGGCGCGTTCCTCGATCCGGTCGCCGACAAGCTGATGGTGACGGCCGCGCTCCTCGTGCTCGTGCAGCTTTCGCGTCTGAACGCGGTGATCGCGCTCGTGATCGTCGGCCGGGAGATCACCATTTCGGCGCTGCGCGAATGGATGGCGCAGATCGGCGCATCGAAGAGCGTGGCGGTGAATTCGCTCGGCAAGTTCAAGACCGTCTGCCAGATGGTCGCCATTCCGATGCTGCTGTTCTACGGCCCGCTGCGTATCGCGGGCACGCAGTGGGTCATGGACACGCGCGTGTGGGGCTTGTGGCTCATCGACGTCGCGGCTTTCCTCACCGTCTGGTCGATGCTGTACTACATGAAGCTCGCGTGGCCGCAGATTCGGGAGCGCGGCGGCATGTTGTGAGCCGGTGTCGGCGCAGTGCAAAAAATTGCGTCGAATGCGAATAAACCGCACGAGAGACAGTTGACAGGCGGCTTTTCCTTCTACATAATCTCGTTTCTCTGATGCGCGACGCAAAGCAGCAAGCGAATAAGCGAAGCGGTCAAGCAAGAAGTGAATGCGGGAGTAGCTCAGTTGGTAGAGCGCAACCTTGCCAAGGTTGAGGTCGCGAGTTCGAGACTCGTCTCCCGCTCCAGGTTTCGAAGTTTTCGGTGCAAGCAGCGCGTGAGCGAAGCGGCATCGGAAACAGCAAGCAGTAGATAGCAGTAAAGCAGCGCAGGTTTTACGCGGGAGTAGCTCAGTTGGTAGAGCGCAACCTTGCCAAGGTTGAGGTCGCGAGTTCGAGACTCGTCTCCCGCTCCAGTCAAAGGGGAAGCAACGCTTCCCTTTTTGTTTGGTGAGTCAGCCGGCGTCGTTCGACCGGCGCGCACCACACCGCTTTCGGCGCGATAGCAAAGCGGTTATGCAGCGGCCTGCAAAGCCGTTTAGACCGGTTCGACTCCGGTTCGCGCCTCCACTTGAAAAGCCCTGACCCGTCAGGGCTTTTTCTTTATCCGCGCTTCATTCGGCACCGACGCAACCGGCCGCGCGGCATAATCGCAGAACGCCCGTGCGATC
Organism: Caballeronia sp. M1242; assembly: GCF_017220215.1. Lineage (NCBI taxonomy): Bacteria > Pseudomonadati > Pseudomonadota > Betaproteobacteria > Burkholderiales > Burkholderiaceae > Caballeronia > Caballeronia sp. M1242. Next base: position 1,942,816 of record NZ_CP071129.1, on the reverse strand, counting down.
CGATATCTATTCCCATGACCGACCGACTCTCCGACATTCAATGGCGCTGGAAGCCCTTCGACGACCTCACGCCCGCTGAAGTCTACGACATGCTCGCCGCCCGCAGCGCAGTGTTCGTCGTCGAGCAGAATTGCGTGTATGGCGACATCGACGGGCTCGATACGAACGCGTGGCATCTTCTCGCGTACGGGGAAGGGGACAAGCGTCCGCGCTTGGCGGGCTACCTGCGCGTGCTGTTGCCGGGCAATCCGGACGCCAGCGAGAAAGACGTGCGCATCGGCCGCGTGCTGACGACCGCCGGCTTTCGCGGCATGAAGCTCGGCAACGCCATGCTGGAACGCGCGCTGAAACACATCCTCGAACAATGGCCGGATGAGCCCATCAGCCTGCACGCCCAGGCGCACTTGCAACGGTTCTACGGCGCATTCGGCTTCGTGCCGTCGTCGGGCGTGCATGACGAAGACGGCATCCCGCACGTCTGGATGCGCCGTCCCGGCTTCGGCTCATGATTCGGCTCATGACGCGGTCGCGCGCACCGGCTTGACCGGCGTCGCGCGCTCCTGACGCAGCCGCGAGCGCGCCGACAGCCGCAGCCAGTGGCGCAGCGCGATCAACGCGCCGATCACGCTCATCATCGAGCCGGGAATCCACAGCAACAGACCGCCGATCTGCTGATCGCGCATCGGCGTGATCCAGGTGAACGCGCGGCCGCAGATCGAATAGATCGGATACAGCTCGTGCGGCGTGAAGAAGATGAACGCGCCGAGAATGATCTGCGGCGGAATCGCGGCGATCACCACGAGAATGCGTCGTCCCGGCGCGAGCCGCGCGGGCGGCGCGGGCCGCGGGTCCAGCACGAGCCACCAGAACAGCAGCCCGTCGATCACCATGCTCCAGTTCATCACGCGATAGAGCCGGGCATCGAGCATCGCCTTGAAGTGGATCGGCGAGAGCAGCCAGAAGTAGATCAGCCCGACGAACAGCAGCACGGCGACGGCCGGATTGAACACGATATCGAAGAACATGCGCGCCGCTCGCGTCTCGGTGAGCGGGCGCAGCCAGCGTTGCCGCCAGGCGAACGGCACCCCGGCGCGCAGCGCCGCACCGGGATACGACAGCGCGATCAAGAACGGCCCGAGGTGATGCAGCACCAGATGTTGCAGCCGATGCATGAAGAACTCGTGCTCGAAAAAGTAATCGAGCCGCGTGTGCAGCGCCACGTACAGCGCGCCCAGGCCCAGCCAGAACGCAATGTGCCGCGAGACGGACACTCGCGCATGCCGCGCGCCGCGCGCGAACAGCACCGCGGCGGCGAGCACGGCGATCACGACCGTCGGCGACGGTTCCCACGGGTCGAGCCAATAGAGGAGCGTGTCCATGTCACGCGTCCTTCGAATGGATGATGCGGCGCAGATCGGCCGCGATGGCGTCGATGGAATCGCGGTCGGTCGCAAGCAGGCGCGCGTGGCCTTCGCGATCGAAGATATAGACGCCTGAGCTGTGCGAGACCTCGTAGGCGCCGCGCGGATCGCGTTTTTCCATCTGATACGCGATGCGATACCGCTGCGCGACCGCTTCGATGGCGCGGTCGCTGCCGGTCAGCCCGACGGCATGCTTTTCGTCGAACGCGCGGACGTACGCGCGCAAAAGCGGCGGCGTGTCGCGCGCGGGATCGACGGAGACGAACAAGATGCGTGCGTTGTCCGCGTCCGGTCCGACGCGCTGTAAAACCTGCATCAGCCGCGCCATCGTTTCGGGACAGACATCCGGGCAATGCGTGTAGCCGAAGTACACGAGCGTCGTGTGGCCCTCGAACGAGCGTCCGGTCACGGGCGCGCCGCTGTCGTCGGTGAGCGAGAAGTTCAGGTCGGGCAAGTGTCCTGACACGTCCGTCAGATGCCACGGCTCGCCGGGCCGCGAGCATGCGGCGAGCGCGAGAAAAGCAAGCGGAGCGGCAAACCGGCGCCAGCGCGCGGCCAGCGTTAGAGGCGAAGCGGGGAACGAAGTGTGCATCGGGAGGATCGGGCCGCGATAGGCGGCGGGCTTTGACGGCAGGAACATCTGTCGCAAAATACACGCCTTTGCGGACCGAGGTGGCGCATCATCTACGTTGCGGACCATTTTTGAGACGATTTGCCGCACAATCCCGGCGTGCCGAAAGCTCCGTCGAAGATGAACGGAAGGCTCGCCGAATGCGTCCGTCAGTCACGCGGCTTTCCAGACCGAAAGCTGGCGCACGTAAGATGCGCAACACTTCGCGCGCCGCGCGCCGTCAAAGGGAAACCACAGGCCAACGACCGATGCAAATTCTTCCCGATTCCCTGTCTCTCGCCGAGACCGCATTCTTCTTCGATTTCGACGGCACGCTCGTCGAGCTCGCCTCCACGCCGGACGGCATTTTCGTGCCGCGATCGGTGCCCGACATTCTCGCTGCGTTAAGACGCGCGACCAACAACGCGGTCGCGGTCGTGTCCGGGCGGGGTATCGACAATATCGACTCGTTCTTGCAGATGCCGGACTTGCCCGTCGCGGGCATGCACGGCGCGGAGCGGCGCGACGCCAACGGCGATGTCCAGCGCATCGGCTTCAACGACGAGCGGCTTCTTCGCATGGAGCATGTGCTCGAAGGCGTGGTCAAAGCCAATCCCGGCATGCTGCTGGAGATCAAGGGCGCGGCGCTCGCGCTGCACTACCGTAACGCGCCCGACCGCGAGCCGGCCGCGCGCGCGGCGACCGAGCGGCTCGTGAACGAGTACGCCGATGCCTACGTGCTCCAGCCCGGCAAGATGGTGTACGAGATCAAGCCGAAGGACGTGGACAAGGGCCGCGCGTTGCGCGCCTTCATGGCCGAGCCGCCGTTCACGGGTCGTAAGCCTGTGTTCATCGGCGACGACCTGACCGACGAGAAAGGCTTTGCGGTCGTCAACGAGTTCGATGGTCTGTCCATCAAAGTCGGTCCGGGCGAGACGGTGGCGCGCTCGCGCATCGAATCGGTGGAACTGCTGCTCGACTGGCTGCAAGTGATCGCGGGAACGGCGGGGAAGCACGCGTGAGCCGTCTGATCATCGTTTCGAACCGGGTCGCGCCGATCTCCGAGGGCGGTCCGGCAGCGGGCGGGCTGGCGGTCGGCGTCTACGACGCGCTCAAGGAGACCGGCGGCGTGTGGTTCGGCTGGAGCGGCGAAGTGCTCTCCACGCCGCCCGACGGCATCACGCTGGAGGAGCACGGACCGGTGACGTTCGCGACCATCGGGCTCGTGCGGCGCGACTACGACCAGTATTACCGCGGCTTTTCGAACGCGACGCTGTGGCCTGCGTTCCACTATCGCCCGGACCTGATCGAGTTCGATCGCCATGAGTACGACGGCTACTGCCGCGTGAATCACTGGCTCGCCGCGCGGCTCGCGCCGCTGCTGCGGCCCGACGACGTCATCTGGGTCCACGACTATCACCTGATTCCGTTCGCGCAGGCATTGCGCGCGCTGGGCGTCGAGAATCGCATCGGCTTCTTTCTGCACATTCCGTTTCCCGCGTCGCAGATTCTGTTAAGCGTGCCGCGTCACCGCGAACTGGTCGAGGCGCTCTGCGCGTTCGATCTGCTGGGCTTTCAGACTGAGCCGGACGTGCGCGCGTTCTGCGATTACATCGAAACCGAGGCGGGCGGGGCGCTCACGCGGCACGCTGACAAGCCTGTCGAGATTCGCGCGTTCGGCCAGACGCTGAAGGCGGCGGCGTATCCCATCGGCGTGTACCCGGACGAAGTGCGCGCGCTCGCGAAGGACGGCGAAGGCGGGCGCGACGTGCAGATCGTCAAGGAGACGCTGCATCAGCGCAAGCTGGTGATGAGCGTCGACCGGCTGGATTACTCGAAGGGCCTCGTCGAGCGGTTTCGCGCGTTCGAGCGTCTGTTCGAGCACGATCCGCAGCAGCGCAACAACGTGTCGTTGCTCCAGATCGCGCCGCCGACGCGCACGGACGTCGACGCTTACCGCGACATTCGCCAGCAACTCGAAGCCGAATCAGGGCGCATCAACGGGCGCTATGCGGAACTGGACTGGACGCCGATCCGCTATATCCATCGCCAGTACGAGCGGCCGGTGCTCGCCGCGCTCTTTCGCGAGGCGCATGTCGGCCTGGTGACGCCGCTGCGCGACGGCATGAATCTGGTCGCGAAGGAATACGTGTCCGCGCAGAACCCCGAGGATCCCGGCGTGCTCGTGCTCTCGCAGTTCGCGGGCGCGGCGCGCGAACTGACGGCGGCGCTGATCGTGAATCCGCTCGACATCGACGGCATGGCGGATGCGCTCGCCACCGCGCTCGCGATGCCGCTCGACGAGCGCCGCGCCCGGCATCAGGAGATGTATGCGCTCTTGCGCGACAACAACGTATCGGTGTGGCGCGATAACTTCCTGCGGGATCTGAAAGCGCGATAGACGCAAAAAAGCCGCGTTTCCCCAATCAGGAAACGCGGCTTTCTCGGCACTCGCTTGTCAGGGTCAGGCCGGCTGCTTGTGCGGCGTCGCGACGATGGAAGGCAGCTTGCCGTGTTGCTTCGCCAGCAACTCGCGATACAGCCCCGGCCGCTCGCGCAGTTCTTGCGGCGAGCCGTCGTCGATCACGCGGCCCGCACTCATCACGATGATGCGGTCGAAGTTCTGCAACGTCGACAACCGGTGCGCGATGGCGATAACCGTGCGGCCGATCATCAGCCGGTCGAGCGCCTGCTGGATCGCTTCTTCCGAGGCGCTGTCGAGCGCGGACGTGGCTTCGTCGAGCAGCAGGATCGGCGCGTTCTTCAAAATGGCTCGCGCGATGGCGATGCGCTGGCGCTGGCCGCCCGACAGCTTCACGCCGCGATCGCCGACGATCGTATCGAAACCTTCCGGCATCGCCTCGATGAAGTCCGTGCAGCGCGCCTCGCGGGCGGCGGCGAGCACTTCCTCGCGGCTCGCATCCGGACGCCCGTACGCGATGTTCTCGAACACGGTGCGATGGAACAGCGAGATGTCCTGCGGCACGAGCGCGATGGCGTGACGCAAGCTGTCCTGCGTGATCGAGGCGATATCCTGGCCGTCGATCTTGATGCTGCCTTTCTGCGTCTCGTAGAAGCGTTGCAGAAGGGCGAGCACCGTGGACTTGCCCGCGCCCGACTTGCCGATCAAGCCGACGCGTTGCCCCGGCTCGATATGCAGATGGAAGTTGTCGAGAATCGGACGGCGGCGCGGATACGCGAACGTCACGCCTTCGAAATCGACGCGCCCGCCTTGCGGCACGAGCTCTGTCGCGTCCGACCGGTCCGGCATGCCGTGCGGCTCGAGCAGCGTCTGAACGGCTTCGGCGAGACGCGCGACGTGCTGCGTCACATCGACGAGCGCGACGGCGAGATCGCGCGTGCCGTGCAGAATGGTGAAGCCGAGCGAGCTGACGAGCACGATATCGCCGGACGTCGCGCGGCCTTGCGACCACAGCCACAGCGCCCAGCCGAGCAAGCCAGCGGAAAGAATCGCGGTGACGACGGCGTGGAAGAGGCGCAGCTTTTCGAGGTAGAGCAGGCTTTGCTGGCGCGCGACCATTTCGGCCTTCACCGTCGAGCCGAAGCGTTTTTGCTCGCGGAACGTCATGCCGAACGCGCGCACGAGTGCCATGTTACCGATCACGTCGACGAGTTCGCCATCCACCGACGCCGCCTTCGACGCAAAGCTGTGATGCCGCGCCGAGCCGCGCTTCGCGAGCCGGTAGAGCACGAGCGCGAGAATGATGGAGGCAGCCATGAGGCCCGCCGCCATCAGCGGATTGACCGCGACGATCATCACGATCGCGCCCAGCACCGCAATGCACGGCGGCAGGACGTTCCACGCCATCACGTTTTCGGAGGTGTAGATGGCGTTCGAGGTCGCGGTAATGCGGCTCGCCAGCATGCCGGGCTGCTTCTCGGAGAAGTACGTCGGCGAATGGCCGGAGAGGTACGAGAACAGGTCCTTGCGCAGATCGCCCGTGACGATGACGAACACATGCGCGCCGACCCAGCCGCCGACCCGCCACAGCAGGTTGTCGGCGGCGATCAGGCCGACCAGGATCATGAACGCGCCCCAGAGCGGGCCGGGGTGGCCGCGCCCTTGACCGAGCACGTCGATCAGATGCTTGATCGCGTATTGCGACGCCAGCGCGCACCCGACGGCCGCGAACACGCTCGCGAGCACGATGGCATGGGCGATCGGATGCCGGCGGATGTAGCGCATCAGGAACGCGAGCGGGCGGTGCGCATAGCTCGCGAGCTTGGCGTTGTGCGCGTTACGCTGGGAGACGGTGAGTTGGTCCAATGGTCTTTTTGGGTCGTAAAGCGGTTGAGCGTGTGTTGCGCCTTCGGGCGATGCCATGCGGATGCACTGCCTGTCCGATGCGTCGGCGTGGCCGGCGCGATTGACATCGAAACCGAGGCGGCGCGGCGCCGTCTCCATCGCTGAATTGTAGCCAGTAACCGGGCGTGCGAACGTCGTTCAGGCAAATGATGCACGGCGGATGTTGCCGTCCGTACATCGACTGTGCGCTTCGCGTCGTATCCGCGAGCACGTCTTTTCGGCTTGGGCGCGCATTGTAAGCATATCGCGCGCATTTTTGCGATGAAGCGGCGGCTGGCGGGCCGCCGCGCGTGCTCCTGTCCGGGAGCTTCTCGCGCGGCAGCGTCGATATAAGCATGGGATGCGCCAGCATCCCGTTCAATGTGTCTCGCGACGACAGCGAGCGAGTGGCCGCCCGTGCATCGCCGCGGCACGTGCTCCAATGTAGAACAACCTTAATAAACAGGGGTTTGTTAAATGTTTCCCCGGTGTAACAAGGTAAATAAGTTGAAATGACTCCCTGTCGCCGATGTAAAAGGCTCCATAATGCGCTCCGGGTTTTCACTTAGACTTTTTGACAGCTTTCTGTAGGAAGTCGTCAACCGCCCGAGCCCGAGCGCGTTTATTGCTGGGCGCGGCGGTTTTTGAGATATGGCTCCGAAGTTGCTTGTGGCAACGCCCGCGTGGAGCCGGTGATCAGCGACCCGCTTTTTCACTCGAGCACCAGCCGCTGCCGAGGCCGACGCGCCGCGAAAAGCTCTCGCCCGAGCCGAGCGATTCGCTCCCGATGTCAAACATGACAGCAGTACCTTGCCTGACCTTTTATTAGGAGTTTCACGATCATGCGAATCGCTCAAATCGCGCCCCTCCACGAGGCTGTTCCGCCGAAGCTCTACGGCGGCACGGAACGCGTGGTGTCTTATCTGACCGAGGCTCTTGTCGAGGCTGGACACGACGTCACGCTCTTCGCGAGCGGTGATTCGCAGACGTCCGCGAAGCTCGAAGCCTTCTGGCCGCAAGCGCTGCGCCTCGACCCGACCATCCGCGACACGATGGCGCCGCACATGCTGTTGCTCGAAGAAGTCCGCCGCCGCGCCGACGAGTTCGACGTGCTGCATTTCCATATCGACTATTACCCGTTCTCGCTGTTCGCGCGTCAGCCGGTGCCGTTCCTGACGACGATGCACGGCCGTCTCGATCTGCCGGAACTCCAGCCGATCTTCAATACGTTCAAGGACGTGCCGGTGGTGTCGATTTCCGACAACCAGCGCCAGCCGCTACCGCAAGCCAACTGGCTCTCGACGGTGTACCACGGCCTGCCGGAAAACCTGCTCAAGCCCATTCCGAACGTGAAGCCCGGCTATCTCGCGTTCCTCGGCCGCATTTCGCCGGAGAAGCGCGTGGACCGCGCCATCCGCATCGCGCAGGCCGCGGGCATGAAGATCAAGATCGCCGCGAAGCTGGACAAGGCCGACCGCGCTTACTACGAAGAAGAGATCAAGCCGCTCTTCGCGTTGCCGCACGTCGAGTACATCGGCGAGATTAGCGAGGCCGAGAAGACCGAATTTCTCGGCAACGCGCATGCGCTGCTGTTCCCGATCGACTGGCCGGAGCCCTTCGGCCTCGTGATGATCGAGGCGATGGCCTGCGGCACGCCGGTGATCGCGTTCAATCGCGGCTCGGTGCCGGAAGTGATCGAGAACGGCGTGTCGGGCTTCGTCGTGGAAGACGAACTCTCGGCGATCGCCGCGGTGAAGCGCCTAGACTCGCTGTCGCGCGCGAAGGTTCGCGAGACGTTCGAGACGCGCTTCTCGTCGAAGGTGATGGCGGCGCGCTACGTGCAGAACTACGAGGAACTGCTGCGCCAGAAGCGCCGCACCGTTCTGCGCGAAGTGAACGCCTGATAGCTGCGAACTGTCCGTGGCCGCAGCGATGCGGCTCGGAGAACGCCCCGCCCGCCGAAAGGTGCGCGGGGCGTTGTCGTAATGGCACAGTCCAGACGTAATTCGAGCGCTGCGCCGCATGCGCGAAGCGAAACCGATGACGCCCTCCGTAATCTCCCTATAATGTCCGAGCTTTGCGCTGCGCAAGGCGCAGTGGCCGCCCGCTCGCACAGACAGCGGCGGCAGGCAACGTTTGTGGACAGGAGCGCACCCTTTGGCGAGAACCAAGCAAACCAGCGCGAGCCCGGCACCGGGCGCAGGGACGTTGTTCGCGCTGCGGGCCATCGGCGTGATCCTCGCGGCACGATGGGCGCTCTCGATGTCGCAGATGGGCTATCTGTCCTCGGTGCGCGCGATGACTTCGTCGCCATGGGCCTGCCTTAATCTCGTCTTGATCTTCCTTCTGATCGTGCTGCCGGGCGCGAAGCCGCGCATGGAGCGTCCGCTGCACCCGTTGCCGCAGTGGCTTCGGCAAGCGCTGCGGCTGCTCGCGCTGCTGACGTTCGGCTTCGCGATTTTTTCGGTTGGCGCGTTCGTGTGGACGTCGGGCTGGCGGCGCTTCGTGCACACGCTCGCTGAAACCAACGGCTGGCTGGCGGTCGCGCCGGCGCTGTATGCGGTGGTGATGTGGATCTGCCGGCCCCGCGCGCTATGGCGCACGAACATCGCGGCGCGGCGCTTCGCTATCGGCCGCTATGCCATTTCGCTCGATCCCGTCACGCGCACGGCGATGGTCTGGGCCGAAAGCCGCAAGCTCGGCCAGTACGACGCACGAGAACTGTCGGTGAAATGGCCGGTCCTGGCGGCATCGGCGCAGCCGGCCGCGGTGCCTGTGGCATCGAACGGCATCGCGCGGCGAAGCTGGTTTTTGCGGCGTCCGAAAGTGGAACTGCTGTGGGATTCGCCCGCCGCGGCCGGTCACAATCGCACGACGGTTTTTCGCGCGTCGCTTTCCACCGAGAGCGACCGCAGCGCCGCACGCGCGCTCGACGCCACGCTGAGCCAGGTCTAAGCTGCGTCGGGCGGAGCCGTACCGGTGTTTCTTGTCGATCGTGGAGGAAAGGATGCTGATACGTTGGTTGCTCGCCGCGCTTCATCTGCTCGCCTTCGGCTTCGCGCTCGGTTCGGTACTCGCGCGTGCGCGCGCATTGCGCCGGCTGGACGCGGCGGAATCGGTGCAAGCGAACGCATTGCGTCTGCGTGATGTGTTCCGGTCGGACGCGGTGTGGGGCATCGCGGCTGCCGTGCTGATCGTCACCGGCCTGACGCGCGCGTTCGGAAGCTTCGAGAAGGGCGGTGCGTACTATCTGCACGAGCCGCTTTTTCACCTGAAGATGACCGCGCTCGTGGTCATTCTGCTGATCGAAGTTTCGCCGATGCTCGCGCTGATCCGTTGGCGTGCGGCGCTGGCGCAGGGCGGGGCGATCGACTTGACGCGCGCGCGGCGCTTCGCGTGGATGAGCGATCTCGAGGCGGCGCTCGTCATCGTGATGGTGATTGCGGCGACTGGGATGGCGCGGGGCGTTTGGGCGAGGTGAAGTGCCGGGTTTGCGCGCGGGAAATGAAAAAGGCCCAAGTCGCTAGACTTGGGCCTTTTGATCTTCGGTGTCTTGGCGTTACCAGCACCAGAATTCTGGTGGGTAGTACTGGGATCGAACCAGTGACCCCTGCCGTGTGAAGGCAGTGCTCTACCGCTGAGCTAACCACCCGAAGAGATTGAGATTATGTCAGGACTATCTCGTCTCGTAAAGCGATTCTTTAAGCAATTTCGAAAAATTATGCGGCGACCGCATCCGGCTCGGTCTGCGGCGCTTCTGTTCGCCACACGCTCGTGCCCTTGAGAGCCTTGTCGAGATCGTTGAGCACCGCTTCGTGCGCAGCGAGTTCTTCGCCGCTCGCGACGATCACCGGCAGATCGAGGTCGTCCAGCGCGATGCGCGGCGCAGCCGTCGCGCCTTCCGTTTCCGCGTCGCCCAGCATGTCGATGACGAGGCTCTCCTGGCCGCGCGTCATCGCCAGATAGACCTCGGCGAGCAATTCGGAGTCGAGCAGCGCGCCGTGCAGCGTGCGGTGCGCGTTGCTGATGCCGAAGCGGTCGCACAGCGCGTCGAGCGAATTGCGCTTGCCGGGGAACATCTGCTTCGCGTGCGCGAGCGAGTCGATCACGCCGGCGCAGATCTCGGACACCTTCGGCAGCCCGAGCAGCGCGAACTCCATGTCGAGAAAGCCGATATCGAAGGGCGCGTTGTGGATGATGAGCTCCGCGCCCGCGATGAAATCGCGCAGCTGCGCGGCGATCTCCGCGAACTTGGGCTTGTCGCTCAGGAATTCGGTGGTGAGGCCGTGCACCGCCAGCGCGCCGGGGTCGCTGTCGCGTTCCGGGTTGACGTAGATGTGCAGGTTGTTGCCCGTCAGCCGGCGATTGATCAGCTCGACGCAGCCGATTTCGATGATCCTGTCGCCCGTGCGAGCGTTCAGGCCGGTGGTTTCGGTGTCCAATATCAGTTGGCGCATGAGATTCGGTGTAGTGCAGCGTTCAGCTTTCGGCAAGCGATGTCACGCCGCGATTGGCGAGCGCATCGGCGCGTTCGTTTTCGGGATGGCCGGCGTGTCCTTTGACCCAGCGCCATTCGATCTCGTGTTGCGCGACGAGCGCGTCGAGGCGCTTCCACAAGTCGGCGTTTTTCACGGGCGTCTTGGCGGCCGTCATCCAGTTCTTTTTCTTCCAGCCGTGAATCCACTCGCTGATACCTTTCTGCACATATTGCGAGTCGGTGTGAATCACGGCGTGGCACGGCCGCTTCAACGCCTCGAGGGCGGCGATCACGGCCATCAACTCCATGCGGTTGTTCGTGGTCGCGGCTTCGCCGCCGAACAGTTCCTTTTCGAGCGCGCCGAAACGCAGAAGCGCGCCCCAGCCGCCTGGACCGGGATTGCCTTTGCAGGCGCCGTCAGTATAGATGTCGATTACTTTGGCCGATGCGGATTCGTCAGTCATCAATGCTCGTTGCGAGTGTGCGGGGCCGCGACCGGCGCGAGTCCGGGCGCGAGCGCGGTTTTGATCAGCTTGCGTGGACCGATGAGCCGCATGCCGCGCACGCGCTTCACCGCGGTGATCATGTACGCAGCGCCGAAGATGGGCCACCAGCGGTCGCCGGCGGGCTCCATGAATTCATAGCGCTGCAGCCATTTGTCCGTCAGCAGCGGCGGACGATAGCAGCCGAAGCGCCCGCGTTCAAGGTCGAAGCCGAGCAGCTTTATCCAGTCCTTGATGCGCGTGAACGCGATCATGTCGTGCGCCTCTGGCACGAACGGGCGTCCTGCCACCTTGCCGAGCGATTGCCGCGCGCCCCACAAGCTCAGCGAATTGAAACCCAGGATGATCAGCTGGCCTTCGGGCACGAGCACGCGCTCGGCTTCGCGCAAAAGCCGGTGCGGATCGCGCGAGAATTCCAGCGTATGCGGCAGCACGAGCAAATCGACGCTCTGCGCTTCGAACGGCAAATCCAGGAATTCACACCAGACCGTGCTCCGGCCTTCCGGCGCGCTCGCGCCTCGTGCGGACGTGCGCGGCAGCGTGTACGGCGCGCTCGCGCCGCTTTCGGCGTCGAGTACGAGCGCGCGCCCGGTCATGCGATTCTCGCGCAAGGCGTCCAGTTGCGGCATGCCGAGCTGAAGCGCGTGATAGCCGAAGATGTCGCAGACCACGCGGTCGAGCTGCGCCTGCTCCCACTCCAGCACGTAGCGTCCGGGCGCGGAGTTCGTCCAGGCGGGCCAGTCTATAATCGCTCGGTCAGACATGTTCGGATGCCGCGTAGATGATCGCCATGGATTCGTTTGCTGAAGATTCGTCCAAACGCGCGCCCAGGCGCGAACTCGAGTACGTGCCGGTCCCGGCCTTCGAAGACAACTACATCTGGCTCGTGTCGGATTCGCGCAATGCCGTCGTGATCGACCCGGGCGACGCCGCGCCCGTCGAGGCCTATCTCGCCGAACGCGGCTGGCGGCTGACCGCTATTTTACTCACGCACCATCATCGCGACCATGTCGGCGGCGTGAAAGCATTGCTCGATAGCCGATCGGACGAGGGCATTCCGGTGTACGGACCGGCCGGCGAGCGCATCGAGCATCTGACCGAGCGGCTGGCAGGCGGCGACACGGTACGCATCGCGCAGCCTGCGCTCCGCTTCACCGTTATGGATGTGCCCGGCCATACGGCCGGCCATATCGCTTACTTCCAGGAAGACGACGGCAACGGCACGCCGCATGTCTTTTGCGGCGACACGCTGTTCGCGAGCGGCTGCGGGCGTCTTTTCGAAGGCACGCCGCAGCAAATGCTCACGTCGCTCGACGCACTCGCCGCGCTCCCGGACGCGACGCTCGTGCACTGCGCGCACGAGTACACGCTGTCGAACATTCGCTTCGCGCGGGCCTGCGAGCCGGACAGCGCGGCGCTCTCACGCTGGAGCGACGAAGCGCAGGCGCTGCGCGCCGCCGGCAAGCCGACGCTGCCTACGACCATCGGTCATGAAAAAGCGGTAAATCCGTTCTTGCGCGTCGATCAGCCGACAATTCAAGCGGCGCTTGTCGCGCAGTTCCAGGAGCCGGTCAGCAGCCGCACGGAGGCGTTCCGCATGCTGCGCGGATGGAAGGATAACTTCCGCTGATCGCAGGGAACTTAATCCAATACTTTAGGAACGGCGATAGATGCAAGATTTTGCAGGGGTTTTACGTGCATTCTTATTGACGTCCTAGGTTCGGTTCCGTACCATCGGCTCCAAATTTCCAAGCATATCTTTTGGAAGCCGAGACGTTCATGCGACTAACATTAAGTGCGCTATCCGTCCTGACGCTGGCCGCGTGCGCCAGCCAGGGGCCGACAGCGCCCGCCTCCGATCCTACTTCCGCCACTCCTACCGCCGCCTCGCAGCAACAAGTCGCCGACACGATTCGCCGCACCGCAGCCGCCAAGGAAACCATCAACGTCGACAAGACGCCTGTCACTTCGCTCGCCGGTTCCGCGGACTTGTGGAGCCGCATTCGCAATGGCTTCCAGATTCCGGACCTGCAAAGCGATCTCGTCGACATGCAGGTGAACTGGTACGCGCAGCGTCCGGATTACGTCGAGCGCATGACCACGCGCTCGCAGAAGTACCTGTATCACATCGTCGAGGAACTGGAGCAGCGCCACATGCCGACGGAACTGGCGCTTTTGCCGTTCATCGAGTCGGCGTACAACCCGCAGGCGCTGTCGGTTGCGAAGGCGGCCGGCATGTGGCAGTTCGTGCCGGGCACCGGCCGCGATTACAACCTCAAGCAGAACATGTGGCAGGACGAGCGCCGCGACGTGCTTGCGTCGACGAGCGCCGCGCTCGACTATCTCTCGCGTCTGCATGACATGTTCGGCGACTGGCACCTGGCGCTTGCCGCATACAACTGGGGCGAGGGCAATGTGCAGCGGGCCATTGCGCGCAACGAAGCGGCCGGCTTGCCGACCGACTACGAAAGCCTGCGCATGCCCAACGAGACGCGCAATTACGTGCCGAAGCTGCAGGCCGTCAAGAATATCGTGACGAATCCGCAGCAGTACGGTCTCGCGCTGCCGGACATTCCGAATCACCCGTACTTCGTCACGGTCACGACCGCGCGCGATATCGACGTGACCATGGCCGCGAAGCTCGCCGGCATGAGCGTCGAGGAATTCCGCTCGCTGAATCCGTCGTTCTCGAAGCCGGTCATTCTCGGCGCGACGAATCCGCAAATCCTGCTGCCGTTCGACAACGCCGCCACGTTCCAGCGCAACCTCGGTTCGTACACGGGCGCGTTGTCGTCGTGGACCACGTACACGGTGACGGAGCGGGCGCGGCCCGCAGCCATCGCGGAGAAGATCGGCGTCGACGCGGACACGCTCATGTCGGTCAATCGCATTCCGGCGGGCATGCGTCTGAAGCCGGGTTCGACCATCGTCGTGCCGCGTACGGACGACGACGACGAAGACATCAGCGCGGACGTCGCCGCCAACGCGATGCTCGCGGTCGAGCGCGACGTGCCCGACACGCGCAAGATGGCCATTCGCGTGCGCCGCAAGCAGTCCATCGCGACGCTGGCGGACCGTTACAACGTATCAGTGGCGCAGGTGCGCGCCTGGAACCATACGCATCGCGATATGTTCATGCCGGGGCAAGTGGTCGTGCTGCATGTTCCGTACGGTCGTGCCGTGCCCGCCGAGCCGGGCCCGGTGCGCGTCGAGACGGTGGCGGCGTCGAGCCGTTCTTCGGGCGGCGTCAGCCGAATCGGCACGCATGTCACCGCGAAAACGCCGCACGGCAAGGCGCCGGGGCATACGCTCACGCGCGTGTCGGCCACGATCTCGCCGAAGACGGGGGCTTCCGCCAAGCCCGCTGCCGCGGCCAAGACGGAAAAGCACGCCGCCGCGCATTCGGCCGGTTCCAAGGCCAAGAAGAAATAAGCGCAGCGCGGCTCGCGCTTTCTGCTTATTCCACGCCGTCACCAAGGTGACGGCGTTTTCATTTGGCGGCGCAGTTAAACTGGCGTTTCAAAAGAACAACTGTCCAGCGCATGCCGTCCTCCGTTCGTCTCCGGGTGTTCTTCCTCTTCGCCGCCGGGTATTTCGTCTCGTACGTGTTCCGCGGCGTCAATCTCGGCTTCGCGCCGCTCATCACGCATGATCTCGGTCTCTCCGCCGCCGATCTCGGCTTGCTAACGTCGCTCTATTTCATCGGCTTCGCGATCGCGCAGATTCCGGTCGGCGTGCTGCTCGACCACTACGGGCCGCGCCGCGTCACCGCCGGCATGCTGGTCTTCGCGGCGGCCGGCATCTGGACGTTCGGTGCGTCGCACGGGCTGGGCGGATTGATGGTGGGCCGCTTGCTGATCGGCGTAGGCGTTTCCGTCTGTCTGAGCGCGGCGTTTAAGGCGTCCGCGCAGCATTTTCCGGTCGCGCGCCTGCCGCTCGTCAACGGCTTCACGATGGCGGTCGGCGGGCTCGGCGGCGTGGTCGTCGGCTCGCCGCTCGCGTCGCTGTTGCAGACGGCGACATGGCGGCAGGTGTCGATCGGCCTTGGCGTCTTCACGCTCGTCGTCGCGGCAGCCATCGCGCTGTTCGCGCCTCGCAAGGCCGACACGCATCATCAGGCCGATATCATCAGCCAGTTCAAGGGCACCTGGCACATCCTCAAAAGCGGCGCGTTCTGGAAGATCGCGTCGTTCTCCGTCGTCACGCAGGGCGTCTTTTACGCGATGCAATCGCTGTGGATCCGCCCCTATCTGCTCGACGTGATGAACCTGACGCCCGCGCACGCCGCCGCGCTCGTCTCGGTGCTCGGTTTCGCGATGATGCTCGGTTGCGTCGGCTTCGGCGCGGCGGCGCGCGGCATGGAGCGGCGCGGCGTGTCCGTCTACGCGTTCTGCGGCGTGGGAATGGCGCTCTACGTGCTCGTGCAGGTGTTGATGGTGCTGCGCGTGCCGCTGCCGCCCGCGACGTTACTTGCCGCGTACGGCGTGTTCGGCGGCACGGGCATATTGAGCTATGCGGTGATGGCCGAGTATTTCCCGTCGCACATGATCGGCCGGGCGACGACGACGCTCACGCTCGTGATTTTCCTGTTGATCTTCGGGTTCCAGGTCGGCGTGGGCGCAGTGCTTTCGCGCTGGACGCCGGAAAGCGGCCACTATCCGGCAGCTGCGCACGTGACGGTGTGGAGCGTTTTGATCGCGTTGCAATTGGCGAGCGCGGTATGGTACGTGTTGCCGAGCCGCGTGCTGCATAAGACGGGGCGAACTGCATCGTAGAGGTGTCGCGAGAACGGGACGTGCGGCAAGCGGAGACTTCCGAAATTTGGCGAAACGTCTGATTTCACGCTATAATTCGAAGGTTTGAGCATATCAACCCGCACCCTAGCGCCTACCTCCCATACACCGTCGTTCGCTGCGCCTGGCAGCGCGCGCTGCACGCCGCAATCGTCCGCTCCGCAACCTCGTTCGCTTAGTGCGAGCAAGCTGGTCGGAGCCGCGATTCCCGGGTTTCCCGCGTGTCAGCCGCCGCCCTCGCGCAAGGATGCCCGCGCTCGTTTCGTGCCGCGGCCCCACGCCTGAATTTCGGACAGACAGGTCGGTAACAGGGTGTTCCCCCAAGGAGCTTCCCGTGTTGCCGTCATTCTCCCCAGCACTTCTCGCACTTGCCGACGGCACGGTCTTTCGTGGTCAATCGATCGGCGCCGAAGGTTCGACGATCGGCGAAGTGGTGTTCAACACCGCGATCACCGGCTATCAGGAAATCCTGACCGATCCGAGCTACGCCCGCCAGATCGTCACCCTGACGTATCCGCATATCGGCAACGTCGGCGTCAACGCCGAGGACGTCGAAGCCAGCCGAGTCCATGCCGCCGGCCTCATCATCCGTGACCTGCCGGTGCTCGCTTCGAATTTCCGTTCCGAGCAAACCCTCTCCGATTATCTGAAGGCGCAAGGCATCCCCGCCATTGCGGGCATCGACACGCGCAAGCTCACGCGCATTTTGCGCGACAAGGGCGCGCAGAACGGCTGCATTCTCGCCGGCAGCGACGACGAGGCGAAGGCTCTCGAACTCGCGCGCTCGTTCCCCGGACTCGCCGGCATGGACCTCGCGAAGGTCGTGTCGACGAAAGAGCGTTACGAGTGGACGCAGCGCGAATGGCGCCTCGGCAGCGGCTACGGCACGCAGGACGCGCCGAAATTCCGCGTCGTCGCGTTCGACTACGGCGTCAAGTACAACATTCTCCGCATGCTGGCCGAGCGCGGCTGTCACGTGACCGTGCTTCCGGCTGAAGCGACTGCCGCCGACGCGCTGGCGCTTAACCCGGACGGCATCTTCCTGTCGAACGGCCCCGGCGACCCCGAACCGTGCGACTACGCGATCGCCGCCACGCGCGAATTCATCGAGCGCGGCATTCCCACGTTCGGCATCTGCCTCGGGCATCAGATCATGGGGCTCGCCGTCGGCGCCAAGACCACGAAGATGAAGACCGGCCACCACGGCGCGAATCATCCGGTGAAGGACATGGAAGACGGCCGCGTCGTGATCACGTCGCAGAACCACGGCTTCGCGGTCGATGCCGCGACGCTCCCCGCGAACGCCAAGGTCACGCACGTCTCGCTTTTCGACGGCACGCTGCAAGGCTTCGCGCTGACCGACAAGCCCGCGTTCTGCTTCCAGGGCCACCCGGAAGCGTCGCCCGGCCCGCACGACATCGCGTATCTGTTCGACCGCTTCATCAAGCTGATGGAGACGGCGAAGGTCGCCGCATAAAGAACACCACAGAGCACAGTTATGCCGAAGCGCACAGACATCAAGAGCATTCTCATCATCGGCGCGGGCCCGATCATCATCGGTCAGGCGTGCGAGTTCGACTATTCCGGCGCGCAGGCGTGCAAGGCGCTGCGCGAGGAAGGCTACAAGGTCATTCTCGTCAACAGCAATCCCGCGACGATCATGACCGATCCGAACACGGCGGACGTCACCTACATTGAGCCGATTTCGTGGGAAGTGGTCGAGCGCATCATCGCGAAGGAGCGCCCGGACGCGATCCTGCCGACCATGGGCGGGCAGACCGCGCTCAATTGCGCGCTCGACCTGTTCCATCACGGCGTGCTGGAGAAGTACAACGTCGAGCTGATCGGCGCGTCGCCGGAAGCCATCGACAAGGCGGAAGACCGCCAGAAGTTCAAGGACGCGATGACCAAGATCGGCCTCGGTTCGGCCAAGTCGGGCATCGCGCATTCGATGGAAGAGGCGCTCGCCGTCCAGGCGCAGATCGCCGAAGCGACCGGCAGCGGCGGTTATCCGACCGTGATCCGGCCGTCGTTCACGCTCGGCGGATCGGGCGGCGGCATCGCGTACAACAAGGAAGAGTTCGAGGAAATCTGCCGTCGCGGTCTCGATCTTTCGCCGACGCGCGAGCTCTTGATCGAAGAATCGCTGCTCGGCTGGAAAGAGTACGAGATGGAAGTGGTCCGCGATAAAAAGGACAACTGCATCATCGTGTGCTCGATCGAAAACCTCGATCCGATGGGCGTGCACACCGGCGACTCCATCACCGTCGCGCCCGCGCAGACGCTCACCGACAAGGAGTATCAGGTGCTGCGTAACGCGTCGCTCGCGGTGCTGCGCGAGATCGGCGTGGACACGGGCGGCTCGAACGTGCAGTTCGCGATCAACCCGAAGGACGGCCGCATGGTCGTCATCGAGATGAATCCGCGTGTGTCGCGCTCATCCGCTTTGGCGTCGAAGGCGACGGGCTTCCCGATCGCGAAGGTCGCCGCGAAGCTCGCCTGCGGCTACACGCTCGACGAGCTCAAGAACGAAATCACCGGCGGACAGACGCCGGCATCGTTCGAGCCGACCATCGACTATGTCGTGACGAAGGTGCCGCGTTTCGCGTTCGAGAAATTCCGCGAGGCCGATTCGCGTCTCACGACGCAGATGAAGTCGGTCGGGGAAGTGATGGCCATTGGCCGCACGTTCCAGGAGTCGTTCCAGAAGGCGCTGCGCGGTCTGGAAGTCGGCGTGGACGGTCTCGACGAAAAGACCACGAGCCGCGACGAAGTGATCCGCGAGATCGGCGAGCCGGGCCCGGACCGCATTTGGTATCTCGGCGACGCTTTCCGCCTCGGCCTCACGCCCGAGGAAATCTTCGAGGAAACGTCGATCGACCCGTGGTTCCTCGCGCAGATCGAACAGATCGTGCTGAAGGAGAAGGCGCTGCAAGGCCGTGCGCTCGAAAGCCTCACGCGCGACGAACTGCTGTATCTGAAAAAGAGCGGCTTCTCGGATCGGCGTCTCGCGAAGCTGACGGGCTCGACGCAAGCCGACGTGCGCAAGAAGCGCCATGAACTGAAGGTGCGTCCGGTGTACAAGCGCGTCGATACGTGCGCGGCCGAATTCGCGACGAAGACCGCCTACATGTACTCGACGTACGAGGACGAGTGCGAAGCGAATCCGACGGACAAGAAGAAGATCATGGTGCTCGGCGGCGGGCCGAACCGGATCGGGCAGGGCATCGAGTTCGACTACTGCTGCGTTCACGCCGCGCTCGCCATGCGCGAAGACGGCTATGAAACCATCATGGTCAACTGCAATCCGGAGACCGTGTCCACGGACTACGACACCTCCGACCGCCTCTACTTCGAATCGCTCACGCTCGAAGACGTGCTCGAAGTCGTCGATCTGGAAAAGCCGGTCGGCGTGATCGTGCAGTACGGCGGCCAGACGCCGCTCAAGCTCGCGCTGGACCTCGAGGCGAACGGCGTGCCGATCATCGGCACGTCGCCGGACATGATCGACGCCGCCGAAGACCGCGAACGCTTCCAGAAGCTGCTGAAGGATCTCGACTTGCGTCAGCCGCCGAACCGCACCGCGCGCACCGAAGACGAAGCGTTGAAGCTTGCGGAAGAAATCGGTTATCCGCTCGTCGTGCGTCCTTCGTACGTGCTGGGCGGCCGCGCGATGGAAATCGTGCACGAGCCGCGCGACCTCGAACGCTACATGCGCGAGGCCGTGAAGGTGTCGAACGATTCGCCGGTGCTGCTCGACCGGTTCCTGAACGACGCGATCGAATGCGACGTCGACTGCATCTCGGACGGCGAAGCCGTGTTCATCGGCGGCGTGATGGAGCACATCGAGCAGGCGGGTGTGCATTCGGGCGATTCGGCCTGTTCGCTGCCGCCGTATTCGCTGTCGGACGCGACCGTCGACGAGCTGAAGCGTCAAACCGCTGCCATGGCCAAGGCGCTGAACGTCGTCGGCCTGATGAACGTGCAGTTCGCCATCCAGCAGGTTCCGCAGGACGACGGCACGAAGAAGGACGTCATCTACGTGCTGGAAGTGAACCCGCGCGCATCGCGCACGGTGCCGTATGTGTCGAAGGCGACGAGCCTGCCGCTCGCGAAGATCGCCGCGCGCGCGATGGTCGGTCAGACGCTCGCGCAGCAAGGCGTGACGAAGGAAGTGGTGCCGCCGTACTTCAGCGTGAAGGAAGCGGTGTTCCCGTTCGTCAAGTTCCCGACGGTCGATCCGGTTCTCGGACCGGAAATGCGTTCGACCGGCGAAGTGATGGGCGTGGGCCGCACGTTCGGCGAGGCGCTTTTCAAATCGCAACTCGCGGCCGGTTCGCGCTTGCCGGAATCGGGCACGGTGCTCTTGACGGTGATGGACGCGGACAAGCCTAAGGCCGTGGAAGTGGCGAGCATGCTGCACGAGCTCGGCTATCCGATCGTCGCGACCAAGGGCACGGCTGCGGCCATCGCGGCGGCGGGCGTGCCGGTCAAGGTCGTCAACAAGGTGAAGGACGGCCGGCCGCATATCGTCGACATGATCAAGAACGGCGAGATCGCGCTCGTCTTCACGACGGTCGATGAAACCCGCGCGGCGATCGCCGATTCGCGCTCCATCCGCATGAGCGCGCAGGCCAACAAGGTCACGTACTACACGACGATGTCGGGCGCGCGTGCCGCCGTGGAAGGCCTGCGTTATCTGCGCGATTTGGAAGTCTATGATTTACAAGGCTTGCATGCTCGCCTAAACTAAGGCTTCGACGACTGGTCTAAGTAACACGAGCCGCGGTTGAGCGGTATCTCCTAATACGGGAGATGCGCTAACCGCGGTAATTTTTTTACGGCTGTTTTTTGCTTTGGGTTGTCTATGAGCACGATTCCCTTGACCAAGCGCGGCGCGGAGTTGCTGCGCGACGAATTGCAACGCCTGAAGGCTGTCGAGCGTCCGGCGGTCATCAACGCGATCGCGGAAGCGCGCGCGCAGGGCGATCTGTCTGAAAACGCAGAATACGATGCCGCGAAGGAGAAGCAGGGCTTCATCGAGGGCCGGATCGCCGAACTCGAATCGAAGCTGGCGGCGGCGCAAGTGATCGACCCGACGACCGTGGATGCGGATGGCCGCGTGGTCTTTGGCGCGACGGTCGAACTGGAAGACCTGGAATCGGGCGATACGGTGACCTACCAGATCGTTGGCGACGACGAAGCGGATATCGATCACGGCCTGATCTCGGTGAGCTCGCCGATTGCGCGCGCGCTCATTTCGAAGTCGGAAGGCGACGTCGCGTCGGTGCAGGCGCCGGGCGGCGCGCGCGAGTACGAAATCATCGCTGTCCGTTACGTCTGATGGCCATCGCGCACCGCGTTTTTCGCATCGTCAGCATGCTCTGGGTCGGCAGCCTGCTGACGCTCGGCCTCGTTGCCACGCCCGTTCTCTTTTCGATGCTGGACTCTGCCGTGGCCGGATCGGTGGCCGCGCAGTACTTCAGGATCGAGGCGTTCGTGGGCGTCGTCAGCGCGCTGATTCTCGTTCTGATCGGCAATCGCTTCGTGAAAAGCGGTATCGCGGACTATAAGCGCGTGCGGTGGATTGTCGCCGTGATGCTGGTGTGCGTGCTCGCCGGTTACTTTGCGTTGCAGCCGTTCATGAACTCGCTGCGGATGGCGGCGCAGGCAGCCGGCACCGATCTCGCCAGTTCGCCGTATGCGCGGCAGTTCGGCATTCTGCACGGCATATCGAGCGCCATCTATCTGATCGAATGTCTTTTCGGTATCGCGCTCGTGTGGCGCTTGCCGGGCAGTGCGCCGAGCGCCATCGTGCCGAAGAACAAATCGGCGAAGATGGCGGCCAAGCGGGCGCGGAGCTAATCGCGCCGTGGCCACATGCGGCGCGAACGCTCTCGCGCCGCGCTGCTTACTTCGCGGCCTGATGCTGGCGCTTCGAGCTCGTCTGACGCTTCTTCGCGCGCTTCACGTTGCCACCCGCGGTCACGCGCTCGTTGCCGAGCACTTTAAGCGTCTGCTTCTTGGGCTTTTTGAACGCAGGTGCATCGCGCGAGATTTTCACGGCTTTGACGATGCGCGGCGCGCGGCCCTTCGAAGGGCGCTCGACGGCTTCGGCCGCGCTCGGCGGCATAGTGCTGCGCGTGCGCGTGTTGCGGCTTTTTGCCGGCGCGGCGCCTTCCGGCCGCCAAATGACGAGCAGCTTGCCGATATGCTGGATAGGCGCTGCGTTCAGGCGGTCGCAGATTTCGTCGTAAATGGCGATGCGCGCTTCGCGGTCGTCGCCGAACACGCGAATCTTGATGAGCTGGTGCGCTTCGAGGTGCACGCCGATTTCGTTCAGCACGGCATCCGTCAAACCCTCCGCGCCGACGAGCACGACGGGCTTGAGCGCATGGGCCTGGGAGCGCAGGTCGGAGCGTTGGGCAGGAGAGAGTTCGAGAGCTGGCATGAGAAATTGGGGAGTCGACTAAAATAGGGCGGCGCGGGCCTGACGGCGTGCCAAACGCGTATGCGAAGTGCGAAGAAGCCGGCAAGATGGCCGGGTTCGGCCGGTCGAGGTGGACCGCCGCCAAAAACAAAATAGGCCGAAGACGCGATTGCCGGGCGCATTCGAGCGCCCGCGGAAACGTTCCGGCCGACAAGACGCGTATTATCCGCTAAAAGCGCCGCATGTTGCTGCAAGATTTCGCGCACGCAATCCCGAGACCACGCATCGGCGCGGACTGCTCGCGCCACCGAAACACCTTCCACGCCGCACGAATGCGGCATGAGTTCAGCTTGAATGGCAAAGAATCGCTTCAATCATTCGTGGTTGCATGACCACATCAACGATCCGTACGTGAAGATGGCGCAGCGCGAGGGCTATCGGGCCCGCGCCGCGTACAAACTCAAGGAGATCGACGAGCAGGATAAGCTCATCAAGCCGGGGCAGGTCATCGTCGATCTGGGTTCGACGCCCGGAAGCTGGAGCCAGTATGCGCGCAACAAGCTCGCGCAGGGTTCGAAGCGCGACGCGCAGCGCGAGGGCGGCATCGACGGTACGATCATCGCGCTCGATATCCTGCCGATGGAACCGATCGCGGACGTGACTTTCATTCAAGGCGACTTCCGCGAGGACTCGGTGCTCGCGCAACTGGACGAAATCGTCGGTGAGCGGCAAGTCGACCTTGTAATCTCCGACATGGCCCCCAACCTCTCCGGAGTAGCGAGTGCGGATGCGGCGCGGATCGAGCATCTTTGCGACCTGGCGCTGGAATTCGCTCAAAACCATCTGAAACCGGAGGGTGCGCTGCTAGTCAAATGTTTTCATGGCAGCGGCTACAGCCAGATCGTCGAGAAGTTCAAGCACCAGTTCAAAGTCGTCGCGCCGCGCAAGCCCAAGGCGTCTCGGGATAAATCGTCCGAGACTTTCATCCTCGGGCGGCGGCTCAAAAATCCGGCTGCCGGACCCGCTTAAACGATGTCGGCGAATTTCAGCGATGTTTTCGCGGATTATGCCGAAAAAAGACCATCTAACGCTATTTAGGCGGTAGTGAAACCTTATGGCAGGGGTTAGCGGTCTGGATTAGAATGCTTTGGTGGCGCCGCAAGGTTTATGTAGGCGCCCGTCTATGAGTGAGGAGTGGTGCTTTGAACAACAATATGTTCTCTAAAGCGGCAGTGTGGCTCGTGATCGCACTGGTGCTGTTTACGGTGTTCAAGCAGTTCGATAAGCCCCGCGTCCAGGAAGGCGTGTCGTATTCGCAGTTCATGGACGACGCCAAGAACGGCAAGGTCAAGAACGTCACGGTTCAGGGGCGCAATCTCACGGTCACTCCGACAGACGGCCAGAAGTACCAGATCGTGTCGCCCGGCGACATCTGGATGGTCGGCGATCTGATGAAATACGGCGTTCAGGTCAGCGGCAAGGCTGACGATGAACCGAATGCGCTCGTCTCCGCGCTGTACTACCTTGGGCCGACGATCTTGATCATCGGTTTCTGGTTCTACATGATGCGGCAGATGCAGGGAGGCGGCAAAGGCGGGGCGTTCTCGTTCGGCAAGTCGCGAGCGCGGCTGATCGACGAAAACAACAACGCGATCAACTTCACGGACGTGGCCGGCTGCGACGAAGCGAAGGAAGAAGTGTCGGAACTGGTGGACTTCCTGCGCGATCCGCAGAAGTTCCAGAAGCTCGGCGGGCGCATTCCGCGCGGCGTGCTGCTGGTCGGCCCTCCAGGTACTGGTAAGACGCTTCTGGCGCGCGCCATTGCGGGCGAAGCCAAGGTGCCGTTCTTCAGCATCTCGGGTTCGGACTTCGTGGAAATGTTCGTCGGCGTGGGCGCGGCCCGCGTGCGCGACATGTTCGAGCAAGCCAAGAAGCATGCGCCGTGTATCGTGTTTATCGACGAAATCGACGCGGTCGGCCGTCATCGCGGCGCCGGCATGGGCGGCGGCAACGACGAGCGCGAGCAGACGCTGAACCAGATGCTCGTCGAAATGGACGGCTTCGAGGCGAATTCGGGCGTCATCGTGATCGCCGCGACGAACCGTTCGGACGTGCTGGACAAGGCGCTCTTGCGTCCGGGCCGTTTCGACCGTCAGGTGTACGTCGGTCTGCCGGATATCCGCGGTCGCGAGCACATCATGAAGGTGCATCTGCGCAAGGTGCCGATTGCGAACGACGTGGACGCATCGGTCATCGCGCGCGGCACGCCGGGATTCTCGGGTGCGGATCTCGCGAACCTCGTGAACGAAGCCGCGCTCTTCGCGGCGCGTCGCGGCAAGCGGATCGTCGAAATGCAGGACTTCGAGGACGCGAAGGACAAGATCTTCATGGGTCCCGAGCGCAAGTCGGCGGTCATGCGTGAAGAGGAACGCCGCAACACGGCGTACCACGAGTCGGGCCACGCGGTCGTCGCCAAGCTGTTGCCGCATGCGGACCCGGTTCACAAGGTCACGATCATGCCGCGCGGCTGGGCGCTGGGCGTTACGTGGCAACTGCCGGAGCATGATCGCGTGAACCTGTATCGCGACAAGATGCTTGAAGAGATCGCGATCCTGTTCGGCGGCCGCGCAGCGGAAGAAGTGTTCCTGAACTCGATGTCGACCGGTGCTTCGAACGACTTCGAGCGCGCAACGAAGATGGCGCGCGACATGGTGACGCGTTACGGCATGTCCGACGTGCTCGGCACGATGGTGTACGTCGACACGGAACCCGACGGCATGTTCGGCAAGCTCGCGTCGAAGACGGTTTCGGAAGCGACGTTGCAAAAGGTCGATGCTGAGATCCGCCGCATTCTCGACGAGCAGTACGCGCTTGCGCGCAAGCTGCTGGAAGACAACCGCGAGAAGGTCGAAGCCATGACCAAGGCGCTGCTCGAATGGGAAACCATCGACGCAGACCAGATCAGCGACATCATGGCCGGCCGTCCGCCGCGTCCGCCGAAGAACATGCCGCCGCCGTCGGGCGACTCGCCCTCGAGCGGCAATAGCGGCACCGAAGTGAAGCCGGGCAGCGCAACCGCGCCGGCCTAAGCTTCCCGAGTCGTATCATGGGCCGGCGTGCACTGCACGCCGGCCCATTTTTATTTTCAGGCCCGCGTTCTGCCGGGTCGAACGCCCAGCCACTCGCTCTCGCCCATACGCTTGACCACGCTCACTTCCTCCCCCGCACTCGCCGAGCCGCTGCAATGCGGCCGTTTCACGCTGACGTTCGAGCGACCGCTCGTCATGGGCATCCTGAACGTCACGCCGGACTCGTTCTCTGACGGCGGCCGCTTTCTTTCCCGCGACGCGGCATTGGCCCGCGCCGAGCAGATGCTCGCAGACGGCGCGGACATGATCGACATCGGCGGCGAATCGACTCGTCCAGGCGCCCCGCCAGTGCCGCTCGACGAAGAGCTCGAACGCGTCGTCCCGATTGTCGAAGCATTGCGCGGCGTGCAGGTTCCGCTTTCGGTGGATACCTACAAGCCCGCCGTGATGCGCGCCGCGCTCGAAGCCGGCGCGGACATGATCAACGACATCTGGGGGCTGCGCCAGGACGGCGCACTCGACGCCGTGAAGGACAGCAACTGCGGTCTGTGCGTGATGCACATGCTCGGCGAGCCCCGCACGATGCAACTTCACGAACCGGTCTACGACGACGTCGTCGCCTCGGTGCGAGACTTCTTCGCCGAGCGGCTGGCCGCGCTCACGACGGCGGGCATTGCGGCGAATCGCATCACATTCGATCCCGGCTACGGCTTCGGCAAAACCGTCGGGCATAATTACACGCTACTTGCCGAACTCGCGGCAACGCTGCCAGGCGGCACGCATCGCGCGCTATTGGCCGGCATGTCGCGCAAATCGATGCTTGGCGCCGTCACCGGTCGCAGCGCGAGTGAGCGCGTGTTCGCGAGTGTCGCGGCGGCGGTGTGCGCGGCCGAACGCGGCGCGGCCATCATCCGCGTGCACGACGTAGCCGAGACCGTAGACGCACTGAAAGTTTGGCAAGCCACCAGGCAGGCGGCGCGTCGCGCGCACGATTGACGCGCGCTGGCGTCGTAGCACTGCGGCGAAGGCGCTCGCGCTCGCAGTTCACCAACGAACAACGCGGATAAAGAACAGGCGCCGTAATCCGCGAGGAGGGTCACGCAACAATGGCAAGACGATATTTCGGAACGGACGGCATTCGCGGGCGCGTGGGCGCGGCCCCGATCACGCCGGATTTCGTGCTCAGGCTCGGCTACGCGGCCGGGAAGGTGCTCGCGGGCGGCGACCAGTCGCCGCAGAAGGGCAACCGGCCGACGGTGCTCATCGGCAAGGACACGCGCGTGTCCGGCTACATGCTGGAAGCGGCGCTCGAGTCCGGCTTCTCGGCAGCCGGCGTCGACGTGATGCTCGCCGGCCCGATGCCCACGCCCGGCGTCGCTTATCTGACGCGCGCGCTGCGGCTGTCGGCGGGCGTCGTCATCAGCGCGTCCCACAATCCCTACGAGGACAACGGCATCAAGTTCTTCTCCGCCGATGGCAACAAGCTGCCCGACGAAGTCGAACACCAGATCGAGGCGCAGCTCGAACAGCCGATGGACTGCGCGCCGTCCGAACGGCTCGGCAAGGCGCGCCGTCTCGACGACGCGGGCGGCCGTTACATCGAATTCTGCAAGAGCACGTTCCCCGCGAGCTTCGACTTGCGCGGCTTGAAGCTGGTGGTCGACTGCGCGCACGGCGCGGCGTACGACGTCGCGCCGCACGTGTTCCACGAACTCGGCGCGGAAGTGGTGCCGATCGGCGTGTCGCCGAACGGCTTCAATATCAACGATGGCGTCGGCGCGACGGCCCCGGATGCGCTCGTGCGCGCGGTGAAGGAGCATGGTGCGGATATCGGCATCGCGCTGGATGGCGACGCGGACCGCCTGCAGATCGTCGATTCGGCCGGGCGCCTCTATAACGGCGACGAGTTGCTCTACGTGCTGGTGAAGGACCGCATCGCGACGCACGGCAACGTGGAAGGTGCGGTCGGCACGCTGATGACCAACATGGCGGTCGAAGTCGCGCTGAAGGAGGCCGGCGTGCAGTTCGTCCGCGCTGCGGTCGGCGACCGCTACGTGCTCGAGAAGCTGCGCGAGCGCGGCTGGCAACTCGGCGCGGAAGGCTCGGGCCACATTCTGTCGCTGGACCGGCACTCGACGGGCGACGGCATCGTCTCGGCGCTCCTCGTGCTCGCGGCGCTCAAGCGCAGCGGCAAGACGCTCGCCGAACTGCTCGACGGCGTGAGCCTTTTTCCGCAGAAGCTCATCAACGTGCGCATGAAAGCGGGCGCGGACTGGAAAAACAGCGACGCCATCCGCCGCGCCGTCGAGCAAGCCGAGCAATCCCTCGAATCGCGCGGTCGGGTCTTGATTCGCGCGTCGGGAACGGAACCGGTGTTGCGCGTGATGGTGGAAGCCGCCGCGCAGGCGGACGCCGTCCGGCACGCGGAAACGATTGCGCAGGTCGTAAAAGACGTCACGTCGTAAGCGTGCGCGGAAGAATGCACGTTTCGCGAAAAGCGGGCTTCGGCCCGCTTTTTTATTGCACGTTCGCAGCCTGACGAATGAACGCACGATCGACTTTCCGTTTGAAAGTCGCCTGTCACATGCCCTTAACCGAGAGTCACATTACTGTCACAGAGACTGCCTATATTTCGCGTATCGTCCCACACGCTATTCAACCCTGGAGGTCTCATGAAATTGATGCACACCGCGCTCGCTGGCGTAATTGGCGCAATGCTGGCCATCTCTGCGCAAGCGGCCGATATCACCGGCGCGGGCAGTACCTTCGCAGCTCCGATCTACACCAAGTGGGCAGATGCCTATCAAAAAAGCGGCGGCGGCAAGGTCAACTATCAGGGCATCGGCTCGTCGGGCGGCGTGAAACAGATCATCGCGAAGACGGTCGATTTCGCGGGCTCCGACGCTCCGCTGAAAGATGACGAGCTCGCGAAAGACGGCCTCTTCCAGTTCCCGACGGTGGTCGGCGGCGTGGTGCCGGTCATCAACGTGCCGGGCGTGAAGGCGGGCGAACTGACGCTGTCGGGCCAGGTGCTCGGCGACATCTATCTCGGCAAGATCAAGAAGTGGAACGACCCGGCTATCGCGGCGCTGAACCCGAAGGTCAAGCTGCCGGATACCGACATCGCCGTGGTGCGCCGCGCGGACGGCTCGGGCACGAGCTTCATCTGGACGAATTATCTGTCGAAGGTCAACGCCGACTGGAAGTCGAAGGTGGGCGAGGGCTCGACGGTCAACTGGCCGACGGGCACGGGCGGCAAGGGCAACGACGGCGTCGCGGCATTCGTGCAGCGTCTGCCGGGCGCGATCGGCTATGTCGAGTGGGCGTACGCGAAGCAGAACCACATGACCTACGTCGGCCTTAAGAATTCGGCGGGCACGGTGGTGGAGCCGAAGACGGAGACGTTTAAGGCGGCGGCCGCGGGCGCGGACTGGTCGAAGTCGTTCTATCAGATCCTGACGAACGAGCCGGGCAAGGACGCATGGCCGATCGTCGGCGCGACCTTCGTGCTCTTGCATTCGACGCAGGACAAGGCGGCGCAAGGCACCGAGACGCTCAAGTTCTTCGACTGGGCGTTCAAGAACGGCGGCCAGGCTGCGAACGACCTCGATTACATCTCGCTGCCGGAGTCGGTCGTCTCGGAAATCCGCACGCAGTGGAAGGCGAAAGTCAAGGATGGTTCGGGTAAGCCGGTCGCGGAGTAATGCCGAAGTAGCGCAGTCATATTGTCTGAAACTGTCCTAAGCTGAAGCGGCGGACAAATGCAGCAAAGCAAGCAGTAAAGAAGCAGTAAAGAAGCAGTAACAAGCCGCGCGGCGATCGAGAGGTTGCCGCGCGTCTGACACGTAGCGTAACCAAGGCTCCCATGTCGGACATCAACTTAGCGTCGGCACCGCCGGCGGCGCAATCGCAGCGCGCGCCGAGCCGTATCGGCGACATCATTTTCG
Organism: Caballeronia sp. M1242; assembly: GCF_017220215.1. Classification (NCBI taxonomy): domain Bacteria; kingdom Pseudomonadati; phylum Pseudomonadota; class Betaproteobacteria; order Burkholderiales; family Burkholderiaceae; genus Caballeronia; species Caballeronia sp. M1242. Next base: position 1,913,240 of record NZ_CP071129.1, on the reverse strand, counting down.
GCGGCATTACCCGGCTGGCGGCCGTGGTGACGCTGCTCCTGCTTGGCGGCATCATCGTCTCGCTCATCATTGCGTCGATGCCGACCATCCAGAAATTCGGGCTCAGCTTTCTCTGGCGCGCGGAGTGGGATCCGCCCAGCGAGAGCTTCGGCGCGCTCGTGCCCATCTACGGCACCATCGCGACCTCGATCATCGCGCTCATCATCGCGGTGCCGGTGAGCTTCGGCATCGCGCTCTTTCTGACGGAACTGTCGCCGACGTGGCTGCGCCGGCCGCTCGGCGTCGCCATTGAACTGCTCGCGGCGATTCCGTCGATCGTCTACGGCATGTGGGGTCTGCTCGTGTTCGCGCCGATCTTCGCGACGTACTTCGAAAAGCCGCTCGGCGCGCTGCTCGGCGGCGTGCCGCTCATCGGCGCGCTGTTTCAGGGACCGCCCATCGGCATCGGCATTCTGTGCGCGGGCGTTATTCTCGCGATCATGATCATTCCGTACATCGCGTCCGTGATGCGCGACGTGTTCGAAGTCACGCCCGTGCTGCTGAAGGAATCGGCGTACGGCATCGGCTGCACGACGTGGGAAGTGATGTGGAAGATCGTGCTGCCGTACACGCGCGCCGGCGTGATCGGCGGCGTCATGCTCGGTCTCGGCCGCGCGCTCGGCGAGACCATGGCGGTGACCTTCGTGATCGGCAACACCAATCTGCTCGACAACGTGTCGCTCTTTTCTCCGGGCAACAGCATCACCTCGGCGCTCGCGAACGAATTCGCGGAAGCGAGCCCCGGCCTGCATACATCCGCGCTGATGGAGCTCGGTTTGATTCTCTTCGTCATCACGTTCATCGTGCTCGCGCTGTCAAAGCTGCTCTTGATGCGCATGCAGCGCGCGGAGGGTGCAAAGTGAGCCGTCCCGCAACGTTCAATCAGGACCACGAGCGCACCGTCGCCACGCGCATGAAGCTGCAACGCCGCCGCCGCGGCACCAACGCGATCGCGCTGACGCTCTCGCTCGCGGCCATGGCGTTCGGCCTCGTCTGGCTCGTGTGGATTCTCTTCACGACGCTGAAGCTCGGCGTCTCCGGGCTGTCCGTCGAACTGTTCACGCAGTCGACGCCTCCGCCGAACACCGATGGCGGCGGTCTCGCCAACGCGATCGTCGGCAGTCTCATGCTCGTCGTGCTGGCAACGTGCATCGGCACGCCGCTCGGCATTCTCGCGGGCGTGTATCTCGCGGAATACGGGCAGAAGCGCTGGCTCGCGAACGTGACGCGCTTCATCAACGACATTCTGCTGTCCGCGCCGTCCATCGTCGTCGGTCTCTTCGTGTATGCGCTCGTCGTCGCGAAGATGGGGCGTTTCTCGGGCTGGGCCGGCGTGATCGCGCTCGGACTCTTGCAGATTCCCATCGTCATCCGCACGACGGAGAACATGCTGAACCTCGTGCCCAACGCGCTGCGCGAGGCGGCCTTCGCGCTCGGCACGCCGAAGTGGAAGATGGTGATGTCGATCACGCTGAAGGCGTCGGTCGGCGGCATCGTGACGGGCGTGCTGCTGGCCGTCGCGCGCATTGCAGGCGAGACCGCGCCGCTGCTCTTCACGGCGCTGTCGAACCAGTTCTTCACGCTCGACATGAATCAGCCGGTGGCGAATCTGCCGGTGACGATCTACAAGTTCGCGATGAGCCCGTTCCCGCAATGGCAAACGCTCGCGTGGGCCGGCGTGTTCCTGATTACGCTCGGCGTGCTGGGTCTGAATATCCTGGCGCGCGCGATTTTTTCCAAGAAATAAGGGTGGAGTGATTCCATGAACATGGTCGAAAGTGGTGTCAGCCACCTGAATTCGAAGACTGAAGCCAAGCCGGTCGAGCGCGGTCCCGCGCCGGGCAGCGTACGTCCGACGCACGGCTCGCAGCCGGCGGATTCCATCAAGCCGAAGATCGAGGTGAACAACCTCAACTTCTTCTACAACAAGTATCACGCGCTCAAGAACATCAACTTGCGCATTCCCGAGAAGAAAGTGACCGCGTTCATCGGTCCGTCGGGATGCGGCAAGTCCACGTTGCTGCGCACGTTCAACAAGATGTTCGCGCTGTATCCGGAGCAACGCGCGGAAGGCGAAATCCTGATGGACGGCGCCAATCTGCTCGACACGACGAAGGACATCTCGCTCTTGCGCGCGCGCGTCGGCATGGTGTTCCAGAAGCCGACACCGTTCCCGATGTCGATCTACGACAACATCGCGTTCGGCGTGAAGATGTTCGAGCAACTGTCGCGCTCGGAGATGGACGACCGCGTGGAATGGGCGCTGACGAAGGCCGCGCTCTGGACCGAAGTGAAGGACAAGCTCACGCAAAGCGGCTACGGTCTGTCGGGCGGCCAGCAGCAGCGTCTGTGCATCGCGCGCGGCATCGCCATCCGGCCGGAAGTGCTGCTGCTCGACGAACCGTGCTCCGCGCTCGATCCGATTTCGACGGGCCGCATCGAAGAACTGATCGCGGAGTTGAAGAGCGACTACACGGTGGTGATCGTCACGCACAACATGCAGCAGGCCGCGCGCTGCTCGGACTACACTGCTTATATGTACCTCGGTGAATTGATCGAATTCGGCGACACGGAAAAGATCTTCATCAAGCCGGCCCGCAAGGAAACGGAAGACTACATCACGGGCCGCTTTGGCTGATCGGCCGGTCAGCGAACGAACAAAGGACTACAGGAGCAGAACATGTCCGATAAACATCTGTCGAGCCAGTTCGACGCCGATCTGAACGCGGTGTCCTCGAAAGTGCTGGAAATGGGCGGTCTCGTCGAGTCGCAGATCACCGCGGCGATGCAGGCGCTGAACGAGTTCGACGTGCAGATCGCCGATCAGGTCATCGCGGCGGAAGCGCGCCTGAACACGATGGAAGTCGAGATCGACGAGGAGTGCAGCAACATCATCGCGCGCCGTCAGCCGGCCGCGCGCGACTTGCGCCTGCTCATGGCGATCTCGAAGACCATCACGAATCTCGAACGCGCCGGCGACGAAGCCGAGAAGATCGCGAAACGCGTAAAGCGCATCAACGAAGACGGCGCGGGCCGCACGGTGAACATCGCGGAAATCAAGCTCTCGGGCGAGATGGCCGTGTCGATTCTGCGCCGCGCGCTCGATGCGTTCGCGCGTCTCGATACGGTCGCCGCCGCGCAGATCGTGCGCGACGACAAGGCCATCGACGACGAATTCCGCGCCTTCGTGCGCAAGCTCGTGACGTACATGATGGAAGACCCGCGCACCATTTCGGCGGGGCTCGATTATCTGTTCATCGCGAAAGCCGTGGAGCGCATTGGCGATCACGCGAAGAACATCGCGGAGTTCATCATCTACATCGTGAAGGGCACGGACGTGCGCCACATCTCGCGCGACCAGCTCGAACGCGAGGCGCTCAGTTAATCCAACGATTCACTCAAGCAAAAAGGTCAAGAGGTGCCGATGCCCAGCAGTATCCTCGTCGTCGAAGACGAACCCGCGATCTCCGAACTGATCTCGGTGAATCTGCAACATGCGGGACATTGCCCGATTCGCGCGTATAACGCGGAGCAGGCGCAAAACCTGATCAGCGACGTGCTGCCCGACCTCGTGCTGCTCGACTGGATGCTGCCCGCGAAGTCCGGCATCGCGTTCGCGCGCGAGCTGCGCAACAACGAGCGCACGAAGCACATTCCGATCATCATGCTCACCGCGCGCGGCGACGAGCAGGACAAGGTGCTCGGACTCGAAATCGGCGCCGACGATTACGTGACCAAGCCGTTTTCGCCGAAAGAACTGATGGCGCGCATCAAGGCCGTGCTGCGCCGGCGCGCGCCGCAGCTGACGGAAGACGTCGTCGCGATCAACGGCCTGCGTCTCGATCCGGCGACGCATCGTGTTGCCGCCAATCATTCGGGCAACGACATCAAGCTCGATCTCGGGCCGACGGAGTTCCGTCTGCTGCATTTCTTCATGACGCATCCGGAGCGCGTGCACAGCCGCACGCAGCTGCTCGATCAGGTCTGGGGAGATCATGTGTTCGTCGAGGAGCGCACGGTCGATGTGCACATCAAGCGTCTGCGCGCCGCGCTCAAGCCTGCGGGCTGCGATGCTATGATCGAAACGGTACGCGGCAGCGGCTACCGGCTCGCGAAGGGCGCGTGAGCCCGCGCCCATCTTCGCCTTCATCGATCTCCCGACAACATGAACATCATCTGGACGCGTTCTATCGTGTCCCTCGCGCTCCTCGCGGTGCTGTGCGCCGCGATCGGCGCATTCGCGGGCGTGCGCGCGGCGCTCGCTGTCGCCGTCATCATGCTCGTCGTGCAGAGCTTCGTGAGCACGTATCACACGCAGCGGCTATGGCGTCTCCTGGACGCGCCGGTGTACGGCCAGGTGCCGAGCGCGCTCGGCATCTGGGGCGAGATCTATTACCGCCTGCACAAGCTCGCCAAACGCTGGCATGCGCAGGTGCGTCAGGTCGAGCAGCAGCATTCGCGCTTCATTCAGGCGATTCAGGCATCGCCCAACGGCGTGGCGATGCTGGACGATCACGACCAGATCGAATGGTGCAACGCCATTGCGGAGAAGCACTTCGGGCTGGACGCGAAGCGCGATCTGCGTCAGCACATCACACATCTCGTGCGTCATCCGGATTTCATCCGCTATCTGAATTCGCACCGCTACGAAGAGATGCTCATCATGCGGGGCATGGGCGCGAACCGGCAGCGGACTGTCTCGGTGCAGGTGTTCCCGTACGGCGAGAATCGCAAGCTGATTCTCACGCAAGACATTACCGAACTCGAGCGCACCGATTCGATGCGCCGCGATTTCGTCGCGAACGTCTCGCATGAACTGAAGACGCCCCTCACCGTGCTCTCGGGCTTTCTCGAAACGATGCGCGAGTTGCCGCTCGACGAAGCCGACCGCGCGCGCTATCTCGACATGATGAATCAGCAGGCCATGCGCATGCAGAACATCGTGCGCGATCTGCTCGTGCTGGCGAATCTCGAAGGCGATGTGCGTCCGCCCGGCGACGAACTGCTCGACATGCGCGCGGTGCTGCGTCATCTGGAAGACGACGCCAACAGTCTTTCGGGTGGGCGTCATCGCATCCATTTTCATAACGATGACGCGCTGACCGTGGCCGGCGCGGAGACGGAACTGGTGAGCGCGCTCGGCAATCTGGTGACGAACGCGGTTCGCTACACGCCGGATGGCGGCAGCATCGACGTGTCATGGGAACGCGTGGACGATCGCGCGGTCTTCACCGTGCGCGACAGCGGCCTCGGCATTCCGGCGGAGCATATTCCGCGCTTGACGGAGCGTTTCTATCGCGTGGACCGGAGCCGTTCGCGCGATACGGGCGGCACCGGGCTCGGGCTTGCCATCGTCAAGCATGTGCTGCAACGGCATCATGCCGATCTCGACGTGAAAAGCGAAGTAGGGCGGGGCAGCACGTTCACGGTGCGCTTTCCCGCGTCGCGCACGGCGTTGCGCAAATCCGTGGCTGCTTGAATCTGCACGGCGCGCCGCGCGCCGCCGCGCCGCTCGCCAATCACGAACAGAACTTCGCGAGCAGTCCCAACTGTGCGTTGCGCAGCGCCTTGCCCGAACGGCGCTTGCGATAGTGCCCGTCGCTTTGCATGACCCACGCCGACTGGTTGTCGCCGAGACACACGGACAAGCCTTCGGCAATCACGCGGCGCTTGAGACGCCGGTCGCGGATCGGGAACGCCACTTCCACGCGGCGAAAGAAGTTGCGATCCATCCAGTCGGCGCTCGACAGATACACGTCTTCCTTGCCGTTCGCATAGAAATAGAAGATGCGGTGATGTTCGAGGAAACGCCCGACGATCGAGCGCACCGTGATGTTCTCCGACAGATCTTCGACGCCCGGCTTCAGCGAACACACGCCACGCACGATCAGGTCGATTTTCACGCCCGCATGCGATGCCTCGTAGAGCGCCGCGATCACGGTTGGTTCGAGCAGCGCGTTCATCTTCGCGACGATGCGCGCCCGTCGGCCCGCGCGCGCATGTTCGGCTTCGGCGCGAATCGCTTCGATCAGCTTGGCGTGCAGCGTGAACGGCGACTGCCATAGCTGATGCAGCGCAAGCTCGCCGCCGATGCCCGTCAACTGCTGGAAGACGTGATGCACGTCTTCGCACATTTGCTGATCCGCGGTCATCAGGCCGAAGTCGGTATAAAGGCGCGCCGTGCGCGGATGATAGTTGCCGGTGCCCAGATGCGCGTAACGCTTGAGCACGGTCTTGCCGCCTTGCGACACGCGCCGCACGATCAGCATCATCTTCGCGTGGCACTTGTGGCCGACGACGCCATACACGACATGCGCGCCCACCGCTTCGAGTTGCGACGCCCAGTTGATGTTCGTTTCTTCGTCGAAGCGCGCGAGCAGTTCGACCACGACGGTCACTTCCTTTCCGTTGCGCGCCGCCTGCATGAGCGCGTCCATCAGCGGCGAATCCGTGCCGGTGCGGTAGATGGTCTGCTTGATCGCCACCACTTGCGGATCTTTGGCCGCTTGCAGCAGCAGTTCCAGCACGGGCTGAAAGCTCTCGTACGGATGATGCAGCAGGATATCGCCCTGATCGATGGCATCGAAGAGATTGGTCGTATTCGCAATCGACTTCGGCACCGACGGAATATGCGGCACGAACTTGAGGTCCGGCCGGTCGACCATTTCGGGCAACTGCATGAGTCGCACGAGATTGACCGGCCCGTTCACGCGATAGCAGTCGCGCGGATTGAGCTGGCTTTCGTCGAGCAGGCGGCGAATGAGATGCGGCGGCGTTTCCGCAGATACTTCGAGCCGCACCGCATTGCCGAGATGCCGCGCGGGCAGTTCGCCCTGCAACGCGACGCGCAGATTCGTGATCTCGTCTTCGTCGACGAAAAGCTCGCTATTGCGCGTAATGCGAAACTGATTGCAATTGCGCACCGTCAGGTGCGGAAACAGTTCGCTCACGAAGTGCTGCATGAAAGAACTCAGCAGCACGAAACCATGCGGATAACCCGAAAGCGCCTCCGGCATGCGCACGAGGCGCGGCAACGCGCGCGGCGCCTGCACGATGCCCATCATCGCCTGACGGCCGAACGCGTCGGTGCCTTCCAGTTCGACGACGAAGTTCAGGCTCTTGTTCAGCACGCGCGGAAAAGGATGCGCGGGATCGAGCCCGATCGGCGTCAGCACCGGCAGCAGTTCGTTCTGGAAGTATTCGCGCGCCCACGCGGTCTGCTGTTCGGTCCAGGTTTCCGCGCCATGAAAATAAATTCCTTCCATTTCGAGCGCGGGCAGTACGGTCTCGTGCAGCATCGCGTATTGTTGATGCACGAGGCGTTGCGCGCGTTCGGAGACGAGATCGTAGACGTGTTGCAGCGACATTCCGTCCGGCGAGAGCGTGCCGGGGTTGTCGCGCATCTGCTCCTGAAGCCCGGCCATGCGGACTTCGAAAAATTCGTCGAGATTGCTGCTCGTAATGCAGATAAAGCGCAGACGTTCGAGCAGCGGCACCGATGTGTCGGCGGCTTGCGCCAGTACCCGCTCGTTGAAACCTAAGATGCCTAGTTCACGGTTGAAGAGCGGATAACGTATGGACATCGGCTGGGCGTAAGGTGTCTCGATCGGAAGGGCAGAAAAGCGTTCGGATGATCTCACACTAGGATGTCTTTATTGTGACAGAACGATTTTCACAAATTCTACTCACATTGCGGATAGCGTCGCTAGCGGGCGCGCGCGTTCGCGCTTCTGTTGCGGTTTCGGATCGTCGCGCCTGCATGAAATAAAATCCGTGTCTCTCGGCAGCGTGTCGCTGACACGCGGTTGCGCTTTCTCACTTCACGATTTCCGGATATCCGATGGTCACACATCCTCATCTTCTCGCCGCCGTCGACCTCGGATCGAACAGTTTCCGGCTGATCGTCGGCCGGGTCGAGGAAACGCCCGCGGGCAGCCAGATCTATCAGGTCGATGCGTTGCGCGAGCCGGTTCGTCTCGCGGCCGGTCTCTCGAAGGACAAGATGCTCGATCGCGCGTCGCAGTTGCGCGGCTGGGATGCGCTGAAGCGCTTCGGCGAGCGTCTGCGCGACTTTCACCCGGATCAGGTGCGCGCGGTCGCCACCAACACCCTGCGCGTCGCAAAAAACGCGCACGACTTTCTGATCGAAGCCGAAATCGCGCTCGGTTTTCCGATCGAAGTGATCGCGGGCCGCGAGGAAGCGCGCCTCATCTACGCGGGCGCGGCGCATTCGGTGCCGGCGAGCGCGGGCAAGCGGCTCGTCGTGGATATCGGCGGCGGATCGACGGAGTTCATCATCGGCGCGCATTACACGCCGATCCACATGGAAAGCCTCTATATCGGCTGCGTGAGCCACAGCCGCCAGTTCTTCCCGGCCGGCAACGTCGACGAATACACGATGCGTCAGGCCGAACTCGCCGCCAAGCGCGAGATCCAGATCATCTCGCGCGAATACAAGCAGACCGGCTGGGATCAGGCGATCGGCTCGTCGGGCACGGCGCGGGCGCTCGCCGAACTGGTCGAGGCGAACGGCTTCAACGATCCCGAGTACACGCACGGCATTTCGCGCGGCGGGCTGGAACGGCTGAAGCGCGCGCTCATCAAGGCGGAGAACGTGAACCGGCTGAAGCTCGTCGCGCTGAAGCCGGACCGCATACCGGTGCTGGCGGGCGGGCTTTCCATCATGCTCGGCGTGTTCGAGGAACTGGGGATCGAATACGTCGATACGACCGACGCTGCGTTGCGCCTCGGCGTACTGTACGACCTGCTCGGCCGCTCGCAACATCAGGACATGCGCACCGTGACGGTCGAAGGCTTCAAGCGCCGTTACGGCGTCGATGCCGCGCAGGCCGAGCGCATCGGCAATCTCGCGATCAGCTTCTACGATCAGCTCGGCGAGCCGGACGGCGAGCGCAGCGCGGAGAACCGCATGTTCCTCGCGTGGGCGGCGTCGCTGCACGAGATCGGCTTGTCCATCGCGCACAGCGCGTATCACAAGCATTCGGCGTATATCGCGAGCAATGCCGACATGCCCGGCTTTTCGCGCACGGATCAGGCGCGGCTCGCGGCGCTCGTGCTCGGTCACGCGGGCAAGCTCGGCAAGCTCGCGCAGGCGCGCGGCGTCGACTGGACGCTGCTGTTCTGCCTGCGACTCGCCGCGCTTCTGTCGCGCCGCCGCACGGATGTCGGCCTGCCCGGCATCGAAGTCAAAGCCGCGGGCGGCGGCTTCGAAGTGCGTCTGCCGAGCGAGTGGGTGACGAACAATCCGCTGACCGACTACAGCCTCGCGCAGGAAGCGATGGAATGGGAAAAGATCGGGCGGCCGTATCGCGTGATTTACACGGATTGAGCATCCTCCCGACGCTCAACGTCCCGCGTCGCCGATGAAGTGCCGCGCGTAACGCGCGTTGATGTCGGAGAGGCGGAATAGCGTCAGAAAATCCGCCGTGTTGAAATCCGGGTCCCACGCGGGCGCGCCGCAAATCTTCGCGCCGAGGCGCAGATAGCCTTTGACGAGCGGCGGCGGACTCACCGCGACGCCCGTGCGCAGCTCCTCGACTGGCAGCGGCGTATGCGCGAAGGCGCGGTACTCGTGCGCGGTGAGCGCGTCGGCGGGCAGCGACGCGTACAGATTCGCGGCGTAATGACCGCCGTCGTTCATGCCGACGCTCGCGCAGCCGAGCATCGTCTCGTAGCCGTTCTGCATCATGTACGTGGCGAGCCCGCCCCACAGCGACATGATGACCGCGCCGTTGCGATAGTCCGGATGCACGCACGAGCGGCCCACTTCGACGAGCTTCGGCCGCAGATGCGTGAGACGCGACATGTCGAATTCGCTTTCCGCATAGAGACGGCCGATGCGCGCGGCCTGATGCGGCGGCAACACGCGATACGTGCCGACGACCTTCAGCGTGTCGAGATCGCGCACGAGCAGGTGATCGCAATAGGCGTCGAACGCGTCGACGTCCAGCCCGGCGGGGCCCGAAAGACGCGCGCCCATTTCCTCGGCGAACACGCGGTAGCGCAGACGTTGTGCTTCGCGCAGCGCGTCGTCGGAGCGCGCCCATGCGACCTGCAAGCGGTGCTGGCCCGTGACGGTTTCGGCCGTGCGCGGAAGGTGGCGGCGCGAATCGAGCGAGAGCGATGACGCTCCGAAGGGCAGGAAAGGCGTCGGCAGATCGTGCATTGGCATTCCTCGGCGGAAAGGTGACTAACTTTCCGCCAATGTAAGGATGCCGGGTGACGCTCGCATGGCTTGGCAGTGACGTTTCGATGAAACGACACACGCCCCCGCGACATGCGCTTTCGACCTCTAAAGCAGGTCCGGACACATCACCGTGCGCACCACGACTTGCCCGTCGCCGCCGCGCGAGCGGCCTTGGAACCACCACACGCCGCTTTTCTTGATGGACCAGTCCGCTTCGTGTCCGGTCAGCAGCAACGCGGCCACGCGCCCGAGCGTCGGCTGATGCCCGATCACCACGACGGTTTGTCCGACGACATCGGGCCAGCCGGCGGCGTCGAGCACGTGCTGCGCGGTCTTGCCGGGCGCGAGATCGTCCACCACGCGATAGCGGTCGCCGAACGCTTCGGCGGTCTGGATCGTGCGCGTGGCGGGACTCGCGAGGAAGAGGGCGTCGTCGTCGATGCGCGCTCGCAGCCACTTCGCCATGCCTTGCGCCTGCTTGCGTCCGCGCGAGGTGAGCTGACGCGCGAGGTCGCTCGACGCCTGGTCTTCCGCTTCGGCGTGACGCCAGATAATGAGGTTCATCGATCGTCTCCAGAATGAATGGCGTTTGCGATTGGCTTAGAACGTTGCGTGCCCGCTCGTAGCGTCGCCGCGCAGTCGCATTTGCGGATATGAGGCATCGACGCTACAATACGCGGCTCGTCGGAGCGTAGCGCAGCCTGGTAGCGCATCTGATTTGGGATCAGAGGGTCGAAGGTTCGAATCCTTTCGCTCCGACCACGATACAACGAAGGGGTTACAAGTCTCGGCTTGTAACCCCTTCGTCTTTTCCAGGAAACCTCATGCCGCGTATCGCCTTGTCGTTCGCATGCTCCGCCGTCTTCGCGCTCGCGTTGTCCGCGTGCGCCGATTCCTCCAGCCAGAAGCATCCTCCGCAAGATCCGCCCGACTATCACGGCGTGCCGACCGACACGCGTCCGCCGTCGATGTTGATCGCGCCGACGCAGCCGCAGTAATCCGACTGCGAATCGGTCATAACGACTGAGTAAGAGACTCTAACGCAGATCGAAGCGAATTTTTTGCAGCACGGTTATCATGGGGCAACTCGTCGCAACTGGGTTTCGCCATGAATCTGTTGTGGGTTTTCGCTGCGGTCGCGCCTCTCGCGCTTGCTTCGCTTTTCGGGTTCGCCGCCCGCATCGATCCGGCATCGGGCCGCTGGCGCACGCGAAGGAGTACGCGAAGAGACGCGCCTTCGGACGCCTGAGTCAGCAGGCGCTACTGCTTGCAGCGGATCACCATCGAACGATTCTTGATGTTCGCGCCGAAGATGCCCGCCACCGATCCGCCCGAAGTGGCGCCGTTGTCGGCGTCTTTCGAAATCACGTCGTAGCCGTACGCGCCGCACACTTCGCCCGCTTGCTTGTAGCACGCTGCCCAGCTCGTGCTCGCGTCGCTGCCGCTGCAGTTGATCGCGAAGCCCGTGTCACCCGAGGGCAGGTAGGTCATCGTGGCGGTGTGCGCGCAGCCGGCCAGCGCGCCGCTCAAGGCCGCCGCCGCGAATAGCGCGGCCGCGGTCATCGTGTTTGCGAATCTCATTGTCTTCCTCGTAACGGCCGCGCGCCTCTTTAGCGCGGCGGCAAATAGCGCGACGGGTCCGTCGAGCGGCCCATGTAGCGCACCTCGAAGTGCAGCATCGTGCGATCGCTGTCGGTGTCGCCCATTTCGGCGATCTGTTGTCCCTGCTGCACCGTCTGACCTTCCTTCACCAGCAACGCGCGATTGTGGGCGTAGGCGGTCAGATAGTCGTCGTTATGCTTGACGATCAGCATGTTGCCGTAGCCGCGCAGGCCGTTGCCCGCATAGACGACACTGCCTGTCGCCGCCGCCACGACCGGCGTGCCCGCCGAGTTCGCGATGTCGATGCCTTTCGAATTCTTGCCGTCGAAGCCGCGGATCACGGTGCCTTGCGCCGGCCATACCAGTGAGACGCCCGGACCTGGTTTCGCGGGTGCATCGGCCTTTGCTTCGCTCTTTGCGCCGGTGCCTGCGCCTGCCGACGTCGCGCCGGACGCGCTCGCGCTGCCCGCAGGCGGCTCGACGCGCAGCACCTGGCCGACTTCGATGGCGTCCGGATTCGTGAGCGCGTTCCAGCGCGCGATGTTCCTGGTCGACGTGCGGTTCTCCCGCGCGATCTTCGAGAGCGTGTCGCCGCGCTGCACGCGATAGTATCCCGGCGCGACCGGGGCTGATCCGCACGCGGCGAGCACCGCGACCAAGGATGCGACGACCGCTGCGCGGACGACCTGTCCAATTCTTTTCTGCAAAACCTGACCTCGTAGAGCGCCGCCGCGCGTCGGGCGGCGGCGGATAGGAAGGCAGGATTTTACCGTCCCGGATTTGCGCGCACAGAAAGGCGCGTGCGAGTCGGCGGGCGCGGGCTTTAGGGCGCTGACGAGATCACGAGCCGAAGCGACGCCGTCTCGGTCTTGCCCGGCGCGAGCCAGCGCAGGCCGTAGCCGTTGTGGATGGCGTCGGGCAGGCCGATCCACGGCTCGACGCAATAGAAGTCCGACGTATCCGACTCGGTCCACGTCGTGACGGCGTACCACGGCACCGAATCGGGCTGTTGCAGCTCGAAGCTCACGGTGCGGTTCGGCAAGACGAGCCGCACGGGTTCATCGGAAGGCCCCGTCAGGCAGTGAAAGCAGTCGACGATACTCGCATCCGCCAGCGAATAGCGCGGCGCGCCCGTTTCGGCATCGGTGATGGAGCCGTCCGGCAACTGACGCCGCCGCTCCGTGCGCGGCAGCTCGACGCTGCTTTGGGCGCGCTGATCGTGCGGCAGATGAAAGTAGAAGTGATGCCCCGCGTAGTAAGGCAACGCGACTTCGCCCGGATTCGATGTCGTGAGTTCGACCTCCAGCGTCACGCCGTCGATGAGACGGTAGGCCGCCTCGAAACGGAATGCGAACGGGTAGCCCTCGCGCGTCGCGTCGCTGTCCACGAGCGTCATGCGCACGCCGTGGCCGTCGGCATCGCGCGTGGAAGAGAAGGGGAGATCGCGCGCGAAGCCGTGCGTCGGCAGCGCATGCACGGCGCCGTCCGGATCGCGCCATTTGCCGATTTCGCCATCGACGAAATGCCGCCCGAGAAACGGGAACAGCAACGGATTGCCGCCGCGAATCTTCGCGGCATTCGACCAGGCGGTTTCATCGAGCGAATCCGGCCAGTGGATGACCGGCTGGCCGCCGACGCGCCAGGTCATGAGCCGGCCGCCCGCTTGCGGCGCGAGCTGGATGACCGCGCCGTCGCGCTCGATTTCGATGACGTCTTTCTCGGATGACATGATGGCAACGCACTCCGTTCAATGGCCGACTGGTTCAAGGATTTGTCGATTCTGCCTTGGATTGTTCTACGCATAAACCCTTTGCGGGAAACCGCGACTGCACAGCGCAATCACCATGTGTTGTTATATGTACCTAATGTGAGGAACCAGACGGACAGGAGTCGACATGGATCTGGCGATGGCAATGGGCGTCGCGATGTTTAGCCTCTTCGGCGCGAGCACGGCGGTCTTTCTCTATAAACTCAAAGGATGAAACCTTAATAAACGGTCACGCGTTTCTTTCGGTTTTATTGGACTCTGCTTTCCGTTATATTCTGATTCGCCGACGTTCTCCTGTCGGTGTCCATTTGTGTGCGCAAGCCGCTTGGCGCTGGGTTTTCCCCTAGGCATAATCGGTCCCGGCTTGCGCGCCGCACCATTTTTTCCCCATTTATCTCTGCTTCGCGCCACACGGCGCGGCGAGCGATTTCGCGGCGCGTCCTTCATTTCTCCACGACAAGGACCGACGCGTGACTCTCTGGTTTCTCGTATTTCTCAGCGTGCTTCAGGGCGTAACCGAACTCTTTCCGGTGAGCAGCCTCGGCCATACATTGCTGGTTCCAGGTTTGCTCGGCATGCATATCGACAAGCACGCGCCGCAATTGCTGCCGTTTCTCGTCGCGCTGCATCTCGGCACGGCGCTCGCGTTGCTCTGGTATTTCCGCAAGCGCTGGATTGCGCTGATCGGCGGCTGGTTCGCCTCCCTCGGCGGACGCCGCAACGACGACGCGCACATGATGTGGGCGCTCATCATCGGCACGATTCCGACGGGCATCGTCGGTCTGTTGCTCGAAAAGCGCCTCGAGGCGATTTTTCATGATCTGCGGATCGTCGCTGCGGCGCTGATCGTGAACGGCGTGTTGCTGTGGCTCGGTGATCGCCTGCAGAGAAGCCGCGCCGCGCGCGCGCCGGAAAAGCTCACGTTCAAGCAGGCGTTTCTGGTCGGCCTGGCGCAGATCGGCGCGCTGATTCCCGGCTTCTCGCGTAGCGGCCTGACGATGATCGCGGGCGTCGGCGCCGGTCTGACGGCCGAGGCGGCGGCGGAATTCTCGTTCTTGCTCGGCACGCCGATCATTTTCGCGGCGGGCGTGCTCGAATTGCCGAAGCTCTTTCACGCGCCGGGCCAGCTGTTCGACGCCGTGCTCGGCGGCGTGCTGACCGGCATCGCCGCTTACCTGAGCGTTCGCTTCCTGATGCGCTATTTCGAAGGCCACGGCAAGCTCGCGTCGTTCGGCGTGTATTGCGTGATCGCGGGCGTCTTCTTCCTCGGCTGGTTCATGATGCACCCCCAGCCGGTTTGATGCGCGTGACCGCGCGGCATGTCGGATGAGGTAAAATCCCGGCTCTCCCGGCTGCGCGACTTGCGCGCGCAGCCGTCACCCGCCCTTAGCTCAGTTGGATAGAGCAACGGCCTTCTAAGCCGTAGGTCACACGTTCGAGTCGTGTAGGGCGGGCCAGTAGAATCAGAGACTTAGGCTTGTGAAACGTCGCTGCGAGTCGGCTTGTTATTCTTTGTAACCACTATGTAACCCGATTGTGTCAACAGTAGATCGACGCTTCGAGAACCGCGTCGCTCTGTTGCGCTACGGCGGGTGGCCCGAAAAGCCGTTCAAGAGCAAGCTAACGACCTGTGCTGCGTCGATCAAGCTCTTGCACATTAAGAGTCAAAAAGTAGGGCGGCGGGGTCACTGCTGGATGATAGGACGGGCGACCTGTAACCGACGGCATTGCGCCATCGAAGCCCAATGATGCAAGGTCAAGCTCTTCAACAAATGCCTCGATAACCCTTACCGGATTGTCCTCAGCAACAAAGTCATCGAGGCATTCTGGAAGCAGCGTCACCTGCTTGCGATCTTCACCTTCTATGAATCGCTTCATCCGGTCGCCTATCTGAATGAGTTAATCCAGTTTAGGCGATCTACGTGTTTTCACACAAGCTCGACCCGATGCTGTCGTTCAGCAACTCGCAGATCTGACGACAGCTTCCAGGGTGGAACGGTCGTCGGGTTGACAAAATTGGCGGCCGAACACGAGTAGCCGAAGCCGGCACCAAATTGCACAAAAAGGTTTCCGCACAATCGTGTTCGAGTTTTGCATATGTAAAGCAAATGCGTTCGAGAGGATGTCTCAACGTTTCTTTTTTGACATCTGTTCGCTCAGGTCCGAGAAAAAGTTGGCCTCTAGCGTACCTAGCGACTTGAACGCTTTAACACGCGTCGCTGGGTCATGAGACTCCAGATCGGCGCCTTGTCGCTCCAGCTGCTTTGCGATGTTTTCAGACTGGGCTTCAACAACTGAATGCAGCGTCATTGCCATCGCGGCGTCATACTTACTCAATGCCTCAACCGTGAGGTACGAGCGAATTCTTTGCGATTTTTCGGAAACTTTGTTACTCCACAACAGCTCGCCGAGTGTGCGATCATCGCTTCTCAGACCCACCAAAAGATCGACAAACTGAACAATCCCAATATGGCTGACCATAAACTCGGTGAGATGATTAAAGTTCGAAGACGCCACGTCTTCATACAGCTGTCGGTCGGCAGTGGCAAACAGTGCTCGCGTTCCCTTTTTGTGATCGGCATCTATGAGTGCCAGCTGCAAAGCATCGTGCTCCACGAGAATGGGCTGCTTGCCATTCGACAGGCGTGTCGCATTACGCTGCTCGAGCGTCGGGTAAAGCTTGCTGTAGACCCCGTTCTTGACCGACTCAACAACCACAAAACCGTTCTTCTCGATCCAGCGCCTTAGTTCCCTCTCAGTTGTGTATGGAGCAACACGCTTTACGAACGCGTCGAATCCACGCGAGTGGCCATTTTCCACTGCGTTCACATATGCGCCAACGAACACATTGATATTACCCGGGCCGTGATATAAGGCATCACTACGAGCCAAAGCTTCAAAATTGTCACCGGCCTCTTTTGCGTACACAATTGCGGCGTTCTTGTGGCTTATCATCTCGTTCAGGTAACCACTATACGCAGTTATTTGAAGCTTGTTCCCGGCTTTGGCGGCAGCATCCTTAATCCGCTTCAGTAAATCAACATAAGTTTGGTGATGAGGATGCCCCTCAATGAAGGTTGGCAAGAGCAGATTCGTATCGAAATAGATTTTTTGAGGAAGTGTCGCGCGATGCAATAACGTTGTATGTGGCGCCCGAAAAGCAAGTTCAACGGCGAAGCTTATACGGCCCAGTTCCCCCAGGAGTTCAGCCTCTCGTTCAGTTGGGTGTTGAAACAAGCTATCGATTGTGCGTTCCACTCGCTCACGATCGAAGGCCGACAGCTTATGTGCGCACTCGGCAAGAACTGGGCGAAAAGCCAGATTGTCAGGTGCCTTCCCGGCCGCGAAAGCCGCACCTAAGTCCCACCCGCGACGATGGACGATTTCCTTGAGGAACATAGTTAGCGCATCGCCGACGTGCTGCGGGGGGCGCCACCCCTCCTGCACATGAGCGCGATCCATCAGACTTGTTTTTAAGCATTGTATGGATTCATTCAGCGTTGAGGCGCCATCTGGATCGCCCATCCACGCGAAACGGTTACCTCTTGCACCTTCTACACGGTGTCTGCGAACCAGCTTTGCGTCGATAAGCTCTTTGATTGCGGAATCAACGATCTGATCTACATCTCTACCTTTTACACCCAGCGCGTTTCTGACGGTCTCGCGAAGGTCAATCAGACCGAGCGATTTAGGATGGGCGCGTTGAAGCGACGCTGACAGAATCCCCTCGATTACGATTTCTCGAAGGGGTGTATTTTCGGATGCAACGCTAACCCGCGCATAGCATGCAGCAAGGTATTGCTTGGTTACAGAATATGGATGGTCTGTCGAGAGGGATGTTTTTTGATGTCCACGTTTATTTGCATTTGCGAACTCAGAAATTCCCGCCCAGAGTGCTTCATGTTTGTTGCTCTCTTGGTATTTTATGACCGTAATATTGAGACGATTCGCCTTTTGAATCAGTTCGGAAGCGTTTGACTCCGGCAGGATCGCCATATGCCGCCCCGGCGGAGCAACGCCGAACTTCTTTTCTATTTGTTCAAGAACGTAACGAATCGCTGGATCGTAAAAGGAAAATCCAAGAAATAGCACTTCCCTGTGTAGAAAAATTTGCGTCAGAAGATCGATGTACGCGTCATTTCCCATTAATGTGTGGAACTGATTCTCAGACAGGATCATGCCCTGCGGAAATTCTACACAACCGTGAATTCGCGCTACATATAACTCGGTTTCCCAGGTTGCCTGTGCGAAACTGGCATCCCCTAGTCGATAGTCTCGCGGTACTTGTTGACGGGCAACGGCAATTGCATCGAGTATCGACCGGTCGAAGTTCGTTGTTAAGACACCCTTGAAGGGCAGGGACGCGAGGTGTTTTAGCGGCTTGGCGTCGTATGTACCGAGTATTGCCTTGATGATCGAATGCTTATCGCTTTCCAGCGTTTCGTCGGTGACCCAAAAAAAGTCTGCGGCTTTCGTCAAACTACCTTTCGCAACGTAATGCACTATCTGTGTCGCGGTCATCGGATCGTTCGGACGAATAGTCTCCGCCATGCGGTTGAGTAGGCCCTTCCAATCTGGTAACCCCGCCAACATTGATACCCCAGCACCGGTGAAGAGGATGGGGAATTCCGATTTTCGGAAAAAATCCGCAAGAGCGTCCGCGACCAACGTCGTTTGATTTGTCATTGAGAATACGGGTCGAATCGAGGGAATCATTCTGCCACATTGGCACATGGGATAAGCACTGTTCCGCGCATGGGCGGCTGCTTTCAGAGTCATCGGGGCGCTCGAATGTCTCACAGGCCACCGAGCCGACCGGCAGTTCCTGGCCGACAAGAGGCGGACACGAACACGCGGCCGGCAGTCCGCGCCCACCCCCAGCGCGCGCTACAGTCCGAATTTTGAAGCCGCCGCTCACGGGGAGCGGCGACCTCTGCTCACAACGCAGCCTCAGGAATAAGCGCTGCAGAATTGAAGTGCAATCGTCTTCAGTCTCCCTCCGCGTGCGTACCATTCCTTTATCGACATGGCCGCTTTCGCGCGGTTACATGTCCGACAGGAGGTGGCGAGGTTGCTGTCTTCATGTGATCCACCCAGTGACCTTGCTATGATGTGGTCAACTTCCAGCGGTCCTTCAGTTGTGCCGCAGTAGAGACACGTGTACGCGTCACGTTTGAAGATGCGGTCGCGGGTAGCAGACCATTCGCGCTGCGGCTGGCGACTGCCATAAGAACGAGTAGTGCGCAACTGCGACTCCGACTTCAAGAACTCCTCGTCCTCGAATTGGCGCACGTCCTTCGCGCTATATCTCACGATCCCCTTTGCACGATGGCAGCGCGGCGTGGTCCCGCGAGATCGCAAGCTCCGAAGCGAAAGAACAGAGATGGCCCAACGATTGGCGAGTTCTTCTTCGCTTAGATTTGAAGGGTTCATGACGCCTCCTGAGGCCGGGTTAGCGCACGCTTCGGGATTGCGCAGCCTCAACTGTAACGGCGTTCTGGTGAATCGCTGCTGCGCTCTGAATGCTGACATCGTTTTGTGATGGCGGTGGCTGTGCCCGCTTTATTGCGAACCGCCAAGTGCCGCAACCGGCCAAAAGCCGCCGGTCGTGTCAAGGGGCCATAGGACGTTCGGGCGGCGGCTTCGCCTCACATAACGGACTAATCAATTGCAAGGCATTAGATGCGCAGCCGAGCTAGGCATGGGGTGATGCGGCGGCATCAGACCAGCCGTACTTGATTGCAATATCGTGCCACTTCTCGGCCACCGGGAACAGGGGTGAAAGGATCTCGTCACGCAGGCGGTCAAACTCGCGATCACGATGGGCCGTCATGGCTTGCTGCGCTTCGCCGGCGCTGTTGTACTGCTCCGGTACATACCGGCCATCGAGCGAGTATCCCCATGGCTCACCGTGCATTGCAGGCAGTCGGTCCGCGTCGGAGAACCGGCTTCGGTTGTACTGATCGAGCGTGACGAGAAAATCGCCGTGCATCCTCCACAGCCCAGCGGCAATCTCCGCGACGTTCTTCCTGTCGCCTTCAGCCTTCGATTTGGTGTGGATCTCCTGCAGGATGGCAAGTTCCAAGCCGCCGACTATCGCGAAGCTGGCGACCGTCGGCAATCGCACCGTGTATGCACGGAAAACGATGTTGTCGGCCATCCGTCGCAGCGGCTTGAGTTCTGCCTCGTCCTTGTCGTTAAGATACATCCTAAATTGGCTCTGTAGCGACATCAGATCGGCCTCAATCTGCCGCTTTGCATCCTGCGTGACGGCTGCATTCACGATGCCCGCGATGCGTTCGAGCAGCTGCAACTGAAAGGCTGTAAAGTCCCGCGTATGGTCGCCAAACACCGTATTCCACACCTGCGTGCCGATGCCTTGAAGAATGCCCTCGGAGATCATGATCGCCACCCATCCCCAAGTGAACGGCTCCACGACAAACTCGCGAATGGGCGGGCCGCCTTCCGGTGGTCGAAAGGTGGTCAATAAGAAGCGTTGTCCGGAATCGCCTAGAATTTCGCGCATCTGAATGTGGGGGATAGTCGCTTTCGGATAGCGCTGAGGAGGCAATTCAAAATCTGACCGGAGTCGAAGGTGGCAGGGCATCGTGAGGCTCCGAAAAATGGCTGCAATGTGTCAGCCCGCACGGTCATCTTGACGCGCGACCGAGCCTGCTTTACTCGCTATCGCAACGGCACACCCCCATCACAAGGGCGGGCGAGAGGGCTTCATCCGTCCGCGGTATTCCATTCCGTGCCACTCACTGAACGGGACATAGCGAGAAACGTCCGCCTCAAACGCAAGTCGTTCGTTGTCCGGCAGATTCGGTTCGGTTTGCGCGGTACAGCTGGCCTGCGCCGAGCGGTCGAGCAGCACCCATAGCGTATTGGGGATGATCTGCTTGCGTTGACCATCGGCTGCGACGTACTGATTAAACGGATCGATGTCGACGCCGGCAGCCTTCAGGCTGTCATAGCTCGATCGCGCACAGTGGGTCTCGGCGGGCGACATCGGGTTCCAGTCCCAGACGCGTCGCTTGCGGTGGCCCTTCGCAGTCGCTTCAAAGGCGGTAGGCATCGCTAGCGGCAGCCGGTAGATCGCGCTTGCGGTCCGCCCCTCTTCCCGGATCGTCTGGTCGTATGAGAAGCAAATGTTAGGGCCATGGGCCACTCTCGAAGCGCCGGGCTGGTGTGGGAACTGGCTCAGCACTACCTGCTCGGAATCGGCGTACGTGATCATGACGTGCCCCACGCTAACTGCAAACGAGGCATTGATCCGGTAACCCCAGATGGCGATATCGATCGTAGTTCCCATGGGTGTCCCCGTGAACCGGATGCGATACTACTACATTCATTTTTCCCGACACACCGTTCGTTTGCGCACAGACTATTGGAGATCCGCTTACCACGCTGTCGCTGCGCACAGCTACTGAAGGACTGCGGTAGCAATACAGACTTCCGGCGCGATCTTAAACTGGCCCTTCGAATGGACCTTGCGGAATGGCTTAGCGATGTGCCCACTTATCTAACGACCGCTTGGCACATGATACTGGCCATTTCAAAACCAACGCCTTGATGGGCAGCAATGGGTCGCTAAGCGCCGGCCGGGCCGGCCTATACTGCTACGCTCTAGCAGAAGTTCTTGCTAACCGCCGTCAGTCCACCGAGAAGATGCGACATGTCGACAAGTCGCTGTGCGACCAAGTGTCGGACTTCACCTTCGCATTGCCACGTGCCGTACACCGCGAGCAATGACGCGCCCAACGCTTCACGCCGCTGCCTTTCGAGCAGGGAGGGCCACACAATGACGTTGACGTTGCCCGTCTCGTCTTCGAGCGTCACGAACATGACGCCCTTCGCGGTGCCGGGCCGCTGCCGGACGGTCACGAGCCCGCAGCCTCTCGCGAGACGCCCGTTCCGGTAGGTACGTAAAGTCGATGCCGGCACGAGCCGCTGTTCGAGCAGCGCCGGCCGCAGCAGCGACAATGGATGACGCCCGAGCGTGAGGCCCGCGGAGTTGTAGTCGCTCACGATGTCCTGCGCCTCCGACGGCGCGCCCAGCGTCGGCGTTTCGTCGTCGATGCGCGTATCGGCGAGCATGTCATGGTCAGGCACTGCGGCAGCCGACTGCCACAGTGCTTCGCGACGATTCCCTGCAAGCGACTGCAAAGCGTTGGCCGCGGCAAGCACCTGCAGGTCGCGGCGGTCGAGTTGTGCGCGTCGCGCGAGGTCGCTCACGCTTTCGAACGGCTTCACGGCTCTGGCCGTTTCGATTCGCTCGGCCGCGCCTTCGCGCATGCCCTTGAGCAACGACAGCCCAAGCCGAACGACAGGCTTCTGCCGACCGGGGCGCTTTTCGAGCACCGAATCCCAGCCGCTGATGGTGACGTCGATCGGCGCCATCTCGACTCCGTGACGCCGCGCATCCTGCACGAGCTGAGACGGCGAATAAAAGCCCATCGGCTGCGAGTTGAGCATCGCGGCCAGAAAGGCGGCCGGCTCGTGGCACTTGAGCCAGCTGCTCGCATAGACGAGCAGTGCGAAGCTCGCCGCATGACTTTCCGGAAAGCCGTATTCGCCGAAGCCCTTGATTTGCTCGAAGATGGCTTCCGCAAACGCTTTGTCGTAACCGCGTTCCTGCATGCCGTTGACAATGCGGTCGTAATACTGCTGCAGGCCGCCCTTGCGCTTCCAGGCCGCCATCGCGCGCCGCAACTGGTCGGCTTCGCCCGGCGTGAAGCCGGCTGCGAGAATCGCCACCTGCATCACTTGCTCCTGGAAGATCGGCACGCCGAGCGTGCGCCCCAATGCAGTTTCCAGCGCCTCGCTTGGATAGGTGACCGGCTCGAGCTTCTGCCGTCGCCGCAGGTAGGGATGGACGGCACCGCCTTGAATGGGCCCCGGACGCACGATGGCCACCTCGATCACGAGATCGTAGAACTCTCTTGGCTGCATGCGCGGCAGCATGCTCATCTGCGCACGCGACTCGATCTGGAAGACGCCGACCGTGTCCGCACGACAAATCATCTCGTAAGTGGCCGCATCCTCCGCCGGAATGTCCTGCATCTCGAAGCGCTCGCCGCGTTGCTCCGAGACGATATCGAGCGTGCGTCGAATCGCCGACAACATGCCGAGCGCGAGCACGTCGATCTTCAACAATCCCAGTGCTTCGAGGTCGTCCTTGTCCCACTGAATGGCGCTGCGCTCCGGCATCGCCGCGTTTTCGACCGGCACGAGGCGCGTGAGCTTGCCACGGCTGATGACAAAGCCGCCCGAGTGCTGCGATAGATGTCGCGGAAAATTCAGTATCTGCGCGGCGAGATTCGCCCACATGGCGATGAGCGGATTGGCCGGATCGAGGCCGGATTCTTCGAAGCGACGCAGCAGGTCTTGTGAGTGATCGAACCACTGATGGCTCTTGGCGACCTTGTCGACGATCTGCGGATCGATGCCGAGCGCCTTGCCTGTTTCTCGAAGCGCGCCACGCGGACGGTAGGTCGAAACGGCAGCCGCAATCGCCGCCCGGTCGCGTCCGTACTTGCGGTAGATGTATTGGATGACCTCTTCACGCCGCTGATGCTCGAAGTCGACGTCGATATCGGGCGGCTCGCCGCGCTCCTTGCTGATGAAGCGCTCGAACAGCATGTTGCCGCGCGAAGGGTCCACCTCCGTTACGCCCAGGCAATAACAGACCGCGCTGTTCGCCGCCGACCCGCGCCCCTGACAGAGAATGTGCTGGCTGCGGGCAAAGCGCACGATGTCATAGACGGTGAGGAAGTACGCCTCGTAACGCATCTCCCGGATCAACTGCAGTTCGTGTTCGACTTGCTGCTGCACGTTGTGCGGAATGCCCGCAGGGAAACGCCGGTGCGCGCCAATGTACGTCTCTTGCCGGAGATACGCCTCATGTGTGTAGCCCTCGGGAACCAGCTCGTTCGGATACTCGTAGCGCAACTCGTCCAGCGAAAACGTGCAGCGGCCGAGCACCTTCAAGGTCTCGGCGAGCGCGTGCGGCGGATAAAGATTGGCAAGCCGCAAGCGCGAACGCAGATGCTGCTCCGCGTTGGGCGCAAGCTCGTAGCCGCATTCGGCGACAGGCTTGCCCAGGCGGATTGCGGTCATCGTGTCCTGCAGGGGCTTTCGCGAGCGCACGTGCATCAGGACATTGCCGGTCGCCACGACAGGCACGCCGCTGCGCGACGCGACGTCTTCGACTACACCGCGATGGATGTCATCCATCGCGCGCTGATGCAGCGTAAGCCCGACCCACGCACGAGCGGGGAACGTCTGGCGCAACCAATCGAGTTGCGCGGCGAGCGTTTCTTCCTTCGCGGGAAAGTCCGGCACCAAGATCGCCAGGCAGTCGGGCATGCCTTTCAGATGCGCGTACTTCGGGTCGGGCCGCGCGAGATCGTCAGGCGTCAGGAGATAGCTGCCTTTGGCCGCCCGCATGCGTGCCAGCGTGATCAACTCGCACAGGTTGCCGTAGCCCTCGCGGTTCTGTGCAAGGAGTATGAGACCGAAGGCGGGCCGCTTCTCCGCGCCATGACTTGCATGAACCAGACGAAAGTACGAGCCGATGATCAGCGGCAGCTTTTCTTCCTTGGCCTGCACATGCGCGCGCACGACGCCCGCGACCGAGCACTCGTCGGTGATGGCGAGTCCCGCGTATCCGAGTTGTGACGCACGCAGCACGAGTTCTTCACCGTGCGAGGCGCCATGCAGAAACGAGAAGTTGGTGAACGCGAAAAGCTCGGCGTAGTCGGGCAGGGCCGACGAGGGAAAGTCCACAATGCTACCTCCTCATCCGCTTATCCAAAGAGCCCGTGAAGAAACCAGCGCGTTTCTTCGCTCGTCACGCTCGGCCGCTCACGGTAGATCCAGTAGCAGCTTTTATCGTCCGCTTCGGCGACGAAATAGTCGCGCGTCACCAGTGCGCCGTCATGCCAGCCGGCTTCGATCCGCTCGCCGGTCGAAACGAGCTTGAGCGGCGAGCCGTAGAACGGGCGATGGTTCTTGACCATCAAGCGCAGGGGCGCATGCAACAGCCAGGTCGGTCGCGGAAGATCATCGGGCGCGGACACGGTCTTGGGACCGCCATTCGGGCCGTTCTTCGAACCGCTCTGAACCGGCACCCACTGGTTGGCGTGCTCGGGCCGATGGTCAGGCGCAGGCGCCGGCCGCAAGACGTTCTCGGCGCCCAGGCGGGCGGCCAATAGTTCGAGCAGCCGGTTATGGTCCTGCGCCGATCCGCCGGGCTCCGGAAAGAGCGTATCGCTGGGCGGCTCGGCCGCCTGCACGTCCGCTGCCGTGAGGCGCACGGCGATCACTGCGGCTTGCAATTCCGTGCGTCCGAGCCGCTCCTTCAGAAGACGAAGCAGATGCTCCTCATGCCAGGTCGGCTCGGCCAGCGCAAGATCGATGAACGTCGGCTCGATGGCCTGGCGTCCGCGCTCGTGCTCCAGCGTGACGGTGGCATGCGTGAGCGCCAGTTGCTGGGCGGCGAGCCACCCGCACAATTGCACGACGAGCCGCCGCGCCGAGAAGAGAATGGCTTCCGCATGCTCCACGCGATCGGGCAGCTCGACGCGCGCGCTGAAGGTCGGTGGCAATTCAAGCCACTCGTGAAGTTCGGGAGCCAGGCCATAGGCCCGGTCCAGCGAATCGAGCAGGTCCACGCCACACCTCTTTTTCAAACCTGCGCGAGGCAGGCGTTGGATATCGCTCAGCACACGGCAGCCGAGCCCGTTGAACCAGTCGGCGAAGCGGCGCAGCTCCGGCACGACCATGAAGGGCAAGCCGCCTAGCTGACGCTCGAGCGACTGCACCTTGAGCACGCGCCGGCGGCCGGCCTTGGCGAGCAGCCAGGCGCCGCGTCCCGTGGGCGCGACGCTCATACCCGCCGTCACGCCAATCGCACGGACGACTTCCCTGATTTCCTTGCATACACGCAGAATGCCGCCAAAGAGGCGCAGGCTCGCGGTGACTTCCACGACGATGGTCTCTTCTTCGCACACGGCCACCTGCGGCGAGAAGCGCAGCAGCGCAATCGCAACGTCGCGCTGCATGTCTTGCTCGCGTTCCGCGCTGCGGTCGAACATGAGCGCATCAGGCGCGAGCGTCACGACTCCGCCACGCTTCATCCCGACTCGCACACCGGCGCCTCTGGCCACCGCATCGAGCACGATGACCTTGTCGCGCTCGAGCACCACGCATCCGTGCTCAGACGGAGGCGACCACCTCGGTCGAAATACCTCCAGCGAAAGCCGGGGCAAGTGAATGGCGACGAACACGGCCATAGGAACTCAGCAGGATCGGCGACGGTTGTAGGGTGACGGACAGTTGCTCAGTCTGGGCGGGACCGCGTCGTTTGATGATGTCGACCGCGATCCCGCCCTCTGCCGGTCTCACGCTGAGCCGTAGCGTCGCCGGTGACGCGTCCTGCGCGCTCGCAAGCGGCCGCACCAGGACCAGCAACGTCTCGGTCGCCTGAGCCACGAGGTGCAAGCGCCGCAGTGCCTCCGAGCGGATGTGCTGCTGCCAGAGGAGCAGCGCGCCGCAGGTGCCGGCCTGCAATACGCGCTCGGCGCACCACAACGCATCGGCGGTCTTCGACGCACGCAGCCACATCAGCTTGTCCACCGGCACACCGAGATACGAGAACGCCAGCGCATTGGGCACATGCGGCGCTTGCAGCAGCACGACAGGCCGCTGACTCACACGGGTGAGTGCCGGGCGCATCAAGCGCATCTCGCCGATCCCGGGTTGCTGGACTAACAACTCCACGAGTGCGCCGAGCGGCCAGCCGCCGCCTGGCAGTTCCGCCGACAAGGCCGGGTAGCCGGTGTCGACGGTTTTTCCGAAGGCGCGCGCGAGCTGCGAGCCGCGCCACAGCGCGGGATGGATGGACTCGACGTGTTTGGGCAGGGCGGCCATTTTGCATAAGTACTGTATGGATGTACAGTACTTTACATCGAAAAACGCAACATGACATTGCGCCCTTTTTGTGGCCGCGATTTCGCGCGGTGACTATGCTCTAGCGCATTACGCTGAGCGGCCGCGCGCACCGCCAGCGGGAATTACCGACAGAGATCCGGGCCATGCCCGCAGGTGGAAGTGAGCGACCCCCGTTGAATCCGGCGCATGTGTCCGCAGTTGCTGGTGACGATGGGTGCGTCCGTTGTGGACCACAATGAATCAAGGATGAGAGACTCGACGTATGGCTGAACCGGATAACCACGAAGTGTCGGAAGCGCGGGCGGAACTGCTGTGCTTCCTGGTCGCAACTGCCGCGGCCTCGTATTCGCTGACGCACGAGTGGCGGGTCGACCACGTGGTTGAAAGTTGCCGAATCTGGCTTCGACGCAATCAGCGGCAAATGGACTGGCTTGAACGTGTGCGTCTCGGACAACTCGCGCTCCAGATCGCGAGGCGAGACCTAAAAGGCGCCGGCATTGCGGTGCGCCAGTCGAATGTCCAGGCGCTCTTCACGGGCGACATGCAACTCAACTATTCATGCACCGTCATCAAGAAAATGCTGGCGTTGTGCAAAGAGGCGCTCTGAAGATCCGAACGACTTCAGCCAATGCCGCGACCATCCAACGAGGAACCTTCCGCATGTGCTACTCCGCGCAGATCCAGGCCGACTATCGTCGCTATGTGAAGATGTTCGGCGCACAGATGGACATCCGCGAGTTCGCGCGCCTTTTCTGGGAGCGCGCGGAGGGCAGCAAGGTTAAAATTTCCGAAAGCGATGGAAGACGCGTTCCGTGAGCCAGCGAACGACGACGAGCGTCAGATCAGGGAGTTCATCGACCGGTACAACGCGGAACAGACGACGAAGCTGGAGCAGGAGCTCTTCAAGCAGCGCACCCGACTCGCAGATGCGGAGCGCACATTGCAGACGAAGACCACCAAGGCAGCAACCGAGAGCAAGCGCATCGCGACCGACAAGATCGAAGCTGCGTTGCGTCGCCTCGCAGACATAAACCGCATTGAGCAAGAGCCTCGTGATTCACGCATCTTTCCGGGCTACTACGCGCCTGTCCTCGTGGTCGAAAACGGGCAGTACGTGGTCAAGCCAATGCGCTACCAGTGTCGCATTGCAGGTAAGCCTGCGAACTACGACATCAAATACCCCGGCACGTACAACGCGCGGCGTGACAGTCTTGACAAGTTCTGGAAGCCCTGTTTCGGCTACACGCACGGATTGCTGCTGGTTGACGTCTTCTATGAGAACGTAACGCGCGCGAAGTGCGAGAACACGTTGTTTGAGACGCACGACGGACCGCAGGCGCCGGGCGAGAACGTCGTCCTGGAGTTTCGACCCGATAACGGCCAACTGCTGATGGTCGCCTGCCTGTGGTCGAAGTGGACGGCGCCGGGTCAGCCGGATCTTTTGTCGTTTGCTGCGATTACGGACGAGCCGCCTGCTGAAGTCGAAGCCGCCGGTCACGACCGCTGCATCGTGCGGATCAAGCAGGAGAACGTGAACGCTTGGCTGAATCCCCAAGCCTCCAATCTTGCCGCGCTTGATGCGATTCTGGAAGATCGCGACCGGCCGTACTACGAGCACCGGCTAGCAGCATAAATCGCCGTAAGCGGGCGATACGTGCATCCCTCGGAACACCTCTTGCTCGTCCATCGTTATTCTTTACTGAGGAGGCAGCGATGGCAGGCGACAATTCGTATAAGCCCGGTGAAATCGTCAAGGTGTCGGGCATTTACTCCGTGGTCCATGAAGATGGGAAGGATACGTTCGAAGTGACATGCGTTGAAGGCGAGCACTTTCCTCCGACGCGCAGCGGCAAGGGCGCCCACTATGAACTGAAGTACGGCGCTACCCACTCGCACAAGCACAGCGACTTGAAGGGCACCGAGGCGCGTAGCTAATGTCAGAGCCGCTGAGTGAGACTGCGACCCGTCTAGCGCTTTAGGCCGACTGCCCGGCGCATCGCGGCGGTAATGCCTTGCCGCGTGCGCCAGTAGCCTTCCCATGGATCATCTGAGAGCGTGCGTTGCCGATGTATGGCTTGCGCCATTGTCCACTGGTCGCCGCTCTTGACGTCGTTCAACTCATCCCATGAGATCGGCATCGACACGGCCATGCCAGGGCGAGCCCGCACTGAGAATGCGGCGACCGTGCTGGCGCTTCGCCCGTTGCGCAAATAGTCGATAAAGATCTTGCCGACGCGATTCTTCGGGCCCAGCACCGCTGAAAAGCGTTGCGGTACCACGCGGGTCATGTGCTGCGCCACCGCCTGTGAGAAGAGCTTAACCTCATCCCATCCTTGTCGGCGGGTGAGCGGCACGACGATGTGAAAGCCTTTGCCGCCGCTCGTCTTGGCGAATGAGCGCAAACCCAGCTCATCCAGTACCACCTTGACGAGCGAGGCGGCTTCGAGCATCGCCGACCACGGCAAAGCTGGGTCGGGATCCAGATCAAAAATGACACGGTCAGGATGTTCGAGGTCAGGCGCCACGCCATTCCATGAGTGAATTTCCACGACGCTCATCTGCGCGAGTCCGACCAGCGCGTCGGCGGTGTTTGCGACCAGCAGCGGCTTGTGACCCGGATACAGACTGACGGGCAACTCTTCAATGCCGGGGATGCGCGCGCGCTCGGAGTGCTTCTGGAAAAACAGCTCGCCGGCAATGCCGTCGGGCGCACGCACGAGGGCAAGCGGTCGGTTATGCAGGTAGGGCAGCGCCCATTCGGCGATGGCGTCGTAGTAACGCACCATGTCAAGCTTGGTGCGGCCTGAGGCCTGATCCATCACGCGCTGTGGGTTGCTAATCTTGATGTCGCCGACGACGACCGTGCCGCGCGGACCTGGACGTTCGCGCGTCGATCCGATCGCCTTGGGGGCATCAACCAGCGGATCGGCGATGACCTTCTCTTCTGTCACCGCGCGTGCCGGCTTGTCTTCGCGCAGCGCATGAAAGACAGGATGGCGAATTTCGCCGTTGGGCGTCCATTCGAGAAACGCGACCTCCGCCACGATCTCAGGCTTAAGCCAGTAAAATTCGCGGTCGCGCTCGGGTTGGGGCGCGTTATAGAAGGCAGGTTGAGCCTGCTGCAAAGCGTGGGCGCGCCTGCTGAATGCAGCACTTCGCGCGGGCGCGAGGTGAGGCGCCACATGGCCGGCATACCGGAAAGCGCCATCTGGCTCGTAGACGCCGAGCAACAAGGAACGCACGCCTGATTTCGCGCCTCTCAACCGCGAGAAGCCGCCGATCACGAACTCTTGTCTGAGGTTGCACTTCAGCTTTATCCAGTCGTTTGAACGTCCGGACCGGTACGGCGCGTCTGCCCGCTTGCCGATGATGCCTTCCAGCTGCATCTTGCAGGCGGAGGCTACGAGTGAGGCTGGATCTGCCGCAAAATCGTCGGAATAGCGAAGGAGCGGACTCTCGACGCTTTGCATCAATTTCTGAAGGATGGCCCGCCGAGCCCGCAACGGCTGCTCCCGGAGATCGGTGCCGTTGAGCCACAGCAGGTCGAAGACGTACAGAACAATGTCCGCCGTGCTTCGTCGGTCAAAGGCGTTCTGGAGGGAATTGAAGTCGGGCTTGCCGGCAGCGTCGAGCACCACCGCCTCACCGTCGATCCACGCGCTTTCGACGGGCAGCGCCTCAAGTGCGGCACGCAACCGCGGCATGCGGTCCGTCCAGTCGTGCCCGTTTCGGGTAATCAGCTGGACGTCTGCCCGCTCGATGCGCGCGAGCATCCGGTAGCCGTCGAACTTGATCTCGTAAGACCAGTCGCCTTCCGCAGGATGACGTTCAACCAGCGTCGCGAGCTGCGGCTCGATTAGCGCAGGCATCTCGCCCGGCGGTGTGTCCGGCGCGCGCACGCGCGTCGCGCGCGAACCGCCCCAGCGCCCCATCTCAGTCCTCCGAGCCCGGTGGCAAGTTACCGCCGCCATCGTCATCATCGCCGCTCAAGAAGAGATTCGGCGGATGAAGCGCCTGCGTCGTGTCAATCCCAGCCATCTGAAGGGCTGCATCGATGCACTGAAGTTCGCGATGGAAGCGCATCTGCCAGCGCGACGGCGGTTCATCATCGCCTAGCACCGTCATGCCGTTGTGTATGACAAGGGCATATCGTGCAACCAGCAGCGCATCGACGAGCTGCGCTTCGCGTTTGGCTTGTTCTAAGAATGTAGTCGCTTTCATGGCGTCGCATCCTCCCGGACTCCATGGCGCAAGCGCTGCGCCCGGGTTGCTGTTGAGCACCAAGGGTCCATAACGGGCCATGCACCGTTATCGGCTCTGCCCGCTCAACGGAGCGGGCCTCATTTGAGCGTTGGTTTGCGTCTACGAGTCGCAGTTGCCGTCCCGCAGCTAGGCATCGCAGCATAGGGACGACTTCAGCGCCCGTTCCGCCGGGCAGCGCGATCTTCAGCGACTGCGACAACCGGCAAGTTTCTACCATTCACCTGCGCATTGCCGCGTTGGTCTCTAGGGGCTAGCGGTCCAAGTCCAGGACCAGCCGGTTGAGCCGACGACCAGCGCTCAAGCAAAGTCGCTTCGCAATAGAAAGGCGGCCGGACGGGTATGCGATCTGCTCTTTGCCCCACAACGCTTCCAGGGAAGGCCCATGCTGACCTCAGTGTTTTTGAAAGGTATTCGCCTCTACCAGCGCTACGTTTCTCCTCGCAAGGGCTTCGCATGTGCGTACCGCATCCACACCGGTGGACAGAGTTGTTCGAACTTTGGCTTTCGGGCGATTGAACGGCACGGGCTGACGCGGGGCCTTAAGCTCCTCCGGCGGCGCCTTGATCTCTGTGCGTGGCATCACTATCGAGAGCGCAACGCCGGACTCACAGGTCGCCCGGCCGTTGTACGCCAAGCTGGATTCGTCTACCTAGGTAGCGATGATGGCTGCGCGCCTGGCTGTTCGCTTGGCGAATGCGGCTTCGCCGAGAACTGTGCATGTGACGTCTGCGAGATCGGTGCGTGTTGGATCGCGCTCAGTACATGCTCCGGCGGAGCCTGCGGAGGCGGTCGCCAGCGCGAAGCTTGGCGGCGAGATGCACGCGCCCAGCGCCGCAGCCGCTACGGTCCAGGTCGGCATTGGTAATTCGACAGCCGTTCAACTGAAGACTGCCGAGAGTCGCTAACGGCGGATCAGCCGGCAAGGGCGTGGGGCGGCTCGCGGCCACAAGCGGGCGTTCACTCTCACGGTCACGTCGACGTCCCTGCGGCCGTTCGACTTCAACCATGGCCGTTCGGACGCCTATCCCCCAGATCGATGGTTCGGCCGGAGTGATATCCAGCCGGGCTCGAGCTGACGATCAAGTGTTGCTGGACGGCGGAACGAGGATAGACACTCAGGTCTGGCTTGCCGAGCCGCTCGCATCCTTGTGAACCAGGTCGCACGCCGTCAAGCGGCGAATTTCCGCATGTCGCCGTTCTTAGCTTCTTGCTGCGGCAATCTTTCAGGGCGACTTAGAATTATTTAATTAAGTCGGTGCACGAACGTTCGAAAGAAGTCGGGTGCAGGCAGATTTTTCATCAAGATTCCGCACGGCGTCGGACGACAAGGTTGGAAGGCAGCCGATGTGGCTGATCGCATGCCGAGACGACTACAGAAAGAAAGTCGCGTGGATCCGATAAGACCAATCCGTAAGAGCAAAATGCGATCTCCTCTCGACAGAAGGGAGATCGTCATGGAACCGCTGAAGGGCAATGAATTGCAGAGCGTGCCCTGGAACAAGGGTCGTCTTACCGGACAGAAGTCACCGTTGAAGCTCTCGGAAATCTGGGCTATACGCACAAGACTGCAACTGGCGGCCAACGTTCGCGAGCTAGCAATGTTCAACTTGGCAATAGATAGCAAGCTTCGAGCATGCGATCTAATGCGGTTGCAAGTTCGCGACATATGCATGGGAAGCCGCGTGGTAAGTCGGGCGACGTTCATGCAAAAAAAGACACAACGGCCCGTGCAGTTTGAGATCACTGAACGAACTCGGGCTAGCGTCTTGGACTGGATCACAGCGAAGGGATTGAAACCTGCCGACTATCTGTTTTCGAGTCGCGTTAATGACTCGCCGCATCTCTCCACCCGGCAATACGCCAGGATCGTGCATAAATGGGTCGCTTCTATTGGACTCGATGACGCCGCGTATGGAACGCACACGATGCGACGCACGAAAGCGTCGCTGATCTATCGCCGCACGAAGAACCTTCGCGCTGTACAGCTGTTGCTAGGTCATACGAAGCTTGAAAGTACCGTTCGCTATCTCGGTGTTGAGGTTGATGACGCACTGGATATGGCGGAGCAGACGGAAGTCTGATGACTCAGATTAGCCGTAGCCGACTGCCTCTGGACGCAGGCAGTCTCGTCAGCGTATGCGGCGGCTACAGATGAGCCGGGACTTACGCCTTCTCTTGGATTCACGCATGCCCGACTACGGCAAGGGTGATCGCTGGTGTCAAACCGAACTTGGAGAATATATGAATGCCATCCGACAGTGCGAGAACTGCAGAAGACGATTCAGGGTCCGGCCACAATCTCCCAACCAGCGGTTTTGCTCTCGGGATGAATGCCAGCGTGCTCGGCGAATGCTTTGGCAAAGAGAGCGACTGCGGTCGGACCTCGATTATAGAGAGAATCAACTTCGAGCCAGTGCTGACTGGCGAGCTAGAAACCCTGAATACTGGAAGGCGTATCGCGAGAAGCATCCGGATTATGTCGAACAAAACCGTGAGAAACAGAGGAATCGAGCGTCACGCAAGCGTACCGTTGCAAATATGGATGTCAGGGATGACCGAGATGCTTTGAGATCAGGAACTTACATCTTGACTGCCGTCGCGGCGTCATTGCATGTAAAGATGAATGCGTGGATTGTGCATCTATCAGTGCTGGGCAACGTTGAGTGTAGTCTCGCCGAAGCGTTGTAATTAGATGACTCGTGCAGGCTGACTCCATGCGCTGCTACTCTTTGTCTGACGAGAATCGCTCTGCTCGGCTGGGCGACATCCTGTGCCGTGCCACGTATTAGTTGCGCGGTAAGTTATGAGCCGAATACGTACCGGTAGCGAGAATGTCTGGTGAGCTTGAGTCAACAACATGCAGCACCGGCTCCGCGATCAGGGCTGCTGAATATGTACGCATGTCTACCGAACATCAGCAGTATTCGGCAGAAAATCAGCGTACCAAGATTCGGGAGTATGCGGACCGGCATCGGATCGCCGTAGTCGCGACTTACGCTGACGAGGGGAAGAGCGGCCTTCGACTTGATGGTCGCGCAGCACTACAGCGGCTGATACGCGACGTCGAATCAAAAAGCACAGACTTCGAACTTATCTTGGTCTACGACGTTAGCCGCTGGGGACGGTTCCAGGACGCCGATGAAAGCGCCTACTACGAGTACGTTTGCAGACGCGCTGGAATCAACGTTGTGTACTGCGCTGAGCAGTTCGAGAACGACGGGTCCCCTGTCTCGACGATCGTCAAAGGCGTGAAGCGCGCGATGGCGGGAGAGTACAGCCGGGAACTTTCTACCAAAGTTTTCGCAGGTCAATGCAGACTAATCGAGCTTGGCTTCCGCCAGGGAGGTCCGGCGGGTTTCGGGCTGAGGAGGGTGCTTCTTGATCAAACCGGCCTTATCAAAGCAGAACTTGGACGAGGGGAGCGGAAAAGCATACAAACTGACCGGGTCATCCTTATGCCCGGACCGGAGAGCGAGACTACGATTGTCCGACTCATCTATCAATGGTTCATAGAAGAGTCCTTGTCGGAGGCTCAGATCGCAGCCAGGCTGAACTCCATGAACGTCCGAACGGACCTTGACCGTCTTTGGAGCCGAGCGACGGTACACGAGGTTCTAACAAACGAAAAGTACATTGGCAATAATATCTACAACAGGGTCTCATTTAAGCTCAGAAAGCTTCGCGTCACGAACCCTCCTGACATGTGGATAAGGAGGGACGCTGCATTCAAACCAGTCTTGCCCGCAGATGTGTTCTATATTGCGCAAGGGATCATGCGAGCCCGCGCGCATAGGTATTCTGACGAGGAATTGTTGGACCGCCTTAGGCACCTCTATCGAACACGTGGCTTCCTATCTGGCTTCATTATCGATGAAACGGAAGGAATGCCATCTTCGTCTGTCTACTCGTACCGATTCGGTAGCTTGGTGAGAGCCTATCATGCTGTCGGCTTCACCCCGGACCGGGATTATCAATACGTTGAGATAAATCGGCTCCTTCGCAGAATCCATCCGGAGATTGTCAATGACACGGAAAGGCTTATCGCCAAAGTCGGAGGGGAGACCCTAAGGGATCCCGCCACGGATGTCTTACGGGTCAATCGGGAGTTCACGGTTTCCATTGTTCTGGCCCGCTGCCAGCACGTCGGCTTCACAAGGCGGAGGTGGAAGGTTCGGTTCGATGCGAGCTTGCTTCCAGACATAACCGTCGCGGTAAGAATGAAGGACGGAAACGAGTCTGCCCATGACTATTATCTACTCCCGCGCTTAGACTTTGGTCAACGGGACATTCAGCTGGCCGAGAGGAACTCTGTCGAACTGGAAACGTATCGCTTCGACACACTGGACTATCTCTATCGCATGGCTGAACGTACTCGTCTTCGGAGAGTCGCATGAACTTACGTTCCAGTCCGCTTGTCATTCGAACCATCCCGATAG
This sequence comes from Caballeronia sp. M1242, assembly GCF_017220215.1. Taxonomy (NCBI): domain Bacteria; kingdom Pseudomonadati; phylum Pseudomonadota; class Betaproteobacteria; order Burkholderiales; family Burkholderiaceae; genus Caballeronia; species Caballeronia sp. M1242. Next base: position 1,877,968 of record NZ_CP071129.1, on the reverse strand, counting down.
ATCGGATAGAGATATTGAACCACCGTGAGCGCAACAGCCGGATTTTCGAGGAGATTGTTGGAAACATACAGACGATCGGACTGAAGAAGCCAATTGTTGTAGCCCCTAGAACCCACTCGGACGGCACGGAACACTTCATACTCATCTGTGGCGAGGGGCGTTTAACCGCTTTTACCTCGCTGGGCGAGCGCGAAATTCCAGCGCTAGTCGTCGATGTAGATGATGAAGATGCTCTCATCATGAGTCTGGCCGAAAACATTGCACGTCGCCAGTACCGACCGCTTGAGCTTTTATTTGGGATTCGCCAGTTGGCAGACAAAGGTTACGCTGCTAAGGCAATATCAGATAAGACTGGGCTCGCAACGTCATACGTCCAGGGAATCATGACACTCTTGAAGCATGGTGAGGAACGACTGCTCGTTTCGGTTGAAAGCGGGGCGATCCCGTTGAATGCTGCACTTTCTATTGTCCGTGCTGGTGACGACGACAAGGCGGTTCAAACCGCTCTCCAAGAGGCTTACGAAAGCGGTCAACTGCGAGGGCGACAGTTAGTGCGTGCGCGGCATGTGATCGAGAAGCGGCAACTGCTGGGCCGTGGAATCGTTCACAAGCCACCTGGGAAACGTTCGACGCTTACTGCAAGTGGGCTTATAAGGACGTACCAGAATGAAGCTAAGCGCCAAAAGGTCCTTGTTCGAAAGGCGGACTTCACGCAACAGCGGCTTCTCTTTATCGTAGGAGCGCTGCGTCAGCTGTTTGCAGACGAAAATTTCGTGAATCTTCTTCGCGCCGAAGCAATCAGCTCACTTCCAAAATACATCGCTGACCGCGTTTGGCCAGGGAGTTCAGCATGAGCCGCGTACAACTTGGATTCATCCCGGAGCCAATTAGTGTCCCGCTGGAGTCTATCTTGCCGTCAAGACAGCCAACAGCCGGGCTAGCGAATTCGCGGAAGTTCAAACAGATTGTTTCGTCGATCCAGGAAGTTGGCCTTATCGAGCCGCTTTCTGTGATGCCGGAGGACAAGGGCCTTGGTGGTTTTGTTCTCCTAGATGGACACTTGCGCCTAATCGCCTTGCGGACCCTGCGAATTTCGCACGCAGCGTGTCTCGTCTCTACCGATGACGAAGGATACACCTACAACAACAGGGTGAATCGCCTCTCCGCGCTACAAGAGCACTACATGATCCGTCGAGCGATGGAGCGGGGCGCCTCCCCGGAGCGCTTGGCCAAGGCGCTGGGCGTCAACCTTTCACATATCATCAGCAAAGCCACGCTGTTAGACGGGATCTGTCCCGAGGCGATTGAACTGCTCAAGGATCAGCAGTTCTCCCCTAGCTTATCGCGCGTGCTCCGCCGGATGAAGCCGACGCGACAGGTCGAATGCATCGAACTTATGTTGGCAGCCAACAATATCACTGCTGCATATGCGGAGGCGTTATTGGCCGCAACCCCTTCGGATCGGCTCGTTGAAGGAAAACGACGCCCCCGGCGCATCGTAGTAAGCCAGGAACAGATTGCGCGGATGGAACGTGAGATGGGCAATCTGCAGAACAGGTATAAGCTTGCTGAGCAAAGCTTCGGACAAGACGTTTTGAACCTAGTCTTGGCAAGAGGATATCTGGCGAAGTTGCTCGAGAATGAGGAAATTATGCGGTACCTCCTAGCTCATCACCCCGATCTTGTGAAAGAATTCGAACTAATCCTCGAGTCGGTGTCGTTGGAACAAGCTTGACATAGATCATCGCGGACCGTCATCGTATAACATCTCCTCACAGCGCTTCCAGAACTCGCTCACAACTGCACTCTCACGGTTCAGAGCTAGCTCATCGGTGAACAGGTCTTGAACCATGGGGCAGGAGCGCCCGTGCTTAATATGGTCTCGGCAGATCCTAAGCGCAAGTTGGCCGAGTTGGACGCGCAGCATAAGGTCGAACCACGTCCTGTAGCGCGACTGCCACACATGAGTGGTCTCCACTAAATGAACCAACGACCAAGATCGAGTTAGTTCGTGAGACACCAGCGACGCGCAAACCAGGTAGCACATGCAGTGCACCCGCGCATCGTCGTTTTGACCTTGGGAGTTCCACCGTGCATACAATTTTCAGGTAACGTTCGACAGAACGAGAACAGCTGTCGTAATCGATGGCATCACGGGGCACAGGACAACGTATCTTGGCCTCACTAGACGCACAGGTTTGAAATTCAACGTTTCGGCGCGTGTCCTTTCGACTCGCTTTCTTGTCCGGTCTCCGCCTGAAAGCAGCCTTTGCAGGCAATGGCGTCGAAACGTCTCTTATGGGTCGGGCTCGGCCTTCCTTACGGGCGATGCGGGGATGCGGGATCGTAAAATCGCGTCGACTACCATGGGCTCATGCATACATGTACATGGGGTGAATCAGGGTGAATCAGAGTCATAACGGACTGTAATCGGCATCCCGTCCATGACGTCGTTCCTGAATGGGGAACGTCTCAATGAACCATTGAATTGGTATAAGCAGCTTCGCTTGCGGCGCTCAAGCCGTTTATGGATCAGCTGGCACGAGAGGGGAACGGGTTAGAGAAGTCGGGGAATGGGGCGGCGGCGCCAGGATGTCGAACTTAAGCGCGCTTGATGCGACTGACCGGACCACTTCCTCAGTCGCGCCGCCAGTTCAAGTGTATGACATCGGAGGGAGTTCCGCACGGCCTCTCGCGCGTGCGCATACATGGAGCATGTCGCTTCCAGTCTGCGCCTCCATCATCGCGGCTTAGCCGATTTTTGGATCGGCTTCTGGCGCCGAAGCACTACAGGAGCAGCACATAGTTATTCTCCCTTGAAGACTTCACGAGAGTCAGCACTTGAGAATGGCAATGTCATACAGTCGTGCGTGTCGAATATGTTGTGCATTTTTGGACCTATCCCAGAAGTTCTGTGACTCAGTAGCTGGTTATAAAAAGTTATCAGGGTGGTCAGATGAAATCCCGAGCGCCTGGACGTGCTAAAGGCACTGGGTTGGCTTACGACGCGTTCGTCGCTACTACCCCCTTGCCTGATTTGATCCAGGCCAATCAGCGCTATATCTGAGCGGCTATCGCACCGTTGCGAGCGCCGCCTGACGTTCGTCCGTCAGCTTTTGCGCGCGGGCCTTAGCTGCAAGCGTTGCTTCGCGCTCGCGTTGCGTTCGCGCCGCCGCCGCGCGGGCAATCTTTTCGCTGGTGCTTGGCAGAGAAGCGACAAGCTCGCGGAGACGGGCGCGGCCCTGCTCGGCTACCTCTGGACGGGCATCGCCTTCCGGCGCGGCAAGAGCAGGCACGAGGGCGCGTGCGTCGGCAATGCAGATGCGACCGGCGCGGACGCCCTCCATCACAACGGCCTCGCGCATGCCAACGTCGCGACCGAGAGAGGCGAACCACTTCGGTCGACGATGATCGGCATGCGCAATATGGATCAGACGCCCGTACGCTTCGCGGAAAGCCATCCGTGCGCCGATCTCGTCGCCGCCGTCTAGCACAGGGCGCGCAATCGATAACGCCTCGATGATTTCCGGAAGCGTGATGCACGATTCGCGCTCGTCCGCGCCGCGCAGCGCGATTGCCCATGCCTCATCCGTGCCAGGATATCCGTCCGACTGTTTTGGCAGGCGAGAAATAACGTCGCTCGGGGTCGGGGCGAAACGGCTTTCCGCCAAGTGCTGCGACAAAGCAATGCGCACTTGCTCGAGCGAGAACGGGGAGAGCAGCGTCCACCATATGCGCAGCGCCTCCTGCGACGGGAGCGGCTTATTTTCCACTTCGAATGCCGCACGAAGCGCCGCTGCGAAATTTTTCTTTTCGAATTCCTGCATCAGACGGTTTCCATATCGATAGTGAGCGGTTCATCGTCCGACGCCGGGTGCTCGCCAAGGAACGCGGCGATGGTGGCTTCGTTGCGGTCGGCAATTTGGGTGCTCCGTCCGTTTGCGCGCGGCGGGTTCGCATCGTAGGCGACGAACGAATCGATTTTCGAAGCGTCGCGAAGACTCAGGTCGAGCCCGTTGTAGACCGCGCCCCGGTCGTTTTGCCCCATGTGCCACGCTGAACGGCTGCATCCGCGTATTGCAGTGCGGAGTTCATCCGAGCTGTAGCCCATGTCGAGCGCACGCTTGATGAGCTTGCGGCGCTTGTCGTCAAGCTTCGAGCGCGGCGAGCGCATCGTCTGCTGCCAGTAGGCAAAGACTTCCTCGACGTCACTCGTGCGTGGCGTGGTGTTGTCGGGTTCATCCGGAACGACCACTTCTTGGCGCGATTCGTCCCGATTCTTCGAATGTGCTTCCGCTGACTCGCAAACAGCGGCCAGCCCGCTAGGGATGGCGACGGAGTTTTGTTCCTGTTCCTGTTCCTGTTCCTGTTCCTGTTCCTGTTCTTGGCTTGCAGGGGGCTTCGAAGGGGCTTCGAAGGAGCTTGGCTTCTGAGCGACGCCCGGCCGTCGCTTCGTCATGTGAAACGACGCGCGATACTTGTCGAAGAAGCCTGCCAGATAAGGGTTTTCAGGAAGGGCGTTGTACTCGTTCTGAACGCCTGCGCAGCGCTTATCGGTGGCGGCAAGGGTCGGTGCAATCTGGTATGCCGCCATCTCCATGACCCAAACCATCTCCGAGGCTTCATCGTATTGGCAAAACCCTGCTTCGATGCAGCTTCGAAGGCCCTTCAAAGCCCCTTCGAAAGGCAAACCGGTATCGTGCGAGATGTAGGTCACCGGTGCGTAGTAGAGGCCGATCATGTTCGCGTGGGGCGAACTCAGCAGATACAGGCCGACAACCTGAGCCTCAGCACCTGCTTTGCGCAACTTCTTGCCCGTGCCGCCGATCCAAAATTGAGGGCTTACCTTGGCGTAGTCGCGCATTCATTCACTCCGTTCCGCAGGCGCAGTCGACGGGCGCTCGCGCTGTGCCACAGAGTTGAAGTGGCGCAGCCAAGCGCGAACGGCGCGGCGGTCACGCTCGGTGAAGAAATAGATGCCGCGCTTAATCGGCTTGCCGTCACGATCCACTGCGGATCCCATGACGCACGGAATCCGGAGGCCCTTGCGGCGGAGCTCGTGTACCAAGTCGGGACCATTCGAGCACCCGGCTACGCGGTCAAGTTGTTCCCGCGTCAGGCTGGGGCGTGCGAGCAAACCCTGAATGACACGAAGTTGACGAGGACTCGTGACACCCTCAAAGTCGGATATGCCGGTATCATTGCTGAGGTTCAATGCGGTTCCGAAGAAGTCCGGCGTTGCTTGGTCGCGGTCGGACTTCTTCATTTACTGCGCTCCCGCCAATTGTTCCAGGGCATCGGCGGGCCACATCAAACGGCCATTCGGCATCTTCACCGGGCGCAGGCAGAAATACGCGCCGGTCTGGCAATAGCGCTTGCGAATGGATTGCGGCCGCAGCGTCAACTGCGCAGCCAGTTCTTCGGTCGAGAGAAGCGAGCGATTCGTTGCAATCGCCCGCAGTTGGGTAGTCGTCATGTCGGTATCACCTTTGCCGTGTGAGCGGCGTTGATTTGCAGGTGATACGGATTCTTTGGCGCGGCCTCGATTTCTCCAATGCAAACGGGCACCAGTGGGCGCCAGCGGGCGCAACAGGGTGTCAACGGGCGCTCGGGTTCATCCTCTTACGCAGCGCATCCTTCGTAAGGAATTTCACCTTATTGCCGGAGTCGTACTTGATGCCTTCTCCTTCAACTTGACCCATAAGCGGTGTAGGGGGCCTCTCAAGGGCGGCTAGGAGTAAAAGTTCGGCCCATACGGAGTGGTAGTTATCCGGTTCTTCGGCGTTACTTCGCGCCTTTCTAATAACGTGGTCCAGCGGGTAATTTCTGGTTGGCGTCTTATGCGTCCGCGTTCGAAATGAGTAAGCTTGAAACGCTGCCTGTGGCGGCGCGCTGTCGATCTCGGGGTTCGGACCTGAGATGGCCGCTTCGACTACCTGGTCGCGCGCCGCCGCCTCGACTTCCGAACTAACGAATCCAGCAAGCACTTGTTGCGCGTCTAAACCGCCCGGAAAGATCGGGTCATAGATCAATTCTCTGTCGCCGTACTCTTCATATATGAGAATGACCCGGCTTAGGTCTTCGGCGAAGTTAGCCTCGAACTGGCGTCTCCAGACGAACACGCCTTCAGGCAGGAGGAGAACCGCATTCTTCTTCCACTCGACGTATCCCTGTTCGTCGTTCTTATATCTCGCCTTCAATTCGGCTTTGAGGCTCAGCAGCTCGTCAAAAGCGTGTTTCCACTCTTTGGAAAACACCTCCACAACCTTGCCGTCTCTGATGCGGAAAGTGGAAACCTTGCGCATCTGGAAATGGTAGTCCTCGCCACAACGCCGTCCGAACACCTCAGCAACCGCATCGGGGGAGAACAGCCAGCCAGTCACCAGCGGAATTGCCCGAACCGGCAGCGCTTCTTCCCCATTGATTGAAACAACAACCTTGCGCCTCATAGACCGCACACCTTCATGCATAAACCTTCAAATCGGAGCCCCTGCCGGGCCGGTGAAGGTGCCCGGCCGTTCCGCCCGTCGGCGTAGGCAGGAGCAAACTATCGCGGCCGCGCACGCTGCGCGCCGCCGTATCGGCTAACCCACTGCGCGCATATTCGATTGGTCGGCTGCGCTGGAGTCAAACGAGATGCCCGCCTGCTCAAGCATCCATGCTTCGATTTTGTCGTGCCACATGCGAAGCAGATCCAGCGGGCGACGGCGGTAATGCTTTTCCGCTAGCGCGCTCGGCTTGTGGCCTTGAATCTGCGCTACCACGCCCACCGGGCACTCTACCCACTCCGCGAGCGTGCCGAACGAGCGGCGCAGTCCATGCAGGCTAATATGCGGCAAGCCGGCTGCAATCTGCGCCTTATTGTGTGCGATGCGCGGCTCGGCCAGCTTGCCATCGGCGGCGCGGGCGCTGGAGAAAACCCAATCCGAGCGCTTCCACGGCTTGCCTTCGGCCTCTAGCCGCACCAGCGTCCGCACATTCGGCGGCGTATCGTTCAACCGCTTCAATTCGAGCAGCAGGCTCCGCATGTAGGGGGTCATAGGAACTAAGCGGCCCGCGTCCTTTTCGATCTTGTCATCGAGATGAATGCTGCGCCACTGGAAATCCACGTCATCCCATCGAAGCCCTGCGAGCTCCTCTCGGCGCGCGCCGCTCAATAGGAGGACCTGCAGGTAGATGGAGATTACCGGGTTGCCGATACGGCGCACCGCGGCGAACCACGCCGCAAGTTGCTCACGCTGAAGACAGTCGGCTTTCGCTTTGGGGCGGGGTACAGCGTCGCGCACCGTGCGCGCAGTGTATGCGCCGTCAGGGACGAGCCCACGATAGTCCGGGCGTTCGTCGCACCATCGGATGAACGCGCGCAGTTTGCGATACGACTGCTCGGCATTCGTGGGGCGGCTCTGCGCCTCTTCATGCAGCCACTCGGCCACGCGCTCGGCCTCGAGGTCGGAAAGTTTGAATCGCATGAGCGGGGCGAGTGGTCCTGCGACAGTCAATCCGGAGCCGCGACGCCGCTCCTCGCCGCCCGCATGCGCAAGTCGGATATGGTCGTCATAGTGGCGCTCGCTCCACTTCGATTTATGAGCGGCCAGATAGGCTTCCCAAGCCTCGCGCACGTTGGCGTCCTTGCGGCGCGCTTCAAGCCGGCGGGCGGCGGTGGCGGCAAGCTGCTCCGCCTTTTCCTCGCGCGGGTCTTTCCCTTTGTCGGCTAGTCGTTTTAACCGTCGCGCCTCATCTCGGGCAGCGTCGATGCCCCAATCTTTTGGCGCACCTATCGAAACGCGGATGGTCGCGCCGCCTAGCTTGCCCTGCCACACATAAGTGCGGGCTCCGGCCGTCGTCGCGCGTAAGCCGAGGCCGGTGGCACCGGTGTCCCATATGAACGCCTGCGACTTGCCGTCGGGGCAGCTATGCCCGCCAACACGCGCCGCCGTGAAATTTACCTTTGCCATTGCGCCCCTCATCGGTTGCCGGGTTACACGACGTTCCATGTAACCCCCATGTAACCGCATTATGGCAAGGCGACTCACCGCAAATCAACGGCCTAATGTAACCGAATGCCGCCAAACCAACGCTGCATAAGGCTTTTGCGGGATTAGAGAAATTTCGATCAACGTTGGTAAATTGCTACTTGCTCGGCCTTCTAAGCCGTAGGTCACACGTTCGAATCGTGTAGGGCGGGCCAATTCCTACCGTTCCGCTGGACGTCTTAAACGCCGCTTTTGCGGCGTTTATGCTTTGTGCGCATGCAACTGTGCCGAACGGCGAGCGCGTGCCGCTTCTCGCGCTTCCGCGCTCCTCCCTGCGCTATGCAATCTATCGGCGTCGCAGTCGTGCCTTCCGCTCAGTTTCGACCATCATCGAAGAATGTAACGTTTTGGACAGCTTATTGACCCGAGCGCGTCCAGATTCCACAATGCGCGCCCGCGGCCATCGTTGCGTGAGTGCCGCGCATCAACCCCCGCCCACTGCTGGACGTAACGCTTCATACGGCGGCCTCGCGTGTGGACGCCGCGCGAAGCAAAGCTTGCGGTAGTTCTCCAACAACAATATTCGATACAAACAGAATGACGTTCTGGTTGAAGAGGCGGCTCACGCCTGACGGTCGCGCAACACGCAAGGAATACGCGATCACAACATGCATCTTCGCGTTCATCGCCGTTGCGATAAAGGTTACCCATATAGGCGAACTGATCGGCGATGACCTCATGCCGACTCTTCTCCTCATCGCCTTCATAGTGCTTCTATTCTGGACAGAAAGCGCAGTGCTGGTGCGCCGCTTACATGATGTCGGCTTGAGCGGATGGTGGTGGTTTCTGCTGACCGTTCCCTTCGCCGGGAACGTGTGCATCATCCTGCTGTTCTTTGTCGGGCCAGACAAGTTCAGCAGAAGCGCCCGATACCCCAATCCCAGAAAACCAAAATCGCTGTAGGTGTCCAGGCTCGCGCGATTCATAGAAAGCTTCGCGCCGCTGCGCCTTCCTATGGAAAGTCGGCCAGTGCGGCTGCGCGATGGCTATGCGTCGCGCAGGCTTGCCCCAAGCATCAAGCGAATGCGCTGCGAGCGTTCCTAACGTCATAGCAATCCCTCACCAAACTGGCCCACTTCCTGCCCGTAGTCCGCACCCGCGCGGCGCCTCGCGACCAACGCCTTCGAACATCCCGAGCGACGCTCGCTTGCGGTGCGCGCCTGCATCATCGCGGCGCGCGATGCACCGAATGAATCCGCGAAAGAGGGCGCATGAACAAACGAGCCTACGAATCGAGTACGGCGCAATGCGCGCTATGGAACCGCAGGCAATTGCGCGTCGAACGCGAAGCGCGGCGCGTGCTCGTCGCGTCGACGGAGCGCGCGCTCGGCGAGTCGCTCGTCAAGCTGTTCGACCTCAAGGGCTTTCCCGCGCGATTCGTCGCCGACGTGTCTTCGCTCAGACAAGGCGTCAGCGAATGGCATCCGCACGTGCTGTTCATCGATACGCGCATCGGCGGATGCGCTCACTACGCGCTCGTCCGCGAACTGCGGGCGCATCCGGACGATCAGACGCGTCTCGTCGTCGCGATGAGCGGCTTCCTGCCTGAAGAGCCGCTCGCCGCGCTCAAAGAAGCGGGTTACGACGGCCACTGTCGCCGCCCGTGTCCGGTGTGGCAGATGACCGATATCCTCGACGAGTACTTCGCCTGCCACCTCGTGCGCTAGCGGACAACTGTTTCACGAAGCGCAAGCGTGAAAGCGAGCCGAGATCGGTCAGAAAACCGACCGCCGCCTCATGCTATTCTCGCTGCACGCCGGCTGGCGCGAGAAGGTCGACGCGCCCGGCGCCGCACCACTTCGCAACGAGGAGAATCTTCATGCCGATCCATCATCGAGCGCCCGCTCGCGCCTGCATCCGCACGACCGTGGCCGTCGCGTTCGCCGTCGCCAGCGCGGGCGCTTTCGCGGCCAACCTGGGCTTTCTGAACAACACGCCGATCACGTACATGAAGCAGCGCGATCTTCAGGCGCTCAACAAGGCCGCGCAAACCGCGCTCGATACCAAGAAGGACGGCGAATCGCTCGACTGGAACAACGAAGGCACCGGCAACACCGTGCCGATCAACGGCACCGTGACGCCGCAGAACACGTTCGATTCGGACGGGCTCAAGTGCCGCAAGGTCACGCTGGTCGCCAACGCGAAAGGGCAGACGCAGACGTGGGCCCCGACCGCCTGCAAGCAAGCCGACGGCAAATGGAAGCTGAAGAAACAATGAGCATGAGCGGAGCGAACGCCCGATGACCGGCCGCACCGTATCGTGCGGGGTCGTCATTCTGAACGCACAGGGCGACGTCCTGCTGTGCCATGCGACCGAAACCGCGCATTGGGACGTGCCCAAGGGCCAGGCCGATCCGGACGAGAGCCCGCGCGACGCGGCGTTGCGCGAGCTCGTCGAAGAGACGGGCATCGTGCTGTCGGCGGAGCGCCTCGCGCATCTGAAGGATCTCGGCCGCTTCGTCTATCGGCGCGACAAGGACCTGCACCTCTTCGCGGTGCGCGTCACGGACGACGAGGTGGACCTGGCCAAATGCGTGTGCGAGTCGTACTTCCCGCGCTATAGCGACGGCACCATGATTCCGGAGATGGATGCCTACCGCTGGGTCAGTCCCGCGGAAGTCGACCGCTTCGCGAGCCGCAGTCTTGCGCGGCTGTTTCAAACGACGCTTTCGCTCGCGGAACTGCACGAAACGCTCGACTGAACGCTGATTTGCGCCTTAGTCGACCCGGTGGTCGTTCGGATGCGCGAAGAGCGCCTTCATCTCCGGCGACATCGGGAATCGCAGGTTGATGCCGTCGGGCGGAATCGGCTGCATGAACCACGCTTCGTAGAGCTTCGCGGCCTCGCCGCTGCGCTGCATGTTCGCGATCACGTCGTCGACCATGCGCTTAAACACGGGATCGCCTCTGCGCATCATGCAGCCGTAGGTCTCGGTCGCGAGCGATTCGCCCGTCACCATATAGTCGCTGCGCGCCGCGCCTTGCTCGGCGATCTGTCCGTAAAGCAACGGATCGTCCATCACGAACGCGACCGCGCGATCGTTCTTCAGTGCTCCGAACGCTTCTGCATGGTCTCGCGCGCTGATGATGCGCATGTTCAGCTTGCGCTCCATCGTCATCTGCCGAAGGATGCGCTCGTCCGACGTGCCCGCTGTCGTCGCGACGGTCTTGCCGGCGAGATCCGCATAATCGCGAATGCCCGACTTGCGCTTCACCGCCATGTGGATGCCGTACTGAAAGATGCTGTTGGAAAACGCGACGAGCGGATCACGCTCCGCGATATGCGCCGTCGAGCCGCATTCCAGATCGATCTGGTTGTTGACCACGTAGGAAATGCGGTTCGCGGACGTGACGACCACGTTCTTGATCGCGAGATTCGGCATGTTGAGCCGCCGCTTGACCTCGTCGACGACCTTCAGCGCGATGGCATACGAATAGCCGGTCGGCTGCTGCCGCACCATGTACGAGAACGGCACCGACGACTCGCGCGCGCCCAGCACGATGGCGCCGTTCTCCGCGATCTTGCGCAGCGTCGCCGACGGCGGCATCTGATCGATTGCCACCTGCGCGGAAGCCGCACGTGCGACCGGGCACGCGAGCGCAAGCGCCGCCGCCATCGCGCCGACGATGCGAACTGCGGGCGATTGCGGCGCTTTCATGGTGTCCTCGCTCGGAGCGTGAGCCTTCGCGCGATCACGCCGGCTTGCCCCAGCTGTCGCGCAAGCTGACGATCCGGTTGAACACCGGCTTGCCCGGCTGCGAATCCACGCGGTCCGCGACGAAGTAGCCGTGCCGCTCGAACTGGAAGCGGTCCTCCGGCATGGCTTCGCGGGCGCTCGGCTCCAGATACGCATTCACGACGCGCTTCGAGTCCGGGTTCAGAGCGTCCAGAAACTCCGCGCCGCCCGCGCCCGGCTGCGGCTCCTTGAACAGACGGTCGTAGATGCGCACTTCGGCGGGGTAGGCCGTGGCCGCGCTGACCCAATGGATCGTGCCCTTGACCTTGTACGCGTTCGCGCCTTCCGTGCCCGACTTGCTGTCGGGGAAGTAATTGCAGTGGACGGCGGTCACGTTGCCGTTTTCGTCCTTGTCCGCGCCCGTGCATTCCACGACGAAGCCGTACTTCAGCCGCACCTTGTTGCCCGGGAACAGCCGGAAATAGCCCTTCGGCGGCGTTTCCTGAAAGTCCTCGCGCTCGATCCACAGTTCGCGCGAAAAGGCAAACGTGCGCGTGCCGCGATCCGGATGATGCGGATGCACCGGCGCGCTGCACTCGTCGGCCTGGCCTTCCGGATAGTTGTCGATAATGAGCTTCAGCGGATCCAGCACGGCGATGGCGCGCGGCGCTTTCTCGTCCAGATCGTCGCGCAGCGCGCCTTCGAGCACGCTCATGTCGATCCACGAATCCACCTTCGTCACGCCGACGCGCTCCACCATCAGGCGGATGCTTTCGGGCGTGAAGCCGCGACGCCGCACGCCGACGATCGTCGGCATGCGCGGATCGTCCCAGCCATCGACGTGATTCTCCTGCACGAGTTGCAGGAGCTTGCGCTTGCTCGTGATCGCGTACGTGAGGTTCAGACGCGAAAACTCGATTTGCTGCGGCAGCGGACGCTTGAAGACGCCGTCGTTCGCGAGCTGCGCGAGAAACCAGTCGTACAGCGGACGGTGATCCTCGAATTCCAGTGTGCACAGCGAATGCGTGATGTTTTCGAGCGCATCCGACACGCAATGCGCGTAGTCGTACATCGGGTAGATACACCACTTGTCGCCGGTACGATAGTGATGCGCGAAGCGGATGCGATAGATGACCGGATCGCGCATGTTGAAGTTCGGCGAGGCCATGTCGATCTTCGCGCGCAGCACGTGCTCGCCTTCCTTGAACTCGCCCGCCTTCATGCGGCGGAAGAGGTCGAGGTTTTCTTCGGGCGTGCGGTCGCGATACGGCGAGTTGATGCCCGCTTCCGTGGCCGAGCCGCGCGTCGCGCGCATTTCCTCGGCGCTCTGGCTGTCGACGTACGCCTGACCCTTCGCGATCAGCATTTCCGCGAACTCGTACAGCTTGTCGTAGTAGTCGCTCGCGAAGTATTTATGCTCGCGGCCGTCCTTGTTCCAGTCGTAGCCGAGCCACTTCACGGCGTCGATGATGGACTCCACGTACTCGACGCTTTCCTTCTCGGGATTCGTGTCGTCGAAACGCAGATGGCACACGCCGCCGTAGTCCGCGGCCAGCCCGAAGTTCACGCAGATGCTCTTCGCATGGCCGATGTGCAGGTAGCCGTTCGGCTCGGGCGGAAAACGCGTCTCGACCCGCTGCGCCCATTTGCCGGAGCGGTTGTCGTCTTCGATGATGTTGCGGATGAAATTGGATGGCGCCGGGGCGTCGTTGCGATCGGTGTTCATGCGAAAAAGAGTGCCAACGGATGCGCTCGCGTGTGATCGGTTCGGCAGCCGTTCCGCGCGGCTCGGAACGGGTTCGAATCATGACTGAATATCGGGTCGATTCTACCTTACGCAACCGGCGCGGGCAGGCGGGTTGCGCCTCACCGCCGGCGGGTGGCGCGCGAGCCGTTTCGTAACGACCGTAACGGGACGTAAATCGCCTTGTGAGCCGCATCGGGCGGATTTTATGATCGGCTCGCCACGTCGGGTTACGGCCCGGCGAAGGACACAAAAGACATCACAACGACAACACAAGCAGAAGAAGGAACCCAGCCATGAAGAAGATCGCTACCACGACCATCAAGCTCGCCGCGGCCGCCGCGTTCGTTTCGAGCCTCGCCGCGTGCTCGGGAATGTCGCGCCAACAGGCGCACGCCGGCGTCGGCGCCGCAGCCGGCGGCGCGCTCGGCTATCTCGTGACGGGCGGGCCGCTCGGCACCGTCGCGGGCGCGGCGGCCGGCGGTCTGATCGGCGCGGGCGTGCGCTGATCTCCGCTCAGATCGCCTTCGACGCCCGTAGTCGCCCAATTTTCTCGTCGTCGTAACCGAGCACGTCGGCGAGCACGCTCGCCGTGTGTTCACCGAGCATCGGCGGATGCGCGCGCGCTTCGGGCGGCGTCGCGCTCATCTTGATCGGGCTCGCGACGAGCTTCACCGCGCCGCCTTCCGGGTGCGGCAAGTCGATCTGCATCCGGCGGGCGACCACCTGCGGGTCGTCGAATACTTCCGCGAGATCGTTGATCGGCCCGCACGGCACGCCCGCCGCTTCGAGCGCCGCGAGCCATGCGTGCTTGCCGCGCGCGCGCACCATGCCCGCGAGAATCGGCACGAGCAGTTCACGATTGCGCACGCGCGACGGGTTCGTCGCGAAACGCGGATCGTCCGCGAGTTCCGCGCGCCCGCCCGCTTCGACGAACTTGCGGAACTGGCCGTCGTTGCCGACCGCGACGATGATCCAGCCATCGCTCGTCTGGAAGGTCTGATACGGCACGATGTTCGGGTGCGCGTTGCCCCAGCGCACTGGCGGCTTGCCGCTCGCGAGGAAGTTCGTGTTCATGTTGGCGAGCATGGCGACCTGCACGTCGAGCAGCGCCATGTCGATGTACTGGCCTTCGCCCGTTCTGTCGCGGTGACTGAGGGCCGCGAGCACGCCGACCGTCGCGTACATGCCGGTCATCAGGTCCGCGATGGCGACGCCGGCCTTCTGCGGCCCGCCGCCCGGCTGGCCGTCGCGCTCGCCGGTGATGCTCATAAACCCGCCGATGCCCTGAATGATGAAGTCGTAGCCCGCGCGCTGCGCATACGGACCGGTTTGCCCGAAGCCCGTCACCGAGCAATAGACGATGTCCGGCTTCACCTGCGCAAGCGATTCATAGTCGAGCCCGTACTTCTTCAGTTGACCGACCTTGTAGTTTTCCAGCACCACATCGCTTTGCGCGGCGAGTTCGCGCACGATGCGCTGGCCTTCTTCGGTGGCGATATCCACCGTCACCGAGCGCTTGTTGCGGTTCGCCGCGAGATAGTAGGCGGCTTCGCGCGTGTCCTCGCCGTCCGGCGTCTTCAGATACGGCGGGCCCCAGTGGCGCGTGTCGTCGCCGGTTCCGGGCCGCTCGATCTTGATGACGTCCGCGCCGAGATCGGCCAGGGTCTGCGCGCACCACGGTCCCGCCAGCACGCGGGTGAGATCCAGTACGCGGATATGGCTCAGTGCTCCCATTCGATATATCGCTCGCTTGATGTGGTTCGGTGGATCGGCTGCTTTTCACGCGACTGTCGCACGAAACCGCGCAGAGGCGAAAGCAGGGCGGACGCGAACAGCGCGTAACGACTTTCGAAGACTCGCTCCAAGCCGTTATCGGGCGGGGCCGCGCGGCGAATCCCGTATAATCAAAGATTACTTCTGCCTGGCCGAAAGTCCTTGTCGCAAGCCGTGCCGGGCAATACCAAAAACCGCATCAGAGAACGCAGACGCGCCCCGTACGCCATGAAAGCCGCCGAAATACGCGAGAAATTCCTGAAGTTCTTCGAATCGAAGGGCCACACGATCGTCCGCTCGTCGAGCCTCGTGCCCGGCAACGACCCGACGCTGCTTTTCACGAACTCGGGCATGGTCCAGTTCAAGGACGTGTTCCTCGGCGCCGAATCGCGGCCGTACACGCGCGCGACCACCGCGCAGCGCAGCGTGCGCGCGGGCGGCAAGCATAACGATCTGGAGAACGTCGGCTATACCGCGCGGCATCACACGTTCTTCGAGATGCTCGGCAACTTCTCGTTCGGCGACTACTTCAAGCGCGACGCCATCCACTTTTGCTGGGAGCTGTTGACGAAGGTCTACATGCTGCCGCCGGAGAAGCTCACCGTCACCGTCTATCAGGAAGACGACGAAGCCTACGACATCTGGGCGAAGGAAATCGGCGTGCCGACGGAGCGCATCATCCGCATCGGCGACAACAAGGGCGCGCGCTACGCATCGGACAACTTCTGGCAGATGGCCGATACCGGCCCGTGCGGTCCGTGCTCCGAAGTGTTCTACGACCACGGTCCGGAGATCTGGGGCGGCCCGCCGGGATCGCCTGAGGAAGACGGCGATCGCTTCATCGAGATCTGGAATCTCGTGTTCATGCAGTTCAACCGCGACGCGCAGGGCAACATGACGCCGCTGCCGAAGCAGTGCGTGGACACGGGCATGGGCCTGGAACGTCTTGCCGCCGTGCTTCAGCACGTGCATAGCAACTACGAAATCGACCTGTTCCAGACGCTCATCAAGGCCGCCGGCCGCGAAACGAACACGGCCGATCTGGAAAACAACTCGCTGAAGGTGATCGCGGACCACATCCGCGCGTGCTCGTTTTTGATCGTCGATGGCGTGATTCCCGGCAACGAAGGCCGCGGCTACGTGCTGCGCCGTATCGTGCGCCGCGCGATCCGTCATGGCTACAAGCTCGGCAAGAAGAGCGCGTTCTTCCACAAGCTCGTGGCCGATCTCGTCGCGGAAATGGGCGCGGCGTATCCCGAACTGAAAGACGCGCAGCAGCGCGTGACCGACGTGCTGCGTCAGGAAGAAGAGCGCTTCTTCGAGACGATCGAGCACGGCATGTCGATTCTCGAAGGCGAGCTCGCCGAGCTGGAAAAGAAGGGCGTCAAGCAACTGGACGGCGAACTCGCGTTCAAGCTGCACGACACCTACGGTTTCCCGCTGGATCTGACGGCTGACGTGTGCCGCGAGCGCGGCGTGACGGTCGACGAACCCGCGTTCGACGACGCGATGGCCCGCCAGCGCGATCAGGCGCGCGCGGCCGGCAAGTTCAAGCTCGCGCAGGGCCTCGAATACTCGGGCGCGAAGACCACGTTCCACGGCTACGAGAAGGAAATTTTCGACGACGCGAAGATCGTCGCGCTGTATGTGGAAGGCGCGTCGGTTCAGCAGGCCGAAGCGGGACAACAAGCGGTCGTCGTGCTCGACCACACGCCGTTCTACGCGGAATCGGGCGGTCAGGTCGGCGATCAGGGCGTGCTCGTCAACGCGTCCACGCGCTTCGAAGTGGCCGACACGCTGAAAGTGCAGGCCGATGTCGTCGGTCATCACGGCACGGTCGCGCAGGGCACGCTCAAGGTCGGCGACGTGGTGAAGGCGCAGATCGACGCCGTGCGCCGCGCCCGCACCGCGCGCAATCACTCAGCCACGCACCTGATGCACAAGGCGCTGCGCGAAGTGCTCGGCGGCCATGTGCAGCAAAAAGGCTCGCTCGTCGATGCCGACAAGACGCGCTTCGACTTCGCGCATAACGCGCCGATGACGGACGAGCAGATCCGCCGCGTCGAAGAGATCGTCAACGCGGAGATTCTGGCGAACGCGCCGGGCGTCGTGCGCGTCATGCCGTACGACGAAGCGGTGAAAGGCGGCGCAATGGCGCTCTTCGGCGAGAAATACGGCGACACGGTGCGCGTGCTCGATCTCGGCTTCTCGCGCGAACTCTGCGGCGGCACGCACGTGCAGCGCACGGGCGATATCGGCTTCTTCAAGATCGTGATGGAAGGCGGCGTGGCGGCGGGCATTCGCCGCGTCGAGGCGATCACCGGCGACAACGCGGTGCGCTACGTGCAGGACCTCGACGCGCGCATCAACGCGGCGGCGGGCGTGCTCAAGGCGCAGCCCTCGGAACTGACGCAGCGCATCGGGCAGGTTCAGGAGCACGTGAAGTCGCTCGAAAAGGAACTGGCCGCGCTCAAGTCGAAGCTCGCATCGAGCCAGGGCGATGAACTGGTCTCGCAAGCGGTGGACGTCTCCGGCGTTCACGTGCTCGCCGCCGAACTCGAGGGCGCGGACGTGAAGACGCTGCGCGAAACCGTCGACAAGCTGAAGGACAAGCTGAAGAGCGCGGCAATCGTGCTCGCATCGGTCGATGGCGGCAAGGTGAGCCTGATCGCGGGCGTGACGCCGGATGCATCGAAGAAGGTGAAGGCGGGCGAACTCGTCAACTTCGTCGCGCAGCAAGTGGGCGGCAAGGGCGGCGGGCGCCCCGACATGGCGCAGGCGGGCGGTACGGAGCCTGCCAAGCTGCCGGCCGCGCTCGCGGGCGTGACGGGCTGGGTGCAGCAACAGCTCTAAATGCAGCGCATTCGCGCGAAGCAGTCTGAAGCGGCCCGATTCGGCGAAAGTCGATCGGGCCGTTTGCATTGATGATTACAAGCTGTCAGGCATACGGCGTGCAACTCCGGTTCATCCAACCACAAAGGGAGATGAACCATGAATCGCACATTCGCATCCGTTTTGCTCGCCACCGCGATGATCGCTTCGACGGGAGCGGCACAGGCGAAGGGCTGCATGGAAGGCGCGGCCGTCGGCGGCGTCGCGGGGCACGTGGCGGGCAAGCATGGCACGGCGGGCGCGGTCGGTGGCTGCGCGATCGGCCATCATGAGGCCAACAAGAAGGACAAGAAGGCTCAACAGGCTGCGGCAGCAAGCGCGCCGAGCGGCAAGTAAGCCGTAGCACGCGGGCGGCTGGCGGCTTACTTGCCGCTCGCGTTCGCCGGGCGCGCGCACAGCGGCATCGAGTGACCGCGCCCGCGCGACCGAACCGCTAAAATGGCCGGCATCCCGGCGCAGACGCATGACCTACATCGTCCGCGCGCAGCCCCGAGCCATCACAGCGATTCCCATGACAGCGCCCACGCTACTCACCCAGCATTTCGCCTCCGACAACTACGCCGGCATCTGCCCCGAGGCGCTCGCCGCGCTCGTCGAGGCCAACACGAGCGGCCACGAACCCGCGTATGGCGACGATTCGTGGACCGCGCGCGTCTGCGACCGCATCCGCGAACTCTTCCAGACCGATTGCGAAGTCTTCTTCGTCTTCAACGGCACGGCGGCCAACTCGCTCGCGTTGGCTTCGCTGTGCCAGTCGTATCACTCGGTCATTTGCCACGAACTCGCGCATATCGAAACCGACGAATGCGGCGGCCCCGAGTTCTTCTCCGGCGGCTCGAAGCTGCTCACGGCGAAGGGCGAGAACGGCAAGCTCACGCCCGATGCCATCGAGGAACTCGTCACGAAGCGCGCCGACATCCACTATCCGAAGCCGAAGGTGGTCGCGCTCACGCAGGCGACGGAAGTGGGCACCGTCTATACCGTCGAGGAAGTCCGCGCGATCGCCGCTATCGCGAAGCGCCGGCATCTGAAGGTGCATATGGACGGCGCGCGTTTCGCGAATGCGGTGGCGACGCTGAACGTGCATCCGTCCGAGATCACGTGGCGCGCGGGCGTCGACGTGCTGTGCTTCGGCGGCACGAAGAACGGTCTGCCGGTCGGCGAGGCGGTCGTGTTCTTCGATAAAGCGCTCGCCACGGATTTCGCGTATCGGCTGAAACAGGCCGGGCAGCTCGCATCGAAGATGCGCTTTATCTCCGCGCCGTGGCTCGGCCTGCTCGACGACGACGTGTGGCTGCGTAACGCCCGCCATTCGAACGCCATGGCGCAACTGATGGCGGAACGCCTCGCCGATATTCCCGGCGTGAACGTGCTGTTCAAGCCCGAGGCCAACGCGGTGTTCGCGGAACTGCCCGCGCATGTTTCCGCGGCGCTGCGGGCGAAGGGCTGGCGGTTCTATCAGTTCATCGGCTCGGGCGGCTGCCGGCTGATGTGCGCATGGGACACGAAGCAGGAAACCGTCGAGCGTTTCACCGACGAAGTGCGCGCCCTTAGCGCGGCCCGCTGATTTTCCGGCGTGCCTGAGCGCGCGGCGGACCCCGATTGACACGTTCGCCGCGCGGCTCCAACATGGCCGCACCCTTAATCGCCTGCCACCGCCCGCCATGGCCTTCATCTTCTATCTGACGCATATCCATCTCGGCTACGACTCGCTCGACATGCTGCAAAGCGAATGCGCGCGCATCGGCATGAAAAGGCCGCTCGTCATCACCGACAAAGGCGTCGCGGCGGCGGGGCTGTCCGCGCGCGTGATCGAGAGCGCGAAGCTCGGCGCGCTGCCCGTATTCGACGACACGCCATCCAACCCGACCGAAGCCATGGTCATTCAAGCCGCCGCGCAGTACAAGCGCGAAGGCTGCGACGGGTTGATCGCGGTAGGCGGCGGTTCGTCGATCGATCTTGCGAAGGGCGTCGCGATCGCCGCCACGCACGACGAACCGCTCACGCACTACGCGACCATCGAAGGCGGCAGCGGCAAGATCACCGAGCGCGCCGCGCCGCTCATCGCGGTGCCGACTACATCCGGCACTGGCAGCGAAGTGGCGCGCGGCGCGATCATCATCCTGAACGACGGGCGCAAGCTCGGCTTCCATTCGTGGCACCTGCTGCCGAAGTCCGCCATCTGCGATCCTTCGCTCACGCTCGGCCTGCCGCCCGGCCTCACCGCCGCAACCGGCATGGACGCGATCGCGCATTGCATCGAAACGTTCCTCGCGCCCGCGTTCAATCCGCCCGCGGACGGCATCGCGCTGGACGGGCTCGAACGCGCGTGGGCGAACATCGAGCGCGCCACACGCGACGGTCAGGACCGCGACGCGCGCCTCAACATGATGTCGGCGTCGATGCAAGGCGCGATGGCGTTTCAAAAGGGCCTCGGCTGCGTGCATTCGCTGTCGCATCCGCTGGGCGGCCTTGCGGTGAACGGGCGCACGTCGCTGCATCACGGCACGCTCAACGCGGTCGTTCTGCCCGCCGTGCTGCGCTTCAACGAGCGCGCGCCGACCGTCGTCGCCGAGCGTCGTTTTGAACGCATGCGCCGCGTGATGAATCTCGCGGATAACGCGGACGTCGCGCAGGCGCTGCACGACATGACAGAACGCCTCGGCTTGCCGACGCGTCTGTCGCAAATGGGCGTGGACGAAAGCATGTTCGACAAGGTGGTGAAGGGCGCGCTCGCGGACCATTGCCACAAGACCAATCCGCGCGAGGCGAGCGCCGACGACTATCGCCGCATGCTGATGGAATCGCTCTGACCCATGACCAAGCCGGTTCGAACCACGCGCGCGGATTATCCGCACTTTCTCGCGATCAGCACGCGCTGGTCGGACAACGACGTGTATGGACACGTCAATAACGTGGTCTATTACAGCTACTTCGATACGGTGGTGAACGAGTATCTGCTGCGCCGGGGCGTGCTGGATTTCACCGCAGGCGAGACCATCGGGCTCGTCGTCGAGACGCGCTGCAATTACTTCGCGTCGGTGACGTTTCCGCAGCGCATCGACGCCGGCTTGCGCGTGGAGCGGCTCGGCACGTCGAGCGTGCGCTATGAGGTCGGCATCTTCGCGGAAGGTTCGGACGAGGCAGCCGCGCAAGGGCATTTCGTGCATGTGTACGTGAATCGCGTGACGCGCAGGCCGGTGCCGTTGCCCGCGCCTCTCGTCGATGCGTTGAAGCCGCTCGTCAACGCCTGAGGGTGTCGTGTCGCTTCAGTGGTTCACTGTCAGCCTGCTGAACGGCGTGAGTGTCGGGCTGCTGCTTTTCATGCTGTCGGCTGGGCTCACGCTGATCTTTTCGATGCTCGGCGTCCTCAACTTCGCGCACGCGAGCTTCTACATGCTCGGCGCGTATGTCGGACAAGCGCTTGCCGTTCGTAGCGGATTCTGGATCGCGCTGGTTGTGGCGCCGCTCGTGGTCGGCGTGCTCGGCGCACTGTTCGAGCGATATCTTCTGCGACGCGTGCATTCGCGCGGCGCGCTCGCGGAACTGTTGCTGACATTCGGCGCGGCCATGGTGATCGGCGAGGGCGTCAAGCTCGTCTGGGGCCTCGGTCCCTTGCCCGCGACGATCCCTCACGCGCTCGACGGCCCGCTCTTCACGCTGTACGGCGCGGCCTTCCCGCGCTATCGCGTTTTCATGATGACGCTTTCCATCGCGATGCTCGGCGTGCTCACCATTGTGCTGCGCACATCGCGCACGGGCTTGGTCGTGCGGGCGGCCCTGACGCATCCGGCAACCGTCGAGACGCTTGGACACGACGTGCCGCGCGTCTTCACGACGGTCTTCGCGGTCGGCACCGCGCTCGCCGCGCTCGCGGGCGTGATCGGCGCGCCGCTTGCCGTGATCGAACCCGCGATGGCCGATGCGGTCGGGCCTATCGTGTTCGTCGTCGTGGTGATCGGCGGCATCGGGTCGCTGTCGGGCGCGCTCTTCGCGTCGCTCCTGATCGGCTGCGCGCAGACTTTCGCGGTCGGCTCGACGGCATCGGCGGGCAGCATCGCGGCATCGTTCGGCATCGCATTGCCCGATGCGTGGCGCGCGCTGACCCTCGCGCAGCTTGCGCCGGTCCTGCCGTATCTGCTGCTCGTGGCGATGCTCGCCGCGCGCCCGCACGGATTCATGGGCGAGCGCACGCGCGATGCATAGGTCGGTCCCGTTCGTCCTGCTAATGGCCGCGCTCGCGCTGCCGCCGGTTTTCTTCCATCAATCGTGGCTGCTCGCGTATCTCGCGCAGACGGCGACGTTGATCGTCTTCGCGCTCTCGTACAACCTGCTGCTCGGGGAAACCGGCTTGCTGTCGTTCGGGCATGC
The DNA here is from genome assembly GCF_017220215.1 of Caballeronia sp. M1242. NCBI lineage: Bacteria > Pseudomonadati > Pseudomonadota > Betaproteobacteria > Burkholderiales > Burkholderiaceae > Caballeronia > Caballeronia sp. M1242. The sequence goes on along the minus strand of NZ_CP071129.1, from coordinate 1,855,475 downwards.
GGTGTATGCGGGCCTCGGCGCGTTCGCCGCCGCGCACGTCTTCAACGGTTTGCGCGTGCCTTTGCCGCTGTTGCCGCTCATCGGCGGATGCGCCGCCGCGCTAGCCGCCGTGCCCCTCGGCGCGATCTCGACGCAGCGCGCGGGCACCGCATTCGCGATGATCACGCTCGGCATCGGCGAGCTCGTCGCGGCGAGCGTATGGCTCGTTCCCGGCTGGTTCGGCGGCGAGGGCGGCGTGAGCATCGACCGCGCGAGCGGACCGCCGTTCTTCGCGTGGACCTTCGGCCCGCTGTGGCAGGCGTATGCGCTGATCGCGTGCTGGTGCTTCGTCTCGACACTCGCGATGTTCGCGTTCACGCGCACGCCGATGTGCCGGCTCGCCAATGCCGTGCGCGACAATCCGGCGCGCGCCGCAGCCATCGGCTTCGCGCCGCGCCGCGTACGCTTCACGATGCTCGTCGTGTCGGCGTTCTTCGCGGGCGTCGCGGGCGTGCTGTCGCTCGTCAGCGTGGAATTGGTGTCGGCTGAAAGCGTCGGGCTCGCGCGCTCGACGGGCGTGCTCGTGGCGACCGTGATCGGCGGCACGGCGTCGTTCTTCGGTCCCGTCATCGGCGCGGTGCTGCTGACGTTTTTCAGCGTGGGCGTCGCGAGTGTGTCCGCCGCGTGGCCGATGTACCTCGGGCTCTTCTTCATGTGGGCGGTCGTCGCGTTGCCGGATGGCATCGCGGGCCTCATGACGCGTGATAAGCGTGTGCTCGCCCTGCGCGTGCTTAGCGCGATTGCGTGGGGCGTTGCGGTGGTCGTCGCCGTCGAGACGCTCTATGCGCGTCACGCCGATGCCGTCACGCCATCGCGCGGCGCGTGGTGGATTGTGGTGCCGTGCGCGATGCTCGGGCTTTGGCTCGCTCGCATAAGCGCACGAAGGGAGCACGCGCGATGACGTCGGCACTGCGCGTCGAAGGCCTCGTCAAGCGATTCGGCGCGACCGAAGTACTGCGCGGCGTCGATCTGCGCATCGAGAATGGCGAGCGCCACGCGATCATCGGACCGAACGGCGCGGGCAAGTCGACGCTCTTCGATCTGATCTCAGGCCGCGCGAAGCCGGACGCGGGCCGCATCGTTACGCAGGGCGTCGATATCACCGGCAAGCCGCCGCAGCGCGTGAGCCGCGTGCTCGCGCGCAGCTTCCAGACGACGAGCGTGTTCGGGCGTCTCTCCGTGTTCGACAACCTTCGGTGCGCGGTGCTGGGCGCGGCGTCGTCGCGATGGGTGGATCGCTGGTTTCGCTCGCATGCGATCGACGAGCGTGCCCGCGCGATGCTCGATGCCATCGGTCTTTCTTCACGCGCCGACGAGCCCGCCGCGCGCCTCACGTATGCCGAGCAGCGCGCGCTGGATCTGGGCATCGCGCTCGCAACCGATGCGCCGCTCATTCTGCTCGACGAACCCACTGCGGGCATGAATCGCGCGGAAGCGGCGCGCGCGCTCGCGTTGATTCGCGCGACGACGCAAGGCCGCACGCTGCTCGTCATCGAACACGACATGGATGCGGTGTTCTCGCTTGCTGATCGCGTGTCGGTGCTGGTTCGAGGGCGCGTGATCGCATCCGATGCGCCCGATGCGATCCGTCGCAATCATGATGTGCAAGAGGCTTATCTGGGAGCTGCCGCATGAGCGCGGCGCTGCGCATCGAGGACTTGCGTGCGTGGTACGGCGCGGCGCAAGTGCTGCACGGCGTGAACTTGTCGGTTGCAGAAGGCGAGGCTGTCGCGCTTGTCGGCCGCAATGGTTCGGGCCGATCGACGCTCGCGAAAGCGATCATGGGCCTCGTGCGATGCGCGGGCGATATGCGTTATCGCGACGTGCAACTCGTCGGACAGCGTGCGTTTCGCATCGCGCGGCTGGGCATCGGCTATGTGCCGGAGACGCGCGATGTATTTCCCTCCCTGAGCGTGCGCGAGAACCTCGCGCTCGGCGAACGTAAAGGCACGCGCTTCGCCTTCGACGATGCGTACGCGCTCTTTCCCGCGTTGCGTGAGCGTGCGTCGGTGAAGGCCGGCGCGCTATCCGGCGGCGAGCAACAGATGCTCTCGCTCGCGCGCACGCTGATGGGCGATCCATCGCTCATCGTCATCGACGAGCCCGGCGAAGGGCTCGCGCCGCAAGTGATCGCGCAAGTGGCCGCGTGCCTCTCGACGCTGCGCGAACGCGGCGTGGCGATACTGCTGATCGAAGAGCGGCTCGCGATCGCGCGCATGCTCGATGCGCGCGTCGCAGTGATGGGACACGGCGCGGTGCGCTTCGACGGTTCGCTCGCGCAACTGGAGCAGCGCGACGACGTAATGCGCGAGTGGTTGTCGGTAGGGTGAATCAGCCTTTGCTGTCGCGCTCCACGATCCATTCGTGCTTCGGATCGTTCTTGAAGTGCCACGTCCGCTTGTCGCCCGCCATCACGTTGAGATAGTAATTGTCATAGCCATAAGGCACGACGACCGGGTGATAGCCGCGCGGCACCATCACGACATCGCGATCTTCCACGGCCATGGTTTCGTCGAGATCGCGCTCGTCGGTATAGACGCGCTGGAACGCAAAGCCTTGCGGCGGGTTCAAGCGGTGATAATACGTCTCTTCGAGCGCGCTTTCAGTTGGTACGTTGTCCTGATCATGCTTGTGCGGAGGATAACTCGATGCATGTCCGCCGGGCGTTCTCACTTCCACCACGAGCAGCGACTCGGCGGTTTCGGTTTGCGGGAGAATATCGCAGACGTAGCGCGTATTCGCGTGCTTGCCGCGCGTCGAGCGTTTCATCTGCGATGGCTCGATGAGGCGCGGCGGATAGCGTCCCGTTGCAGGCGCGCTCGCCACCGCAAGCTCCGTTTCGCGCTCGGCGCGCACGATGGCGGCGAGCTTCGGCGGAACATAGACCGCATACGGCGCGGCGTCTTCGAACACGCTGTCGCGCGAGCCGATCGACTGCCAATGCTCGTCGCCGGCTTCGATGCTCACCGTCCCGGTCAGCACGACGATGCAGCTTTCGCGATCCGCGTCGTACACATGCACGACATCGTCCGCATCCATGCGATACGCGGCGAAGCCCACATGCTTCCAGCCCGCGGAATCCGGTGTAACGCGCGCGATGGTCTGGCCTTCGCGCGATGCTTTCACTAGCAGGCTCATGCCGCCTCCTTGTACGTTGCATCGACGAGCGCGCGCAGCGTGCGATAGCCCTTGTCGGCATACGCATAGCTCGGCGCAATCACAGGGTCTTGTTCCGCTTCGACCACGAGCCATCCGCGATAGTCATGCTCAGCAAGACACGCGACGATGCCGTGATAATCCACCGCGCCGTCGCCCGGCACCGTGAACGCGCCGTTGATGACCGCATCGAGAAAGCTCCAGTTGCGGTTGCGCGCGAGCTTCACGATATCGGTGCGCACATCCTTGCAATGCACATGGCACACGCGCGCGATGTGCTTTTGCAGCACGCTCAACGCATCGCCGCCGGCGAACGTGATATGGCCGGCATCGAAGAGCAGGCCGACGTCATCGCTCGTCAGCGCCATCAAACGGTCCACGTCCGCCGGGGTTTCGACATACGCGCCCATGTGATGATGATAGGCGACGCGCACGCCCTTAGAAAGCGTGTACTCGGCGAAGCGGTTCAGCCGCTCGGCGTATTGGGACCATTGCGTATCCGAGAAGAAGCGCGGACGCTGATACAACGGACGCGGCGCGCCCTGAATCGAATCCGCGACTTCGCCATAGACCATGACGGTCGCGCCGTTTTGCGCAAGCAGGTCGAGGTGCGGGCCTACCGCTTCGATCTCTTCTTCCGCGCTGCGTCGCGCGAGCTGGCCGGAATACCAGCCGGAGACGAGCGCGAGATCGTATTGCGCGAGCAGCGCCTTCAACGCCTGCGGTTCGCGCGGGAACTTGTTGCCGAGCTCGAAGCCTTCATAGCCGATGCGCTTGCCTTCGGTCAGCGCCACGGAAAGCGGCGTCTCGCCGCCGAGCGAAGGCAAGTCGTCGTTCATCCATGACAAGGGATTGATGCCGATGCGGACATTCAGGGGCATGGTGTCGTGTCCTTTTGATGCTTAGTCGATGTTGCCCGCGCGAGCCTTCAGCGCCTGTTCATACTTCGCGCGCGCGGACATGACCGCATCGCGATCCGAGACTTCGGGCACCGCCACTTCCCACCACCATCCGCCTTCTTCGGTAGTGCGGGCGGGATCGGTGTCGATGGAGATCAGATAGCTGCGGTCCGCAGCCCGCGCGCGCTTCATCGCGTCCTGCAATTCATTGACGTTGGCGACGTGTTCCGCGAGCGCGCCCATCGAACGCGCGTGCATGGCGAAGTCGATATGCGGCGCGCCCGCTTCGCCTTGCTTGCAATCGTCGAGCAGATTGTTGAACGGCGCGCCGCCGCACGCCTGCTGCAAGCGGTTGATGCAGCCATAGCCGCGATTGTCGAGCAATACGACGATGAGCTTCGCGCCGAGCATCACCGATGTAGCCAGCTCGCTATTCATCATCAGATAACTGCCGTCGCCGACGATCACGATCACTTCGCGTTCGGGCCGCGCGAGCTTCACGCCGAGGCCGCCCGCGATTTCATAGCCCATGCACGAATAGCCGTATTCGACGTGATAGCCGCCCGGCGCGCCCGTGCGCCATAGCTTCTGCAAGTCGGCGGGCAGCGTGCCCGCGGCGCAGACGACGATATCGTCAGCCGGCGACGCATCGTGCGAGCGTTGCACCGCGCCGATCACCTCCGCTTCGCGCGGCAGGCGGCCGTCCGGCGGCGGCGTGTTCGTCACGTGCGCGACGGTCTCGCGCCAGTCGTTCGCAAGACGCTGCGCACGCGTGGTCCATTCGGGCGCGGCACGCCAGTCGCCGAGCGCCTGCGATAGCGCTTCGAGCGCGAGACGTGCATCCGCTTCGACAGCCACGGCGTTCTGCTTCAGCGCATCGAACGGATTGGCGTTGATGGCGAGGAGCTTGGCCGCTGTGAAGAGCGTGTTCGATCCGGTCGTGAAGTCCTGCAAGCGCGTGCCGACGGCAAGCACGCAATCGCTCGCATGCGCCAGTTCGTTCGCGGACGACGATCCCGTTACGCCGATGCCGCCCACGTTCAACGCGTCGTCCCATGCGAGCGCGCCCTTGCCGGCCTGCGTTTCCGCGACCGGAATGCCGTGCTTGTGCGCGAAGTCGCGCAGCGCCTCGGTGGCGAGACCATATAGCACGCCGCCGCCCGACACGATCATCGGCTCGCGTGATTCACGCAGCAACGCAGCGGCACGCTCAATCTCGCGCGACGATGAAGCCGGCGCATGAAACTCGACTGCACGCGGCTCGAAGAACGAAGCAGGGTAGTCGTACGCCATCGCCTGCACGTCTTGCGGCAGCGCGAGCGTCACAGGTCCGCATTGCGCGGCGTCGGTCAACACGCGAATGGCGCGCGGCAATGCGCTCAACAACTGCGCGGGATGCACGATGCGATCGAAGTAACGCGACACGGCCTTGAGCGCATCGTTGGCCGATGCGCCTCCATCATGCGCATCTTCGACTTGCTGCAACACGGGATCAGGCGCGCGCGAGACGAAGATATCGCCGGGCAAAAGCAGCACCGGCAAGCGGTTGACATGCGCGAGCGCGGCCGCTGTGACGAGATTCGTCGCGCCCGGGCCGATGGATGTCGTCACCGCCATCATGCGGCGTCGCATGTGCGCCTTGGCGAAGGCAATCGCGCTATGCGCCATCGCTTGTTCGTTATGCGCGCGGTACGTCGGCAGTTCCTCGCGATGCCGATAGAGCGCCTCGCCCATGCCCGCGACATTGCCGTGCCCGAAGATCGCGAATACGCCGCCGAACAGCGGCTCGCCGTGTTCAGTGCGCAGTGCCGCGAGATAGCGCACGAGCGCCTGCGCGGCGGTCAGTCTGATGGTGGAAGCCACTGCGTTCATGCGGCTTGCTCCTGGGTTGCGTGAAGGGTCTTGATATCGGCGGTCGTATCTTGCGATGCGCGCGCGTCGCGCCATGCCGCGATCAAGGTCTCGAACGTGCGGCGCACGCGGGCGATGAGTTCGTCGTCGCTTATTTCGCCCGCAAGCCAGGCGTGGCTCGGCTCGTGAAAGATGGTGCGGCCTACAGTAAAGCCTTTGCATGTCTTCGACGATGCCGCTTGATTGAAGCCATCGCGCAACTGATCGACGCCCGCGGACAATCCCAGCAGCACGACGCCACGGCAATACGGATCGCGCTCGGCGATCAAGCCATCGACGGCTTGCCATTGCGCCGCGCTCATCGGTTCGAGCTTCCACCACTCGGGGTATAACTGAAGGTTATAGAGGCGCTTCAGCGCCCGATACACGGTGTCGTCCGCAACGGGCGGTCCGTTCTTCGGCACGATCACTTCGAGCAGCAGTTCGTGGCCGCTTGCCTGCACTGCATCGTAAAGCGCGCGCAACTGCGCTTCCTGTTCGAGCCGCACGTCATGTGGATGATCCGGGTGATAGTGAACGAGGCACTTCACCACATGCTCGCGCGGCCATTCGACGAGCGTCGTGCCGACCGATCGCCCATGATCGAAGACGAGCGGCATCGAGCCGGGCAACTCCACCGGCCGGCCGATCCACCAGCCGCGCCCCGTTGCCGCGTTGAGCGCATCCTGTCCGTAGCGGTCATCGATCAACACGCCGATACGTCCTTCGAGTTGCAAGTCCTTTTCCGTCTGCGCGACCGCTTCGACGAACAAGCCCTTGAGCGCCGCTATGCGCGCTTCGCTAGCGCCCGTTTGCTGCGCGAGTTCGAAGAACTGGTTGCGGTGATCGAACGCGAAGCCCAGCACTTCGTCCCATGCCTTGCGCGCAGGGCTCACGCGATGCAGCCGCGCGAGCGTCGCATCGCGGTCGGGGCGGCGCATGCGTGCCGGGTCTTGCTTCGCGGCGGCGAGGAAATAGTCGAGTTCGGCGGGCGTCGGCATCGCAGGCGCGCAGCCGTGTCGCGACACGACGAGCGCGCCGCAGGCATTCGCCGCGCTCGCGCAGGCTTCGAGCGGCGCGTCGCGCAGCCAGCCGGAGAGGAAGCCGGAGGCGAACGCATCGCCTGCGCCGAGCACGTTCAGCACTTCCACTTCGACGCCGCCGTGTATCGGCGCATCGTCGATGGAAGCGGGCACCGCGCCTTCGATGATCGAGCATCCGAGCGGCCCGCGCTTCACCACGAGCGTCGCGCTCGTGACGGTACGCACCATCGTGAGCGCATCGATGAGACGATCCTTGCCGCCCGCGATACGGAACTCTTCTTCGGTGCCGATCACGAGATCCATCAGCGGCAAAATACGCTGCAAATGCGCGGTCACGCCTTCGTTCGCGACAAAGCGCGTCTCGCCATCGGCCTTGCCCGTGAGACCCCACAACACCGGCCGATAGTCGATGTCGAGTATCGTGCGGACCTGATTGCGTCGCGCATATTCGAGCGCGCGGCGGCTCGTGTGGTTCACGTGCTCCGTCGAGAAGTGCGTGCCCGTGATCAGCAGCGCCTTCGATGACGCGATATACGCTTCGTCGAAATCGCTTTCGTCGACGGCCATGTCCGCGCAGTTCTCGCGATAGAAGACGAGCGGGAACGTATCGCGATCTTCTATGCCGAGCAGCACGAGCGCGGTCAGCCGCTCGGGATCGGTTCGAACGTGACTGATATCGCAGCCTTCGCGCGCGAGCGTTTCGGTGAGAAAGCGCCCCATGTGGTCATTGCCGACGCGCGCGAGCATCGACGACTTGAGCCCGAGCCGCGCGCAGCCGAACGCGATATTCGCCGACGATCCGCCCAGATACTTCGCAAACGTCGATACGTCTTCGAGCCGCGCGCCGACTTGCTGCGCATACAGATCGACGGCGAGACGCCCGAGGCACACGATATCGCGCGTGCGATCCGGCGCGAAACGGGAAGTGTTTTGTGCAGGCATGAATGATGTCCCTGGTATCAGATGGTCGCGCCTTCGAGCTCGCCGATCATCTTCTGCATTTCCGCGCCGCCCGCCATCATGTCGAGCACTTCGTTCTTCGTGATGGTGTCCTTCGTGAAGGTGCCCATCGAACGGCCGCGGTTGAGCAGCGTGAAGGAATCGCCGATCGGATACGCGTGGTGCACGTTATGCGTGATGAAGATCACGGAGATGCCTTTCGCGCGCGCCTTGTGAATGAGCTTGAGCACATTGAAGCTCTGCTTCACGCCGAGCGCGGCAGTCGGTTCGTCCAGAATCAGCACGCGCGCGCCGAAGTGAATGGCGCGCGCAATCGCGAGACATTGCTTCTCGCCGCCGGACATGGTGCCGATCGGCTGATGCGCATCGCGCACGTTGATGCCCATTTCCGCGAGCTTGGCGCGCGACGTTTCGGCGGCGAGATCGAGGTCCATCACGCTGAAAAGACCGAAGCGCTTTTTCTGCGGCTCGCGGCCCATGAAAAAGTTGCGCGCGACCGACAGCAGCGGCACGAGCGCGAGGTCCTGATACACCGTCGCGATGCCGAGGTCGAGCGCTTCCTTCGGCGATTGAAAATGCACGGGCTTGCCATCGACCAGATACTGGCCAGCAGAAGGCGCGTGCACGCCTGCCAGCGTCTTGATGAGCGTGGACTTGCCCGCGCCGTTATCGCCGAGCAGACAGTGCACTTCGCCGCGTTTGAGCCGCAACGTGACGCCGTTGAGCGCGATCACCTTGCCGAAGAACTTGCTGACGTTTTCCAGCGCGAGAATGTTGTCGTCGTTCATGGCGGTCGTCCTCATTGCGCCTGCGACACGCGGCGGCGCACGTAGTGATTGAAGAGCACGGCGATCAGCAGCATCACGCCGAGAAACACGCGGAACCAGTCGGAGCTGACGTTCGTGTAGGTGATGCCGATCTGCACGACGCCGAAGATTAGTGCTCCGAAGCATGCGCCGACGACCGAGCCGTATCCGCCCGTGAGCAACGTGCCTCCGATGACCGCCGCGATGATCGCTTCGAATTCCTTCTGCAAGCCGCGATCCGCCGCCGCCGAGCCGATATCGCACACTTGCAGCACGGCGAAGAGGCACGAGCAGAACGCAGTCAGCACGAAGAGCGAAATCTTCACGCGCTTGACCGGTACGCCGACGTTCTTCGCGGCGTTCGCATCGCCGCCGACCGCGAGAATCCAGTTGCCATAGCGCGTTTTTGCGAGCACGAACGCGCCGATCGCCGCGAGCACGAGCCACCAGATGATGACCTTCGGGATGCCGGGCACGAGCGGTTCGCCGCTATCGAGCAACTTGCCGATGCCCAGATGCGCGAGCCACGTGAAGAAGCCGTGCAGCGCTACGCCATGAAAGAGCGTATCGGCGACCCAGTCTTTCTGCGCGAGATCGCCGACGCCGGAGATGATCGTGCGGTCCGCGAACATGATCGAGAGGGCGAGCGTCAGGCCGCGCAGAATGAACAGAAACGCGAGCGTGACGATGAATGACGGCAGGCGCGTGCGCATCACGAGATAGCCGTTGAGCGCGCCGAGCAGCATGGACGCAGCGAATGCGAAGAGAATCGAGACGGAAATCGGCCAGTGAAAATAGACCGAGGGCAGCGCGACCATCATGCCGGCGAAGCCGATCATCGAGCCGATGGACAAGTCGAATTCGCCCGCGATCATCAAAAGGCACGCGCCGACCGCGAGCAGCCCGAGGTAGGCGGCCACTTGCGACCAGTTCATCACGCCGTCGAGGTTGAACATGCCCGACGAACCCGCGCCCAAACCAAACACGATGAATACCAGCACCGTGCCCGATATCGCGGCGAATTCCGGACGGTTGAGCAGATGCCCGAACCACGACTGCCGGCGCATCCGCTCGTCCGATGGCCTGTCCTTGTCGGTCGCAGCGTCGGCGCTGTCGTGCTGAGGATTCGCGTGTGGAGGATAGTGCTTGCCGGCTACGCCCATGATGGCTCCTTGAAACGATCACTAATGCGGTACGGATGCGTGCGGTCCTGCCGCGTCCGCGAACGGACGCAGCAGCATGTCGTGTTGGAGAAAAGCAGGCGGCTCGCGTAACGCGCCGCCCGAAAAAGGTCAGCCGTGCTTCAGCGATACTGCCCGGCGTACTTCACGACCTTGTCGAGATTGTCTTTAGTGATGAAGCCCGGGCCCGAGCGAATGTTCTTCGGCCCGTACGACGGCTGCAAGCCGTAGGTTTCGAGGCGCGCCTTGAACTTCGGGTTCGCTTCGAGAAGCTGACGGATCTTCGCCGGATCGGTGGTGTGTTCCTTCTTCACGATGGCGAGCACCGCGACCGGAATGTAGCCCTGCAAGTACGGTTGCTGGTCGATGGCGAACTTGATCGTGCCGTCCTTGATCGCCTTCGCGATGTCGTCGGAGAAGTCGAAGGTCACGAAATAGACCTTGTTTTGCAGGCCCATTTGCGTCACGGCCTTGAGCGTCGCGGAAGCGGGCGTCGGTCCGAGCGTGAGAATCGCCTGCGTGTCCGGATGATTGCGCAGGAACGCCGAGACCTTCGACTGGATCTCGGTCGGGTCCTGTCCCGAATCGACCGTGGACGCCTTGTAGTCCACACCGATGGCATCGGCGAAACCGCGGCAACGGTCGAACGACACCGTGTTCGTCGCGATATGGTTCACGCACAGAAACGACTTCACGCCGGCCGCCTTCGCCTTCTCGCCCGCCGCTTTGCCCGCCACGTATTCCGGCTGACCGATGTGCATGATCGCGCCGAGTTGCGCGCTTTGTTCCTCGGTGCCCGAGTTGATGGTGACGAGCGGGATCTTCTTGGCCGTCACCTTGTTGAGCGCGCTCTTCAGCACGTCGAAGTCCGCGATCGTCGTGATGACGCCGTCGTAATTGCGCGCGGCGGCCTGTTCGATGAGACGCGCCATGTCGGCGATGTCCCCGTTGGGCGGATTGCGATAGTCGGTCTGGACGTTGAAGTCTTCGTCCGCCTGTTTGATCGCGTTCTTGATGGTGTTCCACCACGAGTCCGAGTCCGGCGCGTGGCTGATGAGCACGAATCTGGCGTCCGGCGCCGCGTGAGCGGGGGACGTCGTGAACAACGCGGCGCTGCACAGCGCAGCAGCAGCCGCCAGCGCGCGCAGCGCGGCCCGACCGTTGCAAAGGGTCATTGTCTCCACCTATCTCGGTTGTTGTCTGGTGTGATCTTTTGGCGAGCCGTTCGAGGGCGAGGAGCCGCTCTCACCGAGCTCACGAGCAAGAGTAGGTCAGTTTTCGGCGGTCTGCAATAGATATTTCAACGGTGCGACAAATGGAAAATGCTTTCCAAATCGCGCGCGGGCTTTCTATAATCGGCTGCACCGGCGCTCGCTTTCGGGCGCCGACGAACCGGGCTTTCCATGCAGGATGAAACCAGTACCGACGTCCTTTCCGTCGACGACCTGATGCAGCGGATCACCGATGCGTACGATTCGCTGCCGCGCCAGCTGAAGAGCGTGGCGTCGTATATCGAGCAGCATCGGCAGAGCGTGATGATGGACCGCACGAGCGATATCGCCGCGTCGTGCGGCGTGCATCCGTCCGCGGTCGTGCGTTTCGCGCAGCGTTTCGGCTTCTCCGGCTTCTCCGACCTTCAGGCGGTGTTCCGGCAGGCGTACGCGGGCGGCAGCACGGGGCAGAGCTATCAGCAGCGCATTCGCAAACTAATCGACGAGAAGGCCGGCGTCGCATCGGGCGTTTCCGTGGCGCGCGAATTCATCGCGGCGAGCCGCGCGGGTCTGGACGAACTCGAAGCCGGCCTCGACGACGCGCAGTTCGAAGCCGCCGTCGAGATGCTCGAGAAGGCGGAGAACATCTATGTGATCGGCGTGCGCCGCTCGTTCGCGGTGGCGAGCTACATCGTCTATGCGCTCGGCCATACGAAGAAGCGCGTGCATCTGATCTCGGGCGTCGGCGGCATGTTCCGCGAACAGATCCGCAGCGTGAAGAAGGGTGACGTACTGATTGCGATCAGCTTCGCGCCGTACGGCAAGGAGACGCAATATTGCGTACGCGCGGCGCAGCATCACGGCGCGGCGACGCTCGTCATCACCGATAGCCAGCTTTCGCCGCTCGCGCGTCATGCGAGCGCGAGTCTGCTCGTGAAGGAGGGCAGCGCGTTCGCGTTCCGCTCGCTCACGAGCACCATCTGCCTGTGCCAGGCGCTTTTCATTGCGCTCGCGTACCGGCTCGAATTGAACGTCGAAGAATCCAGGGAGACAGGCGGTTATGACGATTGACGTGGCGGTGTTTGGAGCGGGGCGCATCGGCAAGATTCACGCGGCGAATCTGGCGCGGCAGCCGGGCGTGCGGCTGAAGTATGTCGTCGATGTGAACCGTGACGCGGCGGCCGCGCTTGCGGAACAGCACGGCGCGCAAGTAGCTGATATCGACGGCGCAATGGGCGATGCGACGATCGGCGCGACCGTCGTGTGTTCGAGCACGGACACGCACGCGGACCTCATCATGCAGTCGGCCTCACAAGGCAAGCACGTCTTCTGCGAGAAGCCGGTGGACCTGACGCTCGAACGCGCGCGCGCCTGCGCCGATGCCGTTCAACGCGCGGGCGTCGTGTGCATGATCGGCTTCCAACGGCGCTTCGATCCGACGTTCTCGGCGCTGAAGGCGCGCGTCGAAGCGGGCGAGATCGGCGATCCCGAAATGCTGATCGTCACGAGCCGCGATCCGGGCGCGCCGCCGGTCGGATACATCAAGCATTCGGGCGGCATCTTCAAGGACATGCTGATCCACGACTTCGACATCTTTCGCTGGATGCTCGATGACGAAGCCGAGACGCTGCACGCGACCGGCAGTTGCCTCTCCGATCCGGCTATCGCGGATGCCGGCGATATCGACTCGACCGCGGTCACGATCCGCACGAAGCGCGGCCGGCTGTGCCAGATCAACACGGCGCGGCGCGCGGCGTATGGCTACGACCAGCGGTTCGAGTTGCTCGGCAGCGCCGGCATGCTTCAGGCGGGCAATGTGCGGCCGACCGAAGTGACCGCGTATTCGAAGACGTCCGTGTCGACGGACGTGCCCGAGGCGTTCTTTCTCGAACGCTACCGCGCGGCGTATGCGCTGGAAATCGCGCATTTCTTCGATGCCGTGAATCACGGCAAGCCGGTCCGCACGACGGTCGCCGATGGCCTGAAGGCGCTGGAACTGGCCGAAGCCGCGACGCTTTCGTGGCGCGAGAAGCGCATCGTGCGGCTTGCGGAGCAACAAGCGTGAGCGCGGTGCGCGTGGTGCGCGTGGGTATCGTCGGGCTCGGGCGCCTCGGACGCCGCCACGCCGAGAATCTTGCGTGGCATGTGCCGGGCGCGAAGCTCGTTGCCGCGTGCAGTCCCGTCGACGAGGAACGCGCGTGGGCGCGCGAACGCTTGCCGGAGCTTGCGCTCTACGCGGACTACGACGCGCTGCTCGCCGATGCATCGGTCGATGCGGTGTGGCTCGTCACGCCGACCTCGCTGCACGCGCGGCAGATCATCGCCGCGCTGGAGGCGGGCAAGCACGTCTTCTGCGAAAAGCCGCTCTCGCTCGATCTCGCCGAATGCGACCGCGTGATCGAAGCCCACGCACGGCATCCGCAATTGCACGTGATGATCGGCTTCGTGCGCCGCTTCGACGCGAGTTATCGCGATGCGTTCGAGCAAGTCGGGAAGGGCGCGATCGGCCGGCCGTTCATGGTGCGCTCGCAGACCTGCGACAAGAACGACCCCGACGGTTTCTTCGTCCGCTTCGCGCCGACTTCGGGCGGACTCTTTCTCGATTGCAGCGTGCATGACATCGACCTCGCGCGCTGGATGCTCGGCAATCCGCGTGCGAAACGCGTGTTCGCGAGCGGCACGATCGCGATACACGAGGGCTTGCGCGAATGCGGCGATATCGACAACGGCGTGGGTGTAGTCGAATTTGACGATGGCCGGCTCGCCGTGTTCTACGCCTCGCGCACGATGGCGCACGGACATGATACGCAGACCGAAATAATCGGCGCAGCGGGCGCGTTGTCGGTGGGGCGCAATCCGCGGCTGAACCGCGTCGAAATCGCCGATGAGCACGGCATGCGCAACGCGTGCACGCCGACGTTCTTCGAGCGTTTCGAGGATGCGTTCTTGCGCGAGGCGCAGGCATTCGTCGCGTTGCTGAAGGACGGCACGCCGACCGGGCTCACGCTGAACGACGCGCGGGAGGCGACGCGCATAGGCATCGCGTTGCGCGAAGCGTATGCGAGCGGGCGGCCGGTGGATCTTTGAGCGCTGCGGAACGCATCGCCCGCATTCGCGTTGATACCGCCGTCAGCCGACGACCAGCGTGACCGGCTTGCCTATGCGGGCGAGCATTTCCACGAGCGAGTCGATGGTGAACTTGCTCGACTTCTTGTTGACGACGTCCGATACGCGTGGCCGCGTGACGTGAAGAATCTCGGCGGCGTCGGCTTGCTTCAGTTCTTGCGCTTCGATCCAGGCCGCCAGCTCGTCCATGAGTTGCTCTTTAAGCAAGAGCGTCTGACCGATGAGCGCCTGTGACTCGGCTTGATACCGGCGTGCTTCCGCGGGCGCGAAACCAAGCTCTGCGAAGATGTTCGCACCTCGCTTGGTCACGTGTCGGACTTTCGTGTCAACCTTGTTCATGTTCGTGCCTTTCTTTCCCGAACGATCGCCCGATAGCGAGCGGCGGCGATCTCCTTGTCGTGCGTGGATGTCGCTTGCGATTTCTTCTGGAAGCAATGCAATACGAAAACCGCTTCTTCGAACTTCGCTACGTACATAACGCGAAAGATTCCGCTTGTGCCCCTGATGCGGATCTCGCGCACACCGGGGCCAACATCGTTGAAGGGCTTCCAGTCTTCGGGATCAAGCCCGACTTGCAGACGGCCAAGTTGGAAGCCTGCTTCGCGCCGTGCCGCAGAGGGAAACTCAAGGATGTCGTCATAGGACGAGCCGACCCAGCGGATTTCTTTCTCATCGGGGCATTGTACAAAATTTTATACAGTTCCGCCGACGCACGCGGTCGAAAGGCGCCGGGCACGCAGAGACTGCGAAGGTTGGTGAACGAGAGCTGAAAAATCTATCCGCTCGCACTGGAGCCGTGAAGTGGAAAACTCCCAAGGGAAGCGAAGGAGGGCAACGCTCGGCCGGCAGGTAGATCTCCAACCGCTGCGTTAAAATGGAACCATCAGGCACACGGAAGGTTCAATCGCGATGGAAGTTCACAAGGAAGTCGACGCACGCGGGCTCAACTGCCCGTTGCCGATTCTGCGGGCGAAGAAGGCGCTGGCCGACATGACGAGCGGCCAGATTCTGAAAGTGCTCGCGACCGATCCCGGTTCGCAGCGCGATTTCGCCGCGTTCGCCAAGCAGACCGGCAATGAAATCGTCGAGTCGAGCTCGCAGGACAAGACGTTTATCTTCTTGATGCGGCGCCGCTGAAAATCAGAAGCGCAAAAGCAAAATGCCCGTCACGCAAGTGACGGGCATTTTTTTTCGTACAGGGCCGTTGACGCTTAGCCTTCGAGAACCGGCGAACGCGTGCGCAGGTATTCTTCGAAGTCCTTCGCCACTTCCGGATGGCGCAGCGCGAATTCGACCGTCGCCTTCAGATAGCCGAGCTTGCTGCCGCAATCGAAACGCGTGCCGTGATACTTGTACGCGAGCACTTGCTCATCCGACAGCAGCGACTGAATCGCGTCCGTCAGTTGCAGCTCGCCGCCCGCGCCGGGCTTGAGCGCGCGGATGTGATCGAAAATGCGCGGCTTCAGCACATAGCGACCGACCACGCCCAGGTTCGACGGCGCAACCGCCGGCTCCGGCTTCTCGACGATGCCCGAGAGCTTGACGATGTTGTCTTCCCACTCCTTGCCGTCGATGATGCCGTACGACTTCGTGTCTTGCGGCGGGATTTCTTCGACGCCGATCACCGAGCTGTGATAGTGGTCGAAGACTTCGATCATCTGCGACATGACGGGCGGCCTGCCGTACAGCAAGTCGTCCGCGAGGATCACGGCGAACGGATTGTCGCCGACGAGCTTTTCGGCGCACAACACCGCATGACCGAGACCGAGCGCCTCGGCCTGCCGCACATAGAAGCAGTCCACGTGGCTCGGCTTGATGCTGCGCACGAGTTCGAGAAGCTTCTCTTTGCCGCGCGCCTCCAGCTCGGCTTCGATCTCATAGGACTTGTCGAAATGATCTTCGATGGCACGCTTGCTGCGGCCGGTGACGAAGATCATTTCGGTGATGCCGGCGGCCATCGCTTCTTCGACCGCGTACTGAATCAGCGGCTTGTCGACGACCGGCAGCATTTCCTTCGGGCTAGCCTTGGTCGCGGGGAGGAACCGTGTGCCGAGACCCGCAACGGGAAAAACCGCTTTGGTAACTTTTAGCATGTGATGACCCTGATCCTCTTAATCATTTAGAACATCGAGTGAAGCGACTGAACAGGGCGTAAAAACGACTCCCATCATACGGGCAGTCGCAATAATTGCGCCTGAAGCTTCTCGATAGTGGTCTTGAATTCTGCCAGCCTTTTGCGCTCCTGTTCAACGACAGCGGCCGGCGCTTTTGCAACAAAGCTTTCATTGCCCAGCTTCGCGTTACATTTGACGATCTCGCCGCCAAGACGTTCGACTTCCTTCGTCAAACGCTCGCGCTCGGCAGCCACGTCGATCTCTACTTTCAGCACCAGCTTGTTCGCGCCGACGATGGCGACCGGTGCGCCTGACGCTTCCTTGTCGAGCGCCGCTTCGTCGTCGATGATCTTCACTTCCGCAAGACGCGCAAGCGCCGCGACATAAGGCGCGAACGACGAAAGACGCGCGGCGTCGCCGTGCGCGAGCAAGGGCACCTTCACCGCGGGCGACAGGTTCATCTCGCCACGCAGATTACGACATGCGTCGATCACTGCTTTCAGTTCGGCGGCCCACTGTTCAGCGGATTCATCCAGCTTTTTCGTCTCGGCGCGCGGATACGGCTGCGTCATGATCGACGCTTCGCCTTCCTTCGCGCCCGCCGGGTAAGCGTCCGTCAACGGGGCGACCTTCTGCCACAACGCTTCGGTAATGAACGGAATGACCGGGTGCGCCAAACGCAGCACCGTTTCCAGCACGCGCAAGAGCGTGCGGCGCGTGGCGCGCTGCTGCTCGGGCGTGCCGTTCTGAATCTGCACCTTCGCGAGTTCGAGGTACCAGTCGCAGTACTCGTCCCACACGAACTTGTAAATTGCGCTTGCGACATTGTCGAAGCGATAGTCCGCGAAGCCCTTCTCGACTTCCGCTTCCACGCGCTGAAGCAGCGACACGATCCAGCGGTCCGCCTGCGAGAAGTCGGTATAGCCGCCGGGCCCGCAGTCGCCGGGCTTGCAGCCGGCCACGTTCGCAAAACCGCAATCGTGGCCTTCGCAATTCATCAAGACGAAACGCGTGGCGTTCCAGAGCTTGTTGCAGAAGTTGCGATACCCCTCGCAGCGTGCCAGATCAAAATTCACATTGCGACCGAGCGTGGCCATCGACGCCATCGTAAAGCGCAGCGCATCCGTGCCGAACGCCGGAATGCCGTCGGGAAATTCCTTGCGCGTCTTCTTCTCGATCTGCGCGGCCTGCTTCGGATTCATGAGGCCGCTCGTGCGCTTGGCGACGAGCGTTTCGAGGTCGATGCCATCCACGATGTCGATCGGATCGAGCGTATTGCCCTTGCTCTTCGACATCTTCTGACCTTCCGCGTCGCGCACGAGGCCGTGCACATAGACGGTATCGAAGGGCACCTTGCCGGTGAAATGCGTGGTCATCATCACCATCCGGGCGACCCAGAAGAAGATGATGTCGAAGCCCGTCACGAGCACCGAAGAAGGCAGGAACGCCTTCAGCTCTTTCGTCTCGTTCGGCCAGCCGAGCGACGAGAAGGGCACGAGCGCGGAGGAGAACCACGTGTCGAGCACGTCGTCGTCGCGCTTGAGCGCGCCGGTGTAACCCTGGCGCTCAGCGTCGGCGCGCGCTTCGTCTTCGGTCTTCGCGACGAAGATTTCGCCGTTCTCGCCGTACCACGCGGGAATCTGATGCCCCCACCACAACTGACGCGAGATGCACCAGTCCTGAATATTTTCGAGCCACTGATAATAGGTCGTGGTCCAGTTCTCCGGCACGAACTTGATCTCGCCGTTGCGCACCACGTCGAGCGCGGTTTCGGCGATCGACTTGCCCGGATTGAACGTGCCTTCGGGCGCGGGCTTGCTCATCGCGACGAACCATTGGTCGGTCAGCATCGGCTCGATGACGACGCCCGTGCGGTCGCCGCGCGGCACCATCAGCTTGTGCGGCTTGACGGAATCGAGCAGACCTAGCGCTTCGAGATCGGCGACGACCTGCTTGCGTGCGTCGAACCGGTCCATGCCGCGATATTTCTCGGGCGCGTTGTCGTTGATCTTCGCGTCGAGCGTGAGAATCTCGATTTGCGGCAGCTTGTGGCGCTGTCCGACCGCGTAGTCGTTGAAGTCGTGCGCGGGCGTGACCTTCACGACGCCGGTGCCGAACTCGCGGTCCACGTAGTCGTCCGCGATCACGGGAATTTCGCGGTCACACAGCGGCAGCACGACCGTCTTGCCGATCAGGTGCGCATAACGCTCGTCTTCCGGATGCACCATCACGGCGACGTCGCCGAGCATGGTTTCCGGGCGCGTCGTCGCGACAGTGAGATGGCCCGAGCCGTCCGGCAGCGGATACTTGATGTGCCAGAGGCTGCCGTTCTCTTCCTCGCTCACGACTTCGAGATCGGACACGGCCGTGCCGAGCACCGGGTCCCAGTTCACGAGCCGCTTGCCGCGATAGATGAGCCCTTGCTTGTAGAGCGTGACGAAGACGTCGCGCACGGCGGCGGACATCTTGTCGTCCATCGTGAAGTATTCGCGCGACCAGTCGATCGACGCGCCGAGCCTGCGCACCTGCCGCGTGATGGTCGAGCCGGATTCCTGCTTCCACGCCCACACGCGCTTCAGAAACTCCTCGCGGCCCAGATCGTGGCGCGAGATGCCTTGCGCATCGAGCTGTCGTTCCACGACGATCTGCGTCGCGATGCCCGCGTGGTCCGTGCCCGGCACCCACAGCGTGTTCTCGCCGAGCATGCGGTGATAGCGCGTGAGGCCATCCATGATGGTCTGGTTGAACGCGTGCCCCATGTGCAGCGTGCCGGTGACGTTCGGCGGCGGCAGTTGAATGGAGAAGTTCTTGGCACCTTCCTTGAAGGTCGGCGCGGAATAGCCGCGTTTTTCCCATTCCGGGCCCCACTGGGACTCGATGTTCTGGGGCTCGAAGCTCTTCGCAAGCGTGCTGTCGCTCATCGTGAAATCTGCCGAAAAATGCGTGAAAAGATGCGGGGTAATCACCGATTATAAGGTTTGGACCGCGCAATCGGACGAATCCGGGCGCGGCCGGTCCGCTGCCGTGGATGGCTCGCCGGGCGACGCCATCGGCGCGGTCTTATAATGGTCGGCTACCCGGCGACTCCTCGCCCGCTCATTGGCACGCTCACTGGCGCGCTTTGCGCCGCTCCACTTTCCCATGCCCGATTTACTCGCCAACCTCAATCCCGAACAGCTCGCCGCCGTGACGCTGCCGAACGAGCCCGCGCTGATCCTCGCGGGCGCGGGCAGCGGCAAGACGCGGGTGCTCATCACCCGCATTGCGTGGCTGATTCAGCAGGGTTACGCATCGCCGCCGACCATTCTCGCGGTCACGTTCACGAACAAGGCGGCGCGCGAGATGATGTCGCGCCTGTCGGCGCTTCTGCCTATCGACACGCGCGGCATGTGGATCGGCACGTTCCACGGCCTGTGCAACCGCATGTTGCGCGCGCATTACCGCGACGCGGGCCTGCCGCAGTCGTTCCAGATTCTCGACACGGCGGACCAGCTTTCCGCGATCAAGCGGCTCATGAAGGGCCTGAACGTCGACGACGAGAAGTATCCGGCGAAGAATCTCCAGTACTTCATCAACAACGCGAAGGAACAAGGGCTGCGTCCGAAAGACGTCGATGCGACCGACAACTTCAATCGCAAGTTCGTCGAGCTGTACGAGGCTTACGACCAGCAATGCCAGCGCGAAGGCGTCGTCGATTTTCCCGAGCTGCTGCTGCGCTGCTACGAACTGCTCGCGCACAATCCGCCGCTGCGCGCGCATTATCAGGCGCGCTTTCGCAATATCCTCGTCGACGAGTTTCAGGACACCAACAAGCTGCAATATGCGTGGCTGAAGCAGCTGGCGGGCGAGCACAACGCGATCTTCGCCGTGGGCGACGACGATCAGTCCATCTACGCGTTTCGCGGCGCGAATGTCGGCAACATGCACGATTTCGAGCGCGAGTTCCGCGTGCGCAATCTCATCAAGCTGGAGCAGAACTACCGCTCGCACGGCCATATTCTCGATACCGCGAATTATCTGATCGCGAACAACGCGCGGCGGCTCGGCAAGAATCTGCGCACGGACGCGGGGCACGGCGAGCCGGTGCGCGTTTATGAGGCCGCGACCGATTCGCAGGAAGCGGGCTGGATCGTCGAGGAGATCAAGGCGCTCATCAACACCGGCCTCGCGCGCGGCGAGATCGCGGTGCTGTATCGAAGCAACGCGCAGTCGCGCACCATCGAACATACGCTGGTGAACGCGGGCATTGCGTATCGCGTGTATGGCGGCTTGCGGTTCTTCGAGCGTCAGGAAATCAAGCACGCGCTCGCGTATCTGCGGCTGATCGACAATCCTAACGACGACACTGCGTTTGCCCGCGTCGTCAATTTCCCGACGCGCGGCATCGGTGCGCGTTCCATCGAGCAACTGGCCGACGCCGCGCGTCTCTACAACTGTTCGATGGCCGCCGCCGTGCCTTACGTGACCGGCAAGGCGGGATCGAGCCTCGGCGCGTTCGCGACGCTCATCGCGAAGATGCGCGCCGAAACGCAGCAGATGAGCCTGCCGGAAACGGTCGAATACGTCGTGCGCGCAAGCGGACTCGCCGCGTTCTACGAGACCGAGCGGGAAGGGCAGGACCGGCTCGAAAACTTGCAGGAACTGGTGAACGCAGCGGCGGCGTTCGTGAGCGAAGAAGGCTACGGGCTGGATACGCCCGCGCGGTCGATTCCGCTGCGCCCCGGCGCGACCGCCGCGCAGGAGATCACAGCGGTGAGCGAGGACGGCGAGATCGAAGTGCTGGATGCGCCCGGCATCGCCGATCCCGCGCAGAATCCGGACACCATGACGCCGCTCGCGGGCTTCCTGTCGCATGCATCGCTCGAAGCGGGCGACAACCAGGCGCAAGCCGGACAGGACGCCGTGCAGTTGATGACCGTCCACGCGGCGAAGGGTCTGGAGTTCACGGCGGTGTTCATCACCGGGCTCGAAGAAGGGCTCTTCCCGCACGAAAACAGCGCGCAGGAATCCGACGGGCTCGAAGAAGAGCGGCGGCTCGCGTATGTCGCGATCACGCGGGCGAAGGAGCGGCTGTATCTGTCGTTCGCGCAGAGCCGCATGCTGCACGGCCAGACGCGCTACAACATCCGCTCCCGCTTTTTCGACGAACTGCCGGAGGGCTCGCTCAAATGGCTCACGCCGAAAGTTGAAGCGGGCGCGCGCTGGGGCGGTCGCGCCGACAACGCCGGCTGGGGCCGCGACTGGTTCGCGCGGCCGGGACAGGAACGCGGCGGACCATCGACGCCGAGTCCGGCGCTGCCGTCGTTCGCGAACGAACAGCGCGCGGCCGATACCGGCTTCAAGGTCGGGCAGGCCGTCTTTCACACGAAGTTCGGCGAGGGCACCGTGACCGCGCTCGAAGGTTCTGGCGGCGATGCTCGCGCGCAAGTGCGCTTCAAGCGGCACGGCGAAAAGTGGCTGGCGCTGGCGGTGGCCAAGCTGCAGGCCGTCGAATGAAGCGGCTCGCGATCATGGCGGCGCTGCCGCAGGAACTGGGCGACCTGATCGCGCACATGCGGCACGCGGGCGACGTGCGCACGGTGACGCTCGGCAAGCGCGAATATCACGTCGGCGAGGCGCACGGCGTGCCTGTGGTGGTGACGCTCGCGCGCATCGGCAAGGTCGCGGCGGCCGCCACGGCGAGCGCGCTCATCCATGTCTTCGGCGTCGATGCGATTCTCTTCACCGGCGTCGCGGGCGGCGTGCGGGCGGATGTGCGCGTGGGCGATATCGTCGTCGCGAATGCGCTGCTTCAGCACGATCTCGACGCATCGCCGTTTTTTCCGCGTTACGAAGTGCCGCTGCTGGAGCGCACGCATTTCGACGCCGACAGCGCGTTGTCGGACGCGCTCGCCGCTGCGGCGGTCGCGTTCATCGAAACAGAAGGCGACGCGCTCGCCGAACGCTTCGCCGTCATGCGGCCGCGCGTGCATCGCGGGCTGGTGGTGAGCGGCGACAAGTTCATCGCGAGCCACGAGGCGGTGAGCGCGTTGCGCGCTGCGCTGCCGGATGCGCTCGCGGTCGAGATGGAAGGCGCGGCGCTCGCGCAGGTCTGCTACGAGCACGGCGTGCCGTGCGCCGTTGTCCGCACCATTTCCGATACGGCCGATGCCGAAGCGCCCGCGTCCTTCGCGGAATTCTTGACGGCCATTGCGGGGATGTACTCGTCGGGGGTGCTGTCGCGGTTTTTGATGCGGGCTGGGTGAGGCGGTTGAGGCGGTTGGCACATCAAGCTTGTTATTGAGAATGATTCTCAATACAATCGAGCCTTACATCGTGGATACACGACTGGAGGCCCGACGTGACCAACGATCCAAAGCCCGACGGCGTAACGCACGCCGAACCGCGCGATGCACTAGCAGCCTGCGCCATTGCAGCGAACGCCGCCAAAGTTCTCGAAACGACCCGCCGCGCCTGGGCCGAGGCGCCCGCCGCGCCGTCGCCCGCGCGCGCCGAATGCCCGCCGCCGCGCGCCGCGCGAAAGAAGCGCATCGTGCCGCGCCGCTCCCGCTGGGCGAGTCTCGTCGCCGCCCTGAACGAATGGAGCCCGAAGCCGCTGTGATCGCCGCCGACCATACTCCCAACGCCCTCGACACCCGCATGCTCGACGCAAGCCGCTTCCCGCTCGTACGCGTGCGACGCCGGGCGATGAAGCCCGGCTATGCGTTCGGGTGGTCCGCGCAGATGCGCCGGCTGCTCGCGCTCGCAACGCCGTTCGTCATCGTCGCGGAACACAGCGACGACGAAACTCCCGACGACTTCGCTCTACGCGCCGCGT
The DNA here is from genome assembly GCF_017220215.1 of Caballeronia sp. M1242. NCBI lineage: Bacteria > Pseudomonadati > Pseudomonadota > Betaproteobacteria > Burkholderiales > Burkholderiaceae > Caballeronia > Caballeronia sp. M1242. The sequence continues at coordinate 1,832,233 of NZ_CP071129.1, read as the reverse complement.
GGCTGCGCACGCATCGCGTGGCGCTGGCGGCGCACTGCCGAGGATTCATCGTGATCGAGCCGCGCATCGAGGCGCGGGCGACGACGCGCGAAACGCTGCGCGCGCTCATGCAAGACAGCGGCGTGCGAACGGTCGTTGTATCGAGCATGCGCGTGGCAGGCGAACTCGCGCCGGTCCTGCTCAGGCACGGCGCGGCACCGGCGAGCGCGCCGCTATCGCGCAGATCGAGCAAATCAAGCAGCCGCGCGCTCTGAACGCGCGGACCGCTGACACGCGCAACTGCCCGGACACAAAGAACCCGACGGCATCAGCGCCGCGCTCGGCAATCATGCGCCCAAAGCCGCTCGCAACCGTGTCGATCGCATCGTCCGATGACACGTCGCTGAGACGATCAGGGCGCGCCCTCTCTAGGCAGCCGTTCGCCCGCTGCTCTATGCTGTGGAGCGAGTCGCCAAGCCGCGACTCGCCCCGCATTGCATCTTGCAGAGGACGCGCATGCCGACTTACCGAGAAGCGTATCGCCAGTCGATCGAAGAGCCCGAAGCGTTCTGGGCCGAACAGGCCCGCCGCATCCATTGGCAGACGCCGTTCGAACAGGTGCTCGATGCGAGCAACCCGCCGTTCGCGCGATGGTTCGTCGGCGGGCGCACGAACCTGTGCCATAACGCGGTCGATCGCCATCTCGCCTCGCGCGCGCAGCAAGACGCGCTCGTCTATGTCTCGACTGAAACGGGCATCGAGCGTCGCTACACCTACGCCGAGCTGCACGCGGAAGTGAACCGCATGGCCGCCGTCATGCGTTCGCTGTCGGTCAAGAAGGGCGACCGCGTGCTGATCTATCTGCCGATGATCCCCGAGGCGCTGTTCGCGATGCTCGCGTGCGCGCGCATCGGCGCGATCCATTCGGTCGTGTTCGGCGGCTTCGCGGCGCCGAATCTCGCGGCGCGCATCGACGATGCCGAGCCCACGCTCATCGTCACCGCCGATGCGGGCGCGCGCGCGGGCAAGGTGATCGACTACACGCCGCTCGTCGACGAAGCCTTGTCGCGCGCCGAATTCAAGGTGCCGCAAGTGCTTTTGATCGACCGGCAGCTCGCGCCCGAGCGCCTTCAGGCGAGTTATCTCGTCGCGTACGAGCCGCTGCGCGAGCAATTCTTCGATGCGCACGTTCCCTGCGAATGGCTCGAATCGAACGAGCCGTCGTATGTGCTCTACACGTCCGGCACCACGGGCAAGCCGAAGGGCGTGCAGCGCGATGTCGGCGGCTATGCGGTCGCGCTCGCCGCGTCGATGGAGCATATCTTCCAGGGCGCGGCCGGCGACACGATGTTCACGGCATCGGACATCGGCTGGGTCGTGGGGCATAGCTACATCATTTATGCGCCGCTGATTGCGGGACTGACGACCGTCATGTACGAAGGCACGCCCGTTCGTCCGGACGGCGGCATCTGGTGGCGGCTCGTCGAGCAGCACAAGATCAACCTGATGTTCACCGCGCCCACCGCGATCCGCGTCCTGAAGAAGCAGGATCCGGCGCTGATGGAGAAATACGATCTGTCGAGCCTGCGCACGCTGTTTCTGGCGGGCGAGCCGCTCGACGAGCCCACCGCGCAATGGATCCAGAGCGCGTTGCAGAAGCCCGTGATCGACAACTACTGGCAGACGGAAACCGGCTGGCCGATGCTGGCCATACCGCGCGGCATCGAACAATTGCCGTCGAAGCTCGGCTCGCCGGGCGTGCCGTCGATGGGCTTCAACCTGACACTGCGCAACGAGATGACCGGTGAGCCGTGCGCGCCGGGCGAGAAGGGCGTCGTGACGCTCGGCTATCCGCTGCCGCCGGGCTGCATGCAGACGGTCTGGGGCGATGACCGGCGCTTTATCGAGACGTACTGGCGCAGCGTGCCGAATCAGATGGTTTATTCGACGTTCGACTGGGGCGTGCAGGACGAGGACGGCTACGTGTCGATACTCGGGCGCACCGACGACGTGATCAACGTGGCGGGGCATCGACTGGGCACGCGCGAGATCGAGGAGGCGTTGTCGGCGCACGCGGCGGTCGCGGAAGTGGCGGTCGTCGGCGTGACCGATGCGCTCAAAGGCCAGACGGCCACGGCCTTCGTCGTGCTGCGCGACGCCGATCGCATTAATGCGCCGGGCGCGCGCGAAGGCATGGAAGCGGAGTTGTGCCACGCGGTCGATACGCAGCTCGGCGCGATTGCGCGTCCAGCGCGCGTGCATTTCGTCTCGATGCTGCCGAAGACGCGATCGGGCAAGCTGCTGCGCCGCGCGATTGCCGCGCTGGCCGAAGGCCTCGATCCCGGCGAGCTGCCGACTATCGAGGACGCTAGCGCGCTTGCGCAGATCAGGGCGGCGCTGGAAGCATCCGGCAAGCGATGAGGCAGACACGCGGCATTGATCTTCCGCAAACGATGCCGCAATTTAACGCTCGCGGGCGATATTGCCTGATGCGGTGGCGCATACGATCAGGAGACCTTTTCAAAGGAGGGTCTCCATGTCATACCGATATTCCGACGCAGCCAACCTGGAAGGCACCGACATGGTCGGATCGCACCAGTGCGTCGATCTGGTCAAGCACGATGCGGACGCGCCCGCGACCGCGCTCTGCGGGAAGGGGCACGGGTGATGGATACCCCGTTGATCCCGGTCGGCACGGCCATCGCAACCTTCGTCAAAGGCGAATACCGGAGCCACGCGCACGGCAATCACGCAGCGTTCTTCCTGCGCAGCGACGGACATTGCATCTGGGTGATGGATCAATGGGCGAACGACGAGGACAACAAGCCGGTGGTCTCGTCGCGCGCCATCTGTCGGAAAGGCCGGCTGAAAAACGGCAGATACGTGGACCCGAGCAATAACGCCGACGCGTTCTCCATCATCGAATGAGGACGAGCGTGAAATTGTGCAGCAGGCATTGGCTGCGTGCAGTGATCGCCGCTGCATCGCTGGCGACGTCGGCCGCCGCCGGCGCCGTCGAGATCGCGTGCCCCGCCCGCGTGACGATGCAGCCCGCCGTCGTCACCGATGCACCGGACGGATGGCAGCCGCAGCAACGGCGCACGACGCTATCGGTGCAGGACGTCGTCGTGACGATCGGGCCGCCCGAGCAACGGCATGATTTGAAGCCGGAGATCACGACGGTCAACGGCCAAAGGTCGTACAACTGGCGATTCGTCGCCGCCGAGAACGAGCACGGCGTCTGGCTGTCGTGCGGATATGGCAACACGATACTGCTTTCGCAAAAGCTCTCGACGCCCGTATCCCGATGTCAGGCGCAGGAGCCTATCGTCGAGAATGGCTACAGGAAGCTCGTCATCACCTGTCGTTGAGCCTGCCCGCAAACACAAACGCCCGATCACGTTTCCATGACCGGGCGTTCTACCGAAACACGAGGCTCAAGCCTTCGCGTCGTGCGTCTTAGGCAGCAACACCGTCAGCACGCCGATTAACGGAAGGAACGCGCACAGCTTGTACACATAATCGATGCTCGTCACATCCGCGAGATGCCCGAGCACCGCCGCGCCGACGCCGCCCATGCCGAACGCGAAGCCGAAGAACAGGCCCGCGACCATGCCGACCTTGCCGGGAATCAGTTCCTGCGCGTAGACAAGAATCGCCGAGAACGCCGACGCCAGCACGAGCCCGATCACCACCGACAGCACGCCGGTCCAGAACAGGTTCACATACGGCATCAGCAAGGTGAACGGCGCTACGCCGAGAATCGATACCCAGATCACCGCCTTGCGTCCGACCTTGTCGCCAACCGGCCCGCCGATGATCGTGCCCGCCGCGACCGCCGCGAGGAACACGAACAGGTGAATCTGCGCGGCCTGCACCGATATGCCGAACTTGCTGATCAGATAGAACGTGAAATAGCTCGTGATGCTGGCAAGGTAGAAGTACTTCGAAAAGACGAGCAGGACGAGCACGCTCATCGCCATCACGACCTTCTCGCGCGGCAGCGCCGCGTGCGCCGCTTTCCCGCGACCTTTCTTGACCGCCGGATGACGCTTGTACCAGCGGCCGATGTTCGCGAGCACGACCATCGCGAGCAGCGCGGCCGCCGAGAACCACGCAATCGAGCGCTGGCCGTGCGGAATGACGACGAGCGCGGCAAGCAGCGGCCCGAGCGACGAGCCCGCGTTGCCGCCCACCTGAAACAGCGACTGCGCGAGGCCGTGCTTGCCGCCTGAAGCCATGCGCGCCACGCGCGACGATTCCGGATGAAACACCGACGACCCGCAGCCCACCAGCGCCGCCGCAATCAGCAACGTGCCGAAGTTGCCCGCGATCGACATCAGCAGGAGACCGGACAGCGTGAAGCCCATTCCGACCGGCAGCGAATACGGCTTCGGGTGCTTGTCCGTGTACAGCCCGACGATCGGTTGCAGCAGCGATGCGGTGATCTGATACGTCAACGTGATCAGGCCGATCTGCCCGAAGGTGAGCGCGAACTCGCTCTTGAACATGGGATAGATCGCCAGAATCAGCGACTGGATCATGTCGTTGAGCAGATGCGAGAAGCTGATCGCGCCCAGCACGGAGTACACGGTGCGCGGCGCTGGCACGGGCGCGGCGTTCGCCGCACTCAAAGCCGACGCGCCGCCCGGACTCGGAAAAGCGCCTTTGTCGATACTCGTTTGCATAGTGACTGAGGGAAAAAAAGCGGTGGTTTCGGATTCGTCGTTCTGCCCGCGATTCATGCAGGAACCGAATGTGTGTCAAGTGTAGGGTGGCTCGCTTGCGTTGTCATGCCAAGGTTTGTCGAGAATCGGACACGTCGCGGGCGAGCCGGCGCATATCGTCGGAACAAACGAATTTTGGCCGGTTATAAGAATCGCCGGGCACCGAACGGCCGTACGCACCGCGCTAAAGAAAACGAGGCTTATGCCGTAGACCAGCGATGTGGGCGTCCCGTAGAGCGGGCGTACCGTTCGAAGAAAATCACACGGGGATACATGATGAGACTCTTTCCGCTACGCGCCGCGCGAGGCGCCGGCCTGATGCCGAACGCCGCTTCGGGACAGGCGGCAGGCGCAAGAAACAAGACGGCTTCGAAGCGCGCGCTGTCCGTGAAGGCGACATTGCGCCTCGCGTTCGGCCTCGTTCTGGCGGGCACGCTTGGCATCGGCGCGATTGCGCTCACGCAGATCAGCCGGCTCAACGGCGCGACCGAGTCCATCTACACGCAAGGCTATGTCGCGAGCCGCGCGGCCGAGGAAACGCGCGGCTACCTGCTGCGCGCGAGCCGTTCGCAGAAGATGCTGCTTACCGCATCGACGGCGAAGGAACGCGACGACCTCGGCAACGAGATCGAACGCGCGCTGACCGAGATCGGCAAGGAGCAGGCGCAACTGGCGCAGTACATTGACCATGCGGATACCGACGCGCTCGCGCAACAGAAGCGCTTCTCCGCCGCGCTCGCGACGTGGAGCGGCAACCTGCGCGGCTTCGTCAAGCTCGTGAAGGAGCAGCCGCTCGATCTCTCGCAGATGAACTGGCAAGTCGGCATGCAGGACGTCTCGCTGCTCGTCGAGACCAGCAAGCTGGAGAAAATGGTCGATGAACTCGTGGCGCGCCGGGGCGCCGCCGCGAAAGCGACCATCGACGCCGCCGCGTTCATCTTCCATTCGTCGTTCGTGATGGTGTCGGTGCTGACGATTGCGCTCTTCGTGCTCGCGATCATCGTCAGCGAATGGGTCGTGCGGCGTCTGTCCGGACAACTCGGCGGCGAGCCCGGTTATGCGAAGGAGATCGCGAGCCGCATCGCGTCGGGCGACCTCGCGTATCCGATTCGCCTCAAGCGCCGCGACGACGCCAGCATGCTCTACGCGTTGTCAGAAATGCAGTCGGGCTTGTCGGCGACGGTCGGCGACATTGCGGCGAGCGCGGAGGCGATCGCGTCGGCGTCGAGCGAAATCTCGACGGGCAACGTGGATCTGTCGCGCCGCACGGAAGAGCAGGCGGTCGCGCTGGAGAAGACGGCGGCCAGCATGGAGCAACTGACGTCGACGGTGCGCCAGAACGCCGATAACGCGATGCAGGCGACGACGCTCGCGCACAATGCGTCAGAGATCGCGGAGAAGGGCGGCAAGGTGGTGGGTCGCGTGGTCGAGACGATGGAGCGCATCGATGCGAGCGCGAAGAGCATCGGCGACATCATCGGCGTGATCGAGGGCATTGCGTTTCAGACGAACATTCTCGCGCTGAACGCGGCTGTGGAAGCGGCGCGCGCGGGCGAGCAGGGACGCGGCTTCGCGGTCGTGGCGGGGGAAGTGCGCGCTCTGGCGCAGCGGTCGTCGGCGGCGGCGAAGGAGATCAAGACGTTGATCGACACGTCGGTTTCGCGCGTGTCGGATGGCTCGACCTATGCGCAGGAGGCGGGCGCGACGATGGAGGAAGTGGTGCGCGCCGTGCGACGCGTGACGGACATCATGGGCGAGATTTCGGCGGCTTCGGCCGAGCAGAAGTCGGGCATCGAGGCGATCGGACACGCCGTTTCGCAAATGGACGCCGGGACGCAGCAGAACGCCGCGCTCGTCGAGCAGGCGGCGGCTGCGGCGCAATCGCTCGATGATCAAGCGCGCGCGCTTAAGGGGCTTGTTGGGAAGTTTCAGTTAGCTTGAGCGTTCTTTCTGTTGTTGGCCTTGCCCTTGCTCTTGCCCAGGGCGAGGGCGCTTCATGCTTGCTTAGATGAACTTCTCTTTCGTCGTGGAACTTGATTTCGCGTCGGTCTATTAGCGTTGCCCCTCCCCGGGGCGGGGGTCACTTTCTTTGCTGCTGCAAAGAAAGTAACCAAAGAAAGCAGCTTTTTCGCCCGCGGTTTCAAATGAAGGTGCACTCCGCAGAAAAGCATTGGCACTCAGCTTGAATCAGCCCTGAATCACCCTCCACGCCCGCTGACCGCCACGTCCTCCGAGCCCCTTGGCTCGTCAAAACCATCTTCAAACGACGGCTCTGCCACGTATTCAAGTCTCGGCAAGCCGCGTCAGCCCAACGACCAAAGGTTGCGAGACAACCGTTCTAATCAGCATTAACACCGGCGCGTAGGTGCCGGCTCGGCCGCGGTTGCGCCTATAGCTGCCCGTGGCCGCTTACGACTTGCGACTTACGACTTGCGGCTGTGGCAACGGCTACGACTAAAACTACGGCTACGACTGCGGCTACGGCTACGGCTATTCGTTGAAGTAATTGTTCAGTGATGCGAAGCATAAGATGGTTTTGACGAGCCAAGGGGCTCGGAGGACGTGGGTGTTCAGTGGGCGTGGAGGGTGATTCAGGGCTGTTTCAAGCTGAGTGCCAATGTCTTTCTGCGGAGTGACCACACGATCAATGCTTTGGGCCAAGAAAAAGCTGCTTTCTTTGGTTACTTTCTTTGCAGCAGCAAAGAAAGTGACCCCCGCCCCGGGGAGGGGCAACGCAAATAGACCGATACAAAAACAAGTTCCCCGACGAAAGAGCGCGGCGAGAACAAAGAGCAACGAGAAAAACAAAAGCTCAGATCAACTCAACTTCCTTCCAATCAGCATTGGAAAAGAAACGGCTAAGCTCCCGTGTGAGCTCATTGAGCGCCCCCATCTCCTGGGGAGAAATCTTGTGCACATGCTGCCCCACCGTCCAGTCGCCATAAACGAGCGCGACAGTCGAATCCTTCGACTTCACGGGCAGCAGCACGAAAGCCTGCGCCTCGCCGAGCGTCTCCTTGTACCAGCGCGGCAAACGCGCGTCGATCCGCGGATCGTGGGCATTCTCGATGAAGATGCCGACTGGATTCGTGATCGCGAGATGGAACACATCGGGCCGGAACTCAGCGCTAAAAGAAAGCGAAGAAAGCATCGGCTCGATGCCCGCGCCCATCCCCAGACGCGCCTGGAATTCGTTGTTTGCCTGACGCACGAAGACGACCGTGCGCGAAAGACCGAGCCCCGCGAGCACCGCCTCCGACGCCAGCGCCAGCACCGGCGAGAGCGCGTTCTTCGACGGCAGCGAGCGCAAGTCGGCAAGACTCGCGCCGATGCGCGCCTCCGCCGATACGCTCGCCCGCGCCATGGCGTCCGCGTTCGCCTGCAATTCGACGATCTCGCGCATCACGCCGTCGCCGCTGTCCTCGCTCGCGAGCGCAAGGCTCATCGACGCGAGGGTTTCCGCATCCGCATTGAGTGCGCCGCTGTAGCGCTCGGCGATATCGACGAGCATCGATTCGCGCCCGCCCGCCGCGACGTTCTGCGCGGTGAGCGCATCGGCTACTTCGGTCGAATAGTTGGTGACGGCCTGTAGCCAGCGCACGTGCTTCGGCACGGTTTCATCCGGCGGCGCGGTCGGGTCGCTCGCGCGCATGCCGGCGCGGATCGTTTCCGGCAGACGCCAGCGGTCCGCCGCCTCGATGCCGATTTCCTCGAACGTCACGCCGAGCAGCGCGGCGCACGCGCTGCTGTCGCTGATGTTCTCGGTGGCCGCTTTGCGGCGCAACTGGTCCCACTCGTGTTCGAGATAGAACGCGACGAGCAGCTTGCCGATCTGCCGCATCAGCGTGCAGACCACCGCTTCTTCCGCTGAACGGAGGTCGATGCGCTCCGTCACTTGCCGGGCGACGGTGCCCGAAAGCAGCGTGCGGTTGAGTTCGAGCTTGGCGTCGATGCGGCGCGGCGCGCTCTGATGAAAGTGGTCGACGAGCTTGAGTCCGACGACGAGATGGCCGACCGCGTCCATGCCGAGCACCATCAGCGCCCGCGTGACGGTCGTGATGTTGCCGCCGAAAGCCATGTACATCGCGGAATTGGCGAGCCGCAGCACCTTCTGCGTGAGCCCGAAGTCCGACAGCACGACTTGCACGAGCGCAGTGAAGTCGAGGTCGTCGTCGCTCATCGCGGACACGGTCGTGCGCAGCGCCTGCGAAAGCATCGGGAAGTCCCCGCGCTCGCTCATGCGCCCCCACAACTTGTCCAGTAGTTCGGCCTTGGTGCGTGCCATGCGTAAAAAAACCTGTTGTAGCGCAACGGCTAACCCGAAGCGGCTCTGCCCGATCCATTCATTCAGCGGCCAGCCCCGGAAGATACACGGATTCAGGGCGTTAAGGCGCGCTCTTCGATTAGAACACGAACATTCGTACGCTCATATTGTCTCGTGCAGCACGAGCGAACTCGATTGGAACGAACGCGCGAGTTCGTCCGACGGCATGGCATGACTGATCAGCCAGCCCTGTATGTGGTCGCAGCCCATTTCGGCGAGCAAGTCCCGCTGCGCCTCGGTCTCGACGCCTTCCGCGACGAGTTCCAGTCCGAGCGACTGCGCGAGCCCGACCACCGCGCTCACGATCGCGCGGTTGTTGCGCGACGTAATCAGGTTTTCGACAAAGCTGCGGTCGATCTTGAGCTTCGCGAGCGGAAACCGTTGCAGATAGGCGAGGCTCGAATATCCGGTGCCGAAGTCGTCCACGGCAAAGCGGATGCCGAGCGCGCGCAGCGCTTCGAGCAGGCGCGTCGCTTCTTCCGGGTCCTGCATCAGCAGGCTTTCGGTGATCTCGAAGACGAGCCGCTTCGCGTCGATGCCCGTCAGCGCGATGGCTTCCTTCACCGCGGCCAGGAAGCGCTTGTCGCGGAACTGCCGCGGCGACACGTTCACCGACACGTAATCGAGCCGGATGCCGATGGCGTCCCACTGCACGAGCTGCATGCACGCCGCCTTCAGCACCCAGTTGCCGAGATAGTTGATGAGGCCGATGGACTCCGCGAGCGGAATGAACGTCGACGGCGGCACGAGCCCATGCACCGGATGATGCCAGCGCATCAGCGCTTCCACGCCGACGACCGCGCCCGTGCGGATCTTCGTGATCGGCTGGAAGAAGAGCGAGAACTCGCCGTTGCGCACGGCCTCGTAGAGGTCCGCTTCGAGCTTCAGACGCTCCGCGTCGGCGGGATCGTCGTCGAGCGTATGGACGACGAGCGTGTTGCCGCCCGCGGCCTTCGCCTGCGCGAGCGCGAGATCGGCCATGCGCAGCAGGCTCGCCTGCACGCCGGATTTCGCCGTCGCGCCGTCTTTCACGGCGTGGTCCGGATACAACGCCACGCCGATGCTCGCCGACAAATGCGTGTGCTGCCCGCGATACCGGTACGGCTGCGCGATCGCGGTCAAGAGCCGGCGCGCAAGATTCTCGGCGGCTTCGGCGGTCGCGCCCGCGGGCAGCAGCAGGGCGAACTCGTCGCCGGCGACGCGCGCCACGCGCTCACCGTGCGTGGCCGTGTGCTGGATGCGGCGCGCGGTTTCGCGCAGCATGTCGTCGCCGGCATCGGAGCCGAGCGCGCGGTTGATGCGCTGATAGTCGTCGATATCCAGCAGGACGAGCGCCGTATGCGTCCGCGTGCGTTCCGCTTCGGTCTGCATCGCGGTCACCGCCGCCTGAAGCGCGGTCGCGTTCTCGAGGCCGGTGAGCGGATCGTGATGCAGCGCGTGCGTGAGCGACGCTTCGCGTTCACGCCAGCGCGACACGTCGAACGCGGCGAGCGCGAAGCCGGGCGCGCCTTGCGAGGCGGTCGCCAGAAGCCGCAGCTCGACGCAGATCGGGTAAGTGAGCGACTTCACGAGGTTGAGCGTCGCGCATTCGAGCTGGCCGCTTGCGCGCGCGCGGGCGACGAGCGCGTCCAGTTCGCCTGCTTCCTCCGACGGCACGAGATCGTGCAGCGTCAGCATGCTCAGGTAGTCGTGGTGATAGCCGATGAAGTCGATGCTCGCGTGCGACACGTACTGAAAGCGCAGCGCGTCGTCCACGTGCGCGAGGAAATCGACCGCGCCGAGCGTCGCTTCGAGCGCGGCGGCGGGCTTGCCCGCGATGCTTACGCCGTGAGCCGCAGAGGACGCGGAGGTCGGCGCCCCAGCGTCGTGCTCGTGCGGATCGCGGTCGTCTCGCGCGGCGGGTCTCCATGCGCGGCAAAGCACATCGAGCGCGATGCGCCACGGTGCGCGGCGGGAGACGGAGGTCCGGTTCGCTTGCATGGTCAGTTAAGGTTCTCGCGGCGGCGCGCGGCCGATGGTCGACGCACGGGCTGATCGTCGGATGCTTCGGCGGCGCGCGATTACCGCTTCGAGCGGCTCGGCGTTCGGCGCGTCGGCATGACGCGCGGCACGCTCTATCAGGCGAGTTATCGGCGGTTCAGCGAAATTCTTTAACCGTCATGCCGCTGCATGGCGCTCTGGCCCGAGACGCCGCCGGCAATCAGGGAAAACGCCCGGCGCGGCCGTTGCGCGCTTGGCGTAAAAGATGGACGCATGGCGATTTTCGGTTACAGTGCGCGTTTCCGGCGGAAACGCCCCGGCCCCGGTCGCCATGCGGCGGGCGTTCCGCGTTACGGTCGCCCGATTCGGGAATTTGTCGCACACGTTACGCTTCATGATCGATTGTCTTTTATCGCCGGCCCGAGCAGGTCGTTGCGGCTTCGAGACCGCTCACGTGCCGGCGTCGGCGCAAACCTTTGCGTCCACACTCGTAGTCCCGCCTGACGGATTCGTCGCGCTCATTCGGTTCCCGTCATGCCCGATTCTTCGCTGAAACTGCGCGCCCGACGCGAGCCGAGCGTCTATGTCGGCCGCCAGCCGATTCTCGACGGCGCGGGCGCGCTCGCCGCCTACGAGCTCCTCTTCCGCGATAGCCCCGAGAACCGCGCTCGCGTCGATGACGACGTGCAGGCGACCGCGCATGTCGTCGCGCGCACGGTCGGCGAGATCGGCGTGCCGGCCGTGCTGGGCCTGCATCCCGGCTACGTGAACATGAGCCGCGAGCTGATCTTCGACGACATCGTGCATCTCATGCAGCCCGAGCGATTCGTGCTCGAGTTGCTGGAGAACATCGAGTTCGACGACGCGCTCTTCAAGCGATGCGCGCAGTTGCGCCGCGATGGCTTTCGCTTCGCGCTGGACGACGTGACGCGCCTCGACGATGCATTGCTCGCCGCGCTGCCATCGGTCGATATCGTCAAAGTGGACCTGCTCGCCGCCGAGCGCTCGCAGTTGCGCGAACTGACGGCGCTCGTGAAGAAGCACGGCAAGCTGCTCGTCGCGGAAAAGGTCGAGACGCACGAGGACTTCACAGAGGCGCGCGAACTCGGCTTCGATCTCTTTCAGGGCTACTTCTTCGCGCGGCCGCAAGTGCTGTCGGCGCGGCGCGCGAGCCCGGCGCGCGGCACGCTGCTGCGGCTTCTGGCCGTGCTCGGCAGCGATCCCGGCCTGCGCGAGCTCGAAGTGGAACTGAAGCGCAATCCGGATATCGTGCTGCAACTCATGCGCCTCGCCAATTCGAGCGCCCATGCGCGCGGACGCAACGTGTCGTCGCTGAAGGAAGCCATGGCCGCCGCCGGCACGCGCCAGTTGATGCGCTGGACGCAACTGCTGCTGTACGCGGACGGCAGCGGCCTGCCGTGGCGCTCGGATCCGCTCCTGCAACTCGTCGGCACGCGCGCGCGCTTCATGGAACTGGCGGCGAATGCGCTGCGTCCATCGGATGAAGCGTTCTCGGATGCCGCGTTCATGACCGGCATTTTTTCGCTCGTGCATGTGGTGGTGGATCTGCAGCCGGCCGAAATTGTCGATAAGCTGCATCTGGCCGCCGATATCCGCTCGGCCATTTTGGCCGGCAAGGGCGAACTGGGCGCGCTGCTCGGCATCGCGCGGGCGACTGAGCGCGGGGATATCGAAGCGATCGACGCGCGCCGGCTCGCCGATCCGGCGCTCGACGCGCTGACGCCCGCGCTTCTGGCTTCGCTTCAGGTCGAAGCGGCCGCGTGGTTCAGCGAACAGCGGCTCGACTGAACGCCGCACCAACCGGTCACGGAGAGACATCCGCATGAAAAGAAGAACGAAGATGGCAGGCGTGGCGCTTTCGGGCTTGATCGCATGCGCGGTCGCGGCGTATCCGTTGATGGCGCGCGCCACCCTCAAGCCGGGCGATGTCGCGCCGCCGTTCGTCACGCAGGCGTCGCTCGGCGGCAACGTCTTCGACTACTCGCTCGCGGACGCGCTAAAGAAAGGCCCGGTTGTGCTGTACTTCTATCCGGCGGCTTTCACGAAGGGCTGCACGATCGAGGCGCACGAGTTCGCCGAAGCGGTGGATCAATACAAGGCGCAGGGCGCGACGGTGATCGGCGTGTCGCACGACGATATCGGCACGCTGCAGCGTTTTTCAGTGAGCGAATGCCGCAGCAAGTTCCCGGTCGCGGCCGACACCGACGCGAAGATCATCGGCGCATACGACGCCGCATTGCCGTTCAAGAGCTCGATGGCCAACCGCGTGTCGTACGTGATCGCGCCGGACGGCAAGGTCATCTACGAATACACGAGCCTGTCGCCGGATCAGCACGTCGCGAACACGCTGCAGGCGCTGCGCGACTGGAACGCGAAGCACAAGGCACAGTGATGGCGGCCGCTTCGTTCGCTCGCAAAGGGTAGCCGTCATGCCGATCGTTCTCGCGCTCATCGCGCTGGCGGCGCTGATCTACGGCGCGGTGTGGTCCTTCGACGCGCTCGATGCGCGCTTCGGGCTGGGCGTGGCCGTCGGCGTCGCGGTGGTCGTGGCGGCGGCGGTCGCGGCGGGCATCGCGTACTGGCTCGCGCGGCGTCGCGAAATCGCGCCGAATCTGCCGCGCGTCAAGGGCGACGCCACCAACTGGACGCACGAACTGAAGCGCGACTGGGGCGGCGTGCGGCTCGCCGCGGGCAAGCGCCTGCTGGACGTGCGCGTAGGCGATGCGACCGGCCACTACATCTTCGCGGACTTGCGCGACGCGCAGCTGGCGCACGATGACGCGCGTGGCGAGTGGCACGTCATTCTCGACGTCGCCGACAAGGCTCACGGCCAATGGCGTCTGCCGATGACCGACCGCGCAGAAGCCCGCAAGTGGACGCGCATTCTCTCGCTCGCGGTCGCGCAAAAGCTCTGACGCGCGATGCGGCTGTCATTCCACGTGATAGCCGATGTCGCTGCGCACCTTGCCACGAAACACCCAGTACGACCAGGTCACGTAGATCATCAGCACCGGCAGCAGGAACAGCGTTCCGATCAGGAAGAACTGATGCGTGATCGGCGCGGCCGACGCGTCCCATAGCGTCACGGAAGGCGGCGCGATAAACGGCCACAGGCTGATGACGAGCCCCGTGAACGCGAGGAAGAAAAGGCCCATCGAGCAGACGAAGGGCAGCACTTCGCGGCCTTTTGTGAGGCTCGACCAGAGCTTCCACGCGAGAAACGCGGTCAGCAACGGCACGGGCGCGAACGCGAAGGCCATCGGAAAGCCGAACCAGCGCGCCGCGATGCGCGCGTCTTTGAGCGGCGTCCACAAGCTGATGAGCAGAATGAACGCGAGCACGCCGATGAGCGCGAAGCGCGCCATCTTGCGGCCCCACGCCTGCAAGTCGCCTTCGGTCTTGAGCACGAGCCACGTCGAGCCTTGCAGCGCGTAGCCGAATATCAGGCCGACGCCGACCAGGAGCGGAAACGGCGCGAGCCAGTCCCAGCTCGTTCCCGAGTACTGACGGCCGACGATCGGAAAGCCCTGAATGAACATGCCGAGCACGATGCCTTGCGAGAACGTGGCGAGCAGCGACCCGTACGCGAACGCGCGATCCCACAGCCACTTGCGCGCGCCGACGACTTCGCGGAATTCGAACGCCACGCCGCGAAAGATCAGCCCGAGCAGCATGAAGAGAATCGGGAAATAGACGGCCGGCACGATGATCGCGTAGGCGAGCGGAAACACCGCGAACAGTCCGCCGCCGCCGAGCACGAGCCACGTTTCGTTGAAGTCCCAGACGGGCGCGACGGAGTTGATCATCAAGTTGCGCTCGTCGTGGTCGCGGCGCAGCAGAAAGAGCATGCCGACGCCGAGATCGAAGCCGTCGAGCAGCACGTACATGAACACGGCCAGCGCGAGAATGGCGGCCCACAGCGGCACGAGATCGAGCATCGCGTTCTCCGGTTGTCAGGATGGCTAGTGCGGCCGGCGCGGCGGCACGATGTCGTCGCTCGGCGCGACATCCGCCGTTTGCCGCGACGTGTCGCCGCTCGACGATACCGCCGAAAGCGGCCGCGCCGCGCGCGTCTTCGGCTGAAGCAGTTCGTTCTCGTGGCCTTGCGTGGCTTCGGACGGACCGATGCGCACCAGACGCCGCAAGAGGATGTATCCCGAGCCGAAGATCACGGCGTACGCGAGCACGTAGAGCAGCCACGAGAGCCCGACATCGCCGGTGGTGAGCGAGGGCGTCACCGAATCGCGGGTGCGCAGCACGCCGTACACGGTCCACGGCTGCCGGCCGGCTTCGGTCGTCGTCCACCCGGCGAGCACGGCGATGAAGCCGAGCGGCATCGCGAACGTGGCCGCGCGCAGCCATCGCCGGCTGCGTTCCAGCTTGCCGCGCGCGAAGAGCACGATGCCCGACAGCACGATCGCGAGCATCAGCATCGCGATCCCGACCATGATGTGGAACGCGAAGAACACGACCGCGACAGGCGGGCGGTCCTCGCGCGGAAAGTCCTTGAGGCCGCGCACGTAGCCGTTCGGATCGTGCGTCAGATAGATGCTGCCTAGCACCGGCACCGAAATCTCGAAGTGATTGCGCTCTTCGTCCTGATCGGGAATGGAGAGGAGATTGGCGGGCACGCGCGAGCCGGAGTCCCACAGCGCCTCCATTGCGGCGAGCTTGGCCGGCTGATGCTTGAGCGTGTTGAGGCCGTGAGCGTCGCCGAGCACCATCTGCACGGGCACCATGATGATCAGGAAGATCAGCGACATCTTGAGCATCACGCGGCTTTCCTCGATCGCGCGGCCCTGACGCATGTACATGGCGCCGACGCCGAGAATGACGAAGGCGGTGGTCACGAGAAACGCGCTCACCGTGTGGCTCAGCCGGAACGGAAACGACGGCGAGAAGATCACGTCGAAGAAGCTGACCACTTCGAAGCGGCCGTCGGGCATGAGGCGGTAGCCTTGCGGCGTCTGCATCCAGCTATTGACGGCGAGAATCCAGAACGACGAGATGAGCGTGCCGAGCGCGACGAACAGCGCGGACATCACGTGCGCCCACTGCGGCACGAGCTTGCGGCCGAAGAGCAGCACGCCGAGAAACGCCGATTCCAGGAAGAACGCGGTCAGCACTTCGTAGCCCATCAGCGGGCCGACGACGTTCGCGGTGCGGTCGGCGTAGCGGCTCCAGTTGGTGCCGAACTGAAACGGCATCACGATGCCCGACACCACGCCCATGCCGAACGACACCGCGAAGATCTTGAGCCAGAACGCCGACAGCCGCCGGTAGACATCGCGCTTGGTGATCCACCAGTTGACTTCCAGCGTGGCGATGAAGCAGGCGAGCCCGACGGTGAAAGCCGGAAGCAAGATATGAAACGCGATGACCCACGCGAACTGAAAGCGCGAGAGCAGAACCGGGTCGATATGCATGAACGCTCCTTGGCGATTCTTGCAACGTTTGCGTCGAACGATGCGAAAGTGCGCGCGTCGTCCTTGGTCGTCCTTTAATACACCGTTTGCCGGGGCGGGACACGCGGCGCGCATGACCCCTTTGCTACAATTTCGACCTCGCGCTCATCAGCTAACCGCGTGCCGGACGACCGGGACGCGCATCGACTCATTGGGGACGGCCCCATTTTCATGGGAGTGACCCGATGTCCTGGATTCTTCTCTTCATTGCCGGTCTGCTGGAAGTCGCGTGGGCGGCGGGGCTCAAGTCGTCCGACGGCTTCACCAAGCTCGGGCCGTCCGTGTTCACACTCGTGACGGCCATCGGCAGCTTCGTGCTGCTCGCGCTCGCCATGCGCCAGTTGCCGCTCGGCACCGCGTATGCGGTGTGGACCGGCATCGGCGCGGTCGGCGCGTTCGTGTTCGGCATCGTGTTCATGGGCGAGGCGGTGTCGGCGGCGCGCATCGTGAGCGCGGTGCTCATCATCGCGGGCTTGATCGGACTCAAGCTCACGTCGGGGCACTGAAAGGCGCGGGAACGGCAATCGCTTGACCGCTGCGGTGCCACACGCCCACTGCGGGCATTTTGCGTGGATAT
The DNA here is from genome assembly GCF_017220215.1 of Caballeronia sp. M1242. Classification (NCBI taxonomy): domain Bacteria; kingdom Pseudomonadati; phylum Pseudomonadota; class Betaproteobacteria; order Burkholderiales; family Burkholderiaceae; genus Caballeronia; species Caballeronia sp. M1242. The sequence continues at coordinate 1,815,160 of NZ_CP071129.1, read as the reverse complement.
AATGATCTGAAGTCAGTCTGCCGGGCGCCTCGCGTGCGGTTGCGGTTTTCGCGGCGAGAGGCTGGCGGTTCCATCTTACGCGCGCCCGCGTCGCGGCATTTGTCGGTCACGCTCCGATCAGCGGAAGCGGGCCGATTGTTTCAGCCGGTACAGCATCGAGCCGTGGCCCCAAGCGCGCGGCTGGCGCAACAAGGAGGCGGCAATGCTGGAATCACTTTCGCTCGCTGCGGGCCTTTCATGGGCGAGCGGGCTGCGCCTGTACCTCACGGTCTTCGTCGCCGGCCTGTTCGCCCGCATGGGCGTCATTCATCTGCCCGACACGCTCGCCGTGCTCGCTTCCCCGTGGGTGATCGGCGCGGCGGCGTTCCTCGCGTTCGTCGAATTTCTCGCCGACAAGATCCCCGCGCTGGATTCCCTGTGGGACGCCATTCATACGTTCATTCGCATTCCCGCCGGCGCCGTGCTCGCGGCGGGCTCGCTCGGCCACGCCGATCCGACGCTGCTCACCATCGCCGCGCTCGCGGGCGGCACGCTCGCCGGGGCGTCGCATTTCGCGAAAGCGGGCACGCGCGCGCTCATCAATCTTTCGCCGGAGCCGGTGTCGAACTGGGCGGCATCCGCCACCGAAGATGTCGGCGCGACGCTCGGCCTCGTCCTCGCGTTCTTCGTGCCGCTGCTGTTCCTCGTCATGCTGATCGCGTTTCTGGTGGTGGCCGGCTGGGCGCTGCCGCGTCTCGTGCGCGGCGTGCACGGCGGCGTGTCGCGCATGGCCAAGCATATGCTGCCGGGCACGCATAACCCGATCAGCCGACTGCGGAGCAAGCACGATTGAGCACCGCGGCCAACGACAAACCGGCGGCCAAGGCGTCGCACGCACCTCACCACACGCATTCGGGCGCCCGACTCGACTTCCTCCAGACCGTGCGCCAGTCATGGCGCATGACCGCGCGCGACTGGCGCGCGGGCGAACTCACGATGCTGTTGCTCGCGCTCGTGCTGGCCGTCGCCGCGTTGTCGAGCGTCGGTTTTCTCGCGGATCGCATGCGGCAGGGACTTGCGCGCGACGCCCGCCAGATGATCGCCGCCGATTTCGTCGTGCGCGCCGATCACCCCGTCGATCCGATGTTCGCTCAAGAAGCGCGCGCGCTCGGGCTGGAAACGGCGGGCACGACCATTTTCCCGAGCATGGTCAGTTCGGCCGGGCAGACGCCGCTTTCGCGCCTCGCGGCGATCAAGGGCGTGACGCCGGGCTATCCGTTGCGCGGCGCGCTGCGTATCGCGCCGGGCCCCGATGCGCCCGATGCGCCCGCGCAAGGCATTCCCGCGCCCGGCACCGTCTGGGTCGATCCCGCGCTGCTCGACGCGCTGAAGACAAAAGTCGGCGGCGCGGTGAAGGTCGGCACGCGCACCTTCACGGTCGCGGCGGTCATCACGCGGGAAATGGACCGCGGCTTCTCGTTCGTGAACTTCTCGCCGCGTCTGATGATGCGCGCCGATGAAATCGCGGCAACGGGGCTGGTCGGCTACGGCAGCCGCGTGACGTACCGGCTACTCGTCGCGGGACCGGACGCGCAGGTCGAGCGGTTCGCGCAGTTCGCGCGCGGCAAGACCGACGGCGGCAAGCTGCGCGGCGTCGCGCTTGAATCGCTGTCGGACGGCCAGCCGCAAGTGCGGCAGACCATCGACCGCGCGAGCCACTTCCTCACGCTCGTTTCGCTCCTGACGGCGCTGCTCGCTGCGGTCGCCATCGCGATGGCCGCGCACCGCTTCGCGCGACGCCATCTGGACGGCTGCGCCGCGATGCGCTGCCTCGGCGTCAGCCAGCGGACGCTGCGCGCGCTCTTCGTCAACGAATTTCTGGCGATCGGCGTGATCGGCAGCGTGGCGGGCATCGTGCTCGGGTTCATCGGGCATCTGGTGCTGCTGCACGCGCTGGGTTCGCTCGTCGATGTCGAGTTGCCGCAGGCGAGCGTCTGGCCCGCGTTGCAAGGCATCGCGATGGGCCTCGTGCTGCTGCTCGGCTTCGCGCTGCCGCCGCTTTTGCCGCTGACGCGCGTGCCGCCGGTCCACGTGATCCGCCGCGAACTGGGCGATGCCAGCCGTATCGCGTATGCGGCGTACGGCATCGGCGTGCTGCTGTTCGGGGCGCTGCTCGTGGTCGCGGCGGGCGAGCTGAAGCTCGGCGTGATCGTCGCGGGCGGGTTCGCGGCGGGGCTGCTGCTTTTCGGCGTCATCGCGCGGGCGGCGCTGTGGGCGGCGGCGCGCTTCGTGCGGCGCGAGAGGAGCCGCGCGGGCGTCGGCTGGCGCTATGCGCTCGCGTCGCTGGAGCGGCGCAGCGGCGCGAGCGCGTTGCAGATCACGGCGCTCGGCATCGGGCTGATGTGTCTCTTGCTGATCGGCATGACGCGCAACGATCTCATCAAGGGATGGCGCGACGCCACGCCGCCGGATGCGCCCAACGAGTTCCTGATCGACATCCAGCCGGACCAGCGCGACGGCGTGCTCGCCTATCTGCACGGCCACGGCCAGCCCGACGCCGTGCTTTCGCCGATGGTGCGCGCGCGCCTCGTCGCGATCAACGGCAAAGCGGTGAATCCGGACAGCTACGACAAGCCGGACGCGAAGCGGCTGGTGGACCGCGAGTTCAACCTCTCCTACACGACCGCGCTGCCCGACGACAACCGCGTGACGCAGGGCGCGTGGTACGGCACGAGCGGCAAGCCGCAGGTGTCGATGGAAGAGGGCATCGCGAAGACGATCCGCGTGAAGATGGGCGACATGCTGCGTTTCGACGTGGCGGGCCTGCCGGTGGAAGCGCCCGTCACAAGTCTGCGCAAGGTGGACTGGAATTCGTTCAAGGTGAACTTCTTCGTGCTGATGCCGCCCGAGGCGCTCGCGGACTTGCCCGCGACGTTCATCACGAGCTTCCATCTGCCCGCGAACGACCAGCGCATGATCGACGGCCTGATCGCCGCGTACCCGAACGTCACGGCCATCGACACCGCGCCGATTCTCGCGCAGATCCAGCGCACGCTCGCGCAGGTGATCGGCGCGGTGCAGTTCCTTTTCATCTTCACGCTCGCGGCGGGCGTGCTCGTGCTGTACGCGGCGCTTGCCGGCACGCGCGACGAGCGCATGCGCGAGTCGGCGTTGTTGCGCGCGCTCGGCGCGTCGCACCGGCAAGTGCGCTCGGTGCAGGTCGCGGAGTTCGTCGCAGTCGGCGCGTTGTCGGGGCTCATGGCCGCGCTCGGCGCGCAGGGCATCGGCTACGTGCTCGCGTCGCGCGTGTTCGAGTTTCATATCGATTGCAATCCGTGGCTCGTGCCGGCGGGCGTCGTCGCGGGCATCGCGTGCGCGGGGCTCGGCGGCTGGCTCAGCCTGCGGCGCGTGCTGGCGCGACCGGCGCTGCAGTCGCTGCGGGACGCGTAGTTTTCAGTCAAAGCAAAGCAATGAGCGAAGTGAATCAACCGGCTTCCGAAGACGAAGCGACCAATCAACAAGCAGCGCCGACCGCGTTCGAACTGATCGGCGGCGAGGAGCGCGTGCGCGCGCTCGTCGACCGTTTCTACGATTTGATGGACCTGGAGCCCGAGTTCGCGGGCATTCGCGCGCTGCATCCGCCGACGCTCGACAATTCGCGCGACAAGACCTTCTGGTTCCTGTGCGGCTGGATGGGCGGGCCGGATCACTACATCAGCCGCTTCGGGCATCCGCGGCTGCGGGCGCGGCATCTGCCGTTCGCCATCGCGTCGAGCGAGCGCGATCAATGGCTGCGCTGCATGGCCTGGGCGATGGAGGACATCGGCCTCGCCGAGCCGCTGCGCGAGCGCCTGCTCACCTCGTTCTTCAATACCGCCGACTGGATGCGCAACCGTCCCGGCTGATTCGCCCCGCTGTGTACCGGGCGAGGCCGCGCCGGTTTGCGGCATCATCTGCGATCACGCAAGGTTTTCGAGGACACGAAGTCATGACTACACGCGCGCTCTTTCGCGAGGACGCTTATCAACGACGCTGCGATGCGACCGTCACCGCCATCGACGAGGCGGGCATCCATCTGGACCAGACCGTGTTCTATCCGCTCGGCGGCGGGCAGGCGGGCGATGCCGGAACGCTGACGCTCGCGGACGGCACGGTCATCGCCATCGCGGATACGCGCAAGGCCAAGTTCGAAGGCGCGACGCCCGACGATGCCGTGCACGTGCCCGCGCCCGGTCAGGAAGACGCGCTCGCGAAGCTCAAGGTGTGCGACGCCGTGAGCGCGGAAATCGACTGGGAGCGGCGGTACCGGCATATGCGGCTGCACACGGCGAGCCACCTGATCTGCGCGGTGCTGCCGTATCCGGTCGATGGTTGCAGCATCACGACCGATTACGCGCGGCTCGATCTCGCGACCGTCGAGCCGATCGAGCGCGAAGCAGTGGAAGCGAAGCTGCGCGAACTCGTCGGCGGTTCGCACGACGTGCGCACCGAATGGATCACCGACGACGAAATGTCCGCGCGCCCCGAGCTGGTCCGCACGATGAGCGTGAAGCCGCCGATGGGCCTCGGCCGCGTGCGGCTTCTGCGCATCGAGAACGTGGACTTGCAGCCGTGCGGCGGCACGCATGTGCGCAATACCGGCGAAATCGGCACGCTGCGCATCGCCAAGCTGGAAAAGAAGAGCGCGCGCACGCGGCGGCTCGTGTTGGAGCTCGCTTGACCACGGATCCGCGCGCGCAGGACGTGCTGGACTTCTGGTTCGGCGCGCCGGGCTCGCCGGAATTTGGCACCGAGCGCAGGCAGTGGTGGACCAAGAAGCGCGCGTTCGACGCCATGCTGACCGAACGCTTCGGCGCTCTGCTCGACGAAGCGCAGGCGGGCGGCCTGGAAGCGTGGGAACGCGAGCCGCTTTGCGCGCTCGCGCTGATCGTGGTGCTGGATCAGTTCTCGCGCAATTGTTATCGCAACAAGCCGCGCGCCTTCGCCGGCGACGCGCGGGCGCTCGCGGTCGCGAAGAAGCTGGTCGGGCAGGGCGACGATTTGCGGATGCCGAGCGCCTGTCATCGCGCGTTCGTGTACACGCCGTTCGAGCACGACGAAACGCTCGCCAGCCAGCGCCAATCCGTGCGCCTCTTTGCAAAACTGCGCGACGACACGGGCGTCGCGAGCTTCTACGACTCCGCGTTGAGACACGCGGAAGTCATCGAACGATTCGGGCGCTTTCCGCATCGGAACAGGATACTCGGACGCGAGACGCTGCCCGCCGAAGAAGCGTGGCTCGCCGAGCACGGCGGTTTCTAGAACTCCGTCGATAGCCGCGCGCCGCGCGCCGACTTATTTTCATCGCTTTGCTTTTGCGGGAACGCGATGAAAGACTTCAGCAAGATCACACTGGTTTCCGTGACAGGGCTGCCCGACGCGACGCGCGCCGTCTATGCGCTCACGCTGAGCCTGCGCCAGATGCCTGGCGCGCGTGCCGTGCTGTGCAGCCCGCAGGCGCCCGCGAGTCTGCCGGCCGGCATCGAGCATCGCAAGATCGCGCCGCTCAATTATCAGGAATACTCGTGGTTCATGATGTACGCGCTGTGGCGCGTCGTGGAGACCGAGTTCGCGCTGATCGTCCAGGATGACGGCTGGGTGCTCGACACCGCGAACTGGACCGACGATTTTCTCGAATACGATTACGTCGGCCCGATGGCGCACGTCGGACGTATCGATACCAGCGAAGGCACGCGCTGGGTCACGCACTACGCGTGGAGCGCCGAACTCGGCAAGCCTGCGCAGACGGTGATGCCGGTCATCAACGGCGGCTTTTGCTTGCGCAGCCGGCGCATGATGCGCGCGCTCATCGACCATCCCGAGATCCGGATGACGATTCCCGCGCCCGACAAGATCGGCGGCGATCCGCTCAAGGTCGAATGGACGAACTGCGCGCTCAACGAGGACGTGCAACTCACGTGCGTGCTGCGGCCCGAACTGGAAGCCGTCGGCCTGCGGTTCGCGCCGGTCGAGATGTGTCTGCGCTTCGGGATCGAACACGCCGGGGCGGCGCATCGCGACGTCGACATGATGTCGCTCTTCGGGCAGCACTGCAAATGGCGGCGGCTCATCGGCATCGATCCGCCAGTCATTCAGTATCGGACCAAGCGCAGCATCGCCGAGCGCGCGTTTCGGGAAATGGATATCGCGCGCATGCTCGAAGCGCGCGGCTATGAACTTCGCTTCGCGCCCGAAGACCTGTGATGCGCGGGGCGCAAACTTAACGTCCGCCCGTCACGTCCAGAATCGCGCCGGTCACATACGACGACGCGTCCGAGAGCAGCCAGACGATCGACTCTCCGACTTCGTCCGCCGTGCCGGGGCGTCCGAGCGGCGTGTGCACACCGAGCACGTGCGCGCGGTCCGGCTTGCCGCCGCTCGCGTGGATCTCGGTTTCGATGAGGCCGGGGCGGATGGCGTTGACGCGCACGCCTTCCGGGCCGAGCTCCTTGGAAAGCCCGATGGTCATCGCGTCGACCGCGCCTTTGGAGCCCGCGTAGTCCACGTATTCGTTCGGCGACCCGAGCCGCGCCGCCGCCGACGACACGTTCACGAGCGAGCCGCCGTGGCCGCCGCGCGAGCGCGACAGACGCCGCGCCGCCTCGCGGGCGCACAGATACGCGCCGAGCACGTTGGTGTCGAAAATGCGCTTGAGCCGCTCGATGTCCATGTCGGCCAGAGGCGCCCCCGGCGCGACGATGCCCGCGTTGTTCACCACGCCGTCGAGCTTGCCGAAGGCTTGTTCGGTGGCGTCGAACATGGCGATGATCGCCGCTTCGTCGCGCACGTCGCCGGCAATCGCGATGGCCTTGCCGCCCGCCGCGCGCACCGCCGCGACGGTTTCTTCGGCGGCCTGCGCGTTCGACGCGTAGTTCACGCCGACCGACCAGCCGCGCGCGCCCGCGAGAATGGCAGCCGACCGGCCGATGCCGCGGCTCGCGCCGGTGATCAGGATGACTTTGGACATCGCTCGATTCTCCTTAGACTGCGTTGCGTTTCTCGGACCACTTGTCGTTCGCGGGCGGCGTGTAGGCCGCGAGCTTCGCGATCATCTCGTTCGGCTCGGCGGCCACCTGAATCATGTCCAGATACGGCTTGCGCATGAAGCCTTCGTCGATGGTATGACGCAGCATCGACAGAAGCGGGTCGAAATAGCCGTTGATGTCCAGCAGGCCGACGGGCTTCTGGTGATAGCCGAGCTGCGCCCACGTGTACACCTCGAAGAACTCTTCGTACGTGCCGACGCCCCCGGGCATCGCGACGAAGGCATCGGCGAGATCGGCCATCTTCTTCTTGCGCTCGTGCATGTCGGGCACGACGTGCAGTTCCGTGAGATCGGTATGGCCGACTTCCTTCGCGAGCAGCAGTTCGGGAATTACGCCGACCGCGCGTCCGCCGGCGGCGAGCACTTCATCGGCGATCAGGCCCATCAGCCCGACGCGGCCGCCGCCATACACGAGCGACAAGTTCGCCTCGACGAGGGCGCGGCCGAACGCGCGCGCGGCTTCTGCATAGACGGGGCGGGCTCCGGAGGCGGAGCCGCAATACACACACACTGCCTTCATTATCGGGAATCCTTCGGTGTTTCGTTCTTCGATGCGCTGGCGGCATCGTCGCGCGGCGGCAGGAAGTCCGCATATTCGCGCTTGGGCATCTTACCGGACACCAGATCGTCGAAAAGCTGGCGCGAGCGGCCGCGCAGATACGGCGCCATGATCGAGATGATGTGCACGCTCACCTGATGAAGCTCCGCGCGAATCGCTTCCTGATCGTTGTACTTGCGCGGGTTCATCACGTACTGATACGAGAGCCAGTAGGTCGCGATCACGCCGATGTTCGTCGCGATGACCTCGATCTCGGCGGGCGTCGCGACCATTTCCTGATCGGCGACGAGCGCCTCGCACAACTGCTGCGCGAAGCGCACCTTGTGCGTGATGATCTGCTTGAAGTGCGTTTCCAGCGTGCGGTTGCGCGCGAGAAGGTCGTTCAGGTCGCGGTAGAGAAAGCGATACGTCCAGAGAAAATCGGCCATGTACTGCAGATAGGACCACATCTCGTCGATGGTCGGCCGGTGATCGTCCGGAAAGCGCAGGCGCTTCTGAATCTGCTGCTCGAACTGCGCGAAGATGCTGTTGATGATGTCGTCCTTGTTGCGGAAATGGTAGTACAGATTGCCTGGACTGATTTCCATCTCCTCGGCGATGGTCGTCGTGGTGACGTTGGGCTCGCCGATATCGTTGAACAACTTCAGCGACAGCTCGAGAATCCGTTCGCGGGTACGGCGGGGAGGTTTCGCTTCCATGTCGTCCGACCTTGGCATCCGGTTGCGGCGGCCTCGTGCAAGCATGCCCGCGTCCGGTTCCGTTGCTATTTTTGAGAATATCGGACGATTATAAACCGCTCGTTCTCCGTTCCGGACGCGGCCTCGCTGACCCGGCGACGACTTTACGAGATACGGCGCGCTCAAGCCAGAAGTCGCCCGAGCCACGCAGCCGCGGCGGGCGCGTGCGGCCACAGAATCATGGCCCACGTGAGCACGCATACCGCGAGCGCGACCATCACGGCGGCGCTGCCGAAGTCCTTCGCGCGCTTCGAGAGTTCGTGGCGTTCGAGCGAGATGCGGTCGATCGCCGCCTCGACGCTCGAATTCAACAGTTCGACGATGAGCACCAGCAGCACGGAGCCGATTAGCGCGGCGCGCTCGACAGGCGCCACCGGCACGAAAAGGCTGCACGGCAAAAGGATTGCCGCGAGCGTCAGTTCCTGCCGGAAGGCGCTTTCCTCGCGAATCGCGATGCGAAAACCTGCGATCGAGTTCTTCATCGCGTGCCAGGCGCGCGTGAAGCCGCGATTGCGCTTGTACGGATTGAAGGGGAGGTCGTCGGTGCCGAGCGGCTCGGTTGCCTGAGCGTGCGAATCGAGCGTATCCGCGCTGGCGTCGGTGTCGTCGTCGAACGGGTCCATGATGCGGCCCGCCGCCGCGCGGGCGTTCGCTTCGGCGCGTTCCTCCGCCAACGGGCGACGCGTCATGCGGGCGCCCGGTCGGCGCGCGGCGCGCGCGGCTCGAACTGCCGCAAATGCGACGCGAACTGCTCCGACGCCGCGCGCCAAGAGAAGCGTTCGGCCCAGGCGCGCGCGTCGGCACGGTCGATCTTCAGCGCCTGAAGGCACGCCTCGCGCAGGTCGTCGTCGAGCGCGCCGGGTCCGTGTTCGCCGAGCACGTCGATCGGGCCCGTGACCGGATACGCCGCGATCGGCGTGCCGCAGGCCATCGCTTCCCGCAGCACGAGGCCGAACGTATCGGTGCGGCTCGGAAACACGAAGACATCGGCGGCGGCGTACACCTTCGCGAGTTCCGGCTGCGACAGCACGCCGAGATAGTTGACGTTCGTGTAGCGAGATTTCAGCTCGGCGAGCGCCGGGCCTTCGCCCGCGACCCATTTCGAGCCGGGCAGATCGAGTTTCAGAAACGCTTCGACGTTCTTCTCGATCGCCACGCGCCCGACGTACAGAAAGATCGGCCGCGCGGTGTTGAGCACCTTCGAGTCCATCGGATGGAAGATGTCGAGATCGACGCCGCGCGTCCACAGCACGACGTTCGTGAATCCATAGGCCTCCAGATCTTTCTTGACCACGGGCGTCGGCGCCATCACCGCCTGCGACGGTCCGTGGAACCAGCGCAGAAAGCGATACGTCATCGCGAGCGGAATGCCGAAACGCGCCTTCACGTATTCGGGAAAGCGCGTGTGATAGGCGGTGGTGTACGGCAGCTTGTGACGCAGCGCGTACGCGCGGGCGGCGAGGCCGAGCGGGCCTTCCGTCGCGATGTGCAGCGCATCGGGATCGAACGCGTCGATGCGCTCGGCGACATGACGGCCCGCCATCAGCGACAGGCGAATCTCGGGATAGGTCGGGCAGGGAATCGTCCTGAATTCGAGCGGCGTGAGCATATCCACGCGATGCCCGAGCGCCGTCAGTTCCTTGCTCGTATTCTTGAGTGTGCGCACGACGCCGTTGACTTGCGGCTCCCATGCATCGGTCACGATCATGATCTTCATTGCGGTTCCTCGTGTGGCCTGATGGATGCGTTCACACCGTCGCGCGGGCTTTCGCGGCCGGCTGTCCGGGCGCGCGCATGACGGTCCAGTAGACGACCTTCAGCTCGCCGTCGTAGGTCTCGACGAGCGCGGAGAGACTCTCTACCCAGTCGCCGTCGTTGCAATACAGGATGCCGTCGATATCGCGAATCTCGGCCTTGTGGATGTGCCCGCACACGACGCCGTCGCAGCCGCGGCGGCGCGCTTCATCGGTCATCACGCGCTCGAACTGCGAGATGAAATTGACCGCGTTCTTGACCTGATGCTTCAGGTACTGCGAGAGCGACCAGTAATTGAGGCCGAGCTTCGTGCGCACGCGATTGAACCAGCGGTTGAGCAGCAAGATCGCGGTGTACGCGGTGTCGCCGAGATAGGCGAGCCATTTGGCGTGCTGAATGACGCCGTCGAAGAGATCGCCGTGGACGATCCACAAGCGCTTGCCCGCGAGCGTCGTGTGAAACGCCTCGCCGCGCACGTGAATGTCGCCGAACGCGAGATCGCAGAACTGGCGCGCGGCTTCGTCGTGATTGCCGGGGATATAGACGACTTGCGTGCCCTTGCGCGCCTTGCGCAGGATTTTCTGCACGACGTCGTTGTGCGCCTGCGGCCAGAACCAGCCTTTGCGAAGCTGCCATCCGTCGATGATGTCGCCGACGAGATACAGATATTCCGATTCGTGATGCCGCAGGAAGTCGAGCAGATAGGCGGCCTGACAGCCGCCGGAGCCTAAGTGGATATCCGAGAGCCAGATCGTGCGATAACGATGCGTTCCGTCCGCCGATTCGTTATCGGCGACGGGGGGCGCCGTCTCGAGTGACTCGGGCACAAGCGCCGACGGATCGACGCGCAAGCCGGAACTGCGAAAACGGTAAGCGGTGGAGGGATCGAATGCCGGCGTGACTGTCGGGTGGAGGGCCATTGGCTCGCGCATCGAGTTTTGGTATGCGCATTACGCCGTGCGGCCGTGACCGAGCCGTGACAGTCACGAGAAGTTCTTATTACGCGTGAAGCCGACGAGAGTTCCAGCTACGCCGCGACGATGCGCGTGCCGGCGAGGCGGTCGTGCAGGAACTGGCGGGCGGGATCGAGCCAGACGGCTGCCGCCCACAGCGCGATCCAAACGGGGAGCACGATCAGCGTCTGCGGCACCGCCAGCGAAAGCAGCGGGTGCAGCGCGAGCGGCGGCAGGAACCATAGCCACGCGAGCACATAGCGCGCTAGCGCCCGGCCGACGGTGAGCGGCTCGCCGCGCGCATCGACGACTTTCAGGCGCCAGGTTTTCATCGGCAACGTCTGGCCGCCGTGCGTCCAGAACCACACGAAATACGCCGCCAGCACGAGACCGATCCACGACATCAGCCAGTCGTGATGCGTGAGGCCGCTGCGCTGCTGGGTGAGTGTGCTGAAGAGATACCCGGCGATGAACACGACGCCGAACAGGATGACGCCTTCGTAGACCATCGTGGAGAGGCGCCGGCGCAGGCTGGGCGCGCGAAGCGGCGGGATGGTCGCGGTGGCGGAGACGCTCATCGCGCGATCACGAACCGTTGTACATCGAAGGCGCCTGCTGCGGCGAAACGGGAATCGGCGTGGCCGGGACGATGCTCGCGGCGTTCGGCACGGCAGGCTGCAACGGCGTGCCCGATGCCGGCGCGCCCGCGCCCGGCCCGGCTTCCGCGTGCGAAGCCGCATGGCCCTGCTCGCGCGCCGCGACGAGACGGTTGATGTCCTTCACTTCGGCCTTGCCGGTCGGCGGGGCGCTGACCACGGTCGGGCGGCGGCCTCGCTCGCTTGCGGCGAGCTTTTTCTTCTGTTCTTCCGAGAGCTTCTGATACGCGTCCCAGGCCTTTTCGCGCTTGTCGGGCGGCACGAGCTTCGACACCTGGTAGTTTTCCCGCGCGACCTTGCGCTGGTCGGGCGTCATGCGCACCCATTCCTCCATGCGCTGCTGCAGCCGCTTCTGTGCGTCCGGCGACATGCGGTGATAGCGCGATGCGATCTTGAGCCACTTTTGCTTGCGCTCGTCGCTGAAGGAGTCCCACTGCGTGGCGAAAGGTGCGAGCGCAACGCGCTGCGCCTCCGTCAGGCGGCTCCAAGAGAGCGGGTTGTCCGATGAAAGCGCGGCGAGCGGCGAGAGAGACCCGTCCGCGCCCGCGCTCGCGCCGCTGGGCGCGGCGGCGGACATGGACGCCGTGGCGGAGGACGAATAGAAACGCGGGTAAGTAGCGGCGAACGCGACCAGACCCGCAATCGCGCAGCCGAAGACAATCGCGAGACCGCGCTTGTAACTCACCCGAATTTCCCCCGCTCGGTTTGATGCTTAGTGATTGCGCGTCAGATACGCGTTGAAGCCGTGATCGAGATAAGCGTCGAGCGGCAGGCTGTCGCTCATCATGGCCGCGTCGATGTCGGCGAGTTCGGCCTTGCGCTGCTGATCTTCCCAGTAAGCGATGCCCGCCAGCGCGACGGCGAGCGCGAACACCGGGCCCGCCAGCCCGAAGCCGCCCAGGCGCGCGAACAGGCTCTTGCGGCCGTGCGCATCGCCGGAACCGCCGGCCAAGAGCGCGGCGCCCGCGCCGGCCAGAACCGGCGTGAACGCAGGCGCAGCGGCGGCGACCGCCACTTTCTCGGGCTTCTTGCGCGCGATCGCGGCGCGGCGCGCCTCGGCGAGCCGATCCATCGCGGCGGCCGGAATGGCCGACGTGCTTTCGTCGAGCGCGCGCACGACCTTTAGCGCGAACTCGTTTTCCTTCGTTTCAAGAGCGGAACTCATAGCGTGATCCCTTTGGCTTTCAGGGCTTGCGCGAGAGCGTGCGTGGCGCGTGAACAGTGCGTCTTCACGCTGCCCTCGGAGCAGCCCATCGCGGCGGCCGTCTCTGCGACATCCATATCTTCCCAGTAACGCATGAGAAAAGCTTCTCGTTGACGCGCCGGTAACTTCTGGATTTCCGCGTCGATCAGGTTGAGCACCTGCTCGCGTTCCAGCCGGCTCTCGCTGCTTTCGCTGCCGGTCGCGCCGTCCTCGGATTCGAAGGTTTCGAGCGGGTCGAACTCGTCGTCGTCGGCGCTGCCGAACGAGGAGAACAGGCTGATCCAGGTATTGCGTACTTTCTGGCGGCGAAAGTAGTCGTGCGTCGCATTCTGGAGGATACGCTGGAACAAAAGAGGAAGCTCGGCCGACGGCTTGTCGCCGTACTTTTCCGCGAGCTTGATCATGGCGTCCTGGACGATGTCGAGCGCCGCGTCGTCGTCGCGGACGGTGTACACGGTCTGCTTGAACGCGCGTCTTTCGACGCCCGCCAGAAAATCGGCGAGTTCCTTGTCTGATGCCATCCGTTGGGGACCCGGCGCAACGAATTTGCGTCGAAAGAGATTGTGGAGTTCCAGGAAAACCTGCGGATGCTAGCAAATTTTCGCTGTCGCGGGAGGATCGGGAAACGATTTGTTGCGCGGTATTGCGTGCTCAGGGCATGCGAGAAACGCCCGACCGAAACATTCCAGGCGTGGCGGGGAAATTTTTGCTTGACCGTGCCCGCAAAAACGGGCTATCGTTCCCGACTCGCATCATAAAGTGAATTGTCTGCTTTGAGGCGAGCCCAAGAAGTTCGCCTGTCAAACCAAGACGCGCCGCTTGAACCCGAGCCACAAGCCCGGCAGAGAGCACCCGATCAATTTTTTGCCGAAAATTCGAAAGGTGATGAATGAACATGCCTAGCGCGGAATTCTCCACGTCGGATACCACTCCCTCTCACGAAGCCGATTCCATCGGTGCGACCGTGCTCATGCGCGCGCTTGCCGACGAAAACGTCGAGTTCGTGTGGGGCTATCCCGGCGGCTCGGTACTCTACATCTACGACGAGCTGTACAAGCAGGACCAGATTCAGCACATTCTCGTGCGCCACGAGCAGGCCGCCGTGCATGCCGCCGACGCGTATTCGCGCTCGACCGGCAAGGTGGGCGTGTGCCTCGTGACTTCCGGCCCGGGCGTCACCAATGCCGTCACCGGCATCGCCACGGCCTACATGGATTCCATTCCGCTCGTCGTCATCAGCGGGCAGGTGCCCACTGCGGCCATCGGCCTCGACGCGTTCCAGGAATGCGACACCGTCGGCATCACGCGGCCCTGCGTCAAGCACAACTTCCTCGTGAAGGACGTGCGCGATCTCGCCGCCACCGTCAAGAAAGCCTTCTACATCGCGCGCACGGGGCGTCCCGGCCCGGTGCTGATCGACATTCCGAAGGACGTGTCGAAAGCGCCGTGCCGCTACGAGCCGGTCAAGAGCGTGTCGCTGCGCTCGTACAACCCGGTCACGAAGGGCCACTCCGGCCAGATCCGCAAGGCGGTGCAACTGCTGTTGTCGGCCAAGCGCCCGTACATTTACACCGGCGGCGGCATCATTCTCGCGGACGCATCGCGCGAACTGAACCAGTTCGCCGATCTGCTCGGCTATCCCGTCACCAATACGCTGATGGGTCTGGGCGGCTATCGCGCGAGCGACAAGAAGTTCCTCGGCATGCTCGGCATGCACGGCACCTACGAAGCCAACATGGCCATGCAGCACTGCGACGTGCTGATTGCCATCGGCGCGCGCTTCGACGACCGCGTGATCGGCGACCCGAAGCACTTCGCCTCGTCGCCGCGCAAGATCATTCATATCGACGTCGATCCGTCGTCCATCTCGAAGCGCGTGAAGGTCGATATCCCGATCGTCGGCGACGTGAAGGAAGTCCTGAAAGAGCTGATCGAGCAGCTTCAGCACGCGGAGCACGGGCCGGACACGGCCGCGCTCAAGTCATGGTGGGACGAGATCGAAGGCTGGCGCTCGAAAGACTGCCTCGCCTACGACCGCAAGAGCGAGATAATCAAGCCGCAGTACGTCGTCGAGAAGCTCGCGGAGCTGACGGACGGCAACGCCTTCGTGTGTTCGGATGTCGGCCAGCATCAGATGTGGGCGGCGCAGTTCTACCCGTTCAACAAGCCGCGCCGCTGGATCAACTCGGGCGGCCTCGGCACGATGGGCTTCGGCCTGCCCGCCGCGATGGGCGTGAAGATGGCTTATCCCGACGAGGACGTGGTCTGCATCACGGGCGAAGGCTCCATCCAGATGTGCATTCAGGAGCTCTCGACCTGCAAGCAGTACAACACGCCGGTCAAGATCATCTCGCTCAACAACCGCTATCTCGGCATGGTTCGCCAGTGGCAGCAGATCGAATACAAGAAGCGCTATTCCAGTTCGTACATGGACGCGCTGCCCGACTTCGTGAAGCTCGCCGAAGCGTACGGCCACGTCGGCATTCGCGTCGAAAAGACCGCGGACGTCGAACCGGCGCTCAAGGAGGCGCTGCGTCTGAAAGATCGCACCGTGTTCCTCGACTTCCAGACCGATCCGACCGAAAACGTATTCCCGATGGTGCAGGCAGGCAAAGGCATCACGGAAATGCTGCTCGGCTCTGAGGATCTCTAACGCGGCTTTGTCACGCGAGGCTCGTGCGCGCCTGTCTCCACAAAGGACGAGCGCCGCGCGCGGGTTTCTCGGACGAACGCTTCTTCTGGACATATCGGGAAACACGCACATGAAACACATCATCTCCGTACTGCTGGAAAACGAGCCGGGCGCGTTATCGCGTGTCGTCGGGCTCTTTTCCGCGCGCGGCTACAACATCGAAACGCTGACGGTGGCGCCGACCGAAGACAGTTCGCTGTCGC
The DNA here is from genome assembly GCF_017220215.1 of Caballeronia sp. M1242. Lineage (NCBI taxonomy): Bacteria > Pseudomonadati > Pseudomonadota > Betaproteobacteria > Burkholderiales > Burkholderiaceae > Caballeronia > Caballeronia sp. M1242. The sequence goes on along the minus strand of NZ_CP071129.1, from coordinate 1,799,338 downwards.
GGCTCACCATCGTCTCCATCGGCTCGGACGACGTGATCGAACAGATCACGAAGCACCTGAACCGCCTGATCGAGGTGGTGAAAGTGGTCGACCTGACAGAGGGCGCCCACATCGAGCGCGAGCTGATGCTCATCAAGGTAAGGGCAGTCGGCAAGGAACGCGAAGAGATGAAGCGGATGGCGGATATCTTCCGCGGCCGCATCATCGACGTGACCGAAAAGACCTACACCATGGAACTGACGGGCGCCTCCGACAAGCTCGACGCGTTCATTCAGGCGCTCGACGCCACGGCGATTCTCGAGACGGTTCGCACGGGCAGTTCCGGCATCGGCCGGGGCGAGCGCATCCTGAAGGTGTAGCACCACACGCAACTCGACTCATTTCCTCTGCTTCTCGCGGAGACAGACCCAGGACTCAAGGAACCACCATGAAAGTTTTCTACGACAAAGACGCCGACCTCTCCCTCATCAAGGGCAAGCAAGTCACCATCATCGGTTATGGCTCGCAAGGCCATGCGCACGCGCTGAACCTGAAGGAAAGCGGCGTGAACGTGACGGTCGGCCTGCGCAAGGGCGGCGCCTCGTGGAGCAAGGCCGAGAACGCCGGCCTGCCGGTCAAGGAAGTGGCCGAAGCGGTGAAGGGCGCCGACGTCGTGATGATGCTGCTGCCCGACGAGCAGATCGCCGAGGTGTACGCGAAGGAAGTCCACGCGAACATCAAGAACGGCGCGGCGCTCGCGTTCGCGCACGGCTTTAACGTGCACTACGGCCAGGTGATTCCGCGCGCCGATCTCGACGTCATCATGATCGCGCCGAAGGCGCCGGGTCACACCGTGCGCAACACGTACACGCAAGGCGGCGGCGTGCCGCACCTGATCGCGGTCGCGCAGGACAAGACCGGCTCGGCGCGCGACGTGGCGCTCTCGTACGCGGTGGCCAACGGCGGCGGCCGCGCGGGCATCATCGAAACGAACTTCCGTGAAGAAACGGAAACCGACCTGTTCGGCGAACAGGCGGTTCTGTGCGGCGGCACGGTCGACCTGATCAAGGCCGGCTTCGAAACGCTGGTGGAAGCGGGCTACGCGCCGGAAATGGCGTACTTCGAGTGCCTGCACGAACTGAAGCTGATCGTCGACCTGATCTATGAAGGCGGCATCGCCAACATGAACTACTCGATCTCGAACAACGCCGAGTACGGCGAGTACGTGACGGGTCCGCGCATCGTCACGGAAGAGACGAAGAAGGCGATGAAGGCCGTGCTGAAGGACATCCAGACCGGCGAATACGCGAAGAGCTTCATCATCGAGAATCGCGCCGGCGCGCCGACGCTGCAATCGCGCCGCCGCCTGACGGCCGAGCATCAGATCGAGCAGGTCGGCGAGAAGCTGCGCGCAATGATGCCGTGGATCGCCAAGAACAAGCTCGTCGACCAGTCGAAGAACTAAGTTTTTCGCGCGTCACGGTTCTTGCTGTCGTGAAAGCCGCCCGAAGCCGCTGTGCCGAGGGCGGCTTTTGCTATCCTACGGGTTTTAAAAACACAGACCTCGTTCATGAACTATCCCCATCCGATCATTGCCCGCGAAGGCTGGCCGTTCATCGCCATCGCGGCCGTCGTTGCCATTCTCGTGCAGGCGATCGGCGGCTTCGGCTTCGCCTGGATCTTCTGGCTGATCGTGATTTTCGTCGTCCAGTTCTTCCGCGATCCGCCGCGCCCCATTCCCACGCAGGCCAATGCCGTGCTGTGTCCGGCGGACGGGCGCATCGTCGCGGTGGAAACCGCGCATGATCCGTACGCGGGCCGCGAGGCGCTGAAGATCAGCGTGTTCATGAACGTGTTCAACGTGCACTCGCAGCGTTCGCCGGTCGACGGCGCGATCACCAAGGTGCAGTATTTCCCGGGCGCGTATCTGAACGCGGCTGTCGACAAGGCGTCGACCGAGAACGAGCGCAACGCCATCGTGCTGCAAACCGCGACCGGGCATACGGTGACGTCGGTGCAGATCGCCGGGCTGATCGCGCGGCGCATTCTCTGCTACGTCCACGCGGGCGAGCCGCTCACGCGCGGCCAACGCTACGGCTTCATCCGCTTCGGTTCGCGCGTCGACGTGTATCTGCCGGTCGGCAGCCGGCCGCGCGTGGCGATCGGCGAGAAGGTGTCCGCCTCGTCGACGATTCTCGCCGAGTTCGCGGAATAACGCGGAGGCGTCGATGGCGGCATTCAAACCGCGCCGGAACCGCATGAACGGGGCGCCGCCGCGCGCGTTTCGTCGCAACAAGGCGGTGCAAGACGTCGGCGCCGTGGAAACGCGGCGCGCGAAGCGGCAGCAATTCCTGAGAAAGCGCGGCATCTATCTGCTGCCCAATGCGTTCACCACGGCTGCGCTCTTCTGCGGCTTCTTCGCGGTCGTTCAGGCGATGAACGTGCGCTTCGAGATCGCGGCCATCGCCATTTTCGTCGCGATGGTGCTCGACGGCATGGACGGCCGCGTCGCGCGCATGACGCATACGCAGAGCGCGTTCGGCGAGCAGTTCGACAGCCTGTCGGACATGGTGTCGTTCGGCGTCGCGCCGGCGCTCGTCATGTACGAATGGGTGCTGAAGGACCTCGGGCGCTGGGGCTGGCTCGCGGCGTTCGTGTACTGCTCGGGCGCGGCGCTGCGGCTCGCGCGCTTCAATACGAATGTCGGCGTGGTCGACAAGCGCTATTTTCAGGGCTTGCCGAGCCCGGCCGCGGCCGCGCTGATCGCCGGCTTCGTGTGGCTCGCGACCGACAATCGCGTGCCGCTCAAGCTCGTGTGGCTGCCGTGGGTCGCGTTCGCGCTGACCGTCTACGCGGGCGTCACGATGGTGTCGAACGCGCCGTTCTACAGCGGCAAGGCGCTCGATGTGCGCTATCGGGTGCCGTTCGCGGGCGTATTGCTGGTCGTGGTGGCGTTCGTGCTCGTTTCGTCGGATCCGCCCGTCATGCTGTTCTGCCTCTTCGTGCTGTATGGCTTCTCGGGCTACGTCTGGTGGGCGTACATGGCCATGCGCGGGAGACCGAATCCGGCGCGCAGTTCTCAGCGCGACCACTAACGCGGGGTTTCCACGATACAAAAGGGCGGCGGGTTGCTAACCCCGTCGCCCTTTTTGCATGAGGCGGTCGGCCTATCAGCCCGCGTCGACCAGCGTGCCGTTATGCACGCGCACATGCTGCCCCTGCGCGAACGGCGGCTGCTGATGATAGGTGAAATAACGCGTCTTGCCGTTTTCCATCCGCACCCGTACCGAGTAATCGGTTTCGCTGCGCAGGTGCTTTTCGACCGAATTGCCCGCGAGCCCGCCGCCGAGCGCGCCGAGCAGCGTCATGGCGGTGCGGCCGCCGCCGTGTCCGAACTGATTCCCGACGACGCCGCCCGCCACCGCGCCGCCGACCGCGCCGATGCCGGTTCCGTGCCCTTCGCGACGCACGGCTGAGATGGCTTCGACGGTGCCGCACGTCGAGCAATAGGCGGGGTGTTGCGGCGGCTGCTGTGCGTATGATGGTTGCGCTGGCGCTTGCTGTACCGGCTGAGTCGCGGCTTGCGCGGGCGCGGTTTGCGCGGCTACCGGCTGGACGGCGGGCGGCGCGGCGGGCGCGACCACCGGTTGTTGCTGCGCGACTGCGGCGGTCTGCGTCTGCGCGTTCTGCGCGGAATTGCTGTGCGCGCCGGGGAAAAACCCGGTCACGGCGGCCGTTGCCGCAAGGCTCGCGACGATGACCGCGCCCGCAGCCGTCGCGACCAGCGGATGCAGGCGGCGCGGCTCGCCGGTGCCGGGCGTGGGCGTGATGTTGTTGGTCCCGTTGTCCATTTCTAACCTCCGTTAGAGGCGAAGTGCCGATAGCGTCAATTCTCGCGCAGATGCCGCGTCGGCGCTTTTTCAGGTTGTAACCGCGTTTTCTTGATAGAAGCACGTTGGATGCCAGGCGTGACGGGCAAATAAGGTTCTTCGTGGATTGCGGGCAGAGGCCGTATGCGACCCAAAGCGGACCAATGCAGCAGTGGTTCGAGAATGACTCCTACCAAAGGGGAGCGGACGTTCCGTGCTTAGTCACCGGTCAAGGAACGGGTATCATCTCTCACCGCGACGCAGAACCGCGGCGTTGCCGTTTGACTCAATAATTTTCGACAATGGCCATTCCCGACTTTCAGACTTTGATGTTGCCCGTCCTGCGCTCTTCCGAAATGGGCGAGGTGAAAATTTCCGATGTGGTTCAGTCGCTGGCTGACAAATTCGAACTGACAGAGGACGAGCGATCAGAACTATTGCCATCTGGAAAGCAGACCACTTTTGCAAACCGTGTGCATTGGGCCAAAAGCTATCTGGGCAAGGCTGGACTGGTGGAGTTGACCAAACGAGCACACTTTAAGATTAGTGACCGCGGGCGTGAGGTATTAGCCAATCCTCCTGAAAAGATCGACATTCACTTTCTGGACCAATTTCCGGAGTTCGTGCTGTTCCGGGACGCCGGCAATGGTAGTGACAACGCAGGAAAAGACTCGCCCACAGTCGAAGCAGTCCAAGCGAGCGGCATGACGCCGGACGAAATCATCCGAAAGGCTCACGCAGAGCTGGACGATGAACTTAGTCTTGACTTGGTCGCCCGCGTTATTGCCGCACCACCGGAGTTTTTCGAGCGCTTAGTGGTCCAATTATTGTTGGCCATGGGTTACGGGGGTTCTACAAGCGACGCCGGCCGAGCGCTAGGCAAGAGCGGTGACGGCGGCGTTGACGGTGTTATCGATCAGGACGCGTTGGGCTTGGATCGTATCTACGTGCAGGCGAAGCGCTACTCTGACGGCAACAGTGTAGGCTCGGGCGCGATCCGCGATTTCTTCGGGTCACTGGATCGCTTCAAGGCAGCAAAGGGACTTTTTGTCACCACCTCGTCGTTCTCGCCTGCCGCCAGAGAAACGGCTGAATTCCTCAGCAAGCGCATCGTCTTAATTGACGGTCGCCAGCTGGCCAAGCTGATGATTCGGTTCAACGTCGGGTGTCGCGTTGAAGAAACCATTGAGCTAAAAAAGGTCGATGAAGAGTTTTTTGAGTGAACGCAGGACGGCCGCACCGCGGAGCAGCCATTCGAATCGCCGGAGGACCGAAAGGCTCAACGACGCGTTATGGCAGGTGACGCTGCGTGGCTACAAACAGACGCTTAGACGGTGCGACCGCGCTTGCTTACTGCGACGTAAGGCCGACGATCCGACTTTGCGCCGATTGGAACGCGCTGGAATACCCTTCAGCGCCATGAGCCATTCCGTCGGCTCGGATGGTTGAGCCGTCATCCATTCACCTACTGGCGAAGTCCGAAAAGGCCGATGTCTTACCAAATCTAGTCTGTACCTCAATGTCCGGTACCCAATCGTAGCTGCCATCTGAGCGTCTCAGCCACACTTCGCCCGACTGGCTGCTTGATGGCCGAATAAAGCCTATCGCGAACGGTTCCCCGGACATCCACGAAGGGCCAAAAAAAACGCGCCCCGAAGGACGCGCTTTTCACCGAGAACGAACCGATCCGCCGCTCAATCTTCCCGACGAAGATGCGGGAACAGAATCACATCGCGGATGCTCGGGCTGTCGGTCAGCAGCATCACCAGACGGTCGATGCCGATGCCGCAGCCGCCCGTCGGCGGCATGCCGTATTCGAGCGCGCGAATATAGTCCGCGTCGAAGTACATGGCTTCCTCGTCGCCCGCGTCTTTCTGGTCGACTTGCTTCTGGAAGCGCGCGGCCTGATCTTCCGGATCGTTCAGCTCGGAGAAGCCGTTCGCGATCTCCCGGCCCGTGATGAACAACTCGAAGCGCTCCGTGATGCCCGGCACCGAATCCGACGCGCGCGCGAGCGGCGAGACCTCGATCGGATAGTCGACGATATACGTCGGTTCCCACAACTGCGATTCCGCCGTCTCTTCGAAGAGCGCGAGTTGCAACGCGCCGATGCCCGCGTTCAGGAAAGCGGGCTGCGTCGTATCGACGCCGAACTTCTTAAGTTCCGCGCGCAGGAACACCGCGTCGGCAAGCTGCGCGTCGGTGTACTGCGGCGCGTACTTTTGAATCGCCTGATTGATGGTCAGGCGATGAAACGGCTTCGACAAATCCAGCTCGCGCCCCTGATACGTGATGGTCGCCGTGCCGAGCGCATCGACGGCGGCCTGACGGATCAGTTGTTCGGTGAAGTCCATCAGCCAGCGGTAATCCGTGTAGGCCGCGTAGAACTCCATCATCGTGAATTCCGGGTTGTGGCGCGGCGACACGCCTTCATTCCGGAAATTACGATTGATCTCGAACACGCGCTCGAAGCCGCCGACGATCAACCGCTTGAGATAAAGCTCCGGCGCGATGCGCAGGAACATCTGCATGTCGAGCGCGTTGTGGTGCGTGACGAACGGTTTGGCCGCCGCGCCGCCCGGAATGGGATGCAGCATCGGCGTTTCGACTTCCATGAAGTTCGCCTGCGCCATGAAGTTGCGGATCGACGTGACCGCCTTCGTGCGCGCCATGAACGTCTTGCGCGACTCCGGCGTGACGATCAGATCGACGTAACGCTGGCGATAGCGCATTTCCTGATCGGCGAGGCCGTGGAACTTGTCCGGCAGCGGACGCAGCGCCTTCGACAAGAGCCGCAGTTCCGTGCAGCGCACCGACAGTTCGCCCTTGTTCGTGCGAAACAGCACGCCCTTCGCGGCGATGATGTCGCCCAGGTCCCACTTCTTGAATGCCTCGTAGACGTCCGCGCCGACGTCGGCAGGCGTCACGAAGAACTGAATCTGGCCGCTGCCGTCCTGAACCGTCGCGAAGCTCGCCTTGCCCATCACGCGCTTGAGCATCATGCGGCCCGCGAGCGCGACGGGCAGGGGATTCGCTTCCAGCGTCTCCTTGTCGGTCTCGGCGTAGTCGCTTTGCAGCGCGGCCGCCTGATGCGTCGGGCGGAAATCGTTCGGATAGGCGACGCCTTGCTCACGCAGCGAGCGCAGCTTGTCGCGGCGCTCGGCGATGATCTGGTTGTCTTCCAGTTCGGGAGCGGCGCTCGTCTGAGTCGGTTCGGTCATGATGATTCTTGGCTTGTGATGCTGCGGATGTGCGGCAAATGCGCGGCGGATGAAACGAAGGCGGCGCGACCGGAAGCCGCGCCGCTCGAAGACTCAAACGCCCTGTTTCAAACTCGCGCTGATGAAGTCGTCGAGGTCGCCGTCGAGCACGGCGCGCGTGTTGCTCATTTCGACGTTGGTGCGCAGGTCCTTCACGCGGCTCTGGTCGAGCACGTAGGAGCGAATCTGATGGCCCCAGCCCACGTCCGTCTTGCTGGATTCGAGCTTGTCCTGCTCCGCCTGACGCTTGCGCATTTCGAATTCGTACAGACGCGCCTTCAGCATCTGCATGGCTTCGGCGCGGTTGCGGTGCTGCGAGCGGTCGTTCTGGCACTGCACGACGATGCCGGTCGGCGCGTGCGTGAGACGCACGGCAGAGTCCGTCTTGTTGATGTGCTGGCCGCCCGCGCCCGATGCGCGATAGGTGTCCGTGCGGATATCGGCCGGATTGATCTCGATCTCGATGGAATCGTCGATTTCCGGATACACGAACACCGACGAGAACGACGTGTGCCGGCCGCCCGACGAATCGAACGGCGACTTGCGCACGAGCCGGTGAATTCCGGTTTCGGTGCGCAGATAGCCGTACGCGTACTCGCCTTCGACCTTGATGGTCGCGCTCTTGATGCCCGCGACGTCGCCTTCGGATTCTTCGAGCACTTCGGTCTTGAAGCCCTTGCGTTCGCAGTAGCGCAGATACTGGCGCAACAGCATGGACGCCCAGTCGCACGCCTCGGTGCCGCCCGCGCCCGCCTGAATGTCGATGAAGCAGTTGTTCGGATCGGCCGGGTTCGAGAACATCCGGCGGAATTCCATGTCTTCGACGCGCGCTTTCAGTGCGCCGGCGTCGGATTCGCAGGCGACGAGCGTGTCTTCGTCGCCTTCCTCGCGCGCCATCTCGAAGAGTTCTTCGGCGTCGCGCAGATCGTTGTCGAGGGCGGAGAGCGTCGACACCACGCCGTCGAGCAGTTTCTTTTCACGACCGAGCGCCTGCGCGTTCTTCGAGTCGTTCCAGACGTTCGGGTCTTCGAGTTCCTTGTTGACTTCGGCTAGACGCGCGGACTTGGCGTCGTAGTCAAAGATACCCCCGTAGCTCGCCCGCGCGGCGGCGCAGGTCGGCCAGAAGGCTTTCGATCGCGTTGAGACGTTCTGCTTCCATTGTCGATCTTCGGCTTCGTAAAAAGGTCAAATTATAGCCGATCGACACGCTTTTCCCGCGCGGGCGGCGCACGCGGACGCACGCCGCTACACGCGAAGCGGGGCGCTTTGTCGTCCGCGCGCAGGCGCTTCGCGCAGGGCTTCGGTGTTCGTTGCCAGCGGGAACGCCGGCCGTAATTGCGCGACCGTATTGGCGCAGCCGGCGATCAGCGGATGTTGTGCCGGCGGATGCCGAACCCGCTCAAGCCGCGTGCTCGACGATCAGCTGCACGCGCGCCACGCCGTTCCACGAATCGCTGACGAGCCGGTACGCGACGGTCGCGCGCGGCGGCAGCGGATCGACGTGGTTGAACCAGATCGCGTTGAAGCGCTGACGGCCGCGCATCAGTTGCAGCTTCAAGTGCTTGTCTTTCACGAGCGATTGCGACGCGACGTCGAACTCGCCCGAAAACGTCGGCGCCGGAAAGCCCTGTCCCCAGACGGCGGCGTCCAGCAGTTCGATGAATTGCGGCGTGAAGTACGCGTCTTCCAGTTCGCCGTCCGTCTCGATGGTCCGCGAGAGCGCGTCGGCCGTCAGCCATTCGCGGCCGACTGCTTCGAACGCGTCGGTGAAGCGCGGGATGTCGGCGGTGGCGAGCGTGAGGCCCGCCGCCATCGCGTGGCCGCCGAACTTGTGGATGAGACCGGGCTCGCGCTTGCTGATGAGATCGACCGCATCGCGCAGATGAAAGCCCGGAATCGAGCGGCCGGAGCCTTTCGAGAGCGTACCGGCGTCATCGGCGTGCGCGAACGTGAACGACGGCCGATGAAAGCGCTCCTTCAGCCGTCCCGCGACGATGCCGATCACGCCCTGATGCCAGCTCGCGTCGTAGAGCGTGAGCGTCGCGCGTTCGCCGGCATCGAACGATTGCAGTTCGGCGAGCGCCTGCTGCTGCATGCCGGCTTCGATCTCGCGCCGCTCGCGGTTCATCGCGTCGAGCTGCTGCGCCAGTTCCCAAGCGCGGCCGATGTCGTCGGTCGTCAAACATTCGATGCCGAGCGACATATCCGACAGCCGTCCCGCCGCGTTCAGGCGCGGCCCGAGCGCGAAGCCGAGATCGAAGCCCGACGCGGCGCGCGCGTCGCGGCCCGCCGCGCGGAACAACGCGGCGATGCCCGGCTGCATGCGGCCCGCGCGGATGCGCTTCAAACCCTGCGCGACGAGAATCCGGTTGTTGCAGTCGAGCTTCACGACGTCGGCCACGGTGCCGAGCGCGACGAGATCGAGCAAGCCGTCCAGGCGCGGCTCCGGCGTGCTCTCGTACGCGCCGCGCCGGCGCAGTTCGGCACGCAGCGCCAGCAGCACATAGAACATCACGCCGACGCCCGCGATGCATTTGCTCGGAAAGCCGCAGCCCGGCTGATTCGGATTGACGATCGCGCGGGCGGCGGGCAGTTCGTCGCCGGGCAGGTGATGATCGGTCACGACGACGTCGATGCCGAGCGCGTTGGCCGCCGCGACGCCTTCGACGCTCGCGATGCCGTTATCGACGGTGATCAGCAAGTCGGGCGCGCCGAGCGGCGAGCGCGCGGCCAGTTCGACGATCTCGGGCGTCAGTCCGTAGCCGTATTCGAAGCGGTTCGGCACGAGATAGTCGATCGTCGCGCCGAACATGCGCAGGCCGCGCACGGCAACCGCGCAGGCGGTCGCGCCGTCGCAGTCGTAGTCCGCGACGACGAGCATGCGCCTGCCGGCCGCGAGCGCATCGGCGAGCACGGCGGCGGCGGCGTCGCAGCCCTTCAGGCCGACGGGCGCGTGCAGGCGCTTCAACTCGGTTTCGACTTCGTCCGGCGAGGTGACGCCGCGCGCCGCGTAGAGCCGCGCGATCACGGGATGCAGGCCGTGGCGCATCAGGGCTTCGGCGTCGGCGGGGGACGAGGCGCGGGTAACGATTCGCGTCATGCGGAAAAGCCTTTATTCGATGAGAAGCGCCGCGATCGGCCGGCGGCGCCAGAACTTGCGCAAGTCGCCGCGCGTGACCGACAGCGTGACCGAGCCGGTATCGCCGCATAGCGTGAGACGCAGGCGCTTGAGCGAACCGCTCAATAGCGCATCGAGCGCCGGCGCGAACCACGCTTCTTCGAGCGTCTTCAGCGCGGCGTTCCAGCGCGCCCAGTCCTGCTCGATGAACGGCGCGGAGAACGGGTCCAGTTCGACGAGCGTCGCGCCTTCGCCGTTTTTCGGAAGCGCTGCGAACGACCCCGGCGGCGTCGACGGCTTCACGCCCGAAGCGAGCGCAAGGCCGCGCGTGGCGGCGGCATCGGACATCACGGCGGCGAACGGGCGCGTGACCGGGCGCATCGCGCCTTGTCCGTGCAGCCAGATCGAATTGATCGGCGGCAGTCCGCGCGACTCGCGCTCGACGTTCAGCGGGTGCTCGAACCATGCCATCTGCACTTCGTTCTGCAGCTTCATCCACGGGCGCGAGCGTTCGCCGGTGCGGGCTTCGTGCGGCAGCCAGATTTCGATGTTGCGTCCCGCCGCGCGCAATGGCGACGCGCCCGCGAGCGCGCCGAGCGCATCGCCTGATACGTACCAGCGCAGCGGCGTTGGCGCCTGCACCGCGATGCCGAGGTCCTCGATGACCGGCCGCGCGGTGTCCAGCAGCGCGCGCGCTTCTTCGGTGCGCACGCCGAGCGTGGCGGGATCGATCAACACGAGATGATCGTGCGCAATGCGCACATGAACCGGCTCGATGCAGGCCCAGAGCGCGGCGTCATTGGAATCGGACGCGCCGGGGTCGCCGCCATCGGCTAAAAGCATGAAGGGCGCGAGCGGGGCGTCGTCGGCGTAACGTTGACTGGCGTTCGGCGAAACGATGCCGAAGCGTTGCGCGATCCAGCGCTCGTGCGGCAGCGTGCGCTGAAAGTCTTCGCCGATCACGCGTTCTTCGAGCGTGGCGCGGGCGAGCAGCGTGTCGAGCGCCGCGCTTTCCAGTCCGTGCAGCGCGGTTGCGGCGTCCGCCGCCGAGGGCAGGGCGAACGGCAGCAGAAGGTGAAGGTCGGGAACGGGCATGATGGTCGGCATTGTAGGCGAAAGCGGCAGGCGTCATCGGCGCAGGCGCGGTGCGCCAAGCGCTGCGCGACCCGCGCTTGTTACGGCGCCGACCTGAGGTGTGGCAAACTTTCGCAAATTTCGCGGCGCGCGGCGAATGGACCTGTCATGCGCCGCCATTTCGGGGCGATTTACCGCGGCATTCGTCATGCGCCGTCGTACAGCAACGCAGCAACACCAGACACAAGGATTCGCTTGAAACTTCCGTACGAATGGCAGATCGGCTGGCGCTACACGCGCGCCAGCAAACGCACCACAGGCAACGGCTTCATCTCATTCATCGCGCTCGTGTCGATGGCGGGCATCGCGCTCGGCGTCGCCGCGCTGATCGTCGTGCTCTCGGTCATGAACGGCTTTCAGAAGGAAGTGCGCGACCGCATGCTCTCGGTGCTCGCGCACGTCGAGATCTTCTCGCCGACCGGCTCCATGCCCAACTGGCAACTGACCGCGCAGGAAGCCAAGCGCAATCCCGAAGTGATCGGCGCGGCGCCCTATGTGGAAGCGCAGGCGCTGCTCACGCGGCAAGGCGCGGTGAGCGGCGTCGCGCTGCGCGGCGTGGAACCGTCGCTGGAGCCGGAAGTGTCGGATATCGGCAAGGAAATGCGCGCGGGCAAGCTCGCGGACCTGGTTCCTGGCGAATTCGGCATCGTGCTCGGCGCCGATCTCGCGACCAACCTCGGCGTCATGACCGGCGACAAGATCACGCTCGTCGCGCCCGAAGGCACCATCACGCCCGCGGGCATGATGCCGCGTCTCAAGCAGTTCACGGTGGTCGGCATCTTCGAATCCGGGCACTACGAATATGATTCGACGCTCGCGCTCATTTCGATCCGCGACGCGCAGGCGCTCTTTCGCCTGCCCGCGCCGACCGGCGTGCGCCTGCGCCTGAAAGACATGCAGCGCGCGCCCGAAGTCGCGCGGCAACTGTCGCACACGCTTTCCGGCGAACTCTATATCCGCGACTGGACGCAGCAGAACAAGACGTGGTTCTCCGCCGTGCAGATCGAAAAGCGCATGATGTTCATCATTCTCACGCTGATCATCGCGGTGGCGGCGTTCAATCTCGTGTCGTCGCTCGTCATGACCGTCACCGACAAGCAGGCCGACATCGCCATCCTGCGCACGCTCGGCGCGCAGCCCGGCTCGATCATGAAGATATTCGTGGTGCAGGGCGTGACCATCGGCTTTATCGGCACGGCGCTCGGCGTGTCGCTCGGCTGCCTGATCGCGTGGAGCATTCCGTGGCTCGTGCCGATGATCGAGCATCTACTGGGCGTGCAGTTCCTGCCGCCTTCGGTGTATTTCATCAGCGAGCTGCCGTCCGAACTCGTGCCGGGCGATGTCATGAAGATCGGCGTCATCGCGTTTTTGTTGTCGTCGCTCGCGACGCTCTATCCGAGCTGGCGCGGCGCGAAGGTTCGTCCGGCGGAGGCGCTGCGCTATGAGTGACCTGATTCCGGCTAACAACCTCGTGCTGGAGGCGTCGGCGATTTCGAAGACTTTCGTGCAGGGCGGCTCGAACGTGCAGGTGCTCGACAACGCGCAACTCGACGTCTATCGCGGCGAGAAGCTCGCGATCGTCGGCGCGTCGGGTTCCGGCAAGAGCACGCTGTTGCATGTGCTCGGCGGCCTCGACGAGCCGAGCGCGGGCAAGGTGTCGCTGCTCGGCAAGCCGTTCACCGAACTGAAGGAAAAAGAGCGCAACGAACTGCGCAACCGCGCGCTCGGCTTCGTGTACCAGTTTCATCATCTGCTGCCCGAATTCACCGCGCTCGATAACGTCGCGATGCCGCTGCGCATTCGCCGCATGAGCGAGGACGCCGCGCGCAAGGAAGCGATGGGCATGCTGGAGCGCGTCGGCATCGGGCATCGCGCGAAGCATCGGCCGGGCGCGTTGTCGGGCGGCGAGCGGCAACGCGTCGCGATTGCGCGCGCGCTCGTCACGCGTCCGGCGTGCGTGCTCGCCGACGAACCGACCGGCAACCTCGACGGCGGCACCGCCGACACGGTCTTCAACCTGATGCTGGAGCTTTCGCAGACGCTGGAGACGAGCTTCGTGATCGTCACGCACGATCCCGATCTCGCCGCGCGCTGCGACCGCATCATGCGTCTGCGCGACGGCGTGCTGCACGAAGAGCCGCCGGTGCCGGTCTAAGCGCCGCGCCTCGGGGGACGCCATGTGGATCGACACGCACTGTCACCTCGATGCGTCAGAGTTCGACGCGGACCGCGACACCGTGGCCCGCGCGGCCCTCGATGCGGCAGTAACGCGCATCGTGATTCCGGGCGTCGAGCGGTCGAACTTCGATACGGTGCGCGCGCTGGCGCATCGCATCGAAGGCGGCGCGTATGCGCTCGGCATCCATCCGCTTTTCACGCCGCGCGCCACCGACGATGATCTGCGCGTGCTGCGCGAAGAGATCGCTGCGAGCATGGATGATCCGCGCTTCGTCGGCATCGGCGAGATCGGGCTGGATTACTTCGTGCCGACGCTCGACGACGCGCGCCAGCAGTTCTTCTACTACGAGCAACTGAAGCTCGCCCGCGAGTTCCAACTGCCGGTGATTTGCCACGTGCGCAAGTCGCAAGACAAGGTGCTGAAGGGCCTGCGCGTGCACGACATTCATTGCGGCATCGCGCATGCGTTCAACGGCAGCTTCCAGCAGGCCGAGGCGTTCATCGCGCAGGGCATGCGGCTCGGTTTCGGCGGCAATCTGACGTTCGAGCGGGCGCGGCAGATCAGACGGCTTGCGGCCGATCTTCCGCTCGATGCCATCGTGCTCGAAACCGATGCGCCCGACATTGCGCCCGCCTGGCGCTACAAGGGCCGCAATACGCCGGATCAGGTCGCGGGCATCGCGAAGGTGCTCGCGCAACTGCGCGGCATCGGCGAAGACGCGCTTTCACTAGGCACAACGGCTAACGCGCACGCCGCGCTGCCCCGGCTCGCGCTCGCGGCTTCATAATCGTTCACGGTTGCATTTGCTTCGGATCGCTGACTTTTGATCCGGGCGGATGCGTTTTGCGTGACGATAGAAGAGAGCGTAGGCGTGCGGGCGGTGTTGCTGTGTTTTGCATTGGGCGTCGCGTGGTTGCAGCAACAGGCGGCGTTGCCGGGCGTCGGCGGCTGGGCGGCTTGCTTCGCACTTGCTTGCGTGGCGGCGTACGTCGGTTGTGCGCTGCGCGGGCGGCGGCGCATCGCGGCTTTCGCCGTTGCGGCCGCTGCAATCGGCTTCGCGTATGCCGCCGTGCGCGCCGAAATGCGCTTGCAGCAGCACTTGCCGGTCGAGTTCGAGCAGCGCGATATTGAACTGACCGGCTTCGTGCGCGGTCTGCCGGAGCCGCAAGCGGAAGGCACGCGCTTTCTCTTCGAAGTGGAGTCGAACGGCGCGGGCTTGCGCAATTTCCCGCGTATCGTGAGGCTGCTTTGGGCGCCTGCTGTGCCGCCCGGACTCGTCGCGGGTCAACGCTGGACGCTCACGGCGCGGCTCAAGCGCGCGCATGCCAACGCAAACTTCGCGTTGCGCGATGGAGAAGTGACTTTGCTCGAACGCGGCATTCGCGCGACGGGCGCGGTGTCCGCCAGCCGGCCCGCGCGACGCCTTCGCGGCGATGCGATCGGACCGTGGCTCGCCATCGACCGATGGCGCGCGCGCATCCGGCAGCGCATCGAAACCGTGCTCGCGGATGCGCCGCATCGCGGGATCGTCGTCGCGCTGGCGGTGGGCGCGCAGGATTCTGTGAGCGATGCCGATTGGGCCGTTCTGCGCGCGACCGGCACGAGCCATCTCGTCGCCATCTCCGGCCTGCATATCGGCTTCGTCGCGGGGCTTGCGGCTTTCACCTGCGGCTTCGTATGGAAGCGCATCCGCTTGCGTGGCGTGCCCGCGCCGCTCGTCGTGGCAGCGCCGAAAGTGGCGGCACTCGGCGCGGCGTCGTTTGCGGCGTTCTATGCCGCGCTCGCCGGCTTCAACGTGCCCACGCAGCGTACGTTGTGGACGCTCGCCGTGTTCGCCGTCGCGTTCGTCGGCGGGCGGCGGCCGGCGGCGTCGGTCGTGCTCGCGTGGGCGCTCGCGTTGGTGTTGATCGTCGACCCGTGGGCGGTGACGTCGCCGGGGTTCTGGCTCTCGTTCGTCGCGGTAGCGGCGATTTTGCATGGCATTGCGGCGTACGGCAGGCACGCCAAGAAAGCGCCGTCCGATGACACCGACGACTGGCTCGCGGGCATGGAGGCGCGTGATCCGCTGCTGCCGGATGAAGTGGCGTCGGGGCAAGCCGTCGCCGATGCGCCGTCGCGTAAGCCCTCGCGCTCGCTGACAAGCGCGTGCCACCGCGCCGCTGACAAGATACGCGGGCATCTGGCATCGAGCGCACGCGTGCAATACGCCGTCACGCTGTCGCTCGCGCCGTTGACCGCCTACTGGTTCTCGCAGATCCCGCTCGTCGGGCCGCTCGCCAATGCGTTCGCCATTCCGTGGATCAGCTTCGTCGTGACGCCCGCGACACTTGTCGCGCTAATCCTTCCCGCACCGCTCGATGTACCGATGCTTCATCTGGCGCACAGCGCACTGTGCATCCTCTTCGACGCGCTCGAACGGTTAGCCGACGCAGGCCCCGCATGGTCGCTCTGGCACTTGCGGCAGCCCGGCATGTTCGCGCTCGCCGCGTCGCTCGCGGGCGCGGCGTGGGCGCTCGCGCCGCGCGGCTGGCCGCTGCGCTTCGCCGTGCCGCTCACCTGGCTGCCGCTTTTGGTACCCGCGTCGAACGGCGTAGCAGACGGCGCGGTTCGCGTGACCGCGCTGGATATCGGACAAGGCTCGGCCCTTGTCGTCGAGACAGCGCGACACACGCTGCTCTTCGACGCAGGCCCTGGCCCCGAGTCGACGCACGCGGGTGAGCGCATCGTCGCGCCATATCTGCTCGCGACGGGCGTGCGTTCGCTGGATGCGCTCGTCGTCAGCCATTCCGATTCGGATCACGCCGGCGGCGCGCCCGCGGTGCTGCAAGCGGTCGCGGTGCGGCAACTGCTGGCGTCGCTGCCCGCGAGCCATCCGCTCTGGTCCGACGCCAAAAAGCGCGGCGGCGATACGCTGCGTTGCGTCGCCGGCCAGCACTGGATATGGGACCGCGTGGACTTCCGCGTGCTATGGCCCGACCCCGGGCCGCTCACCGGCACGCCGAATCATCAGGCTTGCGTGCTGAAGGTGACGAACGCGGCAGGGCGCGCCGCGCTCTTCACGGCCGATATCGAAGCGGACGTCGAACGCACGCTGCTCGCGCGCGATGCCGCCGCGCTGCGCGCCGACGTCCTGATCGTGCCGCATCACGGCAGCCGCACGTCGTCGACCGAGCCTTTCCTCGATTCGGTCGGGCCGCTCGCCGCGGTATTTCAGGTAGGCTATCGCAACCGCTTTCACCATCCGAATCCCACGGTGTACGCGCGCTACCGGTTGCGCGACATCGCGCTCACGCGTAGCGACGAGGACGGCGCGGCGCGCATCGACATGGGTGAGGAGATCGTGCTCGATCGCTACCGGCAAACGCACGCGCGTTGCTGGATGGGGCGCTGAAAACAATACGACAAGAACGAGGAGCCGCTTGAAGGACATCATCCATTTCTCGCACGCGAACGGCTTTCCGGCGCCCACTTACCGCACAATGTTCGCCGAACTCGCGGACGACTACGAGATCCGCAGCATCGAACGATATGGCCACGATCCGCGCTTTCCGGTCACGCAGGGCTGGCCGCGTCTCGCGGATCAACTGATCGAGGACATGAGCCGCTACCGGCAAGACGCGCATCCGAAGGTGTGGCTCGTCGGGCATTCGCTCGGCGGCTATCTTTCGCTGATGGCGGCGCAGAAGCGCCCGCAGTGGGTGAAGGGCGTGGTGATGCTGGATTCGCCGATCATCGCGGGATGGCGCAGCGGCCTGCTGCGCGCGACGCAATGGACCGGACTCGACGAGCGCCTCTCGCCCGCGTCCGCGACGAAAAAGCGCCGCACGCACTGGGCGAGCCGCGACGAAGCGTGGCGGCATTTTCGCGCGAAGCCCGCGTTCGCGCGCTGGGACGAGCGCATGCTGGCCGACTACATCGACTTCGGCATTCCGCAGACGCACGCCGACGGCACGCGCACGCTCTCGTTCGACCGGCACGTCGAATACCTGATCTATCGCACGCTGCCGCACACGCTCGGCGCGCGCTTCGGGCACGGCGCGCCGGTGCCGGTCGGCTTCGTCGCGGGCACGCATTCCACCGAAGTGCGGCAGGTCGGACTGCACATGACGCGGCGCATCGCGGGCGAGCACTTCGAATGGATCGAAGGCAGCCATCTCTTTCCGATGGAGCGGCCCATCGAGACGGCGCGCGCCATTCGGCGGCTGCTTCACGCGATGAGTTGATGGCGCTTGAAAGGGCGCAAGCGTGCAGGAAAATGGTGCGCGCAAACAGCGCTCAAAAGGGATCGACGCGAGGCGTTGGGGCGCGTCGGCCGCTGGGTCGCGGACGGCCTTTACGGTATAATCCGTTTTTCCCGCGAGCATCTAGCGATGACCAAATATGTATTCGTCACCGGCGGCGTAGTTTCTTCCCTCGGCAAGGGTATTGCCGCCGCCTCCCTCGCCGCGATCCTCGAATCGCGCGGTCTGAAAGTCACCCTCCTCAAGCTCGATCCCTACATCAACGTCGACCCCGGCACGATGTCCCCGTTTCAGCACGGCGAAGTGTTCGTGACGGAAGACGGCGCGGAGACCGACCTCGACCTCGGCCACTACGAGCGCTTCATCAGCACGAAGATGCGCAAGGCCAACAACTTCACCACGGGCCAGATTTACGAATCGGTGATCCGCAAGGAACGCCGCGGCGAGTATCTCGGCAAGACGGTGCAGGTCATTCCGCATATCACCAACGAAATCCAGGCGTTCGTCGAGCGCGGCGCGGCCGCCGCGACGTGCGGCCAGCCGGATGTCGCGATCGTCGAGATCGGCGGCACGGTGGGTGACATCGAATCGCTGCCGTTCCTCGAAGCCGCGCGTCAGATGAGCCTGCGCATGGGCCGCCACAGCGCGTGCTTCGTGCACCTGACGCTCGTGCCGTTCATCGCCACCGCGGGCGAACTCAAGACGAAGCCGACGCAGCACAGCGTGCAGAAGCTGCGTGAAATCGGTATCTATCCGAACGTGCTCTTGTGCCGCGCGGATCGCCCGATTCCGGACGACGAGCGCCAGAAGATTTCGCTCTTCTCGAACGTGCATGAGGAAGCGGTCATTTCGGTGTGGGATGTGGACAGCATCTACAAGATTCCGCAGATGCTCAACGACCAGGGCCTCGACGAAATCGTCTGCAACGAACTGAAGCTCTCGCCGAAGCCCGCCGACCTGAAGATGTGGTCGGACCTCGTCGAGAAGCTCGAAAATCCGAAGCACGAAGTGACCATCGGCATGGTCGGCAAGTACGTGGAACTCACCGAGTCGTACAAGTCGCTGATCGAGGCGCTGCGTCACGCGGCCATTCACACGTCGACCAAGGTCAACATCGAATATATCGATTCCGAGCAGATCGAAGCCGAAGGCGCCGATGGCCTGAAGCACCTCGACGCCGTGCTCGTGCCGGGCGGTTTCGGCCGTCGCGGCACCGAAGGCAAGATCAAGGCGATCCGCTATGCGCGCGAATCGAAGACGCCGTATCTCGGCATCTGCCTCGGCATGCAGCTCGCGGTCATCGAGTTCGCGCGCGACGTCGCCGGCCTCGCGGACGCGAACAGCACCGAGTTCGATTCCAGCACCACGAACCCGGTCGTCGCGCTCATCACCGAGTGGTACGACCGCGCGGGACGCATCGAAAAGCGCAGCGAAGAGTCGGATCTCGGCGGCACCATGCGCCTCGGCTCGCAGAAATGCCCGATCAAGCCCGGCACGATGGCCGAGCGCATCTACGGCACGGATGTGAACGAGCGTCATCGTCACCGTTATGAAGTCAATAACCGTTTCGTGCCCCAGCTCGAAGCGGGCGGCCTTATCATCAGCGCCCGTACGCCGAGCGAGGATCTGCCCGAGATGATGGAGTTGCCGCAGTCGATGCATCCGTGGTTCGTCGGCGTGCAGTTCCACCCCGAGTTCACCTCGACGCCGCGCGACGGGCATCCGCTCTTCAAGGCGTTCGTCGAAGCGGCGCGCGCGCACAGCATCGCGGCGGGCGGCGAGAAGGCTGCGCCGGTCGCGGCAACGGCGGGAGCACAGGCATGAAGCTCTGTCACTTCGAAGCGGGACTCGACCAGCCGTTCTTCCTGATCGCGGGCACGTGCGTCGTCGAATCGGAGCAAATGACCATCGACGTCGCGGGCCAGCTCAAAGAAATCACGCAGAAGCTCGGCATCCCGTTCATCTACAAGTCCTCGTACGACAAGGCGAACCGCAGTTCGGGCAAGTCGTTCCGCGGCCTCGGCATGGACGAAGGCTTGCGCATTCTCGGCGAAGTGAAGAAGCAACTCGGCGTGCCCGTTCTCACGGACGTTCACGCCGAGCATGAGATCGAAGCGGTCGCATCGGTCGTGGACGTGTTGCAGACGCCCGCGTTCCTGTGCCGTCAGACCGACTTCATCCACGCGTGCGCGCGTTCCGGCAAGCCTGTGAACATCAAGAAGGGCCAGTTTCTCGCGCCGCACGACATGAAGAACGTGATCGACAAAGCGCGCGACGCCGCGCGCGAGGCGGGGCTGTCCGAAGACCGCTTCATGGCGTGCGAGCGCGGCGTGTCGTTCGGCTATAACAATCTGGTGTCGGACATGCGGTCGCTCGCGATCATGCGCGATACCAACGCGCCGGTCGTGTTCGACGCGACGCACTCGGTGCAGTTGCCGGGCGGGCAGGGCACGAGTTCGGGCGGCCAGCGCGAGTTCGTGCCGGTGCTGGCGCGCGCGGCGGTCGCCACGGGCGTCGCCGGGCTGTTCATGGAGACGCATCCTGATCCGGCCTGCGCGAAGTCAGATGGTCCGAACGCGGTGCCGCTCGCGCGCATGGAATCGCTGCTGACGACGCTGATCGCGCTCGATCGTGCGGTGAAGAGCGGACCGTTTCTCGAAAACGACTTCAACTAGAGCCCGCGCGCAGGCTTCAGGCTGCGTCACAGGGCGAACGAGCCGCAGTGAACCGGCCGCGCGCCGGAAGGTCTGAGCCAGGCCAACGAAGCGAGGCCAGCGCAGCAGAGCAGTAAAGCCAGCGCTGGCCGCTTCGATCGTGACTGACAGAATTCATCGTCAATTTGAGGAAACCATGAGTGCTATCGTAGATATCATCGGCCGCGAGATTCTCGATTCGCGAGGCAATCCGACCGTCGAATGCGACGTGTTGCTCGAATCGGGCACGATGGGCCGGGCCGCAGTGCCGTCGGGCGCATCCACGGGCTCGCGCGAGGCCATCGAACTTCGCGACGGCGAAGCCGGCCGCTACGGCGGCAAGGGCGTGCTGAAGGCAGTCGAACACATCAACACCGAGATCTCCGAAGCCATCATGGGCCTCGACGCCTCGGAACAAGCTTTCCTCGACAAGACGCTGCTGGAGCTCGACGGCACCGAGAACAAGTCGCGCCTCGGCGCCAACGCGCTGCTCGCGGTGTCGATGGCCGTCGCCAAGGCCGCCGCCGAGGAAGCCGGCTTGCCGCTGTATCGCTATTTCGGCGGCTCCGGCGCCATGCAACTGCCCGTGCCGATGATGAACATCGTCAACGGCGGCGCGCACGCGAACAACAGCCTGGACATTCAGGAATTCATGATCGTCCCGGTCAGCCAGCCGACGTTCCGCGAAGCGCTGCGTTGCGGCGCGGAAGTGTTCCATGCGCTGAAGAAAATCCTGTCGGATCGCGGCATGAGCACGGCAGTGGGCGACGAAGGCGGCTTCGCGCCGAACTTCGGCAGCAACGACGAGTGCCTGTCGACCATCCTGCAAGCCATCGAGAAAGCCGGTTATCGCGCGGGCGAAGACGTGCTGCTCGCGCTCGACTGCGCGGCGAGCGAGTTCTACCACGACGGCAAGTACCAGCTTGCGGGCGAAGGCCTGCAACTGTCGTCGGGCGAATTCACCGACTATCTCGCGACGCTCGCCGACAAGTTCCCGATCGTGTCCATCGAAGACGGCATGCACGAAAGCGACTGGGACGGCTGGAAGACGCTGACCGAGCGCCTCGGCAAGAAAGTGCAGCTCGTCGGCGACGATCTCTTCGTCACCAACACGCGCATCCTCAAGGATGGCATCGAGCGGGGCATCGCGAACTCCATCCTCATCAAGATCAACCAGATCGGCACGCTGACGGAAACCTTCGCGGCGATCGAAATGGCCAAGCGCGCGGGTTACACGGCGGTCATCTCGCACCGCTCGGGCGAGACGGAAGATTCGACCATCGCGGATATCGCGGTCGGTCTGAACGCCGGCCAGATCAAGACCGGTTCGCTGTCGCGCAGCGACCGCATCTCGAAGTACAACCAGTTGCTGCGTATCGAAGAAGACCTCGGCGATATCGCGAGCTATCCCGGCAAGTCGGCGTTTTATAACTTGCGTTAAAAGTCCTCGCTAAAGCTTTTGCCGCTTTAGTCGATAAGGACGTTGATCTTATCTTCTGCCCGCCGCCCCGGCCTCGTGTCGAACGAGACCGAAGGGCGGCGCTTATTTCGGCTACTTGAATGCGGCTCGTAACTGTCGTTCTGGTCTTGTTGCTGGCGCTGATCCAGTACCCGCTCTGGTGGGGACACGGCGGCTGGCTGCGCGTGCATGAATTGCAGCAACAACTCGCGCAGCAGACGGACAAGAACACGAACCTGAAGCTGCGCAACGAACGCGTGCAAGGCGAAGTGCAGGACCTGCAAAGCGGCACCGCCGCCGTGGAAGAGCGGGCGCGCTACGAAATGGGCATGGTGAAGGACAGCGAGGTGTTCGTGCAGTTCGTCGCGCCCAATTCGACCGCGCCTGCGAATTCGGCGAACGTGCCGGGCATGAACGGCTCGACGCGCGGGCAGGTATCCGCCGCGCCGTTGCGCGTGGTGCCGAACCCGGTGTCGCGTTCAAAGCAGGAGTTGCGCGATCTGGATCGCAAGGCGCGCAAGGACAAGGCCGCCGAAGCCAAGAAAAAGCAGGGCGCGGGCGGGTGACCTAAAGCACTCAGCGGGCACTCAGCGGGCAAATAAAAATGGCGCAGTCGTGATCGACTGCGCCATTTTTTTCGGTTCGCGCGAGCGGCCTACCACCACGTCCCGATGCCGACGCCCGTGCCCCAGTAAGGACCGCCCCAGCCGCCGCTCGAATACCCGCCGTACACGCTGATGGGCGGCGTGTAGTAGCCGGACATCATCTTCGCGTTGTTGCCGGCAGTCGCGGCTTGCTGCGATTCGCTCAGCGCCTGCTTGTCGATCTCGTTGTAGCGCTGCATCTGCTCCTCGGGCGTGAGCGTCTGCTGCGCCGTCGTCGGCGTATTCGGCAGACGGCTGTAGATCGGCGACGGGCCCGGCGGGTCCATCATGCAGCCGGTGACAAGCAGCGCGGCGGCGGCACACGACGAAAGTTTCAACAGTGACGATGCGGTTTTCATTTGCGACCTCCAGCCGGTCGGACAACTCATCAAGCGTCAATCATAGCGCGCGGTGCGTGCTGCGAAACCCGCTCGCCGCGCGGTCGCTCTGGCCGTCCGGCGCGTGTCCGGCGCGCGCAGAGGCCCGCCGGACAAGGCATCGAGCCGATCAGTGCCGCTGATCCGATGCCGGACTCACGCCCTGCGACAGCTCTTTTGCGACAAAAAGTTGCGCAACGTCGACCGGGTCGAACTCGTAGCGTTGATTGCAGAACTCGCAGTGCACTTCCACGCTGCCGCGTTCTTCGATCACGCTGTCCACCTCTTCGCGCCCGAGCATCTTCAGCATGCCGCCCACTTTCTCGCGCGAGCAGGTGCACTGGAAGCGCGCCGGCGCGGGTTCGAAGTGCTGCACGTTTTCCTGCCAGAAGAGCCGCCGGAACACCGTTTCGGGATCTTCCTTCAGCAGTTCTTCGTTCGACAGCGTGCTGCCGAGATGACAGACGCGCTGCCACGTATCGGCGTCG
This sequence comes from Caballeronia sp. M1242, assembly GCF_017220215.1. Taxonomy (NCBI): domain Bacteria; kingdom Pseudomonadati; phylum Pseudomonadota; class Betaproteobacteria; order Burkholderiales; family Burkholderiaceae; genus Caballeronia; species Caballeronia sp. M1242. Next base: position 1,775,897 of record NZ_CP071129.1, on the reverse strand, counting down.
TGCTCGCCCGGATGCGGGACGATGCCGCCATCGCCCGGCAGCTTCTGCAACAGCATGCCGACGGCGCGGTCCGTATTCGCGGCGAGCCACAGGCGCGTGTCGAGCTGCTCGGAATGATGCATGTACTGTTCCAGCACCTCGGCCATCGACGCGAGCGGTCCGTGCTCGCCGGACAGCGGCACGATGCCCTGATACGGCTGCTGGCCGGGCTTCTTGTCGGACGGATCGAGCGTGATGACGCAGCGGCCGTGACCGTTGCGGTTGAGCAGTTCCGCGAGCGGCATGTCGTCGCGAAGCGTGCTTTCCGCGCCTTCCGCGAGCTTGGCCGTCGCGCGCAGCGTCAGCGCCGAGCTGCATTGCACGACGAGCATCTTCACCGGACCGTCGCCGTAGATCTGCATGATGAGCGTGCCGTCGAACTTGAGGTTCGCCGAAAGCAGGGCGCACGCGGCCATCATCTCGCCGAGCACGTTGCGCACGGCCGTCGGATACGCGCGGCGCGCGAGCACTTCCTGCCACGTATTGCGCAGCGAAACGATCTCGCCGCGCACCGGCGCCGCGTTGAACATGAATTTCTGCAACTGGTCGTTCACAACTCTTCCTTGGGTGTTGAGGCGGAACGTGCCGCTCTGCGTCTCGCGCAGCGCCGCCGTTCAGCCGATGCGCACGAGCTGCGCCTTGTAGTATTCGCGCCGGTCGGCGTAACTTGCCGTGGCCGCGCGCATGCGGGCGATGTCCGCCTCGCCGATTTCACGCACCGCCTTCGCGGGCGCGCCGAGAATCAGCGTGTTGTCGGGGAAAACCTTGCCTTCGGTGACGATCGCGCCCGCGCCAACCAGACAGTTGCGGCCGATTACCGCGCCATTCAAGACCACCGCCTGAATCCCGATCAGCGAGCCTTCGCCGATGGTGCAGCCGTGCAGCATCGCCTGATGGCCGACGGTGACGTTTGCCGCAATCGTCAGCGGAAAGCCGGGGTCGGCGTGCAAAACCGCGCCTTCCTGCACGTTGCTGCCGCGGCCGACGACGATCGGCTCGTTGTCGCCGCGCAGCGCCGCGCCGAACCAGACGCTCGCGCTTTCTTCGAGCGTGACGCGGCCGATAATGGTCGCGGTATCCGCGAGGAACACGCTTTCGTGAATGGTGGGGGCGTCGTCGCCGAGTTTGTAGATCGCCACGGTGTCTCCTCTGGCTTGCGTCTTCGATGATTGGATGCCGGCCGCGCGGCGCTAGAATGCGCGTCTTTGCTCGACGCTGCGCCGGCCGGCGCTATAGTTGCGCGGTGTTTTGCCCTGCCGGATCATCATTTTAGCCGGTTGCGGCATTTCGCCTCTGGGCCACCATTCTCGATTAGCCGCTGTCATGCCGAATCTCTCGCCGCCTACCGCTTTCAAGCCGGATGCCGACGACTCCTGCGCCCGCCGCACGGCGCTCGCAATCCTGCGCGAGCGCGAGCCGATCGCGAAGGCGGAACGGGCGCGTGCGCTCTTCGAAGGCGTGCGCGCGGGCGCGTTGCCAGTCGATCCGGCGCTCGCGCTCGACGATCCCGGCGATCTGCCGGGCCGCCCGGCGCGGCCCGAACTCGTCGAGCCGTCGTCGCTGAAGCGCCGCGGCATGCAGTCGGAAGCCGGGCGCGCGGTGCTGCTGCATGCGCTTGCGCATATCGAATTCAACGCGATCAACCTCGCGCTCGACGCCGTGTGGCGCTTTCCCTCGATGCCCACCGATTTTTACGTCGACTGGCTCAAGGTCGCCGCAGAAGAAGCGCATCACTTTTCGCTGCTGCGCGCGCGTCTCGCCGAATTCGGGCACGCTTACGGCGACTTCCCGGCGCACGACGGACTCTGGGAAATGGCGGAGCGCACGCGCGGCGACGTGCTCGCGCGCATGGCGCTCGTGCCGCGCACGCTGGAGGCACGCGGGCTCGACGCGTCGCCGCCCATCCGCAAGCGGCTCGCGCAGGCGGGCGATCACGCGTCGGCAGCCATTCTCGACGTAATCCTGCGCGACGAGATCGGGCATGTGCTGATCGGCAATCGCTGGTTCCGCTTTCTCTGCGACAACGCGGCGCTCGATCCGCACGTCACCTACGAACGCCTCGCCGAGCAGTATCACGCGCCGAAGCTGCGCGGCCCGTTCAATTTCGAAGCGCGCCGCGACGCCGGTTTCGACGAGGCCGAACTCCGCGCGTTGGCCGGACTCGACGCATCGGCGTAGCCGCTATACTGAACGGTCATCCTTTTTCACGAATTTCCCGAGGCGGACCATGAAAGAATCGCGCTCCGAGTTCGTCGATGCGCGCGGCGTGCGCCTGCACGTGCGCCGCTGGGGCTCGCCCGACGCGCCCATGCTGTTCATGCTGCACGGCTGGATGGACGTCGCGGCGTCGTTCCAGTTCGTGGTCGACGCGCTCGCGGGCGACTGGCAAGTGCTCGCGCCCGATGCGCGCGGCTTCGGCCTGTCGGACTGGCCGGTCGCGCAAAAGGGCGGCGGGCACTACTACTTTCCCGACTATCTCGCCGATCTCGACGCGCTTCTCGACCATTACGCGCCCACGGACCAAGTCGATCTGGTCGGCCACAGCATGGGTGCGAACGTCGCGCTGCTCTACGCGGGCGCGCGGCCGGCGCGCGTGCGGCGCGTGGTCGATCTCGAAGGCTTCGGACTGCCCGCGACGCGTTCCTCGCAGGCGCCCGGCGCGCTTACGCGATGGCTCGACGATCTGCGCGCGCCGCCGCCGCTGCGCCCCTATGCGAGCCTCGACGAAGTCGCCGACCGGCTCATTCGCACGAATCCGCGTCTCGCCCGGTCGCGCGCGCGTTTTCTCGCGCAGCACTGGTCGCGGCAGGAAGCGGACGGCGCGTTCCATCTGCTCGCGGACCCGGCACACAAGCTGCGTAGCCCTGTGCTGTATCGCCTCGACGAGGTGATGGCCGTCTGGTCGCGCGTGCAGGCGAAAGTGCTGCACGTGGAGGCGGAAGGGTCGCCGACGCTCGCGAGCTTCGCGGGCTCGATGCCCATCGCCGAATTCAAGACGCGCTTTGCCGCGTTCCCCGACTGGCGCGAGGAGATCGTCGGCGATGCGGGGCACATGATCCATCATGACCAGCCGGAGCGCGTCGCCGCGCTGATCGAGTCGTTCTGCGCGTGACGGCGGGGCCCTGGCTGGCCGCGGCGCGGTCATCGGGGTAAGCGTTGTTCCATGCCGTTCAAGTAAAATGACATTCCATGAAGCCGACCATTAACGCCGATCTGCATTGCCACTCCACCGTCTCGGACGGCCAGCTTTCGCCCGCCGAAGTGGCGGCGCGCGCGCATGCGGGCGGCGTGCAGGTGTGGTCGCTGACCGACCACGATCAGCTGGGCGGACAGCGCGAGGCGCGCGCGGCGGCCGAGGCCCTCGGCATGCGCTATCTGCCGGGCGTCGAGATATCGGTGACGTGGGCGTCGCGCACGGTGCATGTGGTCGGCATGAACGTCGATCCGGAGAATCAGGCGCTCGTCAACGGCCTCGCTTCGACGCGCAACGGACGCGCGGCGCGCGGCGTGGCGATCGGCGAGGCGCTCGCGGCGGTGGGCATTCCGAACGCGTACGAAGGCGCGCTGCGCTATACCGACGACCCCGACATGATCTCGCGCACGCATTTCGCGCGCTTTCTCGTCGACGAAGGCTACGCCGAGACGACCTCCGACGTGTTCGCGCGCTATCTGGGCGACGGCAAGCCAGGCTTCGTCGGCCATCGCTGGGCGAAGCTCGCGGATGCGATGCAGTGGATTCGCGACGCGGGCGGCGAGCCGATCATCGCGCATCCGGGCCGCTACGACTACACGCCGGTTCAGTTCGCCGCGCTCTTCGACGAGTTCATCGAGTTGGGCGGCAAGGCCATCGAGGTCGTGACCGGCAGTCATACGCCCGACCAGTACCGCGAGTACGCTGATGTCGCGCGCCGTTACGGCTTCGAGGCGTCGCGCGGTTCGGACTTTCACGGGCCGGGGGAAGGGCGCGTCGATCTGGGCCGGCTTCCGCCGCTGCCCGAGGACCTCACGCCCGTCTGGGCGCGCTGGCTGTAACGCCTCGGCGCGTGCCTTGCGCGCACGCGCACGGTCCTTGCCTCACGGCATCTATTGCACGCACGGTTTGACCGAAGCGTCGCGCTCGCGCACTCACGCGCGAGGCCGACGCCTCCACGGGCAAGAACGACACAACAAGGCGTCCCCATGTCCCAATTCTTTCGCATTCATCCGGATAATCCGCAGCCGCGTCTGATCAATCAGGCGGTGCAGATCATCAAGGACGGCGGCATCGTCGCGCTGCCGACCGATTCGAGCTACGCGCTCGCCTGCCATCTGGACGACAAGACTGCGGTGGAGCGGCTGCGGCGCATTCGCGGCATTGACGACAAGCAACTGCTGTCGCTGCTCGTGCGTGATCTGTCTGAGCTCGCCAACTTCGCGATGGTCGACAACCGGCAGTATCGGCTGATCAAATCGGTCACGCCGGGGCCGTACGTGTTCGTGCTGCAGGCGACGAAGGAAGTGCCGCGCAGGCTGTCGCATCCGTCGCGCAAGACCATCGGGCTGCGCGTGCCGGATCACGAGATCACGCTCGCGCTGCTCGGCGCGCTCCGCGAGCCGCTGCTCGCCTCCACCCTGATCCTGCCGGGCGAGACTGAGCCGCTCAACGACGCCGAGGAAATCCGCGAGCGGCTGGAAAAGCAGATCGAGCTCGTGATCGATGCGGGCGCGTGCCCGGCCGAGCCGTCCACCGTGATCGACCTGACGGGCGGCGAGCCGGTGCTGGTGCGCGCGGGCCGGGGCAGCCTGGAGCCGTTCGGCCTGGCGGCGTGAGCGCGGCCTTCCGGCTGCGCATTTCCGAAGCCAGAACCGCCGCGCGCAAGCCGCGCCGCGCCTGCCGACGCCTGCCCGCTTGATACAATAGCGCCCTATGGATCCTTCCCTGATACAAACCATCGCGGTCTACGCGCTCCCGGTGATCTTCGCGATCACGCTGCACGAGGCCGCGCATGGCTATGCCGCGCGCCTGCTCGGCGACAACACGGCTTACGTGCTCGGCCGCGTTTCCATGAATCCGATGCGCCATATCGACCCGATCGGGACTATCGTCATTCCCATCGTGCTGTACTTCGTGACGAGCGGCGCGTTCATGTTCGGCTACGCGAAGCCGGTTCCCGTCGCGTTCGGCAATCTGCGCAATCCCCGCTGGGGCGGCCTGTGGGTCGCGGCGGCGGGTCCGGGCAGCAACTTCGTGCAGGCGCTCCTCTGGGGCGTGCTCGCGGTGCTGCTCGCCGCCTTTCATGTCGATGAACCGTTCTTCACGCGCATGGCGGCAGCCGGCGTCGGCGTGAATCTGGTGTTCGGCGTGCTCAATCTCTTTCCGCTGCTGCCGCTCGACGGCGGGCGCATTCTGTCGGCGCTCTTGCCGGTGCGCGCGTCGCTTGCTTTTCAGAAGATCGAGCCGTACGGTTTCTGGATCGTGATGGCGCTCATCATGACCAACGCGCTGACGCGCTTCTGGCTCGGCCCGCTCGTGAACGTGGGCTACGCGGCGGTGTCGGCCATTCTGAATCCCTTCGCTTCACTCTTTCCCTAAGATCATGTTCCCTGACCGTATCTTCTCCGGCATGCGGCCCACCGGGTCGCTGCACCTCGGCCACTATCACGGCGTGCTGAAAAACTGGGTGCGGCTGCAGTCCGAATATCCGTGCTTCTTCGCGGTCGTGGACTGGCACGCGCTCACCACGCACTACGAGACGCCCGAGGTCATCGAGAAAAACGTCTGGGAAGTGCTGATCGACTGGCTCGCTTCCGGCATCGATCCGGCGCAGGCCACGCTCTTCATCCAGAGCCGCGTGCCTGAACACGCGGAATTGTCGCTGCTGCTCGGCATGGGCACGCCGCTCGGCTGGCTCGAACGCGTGCCGACCTACAAGGAGCAGATCGAGAAGCTGAAGGAGAAAGACCTGTCCACCTACGGCTTTCTCGGCTATCCGGTGCTGATGGCGGCGGACATTTTGCTGTATCGCGCGTCGCTGGTGCCGGTGGGCGAAGATCAGGTGCCGCACGTCGAAATGACGCGCGAGATCGCGCGCCGCTTCAACTATCTCTACGGCAAGGAGCCGGACTTCGAAGAGAAGGCGCTCGAAGCCGCGAAGAAGCTCGGCGGCAAGCGCGCGAAGCTGTATCACGAACTGCGCGTCGCGTATCAGCAGGAAGGCGACGACGAGGCGCTCGAACAAGCCCGCGCGATGCTGCAGGAATCGCAGAGCCTGTCGATGAGCGACCGCGAACGCCTGTTCGGCTATCTGGAAGGCGCGCGCAAGCTGATTCTCGTCGAGCCGCAAGTGCTCTTGACGGAAGCGTCGCGCATGCCGGGCCTCGACGGGCAGAAGATGTCGAAGTCCTATGGCAACACCATCGGCCTGCGCGAAGACGCGGAAACCATCACGAAGAAAGTGCGCACCATGCCGACCGATCCGGCGCGCGTGCGCCGCACCGATCCGGGCGATCCGGACAAGTGCCCGGTGTGGCAACTGCATCAGGTCTACACCGACGAAGAGACGCACAAGTGGGTGCAGCAGGGCTGCCGGAGCGCGGGCATCGGTTGCCTGGACTGCAAGCAGCCGGTGATCGAAGGCATTCTGCGCGAGCAGCAGCCGATGCTCGAACGCGCGCAGAAGTACATGGACGATCCGTCGCTGCTGCGCGCGATCGTCGCCGATGGCTGCGACAAGGCGCGCAAGTTCGCGACGGAGACCATGCGCGACGTGCGCGAAGCCATGGGCCTGTCGTACAACTGATGGATGCCGGCACGCCGAGCGGCTGGGTCACGCGCTGGGCGCATCTCGTTGCGCCCGGCGCCGGCGTGCTCGATGTCGCATCGGGCAGCGGACGCCACGCGCGCTGGTTCGCGCAGCGCGGTCACGCGGTGCTCGCGGTCGATCGCGACGTCGAGGCGCTTGCGTCCCTCTCCGCTTGCGACGGCGTCACGACGCTCGACGCCGATCTCGAAGGCGCGCCGTGGCCGCTTTCGGCCAATCGACGGTTCGGCGCGGTCGTCGTCACGAACTATCTGCATCGGCCGCTGTTCGGTCATCTGATCGACTCGCTCGCGCCCGGCGGCGTGCTCATCTATGAGACGTTCGCGGCGGGCAACGAGCGCATCGGCAAGCCATCGAATCCCGCGTTTCTGCTCGCGCCCGGCGAATTGCTCGACGCAGTGCGCGGCCGGCTTCGCGTGATCGCGTACGAAGATGGTTACGTCGAACATCCGCGTGCTGCCTATGTGCAGCGAATTTGCGCGGTCCGCGAGTTGCAGGCAACGAATAGCGTGCCGTCCGGCTCAGAAAAACCGCTCACGGTTGGTAACACGTCTTCGGGTTCGCCTCGTTACGATTTGGCGGGCTAATCCGCTACAATCGCGTAATATCGCTTTTTGCGATTAAATTCACGATTAAATTCATAGAGTTTCATGACTAACGGAACTAACGGCGGGTCCAACGGCGGCGGCCTCCGGATTCGCGGCAGCATCCCTGCCATCGTCACACCGATGCACGAGGACGGTAGTCTCGATCTGCCGGCGTTTCGTAAGCTGATCGACTGGCATGTCGAGCAGGGCTCGAACGGACTCGTGGTCGTGGGAACGAGCGGCGAGTCGGCCACGTTGTCGGTCGAAGAGCACGTCCTGATGGTGCAGACGGCAGTCGAGCACGCGGCCAAGCGGTTCCCGATCATCGCGGGCGCGGGCGGCAATTCGACGGCGGAAGCCATCGAACTCTCGAAGCAGGCCAAGAAAGTCGGCGCGGATGCCACGCTGCAAGTCGTGCCGTACTACAACAAGCCGACGCAAGAGGGCATGTACCGGCACTTTCGCGCGATCGCGGAAGCCGTCGATCTTCCCGTGATTCTCTATAACGTGCCGGGCCGCACCGTTGCCGACATGAGCAACGAGACGATCCTGCGCCTGGCCGACGTGCCGGGCATCATCGGCGTGAAGGAAGCGACCGGCAACATCGATCGCGCCGCGCATCTCATCAAGCACGCGCCGGCCGATTTCGCCATTTTCAGCGGCGACGATCCCACGGCCATCGCGCTGATGCTGCTCGGCGGCCACGGCAACATTTCGGTGACGGCCAACGTCGCGCCGAAGCAGATGAGCGAACTGTGCCGCGCCGCGCTCGCAGGCGACGCAATCACCGCGCGTCGCATCCATCTGAGCCTTTTGGAACTGCACAAGCAACTGTTCTGCGAATCCAACCCGATTCCGGCGAAATGGGCGCTGCAAGCGCTCGGCCGCATGGAAGGCGGCATCCGCCTGCCGCTCACGCCGCTCGACGCGCGCTTTCACGACATCGTGCGTGGCGCGCTGCAAAGCGCCGGGCTGCTCTCTTGACCGAAGCGCGGCGGCGCACTCGCGATATCGACGACACATCGAAATCGACGGCGCCGCGCAATGTGATCGAAGCGATCGCGACCCGTCATCAACCGCCGCTCATCGGCCTCGCTTGCCCGCGTTCGCACGCGGGACCGACGTGAGGCGATGCGTAACAGCACGTCATCTGCAGCAAAGAAGGACCTCATGAAACATTCCACTCTTCTTACCCAAGCCAAACGCCTGAGCGTGCTGTCGCTTGGCGCCGGCGTCGTCTTCGCGCTGGCGGGTTGCGACACGCTGAACGACTGGCTCGCGCCCGATCGCGTGAATTACAAGGCTGCTGAAACCGCGCCGTCGCTCAACGTGCCGTCCGATCTCAGCACGGCCGACATCAGCCAGCGTTACGCGGCGCCGCCGCCGATCAACACGCTCGGCGGCACCGCGCAGCGCAACGCGACGCCCGCGGGCAACCTGACGCTCGGCGTGCCGAATGCACAGGATCCCTACGGCATGCACGTCGAGAGCGACGGCGATCGCCGCTGGCTCGTCGTGGATGGCCGTTCGCCGGATCAGGTCTGGCCGCAGTTGCAGGAGTTCTGGACCGAGAACGGCTTCACGCTGAAGACCGATTCGCCGCAGACCGGCATCATGGCGACCGACTGGGCCGAGAATCGCGCCAACATTCCGAACGACTGGTTCCGCAACAGCGTCGGCAAGCTGCTCGACTTCGCGTATTCGTCGGGTACGCGCGACATGTTCCGCACGCAAGTGGATCGCGCGTCGGACGGCTCGACCGATATCTCCGTCACGCATAGCGCGATGGAAGAAGTGCTGACGGGTCAGGACAAGACGTCGTCGCGCTGGGAAACGCGTCCGCGCAATCCGGCGCTCGAAGCTGCGTTCCTCGCGAAGATGATGCAGAAGTTCGGCCTGACCGAAGACCAATCGAAGCAGCTGATCGCGCAGGCGCGTCCCGCCGGCGCGAAGGTGGCCGTCGAGCAGACGGCGGGCACCTCGACGCTGGATCTCGCGGAGCCGTTCGACCGCGCGTGGCTGCGCGTCGGCCTCGCGCTGGATCGCACGAACTTCACGGTCGACAATCGCGACCGCGAGAAGGGCATCTACTACGTGCACTATTCCGATTCAATGGCAGAGCTGAAGAAGGAAGGCATTCTCGGCAAGCTGTTCTCCAGCAATTCGCCGAAGCCCACGCGTCAGTTCCTCGTGAACGTTCGTCCGAAGGCGGACGCGCTCACGCAGGTCGCCGTCGTCGATGCGAACGGGCAGCCGGACAACTCGTCTGATGCGCAGCGCATCGTGTCGCTGCTTCACGCGCAACTCAACTAAGCCCGGCGCCGAGCGATTGTGAGATTCGCCAGTCTGGGTAGCGGCAGTGAAGGCAACGCGTTGCTCGTCGAGTCGACGAGCGGCACGACTACCACGCGCGTGCTGCTCGATTGCGGTTTTTCGGCGAAGGAAGTGGAGCGCCGGCTCGCGCGGCTCGGGTGCACGGCGGCGCAACTCGATGCCATCGTCATCACGCACGAGCACACGGACCATATTGGCAGCGCGTTGACCCTCGCGCGCAAGTGGTCCATTCCGCTGTATATGAGTTGGGGCACCGCGCGGGCGGTCGGCGCAGACGAAGCGAAGGTCGATCTACGCGTGCTGTGGGGCGACGAGAGCGTTGCCATCGGCGATGTCAGCCTGCTGCCGTACACCGTGCCGCACGACGCGCGCGAGCCGCTGCAATATGTCTTTTCGGATGGCGCGAGCCGTCTCGGTGTCCTGACTGATGTCGGCGTGGCGACGCCACATATCACGAGCGTTCTGAGCGGTTGCGACGCGCTCGTGCTCGAATCCAACCATGATCTCGCGATGCTTGCCGCAAGCCGCTATCCTGCGTCGCTGAAGGCGCGCATCGGCGGGACGCATGGACACCTGAATAATGATGCCGCCGCCGCGATTCTCGCATCGCTCGATCGTTCCAGAATGCGGCATCTGGTGGCCGCGCATCTGAGTCAGCAAAACAATCTGCCGCATCTCGCGCAGGCCGCGCTCGCGGCGGTGCTCGGCGCGTCGGCAGAGGATGTCGTGGTGGCATCGCAAGCGGATGGCTTCGACTGGTTGACGCTGTAGACAGCGAACCGCGAGCAGCAACAAAAAAACCGGCGTAAGCCGGTTTTTTTGTATGGGCCGCTTCAAGCGGCCCTGCCAGGCGTCATGCGCTGGCGTAAAGCCTGATGGCCTTACTGGCTTGCGCCCGAAGCCGGAGCAGCCGACGAAGCAGCAGCGTCCGAAGCAGCGCCAGCTGCCGAAGCTGCGTCGCTTGCAGCGGCCGATGCGCTCGATGCAGCAGCGTTTGCGTCCGAAGCGGCAGCAGCCGGAGCCGAAGCAGCCGACGAATCGCTTGCAGCGCTCGGAGCAGCCGTATCGCTAGACTTGTTGCATGCAGCCAGGGCAACAGCAGCCAACAGGGATGCTACGAGGAGGGATTTCTTCATGATCACGTCCTTTTATGGTTAAAGGTAAGCAACAGCGCAAAGTACCGGTAATGTGTGCTCCAACACCGACCTGGGCCGCTGTGGAGCCTCACAATTCTTTTTGTGTGAGACCTACACGGCTTGGCCGGAAATTATAGGCACTTTCGTCACGACCGTCGATAAATGCGGGGACGGTACGTTGTCTTTCTCATACAAACTTTCGTATTGCGGAACAGCAAAACCAGGGCCTTCGGTGAATCGCGCGACGCTTTCGCGCCAAGCGTTTCAGGCCGGCGGGTCCGTCTGAATCCAGCCCGCACGATACCACTCGTGCAGCAGGGATGTCATTGCCGAATCGTCTGTAAGTGTTACAAAGCGTTTCGCTTCCAGACGCCGTTTGTCAGCCAACTCCGGCAGCCACTTTTTAGCCTTTGCGGATAACGCGGCCGCTTCGCCATTAACGAAATACGAGTGCGTGTTGTAGAGCAAATTCGTCTTTCTATCTAGTCGGATCCCTGTCTTTTTCGCCCGCTCAACAAATTTTTGCTCATTAAGCGCGCGAGACGGCGGATCGAATACGACATTGGCTTTCGGCTCACTCAGATAACTTCCGAGAAACTCCGCGACGTCCTTTTCATTCCAGGTGAGCTTCGCAAGGATCGCGCCAACACGTTCGATGAGAAGCGCCGGTAATTCGCCCGGCTTCGCGACCGGGGGCTGCGCGGGATCGCGATAGCGCGCATCGGCTTTGCCTGCGTTCGCTTCATCTCCCGCGCGCTCTGCAAGGTGATAGAGAAACTGCGCGGTGAGTTCACGAGCCGAGGGCGCGCGAAAGCCGATGGAGCACGTCATGCATTCACCTTCGGCGATACCGTCGTGCGCGATATGCGGCGGCAGATACAGCATGTCGCCGGGCTCCAGCACCCATTCTTCTTCAGGCTCGAAGTGCTGTAAAACTTTCAACGGCAGGCCGGGTTTTAGCGAGAGATCGCGCTGCGCGCCTATGCGCCAGCGCCGCTTGCCGTGCACTTGCAGCAGGAACACGTCGTAAGAGTCGAAGTGCGGGCCGACGCCGCCGCCATCCGTGGCATAAGAGATCATGAGGTCGTCGAGACGCGCGTCAGGAATGAAGCGAAAACGGTTCATCAGCGCATGCGCGCGCTCGTCGTGCAGGTTCACGCCTTGCACGAGCAGTGTCCATTCGCGTTTCCTGACGGAAGGCAGTTCGTCCGGCGCGAACGGGCCGTGCTCGAGGTTCCAGGTATTGCGAAAATGCGTGATGAGGCGCGATTCCACGTCGTCGAGATCGGCGAGTTCGAACAGGTCGTCGCGCGGAATGGGCGCGGACATGCCGGGGATCGCCTGACGGATCAGAAGCGGTTTTTTCTGCCAGTAACGCCGCATGAACTGTCGCGGCGTGCGGTTGCCCAACAACGGTGTGATCTCGTCGGGAAGCGGCGCGCCGGAGGGCTCGGAAAGGCTGGGAAGGGGTAAGGTGGGAACGTCTGAGGGCCGCTGGCGCATCGTATAATCGAGGCTTGTATCTTGGAGGATTCAATGAAAATTGCGAAAGACACTGTCGTTTCGGTCGCCTACAAGCTATCGGATGCGCAAGGCAATCTGATTGAGGAGAGCGACGAGCCGATGGTCTATCTGCACGGCGGCTATGATGGCACGTTCCCCAAGATCGAGGAAGCGCTGGACGGTCGCGAGCCGGGTTATGAAACGCTCATCCAGCTCGAGCCGCAAGATGCGTTCGGCGAATACGATCCCGAGCTCGTCAAGATCGAAGAGCGCAGCCGTTTTCCGGAACCGCTGGAAGTGGGCATGCAGTTCGAAGGCACGCCCGAGGATAGCGACGACGATCTCGACTCGCTCATCTATACGGTGACGGATGTCGCGGAAGACAAAGTGGTGCTCGACGGCAATCATCCGCTTGCCGGCATGGCGCTGCGCTTTGCGTTGTCGGTGCAGGAAGTGCGCACCGCGACGGAAGACGAGGTCAAGCATCAGCACGCGCATGGCGTAGACGGCCTCGAAGTGCTGGATGAAGACGAAGACGACGACGAGCCGCGCACGGACTCCGGCCCGACGCTGCACTAAGCGCATCCGGGTTTCCGGGCGTCGTCGCAAAGCGCAGCTTCGGCTGCGCTTTTTTATTGCGCGCTGCCGTTGCCGGACACGCCCGACGCGGGCACCGGGAGAATAGGCGGCAACGCTTGCGGCGGCGTGAGAATGGGCGGCAAGCCTGACGCCGGCTGCATGAGCGAAGGCGGCGCGGGCAACTGCGCAGGCAGATCGTTGCGCGGCAGCGCGGGCGGTGTGGAAGCGGGCGCAGTGGGCATGTAATCGGAATATGAGCCGTAAGGCGCGCTCGACGGCGCGGACTGCGCGGGCGTCTCTGCTCTCGGCTCTGTCGCTTCGTGCTTGCGGGAGTCCTGCGCGTTCCGCAGGTCGCGCACGTCGCGTACATCGCGTATATCGCGCACGCGCAACCGAAACGGCGGATGCCATCGCGCGTCGCTGACCACTTCCAGCCATTGCGACTGCGGTCGCTTAAGCGAAAGCGCGACGCGCGTCAGATTCGTCACGGTCAGCCCCTTGTCGTTACGCAGCGGCTGGTCGATATGAAAACCGTTCGGCTCGGACGCTTCCGTTCGATGAATGACGATCACCGGCCCGCGAAACGTCTCCGCCGCTTTCACGAGCGAGCGTTTGAGTTCGAGAAAGCCATCGCGCGGTTCGTTCGCCCGCGAAAAGCGCAGCCACGCGAAACGGTCGCGCCGTTCGTAACGCGCGAAGTCGGGATCGCCCTGCAACACGATGACGAGCGCCCGCATGCCCGCGCGCCGCGCCGATTCGGCAGCGTGATCGAGCCAGAACGTCGTCGCGACCGTGCGATCCTCGAACTCGCCGTTGCGCCCGCCTGCCGTCAGATAATGGTTGTTCGGACTCGGCGCATTCAGGCCGATGAACGCAATGCCTTCGGCCTGCCAGCGCACGTTTTCACGAAACGGCCGAAAGCGCGCAACCTCGCTTTCGCGTGTGAGCGTGAGCGGATTCTGTCCCAGCGAACTGGCATCCGCGAAGAAAAGCTGCCGAACGAAATCTAGCCGCTCGACGGGATCGTACGCGCCGCCATGCGTCAGGCCGCAATCGGCCCAATCGTGCTGGCCGAGCAGGAGCACCACCGGCGTTCGCGATGCATCCAGCAGATCGCGCCGCGACTGATAGATGCTGTCGCGGCACGGCTCGGTCGCGCCTTTCACGTTGCCGTCGTAGACGATGAAGCCGACGCTGCGATCCCGCGCGATGGCATCGAGCATTTGACGCACGGGCGTTTCGTCAGCGGGGCGGGTGAGCGCGTCCGAGATCACCGCGAAGGTCAGCGGATCGCCATTTTGCGCGTGTGCCTGAGCAAAGGCGCCCGCCAAGAGCGTCGTTACGAACGCGCCATTGCAGAGCCGAGCGGCCGCGCGCAGAAGACGCGACGCGCCCGTGCCGGCGATGGGCTCAGTGCGACGCATCCGGCGCTTGATTCGCCAGTTCATGCAGTTCGTACAGCAAATCAAGCGCATCGCGCGGACGCACGTCGTTCGGATCGAGCGCGCGCAGTTTGTCGAGCACCGGATGATCGGGCGCGGGTCGAGCGGCGGGTTCGCTATCCGGCTCGTCGTCGAACGCGTACGGCGGGCTCGCGAAGAGATCGAACTGCGCGGTCGGCTGCCCGATGGACTGCTGCTCCAGATGCACGAGATGCTTGCGCGCGGCGCGGATCACCGCCGACGGAACGCCCGCGAGTTGCGCGACCTGCAAGCCGTAGCTCTGGTTCGCCGGCCCTTCGTTGACCGCATGCAGGAACACGATGCCGTGATCGTGCTCGACCGCAGACAAGTGCACGTTCGCCGCCTGCGTGAACTCGGTGGGCAGCTGCGTCAATTCGAAATAATGCGTCGCGAACAGCGTATAGCAGTGGTTGTGCGACAGCAGATGCCGCGCGATGGCCCACGCGAGCGCGAGGCCGTCGAACGTCGAGGTGCCGCGGCCAATCTCGTCCATGAGGACGAGGCTAGACGACGTGGCGTCGTTGAGAATGGCGGCGGCTTCGGTCATCTCGACCATGAACGTGGACCGGCCGCCCGCGAGATCGTCGGCCGCGCCGATGCGCGTGAAGATGCGGTCGAGCGCGCCGAAACGCGCGCGCCTGGCCGGCACGTAGCTGCCGACATACGCCATCAGCGCAATGAGCGCTGTCTGCCGCATGAACGTCGATTTACCGCCCATGTTGGGGCCGGTGATCAGCAACAGCTTGCGGTCGTCGTTCAGGCAGCAATCGTTCGCGATGAACTGCTCAACCTGCGCCTCCACGACCGGGTGCCGTCCCTGTTCGATGTCGATGCCGGCGTCCGCCGCGAACTCCGGCGCGACCCAATCGAGCGCGCGCGCACGCTCCGCGAACGCGCCTAGCAAGTCCAGTTCGGCGAGCGCGCTCGCGACGCGCTGACAATCTTCGAGAAACGGCAACAGGTTTTGCAGCAGCGCTTCATAGAGCGCGCGTTCGCGGGCGAGCGCCCGTTCCTGCGCCGACAGCGCCTTGTCCTCGAATGCCTTGAGCTCGGGCGTAATGTATCGCTCCGCGTTCTTGAGCGTCTGACGGCGGCGGTAATCGTCCGGCACCTTGTCGGTCTGGCCGCGCGTCACTTCGATATAAAAGCCATGCACGCGGTTGTATTCGACGCGCAGGTTGCCGATGCCCGTGCGCGCGCGCTCGCGCGCTTCGAGGTCGATCAGGAATCGATCGCAGTTCTCCGAAATATCGCGCAGTTCGTCGAGATCGGCGTCGTAGCCGCACGCGATCACGCCGCCGTCGCGAATCAGCGCGGCCGGCTCGGGCGCAATGGCGCTCGAGAGAAGATCGAGGCATTCGTGCGGCGGTTCGAGCGCCGCGCCGATGCGCGCGAGCGCCGCCGGCTGCGCGGGCAACGCGGCGACGAGCGTCTGAAGCTCGGGCAGCGCGGCAAACGTGTCGCGCAGGCAGGACAGATCGCGCGGACGCGCCGAGAGCAGCGCGAGCCGCCCCGTGATGCGTTCGATGTCCGAGATCTTGCGAAGCGCCGTGCGCAGCGCATCGAGACCGCTCGCAGCCGGCGCGTCGAGCAGCGCGCCGATCGCATGCTGGCGAGCCTGCGCGACGGAAGCATCGCGCGGCGGATGATGCAGCCAGTGACGCAACAGGCGGCTGCCCATGCTCGTGCAGCAGGTATCGAGCAGCGAGCAGAGCGTCGGCGATTCGGTGCCGCGCAGCGTTTCGGTCAGTTCGAGATTGCGGCGCGTCGCCGGGTCGAGCCCGATGTACTCCGACTCATGCTCGACCTTGAGGCTTCGCACATGGCGCAACTGCTGCCCTTGCGTCGCGGCGGCGTAGAGCAAGAGCGCGCCCGCCGCGCCGCACGCGCAGGTCAGCGTCTCGCCGCCGAAACCGTCGAGGCTCGCGACGTTGAGTTGCTCGCGAAGGCGCTGCGTGCCGGAGCCGACATCGAAGTGCCAGGCGGGCACGCGCGTCGGCGCGGCGAGATTCGCGACGCCGAAAGTCGCCTGCATGTCTGTGACGGTATCGGCGATGAGCGTCTCCGACGGACGGATGCGTTCCAGCGCCGCTGCCACTTGCTCGGGCGCGACTTCCGCGAGCCGCAGCGCGCCGCTCGCCAGATTGAGCCACGCGAGGCCGACGCTCGTCACCACGCCGCGCCGGTTGTGCGCGGGGCAGAGCGCGAGCAGATAGACATCGCTCTTGTCGGAGAGCAGCGCCGCGTCGGTGAGCGTGCCGGGCGTGACCACGCGCACGACCTTGCGCTCGACCGGCCCTTTCGACGTCGCCGGATCGCCGATCTGTTCGCAAATCGCAACCGATTCGCCGAGCTTCACGAGCTTCGCGAGATATTGCTCGCACGCGTGGTGCGGCACGCCCGCCATGCGGATCGGATTGCCACCGGACGCGCCGCGTTGCGTGAGGGTGAGATCGAGCAGGCGCGCGGCTTTCTCGGCATCGTCGAAGAAGAGCTCGTAGAAATCGCCCATGCGATAGAAGACGAGCGTGCCGGGATGCTCCGCCTTGATGCGCAGGTACTGCTGCATCATCGGCGTGTGCTGCGCGAAATCTGCCGGAAGCGCGGCGGCGGCCGGTGCGGAAGGAGAGTCGGGAGTTGCCGTGTGATTGCCCATCTTGCGTGCGGTAAGAGCCAACGGGCGGAACGCAACGCGCGCTCAGCCGCGATTCAGCCGATAGTGCAAGAGTTTAACCCGTCGTAATCAGATGACGGAGGCGGCCGAAAGGCATAGGCCGCGCGACGGGAGATGCAAAAGCAAGCGGGGCCACCCTGCGGCGGCCCCGGTGTCACAGGCAAAGCAGGCGCGATGCTTCAGGAGCGTCCCGCCAGAAAGCCGACGAGCAGCGCGAGACCCGCGACCGCGCCGAGCGTGTGCCACGGCTTGTCATGGACGAAGTCGTCCGCGTAGCCCGCTGCGTCGCCGAGCCTGTCGGTGATGGCCGAACTCGCGCCGTCCATCTGCGAGCGCGCGAACTTCAGCTTCGATTGCAGTTGCTTGCGCAGGCGGTCGGCGTCGATATCCTTCGCGCCCTGAAGCGAGCTTTCCAGATCGTCGAGCAGGCTGCGCAGCTGGTCGGTCGCCGAATCGACGACATCGCCCGCACCGCGCACGGCGCGCTGGCCGACATCGGCTGCGCCATTGATCTTGCTGTCGAGCGTCGAACGTGAAAACAGTCCCATTTCATTGCTCCTTTATTTGACGTGCCGGAGAATGGCTGCGCGCGAGCTATGTCATGATCCGGCCCGCGCGGCCTCTTGCGCTGATGCGCGTTCCTGCTGTTACGACTCAAACCGTGCGCCGTCGTTTCCTCCCTTGGTCAGACGGCGACGCATGCAGCCGGATTCAACGGACAAGCAAGGTTCATTCCTCGACGAGCGCGCCCAGATCCACTTCCCGTTCATTGCGCGTATGGCGGCGCATCGCGAGCGCCATCATCCCGCAGACGAAGACGCCGAACACGACGATGATCCATTGCACCGGCACCTTCTCGGTCAGGAGCAGCGCATACGCGCCGAGCATCGCGAGCACGGCGAGATTCTGGTTGAAATTCTGCACGGCGATCGAATGACCCGCCGAAAGCAGCGTCGCGCCGCGATGTTGCAGTATCGCGTTCATCGGCACGATGAAAAAGCCCGACAAGCCGCCGAGCGCGATCATCAGCGGATAGGCCATCAGTATGTAGGCCGGCGCGAAAAGCGGACCGATGTGAACGCCCGCGCCCGCCGGAAACAGGTCCTTGTTGTAGAACGCCATCGCGATCGCCACCGCGCCGATCAGCACGCCGACCGGCAGCACCTTCAGCGACTGCCGCAGCGCGATCCACGCGGACGCCGCTGCCGCGCCGAGCGCAATGCCGACACCCGTGATGCCTTGCAGAACCGCCGCCTTCGAAAGTGACAAGCCGAGGTTCGCATCGGCCCACTTCAGCACGAGCAGTTGCAGCGTGACGGCCGCGCCCCACAGGAGCGTCGTGACCCAGAGCGCGATCTGCGCGAGCTTGTCGCTCCACAACACCTTGAAGCAGCGCGAAAAGTCGTGCACGAGGCGCGTCGGCTGCGTCAGCAGATTCGGATAACGCGCGCCGGTATCGGGGATGAACGCGTTGATGACGGCCGCCGATGCGTAAATCACCATCACGGCGAACATCGCGGCGTGGGCGGCGCTCGTGACGAGCGGCACATGCGCCTGCGACACCCAGCGTTCGACGACCTGACTCACGAGCGCGCCGCCGATCACAGTGCCGATGATGGTCGAGCCGACCGTCGCCGATTCGAGCCACGCGTTGGCCGCGATCAGCTTTTGCGGCGGCAGCAGTTCGGTGAGGATGCCGTACTTGGCCGGCGAGTACGCGGCCGCGCCGAGGCCGACGACGCCGTACGCGATCATCGGATGCACGCCGGCGATCATCAGCGCGCAGCCGCCTGCCTTCAACGCGTTCGAGATGAACATGACGTGGCGCTTTTGCAGCGCATCGGCGAATGCGCCGACGAAAGGCGCGAGCACCACGTACGAAACGGTGAAGAAGATCTGCAAGAGCGGCGTGACCCACGGCGCGGAGCGCACGACGGCGAGCATCGCGATGGCGGCGATCAGAAGCGCGTTGTCCGCCAGCGACGAGACGAACTGCGCGGCGATGATCGTATAGAAGCCTTTTTTCATGGGTGCGGGCGGCCGGGGCGCGTGGCGCCGTAAACGGAAACTGAAACGGAAATGAAAATGAAAATGAAGGGGAGAAAGCGCGCCCCGCGGAACGCGAAGCAAAAGATTGCACTCTAGCCGAGCGCGACGTTCATTGCAGAGCACGCGGCGCGCCCGTCAGGCTAATGGAAACGGAGCGCGGCTGCGCGCGCTCCGGCAAAGCGATTGCTTCGCGTGCGCCGGCTTATTCGCCCGTCAGACGCGTGCGCGAATACATGTCGAGAATCTTGACCATCTGCGCGTACACCTTCGGGTTCGCGGCGACGATCTCGTTCTGAAACAGGAAGTCCGATTCGCCCGTGTAGTTGCCGACGAGCCCGCCCGCTTCGGTCACGATCAGGCTGCCCGCGGCGACGTCCCACGGATGAATGTCTTGCTCGAAGAAGCCGTCGAGCCGTCCGGCCGCGACGTTCGCGAGATCGAGCGCCGCCGCGCCCGGACGGCGCAGCCCCGCGCACGACATCGTCATTTCGCTGAACAGACGCGTGTAGGCGTTCAGGCCCTGACCGTCGCGGAACGGAAAGCCCGTGCCGATGAGCGCGTCGGAGAGGCGGTCCAGCTTGCCGACGCGAATGCGCCGCTCGTTCAGATACGCGCCGCCGCCGCGCGAGGCGGTGAACAGATCGTTGCGCGTCGGATCGTAGACGACGGCTTGCGTGACCGTGCCCTTGTGCGCGAGCGCGATCGACACGCAGTAGTACTGGAAGCCGTGAATGAAGTTGGTGGTGCCGTCGAGCGGATCGATGATCCACTGATAGTCCGATTCGCGATCGTCCTGGCCCGACTCTTCCGCGAGAATCGAATGATCGGGATAGGCGTTGCGCAGCGTCTCGATGATGGCCGCTTCCGACGCCTTGTCGACTTCCGTCACGAAGTCGTTGTGCTGCTTCTTGCTGACGAGGAGGCGGTCCAGGTCCAGCGACGCGCGGTTGATGATCTGTCCGGCGCGGCGCGCGGCCTTGACAGCGATGTTGAGCATCGGATGCATGAGCGAAATCCTTTGACCGCCGCGCGTTGCACTCACGTGCGCGGGCGATGGGTTGCAAGATGGGTTGGCGACAACGACTAAGGTCGACGAAAGACGAATTGAATAAGAGCGGGGCGCTCGCAGACGTTCACGAAGCGCGAAGGGGCCATTTTACCCGAATGCGGCCGGGCGCAGCGAGGGCGGCCGAGCGGGTCAATCGGCGATAACATAGCGGGTTAGTCCCGCAGTTATCCGCAAACATCTGCAACCCGTCTGCAACTCAGAGCACGAACCGCGCCTTGGAATCCAACGATCTCTCTCTCCCCGCCGGTGGCTTCACGTCCACGCGATTCATCCTCGTCGAGCCGAGTCATCCGGGCAATGTGGGCGCCGCGGCCCGCGCGCTCAAGACGATGGGCTTCGCGCGCCTCGTGCTGGTCGCGCCGCGCGTCGCCGACGTGAAGAACGACCCCGAAGCCATCGCGATGGCGAGCGGCGCGGACGACGTGCTCGCGTCCGCGCATGTCGTCGATACGCTCGCGGATGCGCTCGTCGGCGTGCACTGGTCCGTCGCGCTGACCGCGCGCACGCGCGAGTACGGTCCGCCGCACATGCCGCCGCGTGTCGTGGGCGAACGCGCGCGCGAGCTCACGCATCACGGCGACATTGCGCTCGTCTTCGGCAACGAGCGCACCGGGCTTTCCAACGCGGATGTCGAACGATGCAGCGCGCTCGCGCATATTCCCGCGAACCCCGCGTACAGCTCGCTCAATCTCGCGCAGGCGGTGCAGGTGCTTGCTTACGAACTGCGGCTCGCGTTTCATCAGGCCGCGCCCGTCGCGACGCCCGGCGAAACGGTGGTGCAGCTCGCACCGAGCGATGAAATCGAAGGCATGTACGCGCACCTCGAAGAGGCATTGATCGCGCTATCGTTCCTTGATCCGGCCAATCCGAAGAAGCTGATGTCGCGCGTGCGGCGTCTTTTTGCACGAGCCGGTCTCGAACGTGAGGAAGTGAACATTCTTCGAGGCATTGCAAAGCATATTCTTCTGCGTGGTAAGCCGTGAGCGCGACCGCGTTGTCATCGGGGGCATCGGGCGCGTCCTGCAACGGCGGCGCGCTCGTCCTACAATCGGCACAAAACGGCTCGCCGTCATAAGCTTTGCGCGTTTTCAGCAAAGCAGAACGCGACACAGTGCGACCCGGCGCGATCCAGCGCCATCTTTCCCCCGACCGAGACCACCGCCATGTTCGACCGATTTCGCGAAGACATCGCCGCCATTCGTGAGCGCGATCCCGCCGCTCGCAGCGTCTTTGAAGTCGTCACGTGTTATCCGGGCCTGCATGCCATCGTCCTGCATCGTTTCGCGCACGGCTGCTGGAACCGCGGCTGGCGCTGGCTCGGGCGCTTCGTGTCGCAGATCGCGCGTTTTCTGACCGGCATCGAGATTCATCCGGGCGCGACGCTCGGGCGGCGCGTGTTCATCGATCACGGCATGGGCGTGGTGATCGGCGAGACGGCTATCGTCGGCGACGACTGCACCATCTACCAGGGCGTGACGCTCGGCGGCACGTCGCTCTCGCGCGGCGCGAAGCGGCACCCGACGCTCGAGCAAGGCGTGATTGTCGGCGCGGGCGCGAAAGTGCTCGGCAGCTTCACCGTCGGCGCGCAGGCGAAGATCGGTTCGAACGCGGTCGTCGTGAAGCCGGTGCCGGCGGGCGGCACGGCGGTGGGCAATCCGGCGCGCGTGGTGATGCCGGCCGTCGCGAAAAAGCCCGATGCGCGCGAGAACGCGAGCGCCGCGTTCTGCGCGTACGGCATCACGCCTAACGCGGACGATCCGGTGTCGCTCGCCATTCACGGCCTGATCGATCACGCATCGACGCAGGCGCAGCGCACCGACGAGATCGTCGCGGCGCTGGAGCGGCTCGGCGCGCGCGTCGAGGCGCTGCACGGCGTGGACGGCGCGGCGCTGCTCGACCTGAAGCGCCTCTCAAAAGTGATCGAAGGCGAGGCGCGCAGCGCCGAACGTCACTTATAGCGGAAGCGCGCGCACGCCGCCGGCATCCAGACGTAGATAGCCGCCGCGCGGCGCGTCGATATCCAGTTCCCAATCGGGCAGCACCCAGCGCACGCCTTCCACTTCGCGATGCATCGCCGGACGGTGCGTATGGCCGTGAATCAGCGTATGCGTGCGGCTTCGGATGAAGAGCTCCGACACGGCCTTGCGCGTCACGTCGTATTTGGCCGATACGCCGTTCATGCGCGCGCCTTCGCTTTTGCTTCGCATGCGTTCGCCAATGGCGAGCCGCGCGCCCAGCGGCAGCGCAAGAAAAGCGCGTTGCGCGTAGGAGTTGCGCGCGAAGCGGCGAAAGTACTGATACGCGCGATCCGCGGTGCACAGCGCGTCGCCGTGCGCGAGCACGATGCGCGTGCCGAACGCGGTCATCGCGTACGGATCGGGCAGCAGCATGGCGCCGGCTTCGCGCATGAAGCGCTTGCCGAGCAGAAAGTCGCGATTGCCGTGCATCACAAAGAGCCCGATGCCGCGCTCCGAGAGCGTGTGCATGAGCTTCGTCATGCGCCGCGCGAAGCGTGCGCGCTCGTGGTCGACGGCGGGATCGAGCACGTCGTCGCCGACCCAGAACTCGAACAGGTCGCCGAGAATAAAAACGGAGTCCGCCTCGCTGGCCGTGACTTCGATGAAATGCTCGAACGCGGCGACCGTCTTCGGTATCGCCTCGCTCAGGTGCAGGTCCGAAATGAAAAACAGCGGACGCGCGACATGCGCGCTGCCCGCTGCTTCGTGTTTCGCTTCGCGACCGAAAGACTTCGTATCGATCATGCGATGAACGATCAGACCACCACGGCCTTCTCGATGATCACGTCATCGACCGGCACGTCCTGGTGAAAGCCCTTCGAGCCCGTCTTGACCTTCTTGATCTTCTCGACGACATCCAGACCTTCGACGACGCGGCCGAACACGGTGTAGCCCCAGCCTTGCGGCGTCGGCGACGAGTGGTTCAGGAAGTCGTTGTCCTTCACGTTGATGAAGAACTGCGCGGTGGCCGAGTGCGGGTCGTTGGTGCGCGCCATCGCGACCGTGCCGGTGTCGTTCGTGAGGCCGTTGTTGGCTTCGTTCTGGATCGGCGCGTCGGTCGGCTTCTGCTTCATGCCCGGCTCGAAGCCGCCGCCCTGAATCATGAAGCCGTCGATCACGCGATGGAACACCGTGTTGTCGTAGTGGCCTTTCTTCACGTAGTTGAGGAAGTTCTCAACGGTCTTCGGCGCTTTTTCCGCGTCGAGTTCGATCTTGATGACGCCGTGGTTCGTATGCAGTTCGACCATGTTCTTTCTCCGGTGTGTTGAATGAGCGCAATGCGCGGCGCGCGACCATCGCGCGCCGCCGCGAGTGTTCGTGTTACTGGGACACCACGGTGGCCGACTCGATGACGGTCGGCTTCTGCGGCACGTCCGCCATCGGCCCGCGCGTGGTGGTCGGGCTGCCTTCGATCTTCTTCACGACATCCATGCCCGAGACCACCTTGCCGAACACGGCATAGCCGTTGCCGTCCGGGTTCGGATAGTCGAGGCCGGCATTATCGACCGTATTGATGAAGAACTGCGCCGTTGCCGAGTTCGGATCGCTCGTGCGAGCCATCGCGATGGTGCCGGTCGCGTTCTTCAGGCCGTTGCGGCTTTCGAGCGGAATCGGCGCGCGCGTGGGCTTCTCAGCAAAGCTCGTGCTATAGCCGCCGCCCTGAATCATGAAGCCGGGAATCACGCGATGAAAGATCGTGCCGCTGTATTGACCGGACTTCACGTAGGCCAGAAAGTTCTCGACGGTCTTCGGCGCCTTCTCCGGATACAGCTCGACGCGGATGTCGCCTTGCGACGTCTTGAAGAGCACGTTCGGATGCGCGGCCTGCGCGCTCTGAGCAAAGGCGGGGGCTGTCGCGATCAGGGCGGCGCCGGACAGCGCCAACATCAGCAATTTCATGAAGGTCCAATCCTCGATTGATGGATGCAAAGCGTCGTGCAATCGCGCGGCGCAGGTCGACAGCTTACCGCCTGCGCGCGCGGGTTCTCTCGTTACGGCTGCCCGTCGGGCGCGACATAAGGCGACGTGGGCAGCGGGCCGCTCGGTCCGCCGAACGGCGAGTAGCTGTCGGGCGAGGGCATCGTGGTGAAATCGGAGCCCGGCGCGGGCGTCCACAAATCCGATGCCGCGCGCGGCGCCGACGCCGCCTGCGCGCCGGAAGCCGCAGCCGCTCCGCGCTTTCTCGGCGGCGGCGTGATGATGTTCTGGATGGCGGTCACGCGCTGGCGCGTGACCGGGCTCGTCGAGCCGAGCGACTGCGCGCGTTTATACGATTCGCTCGCGAGCCGCAAATACAGATCGCCGAGATTGTCGTAGGCGAGGGCATAGCCGGGATTCGCTTTCACGGCCGTTTCCAGCGCGACGCGCGCATCTTCGTAGCGGCCTTTCTTCGCGTACAGCGCCGCGAGATTGTTGTACGGCTCGGGCAACTCGGGGTAAGCCTGCGTGAGCTCGGTGAACGCGGTGATGGCTTCATCGTCGCGATTCAGACGGGCCAGCACCGTCGCGCGCTTGAACTTCGCCTGCACGTCGCGCGGATGCGTGGCCAGGCGTGCGTCCAGTTGCGTGAGCGCGGCGTTCCAGTCCTTGTTGGCGATGGAAGCGTCGATCTGCGGCGTATCGTCCGCCGTGGCCGTCGATACCTGCGCGAGCGCCGCGCTCGACCAGCCGAAGCATGCGGCGACGCCGAAGACGGCGACAGCGGCGGTGCGCGCAAGCGTCGCGGCAAAGCGTGAGCGGAAACGGAAAAGGAAGCGATCGGCCGCGGGCCGGCGAGAGAATTGCAGAGGCATGCGCGCGTGGGCGTGAGTCACTTGAATATGGGTCAAGGAAGGAGGCGGGAAGAAAGCGAAGAACCCGGAAGCTCGGCTGTGAACGATTCGGAAAGCGACTGCCGGGCGACGCGCGAAACACCATGAACGGCGGGGCCGAAAGCGAAGCACGAAGCACGCGTTACATTGCCCGCCGCGCGGCCGCCTGGAGGTTTCATGGGCTCAAATCCGGGTGTTATACTCCGACCCATTCTAACAAAAGGTCCGGACGTTCCGCGCACGCGTCTTGCACACGACATACGCTCGTGCTCACGCGCTGCCGACATCGGACTGTCTTCGCCACTCGTGGCCGTCTCCGTCCTGGTCGTATGACCGTCGTGTTCGCGCTCGCGTGTGCGTCTTCTTCGCCCCGCAAGATCGAGCACGCCGTTTGCGACTCCACGCACGGTTGGTTCCGGCTCACGCACTGTCCTCTATGAATTCGCTGCGCATCTACAACACGCTCGCGCGTGACAAGCAACCCTTCACGCCGCTTCGCCCCGGCGAGGTACGCATGTATGTCTGCGGAATGACGGTCTATGACTATTGTCATATCGGTCATGCGCGCGTGATGGTGGTGTTCGATGTCGTGCAACGGTGGCTGCGCACGCTCGGCTACAAGGTCACGCACGTTCAGAACATCACGGACATCGACGACAAGATCATCCGTCGCGCGGTCGAGAACAACGAGCCGATCAAGTCGCTCACGCAGCGCTTCATCACGGCGATGCACGAAGATGCCGCCGCGCTCGGCGTCGCGCGCCCGGACATCGAGCCGCGCGCCACCGACTTCATCCCGCAGATGCTCGGCATGATCGATGCGTTGGAAGCGAACGGCTACGCGTATCACGCGAAGGACGGCGACGTGAACTACGCGGTGCGCAAGTTCACGGGCTACGGCAAGCTCTCGGGCAAGTCGCTCGAAGACCTGCGCGCGGGCGAGCGCGTCGCGGCCAACGATGCCAAGGAAGATCCGCTCGACTTCGTGCTGTGGAAGCGCGCGAAGGAGGGCGAGCCCGCGGACTCGGGCTGGGACTCAAAGTGGGGACGCGGCCGTCCGGGCTGGCATATCGAATGTTCGGCCATGGCCTGCAAACTGCTCGGCGAACATTTCGACATTCACGGCGGCGGCCAGGACTTGCAGTTCCCGCATCACGAGAACGAGATCGCGCAAAGCGAAGGCGCGACCGGCCAGACCTTCGTGAACTACTGGATGCATAACGGCTTCGTGCAGATCGACAGCGAGAAGATGTCGAAGTCGCTCGGCAACTTCTTCACGATCCGCGAAGTGCTCGAAAAATTCGATGCCGAAGTGGTGCGCTTCTTTATTGCGCGGGCACACTATCGGTCGCCGCTGAACTACAGCGACGTGCATCTCGACGATGCAAGGAACGCACTGACGCGTCTATATACGGCGTTGAAGGATGTCGAGCCGGACAATCAGCAACTTGACTGGGACGAGGCGAACGCGCAGCGTTTCCAGTCTGCGATGAACGACGACTTCAACACGCCGGTGGCCGTGTCCGTGCTGTTCGATCTCGCAAGCGAAGTCAACCGCACGCGCGATGCGGCGCTCGCGCGCCAGCTCAAAGGCCTGGGCCAGGTGCTCGGCTTCTTCGGCCGCGAGCCGCGCGCCTTCCTGCAACAAGCAGGCGGCACCGCTGTGGCAGAAGGCCTGTCGCCGCAAGAGATCGAAGCCAAAATCGCCGAGCGCATCGCCGCGAAGCAGGCGAAGAACTATGCCGAAGCAGACCGGATTCGCGCCCAGTTGCTCGAAGCCGGAATTGCGCTTGAAGACAAACCGGGTGGGTCGACCGAATGGCGTCGCGTTTGAGCGCGACCCTTCGAACCCTCTGATCGACTCGCCAGGCAGGAGGCAAGATGGCAACGGCCAGGAAGACGCCGGTCAAGCGACCCGCGTCAGGAAGCGCTGCGTCGCCCGCAACGAAGCGGACGCGCGGTGCGCAATTGAACGCAAGCACGCAGACAGAGAGTGCCTCGACCGCAGCGCCGCGCAAGACCGCGCTCAAGCGGGCATCGAAGGACACGCCAGGCGCGCACGTGAACGGCGCGCGCCGCGTCAACGGCGACGATGTCTCCGCGCGAACGTCGAAGGCCGACATCGTGCCCGCGCCTGCGCCGCGAGCGAAGGGCAACGGCCGCGCATCCGCGAGCGATGCGGCGAACGCGCAGTCGCTCGTCGCGGACAAGGAGCCGGGTGAAGTCGTGCGCAAGTCGCGCGTGGTCACGGCCGATGCCGCCGTGCCCGCGCAAGTGGGCGGCCTCACGCGCGAGATCGAGCGTCCCGACTACTGGGACAAGGCCTGCGCCGATCTCATGAAACGCGACCGCATTCTCAAGAAGCTGATCCCGAAGTTCGGGCAGATGCATCTCGTCAATCTCGGCGATCCGTTCTCGACGCTCGCGCGTTCGGTTGCCGGACAGCAGATTTCGGTGAAGGCCGCGCAAGCCATCTGGGAGCGCGTGAAGACCGCGTGTCCGACCATCCTGCCGGCGGATTTCATCGCGCTCGGCGCGGAGAAGCTGCAAGCGTGCGGCCTCTCGAAGCGCAAGACCGAGTACATCCTGGATCTCGCGCAGCACTTCGTCTCGGGGGCGCTGCACGTGGATACGTGGGCGTCGATGGACGACGAAGCCGTGATCGCCGAGCTCACGCAGATTCGCGGCATCGGACGATGGACGGCGGAGATGTTCCTCATCTTCAACCTGTCGCGCCCGAACGTGCTGCCGCTCGACGACCTCGGCCTCATTCAGGCGATCAGCGTGAATTACTTCAGCGGCGAGCCGGTCACGCGCAGCGAAGCGCGCGAGGTCGCGGCGAACTGGGAGCCGTGGCGAACCGTCGCGACGTGGTACATGTGGCGCAGCCTGAACCCGATTCCCGCAGACCACTGATTCGCAAGCGCATTTGCCGGACTATCGTTGATTTATAATTGATAGTTCCCGCGCGTTTTTAACAGGGACGGAGGCGGTTAGAATAGACGCCCTTGCGCCCCTGCCCGTTGTTCAAGGACTCGAACACATGAAGACCACGTTTCTGGATTTCGAGCAGCCGATCGCTGAACTCGAAGCGAAGATCGAAGAACTCCGCTTCGTTCAGGACGATTCCGCTGTCGACATCTCGGAAGAAATCGAGCGGCTGTCGAAGAAGAGCCAGCAGCTCACCAAAGATTTGTACGCCAACCTGTCGCCGTGGCAGGTTTCGCAAATCGCGCGCCATCCGCAGCGTCCGTACACGCTCGACTATGTGAGCGAACTGTTCACCGACTTTCACGAACTGCATGGCGACCGCTCTTTCGCGGACGACCTGGCTATCGTCGGCGGCTTCGCGCGTTTCAACGGGCAGCCGTGCATGGTGATCGGCCATCAGAAGGGCCGCGACACCAAGGAGCGCGCATTGCGCAACTTCGGCATGCCGCGTCCGGAAGGCTATCGCAAGGCCGAGCGGCTCATGCGCCTGGCCGAAAAGTTCAGCATGCCGATCTTCACGTTCGTCGATACGCCGGGCGCGTATCCGGGCATCGGCGCGGAAGAGCGCGGGCAGTCCGAAGCCATCGGCCGCAATCTGTTCGTCATGGCCGAGCTCAAGACGCCGATCATCACGACGATCATCGGCGAAGGCGGCTCGGGCGGCGCGCTGGCCATTGCCGTCGCGGACACGGTGATGATGCTGCAATTCTCCACGTACTCGGTCATCTCGCCGGAAGGCTGCGCGTCGATTCTGTGGAAGAGCGCAGCGAAGGCGCCGGAAGCGGCCGAGGCGCTCGGTTTGACCGCGCATCGGCTGAAGGCGCTCGGACTCATCGACAAAATCGTGAACGAGCCGCTCGGCGGCGCGCATCGCGATCCGAAGGGCATGGCCGCGCTCCTGCGCCGCGCGCTCGCGGATTCGCTGCGTCAGTTCCAGGGCATGAGCATGCAAGACTTGCGCGATCGCCGCTTCGACAAGATCATGGCCTACGGCAAGTTCAAGGAATCGCTGCCCGGCGCATGATCGCGCCGTCCTGACGCTTGCTTCTTCCTCTTCTTCCTTCTCTTCGCGATTCTCGTGACATCCGACAGCGAAACCACGGCCGGCCGCCTCGTGCTCGAGGCGGTCCGCGCGGCAGTGGCCGATGCCGGACTCGCCGCTGATTCGCTGCTTGCCGTCGCACTGAGCGGCGGCCTCGATTCCACCGTTTTGCTCGATGCCGCCGTGCGCGTGTTCGGGGCGGCGCGCGTCGTCGCGTTCCATGTGCATCACGGGCTGAGTCCGAACGCCGATGCGTGGGCCGCGCACTGCCAGTCGTTCGCCGCGTCGGTCGGCGTGCGTTACGCGGCGCGCCATGTCGACGTCATGCGCGCGGGCGGCGAAAGCCTCGAAGCCGCCGCGCGCGATGCGCGTTATCGCGCGCTCGACGAACTCTGCGACGGGCACGGCGCGGCGGCGCTCTTGATCGCGCATCACGCCGACGATCAGGCGGAGACTGTGCTGCTGCAATTGTTGCGCGGCGCGGGCGTCGCCGGGCTCGCCGCGATGGCGCCGCAGCGGCTCGACGGCGCGAACGTGCCGCGCCTGCGGCCGTTGTTGCGGCTCTTGCGGGCGCAACTCGAGCAGTACGCGCACGAGCGCGACTTAAGCTGGATCGACGACGAATCGAACGCCGATACCCGCTACGCGCGCAACGCGTTGCGCCACGACGTGCTGCCGGTGCTCGCCGTGCATTTCCCCGGCTTTCGCGATGCGCTCGCGCGCACGGCGTCGCATGCGGCATCGGCGCAGCGGCTGCTCGACGATCTGGCGCGTCTCGACATGGACACCGCGCAGAGCGAAGAGGAGGGCGCGCTCGCACTCGACGCGCTGCTCGCGCTCGACGACGAACGCGCCGTCAACGTGCTGCGCTACTGGATGCGCACGCACGACTTGCCGGCTGCATCGACGGCGCGCGTCGCGGATATGCTGCGCCAGCTCCGGCACGCGGCGAACGCGCGCGACGGTCATGCGCTGCGCGTCGATCATGCGGGGCGGTGTCTGCGCGTGTATCGCAATGCGCTCTTCTGGGAAACCGGCGACAGCGCGGATGCGCCCGACCTCGATCAGGGCGCGGCGGTGCCGAAGGCGCCGAGCGAATTGCACTGGCAGGGCGACGAAGTCTGGCGGCTGCCGCAGTGGCGCGGCTCGTTCGTGTTCGAGCCGGCCGCGCTGCCCGGTGTCGATGTCGTCGCGGAGGGCTTGTTGCGCGCGGCGCCCATCGTCGCGCGCTCGCGTGCCGGCGGCGAGCGCATGCGTCTTTACGCCGATGCGCCGAGCCGCACGCTCAAGAACCTGTTTCAGGAGCGCGGCGTGCCGGCGTGGAAGCGCGACGTGCCGCTGCTTTTCATTCGCGATGCGCTTCTCTTCGTGCCGCTCGTCGGCGTGAATCGCGAAGTGGCGCCGGAGACGGCGAATGCGCCGTTGCGCCGCATCGTCTGGCGGCCGGATTTGCTACTCGCCTGACAAGCGTCACCAAGGCGTGCTGCAGGAAGCCGGTAAAATAGGGCGCGCCGCCGTCCAATCTTGAAATTTCGGCCTCGATCGGGTACCGTAACTCGTTTGCCCGCCACGCGCTTTGCGCGGCATCTCCGTTCAAAAGACGCGAATTTCGCCCGTGATGCGCCGCTTGCGCCCCCTTGCGCGCATTAGTCACTCTACGAGTGCGACTCCCCAGGCGGGCATGCGGCGGCACCCGCGTATCGTTGCTGGCTTTCCTTATCCCCGAAGCCGCCGAGCGCAACGCCATAGCAACACGAGCAGCACGCATCGAGCGCGTCAGCGCGGTTTTCCCTTCAGTTCAAAACGACAATGGCACTCATCGTACACAAATACGGCGGCACTTCGATGGGCTCGGTCGAGCGCATCAAGAACGTCGCCAAGCGCGTCGCCAAATGGCACAAGGCCGGCCACCGAATGGTCGTCGTGCCCTCGGCGATGTCCGGCGAAACCAACCGCCTGCTCGGTCTTGCGAAAGACATCACGGCGAATCCGGACCCGCGCGAACTCGACATGATTGCCTCCACGGGCGAGCAGGTGAGCGTCGGACTCCTCGCCATCGCGCTTCACGCGGAAGGCCTCGACGCCGTGAGCTATGCCGGCTGGCAGGTGCCGATCAAGACGGACAGCGCGTTCACGAAAGCGCGCATCAGCGAAATCGACGGCGAACGCGTGCTGAAAGACCTCGACGCGGGCAAGGTCGTGGTCATCACGGGCTTTCAGGGCGTCGATCCGGAAGGCCATATCGCCACGCTCGGGCGCGGCGGCTCGGACACGTCGGCGGTCGCGATCGCGGCGGCGCTGAAGGCCGACGAGTGCCTGATCTATACCGACGTCGACGGCGTCTACACGACCGACCCGCGCGTCGTCGAAGAAGCGCGCCGGCTGGATCGCGTGACCTTCGAGGAAATGCTGGAAATGGCGAGCCTGGGCTCGAAGGTCCTGCAGATCCGCTCGGTGGAATTCGCCGGCAAGTACCAGGTGAAGACGCGGGTGCTGTCGAGCCTGACCGATCCGCTCATGCCGCTCGAGGCCGAGATGCACTCGGGCACCCTGATTACTTTTGAAGAAGACGAGAACATGGAAAAGGCAGTTATCTCCGGCATCGCGTTCCAGCGCGACGAAGCGCGCATCGCGGTCATGGGCGTGCCCGACAAGCCGGGCGTCGCGTATCAGATTCTCGGTCCGGTGGCCGATGCGAACATCGACATCGACATGATCATTCAGAACCAGAGCGTGAACGGCAAGACCGACTTCACGTTCACGGTCGGCCGCGGCGACTATCAGCGCGCGCTTGAGATCCTGAACGGCCAGGTAAAGGGCCACGTGAACGCGGAAACCGTGCTGGGTGATCCGAAGGTGTCGAAGGTATCGGTCGTGGGCGTGGGCATGCGCTCGCACGTGGGCATTGCGAGCACGATGTTCCGCACGTTGTCGGAAGAGGGCATCAACATCCAGATGATCTCGACGTCCGAAATCAAGATTTCCGTGCTGATCGACGAGAAGTACACCGAGCTTGCCGTTCGCGCGCTGCACAAGGCGTTCGAGCTGGATCGCGGCTGAGCGGCCGAGCGGCTGGGCAGGCGGCTTCGTACTCTTGGCACTGTTGCGGTTCGGCTGTCGGCGAGATTCGAATTTGATCGATTGGAAAAAATCGTCATGCGAATTTGACCGCTGCGGCTGAACAGGCTATTATCTCGATCTCGTTGCACTGCACTCCCGGTGCAACGAAAAGTTTGGGAGACGTGGCCGAGAGGTCGAAGGCACTCCCCTGCTAAGGGAGCATCTGGCTAAAAACTGGATCGAGGGTTCGAATCCCTCCGTCTCCGCCAGTGGTAGGAGAAAAGCCCCGCAAGTCGGAAGACTTGTGGGGCTTTTTGTTTTGTGCGTCCGGCAGCGCGCGGCTGGTTCGAATTGTTTCGTGTCAGTCGTCTAGTGCTGCATGCCGCAGTTAGCCGAGTGCTCGAAGTCCCGAGAGCGCGACTGGCTGCCGCGTTAATATGACGCGAGCATGCGCCAATTCCCCAGAACACGACAGC
This sequence comes from Caballeronia sp. M1242, assembly GCF_017220215.1. NCBI lineage: Bacteria > Pseudomonadati > Pseudomonadota > Betaproteobacteria > Burkholderiales > Burkholderiaceae > Caballeronia > Caballeronia sp. M1242. The sequence goes on along the minus strand of NZ_CP071129.1, from coordinate 1,743,267 downwards.
GTCCCGCCCACGCGATATTCTGTGGCCGTCAAAGTTTGTCGATTAGCGGCTTCGTTGCTGGCGATTCATTGCGATTGTCGGATGGACTCTTATGCTAGAACGCCACGTAATCCAGATGGCGGCCTTCGGCTCTTAGACATAGGCCAAACATCAAGCATAACGAAATAACGCGCGTGTCGAGCGAACGGCCTCGGGGACAACATGACCGACCGACTCGTAGCAAAAGGTGACCGGACCACCACGAAGGGGCGCGTGCTAGGCGGCTAGCCGCAGGCCGCACAGGCATCATTGAAAATTTTCACGCTACTGGACGCGCGACGGAGAGCGCGCGGATAACGCAAGTGGCGGGCATATTGATCTTTGGAACGGCAACAAGCTAACGTCACCTAGTGTCCAAGGGGCAATCAGTGGTTTCAAACGAGCTGAAAACCCTTCGTCGCGGGCGTTGGCGGTGTTGCTACTGACTTTAGGTACAGTTTGCTTCTATCGGTTCTACTACGCTGCTGTGTGGCATTGACTGATTTGTTCCGAATGCGCCGCACATGCGCACGTCGGCGATCGCAGCAACGAAAAAAAGCCCGCGGTGCGATGCATCAGCACCCACATCTGACCCAGGCACCGCGGACTCATCACTTAGTGGCTCGCGCAATCCTGCTCCCGCTCAACCGCGCCAGCCCCAACGTCACTTCGCCGCAAGCCTCTCCTCGATATGCTTCGCGCGCGACGGCGACGACGGGTGCGAACTCAGCATGCTCGACTTCCCGCCATCCAGCGCCGCGAGCTTCTGGAATGCAGTAACGAGCCCCGCCGGGCTGTAGCCCTTCTTCTTCTGCATATCGAACGAATAATCGTCGGCGGCGCTTTCCTGCGACTGCGAGAACTGCGCGTTGACGAACTTCTCCGAAAGATCGCCGAGCTGCGATGCCGACAGGCTGCCGACCACGCCGCCCGCCGACGACGCCACCGAGCGCGCCGCCGACGTCGCGTAGGCCACCTGCATCGCCTTCTTCGTGTGGCCGAGCGCCACGTGGCCCATCTCATGGCCGACCACGCCGCGCACTTCGTCGTCGTTCATCATGTCCATTAGGCCGCTATAGACGCGCACGCAGCCGTTGGCCATCGCCCACGCATTGACATCTTTCGTGATGTATACCTTGTAGTTCACCGGCACGCCGTTGATGTTGTCGCCGAGCTGCTTCGCGATGCGGTTCAGGCGCTGCGTGTACGCGCTCGACGCCGGCGCGATCTTGCTTTGCGCATCCATCTCCGAGCACGACTTGTCGGAGAGCTGGCGCACGTCGGCGTCGCTGAGCGTGAAGGCCTGCGTGGCCATCTGGCCGGATTGCAGCAGCGTGTCCGGGCTCAGATTGGCGACGCTTCCACAGGAAGCGAGCGCGAAAGCTGCGGATGCCGCGGAGGCTGCAATTGCAATGCGTACGTGTTTCATGGTCTGCCTTATGAGTTGTTGTGATCGATCCGCGCGATTCGCGGATGGAGCGCAATGCTCACGGGCGAGCGCGTCGTAAGCTATCCGACAATTCCTATTTTCTGACGGCTCAATGACGAATCGCCGACAGACCGCGCAGATTCATGCATCGGCGCGGCGGCATGCCGCGCGCACGCGCGCCGCAATCGATGACACCGGCGACGCGTCCATCGCAATTGCCGGTGCATCAGGCAGGGCTTCCGCGAGAAGCTGGGTGAGCGTGCGGCCGGGCGGCATTTCGACGAACACGTTCGCGCCGCGCTCGGCGAGTGCGATCGTCGAATCGTGCCAGCGCACCGGATAACGCAGGTTGGTCGCGAGGTCTTCGCGGATCGCATCGGCGCGCACGAGGGCGCGCGCGCCGCGATTGCCGACATACGCGATCCGCGGCGCGACGAAGCGCACCTTGTCGGCTGCTTCGGCGAGGCGCACGGCTGCGTCGTCGAGCAATACGCAATGCGACGGCACGCTCACCGCGAGCCGCTCCGCCTTGCGCGCGCCGCGTGCGAGGGCGGCTTCGCGCACGGCGTCGAGCGATTGATCGCTGCCCGATACGACGATTTGCCGCGGCGCATTCAGATTGCCGAGGTAGGCATCGGCGCGCGCCTCGTCGCGAACCTTCTCGATCACGCTCGCGACCTCGCGTTCGTTCAGGCCGAGTATCGCGAGCATGCCGTAGCCGCGCGGATACGCGTCCTGCATGAGCGTGGCGCGCAGGCGCACGAGCCGCAATGCATCGTCGAAAGCAATCGCGCCGCAGGCGACGGCCGCGCCATAAGCGCCCACGGACAAGCCCGCGACCGCGTGCGGTTCGATGCCTTCTTCGGCCAGCGCCCGCGCGGCCGCCACGCCCGCGACGGTCAGCGCGATCTGCACCGCGACGGTCGATGCGAGCGCGTTCGCGTCATCGAGCGATAGAACGTCTTCGCCGAGAATGGCCGACGCCTCGGCGAGCGTTCGCGCGATAGCCGGATGCGGCTTCTCGCCGCCGAGGCGATGCAGGAAGCCAGGCGTCTGCGCGCCTTGTCCCGGGAACAGATAGGCGATCACGGCACGGCCCACGGATCGGCGGCGAGGCTCGGGCCGTCCGCGTGACGGAGCAGCACGCGGACGTTTTGCCCGGTGTATTCGGCGAGCGAGAAGGCGGCGTCGGTGGTTTCGATTTGCACGTCGATGCGCGTGCCGACGCAGCGCGCTTCGTGCGAGAGCGCATCCAAGAGACGCGACGCATCGGCGCGCGAGAGCGGCTCGGGCGCTCGCACGATGACGTCGAGATCGCTGGTTGGCGTGACCGTCGGCTGGCCGCTCGCCAGTTCGAAGCCCGTGCTCCCGGCGGGGCCCCAGGCGAGTCCGGAAGCGTCGAAGATCGGCGCGACGGCGCGCAGCAGCGCGAAGGCGGGCATGTTTCTGCGCGATGCGGCGGGCTCACGCAGCCTCAATGCTTCGGGCGTCAGCACGCACTCGATGTCACGCGCCTCGACCCACGTGCCGAATCGCTCGCTGCGCGTGGCCCCGCGTATGCCGACGGCGATTGCGCTACCCATGCGCGGCGCGCGTCGCACGACGACGAACGGCGCGCGCGCGAGCGATGCGTCGACCCACGCGGGGGCGTCGGCGAACGGCGGGGCTGCCGGGGACAATGCGAGCAAGTCGTGCGGGCGCGGTTCGGGCGGCAGGAGGGTCATCGCGCGGTCAACTCCCTATACGACGGTTGGGCGGCGCGGCAGGCCGAGCGAGAGACCGGGCTTGCGAGAGGCGCGATTGTTGACCTGGGAGAGTCGTCCGCCGCGCATCGTTGATTGCGCTCGAGGATTCGGGCTGACGGGTCCGCGCACAATCGCGACATCGCGCGGTGCGGGCAAGGTGCTTCCATTGACGCGCAGAAAAGCATAGGTCCGAGCGATTGCGCCATCCGCACACGCGATGCAAACCCAGCGGCGCAGCGCGCGCGGGAAGTCCCGCGCCGTGCGTGAGCCGCGTATCGCACTCGATGCGCCGAAGGCGTCCCGTGCGTAGCGAAGCTGTCGCTCGGACGGCGCGAGCGTGCGGAACGCGCCGCGATTGCCGCACTGGACCGCATGGACGTGCCGAACGCGCCTAGTGAAGCGGATGGGCGCCGCACAGCGCAGCTTGAACGCGCGCAATGCGCCGCAAGCACCGACCGCGCCGAGAACGCCCAAAGAGCCGAATGCGCCGAATGCGCCGAATGCGCCGAACACGCCGAACACGCCGAACACGCCGAACCCGCCGAACACGCCGAACACGCCGAACACGCCGAACACGCCGAACACGCCGAACACGCCGAACACGCCGAACGGTCAGAACGCACGAAACGCCCCAACTCCTCGGGCATCACCCCTCCCACTGCTCGCGCATCCGCCGTCGCACTTCCACCGACGCCGCCCGCGTGCGCTTCGAATCCGCCGACGTCAATCGGTTTGACAAATCGCGCGGTCCGCCACGCGCATCTACAACGGCCGCAACCAGCGATGCCTTCACGCGCTCGATATCCGCCTGCGAAGGCGCATCCGCATTCACGCCTTCGATCAATTCGTGCAGTAACCCGAGCTTCGCATACGCGCTCATCTTGTACGACATCGGCAGGACGGTATCGCCGAGCGCATCGAGGCTCTCGACGCTGCGCCGCGTGACGCGCGCCGCCGCTTCCTTGCCCATGGCGTGCACCGCCGTGCCGGACGCATCGAGAGCGACGATCCGGTTCGCCTGATAGCCGTGCGCGAGATACGCGCCCGACATCGCCGGCCCGACGATCAGCGCGATCACCGGATGCCCGGCGAGCCGCGCGCTCGCGTAGGCATCCACCGCGGCGGCGCACGCGAGATGAATGCCGAGCAACTCCTCGCGCCGTCCATACGCCTGGCTCTTCACATCGACGATCGCGACGATGGGCCGCTTCGACTCGGCGTCGCGGTCGGCGTCGATCACCTCGCGCACCGCGCGGGCGAGCAGCCAGCCCTGTTCGAGTCCGACCACGTTGTCGGTCGCGCGAGGGAAGCGGTTGTGCGGGTCGGGCACCACGGCGATGAAGCGCGCCGCCGCGCCATTCAGTTCGCCGTCGCGCGCGCGAACCGGGCCGCTTTCGGCGTCGGCAGGTGCCGACGTCAGCGCATCCAGCCAGCACGCGCCGCGCGAAGTCATGGCGTTGATCGTGCTCATCGTTGCGATCCTCCAGTCTGGTTCCACAGCGCGCGCAGCGTGTCGGGATCGATCGCGTCGGGATTCACGCGCGCAAGGCGTTCAACGAAACCGTCCACGTCCTCGCTGCGATGCCGCGCCGGCACGCCGTGCGCGAACGCAGCAAGCACCGCGTCGCGGACCTGCGCCGTATCGTCGTCGACGAGCGTATCCGCCAGCCCGACCGCCACGCGCTCTTCGCCGCCGATCATCGACCAGATGAGCCGGCGATCACCCGCGTCGAGTTCCTCGATTCCTGCTTCCTGCTCGATCACTTCCGGCCCGTTCATGCCGAGCCGCGCCTGCCGCGTCATCACGAGTTCCGTGCACAAGGCCGCAGCCAGCGACATGCCGCCGAAGCAGCCGACCATCCCGCCGATCACGCCGACCACCGGCACGTGCCGCCGCAGCGCGACGATAGCCGCCTGAATCTCCGCGATCGCCGCGAGGCCGAGGTTCGCCTCCTGCAAGCGCACGCCGCCCGTTTCGAAGAGGATCACCGGACGAATCGCGCGGCCCGCTTCGAATTCGCCGAGCGCGAGTTCGAGCGCGGCCGCGATCTTTGCGCCCGACACTTCGCCGATGCTGCCGCCCTGAAACGCCGGCTCGATCGCCGCGATGACGGCCGGCTCGCTGCCGAGCGTGCCGCGCGCGATCACCGCGCCGTCGTCGGACTGGCAGACGATGTTCTGCATCGCGAGCCACGGCGATTCGAGCCGGTCGAACGGGCCGAGCAGTTCGCGGTACGTGCCCGCATCGAGCAAGGCCCGGGCGCGCTCGCGCGCCGTCATTTCGATGAAGCTGTGCCGGGCGAGAAACGTGTCGTGGGCATTCATCGCGCCTCTCCGCTTTCCTGCGCGTCGCTGGCTTCGGCGGCTTCCGAGAGGCGCAGCATCACGACGCCCGGCGTCGCGCCGAAGTCGTTGAGCTCGAATTTCGCGGCGCCGTCGTAGCGCTGGAAGAAGCGGTCGAGCACGCTTTTCCATACGTGCTCGTAGCCGTCGACGCTCGTGCGGATCACCACTTCCGCGTTGGCCGTCTGCGACGGTGTGAGCAGCACTTCGAGATCGCCCGATCCGACCACGCCCACGTGCGCGCGGCGCGTGACGGGCCGTTTGGCGGGATATTCGTATCGCATGTTTTCCATCTTCGTTCCTCTGTTTGCGTCTCAGGACGATTGCCCGAGGCTGTCGAGAAAGAGCGTGGCGGCGAGCAGGTCGGCCGCGCCGCCCGGCGATGCATTCAGCGCCAGCAAGTCAGCGTCGAGCCGCGCGAGCGCCGCTCGTCCCGCTGCATGCGCCATTCCGCCGTGGTCGATCACGCGCCGCGCGCCGTCTTTCGCGACGGCGAGCGCCTTCATGCCGCCGCGATGCAAGAGGCATGTATCGTCGAGCGAGGCCATGATGGCGACGAGCGCGTCGAGCCGCGCGTTGGTTTCGGAGAGACCGCGGCGGCGCGCATCGGCGAGCGCCGGCAAGCCGATTCGCAACGCGTGCGGAAAGCCCTCGCGCGCTTCACCGCGCGCGCCCGCCACGCGAAAGCGCGCCGTCACGCGCGCGCCGTGGCTCGCCTGCGCGGACGCGGGCGCGAAGCGGTCGTCGTATCGCGCGATTTCAGCCGCCGACGCGCAGATCGCTTCGCTGTCGCCGGGCGCGTGCATCGCCGCGCCGGCGCACAACAAGCCGACGATCCAGATCGCGCCGCGATGCGCGTTGCTGCCGCCGGTCGCGCGCAGCATCGCGGCTTCGCCTTCGCGGCCGATGCGCGCGAGCCGTTCGCGCAGCGCCTGCGACGGCGCGACGCCCAACGCGGCCCGCCCGATAGCGAGAAACGTCGGATGCAGTGCGCGCGCCGAGCGCAGCATCGTGTCGAGGTCGAGATCGCGATGCGCGCCGCTGCCGCGTTCGTCGACGAGCGCGGGCTTCGGCGTGAGACGCGCCTCGGCGATCAGCGCATCGACGGCGAGCGCGGCGATGACAGGCGCAGGCGCGGCGCGCGCGCTCCGGCAAGCCTCATCGCGGAGAAGGGGAAGGGCGGCGGTCATCGCGCTCACCAGCTTCTGAAGCGCGCGGGCGGCGCATACAGACCGCCGGACCACGCGACGAGATCGTCTATGCTGCGCGCGGCGAGCATCGAGCGTTTTGCGTCGCCGCGCCGCACGCCGAGGTCTTCCGGGAACGCGACGATGCCGCGCCGCCGCAGTTCGGCCGTCTTGTTGGCATCGGCGCGCATGCCGATCGGCGTCACGCCCGCGACGGCGGCGAGCGCCGCGCGCCGTTCGTCGATGCCTTCGGCCGCGTTCAGATACGCGATGCCTTCTTCGGTCACCACGTGCGTGACGTCGTCGCCGTAGATCATCACGGGCGCGATCGGCATGCGGCTTTTTTCTCCGACGGCGATCGCGTCGAGCGCATCCACGATGGTCGGCTCGCCGCCTTTCTTGTACGTCTCGGCGGTCTGCACGACGAGCTTGTGCCCGCGCGCGATGGCCGGATTCGGGCCGTCGTTTTTCAGGAGCTTGAGCCACGCTTCGCTCGAATGACGGCGGCCGCGCGGATCGTGTCCCATGTTCGGCGCGCCGCCGAAGCCCGCGAGCCGCCCGAGCGTGACGGTCGATGAATTCGCGTCCGCGTCCATCTGCAAGGTCGAGCCGATGAAGAGATCGACGCCGTACTGTCCCGCAAGCTGGCAGAACACGCGATTCGAGCGCAGGCTGCCGTCGCGTCCGGTGAAGAACACGTCCGGGCGCGCCGCGATGTACTTCTCCATGCCCACTTCGCTGCCGAAGCAGTGCACGCTCTCGACCCAGCCGCTTTCGATGGCGGGAATGAGCGTCGGATGCGGATTGAGCGCCCAGTGCGTGCAGATCTTGCCCTTCAGGCCGAGCGATTCGCCGTAGGTCGGCAGAAGCAGTTCGATCGCCGCCGTGTCGAAGCCGATGCCGTGGTTCAGCGACGTGACGCCGTAGCGCGCGTAGATCCCGCGAATGGTCATCATCGCCATCAGGATTTGCAACTCGCCGATGTGGCGCGGATCGCGCGTGAAAAGCGGCTCGACGGCGAACGGCCGGTCCGCCTTCACGATCACATCGACCCACGAGCCGGGAATATCGACGCGCGGCAGTTCATCGACGATCTCGTTCACCTGCGCGATCACGATGCCATGCCGGAACGCGGCCGCTTCCACGATGGTCGGCGTGTCCTCGGTGTTCGCGCCGGTGTACAGGTTGCCGTGGCGGTCCGCCTTTTCCGCGCAGACGAGCGCGACGTTCGGCGTCAGATCGATAAACATGCGCGCGTACAGTTCGATGTACGTATAGATCGCGCCGATCTCGAGCAGCCCGTCCTCCAGCAGTTGCGCGACGCGCAGGCTCTGCGGACCGGCATAGGCGAAATCGACCTTGCGCGCGATGCCCTGTTCGAAGAGCGTCAGATGCTCGGGCCGGCTGATGCTCGAAATCAGCAGATGCACGTCGTGCACGCGCTCGGGATCGAGCCGCGCAAACGCACGCGACAGAAAATCCGCCTGCTTCTGGTTGTTCCCTTCGAGCGCGACGCGGTCGCCCGTGACGATTAGCGCATGCAGCGCGTCCACGATGCGTTCCGTGTCGAGCACCGGACCGTCGAGCCACGGCTCGATCAGCTTCAGGCGGCGCGCTTTTTCCTGGGCGCGCGTGTTCCAGCTTCGGGATGGCGTGAGGGCATCGGCGGAAGGGGACGAATTCATCGGTCGGCCTGTCGGGAAGACGTTCGTGAGGATTGAGCGGCGGAAGAGCGCGCGCGGCGCTTGTTTTTCACCTCTTTCGATGCAGCGAGCGCCTGCGCATCGGCGAGAAAGCGGTGGATCAGCTCGCCCGTCGCGAGCAAGTGGCGTGCGACGAGCGTCTGCGCGGCTTCGATGTCGCGTGCGGCGAGCGCATCGAAGATCGCGCGGTGCTCGGCATCGGAGGAATCCTTGTGGATCGGCAAGCCGAGTTTCAGGCGCAGATAGCGCTCGCCGCGCCGGTGCATCTGGCCGATCAGTTCCATCAGATGCGGGCGATTCGCCGGCGCGTACAGGCTCGTATGGAACTGCTCGTTGCGCATGACATAGAGCGTGGGGTCCGGCTCGTTCTCGGCGGCTTCGAGCAGGCGTTTGCATTCCGCGAGCGTTTCCGGCGTGTGGTGCGCGATGGCGATGCCGATGGCGAGACTTTCGAGCGATGCGCGGATCTCGTAGATCTCGCGCGCTTCGTCCGCCGATTGCGGGCTGACGGCGGCGCCGCGATTCGGCTCGATTTTTACCCAGCCTTCGCTTTCCAGTTGCCGGAAGGCTTCGCGCACGGGGATCGCGCTCACCGAGAACTGCCGGGCGATCGCATCCTGACGCAGCGGCTCGCCGGGCGTGAGCGAGCCTTCGACGATGGCGGCGCGCAATGCATCCGCGATGAAGCGCGACGTGCTCTGGCGCGGCTCGAACTGCGCGTCGCGAAACGAAGCCGCTTGTGAAGAGAGATTTGTCGACATGGCTGCTAGGTGAAAGTGCGGAGTTGTCGCGTCCAGTTGTTCAAATATTATATATAAAACCGCACACGGAACCCCCGGTGCTTTCCCTAGACGCCGACACTAGAACCAATAACACGCGCGTCGAATTTCCCGTCAGTTGCCGACCCGCAGAGAAAGGAGAGACACGCCATGCCTAGCACGCTAGATCGACCGATCAGCGCCACGCGCGCCACGAGGACACCGCTCAACCGTTCGCAAATCACCGGCTTCTGGGGCGCATGGGCGGGCTGGACGCTCGACGGGATGGACTCGTTCATCTACGCGCTCGTGCTCGCGCCGGCGCTGACCGAGCTGCTGCCGCGCTCCGGCTATGCGGCGACGCCCGCGAATGTCGGTCTCGCCGGATCGATTCTTTTCGCGCTGTTTCTGGTCGGATGGGGACTGTCGTTCATTTGGGGGCCGCTCGCGGACCGCTTCGGGCGCACGAAGGTGCTCGCGGCGACCATCTTCACGTTCGCCATCTTCACCGGGCTGGCGGCCACCGCGCACACGGTCTGGGCGCTCGGCATCTATCGCTTCTTCGCGGGCGTGGGCATAGGCGGGGAGTGGGCGCTCGCCGGAACGTACGTCGCGGAAGCCTGGCCGGAAGACCGCCGCAAAATGGGCGCGGGCTATCTGCAAACCGGCTACTACGCGGGCTTCTTCCTCGCGGCGGCGCTGAATTACACCATCGGCGCGGCGTTCGGCTGGCGCGCGATGTTTCTCGTCGGGCTGTTTCCGGTCGTCGTGTCGATTCTCGTGCTGACGCGCGTCAAGGAAACCGACAAGTGGGAGCGCGCCGAAGCCACGGCGGCGCCCGCGGTCAAGCATCAGAGTCCGCTGCGCGCCATTTTCTCGGCGCAGTATCGCAAGCGCACCATCGTCGCGGCCGTGCTGCTCACGGTGGCGATCATCGGGCTCTGGGCCGGCGCGGTATATGAACCGTCGGCGGTCATCCAGCTCGCGACGCGCGCCGGCCTGACCAAGCCCGAAGCCGCGCGCATGGCGTCGATCGCGACGGGGCTCTTGTCCATCGGCACGATCATCGGCTGTCTCGCGCTGCCGCCGATGGCCGAGCGCATCGGCCGCCGCAAGACGCTCGCGGTGTACTTCGTCGGCATGGCGGCGTCCATCGCGCTGTCGTTCGGCTGGGCGTTCTATTTGAACAACGGGCTCGTGCCGTTCATCGCGCTTCTGTTCGTGCTCGGCTTCTTCGGCGGCAACTTCGCGCTCTTCAGCCTCTGGCTTCCCGAGCAGTTCGAAACCCGCGTGCGGGCGACGGCGTTCGCGTTCTGCACGTCGATCGGGCGTTTCTTCGGCGCGATCGTGAACTTCGGCATCGGCGCGATGGTGCTGAACATGAAGACGCTCGGCGTGCCGATCGCGCTGACGGGCATTGCGTTCCTGATCGGCCTCGCGGTCATTCCGTTCGCGCCGGAAACGAAGGGCCAGGAACTGCCCAACTGATTGGTATGACATGCGGTACTATCGCGGCGGCCCTGCGTGGGCCGCCGTTCGTTTTGGCGCGGGTAGCGGCAAGCGCCAGGGCTTGACTCCTCGTCAGGATCTCGCCCGGAAGAAGCGGCGACCGGCTGGTAACGCGAGGTTACGAACTCGAACAACTGTCTGGCAAATCGTTCGATATAGTCGATTCAACACAACAAACATCCCATCGAGGTGGGCTTCACATGAACAAGGTTTCGAAGGCTTCCGTGGCGTACGCGCTCGTGCTCGGCGGCTTGACGGTGTCGGGCGCGGCAATGGCGGGAGTGTCGGTGGGCGTGAACATCGGGGTGCCCGCGCCGGTCTACGTCGCGCCGGCGCCGGTGTATGCGCCGCCTCCGCCGCCCGTCGTGTATGCGCCGCCGCCGGTCTATGCGCAGCCGGCCGTCGTGATCGGCTGGCACGGCGATCGGTACTGGGACGGCCGTCGCTATTGGGATCGCGACGACTGGTATCGGTATCACGGACGCGGCCACGCGTATGGCCACGAGGAACACGGTCACGGAGACCACGGGCGTCACGGCTGGCATTGAGCCGCGAATCGCTCGATAGCTTCGGCTCAGAAAGCCACCACGCGAATGCGGGTGGCTTTTTGTTTTGCGGCTCCGCGATGTAACCAAACGTAAGCTTTCCTCTGACTTAACGTCGAAAGGCGCACGAACTTACAAACCGGAAATATCCGGCTGAAAGCATTCCGTTATATTTCGTGGCAAGCCAACAACGAGAAAACGAGGATCAGAGCCATGAAACCTACGAGGCATTTGCTCGCAGCCGCGCTGAGCGTCGCGGCATGGGCGGCGGGCAGCTCCGCGCAAGCGGCGGACGTGCACGTCGGCGTGAATATCGGCGTCCCGGCGCCCGTCTATGTCGCGCCCACGCCGGTTTACGCGCCGCCACCGCCGCCGGTCATCTACCAGCCCGCGCCGATGTATGCGCCGCCGGTGGTGATCGGCTGGCACGGCAACCGGTACTGGGACGGACGACGCTACTGGAGCCGCGGCGACTGGAATCGCTATCACGGCTACGGCCATGGATACGAGCACAGACACGGGAACGGTCACGATCACGGCCACGGAAATGGCCACGGCCACGGTCACGGTCACCGTTGATCTCGCTCGACTGCCGCCAAACGACAAAGGGGCCGTTCCGCAAAGGAACAGCCCCCTATCTGAAGCAATGCCGCGAGCGCGCTTACTCGCCGATGCCCGCCATGCCGCCGACGACCGCGTGGAAACCGGCATCGACATGCACGATCTCCGCGCTCACGCCGCCCGCCAGATCCGACAGCAGGAACGCGGCGACGTTGCCGACCTGCTCGATCGTCACGTTGCGCTTGAGCGGCGCGTTGTCTTCCACGAAATCGAGAATCTTGCTGAAGCCCTTGATGCCGCTCGCCGCGAGCGTCTTGATGGGGCCGGCCGAGATGCCGTTCACGCGCACGCCTTTCTGGCCGAGCGATGCCGCAATATAACGCACGCTCGCTTCCAGCGACGCCTTCGCGAGACCCATCGTGTTGTAGTTCGGAATCGCGCGTTCCGCGCCGAGATAGCTGAGCGTGAGCAACGACGCGCTGTCCGAGAGCATAGAGTGCGCGGCCTTGGCGAGCGCCGGGAAGCTGTACGCGGAGATGTCGTGCGCGATGCGGAAGTTCTCGCGCGTCATGCCTTCGAGGAAGTCGCCGGCAATCGCCTCGCGCGGCGCGAAGCCGATGGAATGCACGAGGCCGTCGAGCGTATCCCAGCGTTCCTTGAGCGAGGAGAAGAGCGCTTCGATGTCGGCGTCGCTGCTCACATCGCACGGGTAGATCATGTCGCTGCCGAATTCGGTTGCAAATTCGGTGATGCGGTCCTTGAAGCGCTCGCCGACATACGTGAACGCCAGTTCCGCGCCCTCGCGCTTGCAGGCCTGTGCGATACCGTAAGCGATCGAGCGGTTCGACAGCAAGCCGGTCAGCAGAATTCGTTTTCCAGCGAGAAAGCCCATGAATGCTCCTTGAATGTCAATGTCACGCGAGGCTCGCAAGGCGTCTCGATTGCGGGCTTCGCGTCGGGTGCGGCGCGCATCGGTTCGGCGGGACGACAGGGCATCGAAAAAGACGCCTTCCGTGCGCCAAACCGCATGGCGTTTTGATTGGGTAGAATTCTCTCACATCGCCAGAGCCGTCCGGCCGCTTCCGCCCGGGTCCTGCGTCTCGCATTGCGTGAGCGCCGGGCCATTCACTCATCTCGCAAGGAGCCTATGACCGGGCTGTCGACGTCCCGCCTGCCGTTCGCATCACCGCCCGCGCGGGGCGAGCGCTTCGCGCTCATGCTCGCCGCCTGCACGGCCTGCATCGCCTTCTTCGCGGGCAGCCCGGCGTTCGCCGCGCACGCGTACGCGCAGTACGGCGAGCCGAAGTATCCGCCGGACTTCAAGCACTTCGATTACGTGAATCCCGACGCGCCGCGCGACGGCACGCTGGTGCTCGCCAATCCGAGCCGCCTGACGAGCTTCGACAAGTTCAATCCGTTCACGCTAAGGGGCAATCCCGCGCCGGGCCTCGGGCTCATGTTCGAAAGCCTGACGACAGGAAGCTCGGACGAAGTGGCGAGCGCCTATTGCCTGCTCGCGGACAATATCGACGTGGCGCCGGACGGATTGTCGACGACCTTCCACATCAACCCGAAAGCGCGCTTCAATAACGGCGATCCGGTCACGGCCGAAGACGTCAAGTTCTCCTTCGAGACGCTGAAGAGTCCGAAGGCCGCGCCGCAATTTTCGGTGTACTTCGGGCAGATCACGCGGGCGGTGGTCGTCGATCGGCTGACGATCCGCTTCGAATACAAAGTGGCGACGCGCGAAATGCCGCTGCTCGCGGGCGGCATTCCGGTGTTCTCGCGCAAATGGGGCATGCGGCCCGACGGCACGCGCATTCCGTTCGATCAGCTCGCGTTCGAAAAGCCGATCGCGAGCGGCGATTACCAGATCGACTCGTTCGACAACGGCCGCACGATCACCTACAAGCGCGATCCGCATTACTGGGGCGCGTCGCTGCCGGTGCGCGTCGGCACGCACAACTTCGCGCGCATCGACTACAAGCTGTATTCGGACGCGACCGCGCGGCTCGAAGCGTTCAAGGCCGGCGAGTACGACGTGCTCGTCGAAAATGTCGCGCGAAGCTGGGTCCGGCGCGATATCGGCAAGCGCTTCGACAGCGGCGAGCTCATCAAGCGCGAGTTTCCGCATCACAACGGCACCGGCATGCAGGGCTTCTTCATGAACCTGCGCCGGCCGCTTTTCAAGGACGTGCGCGTGCGGCAGGCGCTCGATCTCGCGCTCGACTTCGAGTGGCTCAACCGGCAACTGTTCTTCAACCAGTACAAGCGCACGGACAGCTTCTTCGTCAACACGGACCTGCAGGCGAAAGGCATGCCGAGCGAAGGCGAGCTCGCGATCCTGAACCCGCTGCGCAACAAGCTCGATCCCGCGGTCTTCGGCGAGATGCCGAAGCAGCCCGACACCGATCCGCCCGGCTCGCTGCGCGCGAATCTCATCAAGGCGCGCGAGTTGCTGGCGCAAGCCGGCTGGACGTATCGCGACGGCGCGCTGCGCAATGCGAAGGGCCAGCCGTTCGTGTTCGAGATACTCGACGACACGGGCGGCGGCGCGTCGATGGAGCCGGTCGCGGCCGCGTTCGGGCGCAACCTGCAGAAGCTCGGCATCACGATGAACTTTCGCACGGTCGATTACGCGCTGATCCAGAAGCGCCTCGATGCGTTCGACTTCGACATGACGAGCGTGCGTCTGCCCGACGTGCAGGTGCCCGGCACCGAGCAGGTGTCGCGCTTCGGCAGCAAGTACGCGGACGACCAGGGCTCGGATAACCTCGCGGGCGTGAAGTCGCCGGCCATCGACGCGATTTTGCGCAAGGTCGTGTCCGCGCAGACGCGCGATGAACTCGTGGACGCCACGCACGCGCTCGACCGCGTGCTGATGAACGGCTACTACGTGATTCCGCACTGGTACTCGGCGACGCATCGGGTCGCGTACCGCAACACGCTCGGCTATCCGTCGACGCTGCCGCTCTATTACGTCGCGGACGAATGGGTGCTCTCGACGTGGTGGCAGAAGCCCGCGGCGGTATCTAAATAAGGACGACGCGATGTGGAGCTACATCCTCAAACGCATTCTGTTGATGATCCCGACGCTCGTCGGCGTGCTCACGCTGACGTTCGTCGTGATCCAGTTCGTGCCGGGCGGTCCTGTGGAGCAGGCCGTTCACGACCTGCGGCGCGGCAACGCGGAAGGCGGCGCGGCGTTCGGCATGCGCTCGCACACCGGCGTCGATGCGCAGCAGATCGCGCAACTCAAGGCGCTCTATGGCTTCGACAAGCCGCCGCTCCAGCGTTATCTCCTGATGCTCGGCAAGTTCGCGCGCTTCGATCTCGGCGAGAGCTACTTCCGGCATCAGAGCGTCTGGTCGCTCATCGTGTCGAAGCTGCCGGTGTCGATCAGCATCGGCTTGTGGACGTTCTTCATAACGTATCTGATATCGGTGCCGCTCGGCATCGCGAAGGCCGTGAAGAACGGCTCGAAGTTCGATGTCGCGACGAGTCTCATCGTCCTGATCGGCTTTGCGATTCCCGGCTTCGTGCTGGGCGTGCTGCTGCTCGTGCTGTTCGGCGGGGGAACGTTCTGGCAACTCTTCCCGTTGCGCAACCTGACTTCGGACAACTGGGCGACGCTCTCGCTCGGCGGGAAGATTCTCGATTATCTGTGGCACATCACATTGCCCGTGGTGGCGTCGGTGGTCGGGAGCTTCGCCATCATCACGATGCTGACCAAGAACGCGTTTCTCGACGAAATTCGCAAGCAATACGTGCTCACCGCGCGCGCGAAGGGTCTGAGCGAGCGGCGCGTGCTGTGGAAGCACGTGTTCCGCAATGCGCTTTTGCCGCTGATCGTCGGTTTTCCGGCGGCGTTCATCGGCGCGTTCTTCACGGGCAGCCTGCTGATCGAGACGCTCTTTTCGCTCGACGGCCTCGGGCTGCTTTCGTACGAATCGGTCGTGCGGCGCGATTATCCCGTCGTGCTCGGCACGCTGTATCTCTTCACGCTGATCGGCCTCGCGACGAAGCTCATCTCGGACCTTTGCTACGTATGGGTCGATCCGCGCATTCAATTCGAGCAACTGGAGCGTTGACTTGAACCGAGCCGCATCGTCGCGCCGCGCCGCGACCGCAACAGACGGCCAGCCGCTGCGCCCCGAAGTCTCGATGACGCCCGGGCGGCGCGTGTGGCAGCGTTTCAAACGCAACCGGCTGGGGTACTGGAGCCTCGTCGTGTTCGTCGCGGCGTTCGTCATCAGCCTCGCGGGGCCGCTGTGGTCGAACGACAAGCCGCTCGTCGTGCGCTATCAGGGGCAGTTCTACTTTCCGCTCGTGAAGAATTACGCGGAGACGACCTTCGGCGGCGACTTCCCGACGCCCGCGGATTATCTCGATCCGTTCGTGCGCGACCGCTTCAACGCGCCCGGCAACTTCGCGATCTATCCGCCGAATCACTATTACTACGACACGCTCAATTACTTTTCGAAGGGCTCGAACCCGGCGCCGCCGTCGCGCGAAAACTGGCTCGGCACGGACGACCGCGGTCGCGACGTGTTCGCGCGGCTTCTCTACGGCTTTCGCGTGTCAGTGCTGTTCGCGCTCGTGCTGACGGCCATCGGCACCGCGCTCGGCGTGGTCGCGGGCGCGGTGCAGGGCTATTTCGGCGGACGCATCGACATCACCGGGCAGCGGCTGATCGAAATCTGGAGCGCGTTGCCGGAGCTTTATCTGCTCATCATCTTCGCGTCCATCTTCGAGCCGAGTCTGATCCTGCTCATCGTGCTGCTGTCGCTGTTCGGCTGGATCGGCCTGTCGGATTACGTGCGCGCGGAGTTTCTGCGCAACCGCACGCAGGACTACGTGCGCGCCGCCCGCGCGATGGGCTTGTCCAACTGGCAGATCATCTGGCGGCATGTGCTGCCCAATAGCCTGACGCCCGTCATCACATTCCTGCCGTTTCGCATGAGCGGGGCGATTCTCGCGCTCACGAGCCTCGACTTTCTCGGGCTCGGCGTGCCGCCGCCGACGCCGTCGCTCGGCGAACTGCTCGCGCAGGGCAAGGCCAATCTCGACGCGTGGTGGATTTCGGTGTCGACCTTCGGCGTGCTCGTCGCGACGCTGCTTCTGCTCACCTTCATGGGCGATGCGCTGCGCAATGCGCTCGACACGCGCATCGCGGATGCGGTGAAGGCCGGAGGCGGTCAATGAGCGCGCCGCTCTTGTCGATCGACAATCTGCGCGTGCGCTTCGGCGACACGCTCGCCGTCGATGGCGTGAGTCTCGACGTCCGCGCGGGCGAGCGCGTGGCGCTCGTCGGCGAGTCGGGCTCGGGCAAGAGCGTGACGGCGTTGTCGGTGCTGCGTCTTTTGCGCGATGCCGAAATGACGGGCGCGATCCGCTTCGCCGGTGAAGACCTGCTCGCGAAAAGCGAACGCGAGATGCGTGGCCTGCGCGGCTCGGACATCGCGATGATCTTTCAGGAGCCGATGACCGCGCTCAATCCGCTGTACACGGTCGGCGATCAGATCGGCGAGACGATTCAGCTTCACGACGGCGCGAGTCCGCGCGAGGCCCGCGAGCGCGCCATCGCGCTGCTGGCGCGCACGGGCATCACGGAGCCGGAGCGGCGCGTCGACAGTTATCCGCATCAGCTTTCAGGCGGCCAGCGCCAGCGCGTGATGATCGCGATGGCGCTCGCGTGCCGCCCGCGTCTCTTGCTCGCCGACGAGCCGACGACCGCGCTCGACGTGACCATTCGCGCGCAGATCGTCGAACTGTTGCTGGAACTTCAGCGCGACGAGGCCGAGAAGCGCGGCATGGCCGTGCTGCTCATCACGCACGATCTGAATCTGGTGCGGCGTTTTGCAGAGCGCGTCGCGGTGATGGAAAAGGGCGTGCTCGTCGAAAGCGGCGCGGTCGATACGATTTTCGAGTCGCCGCAACACCCGTACACAGAGCGCCTGCTGAACAGCCGTCCGGAGCGGCGCGTGCTGCCGGTGCTGCCGATCGCGCCCGTGCTGCTCGATGCCAAAGACGTGCGCGTCGACTATCCGACGCGGCTCCCGGGATTTCAGGGATGGTTCCGGCGCGGCCGCTTCAAGGCCGTCGACGACGTGACGCTCTCCGTGCGGCAGGGCGAAACGCTCGGCATCGTCGGGGAATCCGGATCCGGAAAATCGACGCTCGCGATGGCGCTGCTCGGCTTGCAGCGCATCTCGCATGGAAGCGTGCAGTTTCAGGGCAGGGCGCTCGGCGATTTTCGCGGACGCGAAAAGACCGTGCTGCGCTCGAATCTGCAAGTCGTGTTTCAGGACCCGTTTAGCTCGCTTTCGCCGCGCCAGACGGTGGAGCGCATCGTCGGCGAAGGGCTGGCGCTGCATCGACCTGAACTGGATGCCGCCGCGCGCCGCGCCAAGGTGATTGCCGTGCTGCGCGAAGTCGGGCTGGACCGCACGGCGCTCACGCGCTACCCGCACGAGTTCTCGGGCGGGCAGCGGCAGCGCATCGCGATTGCGCGCGCGCTCGTGCTGGAACCGAGCATTCTCATTCTCGACGAACCGACGAGCGCGCTCGATGTCTCAATCCAGACTCAAGTTCTGGCGCTGCTTGCCGACATTCAGAAGAAGCACAACCTGGGATATGTGTTTATTAGCCACGACTTACAGGTGATCGGCGCGATGGCGCATCGCGTCGCGGTCATGCGAGATGGAAATGTCGTCGAGGCTGGTGAAGTAGAGAAGATTTTTGCGAATCCTTCGGACGAATACACACGAAAGCTACTGGCGGCAGCCCTGAATTCCTAAAATTCTTTCTTTTTCGTCAATTGCGTGTCCGTCTCAATTGTATTTTCCTATTTCTTTTGACAGTTAAATACTTTGTGGCTAGTATGCGTTCAAACTTTCACATATCTCACTGATTTTTCAGTCTTTAATTGTAAAACCTACCGACCGATGCAACCACTCACGTTGACTCAGACATGTGCGCGCGCTGCCGCGGGCATGTTGCTCGGCCTTCTGATGACCACCACTTCCGGCGCTTTCGCCGACGAAGTCAGCAGTAACAGCCAAAATGCCGGCAACGGCATCACCACCGCATCCAAAGCCACCGACACCGCGGCCATCGCCGCCACGGCGGACACCGCCAGCGCACCGCGCGGCGCGAAGGCGTTCTTCTCCGGCGTGGCGAGCAAGGCAGGCGACGTCGTCGTCGGCGCGCTCAACATGATCGGCGTGCGCTATCGCTGGGGCGGCGACACGCCGGATTCCGGCCTCGATTGCAGCGGCTTCGTGCGCTACGTGTTTCAGGACACGCTCGGCATGACGCTGCCGCGCCGCGCCGAAGAAATGAGCCGCGTCGGCGAGAAGGTTCGCGTGTCGGACCTCAAGCCGGGCGATCTCGTGTTTTTCAACACCATGCGCCGCTCGTTCTCGCACGTCGGCATCTATATTGGCGACAACAAGTTCGTGCATTCGCCGTCCACCGGCAGCACGATCCGCGTCGACGACATGGAAAACGGCTATTGGGAAAAGCGGTTCACGGGTGCGCGCCGCATCGAGAACGCGCAGTTCAACGACGGCACGGAATTGCGTCAGCGCGTGAGCGCGACGCTCGGCGGTTACTGATCGACTTTTCGCAACATCGTTTCTCGCGCTCATCACAAAAAGCCTGCATTCTCGCGAACGCAGGCTTTTTGCTTTGTGGCGTCGTCGCTAAGTGGGCTATTGATTCGATCGTAAAGCCTCATTGCACGCGTCTTCGAAAGCCGTTATAGTTTTCGAATGAACATTTCTCTGTTCCTCCTCTCGTCTTCTTCGGCTGGTGCGTTTCTACGCGCACTATCGCTACTAGCGCGCCTACCGCGCTGATCTGTCTCGCCTCCCGTCTGCTCGTTCAAGGTTTTCGACGCCAGCGGTGGCGCGAACACCCGGATTCCGTTTTGTCGTTCTATCTCGATATTCCCAACAATCGATAAATCTCCCCACAGGAGCCCAACATGGCAGCAGACAAGTTGATCATCTTCGATACGACCTTGCGTGACGGCGAGCAGTCCCCCGGCGCTTCGATGACGAAAGAGGAGAAGATCCGCATCGCGAAGCAACTGGAGCGCATGAAGGTCGACGTGATCGAGGCCGGTTTTGCCGCCAGTTCCAACGGCGATTTCGACGCGATCCAGACGATCGCCTCGCTCGTGAAGGACAGCACGGTCTGCTCGCTTGCCCGCGCCAACGACAAGGACATCCAGCGCGCCGCCGATGCGTTGAAGCCCGCGAACCGCTTCCGCATTCACACGTTCATCGCCACTTCCGCGCTGCATATGGAAAAGAAGCTGCGTATGTCGCCGGAGCAGGTGTACGAACAGGCGCGGCTCGCGGTGCGCTTCGCCCGCAAGTTCACGGACGACGTCGAGTTCTCGCCGGAAGACGGCAGCCGCTCGGACATCGACTTCCTGTGCCGCGTGCTCGAAGCCGTGATCGACGAAGGCGCGCGCACGATTAATATCGCCGATACGGTTGGTTATGGCGTGCCGGAACTCTACGGCAACCTCGTGAAGACGCTGCGCGAGCGCATCCCGAATTCGGACAAGGCCATTTTCTCTGTGCACTGCCACGATGACCTCGGCATGGCGGTCGCGAACTCGCTCGCGGGCGTGCAGATCGGCGGCGCGCGTCAGGTGGAATGCACGATCAACGGCTTGGGCGAGCGCGCCGGCAATACGTCGCTCGAAGAAATCGTGATGGCGGTCAAGACGCGCAAGGATTACTTCGGGCTCGATCTCGGCATCGACACGACGCAGATCGTGCCGACTTCGAAGCTCGTCTCGCAGATCACCGGCTTCGTCGTGCAGCCGAACAAGGCGGTGGTCGGCGCGAATGCGTTCGCGCATGCATCGGGCATCCACCAGGACGGCGTGCTGAAGGCGCGCGATACCTACGAAATCATGCGCGCCGAAGACGTGGGCTGGAGCGCGAACAAGATCGTGCTCGGCAAGCTGTCCGGCCGCAACGCGTTCAAGCAGCGTCTCGAAGAACTGGGCGTGCAGCTCGAATCGGAAGCGGAAGTGAACGCCGCGTTCGCTCGCTTCAAGGATCTCGCGGACCGCAAAGCCGAAATCTTCGACGAAGACATCATGCAGATCGTCTCGGAAGAATCGCCGGAAGCGCAGGCGAAGGAGCATTTCCGCTTCGTCTCGATGAAGCAGCATTCGGAGACCGGCGAGCAGCCGCAGGCACGCGTGGTCTTCGCCGTGGACGGCACCGAAATGACGGGCGAAGCGCGCGGCAACGGTCCGGTGGACGCTACGCTGCACGCGATCGAATCGAAGGTGGAAAGCGGCGCCGAACTCGTGCTGTACTCGGTCAACGCGATCACGACCGGCACGCAGGCGCAGGGCGAAGTGACGGTGCGTCTGTCGAAGAGCGGACGTATCGTGAACGGCGTCGGTACCGATCCGGATATCGTCGCCGCTTCCGCGAAGGCGTATATCGCGGCGCTCAACAAGCTGCATTCGAAGGTCGAAAAGCTCAATCCGCAGCTTTGATCGGCAGACAGTCGCAAGAAAGCGAAAGCCCTCCTCGGAGGGCTTTTTTGCGCGCGCCGCCTGTCAGAACAGACTGCGCCGATCGGGATCGTGCAGCGGATCGGGCGACTTCTGCATCAGGCGCAGGACGCCCTCATCGTCGAAATAGAAGCTGTACATCAAGTACCAGAAGTTCGCCTCCATGTAGCGATACGTCCAGACTTCGCGCTTCATCAGCGGGAAATACGACGTTTCGACCGGCCGGCCGAAGTTCACGAGCACGTCCTTCTTGGTCCACGTGCCGATTTGCGCTTTGTAGAACTCGCTCTCGTCGAGCACCTGCCGCACGTTGACGATCTTGCCCGAGGCGTCGATGTCCGCTGCGGTCGTGAATTCGCCGAGCGGCTGCGTCGGCCACATCAGGCGCTTGCCGCCGTTCGGCAGGTCGTAGACTTCGCGCGGCGGGCCGAGGCGGGCGACGATCGTCGAGGCATCCGCGCCTGCCTGATAGTTCTGCCACGGCTGCGCGCAACCCGCGAGCAGCAACGCCGTCCCGGCGCAGACGAGCGCGCCGCGCAGACGGTTGAGTGAGTGCAGCATTGAAGCCTCCACGTGCAGGTTCCTCGCGATGGCGAGGGTTTTTCTTCGCTTTGCTGGATTTTGACATGCGGCGCAAGAACCATGCGTCGCGCCGGCTTGCATCGCGCCCGCGCCGCAGCCTATGATCCGCGCTTTCATCTTCGGAAAGAGCGATGGCAAGCCTCAGTCTCATGAAGTCGCGCGCGCGGTGGCTGCGGATCGCGTTGACGTGCGTAGCCTTGACGTGCGCAGTGAAGGCCGGCGCCGCCGATCTTGCGCCCATCAAGCTCGCGATGATCGAAGGCATGTCCGGTCCGTTCGCCAACGCGGGCGCGGCGGTCGAGCGCAATCTGCGCTTCGGCGTCGAGCGGGTGAACGCGCGAGGCGGCGTCAAGCTGGCCGACGGCATGCATCCGCTCGAGCTCGTCGTGCTCGACGGCAAGGGCAGCAGCGAGGCGAGTCTCGTGCAGTTGCGCGCGGCCATCGACCAGAAGATCGGCTTCGTCATGCAGGGCAACAGTTCGGCGGTGGCGGCGGCGCTGGTCGCGGCCATCGACAAGCAGAACGAGCGCGAGCCGGACCACCGCGTGCTGTTCTTGAACTATTCCGCCGACGATCCCGCGCTCACCAACGACGCGTGCAGCTTCTGGCACTTCCGCTTCGACGCGCACGCCGGCATGCGCATGGACGCGCTCGCAGACGCGCTGCAACGCGACCGCGCGGTGAAGAAGGTCTATCTGCTGAATCAGGATTACAGCTTCGGCCACGACGTGAGCCGCGAGGCGCGGCGCGCGTTGCAGATGAAGCGGCCCGACATTGCGATCACGGGCGACGAGTTTCATCCGATCGGGCGCGTGAAGGACTTCTCGCCGTATATCGCGAAGATTCGCGCGAGCGGCGCGGATGCCGTCATTACCGGCAATTGGGGCAACGACCTGACGCTGCTCGTGAAGGCGGCGCGGGAGCAGGGACTCGGCGCAAAGTTCTACACCTTTTACGGCAACAGTCTCGGCGCGCCCGCCGCGCTTGGCGATGCCGGCGTGAAGCGCGTGATCGCCGTCGCCGACTGGCACCCGAACGCGGGCGGCGCGGCCTCCGACGCGTATTACCGCGCGTTCCGCGCGCGCTTTCCCGCCGCCTCCGACGACTACCTCGTGCTGCGCATGCCGCTCATGATCGACATGCTCGCCACCGCCATGACGCGCGCCGGCAGCGCGGACCCGCTCGCTGCGGCGCGCGCGCTCGAAGGCATGCAGTTCGACGGCGCCGGCTTTCATCCATCGACCATGCGCGCCTCGGATCATCAAGTGATCCAGCCGCTCTACGTGATGGAGATGGACAAGGCCGGCACGCCGGGCGTGCGGTCCGACAACGAAGGTTCCGGCTACGGCTTTCGCACGCTGCTGTCGGTGCCCGCCGCCGACACCGCGCCCCCGACCACGTGCAAAATGACGCGCCCGTCGCGTTGAGCGCATGGAGCCGTCCGCTCGGCGAAGCGCGGTGTGCTATACTCTGCGCTTCGTTTTTGGCTGGAAGCGGCGTTCTCAAGACGCGCAAAGCTCGAAAACGAAGTGAATTGGGCGCGACTCGTCGAGTTGTCGAGTTGGGCCTGTCGACGCAAACCACGGCACGGCCTTTCTTCCGTGACCGCCTGTCTGTATCAAAGGAAAAGCAAATGTCCGTAGCAGAAATCAAGAAGTCCGACGTCGTCGCTGAATACGCGCGCGGCGCCAACGATACCGGCTCCCCCGAAGTGCAAGTCGCACTGCTCACGAGCCGCATCAACGAACTGACCATCCACTTCAAGGCCCACACGAAGGATCACCACAGCCGCCGCGGTCTGCTGCGCATGGTCAGCCGTCGTCGCAAGCTGCTCGACTACCTGAAGGGCAAGGATGCGGATCGTTACCGCTCGCTGATCGAAAAGCTGGGTCTGCGCAAGTAATTGGCCCCTGGCGTGGCTTCGCGGCCAGTGTTCTAACGAAGTGCCTGTGTCAGTTCGCTGATGCAGGCATTTTGTTTTTGCGCGATCCGCTCGCGAAGTGGTGCCGGATCGGTTTCATCGGCCGGCACTTCGTAGTTAGTCGTTCTCGGCAGTCATACGCTTTACCCGACACTCGGTCCAGCCTCGCGGCAGAGCTTTGTGTCATTCCAGCGCGGCCCCGCGGCCCGTTCGCGCGCCGCACTGGAATGGCATAACACACCTCTCACGCGCGGCCCGGGACCGTCCCGCCCAGCGCCGCAGAGACAGCTCATGCGCTCGACCGAAGGCGCGGCGCAACATAGAAGGAGTCGCAATGTTTAATAAGATCGTCAAAGAGTTCAAGTGGGGACAACACAACGTCCGCCTGGAAACGGGTGAAATCGCGCGTCAGGCAAGCGGCGCGGTGATCGTCGATGTCGAAGACACTGTGGTGCTCGCGACCGTCGTCGGCGCGAAAACGGCCAAGCCGGGTCAGGATTTCTTCCCGCTGACCGTCGACTATCTGGAAAAGACCTACGCCGCCGGCAAGATCCCGGGCGGCTTCTTCCGTCGCGAAGGCCGTCCGTCGGAAGGCGAGACGCTCATCTCGCGCCTGATCGACCGTCCGCTGCGTCCGCTCTTCCCGGAAGGTTTCTATAACGAAGTGCAGGTCGTGATTCACGTCCTGTCGCTGAATCCGGAAATCCCGGCGGATATCCCCGCGCTGATCGGCGCGTCCGCTGCGCTCGCGGTGTCCGGTCTGCCGTTCAACGGCCCGGTCGGCGCGGCCCGCGTCGCTTACATCAACAACGAGTACGTGCTGAACCCGACGCGTGCGCAGATGAAGGAATCGGCGCTCGATCTGGTCGTCGCGGGCACGGAGCGCGCGGTGCTGATGGTCGAATCCGAGGCGCAGCAGCTTTCTGAAGAAGTGATGCTCGGCGCGGTCGTGTTCGGCCACGAGCAGATGCAAGCCGCGATCGACGCGATCCACGAACTGGTTCGCGACGGCGGCAAGCCCGAGTGGGACTGGCAGCCGGCGCCGAAGAACGAAGCGCTGATCGCGCGCGTCACCGAAATCGCGAAGCCGGAACTCGAAGCTGCGTACCAGCTGCGCAACAAGCAGGCGCGCTCGACGAAGCTGAAGGAAGTCTACGCAGCGACGTCTGCGAAGCTCGCCGAGGAAGCGGCGGCATCGGGCACGGCGGCAGCGGATGCGGCCACCGTCGGCAACATCCTGTTCGATATCGAAGCGAAGATCGTCCGCTCGCAGATCCTGAACGGCGAGCCGCGTATCGACGGCCGCGACACGCGCACGGTGCGCCCGATCGAAATCCGCACGGGCGTGTTGCCGCGTACCCACGGCTCGGCACTCTTCACGCGCGGCGAGACGCAGGCGCTCGTGATCGCGACGCTCGGCACCAAGGGCGACGAGCAGAACATCGACGCGCTCGAAGGCGAATACCGCGAGCGCTTCATGCTCCACTACAACATGCCGCCGTTCGCCACGGGCGAAACCGGCCGCGTCGGTTCGCCGAAGCGCCGTGAAATCGGCCACGGTCGGCTCGCCAAGCGCGCGCTCGTCGCGTGCCTGCCGAGCGCCGACGAATTCGGCTACTCGATCCGCGTCGTGTCCGAAATCACGGAATCGAACGGTTCGTCGTCGATGGCTTCGGTCTGCGGCGGCTGTCTCGCGCTGATGGACGCCGGCGTGCCGATGAAGGCGCACGTCGCCGGCATCGCAATGGGCCTGATCCTCGAAGGCAACAAGTTCGCGGTTCTGACCGACATTCTCGGCGACGAAGATCACCTGGGCGACATGGACTTCAAGGTGGCCGGCACCGCCCAAGGCGTGACCGCGCTGCAGATGGACATCAAGATCCAGGGCATCACGAAGGAAATCATGCAGGTCGCGCTCGCGCAGGCGAAGGAAGGCCGCATGCACATCCTCGGCAAGATGACCTCGGCGGTGCCGGGCACGAACACGGAGCTGTCGGAATTCGCGCCGCGCATGATTACGCTGAAGATCAATCCGGAGAAGATCCGCGACGTGATCGGCAAGGGCGGTTCGGTGATCCGCGCGCTGACCGAAGAGACGAACACGACCATCGACATTTCGGACGACGGCGTCGTGACCATTGCGAGCACGAGCGCCGAAGGCATGGCCGAGGCGAAGAAGCGCATCGAGAACATCACGGCCGAAGTGGAAGTGGGCCAGGTCTACGAAGGTCCGGTGCTGAAGCTGCTCGATTTCGGCGCGATCGTGAATATCCTGCCGGGCAAGGACGGTCTGCTGCACATCTCGGAGATCGTCAACGAGCGCGTGAAGGACATCAACGATTACCTGAAGGAAGGTCAGGTCGTGAAGGTCAAGGTCATCCAGACGGACGAAAAGGGCCGCGTGCGCTTGTCGGCCAAGGCGCTCTTGAACGAAGCCGCGCAACAAACGGAACCGACGCAGCCGCAGCAGTAATGCGGTAATGTGTAGACGGCCGGCCGCTTCTGCGAGCCGGCCGTTTTCTTGTATGGCGTCAATTGGACGATGCGGGACTATGCATTGTCCGATGCGTCGCCGGACTCGATGGCACTGTGGAGCGTGGATTGCTCATCGCGTGCGCAGCGCCATCCGGTTCGAGCCGTTCGAATCGATCCATCCCGCCATGCCCATTCAGGGGAATGCTATGAAGGCCGTCGAAATCACCGAATTTGGCGCACCCGAAGTTCTCAAGCTGGGCGAGCGCCCGATGCCCGAAGCAGGCAAGTGCGAGGTGCTCATCAAGGTGGCCGCTTCCGGTGTGAATCGGCCGGACGTCTTTCAGCGCAAAGGCGCCTATGCGCCGCCGCCGGGCGCGTCCGATCTGCCGGGGCTGGAAGTGGCGGGCGAAATCGTCGACGGCGACCTCGATTCGAAGCACAACCCGTTCGGTCTCAAGAAAGGGGATCGCGTGTGCGCGTTGCTCGCGGGCGGAGGGTACGCAGAGTATGCGGTTGCGCCGCTGGAGCAATGTCTGCCGGTACCAGCCGGTTTGTCCGATATCGAAGCGGCCTCGCTGCCGGAAACGTTCTTCACGGTGTGGAGCAACGTCTTCGAGCGCGCGCATCTTGGCTCCGGCGAAAACGGCGAGGAAGAGACGCTCCTCGTGCAAGGCGGATCGAGCGGCATTGGCGTCACGGCCATCCAGATTGCGCGCGCGCTCGGCTTTCGCGTCTTCGCGACCGCGGGCAGCGACGAGAAATGCCGCGCGTGCGAGACGCTCGGCGCCGAGCGGGCGATCAACTACAAGACAGAGGATTTCGTCGAAGTGGTGAGGTCGCTCACGAACGATCGTGGCGTCGACGTGATTCTGGACATGGTCGCGGGCGACTATCTGCCGCGCGAGTTGAAGGCGCTCGCCGATGGCGGGCGCATCTGCGTGATCGCGCTCTTGGGCGGCGCGAAGGCGGAAATCAATCTCAACGACATTCTGCGTCGCCGGCTAGTCATCACCGGCTCGACGCTGCGTCCGCGTCCCGTCGCTTTCAAGGCGAAAATCGCCGCGAAGCTGAAGGAGCGCGTATGGCCCGAGATCGAGGCAGGGCGCATTAAACCGGTCATTCACCAGGTGTTCCCGGCAAGCGAGGCGGCCGCCGCGCATGCCCTGATGGAAAGCAGCACGCATGTCGGCAAGATCGTGCTCGACTGGACGGAAAACGGGCAACAAAGCGCGTCATAGACGCGAAACGGTTATCGGCGGTTTGACCGAGTTATCTGTAACACAGTAAAATCGCCTGTTTTGCAAGCAGTTCGCAGTTTGTAGCGGTTCATTCCCATAACGCGGCGGCTGATTGAAAAGCACGGCCGCTATAACTAAAGCGGCCGTCGCAAGCCGCCGAGTGACGAGACAATGTCGAGACAACGAGCGAAACTGGTGGTCGGCAACTGGAAGATGCACGGCCGCATGCAGGAAAACGCGGCTCTGCTGACCGAAGTGGCGTCGGGGGCATCGGCCTTGCGCAACGGCGTGGACGTGGGCGTGTGCGTGCCCTATCCGTATCTCGCGCAGGCGCAGGCGCTGCTGGACGGATCGGTGGTGCGCTGGGGCGTGCAGGACGTGTCGGCGCATGTGCAGGGCGCGTACACAGGCGAAGTCGCGGCCGAAATGACGCTCGACTTCGGCGCGACGTACGCGATCGTCGGGCATTCGGAGCGCCGCGCGTACCACTACGAAACGCCGGAACAAGTCGGAGCGAAAGCGCGGCGAGCGCTCGAGGCAGGACTGACGCCTATCGTCTGTGTCGGCGAAACGCTCGATGAACGCGAGCGCGAGGCGACGGAGCAGGTCATCGGCGCCCAGTTGGATGCGGTGCTGCTGATGCTGGACGAGGAGCAGGCGGCGCGCATTGTCGTCGCCTACGAGCCGGTCTGGGCGATCGGCACGGGCAAGAGCGCGACGGCCGACCAGGCGCAGCGCGTTCACGCGTTCCTGCGCAAGAAGCTGGCGGAGAAGTGTGCCGCCGCAGCCGAAGTGCCATTGCTCTATGGCGGCAGCGTCAAACCCGAGAACGCGCAGGAGTTGTTCGGGCAACAAGACATCGACGGCGGGCTGATTGGCGGCGCGTCGCTGAAGTCGAAAGATTTTCTTGCGATCTGCCAGGCGGCGCGAACCGTGTTGCAATAATCGGTTCGTGGTGGGAGCAGTCGAAAGAGCATGTCGCGACACGTGAGTGTCACGGAAACATCAAGATCCAGGTGAGTTGAAATGCTGTATTTGAAGACATTGATTATCGTCGTCCAGTTGCTGTCGGCGCTTGGCGTGATCGGGCTCGTGCTGCTTCAGCACGGCAAGGGCGCCGACATGGGCGCGGCGTTCGGCAGCGGTGCGTCGGGCAGTTTGTTCGGCGCGACCGGCTCGGCGAACTTTCTTTCCCGTACCACGGCTGTGCTCGCCGCGATTTTCTTCATCACGACGCTCGCGCTCACGTACCTCGGAAGCTACAAGCCCCAGACGTCGGCCGGCGTGCTCGGCGCAGGTCCGACGTCTGCTTCAGCGCCTGCTGCGGCTGGAAAGACCGCATCGGCTCCTGCAGCTGCGCCGGCATCGGCAGCGCCTGCGTCATCGGCGCCGGGCACCGATGTGCCGAAATGAACGCCAAAACAAATTTTCGCGAAATTCGTGTTTTGTGCGTTGAACAATTCGTGGGACCTAGTTATAATTCAAGTCTTGAAGCGATTCGCGGCAATTAAGAAGTTTGTTTTCCCGGATTGCAGTACAGTGCCGACGTGGTGAAATTGGTAGACACGCTATCTTGAGGGGGTAGTGGCGAAAGCTGTGCGAGTTCGAGTCTCGCCGTCGGCACCAAAAGTTATCCAATGCCAGCCGCATGCATCGCTTCGGCTGGCATTGTCACTTCTGGAGTACCCTTACGACATCGTTGATATCGTGAGCGGTCCCAAGTGAATCCCGTCGCCGGGTGGTCTGTCCCGGCAAGCATCTCAATCATCACTGACCGAAACTACCGATCAGAGGAAAGCCTTGAACCTCGCACCCTATTACCCCGTCTTCTTGTTTCTTCTGGTGGGCCTTGGTTTAGGTATAGCGCTGGTCAGCATCGGCAAGATTCTCGGTCCCAACAAGCCCGACACCGAAAAGAATGCCCCGTACGAATGCGGCTTCGAAGCATTCGAAGACGCGCGTATGAAGTTCGATGTGCGCTACTATCTCGTCGCAATTCTTTTCATCATCTTCGACCTTGAGACGGCGTTCCTGTTTCCGTGGGGCGTGGCCCTGCGCGACATCGGCTGGCCCGGCTTCATGGCCATGATGATCTTTCTGCTCGAATTCCTGCTCGGCTTCGCCTACATCTGGAGAAAGGGCGGTCTCGACTGGGAATGACGGGTAGATCACCGGATTCATGGGCGGCTTTGGCTGGCTGCTCATCTGGAG
The DNA here is from genome assembly GCF_017220215.1 of Caballeronia sp. M1242. NCBI lineage: Bacteria > Pseudomonadati > Pseudomonadota > Betaproteobacteria > Burkholderiales > Burkholderiaceae > Caballeronia > Caballeronia sp. M1242. The sequence continues at coordinate 1,713,489 of NZ_CP071129.1, read as the reverse complement.
TGGAAATCAAATGAGTATCGAAGGGGTCTTGAAGGAAGGCTTTGTCACCACCACGGCTGACAAGCTGATCAACTGGACGCGCACCGGCTCCCTGTGGCCGATGACGTTCGGTCTCGCGTGCTGCGCGGTCGAGATGATGCATGCGGGCGCCGCCCGTTACGACCTGGACCGCTTCGGCGTGGTGTTCCGTCCGAGCCCGCGCCAGTCCGACGTGATGATCGTCGCCGGCACGCTGTGCAACAAGATGGCGCCCGCGCTTCGTAAGGTGTACGACCAGATGGCCGAGCCGCGCTGGGTCATTTCCATGGGTTCGTGTGCGAATGGTGGCGGCTACTACCACTATTCGTACTCCGTCGTGCGTGGCTGCGACCGTATCGTTCCGGTCGACGTCTATGTCCCGGGCTGCCCTCCGACGGCCGAGGCGCTGGTCTACGGCGTGATCCAGCTGCAGGCGAAGATTCGCCGCACGAACACCATCGCCCGTCAATAAAGGCCTGAGCCTCCCCAACTATGGCAAGCAAACTCGAGACCCTCAAAGCGAACCTCGAGGCGGCGTTTGGCGACCGTCTCCAGAACATCACCGAGTCGCTGGGTCAGGTGACGGTCGTCGTGAAGGCGGCCGACTATCTTGAAGTCGCGACCCGGCTGCGTGACGACCGCTCGCTCGGCTTCGAGCAGCTCATGGACCTCGCCGGCATCGACTATTCGACTTTCGGCGACGGCGTCTACGAAGGCCCGCGCTTCGCGGCCGTCGTGCATCTGCTCTCCATCTCGAACAACTGGCGCCTGCGCGTGCGCGTGTTCGCTCCGGACGACGAAGTGCCGATCATTCCGTCGCTCGTCGATATCTGGTCGTCGGCCAACTGGTACGAGCGCGAAGCATTCGACCTGTACGGCATCGTGTTCGAAGGCCACCCCGATCTGCGCCGCATTCTCACGGACTACGGCTTCATCGGCCACCCGTTCCGCAAGGACTTCCCGGTCACGGGCTTCGTCGAAATGCGCTACGACCCGGAAGAGAAGCGCGTCGTGTATCAGCCTGTGACGATCGAGCCGCGCGAAATCACGCCGCGCGTGATCCGCGAAGATCGCTATGGTGGTCTGAAACATTAAGAGAGCGTCATGGCAGACATCAAGAACTACACGCTGAATTTCGGCCCGCAGCACCCTGCCGCGCACGGCGTGCTGCGCCTCGTGCTCGAACTCGACGGCGAAGTGATCCAGCGCGCCGATCCGCACATCGGCCTCTTGCATCGGGCGACCGAGAAGCTCGCCGAAACCAAGACCTTCATTCAGTCCGTGCCGTACATGGACCGTCTCGACTACGTGTCGATGATGGCGAACGAGCACGCCTACGTGATGGCCATCGAGAAGCTGCTCGGCATCGACGTGCCGATCCGCGCGAAGTACATCCGCGTCCTGTTCGACGAAATCACGCGCGTGCTGAACCACCTGATGTGGATCGGCTCGCACGCGCTCGACGTCGGCGCGATGGCGGTCTTCCTCTACGCGTTCCGCGAGCGCGAAGACCTGATGGACGTGTACGAAGCGGTCTCGGGCGCGCGCATGCACGCGGCGTACTACCGTCCGGGCGGCGTCTATCGCGACCTGCCTGACGCAATGCCGCAATACAAGGTCTCCAAGATTCGCAATGCGAAGGCGCTGGAGAAGATGAACGAGAACCGTCAAGGTTCGCTGCTCGACTTCATCGAAGACTTCTTCAATCGCTTCCCGGGCTATGTCGACGAGTACGAAACGCTGCTCACCGACAACCGCATTTGGAAGCAGCGTCTCGTGGGCATCGGCGTGGTGAGTCCCGAGCGCGCGTTGCAGCTCGGCATGAGCGGTGCGATGCTGCGCGGCTCGGGCATCGAATGGGATCTGCGCAAGAAGCAGCCGTATGAAGTCTACGATCAACTGGACTTCGACATTCCGGTGGGCGTGAACGGCGACTGCTACGACCGCTATCTCGTGCGCGTCGAGGAAATGCGTCAGTCCACGCGTATCGCCAAACAGTGCATTGCCTGGCTGCGCAAGAATCCCGGCCCTGTGATGGTCGATAATCACAAGGTTGCGCCGCCGTCGCGCGTCGGCATGAAGAGCAACATGGAAGAGCTGATTCACCACTTCAAGCTCTTCACGGAAGGCTTCCACGTGCCGGAAGGCGAGACCTACGCCGCGATCGAGCATCCGAAGGGCGAGTTCGGCATCTATCTCGTGTCGGACGGCGCGAACAAGCCGTACCGCCTGAAGATCCGCGCGCCTGGCTTCGCGCATCTGGCCTCGCTGGACGAGATGGCGCGCGGCCACATGATCGCCGACGCCGTCACGATCATCGGAACGCAAGACATCGTGTTCGGCGAGATTGATCGCTGATTCCGTCGTCCGCTCGCGCGGCGCGCTCGTCGGCCGGGCCGCCGTCGCGCTGAATCGAGCGCAAAGCGTTGAAGCAATTACAGGAAACCGCAGGACGCCAGGTCTGCCGCAATAAGATGCCCGCGGCAGGTTTTCGTTCGGTAGGAATTGAAAGAGTCGTGTCTGAAAATGATCTCAGCTGAAGGCCTGAAAGAAATCGATCGTGCGATCGCGAAGTATCCCGCCGAGCAGAAGCAGTCGGCGGTGATGGCTGCGCTTGCTGTCGCTCAGGAAGAGCACGGATGGCTCTCGCCCGAACTCATGAAGTTCGTCGCCGACTATCTGAGCATGCCGCCTGTCGCGGTGCAGGAAGTCGCCACGTTCTACACGATGTACGAGCTCGCGCCGGTCGGTAAGCACAAGATCACGCTCTGCACGAACTTGCCCTGCCAGCTCGGCCCGGACGGCGGCTCGGATAGTGCTGCTCAGTATCTCAAGCAGAAGCTCGGCATCGACTTCGGCGAAACCACGCCCGACGGCAAGTTCACGCTGAAAGAAGGCGAGTGCTTCGGCGCGTGCGGCGATGCGCCGGTCATGCTGGTGAACAACCACCGCATGTGCAGCTTCATGAGCCGCGAGAAGATCGACCAGTTGATCGAGGAACTTTCGAAATGACGTCTCTCCACGATCGTCACATCAAGCCGCTGATCCTCGCTGGCCTCAATGGCGAGAACTGGCATCTCGAAGATTACGTTGCGCGCGGCGGCTACAAGCAGCTGCGCCGCATTCTGGAAGAAAAGATTCCGCCCGAGCAGGTGATTGCCGACGTGAAGGCGTCGGGTCTGCGCGGTCGCGGCGGCGCGGGCTTCCCGACCGGCCTGAAGTGGAGCTTCATGCCGCGTCAGTTCCCGGGGCAGAAGTATCTCGTCTGCAATTCGGACGAAGGCGAACCGGGCACGTTCAAGGACCGCGACATCCTGCGCTGGAACCCGCACGCGCTGATCGAAGGCATGGCCATCGGCGCGTATGCGATGGGCATCACCGTCGGCTACAACTACATCCACGGCGAGATCTGGGAAGTCTATAAGGTGTTCGAAGCGGCGCTGGAAGAAGCGCGCGCTGCCGGCTATCTCGGCGCGAACATCCTCGGCTCCGGCTTCTCGTTCGAGTTGTACGCTCACCACGGTTACGGCGCATACATCTGCGGCGAAGAAACCGCGCTGCTCGAATCGCTCGAAGGCAAGAAGGGCCAGCCGCGCTTCAAGCCGCCTTTCCCGGCGAGCTTCGGCGTGTACGGCAAGCCGACCACCATCAACAACACCGAGACGTTCGCTGCGGTGCCGTTCCTGCTGGAAATCGGGCCGCAGAATTACCTCGAGATCGGCAAGCCGAACAACGGCGGCACGAAGATTTTCTCGGTGTCGGGCGACGTGAATCGTCCGGGCAACTATGAAATTCCGCTCGGCACGCCGTTTTCGACGCTGATGGAACTGGCCGGCGGCGTGCGCGGCGAGTCGATCAAGGCGGTGATTCCGGGCGGGTCGTCGGCGCCGGTGGTGCCGGGCGAGATGATGCTCGCGACCGATATGGACTACGATTCGATCGCCAAGGCGGGTTCGATGCTCGGCTCGGGCGCGGTCATCGTCATGAACGAAACGCGGTGCATGGTGCGTTCGTTGCTGCGGCTGTCGTACTTCTATTACGAGGAGTCGTGCGGTCAGTGCACGCCTTGCCGCGAAGGCACGGGCTGGCTGTATCGCGTGGTGCATCGCATCGAGCACGGCCTCGGCCGCAAGGAAGACCTGGATCTGCTGAATTCTGTCGCCGAAAACATCATGGGCCGCACGATCTGCGCGCTCGGCGATGCGGCGGCCATGCCGGTGCGCGGCATGCTGAAGCACTTCTGGAACGAATTCGAATATCACGTCGAGCACAAGCACTGTCTCGTCGGCGGGCACGCGCATCATGCGGCGTCCGAGGCGCTTACCGCGTAATCAGGCGCACAGTCAGTTGCGCGAAAGAGGTTGAGGACCATTCCCCATCATGGTTGAACTAGAAATTGACGGCAAGACGGTCGAGGTGCCCGAAGGCAGCATGGTGATCCAGGCTGCGCACAAGGTCGATACGTACATTCCTCACTTCTGCTATCACAAGAAGCTGTCGATCGCGGCGAACTGCCGGATGTGCCTCGTCGAGGTCGAAAAGATGCCGAAGGCCGTCCCCGCGTGCGCCACGCCCGTGTCGGCCGGCATGGTCGTGCGAACCGCCTCCGACAAGGCCGTGAAGGCCCAGCAGTCGGTGATGGAGTTCCTGCTGATCAATCACCCGCTGGATTGCCCGATCTGCGATCAGGGCGGCGAGTGCCAGTTGCAGGATCTGGCCGTGGGTTACGGCAAGTCCCAGTCGCGCTACAACGAAGAAAAGCGCGTGGTGTTCCACAAGAACGTGGGCCCGCTCATCTCGATGGAAGAGATGACGCGCTGCATCCACTGCACGCGCTGCGTGCGCTTCGGCCAGGAAATCGCCGGCGTCATGGAACTCGGCATGCTGGGCCGCGGCGAGCATTCGGAAATCACGTCGTTCGTCGGCAAGACGGTGGATTCGGAGCTGTCGGGCAACATGATCGACCTGTGCCCGGTCGGCGCGCTGACCAGCAAGCCGTTCCGCTACAGCGCGCGGACGTGGGAACTGTCGCGCCGCAAGTCGGTGAGCCCGCACGATTCCGTCGGTTCGAACCTGGTCGTCCAGGTGAAGAACAACCGCGTGATGCGCGTTCTGCCGATGGAAAACGAAGCCATCAACGAATGCTGGATCTCGGACAAGGACCGCTTCTCGTACGAAGCGCTCAATAGCGACGAACGTCTCACCACGCCGATGCTCAAGCAGGGCGGCAAGTGGATCGAAACGGACTGGCAGACGGCGCTCGAGTACGTGGCGAAAGGCATCAAGGGCATCAAGGCGGATCATGGCGCGAACGCCATCGCCGCGCTCGCGACGCCGCATAGCACGGTCGAAGAACTGTATCTGCTGAAGCAGTTCGCGGAAGGCGTCGGCTCGCCGAACGTCGATTTCCGTCTGCGTCAGAACGACTTTTCCGCGCCGGTGGGCGCCGGCGCGCCGTGGCTCGGCGTGAAGATCGCCGACCTGTCGAACGTCGATACGGCGTTCGTTATCGGCTCGTTCCTGCGCCGCGATCATCCGCTTTTCGCCGCGCGTCTGCGTCAGGCAGCGAAGAACGGCGCGATGCTCACGTTCCTGAACGCGAGCAACGACGATTCGCTGATCCCGACCGCGCACCGTCTGGTCGCGGCGCCCTCGGCGTGGCTCGATCAGCTCGCTGGCATCGCGGGTGCGATCTCCGAAGCGCGCGGCGTCGCGCTGCCGGACGCATTCGCCGGTCGCGAGGTGTCGGCTGCGGCGAAGGACGTGGCGGCTTCGTTGTCGGCGGGCGAGAAGCGTGTCGTGCTGCTCGGCAACGTGGCGGTCCAGCATCCGGACTTCGCGCAGATTCAGGCGGCGGCGCAATGGATCGCCGACAACACCGGCGCGACGCTCGGCTTCCTGACCGAAGGCGCGAATTCGGTCGGCGGTTATCTCGTCGATGCGCTGCCGGGCGAAGGCGGTCTCGACGCCCGCGCGGCGTTCGAACAGCCGCGCAAGGGCTATGTGCTCTTCAACGCGGAGCCGGAGCTCGACGCGGCCAACCCGGCGCAAGCCGTCGCGGCGCTGAAGGCAGCCGAGATGGTGGTCGTGCTGTCGCCATTCAAGCACGGCATGGAGTACGCCGACGTGCTGCTGCCCATCGCGCCGTTCACGGAGACGTCGGGCACGTTCGTCAACGCGGAAGGCACGGCGCAGTCGTTTAACGGCGTCGTCCGCGCATTGGGCGAGACGCGTCCGGGCTGGAAGGTATTGCGCGTGCTGGGCACGATGCTCGGTCTGCCGGGCTTCGAATTCGACACGGCGGAAGAAGTGCGCGTCGCGGCGCTCGGCACGGGCGACCTCACGGCGCGTCTGTCGAACAAGACGACGGTCGCACCGAAGCGCGCTGCATCCAACATTTCGGTGAAGGGCGGCTTCGAGCGTCTCGCCGACGTGCCGATCTATCACGCCGACCCGCTCGTGCGCCGCGCGCCGTCGCTGCATCTGACGGCAGCCGCACGCGACGCGAATGTCGCCGGCCTGCCGACGACGCTCTTCGACAAGCTCGGCCTGAAGGACGGCGACGCCGTGCGCATCAAGCAAGGCGACCTGTCGGTGGTGATGCCCGCGGTTCGCGACGCGAACCTGGCGGAAACGGTGGTGCGCGTGTCGGCGGCTACCGCGGCTGGCGCCGCACTCGGCGGCCTGTTCGGTGAACTGGTAGTGGAGAAGGCGTAAATGGGCTTGTTCGATACGATCAACGCAGGCGGCACGCAGCTTCTGGGCGTTGCCTGGCCGACCGTGTGGGCGCTGGTGCGCATCCTCGTGGTTGCGGTGGTGATCCTGCTGTGCGTCGCGTACCTGATTCTTTGGGAACGCAAGCTCATCGGCTGGATGCACGTGCGTCTCGGCCCGAACCGCGTCGGCCCGGCAGGCTTGCTGCAGCCAATCGCGGACGTGCTGAAGCTGCTGCTGAAGGAAGTCATTCAGCCGACGCAGGCGAGCAAATGGATCTACGTCATCGCGCCGATCATGACCGTGGTGCCGGCCTTCGCGGTCTGGGCGGTGATTCCGTTCCAGGCGAAAGCCGTGCTCGGCAACATCAACGCGGGTCTCCTGTACATCATGGCGATCTCGTCGATCGGCGTGTACGGCGTGATTCTCGCGGGCTGGGCGTCGAACTCGAAGTACGCGTTCCTCGGCGCCATGCGCGCAGCGGCGCAGATGGTGTCCTACGAAATCTCGATGGGCTTCGCGCTCGTCGTGGTGCTGATGGTCGCGGGCACGCTGAACATGTCGGATATCGTCGCTTCGCAGCAGCGCGGCATCTTCGCGGGCTTCGGCGTCAACATCCTGTCGTGGAACTGGCTGCCGCTTCTGCCGATGTTCGTCGTGTACTTCATCTCGGGCATCGCTGAAACGAACCGTCACCCGTTCGACGTGGTGGAAGGCGAATCGGAAATCGTCGCGGGTCACATGATCGACTACTCGGGCATGGCGTTCGCGCTGTTCTTCCTCGCCGAGTACATCAACATGATCGTGATCTCGGCGATCGCGACGACCCTGTTCCTGGGTGGCTGGGACGCGCCGTTCGGCTTCCTGTCGTTCATCCCGGGCGTATTCTGGTTCGTGCTCAAGGTTTTCTTCCTGCTGTCGGTCTTCATCTGGGCCCGCGCGACATTCCCGCGCTACCGCTATGACCAGATCATGCGTCTCGGCTGGAAGGTGTTCCTGCCGGTCTCGGTAGTGTGGGTGGTCGTGATCGGCTTCTGGATCATGTCGCCGCTCAACATCTGGAAGTAGTCGGACGAACCCAGGACAAGAGCGGACCAAACATCATGAACGCAATTCAGAACTTCTTTAAGACCTTCTTCCTGACCGAACTGCTGAAGGGTCTGGCGCTGACGGGCCGTTACACGTTCCAGCGCAAGATCACGGTGCAGTTCCCGGAAGAAAAGACGCCGGTGTCGCCGCGCTTTCGCGGACTGCACGCGCTGCGCCGCTATGAAAACGGCGAAGAGCGCTGCATCGCGTGCAAGCTGTGCGAAGCGGTGTGCCCGGCGCTCGCGATCACCATCGAATCGGAAACGCGCGCGGACAATACCCGTCGCACGACGCGCTACGACATCGACCTGACCAAGTGCATCTTCTGCGGCTTCTGCGAAGAGAGCTGCCCGGTCGATTCGATCGTCGAGACGCACATCCTCGAATATCACGGCGAAAAGCGCGGCGATCTGTATTTCACGAAGGACATGCTGCTTGCAGTGGGCGATCGCTACGAGACGGAAATCGCCGCATCGAAGGCGGCCGACGCGCCTTACCGTTGATGCGAAGCGGATGCCGGCGTCGCGCCGGCGTCCAAGTCGAAGCGATTTTGCTGTTGCTGTTGGCGCGTTGCGCCGCGCGCTGACGCACCCTGCCTGATGATGGCCTAACGATGAACCGGTAATCATGGAATTCACAACCGTACTGTTCTATATCTTCGCGCTGCTGTTGACCGTGTCCGCGCTGAAGGTGATCACCTCGCGCAATCCGGTGTCATCCGCGCTCTTTCTCGTGCTCGCGTTCTTCAACGCGGCCGCGATCTGGATGCTGTTGCAAGCCGAATTCCTCGCGATCCTGCTGGTTCTCGTGTATGTCGGCGCGGTGATGGTGCTCTTCCTCTTCGTCGTGATGATGCTCGACATCAACATCGACGTGCTGCGGCGCGACTTCAAGCGTTTCGTGCCGCTCGCGACCATCGTCGGCGCGATCATCGTCATCGAAACGGCGCTGATTCTGTGGCACGGCTACGGCGCGACGGTCACGCCGCTGCGTGATGCGGGCACGGCTGCCGCGGGCGCCGGCGTGAGCGGCGCGGCGCTGATGCCGAATACGCAGCTCATCGGCAAGGTCATTTACACGGACTACATCTTCGCGTTCGAAATCGCGGGTCTGGTGCTGCTGGTGGCGATCATCGCGGCCATCTCGCTGACCGTGCGCGACAAGAAGGACAAGAAGACGCAAACCGTCAGCAAGCAGGTCAAGGTTCGCCGTCAGGACCGCGTGCGCCTCGTCAAGATGCCGGCCGAAACGCAGGCGCCGGATGCAACGGTGGAACCTGCCGTGACCGGCAACATCGGCGCGGGCGTGGTGGATAACAAGGGCTGAGCGCGAAGGAGAGAACAAACATGTTGAGTCTTGCCCATTACCTCGTGCTCGGCGCGATCCTTTTCGCGATCAGCATCGTCGGCATCTTCCTGAACCGCCGCAACGTCATCATCATCCTGATGGCCATCGAACTGATGCTGCTTGCGGTGAACACCAATTTCGTCGCGTTCTCGCACTATCTGGGCGACGTTCACGGCCAGATTTTCGTGTTCTTCGTCCTGACCGTGGCCGCTGCGGAAGCCGCGATCGGTCTCGCGATTCTCGTGACCCTGTTCCGTAGCCTCGACACGATCAACGTCGAGGACCTCGATCAGCTCAAAGGTTAATTTCAGGCTAGGCTGTTATGTCCACGACACTCAATGAAAACCTCCTGCTCGCGGTCCCGCTGGCTCCGCTCGCGGGCTCGCTGATCGCGGGGCTGCTCGGGAAGACGGTGGGGCGCAAGGGCTCGCACCGCGTCACCATTCTCGGCGTCTTCATCTCGTTCATCCTGTCGGCGTTCGTGTTCTACGACGTGATGATGGGCGCGAGCTTCAACGGCACCGTCTACGAATGGATGACGATGGGCTCGCTCAAGATGGAAGTCGGCTTCCTCGTCGATTCGCTGACGGCGATGATGATGGTCATCGTGACCTTCGTCTCGCTGATGGTGCACATCTACACCATCGGCTACATGGCGGAAGAAGACGGCTATCAGCGCTTCTTCTCGTACATTTCGCTCTTCACGTTCTCGATGCTCATGCTCGTGATGAGCAACAACTTCCTGCAGCTGTTCTTCGGCTGGGAAGCGGTGGGTCTCGTTTCGTATCTGCTGATCGGCTTCTACTTCACCCGTGAAAGCGCGATCTACGCGAACATGAAGGCGTTCATCGTCAACCGCGTCGGTGACTTCGGCTTCCTGCTCGGCATCGGCCTGCTGCTGGCGTTCGCGGGTTCGCTGAACTACGGCGACGTCTTTGCGCAAGGCGAAAAGCTCGCCGCCATGACGTTCCCGGGCACGAGCTGGGGCCTGCTGACCGTGGCGTGCATCTGCCTCTTCATCGGCGCGATGGGTAAGTCCGCGCAGTTCCCGCTGCACGTGTGGCTGCCGGATTCGATGGAAGGCCCGACGCCGATCTCCGCGCTGATCCACGCGGCAACGATGGTGACGGCCGGTATCTTCATGGTGACGCGCATGTCGCCGCTCTTCGAGCATTCGGATGCCGCGCTCTCGTTCGTGACGGTGATCGGCGCGATCACGGCGCTGTTCATGGGCTTCCTCGGCGTCGTGCAGAACGACATCAAGCGCGTGGTCGCGTATTCGACGCTCTCCCAGCTCGGCTACATGACGGTCGCGCTCGGCGTGTCGGCGTACCCGGTGGCGGTGTTCCACTTGGGCACGCACGCGTTCTTCAAGGCGCTGCTGTTCCTCGGCGCGGGTTCGGTCATCATCGGCATGCACCACGACCAGGACATGCGCAACATGGGCGGTCTGGCCAAGTACATGCCGATTACGTGGATCACGTCGCTGATCGGATCGCTGGCGCTGATCGGCACGCCGTTCTTCTCGGGCTTCTATTCGAAGGACTCGATCATCGATGCGGTGAAGCTGTCGCATCTGCCGGGTTCGGGTTTTGCATACTTCGCGGTGGTGGCGAGCGTCTTCGTCACGGCGCTGTATTCGTTCCGTATGTACTTCCTCGTTTTCCACGGCAAGGAGCGCTTCCGCGGTCCGAAGCATCCGGACTCGCCGATGGGCGCCGAAGAGGCGACGCACGGCCAGGGCCACGGTAGCGACGATCATGGTCACGCACACGGCCACGGCCACGGTCACGGCCACGATGACCACGGCCACGGCCACGGCCACGCACACGAGCCGCACGAAAGCCCGTGGGTCGTCACGCTGCCGCTCATCCTGCTGGCGATTCCGTCGGTCATCATCGGCGCGATCATGATCGGCCCGATGCTCTTCGGCGACTTCTTCTCGCACGGCGTCGTGTTCGACAAGGTGATCTACATCGCCGAGAACCACGAAGGCATGCGCGAAATGGCCGAAGAATTTCACGGCTGGTTCCCGATGGGCCTGCATTCGGTCGCAGGCCTGCCGGTGTGGCTCGCGCTCGCGGGCGTGATTGTCGCGTGGTTCCTGTACATGAAGCGCCCGGATCTGCCGCCGGTGATCCGCCGCCGCTTCGGCCCGATCTATACGCTGCTCGACAACAAATACTACTTCGACAAGATCAACGAAGTGGTCTTCGCCCGGGGCGCGGTCGCCATCGGTCGCGGGCTGTGGAAAGAGGGCGATGTGGTCGTCATCGACGGCGTCGTCAACGGCAGTGCGCGGTTCGTCGCCTGGTTCGCCGGTGTGATCCGCTTCCTTCAATCCGGTTACATCTATCACTACGCGTTCGCCATGATTATCGGCATGTTGGGGCTCTTGACCCTGTTTGTAACGCTCGGCGGCAAATAAGGCGAGGGACCCTATGCACTCTTTTCCGATTCTCAGTGTCGCGATCTGGCTGCCGATCATTTTCGGCGTCCTGGTCCTGGCTGTAGGTTCCGACCGTAACCCGGCGCCCGCGCGCTGGGTCGCGCTGATCGGCTCGGTTCTCGGTTTGATCGTGACCCTTCCGCTGATCACCGGCTTCGATACGTCGAGCGCCGCGCTGCAGTTCGTCGAACAGGCGAACTGGATCGAGCGGTTCAACATCACGTATCACCTGGGTGTCGACGGCATCTCGATGTGGTTCGTCGTGCTGACCGCGCTCATCACCGTGATCGTCGTGATCGCGGGGTGGGAAGTCATCACGGAGCGCGTCTCGCAGTACATGGCCGCGTTCCTGATCCTCTCGGGCATCATGATCGGCGTGTTCTCCACGGCCGACGGCCTGCTGTTCTACGTGTTCTTCGAAGCCACGCTCATTCCGATGTACATCATCATCGGCGTGTGGGGCGGCCCGAATCGCGTGTATGCGGCGTTCAAGTTCTTCCTGTACACGCTCGCCGGCTCGCTCCTGATGCTGGTCGCGTTGCTGTACCTGTACACGCAGACGCACACGTTCGATCTTGCCACGTGGCAAGCCGCCAAGATCGGCATGACGCCGCAGGTGTTGCTCTTTATCGCGTTCTTCCTGGCGTTCGCCGTGAAGGTGCCGATGTGGCCGGTTCACACCTGGCTGCCGGACGCGCACGTCGAAGCACCGACCGGTGGTTCCGTCGTGCTGGCGGCGATCATGCTGAAGCTCGGCGCATACGGTTTCCTGCGCTTCTCGCTGCCGATCGCGCCGGACGCGAGCCACTTCCTGGCGCCGGTCGTCATCACGCTGTCGCTGATCGCGGTCATCTATATCGGCCTCGTCGCGATGGTGCAGGCCGACATGAAGAAGCTCGTCGCGTATTCGTCGATCGCGCACATGGGCTTCGTCACGCTCGGCTTCTTCATCTTCAGCCAGCTCGGCGTGGAAGGCGCGATCATCCAGATGATCTCGCACGGCTTCGTCTCGGGCGCGATGTTCCTGTCCATCGGCGTGCTGTACGACCGCGTGCATTCGCGTCAGATCGCGGATTACGGCGGCGTCGTGAACACCATGCCGAAGTTCGCCGCGTTCTCGATGCTGTTCGCGATGGCCAACTGCGGTCTGCCGGGCACCTCGGGTTTCGTCGGCGAGTTCATGGTGATTCTGGCTGCCGTGAAGTTCAACTTCTGGATCGGCTTCCTCGCCACGTTCACGCTGATTCTCGGCGCGGCCTACACGCTGTGGATGTACAAGCGCGTGTATTTTGGCGCCGTTGCGAACGACCACGTCGCGAAGCTCGCGGACATCAACAAGCGTGAAATGTTCATGCTGCTCGTGCTCGCGCTCTTCACGCTCTATATGGGCCTGCATCCGAAGCCCTTCACCGACGTGATGCACGAGTCGGTGGCAAACCTGCTCTCCCACGTCGCGCAGTCCAAGCTGCCGCTGGCTCAGTAACGCCGTGCGGAGGAACTAAAAGATCATGCAAAACGCCCCTATGAGTGTCCTGTTGCCCGACGGCATCCTGATGGCCGCCGTCGTCGTGGCCTGGTTGAACGACACGATGTTCGGTCCGTCGAGCCGCCGTACCACTTACGCGATCGCGCTGGTCTCGACCATCGTCGTCGGCGTGTGGTTCGCGTTCTCGGCGCTCGATCCGACGCCGCATTACTTCTTCGCGCGCATGTATATCGTCGATCCGTTCGCGAGCGCGATGAAAGCGGTCGTGACGCTCGGTTATGCGGTGTCGATCATCTACTCGCGCAAGTATCTGGAAGACCGCGATCTGTTCCGCGGCGACTTCTTCCTGCTAGGCCTGTTCTCGCTGCTCGGCCAGTGCGTGATGATTTCGGGCAACAACTTCCTCACGCTGTACCTCGGTCTCGAACTGATGTCGCTGTCGCTGTACGCGGTCATCGCGCTGCGCAAGGACGTGCCGCAGTCGAACGAATCGGCGATGAAGTACTACGTGCTCGGCGCGCTCGCGTCCGGCTTCCTGCTCTACGGCATCTCGATGCTGTACGGCGCGACCGGCTCGCTGGAACTGAACGAAGTGCTGAAGGCCGTGGCGTCGGGTCGCATCAATGACGCGGTGCTGCTCTTCGGCGTGATCTTCATCGTGGCGGGCGTGGCGTTCAAGATGGGCGCGGTGCCGTTCCACATGTGGGTGCCCGACGTCTATCAAGGCGCGCCGACGGCCATGACGCTGCTGACCGGCGGCGGCCCGAAGGTCGCGGCGTTCGCGTGGGGCCTGCGCTTCCTGGTGATGGGCCTGCTGCCGTTCGCGGTCGACTGGCAGGAGATGCTGGTGATTCTCGCGGCGCTGTCGCTGATCGTCGGCAACGTCACGGGTATCGTGCAGAAGAACATCAAGCGGATGCTGGCGTACTCGGCCATCTCGAACATGGGCTTCGTGCTGCTCGGCCTTCTGGCCGGCGTGGTCGACGGCAAGGTGACGGGCGCTGCGGGCGCGTACAGCTCGGCGATGTTCTACAGCATCATCTATCTGGTGACGACGCTCGGCACCTTCGGCATCGTGATGCTGCTCGCGCGCCGCGACTTCGAAGCCGAACAGATCGACGACTTCAAGGGCCTCAACCAGCGCAGCCCGGTCTTCGCGTTCGTCATGATGATCATGATGTTCTCGCTTGCCGGCATTCCGCCGACGGTCGGCTTCTATGCGAAGCTCGCCGTGCTCGAAGCGACGATGAACGCCGGTCTGACGTGGCTCGCCGTGCTGGCCGTGCTGACGTCGCTCGTGGGCGCGTTCTACTACCTGCGTATCGTCAAGCTGATGTACTTCGACGCGCCGCAAGACGCATCGCCGATCGTCGCGGATGGCCTCAATCGTTCGCTGCTGGCGTTCAACGGTTTGGCCGTGCTCGTGCTGGGTCTGGTTCCGGGCCCGCTGATGACGGCGTGCCTGCAAGCAATCACGCATACGCTGCCGCTGTAATGTCGGCTGCGGGCTGGTTTATCGTGTTGTTGGCGCTCGTCGGCGCCAACGTGCCGTTCCTGAACCAGCGCCTTTTCGCTGTCGTGCCGGTGCCGCTGCCGGCGCCGACGCGCCATCAGGCGGCGAAGAAGAGCGCGTGGATCAGGATCGGCGAGTTGATCGTTCTCTACTTCGTGGTTGGCGCGCTCGGCTTCATGCTCGAAGCGCGCGCCGGCAACCGTTTCGATCAGGGATGGCAGTTCTACGCCATCACCTTCAGTCTGTTCGTGGTGCTCGCGTTTCCGGGCTTCACCTATCAATATCTCGTCAAACGCCGCTGATGGCTTCGCGCCCTCGGCGGCTGTTTGCTTAACCGGCACAGGGTGCAAGATGGCAGACCAGTTCACCGTTTCCGACAATGACGACGGCCTCATCGAGAAGAAGGTCGAAAGCGTCACGCTGCATGAAGGCAAGTTCCTCACGCTCAAGCGCGATACGGTGGCGTTGCCCGACGGCAAACACGCGACGCGCGAGTTCGTGGAGCATCCGGGCGCGGTGATGATCCTGCCGGTTTTCGACGACGGCCGCGTCCTGCTCGAACGTCAGTTTCGCTATCCGGTCGGGCGCGTGCTGCTCGAATTCCCGGCAGGCAAGCTCGATCCGAACGAGGACGAGTTGACGTGCGCCAAGCGCGAATTGCAGGAGGAAACCGGCTACACCGCGCGCGAATGGATCTTTCTGACGCGAATTCATCCGGTCATTTCGTATTCGACGGAATTCATCGACCTGTACCTGGCGCGCGGTCTGACGGCCGGCGACGCAAAGCTCGACGAAGGCGAGTTCCTCGAAACGTTCATCGCGGACGAAGCGCAGTTGATGGCGTGGGTCAAGGACGGCACGATCAGCGACGTGAAGACCATCATCGGCGCGTTCTGGCTGGAGAAGATCCGCTCGGGCGAATGGCAGGCGGGCAGGGCGGCTGAGTAAGACGCGCGCTGGCTCTGTCATCACGGAAAGCGGCCGCGATGGCCGCTTTTGTCGTTTTGACGCTCGCGCTCGGCGGCGAAAGTGGCGAACAGCTAGAATCTGAAATCGCTCGCTCGTGTTCGTTCGGACGTCATGAAGTCACGAGCCAACGCACGACCGTTCGCAAAACGCGATTCTGAGATAAACTCACCGAAGTCCCATCAGCATGAAGGTCCTCGATTTAAAGTGCTCGCACGAACATCGCTTTGAAGGCTGGTTTGCTTCGACCGAAGAATTCGAGTCGCAGCTGGGCCGCAAGCTGGTCGCGTGTCCCGTTTGCGCGACGACGGATGTCAGTCGCATGCCGTCCGCGCCGCGCCTGAATTTGTCTTCGGCGCGTGGCGAGGCGTCGGCGCAGGCGCAAGCGCCCAAGGCATCGCCGGATGCGGCCGCCGTGCAGGCGCGCGCGCTCCAGTTCATGCGAGAGCTGATCGAGAAGACCGAGAACGTGGGCGAGCGTTTCGCCGAAGAGGCGCGGCGCATCCACTACAACGAAGCGCCGGCGCGCAATATCCGCGGCGTCACGACGCCCGAAGACGCGCACGCTCTGCTGGAAGAAGGCATCGAAGTAATGCCGCTGCCCGTGCCGGCCGCGTTGAAGGAGCCGCTGCAGTAAAGACTGACGCGGCGTCTTCCCGGCTTCGGCCCGACAAGGAGACATCGCGTATGAGTGGTCATTCCTTCGTTGCGTATCACGGCTGCCGTCTTGCAGCCGTCTCGTCTCGCATCGTCACCAAATTCCTCCGTATCGATCGCACGGGTCCCGCTTCTTCGAGCGCGATCCGGCGCCTCCTGCCGCCTTCGATTGTCTGACGCTAAAACGAGGACCTACCCATGACCTATAGCTTCGAAGATTTCGAAGTCGGTTCCGCGGTGACGCTGAGCGCGCATACCTTCAGCCGCGAGGAGATCATCGAGTTTGCCAGCCGCTACGATCCACAGCCGTTCCATCTGTCGGAGAAAGCGGGCAGGGCGTCGCATTTCGGCGGACTCGTCGCGAGCGGATGGAACACGTGCTCCGCGATGATGGGCATTCTCGTGCGCGACATGCTCGCCGATTCGACGTCGATGGGCTCGCCCGGTCTCGACAACATTCGCTGGCTCAAGCCCGTGCGCGTCGGCGATTCGGTGTGGCTCACCGTGCGCGTGCTGGATAAGCGCGTGTCGAAGAGCAAGCCCGATCGCGGTATCGTCTCGACACGCTGGGAAGCGCACAATCAGGACGGCGAACTGGTATTGACGGTGGATTCCGCTGCGCTCTTCGGCCTGCGGACGCCTGCCGCGATCTAGCGCTTCGCGTACTGCGTCGCGCCGAACAGCACTTCCTTCTCCTTGTCGGTGAAGGGCTTGCGTTCGCGCGCCAGCACCTGCACGCCGCGCTCCACGGCCGGCCGCGCCGCGATGGCGTCGAACCAGCGCCGCACGTTCGGCAATTTATCCAGCACGATGCCCTGGTTCTCCCACGAACGCGTCCACGGGAAGGTCGCGATGTCCGCAATCGTGTACTCGTTTCCGGCGAGGTATTGCGTGACCCCGAGTTGCTTGTCCATCACGCCATACAGCCGGCGCGCTTCGTTCGTGTAGCGGTTTATCGCGTAGTCGATCTTCTCGGGCGCGTAATTGCGGAAGTGATGCGTCTGCCCGAGCATCGGTCCAACGCCGCCCATCTGAAACATGAGCCATTGAATCGTCGTGTAGCGGCCGATGGCATCCGCGGGCAGCAGTTTGCCGGTCTTCTCTGCGAGATACACGAGGATCGCGCCCGATTCGAACAACGCGAACGGCTTGCCTTCCGGACCGTCGTTGTCGATGATCGCGGGAATCTTGTTGTTCGGGCTGATGGCGAGAAAGTCGGGTTTGAATTGGTCGCCCGCGCCGATATCGACGGGATGAGCCCGGTATTCGAGGCCGGTTTCCTCCAGCATGATGTGAATCTTGTGCCCGTTGGGCGTCGGCCAGCTATACACGTCGATCATGTGCGCTCCTCAGTCGTGCAGGTGACGCATTCACGCGCGGCTCGCGGAATGGCAGCGAAAATTAGAGCATGTTTGCGCTGGCCGTGCAGCGCCCGCCCGTGGCTTCCAACGGCGAATCAGTCGCGCGGTTCCAGGTATTTCGCCAGTTCCAGTTTCGCGATGGCATTGCGATGCACTTCGTCCGGCCCGTCCGCGAGCCTCAACGTGCGCGCCGATGCATACGCGTACGCGAGCGGAAAGTCGTCGCAGATGCCCGCCGCGCCGTGCGCCTGAATCGCCCAGTCGATCACCTGACATGCGATGTTCGGCGCGACCACCTTGATCATCGCGATCTCGCCGCGCGCGCCCTTGTTGCCGACGGTATCCATCATGTACGCGGCCTTCAGCGTGAGCAGCCGCGCCTGCTCGATCATGATGCGCGCCTCGGCGATGCGCTCCTGCGTCACGCCATGCTGCGCGACGGGCTTGCCGAACGCGACGCGCGAAAGCGTGCGCTTCGCCATGAGTTCGAGCGCGCGCTCCGCGAGTCCGATCAGCCGCATGCAATGATGGATGCGTCCCGGCCCGAGCCGGCCTTGCGCGATCTCGAACCCGCGTCCTTCGCCGAGCAGCATGTTGGCGGCGGGCACGCGGACCTTGTCGAGCGTGATGTCCATGTGACCGTGCGGCGCGTCGTCGTAGCCGAACACGTTCAGCGAGCGATGCACGGTGATGCCTTCAGCGTCCGCCGGCACGAGAATCATCGACTGCTGCGCGTGCTTCGGCGCGTCGGGGTCGGTCTTGCCCATCACGATGAACACCTTGCAGCGCGGATCGCCCGCGCCGGACGACCACCACTTATGGCCGTCGATGACGTAGGTGTCGCCGTCGCGCGTGATGCTGCAGCGGATATTCGTCGCATCCGAAGAAGCGACTTCCGGCTCCGTCATCAAAAACGCCGAGCGGATCTCGCCACGCAAGAGCGGTTCTAGCCATTGTGCTTTCTGCGCATCCGTGCCATAGCGTTCGATCGTTTCCATATTGCCCGTGTCGGGCGCGCTGCAATTGAAGACTTCGGGCGCCCAAGGCACGCGGCCCATGATCTCGCAAAGCGGCGCGTATTCGAGATTCGTCAGACCGGCGCCGCGTTCCGACGACGGCAGGAACAAGTTCCACAGCCCTTCGCCGCGCGCTTTGTCCTTCAACGCTTCGATGAGGCGCGTCGGAACCCACGCGTTGCCGGCCGCGCGATTCGCGGCGATCTCGTCGCGGAATGCGTTCTCGTTCGGATAGATATGCGCGTCGAAGAAAGCGAGCAATGTCGCGCGCAACGCCTCCACTTTCGGCGTGTAGTCGAAGTTCATCGGCTCGTCTCCTGATGCGTTGTCATGCGCCGACTTTCTGCGCGTATTGCCACGCGAGTTCGGCCATCGGCCGGGCGCGGCGGCCCGCGTCGATGGCCTGCGCGCTCGCCGCCGTGCCATCCACGACGCGCTTCATGATGCCTTGCAGGATCGCGGCGATGCGGAACATGTTGTAGGCGAGATAGAAGTTCCAGTCGCCTTCGATGTTCAAGCCCGTCCGCTCGCAATAACGCGCGACGTACGCGGCTTCGTCGGGAATGCCGAGCGTGGTCCAGTCCAGCCCGGCGATGCCGCGGAACTGCGACGGATCGACATGCCACGCCATGCAGTGATACGCGAAATCGGCGAGCGGATCGCCGAGCGTCGAGAGTTCCCAGTCGAGCACGGCGAGCACGCGCGGTTCGTTCGGATGAAAGATGAGGTTATCGAGCCTGAAATCGCCATGCACAACGCTCACCTTCGCCGCCGCCGACGCAGGGACATGCTGCGGCAGCCAGGCGATCAGGCGATCCATCGCGTCGATTTTTTCGGTCTGCGACGCGACGTACTGCTTGCTCCAGCGGCCGATCTGCCGCTCGAAGTAGTTGCCCGGCTTGCCGTAGCCGGTGAGACCGGCGGCTTCGGCGTCGACCGTATGCAGCGCCGCGATGACGCGATTCGTTTCGTCGTAGATCGCGGCGCGTTCGGAGGGCGTCATGCCGGGCAGCGACGGGTCCCACAACACGCGGCCTTCGACGAACTCCATCACGTAGAACGCGCGGCCGATCACGCTTTCGTCCTCGCACAAGGCGAGCATGCGCGCGACCGGCACGTCGGTGGCGGCGAGCGCGTCCATCACGCGATACTCGCGCTCGATTGCATGCGCCGACGGCAGCAGCTTCGCGGCGGGGCCGGGCTTCGCGCGCATCACGTACGCGCGCGACGGCGTGACGAGCTTGAACGTAGGGTTGGACTGGCCGCCCGCGAACTGCTCGACGGCGAGCGGTCCGGCGAAGCCATCGACGTGCGCGGCGAGCCATGCCGCGAGCGCATCGGCGTCGAAGCGTTGGGCTTCGTGCACGGGGCGCGTGCCTTCGAATGCTGAAAAGTCGGAGTGCTGATTTGTCTCGTTGTCTGCCATCGTCTCCTCCGTTTTTGTATGCGCGATGCTTAGTTCATTCGCTCGCCTTGAACTTCACGAACTGCGCGTAGAGCAGTTCCATCGTGGTGTTTCGCACGTCCGCGTGCAGCGGCGAGGGCGGCGAATGATTGATGGCGTGCACGACCCAGTCGCCGGGTTTCTCGCCGACATCGAGCGCGTTGATGCAGCCCGTCGCCTGCGACAGATGACCGAAGAACGCGCGCCCGCCCGCCGTGATCGCATGCGAGAGCAGCGCGCGATTGACGCCGCCGTGCAGCACCAGCAGCACCGTGTCCCACGACGTGTCCGCGCGCAGCCGCGTCATGGCGGGCAGCGCGCGGTCGAGCAACTGGCCTATGGTCTCGCCGCCCAAGAATTGCGTCGCTTCGGGCACGACGCCATCGAACACGGAAAGAAACGCGCGCTCGATGTCGCTCGTGGAAAGGTTAGCGAGCCGTCCGCCGCGGATCTCCTGCCACTCCGGCCAGATTTCGATTTGCGCCGCCTGGCCCGTTTCCGCGAGCACGCGCTCGGCCGTTTCGATGGTGCGCGGCAGGCCGCTCGCGATCACCCGATCGAAGCAAACGTTTTGCGCGGCGAACTCGCGGCCCGCCGCGCTCGCTTCCTCGCGGCCACGCGCGTTGAGCGGCACGCTTTCAGGGTCGATGGCGCGGCCGGTATCGTCGAAATAGGTCACGTCGCCGTGACGCATCAGGAAGATGCGCCGCCGCTTTGGCAGGTCGTAGTGAGCCATGATTTCAGCGATAGTTCGGCTGGCGCTTTTCGAGGAACGCGGTGATGCCTTCGAGCGCGTCGCCGCGATGAAGCGCCTCCACGAAAGCGTCGCGCTCCATATCGAGATGCGCGGCGAGCGGCTGCACGTCCGCCGCATTCATCAGCGACTTGATGCGCGCGAGCGCCTTGGGCGACACGCTGCCGAGATCGTCGGCCCACGCGATAGCGGCATCCAGCGCAATGCCTTTCTTCGTCAGCCGATTCACGACGCCGACTTCGTGCAGACGCGACGCGCCGATCGGCTTCGCTTCTAGCAGCACCTCGCTCGCGAGCGTGCGCGGCAACGCGCGCGTCAGGAACCACGAAGCGCCGCCGTCCGGCGTGAGGCCCACGCGCGCATAGGACATGACGAACTTCGCGTCGTCGGCGGCGACGATCAGATCGCACGCGAGCGCAAGCGAAAAGCCCGCGCCGGCCGCCGCGCCTTCGACCGCCGCGATGACCGGCTTCGTCGACGCGCGCAGCGCGCTGATCCATTCGGCGAGCAAATCGATGCTCTCTGCCTGCACCGACGGATCTTTCGCGCGGTTTTCCAGCAGCCGGTTCAGGTTGCCACCCGCGCAGAAAAAGTTGTCGGCCCCCGTCAGCACGATCGCGCGCACGGAGTTGTTGCGCTCGGCCGTCGACAAGGCTTCGATCCCGGCCGCGTACATGTCCGGATGCAGCGCGTTGCGCGCGCCCGGATTGGACAGCTTGAGCACGAGCGTGGTGTCGCTGCCTGCGGGCCGGTGTGTCAGCAGTTCGGCGCTCATCGGAGCTCCTCGGTATGGGTGAGGGAAAGTCCGAGCTGCGCGCGGCGCGTGAGCCACGGAGAAGGGCGATAGCGCGGATCGCCGAGCGCGCTCTGGATGTTGCGCAGAATCGTGAGAATGGTCGTGGCGCCGAGCGAATCGCCGAGCGCGAGCGGCCCGCGCGGATAGCCCAGCCCGAGCGTCACCGCGAGGTCGATGTCCTCCGGCGTCGCGATGCCTTGCTGCGCGATGTCGCAGCCGATGTTCACGATGGTCGCGATCACGCGCTGCGCGACGAAGCCCGTCGAATCGCGGATGACGGTGACGGGCGCGCCGTCGGCGGCAAAGAGCGCGTGCGCCGCGTCGCGCATGGCGGGCGTGGTCGCGGGCGTCGTCATGATGGTGCGGCGCGCGACGGTATCGAGCGGAAAGAGCGTATCCACGGCGACGACGCGCGTGGCGTCGAGATGTTCGGCGACGGCGGTCGTGGTCGCGTCGAAGCCGAGCGGCGTGACGACGATGAGCGAATCGGGCGCGGGCGTGTTGCCCGTGTCGATGTGCACGGCGGCGTCGTGCTTCGCGATGACTTTCAGCACCTGCTCGCGCGCAGCCGGCGACGCGCGGCTGATCCACACGCGCGCCGGCAGTTGCGTCGGCGCGGGCGGCTCGTCCGGCACTTGCTGCTTGCCTTCCACGTAGCGATAAAAGCCTTCGCCCGCCTTGCGTCCGATGAGCCCGCCCGCGAGGCGCGTGCCGGTGATGGGCGACGGCGTGAAGCGCGGCTCCTCGTAGAACTGGTGATAGATCGACTCCATCACCGGATGCGAGACGTCGAGCGCAGTCAGATCCAGCAACTCGAACGGCCCGAGCCGGAAACCGGCCTGCTCGCGCATGATGCGGTCGATGTCCGCGAAACTCGCGACGCCTTCGCTCGCCACGCGCAAGCCTTCGGTGTTCATGCCGCGCCCGGCGTGATTCACGATGAAGCCCGGCATGTCTTTCGCGCGCACCGGCGTGTGACCCATGCGGCGGGCGAGTTCCATCAGCGCGTCGCCGGCTTTTCGGTCGCCGCGCAAGCCGTCGATGACTTCGACCACGCGCATCAGCGGCACCGGGTTGAAGAAGTGAAAGCCCGCGACGCGTTCCGGTTTCGCGCAGCCCGCCGCGATCGCGGTGATGGACAGCGACGACGTGTTCGACGCCAGAATGCACGCGTCGCCGACGACCGCTTCGAGTTCGCGAAAGAGTCCGCGCTTGATCTCGAGGTTCTCGACGATCGCCTCGACGACCGCGCCGCAGTCGGAGAGCGCGCCGATATCCTTCGCGTCGTGGACGCGGGCAAGCGCGGCGTGCGCGTCCGCTTCCTTCAGCTTGCCCTTGGCGGTGAGCTTGTCGAAGGTGTTGGACAGATACGCGCGCGCGGCCGCGAGTGCTTGCGGATTCGCATCGTAGAGACGCACGGTCAGCCCGGCGAGCGCCGCGATCTGCGCGATGCCGCGTCCCATCGCGCCGCTGCCGACGATGCCCAAGGTCTCGATCTTGTATTCCTGCGGACTCATGATGCGGTTCGACTCCTCGATGTTCTCTGTGTTGTCTATCGTGTCCGGCAGCAAGACGACGCTCAGAGCTTGCGCAGTCGGTCCAGCGCGAGCGCGAGCGTCTCCTCCTTCTTCGCGAAGCAGAAGCGCACGACGCCCGACTCGTGAGACTCGTGATAGAACGCCGAAACGGGAATGGCGGCGACGCCGATCTCGCTCGTCAGCCATTGCGAGAACTCGGCTTCGGGCATGTCGCTGATCGCCGAATAATCGACACACTGGAAGTAGGTTCCGTCGCACGGCAGAAGCGAGAAGCGCGTATCGGCGAGCCCAGCGCGGAAGAAGTCGCGCTTCTTCTGATAGAACGCGGGCAGTTCCAGATACGGCTTCGGATCTTCCAGATAGTGCGCGAGGCCGACCTGCATCGGCGTGTTCACCGTGAACACATTGAACTGATGCACCTTGCGGAACTCGGCCGTCAGCGCGACGGGCGCGGCCACATAGCCGATCTTCCAGCCGGTCACGTGAAACGTCTTGCCGAAGCTGGACACGACGAAACTGCGCTTCGCGAGCTCCGGATAGCGCGACACGCTCTCGTGCGGCGCGCCGTCGTAGACCATGTGTTCGTAGACTTCGTCGGAGACGATCAGCAGATTCGTCCCGCGCACGATGTCTTCGAGCTTGCGCATGTCTGTATCGCGCCACACGCGGCCCGTCGGATTGTGCGGCGTGTTGATCATCAGAAGCCGCGTCTTCGGCGTGATCGCGGCGGCGATCTTGTCGAAAGGCAGCGCGTAGTCGGGCGCTTCGAGCGACACGAACACCGGCTTGCCGCCCGCCAGTTCGATGGCCGGCACGTAGCTGTCGTACATCGGCTCGATCACGACGACTTCATCGCCCGGATGCACGCAGCACAGCACGGCCGTGAGCAGCGCCTGCGTCGCGCCGGCCGTGACGGTGATCTCGCGGTCGGCGTCGTAGGCGCGGCCGTAGAGCGCCTCGATCTTGCGCGCGATCGCCTGGCGCAACGGCGCGGCGCCCGACATCGGCGGATACTGGTTGTGGCCGTCGCGCATGGCGGACGCGACGGCATCGACGATGCGCGCGTCGCAGTCGAAATCGGGGAAGCCTTGACCGAGATTCACCGCGCCTTTTTGCGCGGCGAGCGCGCTCATTACGGTGAAAATGGTCGTGCCGACATTCGGCAGACGCGACGGGAAGGACAGATCGGGTGCAGCCGGATTCAGTTCGTGCGTAGCGTTCATAGCGTAGTAGGACGTGGGCTGAGCGGTATTCACATGCGATGATCAGGCAAGCGCGGCAAGGGCGGCCATGCTGGCGTGCGCTTCGAGCGCGGCGACGAACGGCTTGGGCTCGGCGATGCGAAACGCGAAGTCGCGCGCGACGCGGCGCGCGAGCTTCAGCACCGCGCGATCTTTCGAGACGAGCCAGTCCGCCTGCGATGACTGCGCGAGTTCGAGGAACTTCTGGTCGTCGCGGTCGCGGCACTTCGGCAAAGGAGGCGCGTTTGGCGATGCTTCGGGGGCAACCAGCTGCGACAGATTCGCGAGCTCCCCGAGCGCCGCCGACTTGTCGATGCCCATGCGCACGAACTGCGGATAGTCGAGCACGTATGTCAGTTCGGCAAGGCACCGGGCGTCGATCAGCGCATCGAGCGCGCGGGCTTCGAGCGCGGCGCGGATCGGCCGCGTGACCGGATCGTCGAACACGAGAATGTCGATCCACACGTTCGAATCGAGCACGACCCGCAGATTGTGAGGCGGCGCGGCGGAATTTTCCATTCGATACAATCGGGGGTTTATGCCTATGTCGCCGGCGGGGTGCCGGCGAGCCTCCATGATAATCGTTCTCTCGCCCGCAAAATCCCTCGACTACGAGACGCCCGCTCACATCAAGAAGCACACGCTGCCCGAATTCGTCGATGACGCCGCCGAGTTGATCGAAGGCTTGCGGCAGCTTTCGCCGCAGCAGATCGGCGGCATGATGGGCATCTCGGATCAACTCGCGGCGCTGAACTTCCAGCGTTATGCCGAATGGTCGAAGACCTTCGACGCGCGCAATTCGAAGCAGGCCGTGCTCGCCTTCAACGGCGATGTGTATGAAGGCTTCGCGGCGAAGACGCTGACTTCCGCCGATCTCGACTACGCGCAGAATCATGTGCGCGTGTTGTCAGGCTTGTATGGGCTGCTGCGGCCGCTCGACCTGTTGCAGCCGTATCGGCTGGAAATGGGCACTAAGTTTCCGAATGCGCGCGGCAAGGATCTGTATGCGTTCTGGGGCGAGCGCATCACGGCGGCGCTTAACGAGCAGTTCAGGCGGCAGCGCGGCGCGCGCGTGCTGGTCAATTGCGCGTCGGAAGAATATTTCAAGTCGGTGAAGCCCAAACAGCTCGACGTGCCCGTCGTCTCGCCAGTCTTCGAGGACTGGAAGGGCGGCCGCTACAAGATCATCAGCTTTCACGCGAAGCGCGCGCGAGGCCTGATGGCGCGCTACGCGGTGCAAAACAGAATCGACGAGCCCGAGGCGCTGAAGGGCTTCGACAGCGAAGGCTACCGGTTCGACGCCAATGCATCGAACGATACGACTTATGTGTTTCGCCGCCGCGTCGCGGAGTGAGACAGGCGCATCGAGGACATCATCATGAGCATTTCGATTACCAGCAATTTCGACGCAGGCGCGATCGACGTCGTCGACGCGAGCTATCCCGCGAACATTCGCCTGCGCGTGCGTCCGGACACGAAGGCCGACTTCGCGCAGTGGTTCTACTTTCGCGTCTCGGGCGCGCGCGGCGAGCGCCTCGTGATGACGTTCGAGAACGCGGCGCAGTGCGCCTTCCCCGATGGATGGCGCGACTATCGGGCGGTCGCGAGCTACGATCGCGTGAACTGGTTCCGCGTGCCGACGCAGTATGACGGCCGCGTGCTGACGATCGATCACACGCCGGACTTCGATCGCGTGTACTACGCGTACTTCGAGCCGTATAGCGAGGAGCGACATTCCGAGTTTCTCGGCGCCGTTCAGCAGATGCCGCATGCAACGTTGACGGAACTCGGCCGGACGGTCGCGAACCGGGCTGTGTCGCTGCTTACGCTTGGTCTGCACGACGAGGCGGCCGCGCGTCCCAGAAAGAACGTGTGGATCATCGCGCGCCAGCACCCCGGCGAGACGATGGCGGAATGGTTCGTCGAAGGGTTCGTGAAACGTCTTGCAGGCTGGGGCGATTGGTCGGGCGATCCCGTCGCGCGGGCGCTCTTCGATCGCGCGGTGTTTCATATCGTGCCGAACATGAATCCGGACGGCAGCGTGCTCGGCAATCTGCGCACGAATGCAGCGGGCGCGAACCTGAATCGCGAATGGATGGAGCCGAGCGCCGAGCGCAGCCCCGAAGTGCTGGTCGTGCGCGACGCGATTCGTGCGACCGGTTGCGACATGTTCTTCGATATCCACGGCGACGAAGCCATTCCGCACGTGTTCGTCGCCGGGTCCGAGATGCTGCCGGACTTCACCGAGCAGCAGGCGCAAGAGCAGAAGGCGTTCGTGCAGTTCTTCAAGCAGGCAAGTCCTGACTTCCAGGATGTGCACGGCTACGAGAGCGGCAAATATCGTGAAGATGCGCTCAAGCTCGCGTCCAAGTACATGAGCAACGAGTACAAGTGTCTGTCGCTCACGCTGGAAATGCCGTTCAAGGACAACGCTGATCTGCCGGACGAGCGCGTCGGCTGGAACGGTGAACGCAGTGCGGCGCTGGGCGCCGCGATGCTGCAGGCGATTCTCTGGCATTTGCAGGCGTTCGCGGCGTGACGGCGGGCGCTATCCGCAAACAATGAAAAGGGCGTGGCCGTCTTGCGATGGCCACGCCCTTTGTTCATGCCTCGCCGCTTAGGCCGGCTAGTGTTTCTTCGACGCCTTTTTTGCGCTTTTGCCGCTGCTCGTGCCGCTGTTCGTGCTCTTACCTGCCGCCGCCGCTTTCTTCGACGACGACTTCGTCTTCGCGCCATGCTTGCCTTTCTTGCCGGACGTGCTGCGCGGTTCGGCATGCGGACGCAGCGGCGGAACCGGGTCATTCCAGCCGAAGGCGAGCATCTGACTGCCGACATAGCCACAACGGAATTTGAGCGGCGTCGAATCTTTCTCGCCGCTTTTCGCGACGCCTTGTCCTTCGACGGTCACCACATTGTCGACCTTGATGCGCTGCTTCTTTTCGTCGAACGAGTCGTTCCACGGTTCGATGGTGGAATGCGATGAATCGAATGAAGCGGGCGGGAATTCGACATGATCGAAGGCCGCCGACGTGCTCGCGATGAAGTTGCCATGCGCGGCGCAATCCGCAACCAGCGGATTAGCGTTGAAATCGGTCACGAAGTGATGAACCAGTTCATTGCGCTCGTCGAGCGTATCGGCAAAGGCGGACGTCGCGCACAGAAGAGCGGCGCATACCGCGAACCGGCCGACGAGCCTCATCAGCCGGCGCGGTGCAAAGTTACTTTCCATCAATTTGGCGCTAAGAAGACACGGGCAAGTAAGATGCCTCGTGTGGGGAAGGAGTTCAATCTTATCGCACTTTGTGCGGGTATCGGACCGAGGAGCATGCGAGAGGGCGTGGTCTCGGTGCGCGCGGATGCTGTTTTAGATCGACGTCAAACCCGCGGACCACGGTCCAGGCGATAGCGGCGCACGTCGTACGTGGTTATCCACGCAGGCTTGTACACCGTGATCAAAATGGTGAGAAGTCCGGTGAACAGGGACTCACCGGCACCCAGCAATAGCGATCCGCGCGTGAATGCAGCGGGCACATTCACCGCACCGCCGGCAAGCGCTGCCTCGAGCAACACGGTCGAGCCACAAGCAGCCGCCACTGCCGCGGCCGACACGATGAACCCGTGACCTGCGATGAAGGTGAACAGGTTGCGCGGCAGCCATGCGTTGGACAGACGCTGCAGCAGTGTCGATACCGCGACGGGCACGGCACCGAAGAGGAGATACGTGATTGCGACCGAGAGCCACGAGGCATCGAGCACCACGGCAGCGAGCCCTGTGCTCGCGGCCGTGCCGATGAGCGCGAGCCGCCAGTCGAAGAGCGTGACCATCAGCGTGGCGCCCAGCAGGTGGATGACGGGCCCGTCATCGAACCAAGCGTTACAGGCCCATAGCACCGTTACCGAGACGATCACCCCGAGCCAGACGTGCTGGAGCGTGGCGTCGTGCAGGCGATTGAACGGCCGCTGCACCAGGACGAGTGCAAGCAGCCCCGCGGCAACAATCCAACTGCCGACGGTCAGCCAAAGCGGTAGCGGTGTGTAGAAGAACCCCATGACTGCATATTACTCGTTACGTTTGAAACGTGTGCGCAATCAACGAACCCGGATGCCGCGATTGTTGCTAGAACGACGCCTCGGGCTCCGCGGCCATGGGCAGCGAAGCGCCTTCCTGATTCTCGAGCGGCGGATATTTCGTCCGCCGCTTGCGTAGCGGGACGACATTCGACTCGCCCGGCGTTGCGCGGACGGCTTGCTCAGCGCCGCTGCGCAAAATCTCTAGATACGAGTTCTGCACGCCGTTGTAAATGGCGACTGCCGCCGCTCGGTTCGGAGCCCCGAGTTGCTGGAAGATGCTTGCAAGATGAATCTTGACGGTGCCTTCGCTGATGCCGAGCGTCTTCGCGATCATCTTGTTCGTGCTTCCCATATGCACGCAGCGCATGATCTGTTGCTGGCGCGGAGAGAGCGTCGGATGAACGCGCGCGCTATCGGGCATCGCGGCCAGGGCTTGCTGACGGCGGATCGGCAGATCGCGGATGGGCGCGAGATCGATGACATCCGGCGGAACATAGTGACCGCCGATGAGCACCATTTCGAGGGCCCGCAGAATGAGGATGGGTTCGAGCGTGCGAGGAATGACGCCCATTGCGCCCGCGCTCATGAGCATGTAGACCTGCGCGGCGCCGGAGCGGTCCACCATGATTGCGGCCGGGACGGCGGGCGCGTTATCGAGCAGCGCTTCGAGCTCACTCATGCGCATGCTCTCCGCCCAATCGATGACGATCATGCGGGCCTCGATGCGCTTCAGCGCAGATCCCGCCTGCCGCCAGTCTCTCACTTCGGTGAACTGCGCTTGACGTGCGACACGGCGCAGCAGTGTTTTGAGGCCCGCACGGCGCTCCGCGTCCGAACCCATGATGATTATTTTCATGCTCAACCTCTTGTCAATACATCCGACGCTCACTCGCGGCGGAACTGAACGCCAGCGAATGTCGGCGTTGGCGTGATATTGACAAACTTCTTGCGATTGCGCCCC
Source organism: Caballeronia sp. M1242 (assembly GCF_017220215.1). Classification (NCBI taxonomy): domain Bacteria; kingdom Pseudomonadati; phylum Pseudomonadota; class Betaproteobacteria; order Burkholderiales; family Burkholderiaceae; genus Caballeronia; species Caballeronia sp. M1242. The sequence continues at coordinate 1,684,068 of NZ_CP071129.1, read as the reverse complement.
CTATCCGAATGGCATAGGCGAAAAGCACAAAGCCCCGCGCGAGGGCGGGGCTTTGCCGATCTGCTGAGCAACGACGCGTGTCAATGGAAGTGGGGCTGCGCGGGCTCGGCGTCCTCGGGCATCTCGGCGTGGACGATCTCGCCCAGCGGATCGGCGTAGAGCGGCACGCCGCAGTCATCGCAGAACTCCGGCTCGAAGCGCCCTGCATGTCGGCGGACGTCCGTGACGCCGGACTTTCTTAGCAACTCGACGATCTCTTCGACCGGACCGTCAGCGCCTTCCAGTTCGGCTTCGTCTTCGAGGCCCGCCTCGCCGTTCTCGCGCCCGTACAGCGGCCAAACGACGCCATAAATCACGTCGTTGCTACCGCGACGGGTGAAGCCGATGCGATATTCGTCGATGCGGCGCTCGCCGAAGCCCGCGATGACCGCGCGCAATTCCTGCGGGCCGGTGCCGAGCGTATCGAAGAGATAGCGAACAGCGGTGCGGACGGTGTGAGGGCGTACTTGCTCGTCGGCATCTCGACACGCCGAATAGTAGGCATCAGGCAACAAACATTCGAATTCGCAGCCGGGAAGAATACTCGCGAAGCTGGCGCCACCCTGCGCCGCCCATTGCTCGAGACATTGACTGCGCTCGATCCGCGCTCCGTTCTCGTCTTCCTGCCAGCGAAAGAAGGCTTCACCCGCCGGAACGACGGCGACGGCGAGCAGAAAGCGCGGATCGGCGAGGATCGGCGAGGTCTCCGGTAAGTCAGCCAGGTTCATGCGCGCGCTGACACCGCCGAGCGCAGTGTGCGTCAGCTGTTGCGCGAGGCGCGCCGTATCGACATGATGCCGCGGCAGCTGGTCGATGCTGTACAGATAGGGCGCAACGGCGAGGCGTGCGCCGCTAGCCAGCACGTGCGCCTGCAACTGCGTGCGGAGCGCGTCGACTGAATCGCTCTTCAATGTGCCTGATGGAATCGCATAGCGCGTCCACGCGAGCACCGGGGCCGCGATGAGGAGAGACTCGTGCGGCACGCCGTCGATATCGATTTTGAACGATTCGCTATGCGTTTCCGCCATGTCGGCCAACGCGCCGTAGGCGTCGGGATGATTCTGCTGAAGGTGATCCAGAGCAGCATCAAGGGTTGTTTGGTTGCCGTTGCGCACCAGTTTGGCGATGAGGGTGTCGAGGCGGGCTTCCCAGAAGCGATCTTCGACGCGGCTGCCCGAGGCGAAAAGCGCGAGAGAGAGGCTGACGAGTTTGTCCGCGTCTGGTGGGAGGCGTTTGGCGGTTCGCGTGCGCATATCAATACAAGTTCATTTGGGCGAAGAACCTTATATTGTAGTCGTTCGGCCGGCTGTTTTACGGGATGCGCGCGCCGGCTGATCGGTAGGCGCGCGGGAGCCACGTTGTTCTTTCGAGCGATCGAAAAAAGTTTCGCGACGCCCTTGCGATCCGCGTTGGCACTCACTACAATTCCGTTCCTTCGCGATTAAACGAACGCGAAGGAAGCGGGAACGGTGGTGTCGTGGTGGTGGGCTTGGAAGGCAATATGGTTCTGAGCGCGGTTGACGAGTGAAATGCTTCAAAAACTTGTTGACACTGACCGAAACGACGTACATAATCTCGTTTCTCTGCTGCTGATGCAGCGACGCAAGACGAAGCGGTTGAGCCCAGTGCTCGATGCGGCGAGGTGAAAAGTCTTGGCGGATTGCTCTTTAAAAACTAACAGCCGATAAGTGTGGGCGCTTGATGGCGAGTGCGGTTGCGGTGCTTAGGCGCTGCGGCATAAGCAAAAGTATCAAGAGTCTCACACGAAGTATCAGAGGAAGGTTTATCTGTCTTAGGACGGATTAATCATCGTCAGTACGTTGAGTGAGCGACCGGTTTCTTAGAAACCGAAAACAGTAACAGGCATTGAACTGAAGAGTTTGATCCTGGCTCAGATTGAACGCTGGCGGCATGCCTTACACATGCAAGTCGGACGGCAGCGCGGGCTTCGGCCTGGCGGCGAGTGGCGAACGGGTGAGTAATACATCGGAACGTGTCCTGTAGTGGGGGATAGCCCGGCGAAAGCCGGATTAATACCGCATACGATCTACGGAGGAAAGCGGGGGATCTTCGGACCTCGCGCTGTAGGGGCGGCCGATGGCAGATTAGCTAGTTGGTGGGGTAAAGGCCTACCAAGGCGACGATCTGTAGCTGGTCTGAGAGGACGACCAGCCACACTGGGACTGAGACACGGCCCAGACTCCTACGGGAGGCAGCAGTGGGGAATTTTGGACAATGGGGGCAACCCTGATCCAGCAATGCCGCGTGTGTGAAGAAGGCCTTCGGGTTGTAAAGCACTTTTGTCCGGAAAGAAAACTTCGCCGCTAATATCGGTGGAGGATGACGGTACCGGAAGAATAAGCACCGGCTAACTACGTGCCAGCAGCCGCGGTAATACGTAGGGTGCGAGCGTTAATCGGAATTACTGGGCGTAAAGCGTGCGCAGGCGGTCTGTTAAGACCGATGTGAAATCCCCGGGCTTAACCTGGGAACTGCATTGGTGACTGGCAGGCTTTGAGTGTGGCAGAGGGAGGTAGAATTCCACGTGTAGCAGTGAAATGCGTAGAGATGTGGAGGAATACCGATGGCGAAGGCAGCCTCCTGGGCCAACACTGACGCTCATGCACGAAAGCGTGGGGAGCAAACAGGATTAGATACCCTGGTAGTCCACGCCCTAAACGATGTCAACTAGTTGTTGGGGATTCATTTCCTTAGTAACGTAGCTAACGCGTGAAGTTGACCGCCTGGGGAGTACGGTCGCAAGATTAAAACTCAAAGGAATTGACGGGGACCCGCACAAGCGGTGGATGATGTGGATTAATTCGATGCAACGCGAAAAACCTTACCTACCCTTGACATGGTCGGAAGTCTGCTGAGAGGTGGACGTGCTCGAAAGAGAACCGGCGCACAGGTGCTGCATGGCTGTCGTCAGCTCGTGTCGTGAGATGTTGGGTTAAGTCCCGCAACGAGCGCAACCCTTGTCCTTAGTTGCTACGCAAGAGCACTCTAAGGAGACTGCCGGTGACAAACCGGAGGAAGGTGGGGATGACGTCAAGTCCTCATGGCCCTTATGGGTAGGGCTTCACACGTCATACAATGGTCGGAACAGAGGGTTGCCAAGCCGCGAGGTGGAGCCAATCCCAGAAAACCGATCGTAGTCCGGATCGCAGTCTGCAACTCGACTGCGTGAAGCTGGAATCGCTAGTAATCGCGGATCAGCATGCCGCGGTGAATACGTTCCCGGGTCTTGTACACACCGCCCGTCACACCATGGGAGTGGGTTTTACCAGAAGTGGCTAGTCTAACCGCAAGGAGGACGGTCACCACGGTAGGATTCATGACTGGGGTGAAGTCGTAACAAGGTAGCCGTATCGGAAGGTGCGGCTGGATCACCTCCTTTCTCGAGCTTCGCACACCAAGTTAAGCGCTCACGCTTATCGGCTGTGGTTTAGAAACAGGCTAAGGGTCTGTAGCTCAGTCGGTTAGAGCACCGTCTTGATAAGGCGGGGGTCGTTGGTTCGAATCCAACCAGACCCACCATGTCGGCGGTCGTTAGCGCGTGAGCGCTTACGAAGGCCCCACCCTCGAAGAGGGCGGGTCAATAGACGCGGGGGATTAGCTCAGCTGGGAGAGCACCTGCTTTGCAAGCAGGGGGTCGTCGGTTCGATCCCGTCATCCTCCACCATCAATCTTCAATGCCTAGCGTTCACGAGCAGTGAATGTTAAGCATTGGCGATTGCTAGCCAGTTGATGCTGTAGGTATTGCAAGACACCTATCGGCTAAACGTTCTTTAACAATCAGGAAGAAGTAGTAAAGAGATTATCTGAAAGCACTTAGAGATGGGTGTGAGTAGGGTAGTCAGGGTAGTGATTGTATCGAGTATGAAAAGTGATCTTCATTGATGACTTGGAATACGGCACAACGCGAATACTCAGCCTATGACAGAGGTGTCGCGAGACACACTCGTTATAGGGTCAAGCGAACAAGTGCATGTGGTGGATGCCTTGGCGATCACAGGCGATGAAGGACGCGGTAGCCTGCGAAAAGCTTCGGGGAGCTGGCAAACGAGCATTGATCCGAAGATGTCCGAATGGGGAAACCCACTCCGTATGGAGTATCCATAGCTGAATACATAGGCTATGTGAAGCGAACGCGGTGAACTGAAACATCTAAGTAACCGCAGGAAAAGAAATCAACCGAGATTCCCAAAGTAGTGGCGAGCGAAATGGGAAGAGCCTGTACTCTTTATTTGTATTGTTAGCTGAACGCTCTGGAAAGTGCGGCCATAGCAGGTGATAGCCCTGTAAGCGAAAACAGTATGAAAGAACTAGGGGTACGACAAGTAGGGCGGGACACGTGAAATCCTGTCTGAAGATGGGGGGACCATCCTCCAAGGCTAAATACTCGTGATCGACCGATAGTGAACCAGTACCGTGAGGGAAAGGCGAAAAGAACCCCGGGAGGGGAGTGAAATAGATCCTGAAACCGCATGCATACAAACAGTCGGAGCCTCGTAAGGGGTGACGGCGTACCTTTTGTATAATGGGTCAGCGACTTACGTTCAGTAGCGAGCTTAACTGATTAAGGCAGGCGTAGCGAAAGCGAGTCCGAATAGGGCGATCAGTTGCTGGGCGTAGACCCGAAACCAAGTGATCTATCCATGGCCAGGTTGAAGGTGCGGTAACACGTACTGGAGGACCGAACCCACTAACGTTGAAAAGTTAGGGGATGAGCTGTGGATAGGGGTGAAAGGCTAAACAAACTTGGAAATAGCTGGTTCTCTCCGAAAACTATTTAGGTAGTGCCTCGTGTATCACCTTCGGGGGTAGAGCACTGTCATGGTTGTGGGGTCCATTGCGGATTACTACGCCATAGCAAACTCCGAATACCGAAGAGTGCAATCACGGGAGACAGACATCGGGTGCTAACGTCCGGTGTCAAGAGGGAAACAACCCAGACCGCCAGCTAAGGTCCCAAAGATTGGCTAAGTGGGAAACGAAGTGGGAAGGCTAAAACAGTCAGGAGGTTGGCTTAGAAGCAGCCACCCTTTAAAGAAAGCGTAATAGCTCACTGATCGAGTCGTCCTGCGCGGAAGATGTAACGGGGCTCAAGCCAGTCACCGAAGCTGCGGATGCGAGTTTTACTCGCATGGTAGGAGAGCGTTCCGTAAGCCTGCGAAGGTGCGTTGAAAAGCGTGCTGGAGGTATCGGAAGTGCGAATGCTGACATGAGTAGCGATAAAGGGGGTGAAAGCCCCTCGCCGTAAGCCCAAGGTTTCCTACGCAACGTTCATCGGCGTAGGGTGAGTCGGCCCCTAAGGCGAGGCAGAAATGCGTAGCTGATGGGAAGCAGGTCAATATTCCTGCACCATTGTTAGATGCGATGGGGGGACGGATCGCGGAAGGTTGTCCGGGTGTTGGACGTCCCGGTCGCTGCATTGGAGAAGGTGCTTAGGCAAATCCGGGCACGTAATTCAAGGGTGTGGCGCGAGTGACTTCGGTCACGAAGCAATTGGAAGTGGTTCCAAGAAAAGCCTCTAAGCTTCAGTCTAACGATGACCGTACCGCAAACCGACACAGGTGGGCGAGATGAGTATTCTAAGGCGCTTGAGAGAACTCGGGAGAAGGAACTCGGCAAATTGGTACCGTAACTTCGGGATAAGGTACGCCCTGGTAGCTTGACTGGCCTGCGCCAGGAGGGTGAAAGGGTTGCAATAAACTGGTGGCTGCGACTGTTTAATAAAAACACAGCACTCTGCAAACACGAAAGTGGACGTATAGGGTGTGACGCCTGCCCGGTGCCGGAAGATTAAATGATGGGGTGCAAGCTCTTGATTGAAGTCCCGGTAAACGGCGGCCGTAACTATAACGGTCCTAAGGTAGAAATTCCTTGTCGGGTAAGTTCCGACCTGCACGAATGGCGTAACGATGGCCACACTGTCTCCTCCCGAGACTCAGCGAAGTTGAAGTGTTTGTGATGATGCAATCTCCCCGCGGCTAGACGGAAAGACCCCATGAACCTTTACTGTAGCTTTGCATTGGACTTTGAACCGATCTGTGTAGGATAGGTGGGAGGCTATGAAACCGGAACGCCAGTTTCGGTGGAGCCGTCCTTGAAATACCACCCTGGTTTGTTTGAGGTTCTAACCTTGGTCCGTGATCCGGATCGGGGACAGTGCATGGTAGGCAGTTTGACTGGGGCGGTCTCCTCCCAAAGCGTAACGGAGGAGTACGAAGGTACGCTAGGTACGGTCGGAAATCGTGCTGATAGTGCAATGGCATAAGCGTGCTTAACTGCGAGACCGACAAGTCGAGCAGGTGCGAAAGCAGGTCATAGTGATCCGGTGGTTCTGTATGGAAGGGCCATCGCTCAACGGATAAAAGGTACTCTGGGGATAACAGGCTGATACCGCCCAAGAGTTCATATCGACGGCGGTGTTTGGCACCTCGATGTCGGCTCATCTCATCCTGGGGCTGTAGCCGGTCCCAAGGGTATGGCTGTTCGCCATTTAAAGAGGTACGTGAGCTGGGTTTAAAACGTCGTGAGACAGTTTGGTCCCTATCTGCCGTGGGCGTTGGATATTTGAAGGGGGCTGCTCCTAGTACGAGAGGACCGGAGTGGACGAACCTCTGGTGTACCGGTTGTCACGCCAGTGGCATCGCCGGGTAGCTATGTTCGGAAGAGATAACCGCTGAAAGCATCTAAGCGGGAAACTCGCCTTAAGATGAGATATCCCCGGGGCTTCGAGCCCCTTGAAGGGTCGTTCCAGACCAGGACGTTGATAGGTCAGGTGTGTAAGTGCAGTAATGCATTGAGCTAACTGATACTAATTGCCCGTAAGGCTTGATCCTATAACCAGTGTGTCTTAAGCCACCCCGAAGCGGGTGCGCCACCGGTTGAGTAGCGACTGTGCCCACAGTCACTACCCCAAACCACTACTTCTTCCCCGATTGGTTGTAGCGCCCCACAGGCGAGACAACATCCCCTTAAAGCCTGATGACCATAGCGAGTCGGTCCCACCCCTTCCCATCCCGAACAGGACCGTGAAACGACTCCACGCCGATGATAGTGCGGATTGCCCGTGTGAAAGTAGGTAATCGTCAGGCTCCCCTTGCTCAAAACAAAAACCCCACCCCGCAAAGGTGGGGTTTTTGCGTTTGGGGCGGCAAAGCCACTCTTAGCCGCGCCCCGTCTCACCTCCTCGGATCTTCCCACCCATACCCCAGTGCACCCCGAAATACTGTATAAATGTACAGTATTAACCGGAGGCCGCATCGCGTTCACGCATAGCGGACTCTGCATACGGCAGACGGGAATCCATGGGTGCCGCACTTTCATTACTGGACATCGGACTGACGTCGCGCTTGCAGCAGCAGCTATGGCAAGGCGAGCAGTTCACCACCTCGCATTCAGGCGTCGTTCCGAGCGGCTATCGAATGCTGGACCTGGCGTTGCCAGGCGCAGGCTGGCAGCCGGGCACCGTGACCGAAGTGCTGATCGAAGAAAGCGGCGTCGGTGAGATCCGGCTGCTTGCGCGCACGTTACGGGACTTGACGACGGTTCAAAGCCGCTCCGTCGTCTTCATCGCGCCACCCTGGATGCCCAATCACGCCGCGTTTCGGGCAATGAACATCGCGCCGAATAAGCTCGTCTGGGTCAAAGCGCCCGACGATCAGGTGTTATGGGCCGCGGAACAGTCGCTCAAGCAGGAGGGCATCGGCGCTGTGTTGATCTGGCTGCCCAAAGCGCGTCCCGAAGCCTTGCGGCGATTGCAGGTCGCAGCGCAGGAGTCGCAATCGCTGGCGTTCCTGTTTCGTCCATTGAATGCCGCGAAGCAATCATCGGCGGCGCCGCTGCGAATGGTCTGCAAGCCGATGCTGCCCGCCGCCGCGCCAACGATGAATCGTCGCGAATGGATGCAGGTCGTCATGCTGGAGATCAGCATCATCAAGCGACGCGGTCCGTTGCTGGAAAAGCCGTTGCATTTGCGCTTGCCGCTGCAGTTGCCCGCGTTGCCCGAGCATCTGCGCCGCGCCAGCCAGCAAAGGAAAGCACGAGAGGTCAAACATGTTGTGGATAGCGGTGACATTGCCGCTTTTATCGCTCGAAGCAGTCAAGCCGCCATCGATGCCATGCGCATCGGCCGGTTCGATTTCGCCTGGAGCGAGGCCGATGCCGAATGACCGCGCCGACACGTCAGTCGCGCAGGACATCGATCAGCCCTGTTTCGCGCTCGCCGATCACGCGCGCATCCTGCTGCCCGACCTCATCGCGTTTCGTCTGGGAGTGAGGCCCGGCAGCACGCGCTCTCACGCGTTTGCGCTGGCGCCGCGGCTGACGCTGCTCGCGGTCGATGTCAACGCGGAGCAGCGCGCGCTCGAAGCGGTGGCGCTGGCGTTGCTCGCGTTCACGCCGAAAGTCGTGCTCGCGCATGCGAATACGGTGCTGCTGGAAGTCGGTGCGAGCACGCGGCTTTTCGGCGGCTTGCGGGCGCTGATCGCCAAGGTGTCGTCGACGGTGAAAGGATGCGGCTTGACGTCGCGAATGGGCTGTGCGCCGACCGCGTGGGGCGCCTGGCTGCTCGCGCATGCGCGCACTCGCCGCGTGACGCGTCGCGTGCGCATCGTCAAGGAGACGACGCTCGTGCGCGTGCTTGACGCGTTGCCGGTGTCGCTGGTTCCGTCGGCGGAATCGCATGGGAACGTGTTCGAACAGATCGGCTGTTCGACGCTCGCCGATTTGCGCCGCCTGCCGCGCAAGGGCGTCGCGCGGCGGTTCGGGCAGGGCATTCTGCAATGGCTCGCGCAGGCTTACGGGCAGGCGCCCGATCCGCGCGAGGCGTTCTGTGCGCCGGCATCGTTCGAGGCTCGGTTGGAATTGCAGGCACGCGTGGAAAGCGCCGAGGCGCTGCTGTTCGCAGCGCGCCGGCTCGTGCTGCAACTGGCCGGCTGGCTGAGCGCGCATCACGCCGCGGTGAGCGAATTTTCGCTGCTGCTGGAGCACGAACTGGCCGCGCGCCACGCGCCGAAAACATCGACGCTCAAGGTCGCGTGGGCCGTGCCGACGCGCGACGCCGATCACGTCCTCTGGCTGCTGCGCGAAAAGCTGAATCAGACGACGCTCGTCGCTCCAGTCATCGAAATGAAGCTGTTCGCCGACAAAGTCAGCGAGCACGCGCCGCCGTCCGACACGCTGTTTCCGATGCCGACTTCCGACAACGAATCGATGGCGCAACTGCTCGAACGTCTGAGCGCGCGCCTGGGCGCGGAGAATGTCGTGCAACTGGTTGCGCGGGAGGATCATCGGCCTGAGGCAGCGATGACGGTCGAGCCTTATCAGGCAGTGCGCGATAGCAAGCCCAAGCGCACAAAAAAGCCGAAGCACGCGCATGTCGAAACTGCGCCCGAGGAAGCGACCGAAGAAGCGCAGGAAGACGAGCCAGAGACCGACACCGACGAGCCGCTGCAACTTCCCGATCGCGCCGTGCCTTCGCAGCCGCGCCCCTCGTGGATCCTCGAAACGCCGCAAAAGCTGCAACTGCGCAACGAGCGGCCGTTCTATCGCCGTCCGCTGAAGCTCATCAGCCGAACCGAGCGCATCGAAGCGGGCTGGTGGGACGGCAACGGCGTCCAGCGCGATTACTACGTCGCCTCCGACGATCGCGGCCGCATGTTCTGGCTGTATCGCGAGCGTCTGAGCGGCGCGTGGTTCCTGCACGGATTCTTTGGATGACGCCGATGGACGATCTCAACGACATCATCGGTCTGGCCGACGACGGCGGAGACTTTTCCGGCGCCGTGTCCGCGTCCACGCTCCTGCCCGGATACGCCGAACTGCATTGCATCAGCAATTTCTCGTTTTTGCGTGGCGCGTCGCATCCGCAGGAATTGGCCGCCGCGGCGCTCGAGCACGGCTATACCGCGCTCGCGATCACGGACGAATGCTCGCTCGCGGGCGTCGTGCGGGCGCACGCGGCGATCAAAGACATCGAGGCCAAAGTCAAAGCCGCGGTCGAAGCCGCGCGGCTCGCCGGCCAGCCGTTGCCCGACCAATCGACACTCAAGCTAATTATCGGCAGCGAATTGAATCTGACCGATGCCGACGGCCAACCGTTCTGCACGCTCATCGCGCTGGCGACGAACCGCGAAGGCTACGGCAATCTGTCCGAGCTGATTTCGCTTGCGCGCTCGCGTTCGCCGAAGGGCCAGTATCGGCTGGGGCCGGAAGATTTCACCGATCCGGCCGCGTCGTCCAATGCCACGGATGCCGCCGATCTGCGCGGCGATATCGCGCATCTGAAGCATTTGCCCGACTGCCTGCTGATTCTTGTGCCGCAGCGCGCGGCGACGCTCGCCGACACGCTCGAACGCGCGCACTGGCTCGCCAACTTCGCGGCGGGCCGCGCGTGGCTTGCGCTGGAACTCTGGCAGGACGGCAGCGACGACGAGCGCCTCGCTTCGTGTCGCGTCATTTCGGAGGCGAGCGGCCTGCCGCTCGTCGCGGCAAGCGGTGCGCTGATGCACGCGCGCTCGCGCAAGCCCTTGCAGGACACGCTGACTGCCGTTCGCCTCGGCCGTCCGCTTGCCGAATGCGGCTATGCGCTCGAAGCAAACGCGGAGCGGCATTTGCGCACGCGCCTGCGCATCGGCGCGCTGTATCCGAAGGCGGCTATCGCGGAAACGCTGAAAGTGGCGGCCCGCTGCACGTTCCGTCTCGACGAGCTTCAGTACGAATATCCCGAGGAACTCGTGCCGCCGGGCGAAACGCCCGCGAGCTATCTGCGCAAACGCGTGATGGCGGGCGCGAAGGTGCGCTGGCCGAACGGATTCGATGCCGACACCATCGGTCTCATCGACAAGGAACTGGCGCTCGTCGCCACGCTGGGCTACGAGAAATACTTCCTGACGGTCTACGACATCGTCGCCTTTGCGCGCAGCAAGGGCATTCTGTGTCAGGGGCGCGGCTCGGCGGCGAATTCGATCATCTGCTTCTGTCTTTTCATCACCGAACTGGATCCGGTCAGAATGGGCCTGCTGGTCGAGCGATTCATTTCCCAGGCGCGCAACGAGCCGCCCGATATCGACGTCGATTTCGAGCACCAGCGGCGCGAGGAAGTCATTCAGTACATTTACCGGAAATACGGGCGGCATCGCGCGTCGCTGGCGGCGTCGGTCACGACGTATCACACGCGCAGCGCGCTGAAGGACGTGGGCCGCGCGCTCGGGCTGGATGCATCGCTGATCGAGCGCATCGGCAAGGCGCAGCAGTGGTGGGACGGGCCGTCGGCGGTGGCCGGCTATCTGCGGGAAGCGGGCTTCAGTGAAGACTCGCACATCACGCGGCATCTCATTCGCCTGACGCGCGAACTACGCGGCTTTCCGCGCCACTTGTCGCAGCACGTCGGCGGCTTCGTGATCGCGCGGGAACGGCTGTCGCGACTCGTGCCGATCGAAAACGCCGCGATGAAAGACCGCTGCGTGATCCAGTGGGACAAGGACGACATCGACCAGCTCAAGCTCCTGAAAGTGGACGTGCTCGCGCTCGGCATGTTGTCGGCGATCCGCCGCGCGCTCGAATTCGTCGCGCTGCGGCGGGGCATTCCGCAATTCGGCCTGTCGCACATTCGCCGCGAGGACAAAGCCGTCTACGAGATGTGTTGCCGCGCGGACACCATCGGCGTATTTCAGATCGAGTCGCGGGCGCAGCAGAGCATGCTTCCGCGCTTGCGGCCGCAAAAGTATTACGACCTCGTGATCGAAGTGGCGATCGTGCGTCCCGGCCCGATTCAGGGCGGTATGGTGCATCCGTATCTGCGGCGCAAGCAGGGTCTGGAGGAAGAGGATTATCCGAAGGAAGAACTGCGGCCCGTGCTCGGCCGTACGCTCGGCGTGCCGATTTTTCAGGAACAGGTGATGAAGCTCGCGATGGTCGCGGCAGGCTATACGGCCGAGCAGGCCGATCAGCTGCGCCGCGCGATGGCCGCCTGGCGACGCGGCAGCCATCTGGAAGAGTATCAGGCCGATCTCATGAAGAAGATGCTCGCGCGAGGCTACGAGCACGAGTTCGCGGCGCGCGTGTGCAAGCAGATCGAGGGCTTCGGCGAATACGGGTTTCCGGAGAGCCATTCAGCGAGTTTCGCGCTGCTCGTCTATTTCAGCGCGTGGATCAAGCGTTACGAGCCCGCGGCGTTTCTGGCCGGCCTCCTGAACAGTCAGCCGCTCGGCTTTTATTCGCCGTCGCAACTCGTGCAGGACGCGCGGCGGCACGGCGTCGAGGTGTTCGCGCCCGATGTTTCGCTGAGCGACTGGGAATCGGTGCTCGAATTGTCGCCGGGCAGGGGCGAGCGCGTCGTCTTCGATGCCGGCAAAGAGCAGCGGCGTCAGCAGTTTTACGGCGCGCCGTTGCCGCATCAGATCTTTCGCAAGACCGTGCGGCGCGGCGCGCGCAAGCTCGCCGCGCGTGTCCAGTTGCCGGCGCAGCGATACGGCGCGGGCGGGCCGGGCGTGCGCATCGGTCTGCAACTCATCAAAGGTCTGCCGCAAGCCGCGGCCGAGCGGATCATGATCGCGCGCGCCGAGGCGCCTTTCGTCGATGTCGACGATCTCACGCGCCGCGCTGCCTTGTCGCGCCGGGAACTGGAGGCGCTCGCAGCGGGCAACGCGCTCGCGAGCATCGCGGGGCACCGGCGTCAGGCGTGGTGGGCGGTGACCGCGCAGCAGCGCGCGCCGGAATTGCTGCGCGACGCGCCGATGCCCGAGGCGCCGCTCGCGTTGCCGCAGGCATCGGAGGGCCGCGAAATCGTCGATGACTACGCGAGTCTCGGGCTCACGCTCAATCGTCATCCGCTCGCGCTGTTGCGCGCGCGGCTGGCGCGCCTGCGTTTCCGCACGGCCGCTGATCTCGCGGATCTCAAGACCGGGCGCGTCGTGCGGGCGTGCGGCATCGTCACGGTGCGGCAGCGGCCGGGCACGGCGAACGGCACGATCTTCGTCTCGATCGAGGACGAAACCGGCGCGATCAACGTGATCGTGTGGCCGGGGCTCGTCGAGAAACAGCGCAAGGTGCTGCTCGGCGCGTCGCTGCTCGGCGTGCATGGCGTGTGGCAGAACGTGGGCGACGTGCGGCATCTGGTGGCGCAACGGCTCGAAGACCACACGGCGCTGCTCGGGCGCCTTGCCGCGTCGAGCCGCGACTTTCACTGAATCACGACGACGGCAGCGCCGGATAACTCGCGAGCAGCCGTTCGATCGCCGTATCGAACGGCGTGCGCCGCCCAATGCCGAGCGCCTTCAGGCGGCCCGAATCCAGATGGCAATCGCGCGGGCGCGGCGTCGCGTCGGTCGGTTCGCGTTGCGCGACGAGCTTCGCGTCCACCTTCAGCACGCGCGCGATGCGCTCGGCGATATCGAACTTCGTCATCGGTTCGTCGCCGGACCATTGCGTGATGCCGGAAATCGTCGCGCCGCGAGCGTGATGTTCGAGCATGCCGCGAATCACCACCGCGACGTCCGGTGTGTAGGTCGGGTAACGCGTCGCCCATGCATCCATCGAAGCCGGTGCTTTTGCCGGATCGGCGGAGGCGACGATGGCGGGCGTCAGGCTCGTCACCGCCGATTCGCTCCAGTCGACGACCGGTCCGTAAAGCAGCGGCAGACGCAGCACGCACGATTGCGGATCGGCTTCCAGCAACGCGCGCTCGCCGTCGAGCTTGCTGCGACCGTAGGCGTTCAGCGGCGCCGGCGCGTCGTCGGGAAAGTAGGGCGCCGACGTGCCATCGAAAACATAGTCCGTCGAAATCGACAGTACCCACGCGCCGAGCGCACTGGCTTCGGTTGCGATGACGCGCACGGCGTCCACGTTGAGCGCGCGGGCGAGCGGCGGGTCGTTCTCGCACACATCCGGCCGACGCTCCGCTGCCGCGATCACGACGGCATCCGGCTTTTCCCGGCCCAGGAAGGCGCGCACGGCGTCGTGATCGCAGATATCGAGCGGCACGCTGTCCGCACTCGCGCGCCGATGCGCGGTACGCACGACGCGCCACGGCGGCGCGCCGGCGAGTTCGGCCGATACTGCGCGCCCCAGAAGACCGGAGGCGCCGATCAGCGCGACAGTGAACCCCTTGCCGCCTGTCATGCGGAAGCTGCGCCTACGACGGTATAGCCGGCGTCGTCGATGGCGTCCTTCAGCGCCTGCTCCGTCTGCGTCGATTCGACCGCGACCGTACCGCGTTCCAGATCGACGCGAACCTGCGCCTCTGGGTCGATCTCCAGAATCGAACGCGTGACGGCAGCGACGCAATGCTGGCAACTCATGCCCTGAACTTCGAATTCAGTCATAGCGGTTTCCTCTTGAAATGAGTGAGAGTATCGACATCGTATACCTTGCCATGATGGGAAGGTGTAGAGTCGGCGGAAAGTCGAAGGAGAACAGGATGAACATTGGGGAAGCGGCCCGCGCGTCGGGCGTCACCGCGAAGATGATCCGGTATTACGAGAGCGTCGGCTTGCTCACGCCGGTCGGGCGGACCTCATCGGGATACCGCGTGTATGGCGAACAGGAAGTGCATGCGCTGCGATTCGTGCGACAAGCGCGGCGTCTGGGCTTTCTCGTCGAGGATATCCGCAAGCTGCTGGCGCTATGGCATGACCGGACACGAGCCAGCGCGGAGGTGAAGGCAATCGCGCTGGAACATGTCGCGGAACTCGATCGCCGGATTGCGGAGCTGACGGACATGCGTGACACGCTGTCGCACCTCGCACGGCATTGCCATGGCGACGAGCGCCCCGACTGCCCGATCTTGGACAAATTGGCGCAGTGAGTGCACCGTAACGGTGCGAAGAGCTGCCGTTTAGCCCTGTTTCCTTGTTGAATCAGTCATTTAAAGACACAGCGAGGAAGCACCATTCCGAATCGGAATGCACTCCATGCGGGCATTTCACTCACCCAATGCAGTTGGGTCAGCTATAATCCGGGTTATCCCTAATGCGGGTTATCCCTGACCCGAACCGCCAGGGACCAGCACCAATCCTTGGAGAACATCATGTTTGCAATCCTGCTCGAAAAACTCAGCATCTGGTTCGAAGCCGCCGAACAACGCCGCCGCGAAGAGTACCTCGCTCAGTCGTCGGACGTCGTCCAGCTCGAGAAGCGTATCCGTTCGCTCGAAAACAACGGCT
The DNA here is from genome assembly GCF_017220215.1 of Caballeronia sp. M1242. NCBI lineage: Bacteria > Pseudomonadati > Pseudomonadota > Betaproteobacteria > Burkholderiales > Burkholderiaceae > Caballeronia > Caballeronia sp. M1242. The sequence goes on along the minus strand of NZ_CP071129.1, from coordinate 1,668,853 downwards.
ACAACATCTGAAGCCCGAGTCCGCGCATCGCGAAGCGCGCCAGGTGTTGAAATGAAAAGCCCCGCCATGCGGGGCTTTGTCGTTTCGGCGCTTTTTCAGAGCGACGTCACTTGTGCGCGGGATGGGTCGCCAGCCACTGCTTCATAAACGCGATTTCCTTCTCCTGCGCCGCGATGATGTCCTTCGCCAGTTCGCGCAGTTTCGCGTCCTTTCCGTACTTCAGTTCCACCTTCGCCATCTCGACCGCGCCCTCATGGTGCGGAATCATGTGCGCGACGAAATCGCGGTCGGCGTTGCCCGTGTACTGAACGTCCGACATTCTCGACATCATCGATTCATCGGCGGCCTCGAAAGCTGCATTCGAGGGCGCATCCGCGTGGGCGGTGGTGCCATGTTTCATGCCCGACATGCCGTCGTGCGACGGCGCCGCGGTCTGGGCAAAGCCGCTTACGCTGAAGGAAACGGTGATGACGGCGAGTACCGCGCGCAGCAGATTCCGTGTCGACTTCATGATTCTCCCGAAAGAACGGTCAAGTGGATGTAAGCGCCTAGCCTAAAGCTTGCCACCGGGGTAAGGTAAAGCCGTTTCGTCTACCGAATAGAGCGATCGATGACACGCCACATCTCCAAGGCGACGCAGACCCGCCTGCTCGCAGCCTGCGCGGTGTTCGCCGTGGCGCTTTGCCACGGCAACTCGGCATTCGCGAAGCCCGGCGGCGAACCGCTCGTGCTCGATACGCAGACCGGCATTCATAGCGGCGTGAGCGGGACGGTCCTGCAAAGCGCGCCCCTCGGCGCGCCGGGCATGGTCCCGATGGCGACGTTACCCGGACTGCCGCCACAGGAGCAGCAGCCGATCGTGGTTTCGCCGTACGTCGAATATGGCGGGCAGACTGCGACCCCCGCGACGACTAACCCGAGCCACTCGCGCAGGCGACGGGAAGCGTACCCCTGATCCGACGCAATCAGTCCGCTCGTTGCTCCAGTTTGAAAGCAGCGCCTGCATCCTGACCGAGCGCATCGACGAGATAGGGCAACGCCTGCTTCAACTCGCTCGCGAGCTTATACGGCGGATTCAAGATGAACATGCCACTGCCGAACAAGCCGAGGCCGTCCGCCGGCGGCGCCTTGACGGTGAGCGACGCATGCAGCCAGCCCGTCGGCTGGATAGCCTTCAACTGATCGGCGAAACGTTGCGACTCCATGCGCGAGACTTGCGGATACCACACCGCATAGGTTCCGGTGGCGAAGCGCCTGAGCGATTCTTCCAGGCATTCGACGGTGCGCGCGTAGTCGCGCTTGTCTTCGTAAGACGGATCGATCAGCACCAGCGCGCGGCGCGGCGGCGGAGGAAGGATCGCCTTGATGCCTTCGAATCCGTCGCCGTCGTAGATCATCGCTCGGCGGCCGGCGTCGCGGAAGTTATGACGCAGCACGTCGATCTCCGTGCTGTGCAACTCGAAAAGCCGCATGCGGTCCTGCTCGCGCAGCGCGCGCCAAGCTAGATACGGCGAGCCCGGATAAAAGCGCAATGCGCCGTCCGGGTTCAACGCCTTTACTTCATCGACGTAATTGGCGAGCAGCGGCGGCAAGTCGGTGCGATCCCACAATCGCGCGATGCCCGATTCGTACTCGGCGTTCTTTGCCGCGAAGCCTTCCGCTAGCGAATACACGCCCGCGCCGGCATGCGTGTCGATGTACCAGTACGATTTGTCCTTCAGTCCGAGATATTGAAGCATCTGAATGACAATGGCGTGCTTCAGCACATCGGCGTGGTTGCCCGCGTGAAAGGCATGACGGTAACTGAGCATGACGAGTGACCCGCAAGAAGCGATGAAAAGCGAAAGCGATCAATTGTAGCGGAGCACGTAGGCGCGGTTATTCGGCTCGGCCGGCGGCTGCGACGCACCGCTACGTTCATGCACAATAGCCGCTCCCGGCTTCGCGCAATAGCTGGCCGAACGGCCTAGGCGATCCTTGCGAGCGAACGCGAATCCGCCTATGCCGATTGGCCGGCTTGATGGTCGCATGGTCCGCGTGTTGTCATTCAGTCTTCCGACAGGAGCTTGGCATGTCACAGAACGGTAAGCTGGACGGCAACACGGCGGTGGTCACAGGCATCGTGGACGGCGTGTCGACAACGGTCGAAGACGTGGCGCAGACCGCGTTCGAACCGGCGTCACGCACAGGGCAATCGTTCGTCGTGAGCCGCGGCTCGTACATGCAATAAGGAACGAGGCCCCATGTCAGAAAGCGACGACAAGCAAGCCCTCGGACGCGAACGCAGCCCCGAACAAGCGCCGCGCATCAGCTTGCCGCCCTACGAGACCATCGCGCTCCTGCTTCAGGGCGGCGGTGCGCTCGGCGCGTATCAGGCCGGCGTCTACGAGGGCTTGCACGAGGCGGACATTCACCCGAACTGGATCGCCGGCATCTCGATCGGCGCGATCAACACCGCGATCATCGCGGGGAACGCGCCGGAGAATCGCGTCGAGCGGCTGCGGGAATTCTGGGAAACCATCTGTCAGCCGGCGTTCGGCTTTCCGTTGCCCGCGTTTATCGAGCGCGCGTTCTTCGATTCGACCGACCAGATTCGAAAGGCCTTTACCGCGTTGCAGGCGGTCGATGCGCTCGTCGAAGGGCAGAAGGGCTTCTTCGTGCCGCGCTTTCCGCCGCCGTCGCCGGTGGCATCGAGTTCGCCCGAGACCGCGAGCTATTACGATACGACTCCGCTCAAGGCTACGCTCGAACGCCTTTGCGACTTCGACCGCATCAATTCGGGCGAGACGCGCGTGTCGGTCGGCGCCGTGAACGTGGCAACCGGCAACTTCGCGTACTTCGACAACACGCGAATGAAGCTGCGCGCCGAGCATTTTCTGGCCTCGGGCGCGCTGCCGCCGGGCTTTGCCGCCGTCGAGATCGACGGACAGTTCTACTGGGACGGCGGCCTCATGTCGAACACGCCGCTTTACGAGGTCGCGCAAGCCACGCCGCGCCGCGACACGCTCGCGTTCCAGGTCGATCTCTGGAGCGCGCGCGGCCCGGTGCCGGACAATATCGTCGATGTCACCGGCCGCATCAAGGACGTGCAGTATTCGAGCCGCACCCGGCTCGTCACCGACGAGATGCAGCGTGCCCAGCGTTACCGCAACGTGCTTAAGCACGTCCTCGACCTCGTGCCCGAGACGCTTCGCGACACCGACGAGTGGTGCCGCCGCGCCGCCGAACTGGCGTGCTCCAAGCGCTACAACATCATTCACCTGATCTATCGGCAGAAGGAGTACGAGGGCCAGTACAAGGACTATCAGTTCGGCTTCTCGACGATGCGCGAGCACTGGGAGACCGGGCTCGCGGATATCCGCCGCACGCTCGCGCACCGCGACTGGCTCGACATGCCGGACGGCGAAAGCGGCTTCGTCACGCACGACATTCATCGCGAAAAGGGCTGATCCTGCGCGGGGGAGAGCGCCGGTCGCGGGCCCGTCCGGGCGCGTTCCGACGAGCCTTTGTATAATCCGAGCGCATTCGAACCCGCGGTTGTCTGCGCGGCGTCCCACACCCATTTCCCCGTTCGGCCCGATGAATTCGATCGCAATCTGCTTCGTCTGTCTCGGCAATATCTGCCGGTCGCCCAGTGCGGAAGCGGTCATGCGCGAACTGGTCGAGCGGGCGAGACTGGCTGACCGGATCGTCATCGATTCTGCGGGCACGGGCGACTGGCACATCGGCCAGCCGCCCGACGAGCGCGCCCAGCGCGCGGCGAAAAAGCGCGGCTACGATCTCTCGGCGCTGCGCGGCCGTCAGGTGGCCGCAGCAGACTTTGCGCGCTTCGACCTGTTCATCGTCATGGACGACGCCAACGCTGCCGCGCTCACGTCGGTCTGTCCCCCGGAGTACCGCGACAAGATCCGGCTCCTGATGGAGTTTGCGACCCGCGACGACAGCCGCGTGGTCGTCGATCCGTATTTCGGCGGCGACGAAGGCTTCGAGCGCGTGCTGGACCAGTGCGAGGACGCCTGCGAAGGCTTGTTGAACGCGCTGCGGGCGCAGCTTCGGCCGTAGCTCGCCGCGCGCTGCCGGCGGCGAAAAGATCGACTAAATCGTTACTTATTCCGCCTGGATACTTGACTAAAACTGTGGGATATTTATACTTGATCAAAATCATCGAGTATTAGCGTTAGCCCCCAATTATGAGACTCACCACGAAAGGCCGTTTCGCCGTCACGGCGATGATCGACCTGGCGCTGCGCCAGGAGCAGGGCCCGGTGACGCTGGCAGGCATCAGTCAGCGCCAGCGCATCTCGCTTTCCTATCTCGAACAACTGTTCGGCAAGCTGCGTCGGCACGAGATCGTCGAATCGGTGCGCGGTCCGGGCGGCGGGTACAACCTCGCGCGTCGGGCGGAGAACGTCACGGTGGCGGACATCATCATCGCGGTGGACGAGCCGATCGACGCCACCCAGTGTGGCGGCAAGGGCACGTGCGAAGGCACGAAGCAGCACGACGGCCACTGCATGACCCACGAACTCTGGGCGACGCTCAATCAGAAGATGGTCGAGTATCTCGATTCCGTCTCGCTGAAAGATCTGGTCGACCAGCAACGCGCCCGCGAAGGCTCGGCAGCGGTGCTGCGCGACCGGCGCGCGGAACCGGCAGGCGTCGAGGCTGCGCGCGTCGTGCCCAAGGGTCCGAATTCCATTTTCAATCTGGCTGGCTGACCGCCCGGCCGTCGCGAACCGCAGAACGTACTGCAACGCGGCGCCAGCGACCCAGCCAAGCGATTTGACCGATTTTCCCGGAGCGACTGATGAACAACGATATCCCCCACCTGCCCATTTACATGGACTACAGCGCGACGACGCCGATCGATCCGCGCGTGGTGGACAAGATGATTCCGTATCTTCGCGAGCAGTTCGGCAATCCGGCCTCGCGCAGCCACCAGTACGGCTGGGACGCGGAGCGCGCGGTCGAGGAAGCGCGCGAGCAGGTCGCGGCGCTGGTGAATGCCGATCCGCGCGAGATCATCTGGACGTCGGGCGCAACCGAATCGGACAACCTCGCCATCAAGGGCGCGGCGCACTTCTACAAGAGCAAAGGCAAGCACATCATCACGGTGAAGACCGAGCACAAGGCCGTGCTCGACACCTGCCGCGAGCTGGAGCGCGAAGGCTACGAAGTGACGTATCTGGACGTGAAGGAAGACGGCCTGATCGACCTCGACACGTTCAAGGCGGCGATCCGCCCGGACACCATTCTCGTTTCCGTGATGAGCGTGAACAACGAGATCGGCGTGATTCAGGACATCGAGGCGATCGGCGAGATCACGCGTGAGAAGGGCATCATTTTCCACGTCGATGCGGCGCAGGCCACCGGCAAGATTCAGATCGATCTGCAAAAGCTGAAGGTCGATCTCATGTCGTTCTCGGCGCACAAGACGTATGGCCCCAAAGGCATCGGCGCGCTGTATGTGCGTCGCAAGCCGCGCGTGCGCATCGAAGCGCAGATGCACGGCGGCGGCCACGAGCGCGGCATGCGTTCCGGCACGCTCGCGACGCATCAGATCGTCGGCATGGGCGAGGCGTTCCGCATCGCGCGCGAAGAAATGGCGACGGAAAACGAGCGCATCCGCATGCTGCGCGACCGGCTGCTGCACGGCCTGCAGGAAATCGAAGAGGTGTACGTCAACGGCGACATGGAACGCCGCGTGCCGCACAACCTCAATATCAGCTTCAATTTCGTCGAAGGCGAGTCGCTGATCATGGCGGTGAAGGATGTGGCGGTGTCGTCGGGTTCGGCGTGCACGTCGGCCTCGCTCGAGCCGTCGTATGTGCTGCGCGCCCTCGGCCGCAACGACGAACTCGCGCACAGCTCGATCCGCTTCACGGTCGGCCGCTTCACGACCGAGCAGGACGTCGATTACGTCGTCAACCTGCTCAAGAGCAAGATTGCGAAACTGCGCGATCTGTCGCCGCTCTGGGAAATGCACAAGGACGGCATCGACATTTCGAGCATCCAGTGGGCGGCGCACTGAACGAAGCGCACTGCGTCCACGCGAAACGAACATACGGAGAGTTGAATCATGGCTTATAGCGACAAGGTTCTGGACCACTACGAAAACCCGCGCAACGTCGGCTCGTTCGCGAAGGACGACGACGCTGTCGGCACCGGCATGGTCGGCGCGCCGGCATGCGGCGACGTGATGAAGCTGCAGATTCGCGTGGGCGCGGACGGCATCATCGAGGACGCAAAGTTCAAGACCTACGGCTGCGGTTCGGCCATCGCGTCGAGCTCGCTCGTGACCGAGTGGGTGAAGGGCCGCACGCTCGACGAGGCGCTGTCGATCAAGAACACGCAGATCGCCGAAGAACTGGCGCTGCCGCCGGTGAAGATTCACTGCTCGATTCTCGCGGAAGACGCGATTAAGGCAGCGGTCGCCGACTACAAGCAGCGTCACGGCGCGGCTGGCGGCCAAGCGGAAGACGCTGAGGCGAAGCAGCACGCAGCATAAAGCCGGCATCACGCAGGTGGCAGGGAAAGGCCGCAGCGCCGCCGCACGAACGCGGCGGCGCTGCGGGAAGCAGGATTTGAGCGCGAGAGACGCGACGACTATGGCAATCACGTTGACGGAGAAGGCGGCACAACACGTGCAGAAGTATTTGACGCGGCGCGGCAAGGGCGTGGGCCTGCGCCTGGGCGTGCGCACGACCGGCTGCTCGGGTCTGGCTTACAAGCTCGAATATGTCGACGAACTGGCGCCCGAAGACATGGTGTTCGAATCGGCGGGCGTGAAGATCGTCATCGATCCGAAGAGCCTCGCTTACCTCGACGGCACCGAGCTCGACTTCGCGCGCGAAGGGCTGAACGAAGGTTTCCGCTTCAACAATCCGAACGCGAAAGACGAATGCGGCTGCGGCGAATCGTTCCGCGTGTGACGCGCGTGACGCCGGCGGTTTCGGCACAAGAGGCGGCGCGGGCCGCCTTTTTCATTCGCGCATCCCGAACTCACTGACACAGCCATGGCAACGCTCACCGACAGCCACTTCGATCTCTTCGGCCTGCCGCCGACTTTCGCCGTTGACCGCGACCGGCTCGACGACGCCTACCGCACCGTGCAGGCGCAAGTGCATCCCGACCGCTTCGCCGCCGCCGGCGACGCGCAGCGCCGGCTCGCGATGCAGTGGGCCACGCGCGCCAACGAGGCGTACCAGACGCTGCGCGATCCGCTGAAGCGCGCGCGCTATATGCTGTCGCTGCGCGGCATCGACGTCGGCGCCGAGAACAACACGGCGATGGAGCCGGCGTTCCTCATGCAGCAGATGGAATGGCGCGAGAATATCGAAGATGCCGCCGCGGCGAAGAACATCGGCGCGCTGGAATCGCTGCTTACCGAACTGCGCGATGAAGAGCGCGTGCGCTTTACCAAACTCGAAGCGCTGATCGACAGCAATGCGGATCAGGCGGCGAGCGAAGCGGTGCGTCAACTGATGTTCATCGAGCGCGTCGCGCATGAGATCGGCGCGCAGATCGAGCGGCTGGAAAACGCCTGAAGACGAGCGCACTCGCACTCCAGCACGACAAGAAAACACAGGCCCAGCGCGCCATACAACCCCACAAGACCAACGATGGCTTTACTGCAAATCTCAGAACCCGGCATGGCGCCCGCGCCGCACCAGCGGCGCGTGGCGGTCGGCATCGATCTCGGCACCACGAACTCGCTCGTGGCCGCCGTGCGCAACAGCGTGCCCGAAGCGTTGCCCGACGAGGACGGCCATGTGCTGCTGCCGTCGGTGGTGCGCTATCTGGAGAAGGGCGGCCGGCGCATCGGCCGTATCGCGAAGGAAGAAGCCGCGACGGACCCGCGCAACACGATCGTGTCGGTGAAGCGCTTCATGGGCCGCGGCAAGAGCGAAGTGGAAGGCGCGGAAAACGCGCCGTACGATTTCGTCGACGCGCCCGGCATGGTGCAGATTCGCACGGTCGATGGCGTGAAGAGCCCGGTCGAAGTGTCGGCGGAGATTCTCGCGACGCTGCGTTACCGCGCGGAAGACACGCTCGGCGAGGATCTCGTCGGCGCGGTCATCACGGTGCCCGCCTATTTCGATGAAGCCCAGCGCCAGGCCACCAAGGACGCCGCGAAGCTCGCGGGCCTGAACGTGCTGCGCCTGCTCAACGAGCCGACGGCCGCGGCCATCGCGTACGGCCTCGACAACGCTTCCGAAGGCCTGTACGCCGTCTACGATCTCGGCGGCGGCACCTTCGATCTGTCCATTCTGAAGCTCACGAAGGGCGTGTTCGAAGTCCTCGCGGCGGGCGGCGATTCCGCGCTCGGCGGCGACGATTTCGACCACGCGCTGTATCGCCATGTGCTGACGCAAGCCGGCATCCAGCCGAAGACGCCGGAAGACGTGCGCCTGCTGCTCGATCGCGTGCGCACGGCGAAAGAGGCGCTGTCGTCGGCGAGCGAAACGCGCGTGCAGGCGAGCCTGTCCTCGGGCGAAACCATCGACGTGGCCGTGACCGAAGCGCAGTTCGCCGCGCTGACCGAATCGCTCGTCGCGCGCACGCTCGGGCCGACGAAGAAGGCGCTGCGCGACGCGAAGGTGACGCCCGCCGATATCAAGGGCGTCGTGCTGGTCGGCGGCGCGACGCGCATGCCGGTGATCCGCCGCGCGGTGGAAGCGTTCTTCGGCCAGCCGCCGCTCGTGAATCTCGACCCGGATCAGGTCGTCGCGCTGGGCGCGGCGATTCAGGCCGATCTGCTCGCCGGCAACCGGCGCGGCGAGGGCGACGACTGGCTTCTGCTCGACGTGATTCCGCTGTCGCTCGGCGTGGAAACGATGGGCGGTCTCACCGAGAAGATCATTCCGCGCAATTCGACCATTCCGACCGCCCGCGCCCAGGACTTCACGACGTTCAAGGACGGCCAGACGGCGATGGCGATCCACGTCGTGCAAGGCGAGCGCGAGCTCGTCTCCGACTGCCGCTCGCTTGCGCGTTTCGAGTTGCGCGGCATTCCGCCGATGGCGGCGGGTGCTGCGCGCATCCGCGTCACGTATCAGGTGGACGCGGACGGCCTGCTGTCGGTCTTTGCGCGCGAGCAGACATCGGGCGTGGAGGCGTCGGTGGTGGTGAAGCCGTCGTACGGTCTCGCCGATGACGACGTCGCCCGCATGCTCGAAGAGAGCTTCAAGACCGCCGAGACCGACATGCGCGCCCGCGCGCTGCGCGAGGCGCTCGTCGAAGCGCAACGGCTGATCGAAGCGACGCAGGCCGCGCTCGCCGCCGACGGTGAATTGCTCGACGAGGCCGAACGCGCGCAGATCGAAACGCTGATCGGCGAACTGGCGACGCGCTCGCAAAGCGAGTCGGTCGAGCAGATCGACGAGGCGACGAAGGCGCTCGCCGCCGCCACCGACGAATTTGCCGCGCGCCGCATGAACAAGAGCATTCGCCGCGCGCTCGCGGGCCGCAAGCTCGACGACGTCTGATCCACTCAAGCATTCACGGAAAACCATGCCTCAAATCGTTGTGCTGCCTCATGTCGAACTTTGCCCGGACGGCGCGGTGATCGACGCCGATGTCGGCAAGAGCATCTGCGACAACCTGCTGGAACACGGAATCGAGATCGAGCACGCGTGCGAGAAGTCGTGCGCGTGCACGACCTGTCACGTCATCATCCGCGAGGGCTTCAACGCGCTCGAACCGTCCAGCGAGGACGAAGACGATCTGCTCGACAAAGCCTGGGGTCTCGAGCCGACATCGCGGTTATCATGTCAGGCGATGATGCCCGCCGAGGACGATCTGGTGGTCGAGATTCCCCGGTACTCCATCAATCACGCCAAAGAAAATCACTGACAGGAGGCTCGCTCATGAAGTGGACAGATACTCAGGAGATCGCGATGGCCCTGACCGACGCGCACCAGGATGTCGATCCGCAATATGTGCGTTTCACGGACCTGCATCGCTGGGTGACCGAGCTGGAAGGTTTCGACGACGACCCGCAGAAATCGAACGAGAAGATTCTCGAAGCCATTCAGGCGGCGTGGATCGAAGACGCGGACTACTGAGTCCGTCTCTCGCTGATTGTTGAACGACGGCGGCGCTCGCAGGAGCGTCGCCGTTTTCGTTTATACAAGTCGCGCCGAATCTTGACAGAACTTGACGCCGCGCGCGTTGTTGCGCGCGCATCGGCCCCTTAAAATCCCGCCCTCTGCGTGCCGGCAAACGATGCCGGCCGTCACCATAACGTCCGGACACCGTCGCTGCTTGCGGTTCGATCCTTTGCATTGCAAACGAATGTCACGACGACCGCGCCGCGGCGGCGCGTTCGTCAGCGCCTGCGCGCGTCCAGAAGGCGTTCATTCGAGGAGAAGTACATGGGGAAACTCGGCCTGTCGCGTCGCGGTTTTCTGAAGGCGGGGGCGCTCGCGGGCGTATCCGTGTTCATCGCGCCTTTGGGCAGCCGCGCGTTCGCCGCGCTGTTCGAAGAGCGCATTCTGACGCCCGTTCAATGGCATGCGACGAGCGGCTATCCGAAGTTCCGCATCGACGGCATCGCGAAAGTCACGGGCGACAAAGTCTTCGCACGCGATATCCGCGCGAAGGACATGCCGCATTGGCCGCAGGAGCAATCGCATGCGCTGATCCTGCGCACGACGCTCGCGGATCGCCTCTACGAAGGCATCGACCTTTCGATCCTCGACGGCGGGCTCGCGCCCGATCGCGTCGTGACGGCGGATGACCTCGCGCGCGACAAGCTCGCGTTTCCCGCCTTTTACGGCGACGACATGCTGCTGCCCGCCGGCAAGACCCCCGCGTATCTCGGCCAGGCGGTCGCCATCCTGATTTATCACGACTTCGCGCGCTTCCGTCTCGCGAAGGACAAACTTCAGTTCCGCGAAGGCGTCGTCCGCTATGGCGCGACGACGGGTTTCATCGAGCGCGATCCGTGGGCGTCGTTCCGCTTCGTGCGCGTGGGCGGCAAGACGCCGTTCGACGACGACGCGTTCTCCAGCCTGAAAGACTCGCCGCTTTTCCCGCACATGCTGAAAAAGCGCGAGCCCGTCTGGGCCGACGCCAACGAACACGGCAAGCTCGACGAGCAGGGCATGTTCCACGCGCAGGCCATCGCGAACGCGCTGGATCATCCGCCGGGAGAATGGCTCGTCGTGGATCGCGAATACAAGACGCAATCCGTCGATACCGCCGCGCTCGAACCCGACAACGTGAACTGCTGGTACGACGCGGCAACGCAGTCGCTGCACATGGTCGTGCCGACGCAAGGGCCGTATGAAGTCGCGCAGAGCGCGCTGGAGATGGCGACGAAATCGCGCTTCACGGTGAAGAACCTGTTCCTGCATCCGTGTTACACGGTCGGCTACGGCTCAAAGGATCACTTCAACGTGCCGTTCTACGGTCTCGTCGCGGCGATGTACGGTGACGGCCGCCCGGTGCGCCTCGCGTTCGACCGCTTCGAGCAGTTCCAGAGCTCGCTCAAGCGCCACGCGTTCGACATGCGTTATCGCATGGCGGTCGACAGGAAGACCGGCAAGATTCAGGCGTTCAAGGGCGAGTTCATCGCGAACGGCGGCGGACGCTGCAATTTCTCGCCGTCGGTGGCGATGGTCGGCGCGACCGCCGCGCAATCCATCTACTACATTCCGCAGAGCGACCTGACCGCGGTCGCCATCGCTTCGCGCGCCGTCGATGCGGGCTCGGCGCGCGGCTACGGCACGCTGCAAAGCATGGCGGCGACCGAAATGATGATCGACGACATCGCCGCGCAACTCGGCACGGACCCGATCGACCTGCGTCTAGCCAACGTCATGCGCACCGGCATGAAGAACACGCAAGGCGCGATTCCGGCAGGCGCCGTGCGCGCGGAAGACGTGCTGCGGCAGGCGAAGGCGCATCCGCTGTGGGCGGGGCGCGCGCAACGCAAGGCGGAGTACGAAGCCGCGCATCCGGGCATGCGCTATGGCGTTGGCTTCGCGTGCGTGCAGAAAGACTTCGGCACCGGCGCGGAGAGCGCGTTCGCCAAAGTCGAATTCAGCGCGGACGGACGCATCGCGCTCTCGCACTCGGGCGCGGAGATCGGCACGGGATCATCCACGGCGCAGGCGCTCGTCGTCGCAAAGTGGCTCGGCAAGCCCGCCGCCGAGGTCCACATGGCCGTCACCGACTGGGCGGATCTGCCCGTCGTCACGAGCGGCGATCCGTACCTCATGTCGCAGGCCGAGCAGGACAGGCTGAGCGCGAATCCGCGCTGGTCGCCCGCGTACATGTCGCCGGCGAGCGCGACGAATTCTGCGTACTACTTCTCGCACGCGACGCGCGAGGCGGCGCGCGTGCTGTTCCGCCACGGCCTCTGGCCCGCCGCGATGGCGATCTGGGGCCAAGGCATCGGCGGCGGTCAGGCGGCATCGTTCGTCGTGCGAATAGAAGACGCGCGCTGGAGAGACGGCAAGCTGTCCGCCGACGGCCTCGAGCCGATTCCGTTCGACGTCCTCGCGAAGAAGGCGCACGAACTCGGACTCGCGACCGGCGCGGTCGTGCACACGTTCAACCGCTGGCAGTGGAGCGAAGCGCAGTTCGACATTGCAGGCACGGCCGATCAGTTGCCGCTCGACGGCTTGTCGGTGCGCTTCGGCAGCGGTGCCGCCGATAAAGGCAAGGCGACCGCCAACGGGTATCACGTGCTCGACCGCACGCGCGTGATGATTCCGCCGGTGCAGCGCAATAACGCGATGGTCACGTACTACAGCGCGGTGGGCACGCTCGTCGAACTGGCCGTGAACGAGGCGAGCGGCAAGGTCGAACTGCTGTCGCATCACTCGATTCTCGAATGCGGCAATCCGATCGCGCCGCAACTCGTCTCGGGGCAGTTGCAGGGCGGCCTCGCGATGGGCATCGGGCACGCGCTGCACGAGTATCTGCCGCTCTACGAAGACGGCCCCGGCAACGGCACGTGGAACTTCAACCGCTACCGGCTGCCGCTCGCGAGCGATGTCGCCGTGTGGAATCAGACCAGCGACGTGCTGTCGCCGCTCAGTGAGACCGATCCGCCGAAGGGCATCGCCGAAGTGGTGATGATTCCGGTGGTCGGGGCCATCGTCAACGCGATCGCGCACGCGATCGGCCATCGCTTCACCGACCTGCCGGTGACGCCGCAAAACATTCAGGAGGTGCTCGCATGACGGCCATCCCATCCGCCGCGGGCGTCGACATGCGCTCGCTCTCGATGACGATCAACGGCAACAAGGTCGGCCCGATGCCGGTGCCGTCCGGTTTGCCGATGATCGACTTTCTGCACGAATACGCCGGTCTCACGGGCTCGCGGCTGGGCTGCGGGCAGGGCGTGTGCCATGCGTGCGTGGTGATCGTCGATCACGCGGACGGCACGAGCGAGGAAGTGCGCACGTGCATCAACGGCGCGCACTTCTTCGACGGCAAGACGGTGCGGACCATCGAAGGACACGCGAAGCGCAACGAACGCGGCGAGGTGGTCGAACTGTCGCCGGTGCAGCAGCAGTTCCTCGATCATTTCAGCTTCCAGTGCGGCTATTGCACGCCGGGTTTCGTCAACGCGACGACGGTGCTGCTCGAGCGGCTCAAGCGCGAGCCGATCGCGAAGGATCAGATCGAAGCGACGATCATGGCCGCGCTCAACGACCACATCTGCCGCTGCACGGGCTATGTGCGCTACTACGAAGCCGTGAAGGACCTCGTGCTCGCCACGCCCGGACTCGTGAAGGACGCCGCATGATGAAATCGATCATGACGCGTACCGTGCGCCGCTCGTTGATGCGTGTGCTTCCGTTTGCACTGTCCGCGCTCGCGCTGTCCGCGTGCCACAGCGATGGCGATGTGGCGCAGAAGGCCGCCGCTTCGCCGGAAGTCGTCGCTCGCGGACGCTACCTCGCGCAAGCGGCTGACTGCGCTGCCTGCCACACGGCCGAAGGCGGCGCGCCGTTCGCGGGCGGCGTGAAGCTGGAGTCGCAATTCGGCACGTTCTATGGCAGCAACATCACGCCCGATGCGAAGTACGGCATCGGCAAATGGACGTCCGACGCGTTCTACGCGGCACTGCACGACGGCAAGACGCCGCATGGCAAGCTGTATCCCGCGATGCCGTACACGTCGTACCGGCAGATGTCGCGCGAAGACAGCGACGCTATCTACGCTTACCTGATGGCGCAAAAGCCCGCCGCGGTGCCGAACGTCCAAGCGAGTCTGCGCTTTCCGTACAACATGCGTTTCGCGGTGCGGTTCTGGGACATGCTGTTTGTGAACGACGCGCTGCCCGATGCATCCGCAGGCCAATCGGCCGACTGGACGCGCGGCCGCTACCTTGCCAACGCGCTGGGGCACTGCGCGGAATGCCACACGCCGCGCGGCGCGTTCGGCCAGCTCGCGAACGCGAAGGCGCTGCAGGGCGGCGCGCTCGGACGCATCGCCGCGCCGGATATCACGCCGGCTGCATTGGCGGCGCGCGGCTGGACCGGCGCGGACTTGCAGGCGTACTTCTCGACGGGCGTCGCGCGGCAGGGTTCGGCATTCGGCGAAATGCATCGGGTCGTGTATCTGAGCACGCAGCATCTGAATCGCGATGACGCCCGCGCGCTCGCGACGTATCTGCTCGGTGACGCGCCCCCCGCGCCAGCGCCGGTCAAGCTGCAATCGGCCGACGCGGAACAACTCGCAGCCGGCCGCAACCTGTATCTCGATTCGTGCGCCGGCTGTCACGGACGCGAAGGCGAGGGCAAGCCGCACGTCGCTGTCGCGATGACGGACAACTCGACGCTGCGCCAGGGCGACGCGCGCAACCTGATCGTATCGATGCTCGACGGCATCGAAACGCAGCCGTTCGCGGGCGTCGAACGCATGCAGCCGATGCCAGGCTTCGCCGCGACCTACAGCGACGAGCAGATCGCGCAGTTGGCCAACTACTTGCGGGCGACATGGGGCGGCCAGCCCGGCGATGTCACCGCCGACAAGGTGAAGTCGCTGCGCTGATGCGCGAAGGCCACGCATTGCGTGGCCTTCGTCTTTTCTGGTGCCGTCAAACGCGCATGCCGCGCTCGGCCAGTTGCCGCTGCAACGTCGGCCACATCTTCGACACCGCTTCTTCGCCCGCAAGGATCGCGGCGTTGCGCTGACTGAAGTCGCTGCTGCTCATCGCGTTCAGATTCGGGCGGATGACCGCGTTCGCGTATTTGTCCAGCTCGTAAGCCTTGATCGACTGGCCCATGATGGTGAACGTCTGCATCAGCACGTCGAACGAACTCTGCGTGAGCGCCGTTTCCGGCCGCGCGGAGATATCGACCGCGATCACGAAATCCGCGCCCATCTTGTGCGCGAACGCGGCGGGCACCGGGCTCACCAGTCCGCCATCGACATATTCGTGGTCACCGATCTTCACCGGCTCGAAGATCGACGGCACGCTGCACGACGCCCGCACGGCCACGCCGGTATTGCCGCGCTGGAAGAGAATCGGCTGGCCGGTTTTGAGGTCGGTGGCGACGATGCCGAGCGGCTTCGCCATCTTTTCGATCGGCCGGTTGTCGAGCGTCTTGTTCAGGAAGTTCTGCAGCGCCACGCCTTGCAGGATGCCGCGCGCGCGAAAGGGCATCGCCCAGTCGCTGATGGAGGCTTCGTCCATCGTCAGCGCCAGTTTGTTCATCGCGATGCCGGTCATGCCGGACGCGTACAACGCCGCGATCACCGAACCCGCGCTCGTGCCCGCGACCAGATCGACGCGGACGTTGCGCGCTTCGAGCGCCTTGATGACGCCGATATGCGCAAACCCGCGCGCCGCGCCGCCGCCGAGCGCGAGGCCGATTCGCGCGGCGCGTTGCGGGTCCGGGGCCGGCGTATTCGCGACCGGCGCGCTCTTGCCGCCGAGGCGGCCGCCGCTCGTGCTCGTGCAGGCCGCAAGAACGGACGACGCCGCCGCGAGCGAGAATGCACGGCGGGAAATGAGACGTGACGATGATTCCAAGTGAGACTCCAGCGATGCGGCGAGTGTGCGATTGCATGCGCGTTTCGGGTGCTCGCAAAACGGCGCGCACATCATAAAACAAAAGGCGCCGGCTCAGGCGCGAGGCGGGCGGCGGGTATAATTTCGGGTCATTGAGCCGGTGCCGGACGCGCGTGCCCGACGTGCCCGACGTGCGTGCATCCCGGCCGGCAACCGCTTTCGTGCAAGAGCCAACGGCGCTTTCACGCGCCGCCCGTTCGCCTCTTCGCTCTCTCGCTCGGCCGCTTCTTTCCGCCGGGCGAGCGCAAACATTCGAGTACATCGAGAAAACAGCAATGACCCAAGTCCGTACCCGCTTCGCCCCGAGCCCGACCGGCTTCATCCATCTCGGCAACATCCGCTCCGCGCTCTATCCGTGGGCGTTCGCGCGCAAGATGAAAGGGACCTTCGTGCTGCGTATCGAGGATACGGACGTCGAACGTTCGACGGAGGCGTCCGTCGACGCGATTCTCGAAGGCATGGCGTGGCTCGGCCTCGATTTCGACGAAGGCCCGTTCTATCAGATGCAACGCATGGACCGTTATCGCGAGGTCGTCGGCCAGATGCTGGAGAAGGGTCTCGCCTACCACTGCTATATGTCGACGGAAGAACTCGACGCGTTGCGCGAGCGTCAGCGCGCCGCCGGCGAAAAGCCGCGGTACGACGGCACGTGGCGTCCGGAACCGGGCAAGACGCTGCCGCCGATTCCGGAAGGCGTGAAGCCGGTGGTGCGCTTTCGCAATCCGCTGACGGGCGTGGTCGCGTGGGACGACGCGGTGAAGGGGCGAATCGAGATATCGAACGAAGAGCTCGACGACCTCGTGATCGCGCGCCCCGACGGCACGCCGACGTACAACTTCTGCGTGGTCGTCGACGATCTCGACATGGAGATCACGCACGTGATCCGCGGCGATGACCACGTGAACAACACGCCGCGCCAGATCAACATCCTGCGCGCGCTCGGCGGCGAGACGCCGGTTTATGCGCATCTGCCGACCGTGCTGAACGAGCAGGGCGAAAAGATGAGCAAGCGTCACGGCGCGATGGCCGTGATGGGTTACCGCGATGCCGGGTACTTGCCGGAGGCGGTCGTCAACTATCTGGCGCGGCTCGGCTGGTCGCACGGCGATGCGGAGATTTTCTCGCGCGAGCAGTTCATCGAATGGTTCGACCTGGAGCATCTCGGCAAGTCGCCCGCGCAATACGACCACGACAAGCTCAATTGGCTGAACGCGCACTACATCAAGGAAGCGGACAACGCGCGGCTCGCCGGGCTGACGCGGCCGTTCCTGCTGCAAGCCGGGATCGACGCCGCGGCAATCGACAACGGCGCGCCGCTCGATCAGGTCGTCGGGCTGCTGAAGGATCGCGCGTCGACGGTGAAGGACATCGCCGACAACGCCGCGATGTTCTATCGCGAGCCCACGATCGAAGCCGACGCGTTCGCGCAGCATGTGACCGACGCCGTGCGGCCGGCCATCGCGGACCTGCGCGCGGCGCTCGAACAAGCCGAGTGGACCAAGGAGGGCATCTCGGCGGCATTGAAGGCGACGCTCGGCGCGCACAAGCTCAAGATGCCGCAACTCGCGATGCCGGTGCGCCTGCTCGTCGCGGGCACGACGCATACGCCGTCCATCGACATCGTGCTGATGCTGTTCGGCCGCGACACGGTGCTGCGTCGTCTGGCGCGCGCGGCCGCTTGAGCATGGACGCGCGCAAGACGGCCGAATATGTCTTGCGCGCGTTCGCGAAGGTGATAAGTGAAAAAATTGTCAGTTCTATCGCCAGAAGGTATTTACAACTTAAAAAGCGGCCTATAGAATCTCGTTTCTGTTCTGCAAGGGGGTATAGCTCAGCTGGGAGAGCGCTTGCATGGCATGCAAGAGGTCAGCGGTTCGATCCCGCTTACCTCCACCAAGAACAGATGAAGTGATTGCGAAGTTGTTCTCCGGTTTCGGAAGTCGCAAAAAATACTTCACAAGTAACGCGAAGTTGTTTAGAATCTCGGTCTTCGCTGATTTGCAGCAGTAAATTAGCGAAGCAAGCGGTAACGACAGAATCACAAGTTTCTGTCCCCTTCGTCTAGAGGCCTAGGACATCACCCTTTCACGGTGAGTACAGGGGTTCGAATCCCCTAGGGGACGCCAGAATTCAGGCGGCTGCTAGAAAATGCGCTGTCGGTTTTATGAGGTGACTAGAGCCTCGTGGAACAAGGAAAGAGCTGGAGCGGTAGTTCAGTTGGTTAGAATACCGGCCTGTCACGCCGGGGGTCGCGGGTTCGAGCCCCGTCCGCTCCGCCAACATTTTGCGAGCAGGAAATACTCCGGCTGATCAGCCGGTTTTTTTTCGCCGCAGGATTGCAAGAAGTACGTTGTCCCCTTCGTCTAGAGGCCTAGGACATCACCCTTTCACGGTGAGTACAGGGGTTCGAATCCCCTAGGGGACGCCAGAACATCGGCGGCTGCTAGTAGAAAGCGCTGCACATTTTTCGAGGCTTGGTCTTCGAGAAACGATGAAAAAGTTGGAGCGGTAGTTCAGTTGGTTAGAATACCGGCCTGTCACGCCGGGGGTCGCGGGTTCGAGTCCCGTCCGCTCCGCCAGCTTGTTGTGAAAAAATCCAGCCTTCGGGCTGGATTTTTTTTGCCTGCTTTTCGCCTCGCCGATTCGCTCTTCTCACCGGCATCGCATTTTCCATTGCCAGCAGGCGCGCGCTGTCTTAGTGTGGAGGCACTGTCCCGTGCCTGCATGCGTGCGATGCTCGACCCGACCGAAGACCTCTCGCTCTACCAACTCCGCCAGGCGACGATGGCCGATTTCGCCTTCGCCGAGGCCCTCACGCACGACAACATGGTCGGTTATTACCGGCGCCACAATCTTGTCTGGCGCGGCGACTTGTTTCTTTCGAGCTGGCGCGAGTCGGAGAACTTCATCCTGCAGGCGGACGGCGTACCCATCGGCGTCATGCGCGTGACCGAAGAAGACAACTCGCTGCATATACGCGATGTGCAAATCGCGCCGGGCTACCGGGGACGAGGCGCGGGCACGTTTCTGCTGAACACGGCGCATCGCTGGGCCCGGGCCCGTGGGCTGGCGGAATGCCAACTGCGCGTTTTCGTCGACAACCCGGCGGCGCGTCTTTATATGCGGCTCGGATATCGTCCGGCCGGCCCCAGGCTGGCCCAGCTCGGCGCCATTCGACATATGGTCCGGCGCGTCTGAGCCGACGCAGCGCGCAGCATTAGACAGCGCGCGTGTCGTTCTGATCGCGCTCGTCGCTGGCGTCGCGGGCGAAGAACGCACGCGGACTCTCGCCGAAGGCACGTCGAAACATCGCCGAAAACGCGCTCTGGCTCTGATACCCCAGCTCACGCGCGACCTGCGCCAGCGGCCGGCCCTGACTCAGCAATGGAATGGCGCGCGCCAGCACCGCCTGCTGGCGCCACTGCGAGAAGCTCACGCCGAGTTCGCGTCGGAACAGGCGTGCGATGGTGCGCGTGCTCGCGCCGGCTTCCGACGACCAGCGTTCGAGATCGGAATGCGAAGGGTCCGCGAGCACCGCGTCGCAGAGCGCGCGCAGGCGCTTCTCGTTCGGCATCGGCACGGAGAGCGGCAGCGGCTGCGACCGGATGATCTCGTCCAGTGCAAGCGTGCCGAGCAGGCGCTCGCGCTCACGCGTGATCGACGCTTCGTCCAGCGCCGCGATCACCTCGCGCAACAATGGCGACACCTCCACTACGCGGCACGCCCCAAGTCCCGCCGGCACGACGCTCGCGTCCACATAGAGCGTGCGCAGATACGCATCTTCCACGATCAGCACTTCGTGCGTGACGTTCGGCGGCACCCAGATCGCGCGCGAGGGCGGCACCATCCACGTCGAATCGGCGGTTGCCACGCGCAGCACGCCCCGCGACGTGTAGGCGACTTGCGCCCACGGATGCGTATGCAGCGCGATCCGCACGCCATAAGGCACCGGGCGCGAGCGAACGCGGATCGGATGGTCGAGCGTCGGCGAGTGCTCGACGGGAATGTCGAGGTGTTCGACCTGCTCGAACGGCGGGCGGGGATCGGCGAACGTGGGCATGGCGGCTCGTCGGGCGGCCTGGCTGGCCGCGATCCGCCGATCTTAACCGAAGCGAGCCGGCAGTCCGTCCGCGCAATTTTGGGCGGCGATAATGCGTACCTCGGCGACTAGCGGAAGGAGCGATTTCTTCGATGCAATACGTTTTCGTGTACGGCACGCTGCGCGCGGGCGAGATCAATGACATTAATCGCGCGGCCGAGCGCAGCGGGATCGCGGCGCCGCAATGGATCGGCACGGCGCACGTGCGTGGACGGCTTTACGATTTCGGCGCTTATCCCGGCCTCGTTCTCGATGAGGAGGGCGGCACGCCGGTCAAAGGCGATGTATATCGCATCGAGGATGCGCTCGTCGCCGTGCTGGACGAGATCGAGGAAGTCTATCCGGGCGTCGAGGGACTTTTTCGCGCGCACCGGCTGCATGTGGATGTCGAACTGGATGGCGAGGCGACGCATGTCGATTGCCTCATCTATCCGGTAGCCGCGAGTGCGGTGCAGGAATTGCCGCGCATCGAGGGCGGCGATTGGGTGGCGCATCGCGCAGCACGCGCTTGAGCGCCTATATGACGGTTTCTCGCCGTCATCGCGTTCATGCACTGCGATGACGGCGCGGCGCGACCCGCCAGAAGCAGGCCGGCGACCGAGGGCCTTACTCGGCCGAATGGTGCATCGACTTGCCGTGCGACTTCTTGTGATGACCCGACTTGTGCATCGTGTTCGATTGATCCATCTGCATGTTTTGCATGCTGGACTGCTGCGATTGCAGATTCTGCGCGCGCGATTCGATGTCCGCGATCCGTGCGGGGTCGGTGCTCATCGTCACGCCTTGTTCGCTCTGCGCGTACGCCGATGCGACCGCGCTCAGGGACAACAAAACAGCCAGGGACACTTTCTTCATTGTTACCTCCTAGTAGCAGTTGAACCCGGGAATCGCCTGTCCGATCCGGTTGGAAAGACAGATACATCAGAGCAAAAATCGCTCCCGCCTGGCCTTGGCGCGCATCCGTAACGGGATGCCTACGGGAACGAGCCTCCGCCTGACTGCGCCCATCATAGGCCGAGATCAGGTCAGCGGCGTGTCGGACGACGATACCGGCCCGGCCTTGCCAGCCGGAGCGGAATGATACCGGCGCGTACAGGTACTTTCCAGTCCTGATTATTTTGATATAGAACCGTTCGGCGTCTTAGTACAGGTGCAGCCAGCGCCAGACGTGGAAACGCGCGAGACCCACCAGCTCGTGCAGCGCAAGCTCGCTGTTCTCGAGGCTTCTGTATCGCGGTAATACCGTCAGCCGATTCTCACGCACGTCCGAAACATAGGGCTGCGGTTCGTAGCCGAACGCTTCGAAGGCCCGGACCGAACGTCGCATGTGATACGCGGATGTGATGACGATCAACCCAGTGTCATGGGCGTTGCCTAAGATGGCGGCTACGTTCTGCGCGTTCTGGTACGTGTTGAGGCTCTTGTTCTCGCGCGTCAGATCGGCCGGTGCGACGCCCTGAGCCAGGACATACGGCGCGTAGTTGTCGGCCTCGGCCTGTCCGTGGTGCTGGGGATCGCCGCCGCTCAGAATGACGCGGCACGAAGCGCCTGTTTCCCGGCATTGCCGATACAGCCGCGCCGCCGCGGCGATGCGCGGCATCGAATCGCTTTTGGGCACCAGCTTGCCGTGACGCCGGTCGGTGCCGCCGCCCATCAGGACGATGGTGTTTTTCGGACCGAAAGAGGGCGGCATGGTGTCTTCGTAACCCCGCTGCGCGATGTGCAGCAGCGGTCTAGCGAGCCAGCCGCTCCCGAGGCCCCAGGCGAGCAGAACGGTGAGGATGATAATCGCCGCACGAAGGCGCTTGCAAAACGCAAACAATGCAAAAAAAAGCAGCAATAAAGTAAATAGAACCAATTTAATTGGAGTAACGTATTGGTTTCAGGGCAATTTGCTCCGTCATCGCGTGGTCAGAGCGCATCGGCGGTTGTCGCAGGAAAGCGCGTGATCAGCGCGCTCTCAACGGGGGCTTTTAATAGAAAGCAGCACCTAGCGCAAGCGGCGGCCAAACATTCAGGCAGCGAACGCTTAAATCGTTCGCTGGCGTGAAATTCGGCGCGCCGCGTTTAGTCGACGTCGCGGACCGTCTTGCGACCGTCACGAGCGTCGTCACGGCTGCACAGGAAGAAAAAACGAGATGACCACGTATTCCAACGAAGCGGTACTCGAAGCACTTCGCCGGGCGCAGTATCGTCAAGTTCCGTGGGCGAAACGCCCCAAGGGTTTCGACCACCTTCGCGCCCTCGGGCTACTCGAGCTCGCGCGGCAACGCACCGTCGCGCCAGCGCCGGGATTTCATGCACCCGTGGATATCGCCGTCGTCACCGAGCGCGGAAAACAGGAATTCACGCGGCTCTCGCGCGATGAGCGTTCCATCGACTGGGATTTGCGTCGCACGGAACCGTACATCTTCGGTGGCCACGAAGCGGTGCTCGAAGCCAGAATGTGACGCGACGGCGGAAAGCGGTAGTTGAAGTCCGGGCAAAAAAAAGCCCGTGTCCGAGGACACGGGCAGACCGGATTCCACTGTTGCCATGCTGTGCTCATGGCATTGGGTGTGACTGCCGCCGATTCAGCGGGTTCCGCCTGAATCAAGACTCGTTGCCCGAAGATTCAGTGATGCGGCGAGCGTTCGTCGCGGTCGTTGTCCGGCCGAGCGCGCGCGTTGCTTGCAATGTCGCCGCGCAGATCGCCGCGCGGCGCAGGCGGCGTCGCGGCGCGAGCGCGCGCAACGTCAGGCGATGCGGGCGCCGCCGTCTTCGCGGTGAGGTGCAGATCGGATGCAGGCGGCTGCGCGTGAGCAACGGTCGCCACGCCGGCGAGCCCCGCCAAGACGCCACGCACGAGCAGTAACGAAACCTTCATGAGAGTGTCCTGAAGCCCTGATCGGACCTGTTGGGTCACTCGTCACGCTAAGCCTCGATTCGTTGCGGCGCTGTAAGCAATCGTAAAGAGATGTATCGCGCAACGAACCGCGCGAGTTCGGCCTTGCAGCGCCCGAAAGTGATCGAAGCCGGCAGGACCGGCTTCGACGTGTGATGCAGTAGGCTTAGGCCATCTTGGCCGGCGCGCGCCACGATTCGGGATTGGTCCAGAACGCGCCGCGCAGTCGATCGCGGCTCGGCGGAGCGGGCGGCTTCACCGCGCTCGATCCGATACGCCCGCGCAGCGACACCTCGCGGCCGTTGCTCGACAGACGCTTCACGATTTCCGCGAGCGTGCCGTCGGCTTGCCATTCGTCGAAACGACGGCGGCAGGTGGGCGGCGAGGGATAACGGCCCGGCAGCTTCGACCAGCCTTCGCCCGTCGATAACACCCACAGCACGGCATTGACAACCGATCGCGCTTCGACGCGCGGCCGGCCGCGCCGCTCGCTGCGCGCGGGCTCCGAACAGAACAACGCCTCAACCAGCGCCCACTCGTTATCTCTCAAATCGTCGAACAGCACCATATCTCACCTCAGCGAAGCTAACCCCGGTGCGCTGCCCCGCGCCGCGCACTCTGGTCGAATCCGATGAACGAATCCAGGGAAGGCCGAAGCGGCTGCGGCAAACCAGTTTCCGATACGTCCGCTGTGCTTCGACCTCTGTGCGCAATGAAATGCGAGAACCATGCCATGCACGTCGCGAAATCCGGGAAACCCGCATGGCAGTAGGCTGACGCGATGCCAGCATGGCCCGTATCAGACCCGAATCCGATTGATTAAGAAATCGGGACAATCACCAATCCTGTGCAGGAGGCCCTCCCGGCGTGCGTTCCGGGCGGTTTGCTGCACCGCAGCGAAACCGTCGCGATGGCCTATAATTCCGCATGAGACCAAGCTTTTCATGAATCGCCGGAATGAACGCCTCCCTGAACGTGACGTTGCGCCAACTGCGCGTCTTTATTGAAGTGTCGCGGCTGCGCAGCTTCAGCCGCGCCGGGGCCGAGATCGGCTTGACGCAGTCAGCGGTGAGCCGCTCGGTGCGCGAGTTGGAAAGCGAAATCGGACTGAAGCTCATCGACCGGACCACGCGGGAAGTGCAACTGACCGATGTCGGCGTGGGTCTCGTCGGCACGGTGTCGCGCCTGCTCGCCGATCTGGACGAAGCCCTGCGCGAAGCGCGCGATCTGGGGCAGCAGCGTCGCGGGCGGGTGATCGTGGCGGCGAGCCCCACGATCGCGTGCCGGCTGATGCCGCGCGTGATCGCGTCGTGCTCGCGGCAGTTTCCGCTCGTCACGCTCAGCCTGCGGGACGACGTCCAGTCCGACGTGCTCCGAAAAGTGAAGTCGGGCGAAGTGGATTTCGGCGTCGTGATCGGCCCGTCTTCCGCCGACGATCTGCTCGGCGAAGCGGTGATGACCGATTCGTTCTGCCTCGTCGCGCGGCGCGATCATCCTCTCGCGCACGAACGCGCCGCGCCCTGGGAGGCGCTCGCGGGCGAGCGGCTCGTCATGCTGGACTACGCATCGGGCAGCCGCCCGATCATCGATGCCGTCATGCAGCAGCACGGTGTCGAAGCGCACGTGGTGCAGGAGCTCGGTCATTCGGCGACCGTCTTCGGGCTGGTGGAGGCGGGCGTCGGCGTGAGCGTGTTGCCGTGGCTCGCGCTGCCGTTGCCGGCGGATTCGTCGCTCGTCGCGCTGCCGCTCGAACCGCGGGCCGAACGCACGGTGGAACTGGTGCGGCGGCGCGACCGCTCGCTGTCGCCGGCGGCGCAGTCGGTGTGGTCGCTGATCGCGGGGCTGCCGCGACGCGCCGAAGAACTGTGAAGGCCGCGCGCTTTTTAACGCGCTCGCGTTAGACTTCTTCCTTTTCGACGGAGCGGGCGATGAGTGAATCGGAAGGCGCGGTAATCGCTGAATTGGGCGGCTTGACGGCGCAGACGCACGCGGGCGGCGCGCCGAACGCGCGCGACGCCGTGCGGGCGTTGCGTCCCTCGCAGATTCGCGAAGTCGCGAATGCCGGCTTCGGCGTGCCGGACGTGCTGCCGTTCTGGTTCGGCGAGTCGGACCGGGTCACGCCCGAGTTCATTCGCGATGCGGCAAGCCGCGCGCTCACCGACGGCGCGACGTTCTACACGCACAATCTCGGTATCGCGCCGCTGCGCGAGGCGCTCGGCCGCTACGTCAGCGCGCTGCACGGCCCGACGCCCGCCGATCACATCGCGGTGACGAGCGCGGGCGTGAACGCGCTGATGCTGGCCGCGCAACTCGTTGCTGGCGCGGGCGACCGCGTGGTCGCCGTGACGCCGCTGTGGCCGAACCTCGTCGAGATTCCGAAGATTCTCGGCGCGACGGTCGAAACGGTCTCGCTGACCTACGGCGAGCGCGGATGGACGCTCGATCTCGACCGGCTGCTCGCCGCGCTCACGCCGTCCACGCGCATGCTGATGATCAACTCGCCGAACAACCCGACCGGCTGGACGATGACGCGCGAGGAGCAGCGCATCGTGCTCGACCATTGCCGGCGTCACGGCATCTGGATCGTGGCGGACGAGGTCTACGAGCGTCTGTATTACGGTCCGGGCGCGAACGTGGCGCCGTCCTTCCTCGATCTCGCGGATCGCGACGAGCGCGTGATCGCGGTCAATTCGTTCTCGAAGGCGTGGCTCATGACCGGCTGGCGGCTCGGCTGGCTCGTCGCGCCGGCGCGCCTGATGGACGACCTCGGCAAGCTCGTGGAATACAACACGTCGTGCGCGCCGTCGTTCGTGCAGCAGGCGGGCATCGTCGCGGTGGAACAGGGCGAGCCGTTCACGCAATCGCTCGTCGCGGACCTGCGTGCGAGCCGCGATCACCTGGTGAACGCGCTTCAGAGTATCGAAGGTGTCGACGTGCGCGCCCCGGACGGTGCGATGTACCTGTTCTTCTCGCTGCCGGGCGCCGAGCGCAGCCTCGAACTCTGCAAGGCGCTGGTGAAAGAGGCCGGGCTCGGGCTCGCGCCAGGCAGCGCATTCGGCGCGGAAGGCGAAGGCTTCGTGCGCTGGTGCTACGCCTGCGATTCCGCGCGCCTCGACGTGGGCGTCGAACGCCTGCGGCGCTTTTTGTCAGCGCGCGGTGCGAAGTGAGGGGCTAAGTGAGTCGAGCGGGGCGTTAATCGATCACCTTTACGCCCCGGTTCTTTTTGCGTAATATGGCGCTCAGTCACGCGCTTTCGCCAGGAAAGCGCCACCTCGTCCGGCTGGGATGGCCCGGCGATTCGCTCACCGATCGCCCATTTGACGCCTCTCCCCGGTGCGTGCTCCCAATCAATATGACCGATTACAATCGGGCGAGCGCGTCTTGAAACTCCGCGTCCAGCTTTATCGCGCGCACCGCTTCGGTGACGTTCGAACTCGCTCAGGCTCGTTTTGAACCGGATCATTGACCATTAAGGGTTGACCCAAGCTGCATGAATACCCAAGAGGCGAAAATCGTCCTCGAGACTGCTTTGATCTGCGCGCAGGAACCGCTGCGGGTGAGTGAATTGCGCAAGCTCTTCGCCGAGGACATTTCGGCCGATACGGTGCGCACGCTGCTCGAAGGACTACAGGCTGATTGGTCGGGGCGCGGCGTCGAGCTGGTGGCGCTTGCGTCGGGATGGCGCTTCCAGAGCAAGCCCGCCATGCGGACTTATCTCGACCGGCTCAATCCCGAAAAGCCGCCGAAATATTCGCGGGCGGTGCTCGAAACGCTCGCCATTATTGCTTATCGGCAGCCGGTCACGCGCGGCGATATCGAAGAGATTCGCGGCGTGACGGTGAATACGCAGGTGGTGAAGCAGCTGGAAGATCGCGGGTGGATCGAGGTCATCGGACATCGCGACGTCCCCGGCCGGCCCGCGCTGTACGCCACGACCAAGCAGTTTCTCGACGACCTCGGCCTGACCGCGCTCGACGAACTGCCGGCGCTGGACAATCCGTCGGCGCAGTTCGAGGCGTCGCTGCTCGCGCAGCATTCGATCGATTTTCCGGACGGCGCGGCCGCGCAGGCGTCTGCTGGCGAAACCGCAGTGGACGACACGACGGCCGTCGCGGCTCCGGCAGAAGCGAACGTCGCGAACGATGCGGCCGCGCAGGCGTCTGCTGGCGAAACCGCAGTGGACGACACGACGGCCGTCGCGGCTCCCGCAGAAGCGGACCTGGCGAACGATGCGCCCGAGGCCGCGATGCCTGCCGTCGCCGACACGCCGGACGCTTCGCCGAGTGAAGCATCGGAGGCCGGAACGCTTCGTGCGAGCGAAGACAAGGACGGGCCCGTGTTGACCGAGGTCCGCCTGATGCCCGCGACCGATGCTTCCGATTCAGAAGAAGCGCCTGCGTTGGCCGACGCAGGCGACGCTGGCACACATCGAGAACACGATGCGACCGACGCCCGCCTATCGAGCGGCGTCGAGCGGAACGACGCCGACCTGAACGACGGCGACTCCGACGAAGAACTGAAGGCGCGCCGCGCCTGATGCAATTGCATGGCCCCTGATTCAACCGGCTCTCGATAAAACATCACGTCGAAGACGACGAGCCGGACCGGTCAGCGGAAATTTTTGACGCGCCCGCCAAAGGGTGCGCATTCGACATTTGAGGTTGTTTTGACACACTCCCACGACAGCGATTCGCCCGAATCCGCGCGCCCCGTGCATGGCGCGGACGCCCATGAGTCGGCCGATGCCGGCGAACGCACGCGCACCGACGAGAGCGCGGACGGCGACGATCGTCCGCGCCGCGGCTTGCGCCGCGGTCCGCGCAGTCTGATCGCACGCCGCCGGGCTGTCGCCAAGACCAAGGGCGCGGATGGCGCGCCCGACGCCGCGACCGACGCGCCGCCGCCGGAGGGCGCCGCCGCCGCGCAGGCGCGCGCGCCGCGCAAGGAAGCGGGCGCGAAGGCGCCGCGAAAACCGGCAGCGAAGCGCGAGCCCAAGCGCGAGACGGCGGACGGCCAGCAAGACGCCGCGCGGCAAGGTGGCCGCAAGCGTGGGCGGCGCGACGAGGCAGAAGTCGCTGTGGAGGCGTCGGTCGAAGCCGCCGCATCCGCCCCACGCGAGGGCGGGCAGCGCAAGAATCCGCCGGGAAAGCGCGAACGGCAGCCGCGCAACGGCAAGCGCAACGATGCAGGCCCGGCGACGGTCGAGAGCGCGGCGGCCGCCGCCGTCGACGACGTCTTCGCGTACGTCACGTCCCCGGCATTCGACGCGGACAACGGCTCGGCCGGCGTGCGCGCGCCGATGCTGCGCCGTGGCCGCAACGCGCCCCAGCAAAAGCGCGTGCTGGAACCGGACGACGACGCCCCGAAGCTGCATAAAGTGCTGGCCGACGCCGGCATGGGCTCGCGTCGCGACATGGAGGAATTGATCATCGCCGGGCGCGTGTCGGTGAACGGCGAGCCCGCGCACATCGGCCAGCGCATCATGCCGACCGACCAGGTGCGCATCAACGGCAAGCCGCTCAAGCGCAAGCTCGCGAGCAAGCCGCCGCGCATCCTGCTGTATCACAAGCCGACGGGCGAGATCGTCAGTCACGCGGACCCCGAAGGCCGTCCGTCGGTGTTCGACAAGCTCCCGTCGATGAAGACGGCGAAGTGGCTCGCGGTCGGCCGGCTCGACTTCAATACGGAAGGGCTGCTGCTGCTCACGACCTCCGGCGATCTGGCGAACCGGTTCATGCACCCGCGTTACAGCGTCGAGCGTGAATATGCGGTGCGCGTCGTCGGTCAGTTGTCCGAGGCGATGAAGCAGAAGCTGCTCAAAGGCGTGGAGCTCGACGACGGCCCCGCCAACTTCCTGCGCATTCAGGACGGCGGCGGCGAAGGCACGAACCATTGGTATCACGTCGCGCTGGCGGAAGGCCGCAATCGCGAAGTGCGCCGCATGTTCGAGGCGGCGGGGCTCATGGTCAGCCGCCTCATCCGCACGCGCCACGGTCCGATCGCGTTGCCGCGCGGTCTCAAGCGCGGGCGCTGGGAAGAGCTGGAAGACAACCAGGTGCGCAGCCTGATGGCGGCGGTCGGCCTGAAGGCGCCGACGGCCGAGAAGGGCGGACGCAGCGCCGCGCCGCGCGTTCAGCCTGATCCGATGCAGACGTCGATGGGCTTCATCACGCGCGAGCCGGTCTTGAGTTCGCACTTGCGCGCGGCGCAGACGCCGGCGCGCGGCGGCCGGCGCGGCGGCGCGGGCGGGCTTCCCGGCGCGTTTGGCGCGAGCGGCATGGGCGGCATGGGCGGCTTCGGCGGCAACATGGGCAATACCGGCAACATGGGCAATACCGGCAACGCCGGCGGCCCGGGCCGACGAGGCGGCCGCGAGGCGAACGGCAACCGCATCGGCAATGAGCCGAATGGCAATCGCGCGAACGGCGGCCGCTCGGGGCAGCGCAATGCGCGCGGACAGGGTCCGCAAGGCATGAGCGGGCCGGCCAAGCGTCCGGCGGGCGGCAACGGCCCGCGCGGCAACCGTCAGGGCGGCGGGCAGCAAGGCGCGGGGCAAGGCAAGGCCGGCGCCGGACGCGGCCCGCGCAACCGCACGCGCGGACGTTGAACGCGCGTTGACGAGCAACTTCGGTCGGCCGCCGGTTCGCCTGCGGCCGATGTAGCAGATCGTCTCGCCGCGTCATCGGCATAAAGCAAAAAAGCATGCGAATTGCCACGAAATGGGTCGCATCGCGGGCTTTACGTTTGCGTTTATCCCGAAAAATGGCTAAAATCACAAAGTCGCTGGGCACATAGTTTTTTCGCTGCCCGGGTGCGACCTCGGTTGAAAAAGATGGGCGTTGCGCCCATTTTTTTTTGGCTTTTTGGTTCGGCATCTCGGGAGCAGGGGTGCGCCCAGTCAAGGCGCTCGCCCGCAGGTGTTTCGCGGCGCGGGCGCGAAACACCTTGGAGTTACTGTGCAACTGACGGAACTGATTGAAACCACGGTCTCGAGCCTGGGCTACGAGCTTGTCGATCTCGAACGTTCGGGAGGCGGCATGCTGCGTATTTATATCGACCAGCCGGCCGGTATCGCCATCGAAGACTGCGAGAAAGTCACGCGTCAGCTTCAGTATGTGCTCGAAGTCGAAAACGTCGATTACGACCGCCTCGAGGTGTCGTCGCCGGGGCTCGACCGCCCGCTCAAGAAGCTGGCCGACTTCGAGCGCTTCGCCGGCAACGAAGCCGTCATCACATTGAAAAAGCCGCTGGACGGGCGCAAGTCGTTCCGCGGTGTTCTGCACGCCCCCGAGGGCGACAAGATCGGTTTGGAATTCGAAGGGAAGGACGGCGCCGCGATGCTCGATTTCACGCTCGCGGACCTCGATAAAGCACGTCTCGTCCCCAAAGTTGACTTTAGGAGCCGCAAACAATGAGTCGCGAAGTTTTGATGCTGGCGGATGCGCTGGCGCGCGAAAAGAACGTCAACAAGGACGTGGTGTACGCAGCTCTGGAGGCTGCGCTTGCTTCGGCAACGAAAAAGCTGTTCGAGGAAGATGTCGATATTCGCGTCGCGATCGACCGTGAAAGCGGCGAGCACGAGACGTTCCGCCGCTGGCGCGTGGTGCCGGACGAGGCGGGCCTTCAGGAGCCCGACCAGGAAATCCTGCTGTTCGAAGCGAAGGAGCAAAAGCCCGACGCACAAGTGGACGACTATATCGAGGAACCCATTCCGTCGATCGAATTCGGCCGCATAGGCGCGCAGGCTGCCAAGCAGGTCATTTTGCAGAAGGTGCGCGACGCCGAGCGCGAGCAGATCCTGAACGACTTCCTCGAGCGCGGCGAAAAGATTATGACCGGCTCGGTCAAGCGTCTGGACAAGGGCAATTTCATCGTCGAATCCGGACGCGTCGAAGCGCTGCTGCGCCGCGACCAGCTGATTCCGAAGGAAAACCTGCGCGTGGGCGACCGCGTGCGCGCGTATATCGCGAAGGTCGACCGCACGGCGCGCGGCCCGCAAATCGAACTGTCGCGCACCGCGCCCGAATTCCTGATGAAGCTCTTCGAACTCGAAGTGCCGGAAATCGAACAAGGGCTGCTGGAAATCAAGGCGGCCGCGCGCGATCCCGGCGTGCGTGCGAAAATCGGGGTGATCGCCTACGACAAGCGCATCGACCCGATCGGAACGTGCGTGGGCATCCGCGGTTCGCGTGTGCAGGCCGTACGCAACGAGCTCGGTGGCGAGAACGTCGACATCGTGCTATGGTCGGAAGACCCCGCGCAGTTCGTGATCGGCGCCCTCGCGCCGGCAGCCGTCCAGTCGATCGTCGTCGATGAAGAAAAGCATTCGATGGACGTCGTCGTGGACGAGAGCGAACTCGCGGTCGCCATCGGCCGCAGCGGCCAGAACGTTCGACTCGCCAGCGAGCTCACCGGCTGGCAGATCAATATCATGACGCCGGACGAATCGGCGCTGAAGCAGAACGAAGAGCGCGGCAAGTTGCGCAATCTGTTCATGGCGCGTCTGGATGTGGACGAGGAAGTCGCCGACATCCTGATCGACGAAGGCTTCACGAGCCTCGAAGAAATCGCCTATGTGCCGCTCAACGAGATGCTCGAAATCGAAGCGTTCGACGAAGACACCGTGCACGAGCTGCGCAACCGGTCGCGTGACGCGCTGCTCACGATGGCGATCGCCAACGAGGAGAAGGTCGAAGGCGTAGCACTCGATCTGAAGAGCCTCGAAGGCATGGACAACGAGCTTCTCGCAAAGCTCGCGGAGCATCAGATTCAGACCCGCGACGACCTCGCGGAGCTGGCAGTAGATGAACTGGTCGAGATGACCGGGATGGAAGAGGATAACGCTCGCGCGTTGATCATGAAAGCACGTGAACACTGGTTCCAGTGAGAAATGACCATGGCGCACTGAAATATCGCGGCCAGTTCGGCCGCATGACCCGATCTAACCGCAAGGACTGATCCTTGCATCAAGAGGAATGAATGGCGAGTAACAACGTAGCCCAATTTGCCGCGGAACTCAAAATGCCTGCGGGCGTGCTGCTCGAGCAGTTGCAGGCGGCTGGCGTCCAGAAAGCGAGCGCGAACGACGACCTGTCCGAGACGGACAAGGCGCGTCTGCTCGATCATTTGCGCAAGTCGCACGGGTCCGCCGATGCCGACAAGCGCAAGATCACTCTGACCCGCCGGCATACGTCGGAAATCAAGCAATCCGACGCAACGGGTAAGGCTCGCACCATTCAGGTCGAGGTGCGCAAGAAGCGTGTGTTCGTGAAGCGCGACGAGGCAGGCATCGAGCAGCCGGCCGAAACGCCGAATCATGTCGAAGACGAAGTCGACGAGGCCGAACTCCAGCGCCGCGAGGAAGAAGCCCGCCGCGCCGCGGAGCAACTCGAGCGCGAAGAGCGCGAGTTGAAGGAGCGTCAGGCGCGTCTCGAACAGGAAGAAGCGGAGCGTCGCGCCCGCGAGGAAGCGGCCGAAGCCGAGCGTCGCCGCCAGGAAGCGGAAGCGGAGCGTCGTGCGCAAGCCGCCGCGCAGGCCGCCGAGATCTCGCGCGCCGCACAGGCAGCGCGTCAGGAAGCTCGTACGCCGGTCGCCGCCGAGGTGAAGGCCGAGGTCAAGCCGCCGAAGCAGGACGATACCGCGCAGCGCGAAGCCGCCGAAAAGGCAGCGGAAGAAAAGGCGGCGAGCGAACGCGCCGCCCAGCGCGAAGCCGCGAAGAAGGCCGAGGACGCCGCGCGCGAAGCCGCCGAAAAGGCGCGTCTCGAACAGGAAGCCATCGCGAAGCGTCGTGCCGCGGCTGAAGCCGAAGCGCGCGCCATTCGCGAGATGATGAACACGCCGCGCAAGGCGCAAGTCAAGGCGCCCGAACCGGCGCCCGCGGCGAAGCCCGCCGAAGCGGCCAAGGCTGCCGAAGCGAAGGGCACGCTGCACAAGCCGGCGAAACCCGAAGGCGCGCAAGCCGCGCGTCCGGCAGCCGCGAAGAAGCCGGCGCCCGGCGCGGCAGCGCCCGCCACGACGGCGCCGACCGGCGACAAGAAGAAAGCCGGCGGCAAGGGCGGCTGGCAGCAGGACGACGCATCGAAGCGCCGCAGCATCAAGACGCGCGGCGACACGAGCGGCGGCGTCGATCGCGGCTGGCGCGGCGGTCCGAAGGGCCGTGGCAAGCATCAGGAACAGACGTCGTTCCAGGCGCCGACCGAGCCGATCGTCCGTGAAGTGCATGTGCCGGAAACCATCTCGGTGGCCGATCTCGCGCACAAGATGTCGGTGAAGGCTTCGGAAGTCATCAAGGTGATGATGAAGCTCGGCCAGATGGTCACGATCAACCAGGTGCTGGACCAGGAAACGGCGATGATCGTCGTCGAGGAACTGGGCCACCGCGCGGTCGCGGCGAAGCTGGACGATCCCGAGGCGCTGCTCATCGAAGGCGAAGCCGCCGAGGAAACGGCAGAGCGTCTGCCGCGTCCGCCGGTCGTTACCGTCATGGGTCACGTCGACCACGGCAAGACCTCGCTGCTCGACTACATCCGTCGCGCGAAAGTGGCGGCGGGCGAAGCGGGCGGCATCACGCAGCATATCGGCGCGTACCACGTCGAAACGCCGCGTGGCGTCATCACCTTCCTGGATACGCCGGGTCACGAGGCCTTCACGGCCATGCGTGCGCGCGGCGCGAAGGCAACGGACATCGTCATTCTGGTGGTCGCGGCCGACGACGGCGTGATGCCGCAGACGAAGGAAGCCATCGCTCACGCGAAGGCGGGCGGCGTGCCTATCGTCGTGGCGATCAACAAGATCGACAAGCCGGAAGCGAACCCGGACCGCGTGAAGCAGGAACTGGTCGCGGAAGGCGTGGTGCCGGAAGAGTACGGCGGCGATTCGCCGTTCATCGAAGTGTCGGCGAAGACCGGCAAGGGCATCGACGATCTGCTGGAAAACGTGTCGCTGCAAGCGGAAGTGCTGGAATTGACCGCTCCGGTCGACGCTGGCGCGAAGGGCCTCGTGATCGAAGCGAAGCTGGACAAGGGCAAGGGCCCGGTCGCGACCATTCTGGTGCAGTCGGGCACGCTGAACCGCGGCGACGTGGTTCTCGCGGGCAGCGCCTACGGCCGCGTGCGCGCCATGCTGGACGAAACCGGCAAGCCGACGAAGTCCGCGGGCCCGTCGATTCCGGTAGAGATTCAGGGTCTGTCGGAAGTGCCGGCGGCGGGCGAAGAAGTCATCGTGTTGCCGGACGAGCGCAAGGCGCGCGAAATCGCGCTGTTCCGTCAAGGCAAGTTCCGCGACGTGAAGCTCGCCAAGCAGCAGGCCGCGAAGCTCGAGAACATGCTGGAGCAGATGGGCGAAGGCGAAGTGCAGAACCTGCCGCTCATCGTGAAGGCGGACGTGCAGGGTTCGCAGGAAGCGCTCGTGCAATCGCTGCAGAAGCTCTCGACCGGCGAAGTGCGCGTGCAGATCGTGCACAGTGCGGTCGGCGCGATCAGCGAGTCGGACGTCAACCTGGCGACGGCGTCGAAGGCGGTCATCATCGGCTTCAACACGCGTGCGGATGCGCAAGCCCGCAAGCTGGCCGAATCGAACGGCATCGACATTCGCTACTACAACATCATCTACGACGCAGTGGATGAGGTGAAGGCGGCCATGTCCGGCATGCTGGCGCCGGAAAAGCGCGAGACGGTGACGGGCACGGTCGAGGTGCGTCAGGTCATTCGCGTGCCGAAGGTCGGTCTGATCGCGGGTTGTATGGTCACGGACGGCTTCGTGAAGCGCACGTCGTCGGTTCGCGTGATCCGCAACAACGTCGTTATTCACACCGGCGAGCTGGATTCGCTGAAGCGCTTCAAGGACGACGTCAAGGAAGTGCGTCAGGGCTTCGAGTGCGGTATCTCGATCAAGAACTTCAACGACATCGTCGAAGGCGATCAGCTGGAAGTCTTCGAAGTGACGGAAGTGGCTCGCACGCTGTAATGCATTAGTACGCCGAGCTCGAGGCGGAGCGGGCCTGACGGCTCGCTCCGCCTTTTTCTTTGGCGCGGCGATAGAGAAGGGAAGGAACCAAGATCATGGCTAAAAGACGTACGTCCACGAATCGCAACGTGCAGATTGCGGACCAGATTCAGCGCGATCTCTCGGAACTGATGCGCGAAGTGAAGGACCCGCGCATCGGCCTCGTCACGATGCAGAGCGTCGAACTGACGCCCGACTACGCGCACGCGAAGGTCTACTTCACGACGCTCACCGGCGATCCGAAGCAGACGGAGGAGGCGCTCAACCACGCAGCCGGTCATCTGCATAACCTGCTGTTCAAGCGCCTGCACATTCATACGGTGCCGACGCTGCATTTCCACTACGATAAGACGATCGAGAAGGCCGTCGAGATGTCGCGCCTGATCGACGAAGCCAACGCGACGCGCGCCAAAGACGACGAAGAAGGTGCGTGAGTGAAAGGCGGTACGAAGATCCCGCGCCGCGCGCTCGACGGCGTGTTGCTGCTGGACAAGCCGCTCGGTTTGTCGAGCAACGACGCGCTTATCAAGGCCAAGCGTCTTTATCTCGCGAAGAAGGCGGGTCACACGGGCACGCTCGATCCGCTTGCCACCGGTCTCTTGCCGCTGTGCTTCGGCGAGGCGACGAAGTTCTCGCAAGACTTGCTCGAAGCGGACAAGACGTACGAAGCGACGATGCGCCTCGGCATTCGCACGACGACGGGCGATGCCGAAGGCGAGGCCGTAGAAACGCGCGACGTCCTGTGCGACGAAGCGGCCGTCGAAGCGGCGATGCAGCGGTTTCTCGGCGACATCGTGCAAGTGCCGCCGATGTACTCAGCGCTCAAGCGCGACGGCAAACCGCTCTACGAATATGCTCGCGCCGGGCAGACGGTCGAGCGCGAGGGCCGTCAGGTGACGATTCACGCTCTAAGAATGCTCGCCTGCGCGCTGCCGCTCGTGACGTTTCGCGTGACCTGCAGCAAGGGCACGTATGTGCGGACGCTGGCGGAAGACATCGGCGAGGCGTTGGGCTGCGGCGCGCATCTGACGGCGCTGCGTCGAACCGGAGTCGGCGCGCTGACGCTGGAAGGCGCGGTGACGCTGGATGCGTTGGCCGCTGCGGCCGAGTCGGAACGCGATGGCTGGCTGCGTCCGGTCGATGCGCTGTTGTCGACGTTCCCGGCCGTGCATCTGCGCGACGAAGCGACGCGGCGCTTCAGGCACGGTCAGCGGCTGCGTCTGGATGAGCTGGGCGAAGCGGCATCCGTTTGGCAAGCTGAGGACACGCGAGTGCGCGTCTATGACGATGCGGGAAAGTTGCTCGGCGTCGCGCGGGCGGCGGAGGGCGTGCTCGCCCCTGAGCGGTTGGTGGTGAGCGGGTCTTGACTGACCGCAGCGAGCGCATCCACAAATAAAAAAGGAGAGGCCAGCGCCTCTCCTTTTTCATTTCCGCCGATGCATTCCGTTCAATGCGCCGCCGATGCTGCCGCTGCCGAATCGCCGCCGCCCGAGCGCTCGGGACGCGTGATCCAGATCAGCGCGATCAGCGCCACGAAAATCCCGGCCGAAATGTAGAACATGTCGTTCACGCCGAGCTGCGCGGCCTGCTGCGTCGCCATGCTGTTGAAGAGCCCGTAAGTCTGCTCCTTCGACATGCCGAGCGTGCTCATCTGTTGCATTGAATTGGTGAACGTCGGGTTGTACGAGTTCGCCTGTTCGATCAGTTGCGCGTGATGCACGATCGAGCGATGTTCCCACGCCGTCGAGAAGATCGACGTGCCGATGCCGCCACACATGATCCGCACGAAGTTCGACAAGCCGGACGCAGCCGGAATGCGATGCCCCGGCAAGCCCGACAGCGTGATCGACACGAGCGGAATGAAGAAGCCCGCCATGCCGATGCCCTGAATGAGCGTCGGCAGCGTTAGCGTCCACGTATCGACGCCGGTCGTATAGCGCGAACGCATCCAGAAGCAGAGCGCGAACACGAGGAACGCGGCCGTCGCGATGCGCCGCGGGTCGGTGCGCGGCAGGAACTTGCCCGTGATCGGCGAAAGCAGAATGGCGAACACGCCGACCGGCGCCATCACTAGCCCGGCGTTCGTCGCCGTGTAGCCGATGTCCGTCTGCAGCCACAGCGGCAGCAGCACGAGATTGCCGAAGTACAGCCCGTAACCGATCGACAGCGCAATGGTGCCGCCCGTGAAGTTGCGCAGTTCGAAGAGCGACAGGTCGACGACCGGATGCTCCGCCGTCAGCTCCCACACGATGAAGAACGCGAACGAAATCACCGCGATCAGCGCCAGCACCACGATGGTCGTCGAGTTGAACCAGTCGAGGTCCTTGCCCTTGTCGAGCATGATCTGCAACGAGCCGACCCAGATCACGAGCAGCCCGAGGCCGACCGTGTCGATGGGCGCCTTGCGGATCGCGGAATCGCGGTCGCGGAAGATGGCGAACGTGGCGAGCGCCGCCGCGATGCCGACCGGGATGTTCACGTAGAAGATCCACGGCCACGAGATGTTGTCGGAGATCCACCCGCCGAGCACCGGCCCGGCGACCGGCGCGATGAGCGTGGTCATCGACCACATGGAGAGCGCCATCGGCGCTTTTTCACGCGGATAGCTCGCGAGCAGCAGCGTCTGCGACAGCGGGATCATCGGGCCAGCGACCGCGCCTTGCAGCACGCGCGCGGCCAGCAGGAACGGCAGCGTCGGCGCGAGACCGCACAGCCACGACGCGAGCACGAACAGGATGATCGAGCCGAGGAACAGGCGCACTTGTCCGAATCGCTGCGTGAGCCAGCCCGTGAGCGGCACCGAAATGGCGTTGGCGACCGCGAAGGACGTGATCACCCACGTGCCCTGGTCCGAGGAGACGCCGAGATCGCCCGAAATCGACGGAATCGAGACGTTCGCGATCGACGTGTCGAGCACGTTCATGAACACCGCGAGCGACACAGCGATCGTCCCGATGACGAGCTTGCCGCCCGAAAGCGGCGGATGGACGACGTTAGCTTGAGACATGTGTTGGTTCCGCGAAGCGGCCGCTTACATCAGCTTGGCGGCCGACGCGGACTTCGTCGCGTTGCCGCGCGAAGCCGCGGGCGAGCCCGTGCCTTGCGTACCCGCGCCGCCGCCCGCGTTCTGCTGGATGATGCGCGCGATTTCCGCGTCGGCCTGGGCGCCGTACTTGTCGAACACGTTCGTCTGATAGACGGTGTTCGGCACGTTGCCCAGCTGGCCGCCTTGCTCGTCCTTGATCGTGACGTCGACGTTCATCGACAAACCGATGCGCAGCGGATGCTGCTCCAGTTCCTTCGGATCGAGTTCGATACGCACCGGCAGGCGCTGCACGACCTTGATCCAGTTGCCGGTCGCGTTCTGCGCGGGCAGCAGCGAGAACGCCGAACCCGTGCCGGCCGAGAAGCCGATGACCTTGCCGTGGAACACGACGCCCGAGCCGTACAGATCGGCCGTCAGTTCGACCGGCTGGCCGATGCGCATGTGCTTGAGCTGCACTTCCTTGAAGTTCGCGTCGACCCACACGCCGTTAAGCGGCACGATGGCCATCAGCGGATTGCCCGGCGCGACGCGCTGGCCGACCTGCACCGAACGCTTCGCGACGTAGCCCGTGACCGGCGCGGGCAACGTGTTGCGCGCGTAGTTGATGTACGAGTCGCGCACCTTGGCGGCAGCGGCGAGCACGTTCGGATGGTCCGCGATAGTCGTGTTCGCCGTCAGCGACCGGTTCGAGGCCAGTTCCTGCTGGGCGGCGTCGAGCGCGGCCTGCGCGCTGCGCACGGCGTCGCGTGCGTGCGAGATTTCTTCCTGCGACACCGCGCCCGTCTGCGCAACCGTCAGGCGGCGGCGCAGGTCGTCTTGCGCGCGGGACAAGTCCGACTTGCGCAGCGCGACTTGCGCTTCGTACTGGTTGTTGTTGACGAAGAACGTGCGGACCTGCCGCACCGTCTGCGCGAGATTCGCTTCCGCCTGATCGAGCGCGACTTTGGAATCCGCCGGATCGAGCGCGACGAGCGGATCGCCGACCTTCACGGTCTGCGTGTCGTCGGCGTTCACGGACACCACGGTGCCGACCACTTGCGGCGTGATCTGCACGACGTTTCCGTTGACGTACGCGTCGTCCGTCGACTCGTGGAAGCGGGCGACGAGGAAGTAGTACAGGCCGTATGCGATGGCGGCGATGAGAATGACGAGAACGATCAGCGTCATCAGCATGCGGCGCTTGCCACTGCTCTGCTTCGGTGCGGGCGCGGCGGCGGTTTGTTGAGGGTCGCTCATGAAGGGCTCCGAAAATTCCGTATTGGTCTTGATGCGTGTTCTTTTGAGTCGCTCAGTGCGACGGCGCGGCTTGGTCTGCAGCCTGCCGTTGCCCGCTGCCGTCGATGGCGAGATTCGTGCTCGTGGCGTCGAAACCGCCGCCGAGCGAACGAATCAGCGCGATTTGCAGATCCGAGCGCTTCAGGCGCAGGTTCGTCACCGTCTGCTCGTTGGCGAGGCGGTTTTCGTCCGCCGTGAGCACTTGCAGTTGCGGCGAGAGGCCGGCCTTGTAGCGGATCACCGCCAACTGATAGGCGCTGGTCGCAGCAGCGAGCGCGCGTTGCGCGTCGGCCATTTGCCTGTCGAGCGAGCGGATCGACGAGATGTTGGTCGCTACGTCGTTCAGCGCGTTCACGAGCGTCTGATTGTAGTTGGCGACGACATTGTCGAAATCGGCGTAACGGCCTTTGAGCT
Source organism: Caballeronia sp. M1242 (assembly GCF_017220215.1). Classification (NCBI taxonomy): domain Bacteria; kingdom Pseudomonadati; phylum Pseudomonadota; class Betaproteobacteria; order Burkholderiales; family Burkholderiaceae; genus Caballeronia; species Caballeronia sp. M1242. The sequence continues at coordinate 1,629,093 of NZ_CP071129.1, read as the reverse complement.
GCGCGCGCAGCGCGCCGGCGTCGAAGATCGGCAGGTGAATGGCCGGTCCCGCCTGAATCTGCCGGCTGCTCGCCATCAGGAAGCGGCTCCAGCCGAACGCGTCGAAACCGAAACTCGCCGCGAGATTGATGTCGGGGAAGAACTCGGCCTTCGCCTCCGCGATGTCATGCGTGGCCGCTTCGACCTGCCAGCGCGCCGCGACGATGTCCGGGCGGCGCGAGATGAGGTCGGCCGGCACGTTGTCCGGCAGCGTCACGTTGACGTTGGGATCGATCACCGGATTGGCGATCTGCAAGCCGCGGTCCGGGCCCTTGCCGAGCAGCGCCGCCAATTGATAGCGCACCGACTGGATCTGCCCGTCGAGTTCGCTCAGGTTCGTCTGGCTCGTCGCCACGTTGCCTTCGGCCGTGCGGCGTTCGACGTTCGTATCGAGGCCCGCGGTCACGCGTCCGCTCGTGATGCGGCCGACGTCCTGGCGATTGGCGATCTCCCGCTGCGTGACGTCGCGCAGCGCGTAGAGCAGGGCGAGCTGGTTATACGTGCGCGCCACGGACGCCGCGAGCGTCACGCGCGCCTGCTGCATGTCCGCCTCGGCTGCCTTCTGCTGCGAGACGGCCATGTTCAGCCGCGAGCGGTTCTTTCCCCACAGGTCCAGGTCCCACGACGCGCTGGCGAGCACGTTGTTCTCGCTGAACCAGGTGCCGCCGTACGGCGGCGGAAAGAGCGCGTTGCCCGAATAGAGCTCGCGCGTCCATGAATACTGGGCGTTCACGTGCGGATAGAGCGTCGAGCGCGAGCTTTCGATATACGACGATGCCTTCGCGATGCGCGCCTGAGCCTGCGCGATGCTCGGATTGTCCGCGACGGCTTCGTCGATCAGTTGCGGCAACTGCGGATCGCCGAACTGCTTCGCCCAGTCGAGATTCGGCCACTGGCCGCCTTGCCCCGGCACGCTCTCAGTCGACTGCAAGGCGTCGGGCGTGGTGATCTGCTTGTCGCTCGAGATGCCCGCGTAATTCGCGCAGCCGGCGACCGCGAGCGCGGCCACGGCGGCCGCCACGGCGCTCTTCGCGCCGCGCAGCGCGCTTTTCGGCCTGCACGCGGACAAGGAAAGGTGTTTCATCGCTCGTCTCTTGAGATGAGTGTTAAAGATGGACGTTGCAATCAATTCTTGGGTGGTCAAGCTGGATTCCCCGGTCCATTTGCTTGTCAGCGCAATGGCATACCAGGCTTATCATTGCCGCCTGCGGGACACGCGGCAGGATCGCACGTATTAGCGAGAATGCGGCGGAGCATGCTCTTCAGAAAGCCGACTTCCTCGGGCGTGAAGCCCGCAAGCAACGCATCCAGCACACGCGTGAAGATGGCCGGCACCTTCTCCGCCATCGCGCGGCCGTCGGCTGTGAGCGCGAGCCGCACGACGCGCCGGTCTTCCTCGCTGCGCACCCGCGAGAGCAGGCCGCGCTTTTCCAGACGGTCGATGAGGCGCGTGACCGCGCTCGCGTCAATGCCGTATTCCCGCGCTATATCCGCCGCCGTCAGGCACTTGCCGACCGCCAGCATGAAGACGATGCTCGCCTGCGTGCTCGTGATGCCGAGTTCGGACGTGGTGTGCTGCGTCACCATGTTCCACAGCGTCGAGCGCACGCGGCTCAGCAAATAGCCGACGCTTTCGCTCAACACGTAGTTGTCGATCGCCGTGGGTTTCGGAGCGTCGCTCATGAAAAATTTTGTGCGAGTGCAATAGTTGACTAGGCAGGATTATAGGGGCGTCAATCCGCCTCTGCAACAGTCTTTTCTGAGAATGCTTAACAATCGGCGCGGGAGCGCAGTGCTTTGTAGACGCAGCTCGATGCTGACACGTGCGCGTGCTATAATTTTCGGTTCTCACCGCGCCGGGCCCGAAGAGTCATTCCAGGCAGTCACACAGCAGTCACGCAAATCGAAAGCGTGACGTGACGCTTATCCGAGGGTCTGCCGAGCCATCAGCCATTGAGCGTTCTGCTTGGCGGCCCTCGCTCCGACGGCGCACAACCAAGATACTCTTATGACTCGCGCCCTCCGCAATATCGCCATCATTGCCCACGTCGACCACGGCAAGACCACGCTCGTCGACCAGTTGCTCCGTCAGTCGGGCACGTTCCGGGAAAATCAACAAGTCGCCGAGCGCGTCATGGACTCGAACGACATCGAAAAGGAACGCGGCATCACGATTCTCGCGAAGAACTGCGCGGTCGAATACGAAGGCACGCACATCAATATCGTCGACACGCCGGGACACGCCGACTTCGGCGGCGAAGTGGAGCGCGTGCTGTCGATGGTCGATTCCGTGCTGCTGCTCGTCGATGCCGTCGAAGGCCCGATGCCGCAAACGCGCTTTGTCACGAAGAAAGCGCTGGCGCTCGGTCTCAAGCCGATCGTCGTGATCAACAAGGTGGACCGTCCGGGCGCGCGCATCGACTGGGTGATCAACCAGACGTTCGATCTTTTCGACAAGCTCGGCGCCACCGAAGAACAGCTCGACTTTCCGGTCGTCTACGCGTCGGGCCTGAACGGCTACGCGAGCCTCGATCCGGACACGCGCGAAGGCACCATGCGTCCGCTCTTCGAAGCCATCCTCGAACACGTGCCGGTGCGCCCGGCCGATCCGGACGGCCCGCTGCAGCTTCAGATCACCTCGCTCGACTACAACACGTACGTCGGCCGTATCGGCGTGGGCCGCATCGCGCGCGGGCGCATTCGCCCCGGCATGCAGGTCGCGGTGCGCTCGGGTCCGGACGGCGCGATCCTCAACCGCAAGATCAATCAGGTGCTGTCGTTCCACGGCCTGGAGCGCGTGCAAGTCGAGGAAGCGCAGGCCGGCGATATCGTGCTGATCAACGGCATCGAGGAGATCGGCATCGGCGTGACCATCTGCTCGCCGGAAAATCCCGAGGCGCTGCCGATGATCACCGTCGACGAGCCGACGCTCACGATGAACTTCCTCGTGAACTCGTCGCCGCTCGCGGGCAAGGAAGGCAAGTTCGTGACGAGCCGCCAGATTCGCGACCGCCTCACGAAGGAGCTGAACCACAACGTCGCGCTGCGCGTGAAAGATACCGGCGACGAAACCACGTTCGAAGTCTCGGGTCGCGGCGAACTGCATCTGACGATTCTCGTCGAGAACATGCGCCGTGAAGGCTACGAGCTTGCCGTGTCGCGTCCGCGCGTCGTGCTGCAGGAAATCGACGGCGTGAAGTGCGAGCCGTATGAAAACCTGACGGTCGATATCGAAGACCAGCATCAGGGTGGCGTGATGGAAGAGCTCGGCCGTCGCAAGGGCGAAATGCTCGACATGACGTCCGACGGCCGCGGCCGCACGCGCCTCGAATACAAGATTTCGGCGCGCGGTCTGATCGGCTTCCAGAGCGAGTTCCTGACGCTTACGCGCGGCACGGGCCTGATGAGCCATACGTTCGATTCGTATGCGCCCGTCAAGGAAGGCTCGGTTGGCGAGCGCCGCAACGGCGTACTGATCTCGCAGGACGACGGCGCGGCTGTCGCCTACGCGCTGTGGAAGCTGCAGGATCGCGGCCGCATGTTCGTGTCGCCGGGCGATGCGCTCTATGAAGGCATGATCATCGGCATTCACAGCCGCGACAACGACCTCGTCGTGAATCCGATCAAGGGCAAGCAGCTGACCAACGTGCGTGCCTCGGGCACCGACGAAGCCGTGCGCCTCGTGCCGCCGATCCAGCTTTCGCTGGAATACGCGGTCGAATTTATCGACGACGACGAACTCGTCGAAGTGACGCCGCAGTCCATTCGCCTGCGCAAGCGTCATCTGAAAGAGCACGAGCGTCGTCGCGCGAGCCGCGAATCGGCGGAGTAAATCGTCTCCGACGTTGCCGTCAAAAAGCCGCCTTCGGGCGGCTTTTTGCATTCGATGCTTGGCCGCATGCATTAAAGAATCGCCAACCGAGGCCGACAATGACGCATGACTGTCGCTCTTGCATCGACCGGAAACGCCCGCACATGCCCGTTGCAGAAGGGCGAATGCGTACGCAACGGTGCGACGTCCGGTCATATGACGAATGCATGTGTGCTATGCTATTCGGATTAGCTGTCGCTTTTTAGGTCCTTCCAAGCAGACTTGATTCGCGCAATCCGCTAAACGGTCAGGCCGTGTCGCGGAAGGTTTTGTAACCCGCACTTCCTCGAGAAACTCGAAGAAAGGTGAGCGTAAAATGATGAAGCAATTCCAGTCGAACTCTTATCTGTTCGGCGGTAATGCTCCGTACGTCGAAGAGTTGTACGAGGCATATCTCGATAATCCCGCGTCAGTGCCCGAGACCTGGCGAGCCTATTTCGACGCGTTGCAGAACGTGCCCGCGTCGGACGGCACGAACCACAACGACGTGGCCCACGGCCCGATCGTCGAGTCGTTTGCCCAGCGCGCGAAGTCCAACGGCTTCGTTCAGCGCGAAGGCGCCACCGAAGATCTCGCTACCGCGCGAAAGCAAGTCTACGTTCAGTCCCTCATCGGCGCGTATCGCTTCCTCGGCTCGCAATGGGCCAACCTCGATCCGCTCAAGCGCCGCGAGCGTCCGCATATTCCCGAACTCGAACCTGCGTTCTACGACTTCACCGAAGCCGACATGGACCAGACGTTCAGCGCCACGAACCTGTATTTCGGTTTCGAGCGCGCAACGCTGCGCGAGATCGTCAAGGCATTGCGTGACACGTACTGCGGCACGATCGGCGCCGAGTACATGTATATCAGCGATCCGGAACAGAAGCGCTGGTGGAAGGAGCGTCTCGAGTCCATCCGCTCGACGCCGAACTTCTCGAACGACAAGAAAAAGCACATTCTTAACCGCCTGACGGCCGCCGAAGGCCTCGAGCGTTTCCTGCACACCAAGTACGTCGGCCAGAAGCGTTTCTCGCTGGAAGGCGGCGAGAGCTTCATCGCGTCGATGGACGAAGTCGTGCGTCACGCGGGCAAGAACGGCGTGCAGGAAATCGTCATCGGCATGGCGCACCGTGGCCGTCTGAACGTGCTGGTCAACACGCTCGGCAAGATGCCGGCGGACCTCTTCGCCGAATTCGAAGGCAAGCACGTGGACGACCTGCCGGCCGGCGACGTGAAGTACCACAAGGGTTTCTCGTCGGACGTGTCGACGGAAGGCGGCCCGGTTCACCTGTCGCTCGCGTTCAACCCGTCGCACCTGGAAATCGTCAACCCGGTGGTCGAGGGCTCGGCGAAGGCGCGCATGGATCGCCGCGGCGATGAAGAAGGCCTGCAAGTCCTGCCGGTGCAGATTCACGGCGACGCGGCCTTCGCGGGCCAGGGCGTCGTGATGGAAACGCTGAACCTCGCGCAAACGCGCGGCTACGGCACGCACGGCACGCTGCATATCGTCATCAACAACCAGATCGGTTTCACGACGTCGGACCCGCGCGATTCGCGCTCGACGCTGTACTGCTCGGACGTCGTCAAGATGATCGAGGCGCCGGTGCTGCACGTGAACGGCGACGATCCCGAAGCGGTCGTACTCGCCACGCAGCTCGCGATCGACTTCCGCATGAAGTTCCACAAGGACGTGGTGGTGGACATCGTCTGCTTCCGCAAGCTCGGCCACAACGAGCAGGACACGCCGGCGGTCACGCAGCCGCTGATGTACAAGACCATCGCGAAGCATCCCGGCACGCGCGCGCTGTATGCCGAGAAGCTGGTGCAGCAAGGCGTGATCACCGCCGAAGACGCCGACAACTACGTGAAGGCGTACCGTCAGGCGATGGACGAAGGCCATCACACCATCGACCCGGTGCTCTCGAACTACAAGAGCAAGTACGCGGTCGACTGGGTGCCGTTCCTGAACCGCAAGTGGACCGACGCCGCCGACACCGCCGTGCCGCTCGCCGAACTGAAGCGTCTCGCTGAGCGCATCACGACGATTCCGGAGAACTTCAAGCTGCATCCGCTCGTCGAGCGCGTGATCAACGATCGTCGCGCGATGGGCCGTGGCGAAGCGAAGCTCGACTGGGGCATGGGCGAGCATCTCGCGTTCGCGTCGCTGGTGGCATCCGGCTATGCCGTGCGTCTGACGGGCCAGGACTCCGGCCGCGGCACGTTCACGCACCGCCACGCGGTGCTGCACGATCAGAACCGTGAACGCTGGAACGACGGCACGTACATTCCGCTGCAGAACATCGCGGACAACCAGGCGAAGTTCACGGTCATCGACTCGGTGCTGTCGGAAGAGGCGGTGCTCGGCTTCGAGTACGGCTATTCGACCGCCGAACCGAACACGTTCGTCGCGTGGGAAGCGCAGTTCGGCGACTTCGTGAACGGCGCGCAAGTGGTGATCGACCAGTTCATCTCGTCGGGCGAAGTGAAGTGGGGCCGCGTCTCCGGCCTCACGATGATGCTGCCGCACGGCTACGAAGGCCAGGGTCCGGAGCACTCGTCGGCGCGCATCGAGCGTTTCCTGCAACTGTGCGCGGACCACAACATGCAAGTGGTTCAGCCGACGACGCCGGCGCAGATCTTCCATCTGCTGCGCCGTCAGATGATCCGCCTGTTCCGCAAGCCGCTCATCATCGCCACGCCGAAGTCGCTGCTGCGTCACAAGGAAGCGGTGTCGGACCTGTCGGAACTGGCGAAGGGCTCGTTCCAGCCGGTCATCGGCGAAGTGGACGAAAGCATCGACGCGAAGAAGGTCAAGCGCGTGATCTGCTGCTCGGGCCGCGTGTACTACGACCTCGTCGCGCATCGCCGCGAAGCGAAGGCGAACGACATCGCCATCGTGCGTATCGAGCAGTTGTATCCGTTCGCGCACAAGCAGTTCGACGCGGAACTCAAGAAGTACGAAAACGCGACCGAAGTGGTCTGGGTGCAGGACGAGCCGCAGAACCAGGGTGCCTGGTTCTACATCGAGCACCATCTGCGTGAAGGCATGAAGGAAGGGATGAAGCTGGCCTATAGCGGCCGTCCCGCTTCCGCCTCGCCTGCGGTCGGCTACTACGCGAAGCACTACGAGCAGCAGAAGGCGCTGGTTGAAGGCGCGTTCGGCCGCCTGAAGGGTGCGCAGACCATCGCGAAGTAATCGTTGCCTGATCGGACCGGCGCGCGGCAAGCGCGCCGGTTCCGACGCTCGTACACACAGAACGCATTAGGACAATACAGAAATGACTATCGTAGAAGTCAAGGTTCCCCAGCTTTCCGAGTCGGTCTCGGAAGCCACCATGCTGCAATGGAAGAAGAAGCCGGGCGAGGCAGTCGCCCAGGACGAAATCCTGATCGAAATCGAAACCGACAAGGTGGTGCTCGAAGTGCCCGCGCCGTCGGCTGGCGTGCTCGCGCAGGTCATCAAGCATGACGGCGATATCGTCACCGCTGACGAGATCATCGCGAAGATCGACACGGAAGCGAAAGCAGGCGAAGCGCCCGCAGCCGCAGCCGCTGGCGACGCCGAAGTGAAGCCCGCGCCGCAAGCCGAGCCGGCCGTGGCGTCGTCGTCGGCGACCGCGCAAGCCACCGCCTCGGCGACCGGCGGTTCGGTCACGGGCGGCGCGGCATCGCCCGCCGCGACGAAGATTCTGGCCGAGAAGGGCGTGTCCGCCGACCAGGTGTCGGGCTCGGGCCGCGACGGCCGTATCACGAAGGGCGACGCGCTCGCCGCGCAAGCCGGTGCGCCCGCCGCCGCGAAGGCACCGGCACCGGCTGCTGCGCCCGCGAAGGCGGCGAAGCCTTCGCTGCCGCAAGTCAACGCGCCCGCATCGGCTGACCAGTGGCTGAAGGATCGCCCGGAACAGCGCGTGCCGATGTCGCGTCTGCGCGCGCGTATCGCCGAGCGTCTGCTCGAATCGCAGCAAACCAACGCCATTCTGACGACGTTCAACGAAGTCAACATGGCGCCGGTCATGGACCTGCGCAACAAGTACAAGGACCGCTTCGAGAAGGAACACGGCGTGAAGCTCGGCTTCATGTCGTTCTTCGTGAAGGCCGCCGTGCACGCGCTGAAGAAGTTCCCGCTGGTGAACGCGTCGATCGACGGTAACGACATCGTTTATCACGGCTACTTCGACATCGGTATCGCGGTCGGTTCGCCGCGCGGTCTGGTGGTGCCGATTCTGCGCAACGCGGATCAGATGAGCCTCGCCGACATCGAGAAGAAGATTGCCGAATTCGGCGCGAAGGCGCGCGACGGCAAGCTGTCGATCGAAGAAATGACCGGCGGCACGTTCTCCATCTCGAATGGCGGCGTGTTCGGCTCCATGCTCTCGACGCCGATCATCAACCCGCCGCAGTCCGCCATTCTCGGCGTGCACGCGACGAAGGAACGCGCTGTGGTCGAAAACGGCCAGATCGTGATCCGCCCGATGAACTACCTCGCGCTGTCGTACGACCACCGCATCATCGACGGCCGCGAAGCCGTGCTGTCGCTCGTCGCCATGAAGGACGCGCTGGAAGATCCGGCCCGTCTGCTGCTGGACCTGTAAGAACACCGTGCCTTCGGTGCGCGCGATAGGCTCGCGCGCACCGCTCGAAGGCGTCTCCGCAAGAGCGGGGTCTACTCAAGGAAAGTCATGTCCAAGGAATTTGATGTCGTCGTGATCGGCGCGGGCCCGGGCGGCTATATCGCGGCGATTCGCGCAGCGCAACTCGGCAAGACGGTTGCGTGTATCGAGAAGTGGAAGAACCCGGCAGGCGCGCTGAAGCTCGGCGGCACCTGCCTGAACGTGGGCTGCATTCCGTCGAAGGCGCTGCTCGCGTCCTCCGAAGAATTCGAAAATACGTCGAAGCATCTGGCGGATCACGGCATCAGCGTGTCGGACGTGAAGCTCGATGTGTCGAAGATGCTGGCGCGCAAAGACGGCATCGTCGAAAAGATGACGAAGGGCATCGAATTCCTGTTCCGCAAGAACAAGGTCACGTGGCTCAAGGGTCACGGCAAGTTCACCGGCAAGACGGACGCCGGCGTGCAGATCGAAGTGTCGGGCGAAGGCGAAACGGAAACCGTCACGGCGAAGAACGTGATCATCGCGACGGGCTCGAAGGCGCGTCATCTGCCGGGCATTCCGGTCGACAACAAGCTGATCGCCGACAACGAAGGCGCGCTCTCGTTCGACTCGGTGCCGAAGAAGCTCGCCGTGATCGGCGCGGGCGTGATCGGTCTGGAACTCGGCTCGGTGTGGCGTCGTCTGGGTGCCGAAGTGACGGTGCTCGAAGCGCTGCCGCAGTTTCTCGCCGCAGCGGATGATTCGCTCGCGAAGGAAGCCGCCAAGCAGTTCAAGAAGCAAGGTCTCGACATTCACCTCGGCGTGAAGATCGGCGAAGTGAAGACGACCGGCAACGGCGTGTCGATTGCGTACACGGACAATCAGGGCAACGCGCAAACGCTGGAAGCGGACCGCCTGATCGTCTCCGTCGGACGCGTGCCGAACACCGATAACCTCGGTCTGGAAAGCATCGGCCTGAAGGCGAACGAGCGCGGCTTCATCGACGTGGACGATCACTGCGCGACGAGCGTGCCGGGCGTGTACGCTATCGGCGACGTCGTGCGCGGCCCGATGCTCGCGCACAAGGCGGAAGACGAAGGCGTGGCAGTGGCGGAAATCATCGACGGTCAAAAGCCGCATATCGACTACAACTGCGTGCCGTGGGTCATCTACACGGAGCCCGAAATCGCGTGGGTCGGCAAGACCGAGCAGCAGCTCAAGGCCGAAGGCCGCGAGATCAAGACCGGTCAGTTCCCGATGATGGCCAATGGCCGCGCGCTGGGCATCGGCCGGGCGGAAGGCTTCGTCAAGATGATCGCGGACGCGAAGACCGACGAGATTCTCGGCGTGCATGTCATCGCAGCGGACGCGTCGGATCTGATCGCGGAAGCGGTCGTCGCGATGGAGTTCAAGGCGGCGTCGGAAGACATCGGCCGCATTTGCCATCCGCATCCTTCGCTATCTGAAGTGATGCGCGAAGCGGCGCTCGCCGTCGACAAGCGCGCGCTGAATATGTAATCGCTCGACTTCGGGCAACAGCAGGCATCGCACACGAAGGCGAGCGGATCAAACCGCTCGCCTTTGTCACATCGAGCGGCAGAAGATGAACGTCACCGAATACTACGAAAACGAACTGCGCACGCGGGGCTACCAGTCTGACGAGGCGCAGCTGGCGGCGGTCGCGCGCCTGCAACGCTGCTACGAAGAATGGGTCGCGTACAAGGCGCGCCGCTCGAACGCGATCCGGAAGTTTCTCGTGCATCCGGAACTGCCGCGCGGTGTGTATATGTGGGGCGGCGTCGGGCGCGGCAAGAGTTTTCTGATGGACAGCTTCTATGCCGTCGTGCCGGTGCAGCGCAAAACGCGCCTGCATTTTCACGAGTTCATGCGCGAAGTGCATCGGGAACTGGAGGAACTGAAGGGCCAGGCCGATCCGCTCGACGAACTGGCGCGGCGCATCGCGAAGCGTTACCGGCTGATCTGCTTCGACGAATTTCACGTCTCGGATATCGCCGACGCGATGATCCTGTATCGGCTGCTGGACCGTTTATTCAACAACGGCGTGCAGTTCGTGATGACGTCCAACTACCAGCCGGACACGCTATATCCGGAAGGCTTGCACCGCGACCGGTTGCTGCCCGCCATCGAGTTGCTCAAGAAGAATCTCGACGTGCTCAATGTCGACGCGGGCACCGATTATCGAAAGCGCACGCTGTCGCAAGTGCAGGCGTACCACACGCCGCTCGGCGCGGCGGCGGACAAGGCGCTGCGCGCGGATTACGCGAAGCTCGCCGCCGTTCCTGACGAAAGCCCGATCCTGCATATCGAAAAGCGCGAGATCAAGGCGCTGCGCAAAGCGGATGGCGTAGTGTGGTTCGACTTCGCGACGCTTTGCGGCGGCCCGCGCTCGCAGAACGACTATCTGGAGATCGCGAACCGCTTCCACGCGGTCATCCTGTCGGACGTGCCGCAGATGTCGCCGCGCATGGCGTCGGAAGCGCGCCGCTTTACGTGGCTAATCGATGTTTTCTACGACCACAAGGTGAAGCTGCTGATGTCGGCGGCGGTGCCGGCGGAGGACTTGTACGTGGAAGGGCCGATGGCGAACGAGTTCGCGCGCACGGTGTCGCGCATCGTCGAAATGCAGTCGCAAGAGTATCTGGAGGCGCCGCGGCGGCTCGCGAACATTTCGCTTACGTGAGCTAATACGAGAATCAAAAACAGGCGTCTAGCCAAACGGCATAAGGCTTTCGCCGGTTTTTCAAGATTAGGACCTCTCTGATTTGCCGGTTGAAGGGCACTCGGTATCGTTCTGCCAATTAATCAGCAGTTAATTGGAGAGAATGCCGTGAAACCCTACCGCGATATGTCCGACGAAGAATGGCAGATGGTCGCGCCGCTGCTTCCGGAATTGCGTCCGCGCTCGGAGTTGCGCGGCCGTCCTCTGGCCAACACGCGTGCCGTGCTCAACGGCGTGCTGTGGGTCATGTATAGCGGCGCGTCGTGGTCCACGCTGCCGCGCAAATACCCGTCGTATCAGACGTGCCATCGGCGCTTCAAGGCGTGGCATGAATCGGGCGTGCTGCTGCGCGTGATGACGCAGCTCTTCGGCCCAGCCGGTGAATCGCTGTACGGGCTCATGACGTCGCGCATGCGCGTGCCGGCCGAATTGCCTGTTGTGACAGCGCAAGCCTTGGAGCCGATGCGCGCCATCGCGGCGGCGCGCTCGCCGCAGGACGACGAGGCGGTTCGTCACGCTGCCTGAACTGCGCGCTGAACCAAAAGAAACGGGCGGAAGACACTCAGTCTTCCGCCCGTTTTTCTTTGCAGATCAAGAAGTGCTACTGCTGCCGCACCCACGTTTGCGAGCGCCCGAGCAGCGACACGCCGATATAACCGCGCACCACCAGCTTCTGACCGCCGTCTTCCAGCTTCATCTTGCACTTGTACAGCTTGCCGTTTTCCGGGTCCAGAATCTGGCCGCCTTCCCACGTATCGCCGTTTGGCTTCATGCCCGTGATGATGGTCATGCCTTTGACCAGTTGATCCTTCCGGTCGTCGGTGCACGCGGTGCAGCGCCGGTCCGGATGATCGAATTCGCCAATGCCGCGTACCACCTTGCCGGAGAGCTGCCCGCTACCGTCGTCGATGATCTGGATGATCGCCTTCGGCTTGCCGGTGGCGTCATCGATGGTTTGCCAGGTACCCGCGGGCGACGACGCCTGCGCGAACGCGCCCGCCGCCGACATCGCGATAAGCGCGCCAGCCGCGATGCGGACGAAGTGCTTCATAGTGCCTCCTTGTTTTTGTGATCGTGGCGCCCGAAGCCGTTGCCGGGCGCGTTGCCGACGCAGGATACGAGAAACCGTCCGTGGCGTCTGGGAGGAAAGGCTCTAGGCTCACGCGCCGCCGCGCAGACCGGCTTCGAGCGTGGCGAACGTGCGCGAATCGGTGCGATCGAAATGCAGCGGCGTCACCGAGATGCGCTTGCTCGCGACCACGGCGGTCTCGCTGTCGGGCGCGTTCTTGCGCTGACCGCGCTGGAATCTCAGCCAGAAGTAGTCGATGCCGCGCGGATCGGTCTCATCGACCACGTCGATGCCTTCCACGAGCCCGACGCCTTGCCGCGTCACCGTGAGCGGACCCGCCGCGGATGCATCGCAGTCCGGGAAGTTGACATTAAGACAGGTCGGCGCGTCGTGCGAGATGGCCAGCAACTGACGGATCACGCCGGGCGCGAGCGCTCGCGCCGTATCCCAGCGCACGCTCTCACGGTCGGAGAACGTCTGACTGAGCGCAATGGACGGCAGGCCGAGCAGAAGGCCCGTCATCGCCGCGCCGACGGTGCCCGAGAACATCGTCTCGACGCCGAGGTTCGCGCCGCGATTGATGCCCGACAACACGAGCGTCGGCGGCGCATCTTTCATGAGATGCCGCGCGGCCATCACGACGCAATCGCCGGGCGTGCCCTGAACGCCGAAGCGCCGCTCGCCCTGACGCGAAATGCGCAGCGGCGAATGCAGGCTGATGGAGTGCGAAGTGCCGCTCTGATCGTGCTCGGGCGCGACGACCCAGACTTCGTGCGCAAGCTCTGCGGCGACAGCTTCGAGCACGGCCAGGCCGGGCGCGTCGATGCCGTCGTCGTTGGTCAGCAGCACACGTTGGACGATGGGTTCCATGGCGGGCATCGCGAATCACTCCTCGGTCGGTTAACAGGTCGACCGATTATTACAGAGATCGCGACGGGCAGACGGGCGCTTACTTGACGCCCAAGCCGCGCAGAACGGCGTTGCCGTCTTCGGTGAGGCGCACCTTGGGGCCGTCCGCGCCCGGCGAGACGATTTCGACGTAGCCGTACTCCTGCAGCGAGGTCACATCGGGCGGTGCGGCCATCGCGTCGATCGGCGCGTGCATCAGCAAGAGCAGCGTGGCGATTTCGTGATGACTCAAGAGCCGTTTGATGGCTCGCACGGGAGCCGAAGCAGAGCGGAGGTTCATGCGCGAACTCCTTGGTTTACATGACGATTCGCGCCGCGGACAGAGCGGCGTCGTGGATGTCGATGATGAAGTGCGGCAAGCGTATCGGCCGAAACTTAGGCGAGACTTAAACGCTGCGCGTCGGCAGCGAGGCGCGTGTTACAGCGTATGTCACGCCGTCGGCGCGCGCTTCAGAAGCGGTAGTCGGGGTTGCGTGGATCGAATGTCAGGCCGTCGAACGACTTCGGCTCGATGTGTTCGAAGACGACGCTTTCGAACACTGTGCCGTCGTTGTCGAAGGATTCGACCGCGCGAATGAGCGGCGCTTCGAGATCGAGGTCGATCACTTCGCGCTTCGCATAGAAGTCGGGTTGCCCGGCCGGCGCGACATAGGTCAACGCGACGACGCGCACGCCATTAACGGTCGACACCGCGATATCCGACGGCTGGGTGATGCCGGCGTCGGCGAACTTCCTGCCTTCGCCGATGAAACGCTGCGTCACGGCATCGATGCCGAGCTCGCGGATCGAATGGTTCGATTGCGCGCGGGCGAGTGGTCCGTTCAGCGATGTCCACATCGGCACGACACCGAGCACGCCGCCGAGATGGCCGTATAGCTCGTCGGGGCGCTTGGACTCGTCGTAGATGACTTCTTGGCCCGCATGGGCGCCATCCGGCAGCCATCTGGCGTAGATGCGCAGCGGCTCGCGCGTGACGCGCACGAGCATGTGGTCGGGCCGCTTCGGCCATTTTCCGCCGATGCGCTCGCGTCGAAGGATCGTGAATTCGCACGACGCATAGCGGACCAAGCCGTCGCGCAGGTAGCGCGGCAGCGTCGCGGGATCGAGTGAGCGAAAGAGGGCGACGAGTTCGTCGTCTGTGAGGCGCGCGAGCTTGCCGTCGGCGGCGGCGCGTGCGAGCCATTGGGCTTGTCGATAGGCAGTCTGGCTGGCGATTTCGTTGACCGCCAGCTGCGGAGTCGCTCGGGCGGGGGCCGGGCTAGTGGTAATCGCCGCTGAGAGCGCGCACGCGAGCGTCGAGTGGAGGAGGCGACGGACGTGCGCTTGCGTCATGACTTGTCTTCCCGTTTGACGGTGCCGGAGTGGTCAGGTGTAAACGGGGAGCTGCAAGGATTCTTCCTTCGAGCGCAAGCGGGAGTCGTCGGGCGAGGCGTCCAACAGGTTCGCCGGACGCCCACTACCTAGGCCCCAAGCCCTATCCCGTCGCCCCCACTTCCTCCGCCGACCGGGTCATATCGATCCCCCTGCGCTCCCGGCTAAAGAAAATCAACGCCGCGATCACCACCGCAACCGTACCCGCGACGATCGCCATCGCCATGCCGTAGTTGTTTCCATGCGAAGTGGCAATCGACGCCTGCATCGTCGCATTGATTGCGGCCAGCAAATTGCCGAGTTGATACACGAGCCCAGGAAAAGTGGCGCGAATCTCATCGGGTGATATCTCGTTCAAATGCACCGGAATCACGCCCCACGCGCCTTGCACCGATATTTGCATCAGAAACGCGCCGATCGCCAGCGCAACCGGAGTTACCGAAAACGCCCACAGATAAAGCACCGGCAACGCAATCAGTGCCGCGATAAAAATGGTCACACGCCGCCCGATTCGCTCAGACAACGACCCGAAAAACAATCCCCCGACAATCGCGCCGATATTCAGCACGATGGTAATGATGGACACGGTATGCGGATCGAAGTGATGCTGTTCGCGCAGAAACGTCGGATAAAGATCCTGCGTGCCGTGCGAGAAGAAATTGAATGCGGTCATCAAGATGATCGCGTAGAGAGAAAGCGTCCAGTTCTGCTTGAGCGTCGCGAGCAAGCCGGGGCGCGCGCGTTTTTCCATCGCACGCCACGCGGGAGATTCCGGCACATGCGCACGGACATAAAGCACCAGCAGCGCGGGCGCGACGCCGACAAAAAACATGCCGCGCCAGCCGACGAACTGATACAGCACGCCGAATACGATCGACGCCAGCAGATAACCGCTCGGATAACCGGCTTGCAGCAAGCCGGACACGAAGCCGCGCGCCTTGGGCGGCACGGTTTCCATCGTCAGCGCAGAGCCGACGCCCCATTCACCGCCCATCGCGATGCCGAAAAGCGAGCGCAAGATGAGAAGCGTCGTCAGGTTGGGCGAGAGGCCGGATAGTAACTCCAGCAACGAATAACACGCGATATTGACCATCAGCGTCGGACGGCGGCCGAACTTGTCCGCGAGCCGGCCGAATATCAGCGCGCCGATAGGGCGCATGGCGAGCGTGAGCGTAATGGCAAAGGCGACTTCGGGAATCTTCGTGTTGAATTCCGCGGCAATATCCTTCAGGACGAAAACCATCAGGAAAAAATCGAATGCGTCCAGCGTCCAGCCGAGATAAGCGGCAATCGTTACGTTTCTTTGTTCTCGCGTCCAACTCATCGCCTGGGTCTCCGTATCAGTATTGATCGATGATATGCAATGCGATTGCACGCGGCGGTCATGCGGCCACGCGGGCAGGACGAGTGTACGCCGCCGTTCAAGAGCGTGCTGATCGTTACTAATGGAGAGAAGACGATAACGCGGCCGATCCATTCATTTCGCTTTGCTCCGAGTCATACGTCGAATAAAAACGAAAGCAAATCGAAGCCGCTAAATAAGCAGAAAAATCGCGCGCAGAAAACAAAAAGCCCCACGTGCATATGCGTGGGGCTCTTCGCGAGAAAGGGACCTTGGTGCCCAGGAGAGGACTCGAACCTCCACGGTGTTGCCACCGCTAGGACCTGAACCTAGTGCGTCTACCAATTCCGCCACCTGGGCCAAGGGGTACAGCGAGCCCGCTATTTTAGCGGGAAGCCGAGCCGTGTCAACTGCGCTTCACGACCGGCAGGAGCCGAAAAGCACGGTCTCCGCATAAAAAGAAAACGCCACCCGAAGGTGGCGTTTCCTGACATCTGGTGCCCAAGAGAGGACTCGAACCTCCACGGTGTTGCCACCGCTAGGACCTGAACCTAGTGCGTCTACCAATTCCGCCACCTGGGCAAGGGTGCGTTACTGCGTGTTTCTTTGCGTGCGTTCAGCAGCAAAGAACGCCATTATAGCGACTCGGGAACCGCTGTCAAGCATTTCGACGCGGCTCACGTCAGGGCTGCGGTTTGCTTACGTGTAAGGCGCGAGCGCCGGCCTGGCAGCCGGAGTCCACAATAGGCAGTGTTAGAATGATTTCAACGATTGCCGCTCGACTAACGGCAAAACACGGCGAAAGTCCAGTCCAACGAGAAGAACTCTATTAAGCCCTTGAGCAAATATCCGTATCCGATTCCCAGCCGCGAAGAGATTCTCGGCGTGCTGCGCACGAGCGAAACGCCTCACTCCGCGAACGACATCGCCGAGGCCCTGTCGATCAAGCGCCAGGAGCGCGAAGGATTTTTCAAGCGACTGGCGGCCATGGAACGCGACGGGCAAATCCGGCTCGACAAGCGCGGCCATTATCAGCTCACGCATCCGTCGAACTTCGTCGCGGGGCGCGTGCAGGGTCATCGCGACGGCTTCGGTTTTCTGATCCGCGATGACGGCCAGGACGATCTCTTCCTGCCCAACGGCGAGATGCAGAAGGTCATGCACAACGACCGCGTGCTCGCGCGCATCGTCGGCTACGACCGGCGCGGGCGGCCCGAAGGCCATATCGTCGAAGTCACCGACCGCGCGAACAAGCGCATCATCGGGCGGCTCGTGAATGAAAACGGCGCGCTGATTCTCGTGCCGGAAGACAAGCGCATCGGCCACGACATTCTCATCACGCAGAACCCGAAGAAGGCGAAAGTCGGGCAGGTCGTGTCCGTCGATCTGACGGACTTTCCGAGCCGCCATTCGCAGCCGCTCGGGCGCGTGGTCGAAGTGATCGGCGACATCGACGATCCCGGCATGGAAATCGAGATCGCGGTGCGCAAGTACGGCGTGCCGCATCAGTTCAGCGACGCCGCGCTCGCCGCGGCCGCGAAGCTCCCCGACGAAGTGCGGCCGGTTGACATCCGGCATCGCGTAGATCTGCGCGACGTGCCGCTCGTCACGATCGACGGCGAAGACGCTCGCGACTTCGACGACGCCGTATATTGCGAGCCCGTCGCCGTCGGCCGCGGACAAGGCTTCCGTCTGCTCGTGGCGATCGCCGACGTGTCGCATTACGTGCGTCCGAACGAGCCGCTCGATGTCGACGCGCTGGACCGCAGCACGTCGGTGTACTTCCCGCGGCGCGTGATCCCGATGCTGCCCGAGAAGCTCTCGAACGGGCTGTGCTCGCTGAATCCGGACGTCGACCGCTGCGTGCTCGTGTGCGACATGATCATCACGGCGCGCGGCGAGATCAAGGCGTATCAGTTCTATCCGGGCGTGATGCACTCGGCGGCGCGTCTCACGTACACCGAAGTCGCGGCCGTGCTCGCCAACACCAAGGGCCCGGAAGCCGCGCGGCGCGCGGAACTGGTGCCGCAGTTGCAGAATCTGTATGGCGTCTTCAAGGCGCTGCACGCGGCACGGCAGAAGCGCGGCGCGATCGACTTCGACACGACCGAGACGTACATCGTCGTGAACTCGCAGGGCAAGATCGAGCAGATTCTGCCGCGTCATCGCAACGACGCGCATCGGCTGATCGAAGAGTGCATGCTCGCGGCCAACGTCTGCGCGGCGGACTTTCTGAAGCGCAACAAGCATCCGGGCCTATACCGCGTGCATGCGGGGCCGACGGAGGAAAAGCTCGAAAACCTGCGGCAGTTTCTGCGCGGCGTCGGCCTGACGCTGACGGGCGGCGACAAGCCCCACGCGAGCGACTATGCGGCGCTGATAGCGCAAATCCGCGACCGGCCCGATGCGCAGATGCTTCAGTCAATGGTCCTGCGCTCGATGCAGCAGGCCGTCTACAGCCCGGACAACATCGGTCACTTCGGGCTCGCGTACGAGGCGTACGCCCACTTCACGAGCCCGATTCGCCGCTATCCCGACCTGCTCACGCATCGCGCCATTTACGCGATTCTGCAGGGCAAGAAATACGTGCCGGATATTGGCCACGACGTTTCGCTGAGCACGGGCTTGACGAAAGCCGCGCGCGAAATGCAACTGGCCGACGACAGCGCGCGCAGCCGGTCGCGCAACAGCGTCGCGGTGTGGGAAGAACTCGGCCTGCATTGCTCGTCGAACGAGCGTCGCGCCGACGAAGCGTCACGCGACGTCGAAGCCTGGCTCAAGTGCTATTTCATGCGCGACAAGCTGGGCGAGGAATACGGCGGCATGGTGAACGGCGTGACGTCCTTCGGCATCTTCGTGCAACTCGATTCGCTCTTTATCGAAGGGCTCGTGCATGTGACGGAACTCGGCTCGGACTACTTCCAGTACGACGAGATCAAGAACGAGCTGCGCGGCGAGCGCACCGGTATCCGCTATCGCATGTTCGATCGCGTGCGCGTGCAGGTGGGCCGCGTCGATCTCGATGCGCGCAAGATCGACTTCCGTCTGGTGCGCGATACGCCGGTGAAGCCGTCGCCGCGTTCGTCGTCGGGCGCGGCCGATCACGGCGCCTCGGGCGCCAATGGCGCAACGGGTCCGCGCATTCGTCCGCTGAACGACGATGCGGCAAGCACGCGTCAGCGCGGCGGCACGAAGAAGGGCGCGTCGCCGGCGGCGCGCGGCGGCGCGGCGAAGAAACGCGGAGGGACGTCCAACTCGGCGTCGAAGTCGTCGGCGCAGGGGCGGCCGGCGCGCAAGAAACGCTAGCCGACGCTCATCGCGTCAACGAATACGCGCGGTCCGGTGCGCTTTGCACCGGGCCGCGTCGTGCTTTTCATGGTTATCACGAAGGTTCGAATCAGTCATGTCACGTCTCAAGGTTCTTTACGGTTTCCACGCGGTGACGGCGCGCGTGCGGGCGGATGCCTCGTCTATCGAGGAAGTGTTGTACGACCCCACGCGCAAGGACCGCCGCATGCAGGACTTCCTGCGTGCCGCGAAGGACGCGGGCGTGCGTCTGATCGCCGCCGACGAAGGGCGTTTGTGGGGCCTCGCGGGCAATATCCAGCATCAGGGCGTCGTGGCCCGCGCGCACGACTTGCCGCTCGCGCAGAACCTCGCCGAACTGCTCGACGGCATCTCGGGAACGCCCTTGCTGCTCGTGCTCGATGGCGTCACCGACCCGCATAATCTCGGCGCATGCCTGCGCGTCGCGGACGCGGCGGGCGCGCATGCGGTCATCGCGCCGCGCGATCGTTCGGCGGGCCTCAACGCGACCGCCGCGAAAGTGGCGAGCGGCGCGGCCGAAAGCGTGCCGTACATCACGGTGACGAATCTGGCGCGCGCGCTGCGCGAACTGAAGGATGCCGGCGTCTGGGTGATCGGCACGGCGGGCGAAGCGACGGCGAGCGTCTATGAGACGAAGCTCGACGGCGCGGTGGCGATCGTCGTGGGCGCGGAAGGCGAGGGCATGCGCCGCCTCACGCGCGAGACGTGCGACGAGATCATGCATATTCCGATGGCGGGCGCGGTGGAGAGCCTGAACGTGTCGGTGGCGAGCGGCGTGTGCCTGTTCGAGGCGGTGCGGCAGAGGATGGTGAAGAAGTAAGGTGTTTCGCATGCTTCGCCTCGTCTGTCTCGCGCTCGCCTGCGCTTTCGTTACCGCCTGCACCCCCACCATGCAAAACCGCGGCACCTACATCGCCGACACGCAACACCACGCGAAAAACGCCGATTCGCGCGTGCGTTTCCTCGTCATGCACTACACGGAAATCGACGAAGCGCGCTCGCTCGCCGTCCTCACGGGCGATGAGGTCAGCGTCCACTACGTCGTGCCCGACGCGCCGCGCATCGAGAACGGCGAGCCGGTCGTCTATCAGCTCGTGCCCGAAGAGAAGCGCGCGTGGCATGCCGGCCAGAGCTACTGGCAGGGCGCGACGGAGCTTAACGCGTCGTCGATCGGCATCGAGAACGTGAACCTCGGACCGATCGATACCCCCGCCGGCCGCACCTGGCAGCCGTATCCGCCCGCGCAGGTCGATGCGCTCGTGAAGCTTTCGCGCGACATCGTCGAGCGTTACGGCATTCCGCCGACGCGCGTGGTCGGCCATAGCGACATCGCTCCGCAGCGCAAGATCGATCCCGGTCCGCTCTTTCCGTGGCGCACGCTGTACGAGGCGGGCATCGGCGCATGGCCCGACGATGCCGCCGTCGCCGCGCATCTCGCCGGCCGCGATCCCAAAGCGCCGTGCGACGTGCGCGCGTTGCAGGAAAAGCTCAAGCGCTACGGCTACGACGTCGCCACCGACGGCATGCTCGACGAGAAGACGCGCCGCGTCTTCGGCGCGTTCCAGATGCACTTCCGGCCGTCGGACTACGCAGGCGACGCCGATGCGCAAACAGACGCCATCGCGCAGGCCTTGCTGGACAAGTACTTCCCCTGACCGTTGCGTTAGACAAAAGAAGAAATGGGCGACTATTTTCTGCCGCTGCGCGCGCTCCATATGACCTGCGCGGGCCTGAGCATCGCGGGCTTCGTTGTGCGCTGGATCTGGATGCTGACGGACTCGCGCCTTCTCACCGCCCGTGCGAGCAAGATCGTGCCGCATATCGTCGATACGCTCCTGCTCGCGAGCGCGATTGCACTCGTCGCGATCATCGGCTTTGGGCCGAACGCGGCGTGGCTGGGCGCGAAGATCGCGGGCCTCGTCGTCTACATCGTGCTCGGCACCTTCGCGCTCAAGCGCGGCCGGACGAAGGGCGCGCGCGCCGTCTTCGGCGTGCTGGCGATCATCGTCTTCGCGTTTATCGCGTCCGTCGCGCGCACGCACGATCCGCTCGGATTCCTGCACGGCATCCTCTGACCGCATGCTCAAAAAGCGCGGGAAGGCGGCGCGCGCTCCGATAAAATCGCGTTTTCCCCTCACGCGCAGCACCATTTCCATGACTCAGGACGAACTCAAGCAGCGCGTCGGCCAGGCCGCGGCCGACTATGTGAACGCGCACGTGCCCGAAGGCTCGATCATCGGCGTCGGCACCGGATCGACGGCCAATTGCTTCATCGACGCGCTGGCCGCCTCGAAAGCGCGTTATCGCGGGGCGGTATCGAGTTCGCTCGCGACGACCGCGCGGCTCGAATCGCACGGCTTCAAGGTGTTCGACCTGAACGACGTGGACACGCTGCCGGTCTACGTCGACGGCGCCGACGAAATCGACGCGAGCGGCGCGATGATAAAAGGCGGCGGCGGGGCGCTCACGCGCGAGAAGATCGTGGCGTCGGTGGCCGAGGTGTTCGTGTGCATCGCGGATGCGAGCAAGCGCGTCGACGTGATGGGCACGTTCCCGCTGCCCATCGAAGTCGTGCCGATGGCGCGCACCGCGATCGGTCGCAAGATCGCCGCGCTCGGCGGCGTGCCCATCGTGCGCGTGATGCAGGACGGCATGCCGTTCATCACCGACAACGGCAACGAGATCATCGACGTGAAGGGCCTCTCCATCACGGACCCGCGCGGACTCGAAGCGCAAATCAACGCGTGGCCGGGCGTGGTGACGGTGGGTCTTTTCGCGGCGCGCGGAGCGGACGTGTGCCTGCTCGGCACGGAGCAGGGCGTCGAGCGTATCGACTACTGAAGCGCGTCGCCACAAGCACAACGGGCCCGGCAACGCGAGTCGCCGGGCCCGTTTTCGTTCAATGCAGCGCGTTCAATACGCTTAGTACGCGTTTCGTCCGATAAAGCCCTTGAACAGCGTCATCGCGACGATCTTGATGTCGAACCAGAACGACCAGTTGTGAATGTAGAACAGGTCGAACTTCACGCGGTTCTGCATCTTCTCGACCTTCTCGGTCGCGCCGCGATATCCGTTCACCTGCGCCCAGCCAGTAATGCCCGGCTTGATGCGGTAGCGGAACATGTAGCCGTAGACGAGATCCTTGTACAGATCGTCGTGTTCGATCGCATGTGGACGCGGCCCGACCACCGACATATCGCCGAACAGCACGTTGATGAACTGCGGCAGTTCGTCGAGACTCGTGCGGCGCAGGAACGCGCCGATCTTCGTCACGCGCGGGTCGTTGCGCGTCGCCTGCGTCACGTGACCCTTGGTCTCGCGATGCACGGCCATCGAACGGAACTTGTAGATCTTGAACGGCCGTCCGTCCGCGCCCTTGCGGTTCTGCGTGAAGAACACCGGCCCTTCCGATGTCGCCTTGATCGCGATTGCAATGGTGATCATGATCGGCGAGAGCGCGAGCAGCGCGGCCGCGGCAAAGCAGCGGTCGAACAGCAGCTTCGGCCACATCTGTAAGGTGCTGACAGGTGACGTCGTCAGGTTGATGGTCGCGAGCCCCGCGACATCGGTCATCGAATGGTTGAAGAGCGAGATGCTGCGCGTGTCCGGAATCAGCCGCAGATTCACGAAGTCGTGCCGCAGCGCATGCACGAAGCGATAGATCGTGTGTTCCTGCGAAAGCGGCAGCGCGAGCCACACTTCGTTGATGTCCTCGGCGCGCACTTTCTCGACGAGTTCGTCGAAGTCGTTGAGCACCGGCAGGCGCATGGACGCGCCGGGCCGGCTGCCGAGGCCGCTTGCATGGAGTTCTTCGTCGCCCGTCGTGTCGAGCAGACAGACGGGCGTGAAGCCTTGCTCGGGCGTGCTCGACAGATGCGCGAGCAGCGTGCGCGCGAAGCCCTGCGCGCCGACGATCGCCACCGTGCGCTGATTGAAGCCGCGGCCGCGCATGATTCGCAGGCTCGCGTACACCGCGCATTTCGCGAGCACGATCAGCGCGCCGGAGATGAGCGTCGAATACGCGAACCAGAGCCGCGACACGGCGTCCATGCGATGCAGCGTGAAGGCGAGCAGAAGCGCCGCGGCGGCCACCGTCATCCAGGCGAGCGTGACGCGCGCCAGCATCATCGGAAGCGGCTTGCCGCGCCAGGCTTCGTACACCCCGAACGTCGGGAACAACAGCAATGCCAGCACGCTATTGAATGCGA
Organism: Caballeronia sp. M1242; assembly: GCF_017220215.1. Taxonomy (NCBI): domain Bacteria; kingdom Pseudomonadati; phylum Pseudomonadota; class Betaproteobacteria; order Burkholderiales; family Burkholderiaceae; genus Caballeronia; species Caballeronia sp. M1242. The sequence continues at coordinate 1,605,643 of NZ_CP071129.1, read as the reverse complement.
TCAGGAGCTTCTCGATATCGCTGAATTCGAGCGAGGAAAAGCGCATGGAATGCGCGATCACCCCGCCCGCGACGATGAAGAAGACGTCCAGACAGCGCGCCGTCCAGCCGAACATATCGTGACTTTTATTGTGCATCCGTATCTCAGACACTGGAGGCCGAAGCCGTCTCCTGCGCGCGCAGACGCGGCAGCAGGCGGTCGAACTCACGTTTGACGAGGCCGTAGCATTCGCAGGCGCGCGCTTCCAGCCCTTCGCGATCCACCACCTTGATGCAGCCGCGGCTATGGTGGATGAGACCCGCATCGTGCAGCTTGCCGGCCGCTTCGGTCACGCCTTCGCGACGCACGCCGAGCATGTCGGCGATCAGCTGCTGCGTGACTTGCAGTTCGTTCGACGCGGTGCGGTCGATTTCGATCAACAGCCAGCGGCAAAGCTGCTTGTTGAGCGAATGATGACGATTACACGCCGCGGTCTGCGCGACTTGCGTGAGCAGGGCCTGCATGTAGAGCAGCATCAGGCGGCGCAGAAAGTCCGAACGTCCGAACTGTTCGCGCAGTGCCTGAGCGCTCATGCGATATGCGAAGCCCGGGCACTGCACCTGGACACGCGTGGGCATCGTTTCGCCGCCGGTCAGGACCGGCACGCCCGTCATGCCTTCACGGCCGACTGCGGCGATTTCGACCGAGCCGCCGTCTTCCATCGTATGCAACAGAGAGATGATGGCGGTCGTCGGGAAGTACACGTGATGAATACGTTGGCCCGAATCGCAGAGCAGTTGCTCGGTGCGGAGTTGAACCAGTTCGAGATGCGGAGTCAGAGCTTGCCACTCATGTGCCGGAAGGGCGCCGAGGAGGTGGTTGCCGTGCAGGTCGGACTGAAGGGTCAGCATGTTTGTTCTCTCGTAACTTCGCGCGTTGCGCTTCACTTTTTTCTTTACTGGTGTGATCGTTCTCGGGTCGCGTCTCGCGCGGCTATGAAAACGTCTCACACCAGCCCCGTTAGCAGCCCGTGCTCGCTTGAGTTGATTTAGTAGATCGCGTCGCTTCGGGTTGCGCGACTCTTTTAGCGAGGACTGTGCCAATGCGGCGAACGTCAATGCTGGTGGGGCCTCACCGTCTGAACGCCTGCTGTGATGCGGCGCAGCGTCGCCTTTTTGTTTCAGTCTTGAACATCGGTGGTCTTAGGAATCCGCATACGCCCGGAGGGGTATCGTCAGCGCAAACGGCTTGTAAACCGGTCCAGGCTTTGACGATCACCGTGCGATAAGCCTCAGAGAGCCGCGTCCCACCGAGAGAACCCCTCCTTTTGTAGGGACATTGAAAATTGATTCATCTGTGTTCCATCATGTTCGTGGCCTAACGAACGTGCTGCCGGCGCGAGACCTCTTGCTTCCCGCCAAAGCCTTGCTGCATAAGGCTTCGCGCGGAGTGAAGGATGTGTTCCATGGCAATTTCGCAAACGGCTAAACGTTGCGCCCGTTTCACGAAACGGCTCGTCTGTGGGCCATGCCGCGCCCGAATGCGTGAATCGTGCCCGCGAGAAGGCGTGAGTTGCCCCACATAGGGCGCGCGAGCGATTCGTTTTTCCCCCGAAAACCGCGATCGACGTGTCAAACGTTTGCGCTGCGCACGGCGATGCCGAGGTTCGACGCGATACCGGAAGGTCCCCGCCGAACGTATGGAACGCGCCATTACGCGGTGCGGAAATGTTTCATCGGGGACAATAGGGTGCATGCCGCACGTCGCATCTCACCATGCGAGCGTGAAATGCGCATGACGCGACGTGCGATCATCGCGATGTCATACGCGCGTGCATTGCGCATGCATTGGGCATGCATCGCGCATCACGCATTGGAATGATCAACAGACGATTGCCGCGAGCGTGGGCACCACGCGCTCGTACGCGGCTTCCATGATGTCGAACGAGGCGTCGCAGAGATCCGCCTGCCCGTCTGCGAGCGCCCGCGCGAGCCGGCATTGCAGCGCCATCGCTTCGCTTGCTATCGCGCGAGCGGCCACGTGCGTCGTCACGGGAATATCGAAGCCGTGTTCGCGCATCCATTCGAGGTAATGCGCGAGCAGTTCGAAGTTCGCGCCCAACTGACGCATCACATGACACCCATAGGGCCGCGCATACGCTTCTTTGCGCTCGAGCATCGTATCGACGTGCGCGGGAAACGCGCTGCGCCAGCGCGATATCGGGTTGTGCATCGGACGGCGCAGCAGATGCGCGCATAAGAGGTCCGCCGATCCTTCCGCAAGCGCTGTCCCGCCGAGCGATTCGCCCACGCGTTTGATGAACTCCACATGCGGGAATAGTGCTTGCCCATGCGTTGTGCCCGCTGCACCGGATAACGTCGTATCGTGCGCGGCCTTGGTTCCGAGCACGCCGTCGTAGTCGTCGCCGTGAAGCAGGTGATAACCGCTGTGATGAAAGTAACCGAGCCGTCGCGCGTTGGGATCGATCACATCAATGCCGATGGTGGTCTTCACATGCTCGCGTCGATAGTGCGTCGCGGGCATGTCGGGCAAAAAGAACGCATCGACTTCGACGAGGACCGTATTGCCGCGGCGCGTTTGCACGAGCGCGCGTTCTTCCAGCGAGCCGAACAGAGCGAGTTCATGCACCTGCAAGCCGTAGAGCTTTTCGATGTCTTCACAAGGCGGACGGCCGAGCGTGAACTGATCGTCTTCGAAGTCCTGCGTGACCGTGTAGGCCAGCATCGCATGCGGTTCGAGTCCGTTGCCATGCAAGAGCTCGATCCACAGGTCGACGGGGCCTGCGCCATCGCGCCAGATGCGTTCGGCGCGATGCAGCGCGTGCGCGCGATGACGTTTCGCGCGCATGCGCAAGGGATCGAGTGAAACGACGCGTGAACGACTGACGCCGGAACTCGTCATACCGCTGGTATGAAACGCGCTCATGGGCTTACCTCGGGCCTGAAAAGCCGGCAACCGATACCGCGTGCGCGCCGAAGCATTCGTTGTTTTTACCTGCGTTTTTATCGCTTGCGCTTTTATCGCTTTCTAAGGCGCCGCGTTCAATGGCGGGTTGCATTGTGATTTTCCCATGAAGGTGCGCAACGACGCGAGTGCTATCGCGGCACGTGCACGAGCCTTCCGCGCGTGGCGCAGGACTCGGGTGACATGTCGTGATGGATCTCGTGAAGGCGTCCTTTTCCCCGAAGACGCCTTCTTGTGTGGTTGGCCTTATTTGACGGGGCTGCAAGCCCTGGAGTCGGTGCGCCCCCGCACTGAAAGCTTGTTTCGCGGGACGTAACGTTCAATCGTCGCAACGCCGGTGAGAAACCGGCAGCAAGGAGAACAACCAATGAATTGGAAGACCCTGGATTTCGAACAGCTCACTGCGCGCGAGCTTTATCTGATTCTGCGTGCGCGCAGTGCGGTGTTCGTCGTCGAGCAATCGCATGTGCATCTCGATGCGGACGGCCGCGATGAAACCGGCGTGCACGTCTTCGCCACCGATGACATGACGCGCCCGATGCCGGTGCTCGCGTACGCGCGCATTCACGAAGGCGATCTCGAAGATCCCGAAGTCGTCGTGGACAAAATCCTGACGAGTCCGCTGCGTCGTGGCGATGGCACCGCGCACGCGCTCATCGAACGCGTGCTCAACGTGTGCGCCGAACGCTGGCCCGGCCGCGCCGTGCGGCTCACGGCGCCCGTGAGTCTGCGCGCGTTTTACGAAGCGTTCGGTTTTCGCAAGACGGAAGGACCGTTCCTCGAACACGGCATGCCTTATATCGGTCTGACAAGAAAAGGCCGCACGACGCGCGAAACGAGCGCAAGCAAGCTGCAGCAAGCGGGCGTCAACGCGTTCGCCAATACGTACGAACTGCTCTGAAGCCCGACGCGCGCCGCTTGTGTTCGGCGCGCGCGTGTCCGCGGTACCCGTAGCTCTTCTTCAAAACGATAACGAACCGCGCGGCCGGCGTAATCACGCATGCCGGCACGCGCGCAACCGGCACCCACATGCGAATAGTCCATCTCGCCAACCACGCGCAGATCATCGGCAACGGCACCGTCAACATGATGGTCGATCTCGCATGCATGGAGGCGCGCATGGGACACGACGTGGTCGTCGCTTCGTCGGGCGGCGGCTTCGAGCCGCTGTTGCGGCGTCATGGCATCACGCACATTCCGTTGCAACAGTCGAGGCAGCCCTGGCGCGTGCCGTCGATGATCGCGGGCTTCAATCGTCTCATCGATCGTTTCGATCCCGACATCGTTCACGCGCACATGATGACGGGCGCGCTCATCTCGCGATTCGGCAGCATGCGCCGCCGCTTCGCGCTCGTGACCACCGTGCATCACGAATTGCAGAAGAGCGCGTCGCTCGTGCGCGCGGGCGATCGCATGGTCGCCGTGAGCGATGCCGTTGCACGCACGCTGGAGGAGCGCGGCATCGGGCGCGAGCGCGTGTCGGTCGTGCTCAACGGCGCGGTCGGCGCGCCGCGCCTCACGTGTCGTCCTGCGGCGCGTCCGGTGCACATGAAGCGGCCGAGCGTCGTCTGCGTCGCGGGAATGTATCGGAGAAAAGGCATTGCGGATCTTCTGAAAGCCTTCGCGATCGTGCGGGAACAAACGGCGCATCAGCGCGACTTCATCGCGGAGCCGCACCTGTATCTGATCGGCGATGGTCCCGAGCGCGAGTCGATGGAAGCGCTCGCCGCGGAACTCGGTCTGCAATCGGCTGTTCATTTCACGGGCTTCGTGACCGACCCGCGCCCTTATCTCGCGAACGCCGACGTCTTTGCGCTCCTGTCGCATCAGGACCCGTGTCCGCTTGTGATCGCCGAGGCGCGCGAGGCGGGCTGCGCGATTCTCGCGACGCGCGTGGGCGGCATTCCCGAACTGCTCGATGGCGGCGGCGCGGGCGTGCTCGTCGCGCCGGGCGATCCGGCGCAGGCCGCCGCGAAGTTGCGCTGGCTGCTGCTCGATTCGCAAGCGCGCAGTCAGTATGCGGCGCGCGCGCGGGAAGACATTCAGCGGCTTTCGGTCGAAAGAGTCGGCAGCGACTACGTCGCCATTTATCAGCAGACGCTCGCGGAGCGCGAGGCGCTGCAACGCCGCGATCAACGCATGCACGCGAGGCGTCCGCGCGCCTCCGACGGTGCCATGTAAGCGCCCCAATACGCCGCGCAAAACGATGCGACGGCGTTTGAAAGCCGCATTCTCATGAACTAAGCACTGCATGAGAATTTCGGTAATCGCGTCATACAATAGCCGCCCCCGCGCGGGCGAGCGTTCGCGTTCGCACAGAAAGCCTACGAGATGCTTGCTCAAATGAGTGCATGAACGGCTGACGATTTCCGGCCGAAAAATCACACAATAAAACGCCGCGCTGCGACGCTGTCATTCATCAGTTTCCCTGATGAACGACGGCGCCCGCGCGGCGCGAGCGCAGGAATTGAGCGTACGAATACTCAATCAATAGGGCAACGAATGGTAACGGCGGCCAACGAAGGCGGCTCGTGTGCGGCGATCAGAGGGAATACCCTGTCAGGAAATTCCTCACTGGTTTTCAGCGCGACGAAGACGCAACGTGTAGTGCGACGAATGGATGTTCGCAAATTCCTCGCCCTGGCCGCCGCAGGGCGCGTGAGAGAACGCGCGCAGACACACATGGGCTACGGACAGGCGGATAGGGGAGAAGCGTGATGGATGAAAACAAAGAGCGGTCGCTGGTGGCGAAGGTCATGGACGGGCTGGTCTCGGGGATCGTCGAGCAGAAGTACGGCGCGATACTGCCGCCGCAAGACATCCTTTCGAAAGAGTTCGACGTGAGCCGCACCGTCATGCGCGAAGCGCTCTCGATGCTGCTCGCCCGTCACATGCTGGACGTGCGGCCGAAAACCGGCACGCGCATCCGGCCGATGAGCGACTGGCGTCTCATCGACGAAGACGTGGTGTCGTGGCGTTTTCGCGCGAAGCCGGATCAGACTTTCTTGCGGGATGTAATCGAATTCCGCATGTTGATCGAGCCGCGCGCCGCCGCGCTCGCCGCCGCGCGCGCGACGCCCGATGAGATCGCTGGCATCCGCGACGCGTTCGATACGCTCTCGCGCCTTCAGGTCGGCGAGCCCGAGTATCAGGCAGCGGACGAAGTGCTGCATACGCGCATCGTCGCCGCCAGCGGCAACCAGTTCTTCCGGCAGATGACGGCCATCGTGCGCGGCGCGCTCGTGACGGTGAATCCGATCGTGGATGGCATCGAGTCCGTGCGCGAGGCGACGCTCGCGGCGCAGCGCAGCGTCGTCGAGGCGATCGAGGCGAAAGACCCGGCAGCCGCCGAACGCGCGACGCGCTCGCTCGTCGATCTCGCGGCGGAGGAAGTTGGGCGCGCGTTCTCGCTCGAACGCATGATTCAGCCGAGCCAGCCGGTCTCGCCGCCGGACGTGAACGCGTCGGCCGGAGCCTGAGCGGGTTCGAGCGCTGCCGCTGTCGGTGCGAAGGCGCGGCGCAATCGCATCGTCCGATGAAAGCCGGGCCTCGTGCCCGGCTTTGTCTTTTTCGCGCGGCGCATTCAGGCACAATCCCCGCACGACCCAATATCCGGAGGCAAACTGCATGGAATCGATACGCTGGGGCATCGTCGGCGCGGGGCGCATCGCGCGGCGCTTTGCCGAGAGCCTGCAACACGTCGAGGGCGCGACGCTCGCGGGCGTGTCTTCGCGGCGGCCCGAGTCGGCGCGCGCGCTCGCCGAGCCGTTCGGCGCGGCCGCATTCGATGACTTCGATACCTTGCTCGCGAACATCGACGCGCTCTACGTCGCGACGATGCAGGACAGCCATCCGCACTATGCGTTGCGCGCGTTCGCCGCGGGCAAGCCGGTGCTATGCGAGAAGCCCGCCGCCGTGAACGCGCGCATTTTGCAGCAGATGATCGACGCGGCGCGTGGCGCGAAGGTCCTCTTCATGGAGGCGATGAAGCCGCCGTTCTACCCGCTGTATCGGCGCTTGCGCGAGCATTTGCAGGCCGATCCGATCGGCGATATCGGCCTCGTGCGCGCGGGCTGCTCGATGGCGAACGTGCCGGCGGATCATCCGTCCTTTTCACTCGAAGCGGGCGGCGGCGCGTTGCTCGATATCGGCATCTACGAGGCGTTTCTCGCCGTCGACTGGCTCGGCGAGGCGCTCGATGTGCAGACGATCGGCCGCGTCGGCGCGACGGGCGTCGATGTCTTCGCGAGTCTGAACGTGCGGCACGAGCGCGGCATCGCGCAACTATTCTGCGGAATGGACCTGCAAGGACGCGGCGACGCGCTCATCGGCGGCACGAAAGGCACCGTGACGATTCACGAGAACTGGTGGAACCCGGCTCGCGCGACCATCGCCTATACGGACGGCCGCAAGGTGGAACTCGACGAGCCGTTTTCAGGCGGCGGCCTCAACTACGAGACCGCGCACTTCTGCGAGCTGCTGCGCGCGGGTCTCATCGAAAGCCCGGTGATGCCGCATGTCATGTCCATGCGGATGATGGCGATCATGGACGCCGCGCGGCGCGATCTGCGCGTGCGCTTCCCGTTCGAGGAAGACTGAACGAGGCGCGCGCGTTAGTGCCGGCCGGGCAGCGCGAGCCGCCGCTCGAACACGCGCTGCACGACTTCCAGCACGCTGCACAGCAGCCAGTAGACGAAGGCCGCCGCCAGATAGAGCGGCAGCGGCTGATACGTCGCCGCGATCACTTCCTGCGCGCTACGCAAAAGCTCCGTCACCGTGATGACGGAAACGAGCGACGTGTCCTTGATAAGGCTGATGAGGCTGTTCGAAAGACTCGGCACCGCGATGCGCAGCGCTTGCGGCCCGATCACGTAGCGCAGCGTCTGCGTGCGCGACAGGCCGAGGCTGTACGCCGCGAGCCATTGTCCGCTGTGAATGCCGAGAATCGCGCCGCGCATGCTTTCTGACAGATACGCCGCCACGTTCGCCGATAACGCGATGACGCCCGCGGGCGTCGGTTCGAGCGAAATGCCGAGGCTCGGCAAGCCGTAATAGATCACGAAGATCTGCACGAGGAGCGGCGTGCCGCGCATCACGCTGACGTAGACGCGGCCGATGCCGACGAGCGCGCGGTTGCGGCTGATGCCCATCAGCGCCAGCACCGTGGCCGCGATGAGGCCGAAGAACATCGAGTACAGCGCGAACTTGATCGTCAGCAGCGCGCCTTGCGCCAGCACCGGCGCCGATTGAACCAGCAGGGAAGTGGTCGACATGAACGGGAAAACGTAAGCGGAAAGCGCGCGGATGGAAACGAAGAGCCGGGCGGCGCGCGAAAGCGCACATCATAAACCGGGCGCGAAAAAGAGAAGGGCGGCACCGTGAGACGATGCCGCCCGATCATGCGTGCGCTCGCGTGTCTGCGTGCTTACTTCGCCGGCTTCGTCACGTCGATGCCGAACCACTTGTCGGAGATCTTCGCGAAGGTGCCGTCCTGTTCGAGCTGGGTCATCGCGTCGTCGATCGCCTTCGCGAACTTCGGATTGCCCTTCTTAAACGGAATGCCCGACGGATTGCCCGCGCCGACATTCGCGCCCGTGCGCAGCGGCAACTGCGAGTTCTTAAGCAGGTACGCGAGCATCAGGCGGTCGTTGAGCGCGGCGTCCAGACGGCCCGCGGCCAGATCGCGCAGATATTCCGGCGCGCCCGGGTATGTCTTCACGTCGATGCCCGGCACCGACTTGGCCATGTCCATGTAGTTCGTGCCGAGGCCGACGCCGAGCTTCTTGCCCTTCAGGTCTTCGAGCGACTTGAAGTCACGCTTGTCGTCGGCGCGCTGGATCAGCTGCGCGTTCGAATACGTGTACGCAGGCGAGAAGTCGAGCGTTTCCTTGCGCTTGTCGGTGATGCCGACCTGGTTCACGATCACATCGAACTTGCCCGCTTGCAGGCCCGCGATGATGCCGCTCCACTCCGTCGTGACGAACTCGGGCTTCACGCCGAGCTTCGCGGCGACGGCCTTCGCGATATCCACGTCGAAGCCGACGAGCTCGCCCGACGGCGCCTTTGAGTTGAACGGCGGGAACGTGCCTTCGAGACCGACGCGCAGCGTGCCGCGCTGCTTGACCTGATCGAGCAGGTCTTCTGCGTGCGCCGTGGCGGTGACCGCGGTGAACGCCGCGCCGATCAGGCTGGCGGCGACGAGCTTCTTGAGCGTGGACAGGTTCATCGTGTTGTTCTCCTCGTGTTGGCAAAGTGGCGCGCCGCTTCTTCCAGCGCCGCGCCCGATAGGTGCGGCATCATAGAGAAACTGCAACCGGCGCGTAAGATCGTTTGCTTATGTCTATATTCCCTGCGCGAGCGACTCGACGCATTCGGTGACAAGCGCCGGCCCGCGATAAATCAGCCCCGTGTAGATCTGCACGAGCGATGCGCCCGCCGCGAGCTTCGCGCGCGCATCGGCGCCGGAGAAGATGCCGCCCACGCCGATGATCGGCACTTCCGTGCCCACTTCCGCGCGCAGTTTGCGGATCACCTCGTTCGATGCATCGAACACCGGACGCCCCGACAGGCCGCCCGCTTCGTCGGCGTGCGCCATGCCCGCGACGGCCGCGCGCGACAGCGTCGTGTTGGTGGCGATCACGCCGTCGATGCGATGCGCGAGCAGCGTGCCCGCGATCGACTTGATTTGCTCGTCGTCGAGATCGGGCGCGATCTTCAGCGCGAGCGGCACGAGCTTGCCGTGCAGATCGGACAAACGCTGCTGCTTGTCCTTCAGCGCCCCGAGCAGCGCGTCGAGTTCGCCCGCGCCCTGAAGTTGCCGCAGGTTCTTCGTGTTCGGCGACGAAATGTTGATCGTCACGTAGCTCGCGAACGGGTACACGCGTTCGAGACAGTACAGATAGTCTTCGGCTGCGCGCTCCATCGGCGTATCCGCGTTCTTGCCGATGTTGAGCCCGAGCACGCCGCGATAACGCGCGGCCTGCACGTTCGCGACGAACTGATCGACGCCGCCGTTGTTGAAGCCCATCCGGTTGATGAGCGCGCCGGCTTCCGGCAAACGGAAGATGCGCGGGCGCGGGTTGCCCGGCTGCGCGCGCGGCGTCACGGTGCCCACTTCGATAAAGCCGAAGCCGAGCGCCGCGAGCCCGTCGATGCACGCGCCGTCCTTGTCCAGTCCCGCCGCGAGGCCGACCGGATTCCTGAACGTGAGGCCCATCACGGTGCGCGGCGAATCGGGGCCGCGCTTGCCGAGCACGCCGGCGAGTCCGGTGCGGCCGGCCGCGCGGAGCATGCGCAAGGTCAGGTGATGCGCGTCTTCCGCGTCCATGCGAAAAAGGCGCGAACGCGCGAGCGGGTAGAGAGAACTGAACACGGATGAGCGCCGGCGACGGCAAATTTTTTTAAGACCGCTATTTTAGCGGCTTTGTGACGTGCGCCCGGAGCCGGATGACATGCGCGTGGACGCCGTTATTTCGGCTGGCCCGGCCCTGTGCTGCGGCCCGGCATCGGCAGGGCGCCGGCCGAGTGCGTCGTCGCGGGATCGAGCACGGACCAGCGGCCATCGACGAGCCCTTCCAGCGGCCGGAAATTGGCCTTGTACGCCATCTTTTCGCTCTCGCGTATCCAGTAGCCGAGATACACGTGGGGCAAGTCGAGGCTTCGCGCCTGTTCGATCTGCCACAGGATGTTGAACGTGCCGTAGCTCGTCTTCGGCAGGTCGGGCTCGAAGAACGTGTACACGGACGAAAGCCCGTCACCGAGAATGTCGATCATGCTGATCATGCGCAGCGCGCCGGGCGCATCCGGCGTGTCCGGCGAGGCCGGTTCGCGGAACTCGACGAGCCGCGAGTTGATCCGGCTCTGCAGCAGAAACTGCTCGTACTGATCGCGGCTGTCGCGGTCCATGCCGCCGCCCGCGTGCCGCGCCGACTGATAGCGCATGTAGAGCGCGTAGTGTTCCTCGTCGTAATGCAGGGGCGCCACGCTCGCGATCAAATTGCCGTGCTGCTTCCACACGCGCCGCTGCGCGCGGTTCGGCGCGAAGCGCGCGACGGGCAGGCGCACCGGCACGCAGGCGCGGCAGCCGTCGCAGTACGGGCGATACGTGAAGACGCCCGAGCGCCGGAAGCCCGCCTTGACGAGTTCCGTGTAGACGTCGGAGTTGATCAGGTGGCTGGGCGTCGCGACTTGCGAGCGCGCCACGCGCCCTTCCAGATAACTGCAAGGGTAAGGCGCTGTTGCATAGAATTGCAGCGCGGAAAGCGGTGACAGTGGCAGCTCGTTCGGATGTGTCACTTTGGCGGCTCTCGCAGGCGTCGTCTCTTCATTGCCGCGTGCGCATCGCTGTTGGCGAAGGCGTGCGCGGCGGATCGTGCGTGTCTGAGTACTCGTGTCGCAAACGGTGCGCCCGGCGCGGGTTCAGGATGATCGGGGCGCGGCCGTGCCGGTGAGGTCGATGAGCACGGACTTGTCGAAGCGCCACGGGATCGGCGCTTCGGCGACCGCGCGGCGCAGATGCGCGACGAACGCGCGGCGAGGAATCTCGCGGCCGCCCAGCGACGCCAGATGCGACGTGTTCTGCTGGCAGTCTATCATCTCTATTTTGTGGCGGCGCAAGTGTCCGACAAGTGCCGCGAGCGCGATTTTCGAGGCATCCGTTTCGTGCGCGAACATGGATTCGCCGAAGAACATGCGCCCGAACGACACGCCATACAGCCCGCCCACGCGCACGCCGTCGCGCCACGTTTCGATGCTGTGCGCCTCGCCCGCGCGATGCAGCGACGTATAAGCCTCCACGATATCCGCCGTGATCCAGGTGCCGCGCTGGCCTTCGCGCGGCGTGTCGGCGCAGGCGCGCATCACGGCAGGAAAGTCGTGGTCGACGCGCACTTCCCACGCATCGTCGCGAAGGACGCGCTTCAACGTCTTGCGCAGCGAATGCGACACCTTGAACTCGGCGGGCACGAGCACCATGCGGGGATCGGGGCTCCACCACAGCACGGGCTGTCCGTCCGAATACCACGGGAAGATGCCGCGCCGGTAGGCGTCGACGAGCCGCGAGGGCAGCAGATCGGCGCTCGCGGCGAGCAAGCCCGGCGCGCCGCTCGATGCGCCGAGCGCGCGCTCGACCGGCGGAAACGGATCGTCGTGGGCGAGCCAGGGGACCATGATCGTCCTGCGCCGTTCAACCTTCGCGCAGCGTGCGGAAAATGTCGCCGGTATGCAGCGTGAAGTTGCCGGCGGCGCGGTCGGCGAAGAAAAAGCGCAGCGTCTGGCCGACGGTCGGGAACGCGATCTCGTCCCACGGAATTTCGCTCTCCTCAAAGAGCCGCACTTCCAGACTTTCTTCGCCGGGGTCCAGTTCGATATCGAGCAGCCGCGCGAGATAGAACAGATGCACCTGATGCACGTGCGGCACGTTCAGCAGCGTGAAGAGGCTCTGGATTTCGACGCGCGCGCCGGCTTCTTCCAGCGTTTCGCGGGCGGCGCCTTCGCTCGTCGTCTCTTCCATTTCCATGAAGCCGGCGGGCAGCGTCCAGTAGCCGTAGCGCGGCTCGATCGCGCGGCGGCACAGAAGCACCTTGTCGTCCCACACGGGCACGGTGCCCACGACGTTGCGCGGGTTCTGATAGTGCACGGTGCCGCAGTTGTTGCAGACGAATCGCTCGCGGTTGTCGCCGGGCGGAATGCTCAGGCCGACCTCGTGGCCGCAGACGGAACAGAATTTCATGGAAATGGACGCTGGAAGTGTGCTGCGAGTGTATCACTGGGGCGGGGCAGCTTTCGCGTGCGGCGGCGCGTGTCGGGTGCCGCGCGACGAGTCGCTACAATAGTTGCCGATAGCCTCATTTTTCCATTCCTTCAGCGCGCCGCGCTCCCAGCGAAGCCATGTCCTCTCCGTCAGCCGGTTCCTCTCGTCCTCCGATGCTCGCCACAGCCGATGCCCTCGGTCGTCTGCTCGACGCCGCGCGCCCGGTGACGGACACCGAGCGTATCGACACGCTCGACGCCCTCGGGCGCGTGCTCGCCGCCGACGTGACTTCGCCGCTCGACGTCCCGCCGATGCACACGAGCGCGATGGACGGCTACGCGGTCCGCGCCGCCGATCTCGCCGCCGCCAGCGACGCCGCGCCGGTCGCGCTGCGCGTCTCGCAGCGCATCCCGGCCGGACACACGGCCGAGCCGCTCGCGGCAGGCACGGCGGCGCGCATCTTCACGGGCGCGACGGTGCCGCCGGGCGCGAATGCCGTCGTGATGCAGGAAATGGCGCAGGCGTCCGACGATGGCACCGTTGCGTTCACGCAGCCGCCCGCCGCAGGCGAATGGATCACGCGGCAGGGCGCGGACATCGAGCGCGGCTCGGTCATTCTGCGCGCCGGCACGCGGCTGACGCCGCAGGCGCTCGGTCTCGCGGCGTCGGTCGGCTGCGCGGCGCTGGATGTGACGCGTCGCGTGCGCGTCGCGATTTTCTTCACCGGCGACGAACTGCGCATGCCCGGCGAGCCGCTCGCGCCCGGCGCCATCTACAACTCGAACCGCTTCACGCTGCGCGCGCTGCTCGCGAAGCTCGGCTGCGACGTGACGGACTTCGGCATCGTGGCCGACCGGCTCGACGCCACACGCGACACGCTGCGCCGCGCCGCGCTCGACCACGATCTGATTCTGACCTGCGGCGGCGTTTCCGTCGGCGAGGAAGATCATGTGAAGCCGGCGGTCGAAGCAGAAGGGCGCATCGCGATGTGGCAGATCGCGATGAAGCCGGGCAAGCCGCTCGCGTTCGGCGCGGTCCGGCGCGGCGAAGGCGGGCAGGAGGCGTTCTTCATCGGCTTGCCGGGCAATCCTGTTTCGAGCTTCTGCACGTTCTTGCTGTTCGTGCGGCCGTTCGTGCTGCGCCTCGCGGGCGTTGAGGATGTCGCGCCGCGCGTCTACTCCATGCGCGCCGACTTCACGCAGAAAAAGGGCGATCGGCGCAACGAGTTTCTGCGCGCGCGCGTGAACGACGGCGGCGGCCTCGATCTCTTCCCGAACCAGAGTTCGGCGGTACTGACGTCCACCGTCTGGGGCGACGGCCTCATCGACAATCCGCCGAATCACGCGATCAGCGCGGGCGAGACGGTGCGGTTCATTCCCTTTTCAGAGTTGATGCGGTAAGGAACGAAGTCCCATGAAAGTCGAACTGAGATTTTTTGCGAGCGTGCGCGAGGCGCTGGGCGTCGCGAACGAGACGGTGAGCGTGCCGGATACGGTCGTCAATGTCGGCGACGTGCGCGCGTGGCTGCGCATGCGCGGCGGCGTGTGGGCCGAGACGCTCGCGGAAGGCCGCGCATTGCGCATGGCCTGCAATCACGTGATGACGAACGCCTCGCAGCGCATCACCGATGGCTGCGAAGTCGCGTTTTTCCCGCCGGTCACGGGTGGCTGACATGGGAACGCATGCGAAAGTCCGCGTGCAGGAAGCCGATTTCGACATCAGCGCCGAAGTGGCCGCGCTGCGCGCCGACAATCCGAAGGTCGGCGCGGTCGCGTGCTTCGTCGGCACGGTGCGGGATCTGAACGAAGGCAGCGCCGTCGAGACGATGGAACTGGAGCACTACCCCGGCATGACCGAGAAGTCGCTCGAAGCGATTGCCGATCAGGCGCGCGAACGGTGGCGCGGCTCGGACGTGCTCATCGTGCATCGCGTGGGCAAGCTCAAGCCCCTCGATCAGATCGTGCTCGTCGCGACGACCGCGATGCATCGCGCGGAAGCGTTCGAATCTTGCGCGTTCGTGATGGATTATCTGAAGACGCAGGCGCCGTTCTGGAAGAAGGAAAAGACGGAGCAGGGCGAGCGCTGGGTCGACGCGCGCGAATCCGACGACGCAGCCCTTGCGCGATGGACGCCGCCGCAAGGCTGAGGAGCGGCGTTCGAACTCGTCGACGACGTGGTTTTTGCCTGCCGAACGCGCCGCGCAGTTTAGACGCGCGTCAGTCTTCGTCGGCCGGCTTGCCGACGAACTTCGCCGGGAACGGCTCGCCTGCCGGGCGCTCGGGGAAACGCGGCTCATCGCGGTCGCCGGTGCGCTGGCGCTTGAGCGCCGCGAGCAGGGCTTCCTGCGCCTCGGGAATCCGGTAGTCCCAGCCGAACTTGCTCAACTGGAGGCTTTGCGCGATGCGCAGCGCCGGCTCCATGAACTGCACCGCCGCGCCGGGCTCATAGCGCGCTTCGACGGTGTTCAGAAACAGCGACAGCCAGCGCGCGAAGTGCTGCGGCTCGATGCCCTCCAGCGGCCGATGCGCCTCCTGCACGTTCCCCCGATACTGCTTAGAGCCGAGCACGAGGCTCGACCAGAACGTCGTCATCTTCGCGAGATGCTCGTCCCAACGGCCGGTCAGTTGCCGCGCGAAGATCGGGCCGAGCAGCGGATCGTCGTCCACGCGGCGATAGAACGCCTCGACCAGCGCGCGGATATTCGTTTCCGTGGGCTCGCTCTCGCGGGTGATGGCGTTACTCGTTTCGTCTCGGTTCATGGCTGAAGACTTCATGGCTGCAAACAGTAAGGCTGCAAACAGTAAGGCTGGCGTCCGAGGCCGAATCATCGCGAATCTGGCTGACGCAAAGCACCCAAGTGGCGCAAAATGTTGAGCAGTGCTCTGGCGCGTGACGGTTCTGTCGCGACTGCCGCGAGCGGATATTAGACCCTGTGACGCTCGCGCGGGCGATGGCCCCGGCCGCCGCGCGGATTTGTCCGGCTTCGTTCGCCCGTCAGTCGATTCACGCAACCTCGGCTTTTTTCCACTCCGCCGTCCGACGCACCGAGGCCATGCGACTGACCGACTACACCGATTATGCGCTGCGGGTGCTGCTGTATCTGTCGGTGCGGCCGGCGCGGCTCTCGACCATCCGCGAGATCTCCGACGCCTACGGCATCTCCAAGAATCACCTGATGAAGATCGTCCAGCAACTCGGCGACCTCGGCTGGGTGGAAACCGTGCGCGGACGTCACGGCGGCCTGCGGCTCGCGGCGCGCTCGCGCGGGCTGACCATCGGCGACATCGTCAGGGAAACCGAGAGCGACTTCGCGCTCGTCGGCTGCTTCGGCGCGCAGACCGACGGCCGCCATTGCGCGATTCAGCCGGCTTGCCGCCTGCGCGGCGTGCTGGCGGCGGCGCGCGATGCCTTCCTCGCCGAACTCGACAAGCATACGGTCGGCGAGTTGTCCGAGCCCGCGAGCGAGCTCGCGCGGCTGCTCAGCATCGCGCCCGTCGATGCGCCGTACGCCACTGCGCTCGTCCCGCGCGCCGCTTCGTCCTGACCGACACTTCCGCACGATCACGCGGCACTGAACGAAACCTGCACAGCGCGGTCTTTCGAAAGCGCCGCCGCGCGTTTCGGACGCGGCCAATCCTGCAAAAAACCCCCGGAATGAGCGGTTTGCGCGCTTGAAACCGCCCGAAAGCGCCTCATTTTGGTTGTATTCGAATTGGAGCTCACCAAAAATGAGAATCGACAAACTCACTACCAAATTTCAGGAAGCACTGTCGGACGCGCAAAGTCTGGCTGTCGGCAACGACAACCAGTACATCGAGCCCGTGCATCTGCTTTCCGCGTTGATCGCGCAACGCGACGGCTCCGCGCGCTCGCTGCTTTCGCATGCCGGCGTGCAGGTTCAGGCGTTGCAGGCGGCGCTCAACGAGGCCATCAGCCGCCTGCCGCAAGTTCAGGGCACGGACGGAAACGTTCAAGTGAGCCGCGACCTCGCCGGTCTCTTGAACAACGCCGACAAGGAAGCGCAAAAGCTCAACGACACCTACATCGCGAGCGAAATGTTCCTGCTCGCCGTGGCGGACGACAAGGGCGAAGCGGGACGCATCGCCAAGCAGCACGGGCTCACGCGGCGCGCGCTGGAAGCGGCCATCAATGCCGTGCGCGGCGGCGCGCAGGTGAACAGCCAGGACGCCGAGAGCCAGCGCGAGGCGTTGAAGAAATACACCGTCGATCTGACCGAGCGCGCCCGCGTTGGCAAGCTCGACCCGGTGATCGGCCGCGACGACGAGATCCGCCGCTCGATCCAGATCCTCCAGCGCCGCACGAAGAACAATCCGGTGCTGATCGGCGAGCCGGGCGTCGGCAAGACGGCCATCGTCGAAGGCCTCGCGCAGCGCATCGTCAACGGCGAAGTGCCGGAAACGCTCAAGGGCAAGCGCGTGCTGTCGCTCGACATGGCGGCGCTGCTCGCGGGCGCGAAGTATCGCGGCGAGTTCGAGGAGCGGCTCAAGGCCGTGCTGAACGACATCGCGAAGGACGAAGGCCAGACCATCGTCTTCATCGACGAGATTCACACGATGGTCGGCGCAGGCAAGGCCGAGGGCGCGATGGACGCGGGCAACATGCTGAAGCCGGCGCTCTCGCGCGGCGAGCTGCACTGCATCGGCGCGACCACGCTGGATGAATACCGCAAGTACATCGAAAAGGACGCGGCGCTTGAACGGCGCTTCCAGAAAGTGCTCGTCGATGAACCGTCGGTGGAAGCGACCATTGCGATCCTGCGCGGCTTGCAGGAGAAGTACGAGCTGCACCACGGCGTCGAGATCACCGACCCGGCTATCGTCGCGGCGGCGGAACTGTCGCATCGGTATATCACGGACCGCTTCTTGCCGGACAAGGCCATCGACCTGATCGACGAAGCTGCGTCGCGCATCAAGATGGAAATCGATTCGAAGCCCGAAGAGATGGACAAGCTGGACCGCCGTCTCATTCAGCTGAAGATCGAGCGCGAGGCCGTGAAGAAGGAGAAGGACGAAGCATCGCAGAAGCGCCTGCAACTGATCGAAGAGGAAATCGACCGGCTGAACCGCGAGTACTCCGACCTCGAAGAAATCTGGACCGCTGAGAAGGCGGCGGTGCAGGGCAGCGCGCAACTGAAGGAAGAGATCGAAAAGGTGCGCGCCGACATCGCGCGTTTGCAGCGCGAGGGCAAGCTCGAAAAGGTTGCCGAGTTGCAGTACGGCAAGCTGCCCGAACTGGAAGCGCGTCTGAAGCAGGTCACGCAGGCGGAATCGCAGGAGCAGAACAACCCGACGCGCCCGCGGCTTCTGCGCACGCAGGTCGGCGCGGAGGAAATCGCGGAAGTCGTGTCGCGTTCCACCGGCATTCCGGTGTCGCGCATGATGCAGGGCGAGCGCGAGAAGCTCTTGCAGATCGAAAGCAAGCTGCACGAGCGCGTCGTCGGTCAGGACGAGGCGATCGGCGCGGTCGCGGATGCCATCCGCCGTTCGCGCGCCGGTTTGTCGGACCCGAACCGTCCGTACGGGTCGTTCCTGTTCCTCGGGCCGACGGGCGTCGGCAAGACCGAGCTGTGCAAGGCGCTGGCGGCGTTCCTTTTCGATTCCGAGGATCACCTGATCCGCATCGACATGAGCGAGTTCATGGAGAAGCACAGCGTCGCGCGGCTGATCGGCGCGCCGCCGGGGTACGTCGGCTATGAAGAAGGCGGCTATCTGACCGAAGCCGTGCGCCGCAAGCCTTATAGCGTGATCCTGCTCGATGAAATCGAGAAGGCGCATCCGGACGTGTTCAACGTGCTATTGCAAGTGCTCGACGACGGCCGCATGACGGATGGCCAGGGCCGCACAGTGGACTTCAAGAACACGGTGATAGTGATGACCTCGAACCTCGGTTCCCAGGTGATTCAGGGCATGGTCGGCGAGCCGCAGGAAGCCGTGAAGGACGCGGTCTGGGAAGAAGTGAAGCTGCATTTCCGGCCCGAGTTCCTGAACCGTATCGACGATGTCGTCGTGTTCCACTCGCTGGATCGCGCGAATATCGAGTCCATCGCGAAGATTCAGTTGCAGCGTCTGCACGACCGGCTGGCGAAGCTCGACATGCAGCTGGACGTGTCCGATGCGGCGCTGGAACAGGTCGGCAAGGTGGGCTACGACCCGGTGTTCGGCGCGCGGCCGCTGAAGCGCGCGATTCAGCAGGAGATCGAGAACCCGGTCGCCAAGCTGATTCTCGCCGGGCGGTTCGGACCGAAGGACGTCATTCCGGTCGATGTCCGGGACGGCGAGTTCGTGTTCGATCGCGTGGTGCACTAAAGCGCTGGCTCCTTCGCGAGTCGAAGGAGCCTAGTTACAAAGGCAACCAAGCGATTCGTTGCCTTTTTTATTGCCCGCGACTTTTGAGCGGCATCCGCAGCAAAGCAAAAGCCCCGCGCCGGCGTGAGCCGGGCGCGGGGCGAAGCGTGCGACAGGACGATCGCGCTTATCCCTGCTTCGGCTCTTCGCTCTTGCCGAACAGACCGGCGAGACCGCCGAGCGAGCCGAGCACCCCCGTCAGGTCGAGCTTGCCTTCGGGCGGGACTTCGCCGTTGGGCGTCGCGCGATCGACGATATGCGGCAGCACCGCCGCGAGCATGCCGGAGAGTTGATCGCCCGACACGCCCGCCTTCTGCGCGAGCGCGCCGACGTTGTCCGCGCCGAGCACGTTCGTGAGGACGCCCGGGCTGATCGGCTTGTTTTCGCCGTTGCCGATCCACGACGAGACGATATCGCCCGCGCCGTTCTGATGAAAACGTTCGATCAGCCCCATGATGCCGCCGGGCTGACTGTTGACGAATTCGAGCGCCGCCGCGATCAGGGCGGCCTGGCCGGACTGGCCCGGTTGACCAGGTTGGCCGCCTTGTTGCGACGAATTGCCGAGGGAAGAGGCGAGGATATCGAGTAGGCTCATGGCAGTCTCAGTACTAAAGGTTGCAGATGAATTACAGGCTGGCGGCCGACGCGCTCGCCGCCTTGTCTTTCTTTCGCTTCGATTTCGAGGGCTTCGCGTCGCTGGCTGCCGCGGCAGCGGTGGCGCCCGACTTCTTGACCGAAGCAGCGGTAGAAGCCGAAGCAGCCGCCGGGCCCGATGCCGGGGCGACGGCCGGCGTCTGCGCGGTCGTGGCTGCGGGCGATGTCGCAGCGGTCGCCGCCGCCGATGACTTGATGGTCGAATTCGGCGCGGCCGCGCCGTGAGAAGCCGTCGCGGCGGGCTTCGATGCCTTGCCGGTCGGCGGCAGCGAAGATCCGCCGATGGTCAGGCCGTTCTCTTCCAGCTTGGCGACCGACTTGGCGCCGAGTCCTTTGACGCGGTTGGCGAGATCGTCCGCGTCCTTGAATGGGCCGTTCTTCGTGCGTTCGTCGACGATCGCCTTCGATTTGACGGGCCCGAGGCCCTTGACCGAATCGAGCGCGGCTTGATCGGCGGTATTGACATCGACGGCAGCGAACGCCGCGCCGATGGACAGCGTGAACGCGAGGCACAGCATCAACAGCTTTCTCAGCATGACGACACTCCAGGCAGATTGACGGAACGAAAGAAACGAAGGAAGCGAAGGCCGCACGGTCCGGCAAACGGACGATGCCGTAAAGGATAGGACAAATCCGTGTTTCGAACGCGGGCCGTCTGCATTGTGCATGACGCTGCCCGAAGCGCTCCATCTGCGCACAATCTTTAACGCAGCATGCATGCTGCGGACGCCCGGACCACGCGCAGGGCAAATGAATTACTGAAACGCTTCGTCGTGCCAACGGTGCGCCAGCGCCGGCAGCTATTTCGCGGCAGGCGCGGCAGTCTTCGCGAAGGCGCCGCGCACTTCGAAGTTGACCGAGTCGATCACCTCGCCGCGCGCATCGACGAGTTGGAGCCGATGACGGCCCGGCCACGGCAGCCACGCGGCGCGGGCGTGGCGGCTGAACGGCTTGCCATCGAGCCGCCAGCCGAGCTGGCCGCTGCCGCCCGTGCGCTCAAACCACACGCGCTGGCGCGCGGGCGGAATGTCGGGATCGAGTGCGAAGATGGTGCCGTCGGTCGGCGCGCCGATCCTGGCCGGGCTCGCGTCGGGGCTTGCCACGTCCCGCAAGCGTTCGCGGCGGCGAGCGTGCGCATCATCGGCTTCCGTTCCCGCCGCTGCATTCGCCGTCAGACCGATCTTGTTCATCTCCGTGCCGCGCAGGAACCATTCGTCGCGCGCGGGCTCCACGTCGTTCTGATACGCGACGCGCGTCCTTACGACGCCCGGCGGCGCATCCGGCGCGCGGCTGTTCGCCCGGCGATGCAGATAATTGACGATGGTATTCCACGCCGGGGCCGCACCGGTGACGCCCGAGACGTCCCACATCGGCGCGCCGTCCGCGTTGCCGACCCACACGCCCACCGTATAGCGCGACGTGAAGCCTACCGCCCAGTTATCGCGCATGTCCTTGCTCGTGCCGGTCTTCACCGCGCTGAACGTGCGCGTCGCGAGCACGCTGTCGAAGCCGAACGTGCGCGTGCGGGCGTTGTTGTCCGCGAGGATGTCGGTGACGATAAAGCTCGCCTGCGGACTGAACACGCGCTGGCCGGCAGGCGCGGCAGCGTGGCCCGTGAGATCGAAAAACGGCCGCGCGATGCCGCCGTTCGCGAGCACCCGATACGCGTTGGTCAGCGCAGCCAATGTCACATCGGCGCTGCCGAGCGCGAGGCTGAAGCCGTAGTAGTCGCCGGTGCGCGTGAGCGGCAGGCCGAGCGCCACCAGCGTGCGCGCGAACCGATGCGGCGTGACGAGCACGAGCGCGCGCACGGCCGGCACGTTCAGCGACGAGCCGAGCGCCGTTCTCACGCTGAGCCAGCCTTTGAAGTCGTGATCGTAGTTCTGCGGGATGTAGAGGCCGCCGCCCGTGGCGAGATCGAGCGGCGCGTCGTCGAGCAAGGTCGCGGCAGTCAGGCGCTTTTCGTCGATCGCTTGCGCATAGAGAAAAGGCTTGAGCGTCGAGCCGGCCTGACGCGCGGCGAGCACGGCATCGACCTCCGGCGCATTCGACAAACCGCCCGCCGATCCGACCCATGCCAGCACGTCGCCCGACGCGTTGTCGATGACGATCGCCGCCGCGTCGTGCACGTTGCGCGGATGCGCGCGGGCGTTCAGCTCGGCGAGCGTGCGCGAGAGCGTGTCGCGCGTGAAGCGTTGCAGGCGCGCGTCGAGCGTCGAGCGCACGCGGTCGCCCGCCGCCGGATGCGCTTCGCCGGCGATGCGCCGAGCCACGTGCGGCGCGAGCGCGTCGTCGCCGGAAGCGAGCGCCGGCGCGGCGGCGCTGCGCGTGAGCGTCAGTTGCGCGTAGCTGTCGAGATTGGCGCACGCGTCCGCGTCACGCGAAGGGCCCGGCGCGCGCAAGCCGTTCATGTCGCGCAGAATCACGCAGGCGCGCGCGGCGACCTTCGTGTACGACGCATTCGGCGCGCGCACGAGCGCCGCGGCCAGCGCGGCTTCGCGTTCGTCCAGGCCGGAGGGTGCCTTGCCGAAAAGCGTCTGCGAAAGCGCCGACAGCCCGACGATCTCGCCCCGGAACGGCACGAGGTTCAGATACGCCTCGAGGATCTGATCCTTGCGCCACGTGCGTTCGAGCCACAGCGCGCCGACCGTCTGCTGCGCCTTCTCGCCGATACTGCGCCGTCCGGCGGGCTTGCGGCCTTCATCGCCGATCAGGCCGGTCAACTGCATGGTGACGGTCGATGCGCCGCGCGTGCGCGTATTCCACAGATTCGCCCAGGCGGCGGCCGCCGCGCCGCGCCAGTCGACGCCCGCGTGCTCGTAGAATCGTTTGTCCTCCGAAACGACGATGGCTTCGCGCAAGGCCGGCGATACGTCTGCCAGCGCGACCCAGTCGCCGCGCCGCGCGCTCGCGTCGATGCGCGTGCGTTGCAGTGTTTCGCCGTTGCGGTCGAGCAGCAGCCAGTCGGAACTGCGCCAGTTCGCGCGCACGTCGCTGAAGCTGGGCGCGGCGTGCGGCGCCGCGCTCAGCAGGCATGCGACCACTAAACAGGCGGCGCGTCTCATCGCGTCATCTCGCGGCGAGCGGGTTCACGACCATCCGCGCATTGGGCAGCGCGCCGAAGGTCGACGGCGCATAGAGCGCCTCCACGCGCGTCGGCGGCAGGCCGAAGCTGCCGGCGTTGTTCAGGCGCATTGTGTATTCCACATGAAGCTTGCCCTTCGGCAGATAGTCGTAATACGCGCGATAACCGTCGAACGCGCGCTCCACGTACATCGGCCATTGGCCGCTGCTTCGCTCGCCTTGCGTGGCGGATTCCGAATCGCGGCCGAGCCCGGAACCGAGAATCGTCGCGCCGGCGGGAATCGGATCGTTGACGACGACCCACGTCATGTCGCTTTGAGCGTCGATGTCGAGACTCACGCGCACGATATCGCCACGCGAGAACGCGCCTTTCACGGCCGGTTCGACCGGCGTGATGGTCTTCGCGATCCGATAGCCGGCCGCAAGCGGCGCTTTCATATCGACGGCGGCGAGGCTCTCGATGGTCGCCCACGGTTTGCCGGTGCCTTGCTGCGTGAGCGCAAGCGAGCCGGTCGACCACGGCAGCATCACGCTGCGCGTGTTCGCGGTGCGCGTGATCGGCGTGGCGGACGCCATCGGCGCGGGCGCGGCGGCGGCCCAGTCCACCGTTTTCGACGACGCGCCGAGGCGAATGTCCGTGCTGCCCGTGACCGGCGTGCTTTCGAACACGCGCGAGAACCGCGCGACCGCGAGCGAGCCCCACAGGTTGGCCGTCGTGGTGGACCATGCGCCGTTCGTCTGCAACGCGAGCAGGCCCGCGACGAGGCGCGGCATCTCGTCCTTCCAGCCGGGCGCGTCGGCGAAGAGTAGCGCGGTGCGCGCGGCGTTGGTCTCGACGCCGGTCATGAACCACCAGAGATCGTCGTCCGACGCGGTCGAGAACGTCAGGCGCGTGCCCTGATAGGTGAGCCGTGCCCGGATGATCTGCTCGGCTTGCGCGCGCTTCACTTCGCGGTCCGGAATGCCATCGACGCGCGAGAGGATCGCGTAGTAATCGAGCACAGCGGAAGTCGGCCACTGATTCGGCGCGATGGTGATCGAATCCAGCATGCGCGGCTGCGCGACGCCATAGCGCGACAGGGCTTCGATGGCCGCGAGCTTCTCGAAGTCGAAACCGTTGCGCGGAGCCCAGAAATTGCGTTGGATCTTGCCGTCGACGACGTTCGCCAGCGCTGCCGTGAGCCTGTCGCGCAGGTCGGCGGGCAGCGCGAAGCGGCGGTCCGTTTTGGCCGCTTCGTCGGTCACGGCGAGCAGGTAGGCCGTGAGCGTCGGACTGCCGGTCGCACGGGAGTCGTCGTACGGCGGGAAGTAGTTCGCGAGGCCATCGGCATCCAGATACGTGGCCATATGCGCGAGCACCGCTTGCCATTGCGCCGCGTCCATCAGCCCGAGCGCGCGCGAAGTCTGCTGCTCGAGGCAGCTGTACGGATAGTTGAGGAACCAGCGGCGCACGCCCGGCAAGCCGTCCGCGAGCTTCGGCTGCAACGACACCGCGATGCCGCCGCGCACCGTGCCGGCAGCCGTCTTTGTAGCGTCGGCGGGCGGCGCGACGGGCACGCTCAGCGTGCCGTCGACTTGCGCGATGGTCGCCTGCTGCACCGAGACGGGAATCGCCGCGACGATGCGCTGCGTGAGCTTCACTGCATCGCTCGCCTTGCCGGTGCCTTGTTCGACGGCGCTCACGTTCCACGCGAGGCTCGCCGACGATTCCCCGCCGGGCATATCCGGCGGCGTCACATCCCATGCGACTTCCTGCGACGACTCGGCCGCGAGCGCGACGGTGCGCGAATCGAGCGCGAGCGATCCGGCGCGCGGCGTCACGAGCACGCGCATCGCGCGGGGCGTGGTATTGCGCAGCGTGAACTGAGCGCGGAACGTATCGCCGACGCGCACGAGTGGCGGCAGGCCGGAGACCAGTTGCAGGTCCTGGCCGGTCTGGATCGATGCGCTGCCCGTGCCGAAGCGGCCCGCGCCGACCGCCGCGATTGCCACGATCCGAAAGCGCGTGAGCGAATCGTTGAGCGGCACGTCGAGCGTTGCCTCGCCGTTCGCATCCAGCGTCACGCGCGGATTCCAGAGCAGCAGCGTGTCGAAAAGCTCGCGCGTCGGGCTATGGCCGCCGCCGCCGCCCGCAGGCACTGCCTTGCGCCCGAAGTGCCGCCGCCCGATGATCTCCATCTGGGCCGTCGATGTCTCCACGCCATACGCGCGCTGCTGCAGCATCGCATCGAGCACGTTCCAGCTTTGATTCGGCATGAGTTCGAGCAACGCTTCGTCGACCGCTGCGACGGCGATTTGCGTGCCAGCCGGCGCGGGCTTGCCGTCGGGCAGGGCGACTTTCACCTTCACGTGCGCCTTGCCGCGCACCGAATAAGACTTCGCGTCCGGGCTTACGCTGACCGCGAGCTTGTGCGACGCGATGCCCACCTTGATCGACGCCAGTCCATAGCGGAACGCGGGCTTCGACAGATCGACGAGCGGAGTCGGCGCCTGATACTGACGGCCTTCGTACCAGAACGCGCGCGCCCATTCGACCGGCGCCTTCCAGCCCCAGGTGAAGAACGAGTACCACGGCACGTCGCGCAAGCGGCCGCGCAGCGCGAGCACCGACACGTACACGTTCGGCCCCCACGCATCCTGCACCTTCAGATCGATGGTCGGGTCCTTGCCGTTCAGTTCGGCCACATGCGTTTCCACGATGCCTTCGCGTTCGACTGCGACGAGCGCCGTCGCCGAGCGGAACGGCATGCGCACCTGGAACCGCGCGGTCTCGCCCGGCTCGTAGCTGGTCTTTTCCGGCAACACGTCGATGCGGTCGGTGTTCTCGCCGCCGAACCACAGTTCGTCTTCGCGCGTGACCCAGACGGACGTCGTCGCGTTGGCTTCGCGGCCGTCGCCGTCTTTCGCGACGGCGATGAGATCGATATTGCCCGGCTGCTTGAGCTTCGCTTCGCACGACAGCAGGCCGTGGTCGTCGCTCTTGCCGCTGCACAGCGTGCCGAGATCGTTCGTCTCGGTGTGGTTGTCGTAGGCATAGAAGCCGCCGACCATGCGCTTGCGGGAGCTCGTCATCGCGTGGACGATGCCCTTGATCTGCATCGGCACGCCGGCGCGCGGCTTGCCTTGCAGATCGAGCGCGATGGCCTGCACCGGCACCGTGCTGCCGACCGACACCCACGAGCCCGATTTCACGCCGACCGCCACGGCGGCGGGCCAGAGCGTCGTGTTGCCGCTGATGGTCTGCACTTCGCCGTTCGGATCTGCGAAAGTGGCTTCGAGCGCGAGGCGCTTCGGTGCATCGACGGCGGGCAGCGGGGCGACCGTCAACTTGCCGACGCCGTCGCGGTCGAGCGTGACGCGCTCCTTGTCGGCGACGAGCTTCGTCGTGGCATCGCTTTGCTGCTGCTGCGCTTCGTCGTCGTCGTTCTGGTCCTCGGCGGGCGCGCTCGCGCCGTCGTTGGCCGGCTTGCGATACGGCGCGAAGCTGAAGGCGTCGTATTGCGAAGCGAAAGGCGGCGCGATGTCTTTCACGAGCGCCGACACCGCGACCGGCACCTTCGACGCCGCGCCGCCCTGCACGTATTCGAGCCGCACCGAGACGGGCGCTTCGCGCGCCGCGATCAGTCCGGCCGACTTGCTGTCGCCGGCAGAAATCGAGCCTTTGAACACCGGCAGCCGGAATTCCTCGACGCGGAAGCTCCCGGTTTCGTAGGACTCCGTGACGCGGGCGTCGTCGTCATCGCTCGTGCCTTGGGCGGTGCCGTCGTCGAGCGAGACGCTGTACTCGCCGAGTTTAGCCGCCGTCGGCACAGTAAAGGTGGAGTCGGCGCTGTGATCGGCGGCCCACGTCAGCGGCAGATGCCACGTCTGTCCGCTGCCGACATGGCGAATCGTCACGCGCGTCGGATAACGCTTCGGAAAGGCGAGGCCGCCGAGCGTCTCGACGCGCATGAGGTGCTTCATCGACACGGTTTCGCCTGCGCGCAGCAGCGTGCGGTCGAACACCGTGTGCGCGCGGGTGGTCCGCGTGCTGCTCATGTCCGTTGGGACGTTGAAGCGCCACGATTCGATGCCGCGGTTCCAGTCCGACATCACGAAGGCCATGTCGGGACCGGTCGCGGGATCACTGACGCGTGCCGAGACGAAGAAGCCGCCGTAGGCGAGGCTAGTTCCGTTGCACTCGTGCAGCGGCGCGAGCGACTTGCCGATTCTCGCGATGCCTTCTCCATCGGTGACGCCGGCGGCGACCTGTTCGCCGTTGCAGTCGGTCACGCGCACTTGCGCGTTCGGCACGGGCTTGCCCTTGTCGAGCGTCGTGACCCACACGAGGCTGTTCTCGCGCCCCTGCTTCAGATGCACGCCGAGGTTCGTGACGAGCACGGAGGTGCGCACGTACATCGCCTGATGCTTCGCCATCAGCGATGCGCCAAGCGCGGGCGACGCCAGTTCGACCACATAAAAGCCGGGTTTGCTAAGCGGAATGCCGACGACTTCGAACGGCCGCAGCGCCTTCGGATCGGCCGCCGGCAGCGTCAGCGTCTCGACGCCCGCGTGCTTGCTCAGAAGCGAGAGCGAGCGCGCGTCGAAGTACACACCGTCTGTCGTGTTCGTGACGATCGGCGCGATGCCGTTGGTCAACGCATGCGGCGCGAGCGATTCCACGGTTCTTCGATTGATCGACATACCGCCGAATGCTTCGACGGTTTTCATCCATTGACGGATGTCCGTGTCCGCATCGACCCGGAGGCTCGTGATCTTCGACGTGCCCGAATTCAGCCCTTGCACATGCAGATCCGCTTCGACATGACGCAGCGTGACGGGCAGCATCGCGGGCATGTTCGGTTCCGCGAAGCGTTCGATGATGCCGAACTCGCCCGAAGAGAACTTCGCGAGCGGCGGCATCGGCGCGGTCTGCGTTTTGAGCGGGAAGAAATCCGCGTTGGCGAGCTTGCGGCCGCTCACGTCTTTCAGATCGGCGGGCGCTTCGATCGTGAGGCTCGCGCGCTCGGGCAGCGGCGCGGCGAATTCCACGCCGCTCACTTCGTCGTCCTTGTTGTCGGGATCGAAGTGCGGCGCGGCGGTGCCCTTCGGTCCGCGCAGAACGAACTTCTGCGCGTCGGTGCGGCTGATCGGCGCGGTGAAGGTGACGCGCAGCGGCCGCAGCGGCGTACACGGCGCCTGCGCGTTCTCGCGCTCGCACGTGAAGCCTGCCTTGAACGGCTCGCGCACCTTGAACTCGAAGCGCCGCTCGGCATCGTTCGGAATGCCGCTCGGTCCCGTCACGCCGACGCCGTAGACGAGCTGCATCTTGGTCGCGGAGGGCAGCGTCTGCTGGCAAGCGAGCGTCAGAACGCGGTCGCTTTCTTTCTCGTAGTGGAATTGTTTGAGGATCGCGCCGCGCGTGGCGGAGTCGAGCATGCGCACCGGGATGCGATTGCCGATTGCGCTCGATTCGCACCACACATGATCGAGCACGGAAGCCTGTGTCGCCGGACCGTTTAGCCGCAACACGAACGCCTGGTCTTCCTCGATGTCGCCGTAGTCCGGTTGAATGGCCGTCACGAACGGCCCGCCGGTCTCGAACGTGAAGTGGCTCGGCCCCGCGAGCGCGTTGCCTGCGGCGGATTTCAGGCCGGCGTCGAGGTCAATCGAGCAGCGCACGCCGGGCGGCAGATCGGCGGCGAAATCGAAGGCCCACGTTTTCTGGTCGATCCAGCGGGCGCTGCCCGCGGTGGCCGACGCCGGCGCGCCGCTACACGCGATCTTGCCGGGCGCCGCCGCGGCGGGATTGCCGAACGCGGTCATCGGTTCGTCGAACTTGACGACGACTTGTCTCGCCTGCGTGACCTTGCCTTGGGGCGAGACGCTGGCGGCGCGCGCGGCATCGGCACGATGCACGGCGGCGCTCAGGCCAAGCGCTGCCAGCACGGTGGTTGCGGCCAGGATCCATTTTTGTGTGTTCGTAACGCGGCTCATCCACTCGCTCCGAGATTCCTCGGGCGGGATTTTACGGGACTCCTACCGAATTCCGTCTATGCGGCACGGCCATCGACGCTTTTCGACGCTTTCTCCCGCTTTTGATGACACGCGCTCGCTCAGTCCGCGTCCACCGTATCGAGATGCCGCACGCTCACGCGCCGCCAGTAGAGGAACAGTCCGACGCCCGCCACGCCGAGGCTCAGCGAATTGGCGATCCAGAATCCGCGCGCGCCTTGCAGCCACGCGGGCACCGCGCCGCCGACATCGAAGCCCAGCAGATAACCGCCGCCGAGCCCGATGCCCCACAGCGCGATGGCATAAATCACGGTAGGCACCAGCGTCACCTTGTACGCGCGCAGTATGAACGCGGTGGTGATCTGCAGCGCGTCGCAGAGGTGATAGAAGACGATGATGAGCACGAGCGGCATCGCGGCCGCGATGACGTTCGCATCGGGCGTATAGGCCGCGATGATGTGCGGCCGCGCGGCGAGCAGGATCACGCCGTACACGCACGCCAGCACGCACGCCATGCCGATGCCGTGCCGCGAGATCGACGCGGCGTCGTCGAAGCGCCGCGCGCCGAGCGCCTGCGAAACCAGCGTGGACGAGGCAATGCCGATGGCAAGCGGCGTCATGTAGAGCACCGCGCCGAGGTTGCCCGCGATCTGATGGCCCGCGAGCGTCGTCGTGCCGAAGCGCGAGATGAAGAGCGCCATGAACGTGTACGACGTCACTTCGATCAGATAGGAAAGCCCCATCGGAATGCCGAGCCGCAAGAGCGCGACTTGCCGCCTGAATGCGGGCCACGAAAAGCGCGAGAAGATGCCGAACGGGCGGAAGAACTCGAACTTCACGAGCACCGTCATGCCGACCGCCGCCAGCACCCAGTTGATGAGCGTGCTCGCGAGCGCGCAGCCGGGGCCGCCGAGCGCCGGCACGCCCGCGCCGCCGAAGATGAACCACGTATTGAGCGGAAACTTGAGAATCAGGCCGCCGACTTGCAGAAACATCACGAGCCGCGGCTTGCCGACCGCGTTGGTCAGTGAACTGTAGACGCGAAACGCAAGGCTCGCGGGCAAGCCGAACGACAAGATGCGCAGATACTGCACCGTGCGTTCGTGCAGCGCGGGCGGCGCCTTAGCAAGACTCAGAAGCGGCTCGGGAAAGAAGAGCAGCACGAAGCCGATCACCGTCAGCGCCACCGCGAGCCACAGCGCCTGGCGCGTCTCCTCGCCGATCTCGCTCTCGCGTCCCGCGCCGAAAAGCTGCCCGGCAATCGGCTGAAGCGCGACGAGAATGCCCGTCAGGCCGATGTAGATGGAGATATAGACCGACGAGCCGAGACCGAGCGCGGCGAGGTCGGTGGCGGAGAAGCGGCCGACCATCGCGGTGTCGATCACGCCGAACGCGATCACCGCGAGTTGCCCGATCAGCACCGGCCACGCGAGCGCCGCGATGGTTCGCACGTCGCGCCACATGCCGGCCTGGCCGTTCGGGATCGAGAGCTTGGGAAGCATGGCCTTACTGCGTTCGGCGCAGCGTGCGCGGGCGCAACGGCTTCTTCGCCGGCGGCGCGGGGCGCTGGATGCGCACGTAGAGGCGGAAGCGTTCGTCGCGGTCGGCGGCGCGGCGGCCTTCCCACACGAGCTTCCACTGGAACGTCGAGATGGAGGGCGGATCGCCGTAATCGGCGCGGTCCTGTCGGAGGATCACATCGCAATCTTCGTCGAACGCGAAATGCATGCCGCCGAAATAGGCGAAGGTCGCGATCTGCGCATCGCCGAGACGCACAGGCGAGATGCACGTGTAGTCGGGCGGAAGATGATCGGCGATCTGCTCCGCCACGTCGCGATACGTGCGGCTGTAGTTGACGACCGGCAGCCAAAGCGTCATGAGCAGCACCCACATCAGCGTGGTGCCCGCGCTCGACAACACGACGCTGCGCCACAGCACCTTCGGATGCCGCGCAAGCCGCCAGCGAGCGAGCAGGAACCAGCAGACCGTCACCGCCACCGCGCACACGAAGGAAATGAGCTTGAACTCGGGATGAAAGCCCGGCACGAGACGCGCGAGGTTGCGCGCCATCGGCGCCGGGAAGCCGATCATGCCCGCCGTCCACACGAGCCACACCAGCGAGCCGATGATCGTGAAGCTGAGCATTGCGAACCAGTCGATCGCGTTGATCGCGCCGCGCTTGAGCGTCGGCAGCGCGAACGTCGCGAGCACGGAAAGCGGCGGCAAGAGCAGCAGGAAGAGGCGGTTGGTCTCGTGCGCCTGCAACACGACGAGCACCAGCAGCGGCCCAATGATCGACAACGGCACCGCCACGTGCGGCGAGCGGCGCATGCCGCCCCAGCTCACGAACGCCCAGATCGCGAGCGGCCACGCGGGCCACGCGAAGAGCGGCAGGTTCTTCATCGCGTAGCCGAACACGAGCGATGGCGGCCCGGAGAACGTATAGAAGCTCGTGCGCCACCATTGGCGCAGCCACCACTCGCCGTCGTCGGGAAAGAAGTGCAGCGTCGGCAACACCCATGCGGCGATCAGCACGACGGCGACCGGCAGGCCGTAGATCAGCAAGGGCGCGGCGCGCACCTGACGCACGATGATGGTCATGGCGAGCGTGCAGAGCAGCAGCGCGAAGACGAGCACCGGCGAGCTCGACAGCCCGACGACGCCGATCGCCGCGCCCCACACGAGCGCGCCGTGTACCGGCTTGTCGAGGCTGCGCACGAGGCCGTAGATGAGCATGGCCGTGCCGGCGAACTGCGCGAGCTGCGGCGTGGTTTCGTGGCCGCGCTCGGCCAGGCCGAAGCACGCGAGCAAAATCAGGAGCGCGCCGTCGGCGAGGGTGCGGCCATAGTCGCGCGGTTCCGGCTCGCCGCCGAACGCGTACTTGAACGGCTGCGCTTCTTCGCGGCGGCCGAGCAGATACGTCGAATACCAGACGAACGCGCACGCGAGACAGAAGAGCAGGCCCGTCACGACGCGCGACGCGTTGCTCGCATCGACCCACGGGCTCAGGAGGCGAATGAACGTCGCGCCGAGCCAGTACATCAGCGGTCCGTCGGCGGTCGGCGCCTTGCCGAGCAGATTCGGCAGGAGCCAGTCGCGGGCGTCGCCGTTGGCCATCGTCCACATCACGCCGAAGCCCGCTGCGTCTTCGTTCTTCCAGGGATCGCGGCCAAAGAGGCCGAACGACGCATACGTGATGCAGATGGCGAGCAGGAGCCAGCGCGGCAGGGCGCTGGTGGCGGAGGCGGTCAGACGAACGACAGATCGCATGCGAGAAGGCTTGATGGAGAGACGGACCGCCGACAGGCGTGTGCAAAAAGCGCGGCGGGGCCGGAGCATCCGGCATTGTAGTCGGGCAGCGGCTTCTGTAGCGTCTTGCCGCGTCGGCATGTAACCGCGCGCAACGACGCTCGCCGAAGACGCGACGACAGATGCAGCGACAGCAGGCGCAGGGACAAAAAAGGGCAGCCAAAGCTGCCCTTTTTGCTGAACCCTGAAGTCCGACTTACTTCTTGGTGGAGAAGCGCGCGAACTTGTTGTTGAACTTCTCGACGCGGCCGGCCGTGTCCATGATCTTCTGCTGGCCGGTGTAGAACGGGTGCGATTCCGACGACACTTCGATCTTCGCGAGCGGGTACGTCTTGCCGTTGTACTCGGCGGTTTCGCGCGTCTGGATGGTCGAGCGGGTCACGAACTTGAAGTCGTTCGACATGTCGACGAACAGGACTTCGCGGTAATCCGGGTGAATGCCTTCTTTCATGATGTTTCCTGGTATCTGGCGGTAGCCAACCCGCTGCACCGTTCACGGTGGCTTTAGCGAGTCACTTGCCTGGGGGTCGAAAAACGAAGATTATGCCAGAAAATCAGTCGGTTGATACTTTTTCCGAGACGTTTGCACGACTCAGTGCGCAGAACTCAACCCGCCAGCGCGCCCACGTTCGCCGGGTCCTGGCGGTAATAACGCGCGAGCAGCCGATACAACTCGGGATACTCGGCCTCGAAAGCCTGCGGCGTGACGAAGAGCGCCTCGCTGCAAACCGCGAAGAATTCCGACGGATGGTCCGCCGCATACGGATCGATCAGCGATTCTCGCTCGAAGCGCGCCCAGCGGCGCTTCGGCACCGCGTCCACGCGCGCGCAGAACTGGTCGTAGGCGTTGTCGAACACGTCGGACCACGCGGCATGGTCGAGCGGCGCGTGCCAGCGTCGAAAGAGCGGCGGATGCCCGTTAGCCTCGCCGTTCACCATGTCGATCTTGTGCGCGAACTCGTGAATCACGACGTTGTACGCGTCCGAGCCGTCCGCCATCTGCGCGTCCTCCCACGAGAGCACGACCGGGCCGCCTTCCCACGCCTCGCCGCTCGCGTCGTGCTCGATCTCATGCACCACGCCGGCTTCGTCCTCCACGGTCTTCTTGATCACGAACTCGCCCGGATAGACGATCACGCCGACCCAGCCGTCGTACAGATCGAGGCTCAGGTTGAGCACCGGCAGGCACGCCTGCGCGGCGATCGCGACGATCATGTCGTCGGTCAGTTCCAGTTCGTGCGCGGTGGAAAACGACTTCTGCGCGATGAACAGGCTCGTCAGCTCGCGCAGGCGGTCGCGGTCGGGCGCGCTCAAGTGGCCGAAAAACGGGAAGGCGTCGAGCGTGCGCTGCCAGAGGGCGTCGTCGATGGCGTACTTGCGCAGCGCGCGCTCGCGGCGTTGCGCGCCGAACCAGCGGGTGAAGAGGTTGGGCATCGGTCGGTCGAGTGGTGCACGGGATCGCGCAGGAACAGACGGGATTGTACGGATGCGAGCCCGACGGCATCGTGACCGGGCGCCCACGCGCCAATGAAAAAAACCGCCTGACGATGCAGGCGGTTCCTTGAAAGCGCGAAACAGGACGGAGAATCAACCCCCGCCGCGACGCATCAGGTCGAAGAACTCGGAGTTGCTCTTCGTCTGACGGATCTTGTCGAGCAGAAATTCCATGGCTTCGACTTCGTCCATGTCGTGAATGAACTTGCGCAGCACCCAGACCTTTTGCAGCAGATCCGGCTTGATGAGCAGTTCTTCGCGGCGCGTGCCCGACTTGTTCAGGTTGATCGACGGATACACGCGCTTTTCCGCGAGACGGCGCTCGAGGTGCACTTCCATGTTGCCGGTGCCCTTGAACTCTTCGTAGATCACGTCGTCCATGCGGCTGCCGGTTTCGATCAGCGCCGTGCCAATGATGGTGAGCGACCCGCCTTCCTCGATATTGCGCGCCGCGCCGAAGAAACGCTTCGGACGCTGCAGCGCGTTGGCATCGACACCGCCCGTCAGCACCTTGCCCGATGCCGGCACGACCGTGTTGTAGGCGCGCGCGAGACGCGTGATGGAGTCGAGCAGAATCACGACGTCATGCTTCATTTCGACGAGGCGCTTCGCCTTCTCGATGACCATCTCGGCCACCTGCACGTGACGCGCGGCGGGTTCGTCGAAGGTCGAGGCGATCACTTCGCCCGCGACCGAGCGCTGCATTTCGGTGACTTCTTCGGGACGCTCGTCGATCAGGAGCACGAACAGGACGACATCCGGATGATTGGCCTTCACCGCATGCGCGATGTGCTGAAGCATCACGGTCTTGCCCGACTTCGGCGACGCGACGAGCAGGCCGCGTTGGCCCTTGCCGATCGGCGCGATCATGTCGATGATGCGGCCGGTCACGTTCTCTTCGCCGCGCATTTCGCGTTCGAGCGGCAGCGGCTTATTCGGATGCAGCGGCGTGAGGTTCTCGAACATGATCTTGTGTTTCGAGGCCTCGGGCGGCTGCCCGTTGACTTTGTCGACCTTCACCAGCGCGAAATAGCGCTCGCCGTCTTTCGGCGTACGGACTTCGCCTTCGATGGTGTCGCCGGTATGCAGGTTGAAACGGCGGATCTGCGACGGGCTGATATAGATATCGTCCGTACTCGCGAGATACGAAGTCTCGGGCGAGCGCAGAAACCCGAAGCCGTCGGGCAGCACTTCGAGCGTGCCGTCGCCGAAAATCGTGTCGCCAGCCTTGGCGCGCTTTTTAAGAATCGCGAACATCAATTCCTGCTTGCGCAGGCGGTTCGCGTTTTCGATCTCCAGGCCATTGGCCATCTCGATCAGTGCAGACACGTGCTGAGACTTGAGCTCGGATAAATGCATACGGATTTCCCGCCGGGGAGAAGAGGTGCGACAGAAAGATTTGGGGAAGAGGTGAGCGGAACCGCTCTAGACTTAATACTGCTAGTTAATACTTCTTGAAGTCTTGTGATTCTAGCATAGCACACGCCGCGCAAGCCTCGGATAGGCCGGGGACGGGGCTTTTCGGCCGATGTTGTCGTGCGACAACATCGGCTCTCGCGCTTTTCATTCGAATCGCGCGGAATCGCGCAAAACCGCGCAGAGCGGGCGTCGATGAAAGCCGACGCCCGCCTGTGGTGCAGTTACAGGTTGCTGTCGAGAAATGCGGTCAGTTGCGACTTCGACAAGGCGCCGACCTTTTGCGCGGCGACCGCGCCGTTCTTGAACAGGATCAGCGTGGGAATGCCGCGCACGCCGAACTTGACCGGCGTCGACTGGTGCTCGTCCACATTGATCTTCGCAATCTGCAGGCGATCGCCGTAATCCTTCGCGACTTCGTCGAGGATCGGGGCAATCATCTTGCACGGACCGCACCACTCGGCCCAGAAGTCGAGCAGGACAGGTTTATCCGACTTGACGACGTCCTGTTCGAAAGAAGCGTCGCTGATGTGCTTGATTGATTCGCTCATTGTCTGAATACCTCTATTGATTCGAGGCCCGCGTTGGAATGCTCGCCACGATACACGAAAACTGGAAAAGGATTTCGCCGCTCATTTTGCCGCTGAATCGACAGCTCATGAGCGAACGAATGTCCCGCCACCGCGCCCGCCGATTCGAGCTCGAGCACGCACGGTCACAGGTAAGTCACATGCCATCTTAGCCTACTTTGCTATCCGTTGCCCGTGCCCGATAGCGACGATCTGAGGGCGAAAGCACGAAGCACAAGAGCACGGTCGCGCTTTGCAGCGAGGTTCGCGGCGAGCCTTCCGGGCGGCGCGCGGTGCGTGATACAATTCGTCGTGACGGGCCTCCTCGCATGGTGGCGCGGTCAACCTGGTCAGGTCGGGAACGAAGCAGCCACAGCCGCTTTCCACCAGTGCCGAGGGTCGGGCTCGTCACCTTCCGCTTTTCTTCTTGTCTTCTCCCCAGATTTCCCGGTTTTTCCAGTGCGGCGACAGCCTCGCTCGACGCTTGCCGCGTCCCGCTCTCGCGCGTTTGCCGCAAGTCGTTGCTGATACAATTTCGCGCATGACCTATCAAGTTCTCGCACGCAAATGGCGGCCGAAATCGTTCGAGTCGCTCGTCGGCCAGGAGCATGTCGTTCGCGCGCTCACGCACGCGCTCGACGGCGGCCGTCTGCATCACGCCTATCTGTTCACGGGCACGCGCGGCGTCGGCAAGACGACGCTTTCGCGCATCTTCGCGAAGGCGCTCAATTGCGAGACCGGCGTGAGCTCGAAGCCGTGCGGCGTGTGCCGCGCGTGCCGGGAAATCGACGAAGGCCGCTTTGTCGACTATGTGGAGATGGATGCGGCGAGCAATCGCGGCGTCGATGAAATGGCCG
Source organism: Caballeronia sp. M1242 (assembly GCF_017220215.1). NCBI lineage: Bacteria > Pseudomonadati > Pseudomonadota > Betaproteobacteria > Burkholderiales > Burkholderiaceae > Caballeronia > Caballeronia sp. M1242. The sequence continues at coordinate 1,569,186 of NZ_CP071129.1, read as the reverse complement.
CGCTTCTGGAGCGCGCGGTGTATGCGCCGGTCGATGCGCGCTTCAAGGTCTATATGATCGACGAAGTGCACATGCTCACCAACCACGCGTTCAACGCCATGCTGAAGACGCTGGAAGAGCCGCCGCCGCACGTCAAGTTCATTCTTGCCACCACCGATCCGCAGAAGATTCCGGTGACGGTGCTCTCGCGCTGCCTTCAGTTCAACCTGAAACAGATGCCGGCGGGGCATATCGTCTCGCATCTCGAGCACATTCTCGGCGAAGAGCACATCGCGTTCGAGCCGCAGGCGCTGCGGCTATTGTCGCGCGCGGCGGACGGCAGCATGCGCGACGCGCTTTCGCTGACCGATCAGGCTATCGCCTATTCGGCGAATCAGGTGACCGAGGAAGCCGTGCGCGGCATGCTCGGCGCGCTCGATCAAAGCTATCTGATCCGTCTGATCGACGCGCTCGCCGCCGGCGACGGCGCGGGGGTGCTCGCCATCGCGGACGAAATGGCGCTGCGCAGCCTGTCGTTTTCGACCGCGCTGCAGGATCTGGCGAGCCTGCTCCACAGAATCGCGTGGGCGCAGTTCGCGCCGTCGTCGGTGTTGGACGAGTGGCCCGAAGCCGAAGATATCCGCCGCTTCGCGGACGCGCTGTCCGCTGAGCAGGTGCAGTTGTTCTATCAGATCGCGACGGTAGGCCGAAGCGAGTTGGGCCTCGCGCCGGACGAATACGCGGGCTTCACCATGACGCTGCTGCGCATGCTGGCGTTCGAGCCCGCGGGCGGGCCGGGCGGTGGTGGCGGCGGCCTCGCGGTGAACGCGCCGCAAGCGACGAAGCCGCAGCGCAGCGCGGCGCTCGCCGGCGCGATGGCCGAACGCGCGGTGGCGCCCGCGCCGGTTGCCGCGAAAGCGGCGAGCGGGGCATCTGCGGCGACGGACGAGCCGCACGCGCAGGGCCGTGATCGGAGCGGTGTTTCTCCGGCGCACGCGTCGACTTCTAGTGACGAGGCGTCCGCGACGAACGTCGAACGCGCGGGTGCGTCGCGCGTTGCCGCGACTCGCCCGGAAGACAAAGCCGCCGATGTCGGCAACGCTCCGGCAGCCGCGTCGCTCGTGTCTGCGATTCGGCCGAAAGACGAAGCTGCCGATGTGGGCGATGCGCCACCAGCAGCATCGACCGTGTCGGCGACTCGCTCGGAAGCCAAAGCCGGCGAGAGAGAGAGAGCACTGCCAGCCGCGTCGCGCGTCTTTGCGAATCGGCTGGAAAACAAAGCTGCCGATGCGGGCGATGCGGCACCAGCAGCGTCGACCGTGTCCGCCACTCGCTTGGAAGACAAGCCCGGCGAGAGAGACAGCGCACTGCCAGCCGCGTCGCGCGTCTCCGCGATTCGGCCGGAAGACAAAGCCACCGATGTGGGCGATGCGCCACCAGCAGCGTCGCGCGCTTCCGGGAGTGAGCCAGAAGGCGAAGCTACCGATGTGGGCAATGCGCCACTAGCCGCGTCGCTGACGTCGGCAACGCGGCCGGAAGACAAAGCCGCCAACGAGCCGCCAGCCGCGCCCGCGCCGCTTACCGCGGCCGCGCGACAGACGGTGGACGCTGCTGCATCCGTGGAATCTCCCGCAAATTCCCGCGCCGGAAGCGGAGCTAGCGCCGCGCTCGAGGTGCTGCGCAGCGCAGGCATGCGGCTGTCGTCGGATCGTCCGGGGCGCGGATCGGCGGTGCAGGCGACCGCGCCGGCCGCTGTGCCCAAGCCCGTTGCCAAGCCCACTGTGAAAGTCCAAGTTCCGGAGCCGCGCCGTCCGGCGGTTCAAGCGGCATCCGCGTCGACACCGGCGTCGGCACCGGTAGCCACGTCCGAGCCGCAAGCCAAACCCGCCGCGAAAGTCATCCCGCCGTGGGAGGATATGCCGCCGGACGACTACGCGCCGGCATCGTCGGAAGATGCGTATTTCATGCCGCCCGACGACGGTTATATTCCCGCGTTCGACAACGGCCCCGACGACATGCGCTTTGGCAGCGAACCCGCGCCGAAGCCAGTCCCGAAGGCCGACACCGCGCCGTTGCCGCCCGCCGTGCCGCTCGATGCGCTCGGCGTCGACATGGAATGGCCCGCGCTCGCTGTCGATCTGCCGCTCAAAGGCGTCGCGTATCAGCTCGCGTTCAACAGCGAACTGACCGCTTGCGACGCCAATTCGGTCACGCTCACCGTCGCCGTGCCGATGTACAAGGACGCGGGCCACGTCGCGAAGCTCAAGAGCGCGCTCGCGGAGAAGCTCGGCCGCGCCGTCGAAGTCAATGTGAGCGTCGGTCCCGCGCGCCGCACGGCCGCCGCGCTCGACGCAGCCGAACGCGCGAAGAAGCAGCAGGAGGCCGAGCAGGAAATCCAGCGCGATCCGTTCGTGCAGTCGCTCATCCGCGATTTCGGCGCGAGCATCGTGCAAGGCTCGATCAGACCGCTGGCCGCATCGGGCGGACATACGCCGGGCGCATCCGCCTGACGGGCACGGTACAGTAAGCAGCAAGACACGCCGCACATTCGCCGCATGTGCGGCTTGAATCCCGAAGCGCGCCGCCGCACGTCGCGGCGCGCTCGCCGCCATCCGCATATCCGCTTTTCAGGAAGGAGCCGCACCATGATGAAGAACCAACTCGCCGGGCTGATGAAGCAAGCTCAGCAGATGCAGGAAAACATGAAGAAGATGCAGGATCAGCTCGCGCTGATCGAGGTCGAGGGCCAGTCGGGCGCCGGTCTCGTGAAAGTGACGATGACCTGCAAGAACGACGTGAAGCGCGTGCAGATCGACCCGAGCCTGCTCGCGGACGACAAGGACATGCTCGAAGACCTCGTCGCCGCCGCGTTCAACGACGCCGTGCGCAAGGCCGAAGCCACCACGCAAGAAAAGATGAGCGGCATGACCGCCGGCATGCCGATGCCGCCGGGCTTCAAGCTGCCGTTCTGATCGCGCGCGCCGAAGCGTATTCGGCGCGTTTCGATGCCAACGAAGGACACATGAAACAACCTTCCGCCCTGTCGGCGCTCGTCGAGGCGCTGCGCGCGCTGCCGGGCGTCGGCCCGAAATCCGCGCAGCGCATGGCGTATCACCTGATGCAGCATGACCGCGCAGGCGCCGAGAAGCTCGGCAATTCGCTGCTGTTCGCGACCGAGCACCTGCGTCACTGCGAGAAGTGCAACACCTTCACCGAGGCGCCGGTCTGCGAAGTCTGTCTCGATCCGGAGCGCGATCCGGCTCTGCTGTGCGTCGTCGAGACGCCCGCCGACCAGATCATGCTCGAACAGACGCTCACGTATCGCGGGCTGTATTTCGTGCTGATGGGCAGGTTGAGTCCGCTCGACGGCATCGGGCCGAAGGAGATTCACTTCGAGCGCCTGATCAACCGCGCGCTGGATGGCGTCGTGCAAGAGGTCGTGCTCGCGACGAACTTCACCAACGAAGGCGAAGCCACCGCGCATTACCTCGCGCAGACGCTCAAGTCGAAAGGGCTGAAGGTCACGCGGCTCGCGCGCGGCGTGCCGGTGGGCGGCGAGCTCGAATATGTCGATGCAGGCACCATCGCGCGCGCGATGCTCGACCGGCGCTCCGTATAAGGAAGACTTCATGACAGAAAGCGAAGCTCTCGCGCTCGCCACGCATCGGCATTACAAGGGCGGGCTGTATCGCGTGATCGGCGTGGCGCGGCACTCCGAAACGGAAGAAGCGATGATCGTCTACGAACACCTGTGGCCGCACGAGCGCGGCTTATGGGTGCGGCCCGCCGCAATGTTCACCGAAACGCTCGCCGACGGCACGCCGCGCTTCAAGCCGCTGGATCTGCCGCTCTGAAAGCCCGTACAAAAACAAAGGAGACGAAAACATGAGCGCAACCGCGGGGCCGCTCGCCGGCGTCAAGGTGCTCGAATTGGGCACGCTCATAGCGGGGCCGTTCGCAGCCCGCTTCATGGGCGAGTTCGGCGCGGACGTCATCAAGATAGAAGACCCGAACGGCGGCGATCCGCTGCGCAAGTGGCGCAAGCTCTATCCGGAAGTCGGCGGGACGTCGCTCTGGTGGGCGGTGCAGGCGCGCAACAAGAAGTCCGTGACCGTGAACCTGAAGGCCGAAGAGGGCAAGGAAATCGTGCGGCGGCTCGCGAAGGAAGCGGACATCGTCATCGAGAACTTCCGGCCCGGCTTGCTCGAAAAGCTCGGTCTCGGCTATGAAACGCTCTCTGCCGAGAACCCCGGCCTCGTGATGGTGCGGCTTTCCGGCTACGGCCAGACCGGGCCGTATCGTGACCGTCCGGGCTTCGGCGCGATCGCCGAATCGATGGGCGGCCTGCGGCACATCACCGGCTATCCGGACTTGCCGCCGCCGCGCATCGGCATTTCCATCGGCGATTCAATTGCGGCGCTGCACGGCGTGATCGGCGCGCTGATGGCGCTGCATCATCGGCAGGTGAACGGCGGCAAAGGGCAGGTGGTCGATGTCGCGCTCTACGAAGCCGTCTTCAACATGATGGAAAGCGTGGTGCCGGAATACGGCGTCTACGGTCTCGTGCGCGAGCGCACGGGCGCGTCGCTGCCGGGCATCGTGCCGTCGAACACGTATCCGTGCCGCGATGGCAGCATCGTCATCGGCGGCAATAGCGATCCCATCTTCAAGCGGCTGATGACCGCCATCGACCGCGCGGATCTCGCGAACGATCCGGCGCTCGCCTCGAACGACGGCCGTGTGCCGCGCACGCAGGAAATCGACGACGCCATCGCCGCGTGGCTTTCGACGCGCAGCATCGACGAGGCGCTCGCCGTGCTGAATGCGGCGGACGTGCCGGCCGGGCGCATCTACAGCGTCGCCGACATGTTCACGGACCCGCAGTACATCGCGCGGCAAATGCTGCAACGCTTCCCCTGGCAGGACGGCCGCGAGATCACGCTGCCGAACGTCACGCCGAAGCTCTCCGAAACGCCCGGCGAGACGCGCTGGCTCGGGCCGCAACTCGGTGAACACACCGATGAAGTCCTTACAACGCTCGGGTATCATCCTGACGATATCGCGCGACTGCGGGCGGCCAAGGTGATCTGAGCGAATCGCGTCACCCGGGCCGGCAGCGCAGACCAGAATGACAAGCAACCGGAGCGCGCTTCATGCGACATCCGGTGGACAGGAGACAACAACGATGAAACGCAGGACGTTCATCGCGAGCGGCGCCGTGCTCGCGGGTGGCGCAGTGACGGGCATGCCGCTCGCGTTCGCGCAAGGCAAGCCGGAACAGACGAAGGTGTCGATCGCCGTCGGCGGCAAGAACCTTTTCTACTATCTGCCGCTCACCATCGCGGAGCGCCGCAACTACTTCAAGGACGAAGGACTCGATATCGAGATCGCCGATTTCGCCGGCGGCGCGAAGGCGTTGCAGGCGGCGGTCGGCGGCAGCGCGGATGTCGTGTCCGGCGCGTTCGAGCACACGTTGCTGCTCCAGGCGAAGAACCAGTATTTCCGCGAATTCGTGCTGCAAGGTCGCGCGCCGCAAATCGTGCTCGCCGTATCGAAGAAGGCGATGCCGAACTACAAGTCCGTCGCGGACCTGAAGGGCAAGAAGATCGGCGTCACGGCGCCGGGTTCGTCGACGTCGATCATGGCGAGCTTCGTGCTCGCGAAGGCCGGTCTCAAGGCGACGGACGTGTCGTTTATCGGCGTCGGCGCGGGAGCGGGCGCGATCGCGGCGCTGGAGTCCGGCCAGATCGACGCCATGGCGAACCTCGATCCCGTCATGACCAAGCTCGACCGCGCGGGCGAGATTCGCATCGTCTCGGACACGCGCACGCTCGCGGATACCCGCACCGTGTTCGGCGGCAACATGCCCGCCGGTTGTCTCTACGCGTCGCAGAGCTTCATCAGCAAGAATCCGAACACGACGCAGGCGCTCACCAACGCGATGGTGCGCGCGCTGAAGTGGCTGCAATCGGCATCGGGCAAGGAACTGATCGCGACGGTGCCGGAAGGCTATCTGCTCGGCGACCGCGCGTTGTATCTCGATTCGTGGCAGCACGTGAAGGAAGCGATGTCGCCCGACGGCTTGATGCCGGAAGACGGCCCGGCCACGTCGCTGAAAACGCTCCAGGCGTTCGACGAAACCGTGAAGGGCAAGCCGATCGACTTGTCGAAAACCTGGACGAACGACTTCGTGAAGAAGGCGCTCGCCTCGGTCAAGGCGTGATCGTGGCGACGCCCTTAGAAGCCGCGCTCGCGCTGCAGGACGTCACCTGCACGTTCGCGTCGCGCGAGAATCGTAAGGACCGCTATACCGCCGTTCGCAATACCACGCTGTCGATTGCGCCGGGCGAGTTCGTGTCCGTGGTAGGCCCGACCGGATGCGGCAAGTCCACGCTGCTCAACATCTCGGCGGGCTTGCTGCAGCCGTCGTCGGGCACGGTGAGCGTGTTCGGCGAACCGCTGAAAGGCATCAACCGCCGCGCCGGCTACATGTTTCAAGCCGACGCGCTGATGCCCTGGCGCTCCGCGCTCGACAACGTGACCGCGGGCCTCGCGTTCGACGGCGTGCCGAAGGACGAAGCGCGCTCGCGCGGCGAAGCGTGGCTGAAGCGCGTGGGGCTGTCAGGCTTCGGCGACCGGTATCCGCATCAGTTGTCGGGCGGCATGCGCAAGCGCGTCGCGATGGCGCAGACGCTGATTCTCGACCCCGACATTATCCTGATGGACGAGCCGTTCTCCGCGCTCGACATCCAGACGCGGCAGTTGATGGAAAACGAACTGCTCGAACTCTGGGCCGCGAAGCGCAAGGCGGTGCTCTTCATCACGCATGATCTGGACGAAGCCATCTCCATGTCCGATCGCGTCGTCGTGCTGTCGGCGGGGCCGGGCACGCATCCTATCGGCGAGTTCGCGATCGACCTTCCGCGTCCGCGCGATGTCGCCGAGATTCGCTCGCATCCCCGCTTCGTCGAATTGCACGCGCAGATCTGGGGCGTGCTGCGCGAGGAAGTGCTCAAGGGCTATCAGCAGCAATTGAAGCCCGCCGTCGCAAATTAAGAATACGAACATGTGGAACAAGCTGCGCCCCAATCGTTCAAATCGGGCCAATCTCGCGCTGTGGCAGTGGCTGCTGCTCATCGCGTGCTTCGTCGTGTGGTACGTGCTCACCAGCCCGACGCTCTTGCCGCCTTTGTATTTCGACGACGCCAACAAGGCCGCGTTCTTCTTCGGCGAGCCGCAGAAGGTGCTCGTGCGCATCTGGGAGTGGTTTAGCGGCGGCGAGATTTATATCCACCTTTGGGTGACGCTGATCGAGACGGTGCTCGCGTTCGTGATCGGCACGGTGTCGGGGCTCGCGGTCGGCCTCTGGCTCGCGCTCGCGCCCACGACGAGCGCGCTGCTCGACCCCTACATCAAGGCGGCCAACTCGATGCCGCGCGTGATTCTCGCGCCAATCTTCGCGGTTTGGTTCGGGCTCGGCATCTGGTCGAAGGTCGCGCTCGGCGTGACGCTCGTTTTCTTTATCGTGTTCTTCAACGTGTATCAGGGCGTGAAGGAAGTGAGCCCTGTCGTGCTCGCGAACGCACGGATGCTCGGCGCGAACCGCAAGCAACTGCTGCGTCATGTGTATCTGCCGAGCGCGACGAGCTGGGTGTTTTCGAGCCTGCATACGTCGGTCGGGCTCGCGTTCGTCGGCTCGGTCGTCGGCGAATATCTTGGTTCGGCGCGCGGCGTCGGCTATCTGATTCTGCAGGCCGAAGGCACGTTCGACATCAACACCGTGTTCGCCGGCATTCTCGTGCTGACTGCGTTCGCGCTGGTGCTCGACGGGCTCGTCGCGCTCGTCGAGCGGCGGCTCATGAAATGGCAGCCGAAAACCGGCGATACCGAGAAGCTGTGAGATAGCAGCGATCTACGGCTCGATCACGGCTCGATCACGACCTTGCCCGTCACTCGGCGATTCATCATGTCGTCGAGGGCTTGCGGCGTCTCTTCGAGCGTGTAGCGTTTCGTGACGACGGGGCGCAGCTTGCCCGCTTCGATCCACTCGACCATTGTCGCGAATTCGCGGTCCGCGAGGGCGTGCTCGCGGCGCATGTGATCGCCCCAGAACACGCCGACGATGCTCGCGCCTTTCAGGAGCGCGAGGTTGAGAGGCAGCTTCGGAATCTCGCCGTTCGCAAAGCCGACGACGAGATATCGCCCGCGCCACGCGATGCTGCGAAACGCCGGTTCTGCATACGCGCCGCCGACGGGATCAAATATGACATCCGGGCCGTCGCCGCCGGTTAGCGCCTTGATGCGCTCGCGCAAGTCTTCCTTCGTGTAGTCGATGACATCGTCCGCGCCGTGCTCGCGGCAAAACGCGAGCTTCTCCGCGCTCGATGCCGCAGCGATCACCCGCGCGCCGCCGATCTTGCCGATCTGCACCGCCGCCAGCCCGACGCCGCCCGCCGCGCCGAGCACGAGCAGCGTCTCGCCGGCCTTCAGTTCACCGCGATCGACGAGCGCGTGATACGACGTGCCGTAGGCGAGCGTGAAAGCGGCGGCCTCTGCGAGATCGACGTGATCGGGCAGCGCGATGCACGCAGTCTCGCTCGCGCGCGCCTGCTCGGCGAACGCGCCGTGCGCCGTGTACGCGGCCACGCGCATGCCCGGCGCGAAGTGCGTCACGCCCGCGCCCACTTCGCGCACCACGCCCGCCAACTCCGCGCCCGGCGTGAACGGCAGCGGCGGCTTGAGCTGATACTTGTTTTGGATGATGAGCACGTCCGGAAAATTGACGCTCGCCGCCTTCACGTCGATGATGATTTCCCCGGCTCCGGTGTGCAGGTCCGGCAGCGTTTCGATGGTGAGCGTATCGGGTAATCCGTATTGATTGCAGCGAACGGCGCGCATGTCGTCTCCTCGTCGTCGAGGCAGTCAGTGTAGGGCAGCGCGGCGCTCCGGACGAGCCCGCGCGCGCGTTCGCGCGTCATCTTTCCTCGGTTACAATCGTCAGATGCGAATCCTACTCAGCAACGACGACGGCTATCTGGCGCGCGGCATCAACGTGCTGCACGACGCTTTGCAGCCGCTCGGCGACGTGACCGTGATGGCGCCCGAGCAGAACTGCAGCGGCTCGTCGAACTCGCTCACGTTGTCGCGGCCGTTGAGCATTCATCGCGCGCCGAACGGTTTCAACTTCGTGAACGGCACGCCGACCGACTCCGTGCATATCGCGCTCACCGGCATGCTGGACGAGCAGCCGGACCTCGTGGTGTCGGGTATCAACAACGGCCAGAACGTCGGCGAGGACACGCTGTATTCGGGCACCGTCGCCGCCGCCACCGAAGGCTTCATGTTCGGCATTCCGGCCATCGCGTTTTCGCTCGTCGGCCGCGACTGGCTTCATCTGGAAGATGCGGCGCGCGTCGCGGCGGAAATCGTCGCGCATTTCCTCGAACATCCGATGCCGGGTCATCCGTTGCTGAACGTCAATATTCCGAGCCTGCCGTACGACCAGCTCGGCGAATGGCGCGTGACGCGCCTCGGCAAGCGGCATCCTTCGCAGCCGGTCATCCGGCAGACGGACCCGCGCGGCAATCCGATCTACTGGATCGGGCCGTCGGGCGATGCGCTCGATGCCAGCGAAGGCACCGATTTCCACGCCGTGGCGAACGGCTATGTCTCCATCACGCCGCTGCAACTCGATCTGACGCACACGAAGCTCATGGCCGAGACGCGCGAATGGGCCGCCGCCGGGAGCCGCCGCTCATGACGGACGAGCGCGCCAAGCGCTTTCCGCTGGCGCTCGCGGACCTGGTACGCGAGCCGCGCAAACCCGCCGGCCGCGCGGATGCGTCGCGCGTGAAGCCTGCGGCCACGCCCGGCGCGTTGCGTTCGGCGGGCGGCGCTCAGAAAGCGGCGTCCGCTTTCGCTGTCAAAACGGCGAACGGGAAGCCGGTTCCCGCAGCGACTTCTCCTTTAGCGCGCAGTCCGGCGCAGGCGCCGCATCCACGAACGAGCGCGTTGCGCACCACGCAGCGTCCCGCTGAGCGCGACCCGAACGCGAACACCAACGCCGCGACGAAGAAGGGCGCGCCGAACGTCGCCCTGACGAGCACGCAGACGCTCACCTCCGAACGCGTGCGCGAGCGCATGGTCGAGCGGCTGCGCGGAAACGGCATCACCGATCCGCGCGTGCTCAACGCCATGTCGGTCGTGCCGCGCCACATGTTCGTCGATCCCGGCCTCGCCGCGCAGGCGTACGAAGACGCGGCGCTGCCGATCGGTCACCATCAGACCATCTCGAAGCCTTCCGTGGTCGCGCGCATGATCGAACTGGTCGCGGCCGGCCGCACGCTCGACAAGGTGCTCGAGATCGGGACCGGCTGCGGTTATCAGGCGGCGGTGCTGTCGCAGGTCGCGACCGAGGTTTATTCGATCGAGCGCGTGCGGCCGCTGTCCGAGCGCGCGAAGCTCAATCTTCGGCCGCTGCGCGTGCCGAACATCCGGCTGCACTATGGCGACGGCCGTCTCGGCCTGCCCGCGGCCGCGCCGTTCGATGCGATCGTCATCGCGTGCGCGGGGCTCGACGTCCCGCAAGCCTTGCTGGATCAACTGGCGGTCGGCGGCAGGCTCGTCGCGCCGGTCGGATCGCAGGCCGCGCAGTCGCAGGTGCTGACGCTCGTCACGCGCGTTTCGGCGACGCAGTGGCGCGAGTCGCAGCTGGATCGCGTTTTCTTTGTACCTTTGAAATCCGGAGTGATTTGACACCGATGAGTATCTTGCGTGCTTGGCGAGTAGGGAGTGCGAACGTTCGCCTGACGGCGGCGCAGCGCAGCGTGTGCGTCGTTGCGCTAACCGTGCTGGCGGCGTGTTCGACGCGCATGGACATGGCGCCGGTGGTGGATAGGACCGGCGCGCCCATCGGGACGGATGCCGCCCAGGCCGCCGCGTCCAACGGTCCGCCGCCGCCGGGCTTCTACCGCGTGAAACCGGGCGACACCCTATATCGAATCGCACTGGAAAACGGTCAGAATTATCACGACATCGCTGCCTGGAACAATCTGACCAACCCGAATCAGATCGAGGTCGGTCAGCTGGTGCGCGTCGCGCCACCGGGAGCGAATGTCGCCGCGGCGACGCCGGGCGTGTCGACCGCGCCGATCGCGGGTGGCGCAGTCGAAGCGCAGCCGCTCAACGGCGGCGCGCAGCAGCCGGGCACGACAACGGGCACGGCTCAGCCGCCGTACTACGGGCCGAGTTCCGGCATGGGAACCGCGCCGGGCGCGGCGGCAGGCGCGGCACCGGGCGTGGCGGCGGGCGTCGACAACAGCGCAGCGGCGGCAGCGCAGCCGGCGTTCATCTGGCCGACGCGCGGCCCGATTCTCGGCACGTTCGACGACGCGAAGAACAAGGGTTTGAACATCGGCGGGGCGGCCGGAGATCCGGTCAACGCATCGGCGGACGGGCGGGTCGTTTATTCCGGAAACGGGCTGCGCGGCTACGGCAATCTCATTATCATCAAGCACGATGCGACTTTTCTCACGGCATATGCACATAACCGCGCTTTGATGGTAAAAGAGGGAGACGCGGTGACTAAAGGGCAGAAAATCGCTGAGATGGGGAACAGCGATTCGGACCGTGTGATGTTGCATTTCGAAGTTCGCCGGCAGGGTAAACCTGTTGACCCACTGAAGTATTTGCCGCCGCAATAAAAGCGGAGCCATCATGCCGAAAACGAAGCGCCGCCTGCCGCAAGCCGAGACTGAGACGATCAGCCGACCTTTGCAAGTGTCGGCGGAAGAGGGCGCTTCTACCCGCGACGAGGACGCCGAGAACATCGACGTCGATGTCGATTCCGACGAAGACGGCGCGGGCCGCGGCAAGCGCGCGGAAGACGGCGCTGAAACCGCCGACGGCGCAAACGATTCCCCGCCCGACGCGGACGACTTCCGCTCGCTGCTTCAGGCCGAACTCACGGCCGACACTATTCAGCATTACCTGAATCGCATCAGCGTGAAGCCGCTGCTCACCGTCGAGGAGGAGCAGCGGTATTCGCGTCTCGCGAAGGCCGGCGAGTTCGAGGCGCGGCAGGTCATGATCGAGCGCAATTTGCGGCTGGTCGTCAGTATCGCGAAGGGTTATTTGAATCGCGGCGTGCCGCTCCTGGATCTGATCGAGGAAGGCAACCTCGGCCTCATGCACGCGATTGAGAAATTCGATCCGACGCGCGGTTTCCGCTTCTCGACGTACGCGACCTGGTGGATACGTCAAAGCATCGAGCGCGCCATCATGAATCAGGCTCGCACGGTGCGGCTGCCGGTCCACGTGATTCGCGAACTGAATCAGGTGCTGCGCGCGAAGCGCCATCTGGAGAAGAATTCCGCCAACGCGAACGATCCCGTGGCGCCGGAGCGCCGCGACGCCAGCATCGACGACATCGCGTATCTCACCGGCAAGACGCCCGAGGAAGTCACCGACATTCTCGCGTTGAACGAACACACCGCTTCGCTCGACGCGCCGCTCGACCTCGATCCGGGCAGCAGCCTGCTCGACCTGCTTTCCGACGATCAAAGCCAGTCGCCGGATGCCGAAGTGCAGCACCGCGAACTCGAAACGCTAACGCGCTTGTGGCTCTCGCGGCTGTCGGACAAGCATCGGCATGTGATCGAGCGACGTTTCGGACTCAATCACATCGAGCCGGCCACGCTGGAAGAGCTGGCCGACGAAATGGGTCTCACGCGCGAGCGCGTGCGCCAGATCCAGCAGGAGGCGCTCGTGAGGCTCAAGCGTTTCTTCGCGTCCAACGGCGTTCGCAAGGACGCCGTGCTTTAGCGCTTACCTGGCGCCCGCGAGGGCGTCGTCGCACTTGTTCTGCCGCATTCCCAGGATTCAATGACACCGATTCTCGTATTCGACATCGAGACGATCCCCGATGTCGACGGCATTCGCCGTCTCGAAGATTTGCCCGCCGATATTTCGGATCGCGAAGTCGCCGACTATGCGTTCCAGATGCGCCGCGAGCGCGTCGGCAACGATTTTCTGCCGCACCATTTGCAACGCGTCGCGGCTATCTCATGCGTGTTTCGCGACAACAACGGCTTTCGCGTGCGCTCGCTCGGCGCGCCCGGCGACGGCGAAGCGGCGCTGATTCAGTCGTTTTATCGCGTGATCGAGAAATACACGCCGCAACTTGTTTCATGGAACGGCGGCGGATTCGATCTGCCGGTGCTGCATTACCGCGCGCTCGTGCACGGCATCGCCGCGCCGCGCTATTGGGACCTCGGCCAGGACGACCGCGAGTTCAAATTCAATAACTACATCAGCCGCTATCACATGCGGCATATCGACCTGATGGACGTCCTCGCGATGTATCAGGCGCGCGCCAACGCGCCGCTCGACGCGCTCGCGAAGCTCTGCGGCTTTCCCGGCAAGCTCGGGATGGACGGCGGCAAGGTGTGGGATGCCTTCTGCGACGGCCAGCTCGACGAGATCCGCAACTATTGCGAGACGGATGTCGTCAATACGTACCTGATGTATTGCCGGTTCCAGTTGATGCGCGGCGGCTTCTCGGCCGACGAATACAGCGACGAGGTCAACTTCGTGAAGAACGCGCTCGCGCAGGAAACGTCGCCGCACTGGGCCGAGTATCTCGCCGCGTTCGGCTGATGAGTTCTTGACGCTTCGTCTACAATCTCGCCTTTGCTATCACGTCAGTCAGGAAGTACGCAGGTGTCTGAAGCCGCTCGAAAAAATCCGCATCGCCGCCGCGCGGCGCCCGCGAAATCCGTCACGCCCGATCCGTCGTTCGTCGCGCCTGAAATCGAAATCGACGCGCTCGATATGGACGCGCGCGGCGTCGGCCGCACGGTGAACGAGGACGGCGAGCCGGGCAAAGTCATCTTCGTGGAAGGCGCGTTGCCGGGCGAACGCGTGAGCTATTCGAGCTATCGCAAGAAGCCGAGCTTCGAGCAGGCGCAGGTCGTCAAGGTGCTGCGCGAAGCGGTGATCCGCACGAAGCCGAAGTGCCAGTTCTTCGGCACGTGCGGCGGCTGCTCGATGCAGCATCTCGATGTGCGAGCGCAGATCGCGGTCAAGCAGCGCGTGCTGGAAGACAATCTTCAGCATCTGGCGAAGCTGCGCGCGGAAACCATGTTCCGGCCGATTCACGGTCCGTCGTGGGGATACCGCTACCGGGCGCGGCTGACCGTGCGCCATGTCGAAAAGAAGGGCGGCGTGCTGGTCGGCTTTCACGAGCGCAAAAGCAGCTACGTCGCAGACATGACAAGCTGCGAAGTGCTGCCGCCGCACGTTTCCGCGATGCTCGTGCCGCTGCGTCATCTCGTGGCGGGGCTGTCGATCCGCGATCGCATGCCGCAAATTGAACTGGCGGTGGGCTCGGACGTGACGGCGCTCGTTCTGCGCATTTTGGAACCGCTGACCGAAGCCGACGAAGCGCTGCTGCGGGCGTTCGCCGACGAGCACAACGTACAGTTCTGGCTGCAGCCGAAGGGTCCGGACACCGTTTATCCGTTTTATCCGCTCGACCGCGAACTGGCGTACACGCTGCCGGAATTCAACATCCGCATGCCGTTCAAGCCGACCGACTTCACGCAGGTCAATCATCAGATCAACCGTGTGCTCGTGTCCCGCGCGTTGAGCCTGCTCGCGGCGGAACGCACCGATCGCGTGCTCGATCTGTTCTGCGGCATCGGCAATTTCACGCTGCCGCTCGCCCGAGTGTCGCGCGAAGTGGTGGGCATCGAGGGTAGCGAGGCGCTGACGGCTCGCGCGCTCGAGAATGCGAAGGCGAACGGCGTCGAAGGACACACGTCCTTCGCGTGCCGGAATTTGTTCGAAGTCACCGCCGACGACATGCGCGCGCTCGGCCGCTTCGACAAGTTCCTGATCGATCCGCCGCGCGAAGGCGCGCTCGCGGTGTCGAAGGCGCTCGCGGACATCGCGCAGAGCGGCGACGACGCGATCCTGCCGAAGCGCATCGTCTATGTGTCCTGCAATCCGGCGACGCTTGCGCGCGATGCCGGCCTGCTCGTGCACGAGGCCGGCTACCGGATGAAGGGCGCGGGCGTCGTGAACATGTTCCCGCATACATCGCACGTCGAATCGATCGCCCTGTTCGAGCGGGACTGATTCGACTGCTCCTCGCGCGTTTTCAGCAGGCAAAGAAAAACCGGCCCGAAGGCCGGTTTCTTCGTCTCAGCGAAGCGTTTCGCGATTAGTTGCGATTGCCGCCGAAGATGCCGAGCAGCGCCAGCAGGTTCGTGAACACGTTGTACAGGTCGAGGTAGATGGCGAGCGTCGCGCTGATGTAATTCGTCTCGCCGCCGTTCACGACGCGCTGCACGTCGAACAGCATGTATGCCGAGAAAATCACGATGGCGAGCACGGAGATCGTCATCATCAGCGCCGGCAGTTGCAAGAAGATGTTTGCGAATGCGGCGAGCAGAATGACGATCACGCCCATGAACAGGAACTTGCCCAGCCCCGAGAAATCACGCTTGCTGACGGTCGCGATGGTGGCCATGGCCGCGAAAATCACGCCCGTGCCGCCGAAGGCCATCATGATGAGCTGCGGCCCGTTCGAGAAGCCGAGAATGAAGCTCAAGAGGCGCGAGAGCATCAGTCCCATGAAGAACGTGAAGCCGAGCAGGACGACGACGCCCATGCCGCTGTTCTTCGTCTTTTCGATCGCGAACATGAAGCCGAACGCGATGGCCAAGAACGCGATGAAGCTCATTGCCGGGCTCGTGGCCGCGAACAGCGAAAAGCCTGTCGCGACGCCGATGTACGCGCCGAGAACCGTCGGCACCATCGAAAGCGCCAGCAGCCAGTAAGTATTGCGCAGCACCTTGTTGCGCACCTCGACCGAGGTGACGGCGCCAGTGCGGCCGAAGCCGTAGGGTGATTCGTTCATGGTTTCTCCTTGCTCCAATTGTCCGTCGTTCAGTTTTACCGCTACGTTCTGATTACACGGGATCCTAACGTCGCTGTCTTAAGCCAGTATTAGTATCGCAACGGTGCACGGCTGGTCCATTGAGATACCGCGTTTTGCTCCAATATGGCTGCGGCGCGCGCAGAATTCAATGCTTGCCCGCTCTATTTCACAGCCTGCATGCACCCAGCCCACGCATGCTTTGATCCTTACGGCTCCGTAAGGTTTCAATCGCAATCATACCTTGCTTCGTGCTACAATTGTCGATTCGTTTTAATCCGTAAACCGTTCATTTTTTGGAGTTTTTCATGGCGATCGAGCGCACCCTGTCGATTATCAAGCCGGACGCAGTGGCAAAGAACGTTATCGGCCAGATCTACAGCCGTTTCGAGAACGCTGGTCTGAAGATCATCGCGTCCCGCATGGTTCACCTGTCGCGCGCCGACGCAGAGAAGTTCTACGCGGTGCACGCCGCGCGTCCGTTCTTCAAGGACCTCGTGGAATTCATGGTGTCGGGTCCGGTCATGATCCAGGTGCTGGAAGGCGAGAACGCAATCGCCAAGAACCGCGACCTGATGGGCGCCACCGACCCGAAGAAGGCTGACAAGGGCACGATCCGCGCCGACTTTGCCGACAGCATCGACGCGAACGCCGTGCACGGCTCCGACGCTCCGGAAACGGCACGCCAGGAAATCGCGTTCTTCTTCCCGGAAGTGAACGTCTACTCGCGTTAATTCGTGTGCTGGTCGCCGCGTCTGGTTAAGGCGCGGTCAAACGCGCCTCAGCACAAGAATAGCTGCAAAAAAATAGTTGTGAATAAGCAGGAATTTGGCGCGAACGGTCCCGGGCAAGCGCCCGGGC
Organism: Caballeronia sp. M1242; assembly: GCF_017220215.1. Taxonomy (NCBI): domain Bacteria; kingdom Pseudomonadati; phylum Pseudomonadota; class Betaproteobacteria; order Burkholderiales; family Burkholderiaceae; genus Caballeronia; species Caballeronia sp. M1242. The sequence goes on along the minus strand of NZ_CP071129.1, from coordinate 1,552,406 downwards.
TTCGCAATCTGGAAATGGCAGAACTCGACATGACGAGCAGCAGCACCGTCAATCTTCTCGATCTCGACGCCGCCGGGCTGGTCGCTTACTGCGGCAGCCTCGGCGAAAAGCCGTTTCGCGCCAAGCAATTGCAACGCTGGATCCATCAGTTTGGCGCCGACGACTTCGACGGCATGACGGATCTCGCGAAATCTTTGCGCGAAAAACTCAAGGGCCGCGCCACGCTGGCGATGCCCGACATCATTCGCGACCACGTTTCCACCGACGGCACGCGCAAGTGGCTGATCGACGTCGGCAACGGCAACGCGGTCGAAACCGTGTTCATCCCCGAAGAGACGCGCGGCACGCTTTGCGTGTCGTCGCAGGCGGGATGCGCGGTCAACTGCCGGTTCTGCTCCACCGGCAAGCAAGGCTTCTCCCGGAATCTGACGACCGGCGAGATCATCGGCCAGCTGCGCATGGCGGAGTTCGCGCTGCGCAAGTCGCTCGGGCGCGACGTCGGCGGGCCGGGCAAGGGCGAGCGCGTCGTCACCAACGTCGTGATGATGGGCATGGGCGAGCCGATGCTGAACTACGACGCCGTCGTGCCGGCCATGCGCCTGATGCTCGACGACAACGCCTACGGCCTGTCGCGCCGCCGCGTCACGCTGTCCACGTCCGGCGTCGTGCCGATGATGGACCGGCTCGCGGCCGATCTTCCCGTGGCCCTCGCGGTGTCGCTGCACGCGCCGAACGATCCGCTGCGCGACATGCTCGTGCCGCTCAACAAGAAGTATCCGTTGCGCGAACTGATGGCGGCGTGCCAGCGGTATCTGAAGGTCGCGCCGCGCGACTTCATCACGTTCGAATACTGCATGCTGGACGGCGTGAACGACAGCGAGGCTCACGCCCGCGAATTGCTCGCGGTGACGCGCGACGTGCCGTGCAAGTTCAACCTCATTCCGTTCAATCCGTTCCCGGAATCCGGCCTCACGCGCTCGAAGAACGAGCAGATCAAACGGTTCGCGCAGGTGCTGATCGACGCGGGCGTCGTCACGACGGTGCGCAAGACGCGTGGCGACGACATCGACGCGGCATGCGGTCAGCTCGCGGGCGCGGTGCAGGATCGCACGCGGCTCGCCGAGCGCACGAACCGCGCGGGAAGCAAGGTGATCGAGGTGCGCGCGGTCTGACGGATTCGCGGCTGCGCCCACGCTCCGACATGGCAAGACGGCAACGACCATGAGGCAAGCGCCGCGCGAAGGCGAACATTTTGTTATAAAGCGGTCTGCAACGGCGCCGGAGTTGTATCGTTCAGTGCTTTTGAACCTGACGGCGCAGCAGCGCAATATAAAAGAATCGATGCGAGGAATTTGGGATGAGTGAGCCGCAACACCCGACGCCTTTCGGCAGTCATACCGATGAAATGTCCGGCGATCAGCATGATGCCCGGACGCGGGTCGGAGGGGCGGCATCGCGCGAGGGCCAGCCGGAGACGCTGGACTCGTTGCAGGCAGTCGGCGCACGTCTCGTGCAACTCCGGCACGCCAAGGGATGGTCGATCGACGACGTTTCCGCCCGGCTCAAGGTGTCGCCGCAGAAGCTCGCCGCACTCGAAGAAGGCGACATCAGCCAGTTGCCCGACCGGACGTTCGCGGCGGGCATCGTGCGCAGCTACGCGAAAGTGCTCGGCGCCGATCCGGCGCCGTTCACGCAGGCGTTCCGGCGTGACGGCGTGCCCGTCGAGCACAATCTGAAGGTGCCGGCGTCGTCGGGCGCTGGCTTGCCGCGCGGCCGCGTCTCGGTGCCGCTCGGCAATTCGTCGGGCCGCAAGCGTTCGTGGCTGTGGGGCGTCGCGGCGATCGTCGCGGTGCTCGCGGCGCTGGTGATGTGGCATACCGGCGGCGATTCGTCGGCGTGGCTCGCGCGGCTCAAGTCGACCACCGGCGCGGGGCTCGCGTCGACGTCCGGCGACAAGCCGGCCGCGTCGCAAGTCGCGACGCCCGACGAAGCCGCCGCCGCGAACACCGGCGAAGCATCGCTGCCCGAAGTGGCGGCCGCGCCCGGCGAGCAGCCGATGCCGCGTCCGCTCGGCACGAACGCGTTGCCGGCGTCGTCGTCCACCATTACGGCCGTGCAGAGCGCGAGCGCGCCCGCAGTGGCCGCGCCGGCGCCGAAGGCCGCATCGGCGGCCGTCGCGACGGCACCGGCTTCGGCCGCGACCGTGGCAACGACGGGCAAGGGCACGAACGCCGTCGAATTGAAAGTGAAGGAAGATAGCTGGTTCAGCGTGCGCGGCAAGGACGGCAAGGAAGTCTTCTCCGGACTGGTGCGCGCGGGAAGCACGCAGCGCGTTCAAGGCGAAGCGCCGTTCAAGGTGACGGTCGGAAACGCGAGGGGCGTCGAGTCGCTGTCGGTGGACGACGAGCCCGTCGACGCCAAGAAGTATTCTTCCGCCCGCGGAAACGTCGCGCGCTTCTCGCTGCCGTAAGGACATCACGCGGGCGGCTTGAGGCTCCGCGCGACGCGCGCGGACAAGTCAGGGGCGCCACGGTCTTTCCCGTGACGCCCGTTCGAGGTTCCATTCAAGCAACTCCGGCTGCCTGTCAGCGCCCCGGTTGCCAAAGGGTTTTTCGATGCAATCCGAAGCTCAATCCCTGATTAGCAGCAAAATCTGTTCGACGGAGCCGGTCTTCGGCGGTCCGTTGCCGCGGCGGTCGTCGCATGCGGTGGACGTGCGCTGGGGCGGCCAGCTCGTGACCATCGGCGGGGATGCGCCCGTGCGCGTCCAGTCGATGACCAACACCGATACGGCCGACGCCATCGGCACGGCGATCCAGATCAAGGAACTCGCGCAAGCCGGATCGGAACTCGTGCGCATCACGGTGAATACGCCGGAAGCGGCGGCGGCCGTGCCGCATATCCGCGAGCAACTCGACCGCATGGGCGTGACCGTGCCGCTCGTCGGCGACTTCCACTACAACGGCCACTTGCTGCTGCGCGATCATCCCGCGTGCGCCGAGGCGTTGTCGAAGTATCGAATCAACCCGGGCAACGTCGGACAGGGCGCGAAGCGCGACACGCAATTCGCGCAGATGATCGAAGCGGCAATCCAGTACGACAAGCCGGTGCGCATCGGCGTGAACTGGGGCAGTCTCGATCAGGACCTGCTCGCGCGCATGATGGACGAGAATGCCGCCCGCGCGACGCCGTGGGAGTTGCAAAGCGTGATGTACGAGGCGCTGATCCAGTCGGCGATCGGCTCGGCGGAACGCGCCGTGGAACTGGGGCTCGGACGCGACAAGATCATCCTGTCGTGCAAGGTGAGCGGCGTGCAGGATCTGATCGCGGTCTACCGCGAACTGGCCAAGCGCTGCAGCTTCGCGCTGCATCTCGGCCTGACCGAGGCGGGCATGGGCTCGAAGGGCATCGTGGCGTCCACGGCGGCGCTGTCGGTGCTGCTGCAAGAGGGCATCGGCGACACTATCCGCATTTCGCTCACACCCGAGCCGGGCGGCGCGCGCACCGGCGAAGTGGTCGTCGGACAAGAAATTCTGCAGACCATGGGCCTGCGCTCGTTCACGCCGATGGTCATTGCGTGTCCCGGCTGCGGGCGCACGACGAGCACGCTGTTCCAGGAACTCGCGTCGCAGATTCAGACCTACCTGCGCAACTCGATGCCCGTCTGGCGCGACCAGTACCCCGGCGTCGAAAAGATGCACGTCGCCGTGATGGGCTGCATCGTCAACGGGCCGGGCGAGTCGAAGCACGCGAACATCGGCATCAGCCTGCCGGGTTCGGGCGAAAATCCGGCCGCGCCGGTGTTCGTCGACGGCGTGAAGGTGAAGACGCTGCGCGGCGAGCGCATTGCCGAAGAATTCCAGCAAATCGTTAGCGACTACGTCGAGCGCACTTACGGCAAGCGCGTCGAAACGTCCGCGGCATCAATCTAAAGACAGATGACTGAACAGAAGAAACGGCTCGCGAAGCTGACGGGCGTGAAGGGCATGAACGACATCCTCCCGCAGGATGCCGCGTTGTGGGACTTCTTCGAAACCACCGTGAAGTCGATGCTGCGCGCATACGGCTATCAGAACATTCGCACGCCGATCGTTGAGCATACGCAGCTTTTCACGCGCGGTATCGGCGAAGTGACCGATATCGTCGAGAAGGAGATGTACAGCTTCACCGACGCGCTGAACGGCGAGCATCTCACCATGCGCCCGGAAAATACGGCGGCCGTGGTGCGCGCGACCATCGAGCACAACCTGCTGTACGACGGCCCAAAGCGCCTGTGGTACATCGGCCCGATGTTCCGGCACGAGCGTCCGCAGCGCGGGCGGTATCGCCAGTTCCATCAGGTCGGCGTCGAGGCGCTCGGCTTCGCAGGTCCGGACACGGACGCGGAAATCATCATGATGTGTCAGCGCCTGTGGGACGACCTCGGGCTGACGGGCATCCGCCTCGAACTCAATTCGCTCGGCCAGGCGCACGAACGCGCGGCGCACCGCGAGAAGCTGATCGCGTATCTGGAACAGCACGTCGATGTACTCGACGAGGAAGCGAAGCGCCGTCTCTACACGAACCCGCTGCGCGTGCTCGACACGAAGAATCCGGCGATGCAGGAGATCGCGCAGAACGCGCCGAAGCTCGTCGACTTCTTGGGCGATGAGTCGCGCAAGCATTTCGAAGGCGTGCAGCGGCTGCTGAAGGCCAACAATATCCCGTTCACGATCAACCCGCGTCTCGTGCGCGGCCTCGATTACTACAACCTCACCGTCTTCGAGTGGGTCACCGACAAACTCGGCGCGCAGGGCACGGTGGCGGGCGGCGGGCGGTACGATCCGCTCATCGAGCAGCTCGGCGGCAAGCCGACCGCCGCATGCGGCTGGGCGATGGGCGTCGAGCGCATTCTCGAACTGCTGAAGGAAGAAAATCTGGTGCCGGAAGCCGAGGGCACGGACGTCTACGTCGTGCATCAGGGCGAGCAGGCGGCAGAGCAGGCGTTCATCGTGGCGGAGCGTCTGCGCGACACGGGGCTCGACGTCATTCTGCATTGCAGCCCGGACGGCGCGTCTTCCAGCTTCAAGTCGCAGATGAAGAAGGCGGACGCAAGCGGCGCGGCGTTCGCGGTGGTGCTCGGCGAGGACGAACTCGCGCAGGGCATGATCGGCGTGAAGCCGCTGCGCCGCTCGGGCGACGAAACGTCCGATGCGCAAAAGAACGAGCAGGTGAACGTTCCGGCGGAAGACTTGACCGAATACCTAATCAATGCGATGGTTGCAACCGCCGCGGACGAGGATGCCTAAAGCATAGGAATCGAAGCGAAGCCGTGCGCATCCGGCGGAATCGAGTGCAAGCGCGTGTAAGCGCGTTCCGCCATCGCGCCAGGCGAACGAAGGGCCATGAAACGCAGGAAGGAATAGCTGGACGATGAGTTACCACGACGAACAAGAATCGCTGGAAAGTGTCAAGGCCTGGTGGGCCAAATGGGGTAACACCACGACGTGGATCGTGCTCGTGGCGCTCGTCGTTGCGGCCGCTTTCAACGGCTGGAATTACTGGCAGCGGCGTCAGGCTGCCGAGGCTTCGGTGCTGTACGACCAGCTTCAGCAAGCGGTCAACGGGAGCGATCAGAAGCTCGTCGCGCGGGTCGCATCGGACATGGAAGACAAGTTCGGCCGCACCGCTTACGCCGAGATGAGCGCGCTTCTGGCCGCGAAGTCTTTGTATATGGCAGGCGATACGGCCGGCGCGAAGGCTCAGTTGCAGTGGGCCGTCGATCACGCGAAAGACGACGAGTACAAGCAAATCGCGAAGCTGCGCCTCGCGCTCGTGCTCTCCGACGAGAAAAATTACGACGCCGGCCTGAAGCTGCTCGCCGACGCGCCGCTCGATGCGTTTAAGGGCGTGATCGCGGACCGCCGGGGCGATCTGCTCGCTGCGCAAGGCAAGCGCGACGATGCGCGCGCCGCGTACCAGACGGCCCTCGCAGCGCTGCCGGCGAACGACACGTCCGCGCGGCAACTGGTCCAGTTCAAGCTCGATGCGCTCGGCGGCTGACCCGCATCGCTTCCGACGTTCGGCGCTCCGCTAGCGCTGAAGCCGTTTCGCCAATCAAGCCGCCGCGCCGCGTGTCGCCCGCAAGCGATTCGCGGCCGCGCCGGTCAACCGAATTCACATTCATGTTGCGTCCTCCGATGATCCAATTGAAACGCTACGCCGTGCCGCTCGCCTGCGCGATGACCGTGCTTCTGGCCGCCTGTTCGTCGACCAAGGACGAGCGCCGCGTGCCGACGCCGCTCGTCGAGTTCAAGCCGGTGCTGAACGTCAGCCAGGCGTGGAAGGCCAGCGTCGGCAAGGCCGGCCGCTATCTGTTCTCGCCGGTCGCGGTGGGCGACGCCGTCTACGCCGCGGGCGAGAACGGCACCGTCGCGAAGATCGACGCGAAGACGGGTCAGGACGTCTGGCGCACGAAGCTGAAGGACGATCTGTCCGCAGGCGTCGGCAGCGACGGCAATCTGACGGCGGTCGGCGGCCTGAAGGGCGCGGTCTACGTGCTCGGACCCGACGGCAAGCAGTTGTGGACGGCGACCGCGCCGGGCGAAATCATCTCGCCGCCGCTCGTCGGCAACGACCTCGTGATCGTGCGCACCATCGACGGCAAGGTGGTCGCGTTCAACGCCCAAACCGGCGAGCAGAAGTGGATCTTCCAGTTGCGCGCCGTGCCGTTGAATCTGCGCGTGGCCGCCGGCATGACGTTCGCCGGCAGTCAGGCGGTGCTCGCGGGCTTCCCGGGCGGCAACTTCGCCGCGATCAACCTGCAAACGGGCGATGCCTACTGGCAAGCGCCGGTGTCGTACCCGAAGGGCGTGACCGAAGTCGAGCGCATCAACGACGTCACGGGCGCGCCCGGTCTCGTCGGCGCGCAGACCTGCGCGGTCACGTTCCAAGGCAAGATCGGCTGCTTCGACGCCAATTCGGGCCGTGCGGTGTGGGAGAAGAACTTCTCGAGCGACAGCGGCCTTGCGCAAGACGAGCAGATCGTCGCAGCGGGCGACGACTGGTCGGTCGTGAATGCGTTCCGTGCCGCCGACGGTTCGCCCGTCTGGAAGAACGACAAGCTCAAGAACCGCCAGGTGAGCGTGCCGTTCATCCTCGGGCGCGCGGTCGTTCTCGGCGACTACAAGGGCTTCGTGCATTTCCTGAGCACGGACAACGGCGAACTCGTGGGCCGCATGCCGACCGACGGCAGCGCGATCACCGCCGCGCCGGTGCTGGCGGGCAATACGCTCGTCGTGCAGACGCATGACGGCGATCTCTACGGCTTCCGTCCGCAGTAAGTCTCGAAACGGCGCGTCGGCTCGCCCGAGGCGAAGCGCCGTGGAAAGCCGCGCTGGCGGGTTCGTCCGCGCGGCATGCAAGAAAGAGGGCGCGTCCACCGTACGCGCCCGGCAACAACACTCAGTACGCAGGGCGTGACAGAACAAAGCGCGTCGCGCGGTGACGCGGCGCGAGAATAGCCCTCGGACAGACAGAACAACGGCGCACGGCGCCGGCGCTCGATCGCCACGCACCCTCGCGTGGCTCGAGCCGAATCCATGCTAATTTTCGACAAGCGCAGCCATTGCGCAGCGTAGGCGGGACTGACGTTCGCACCGCACGTTTCGCGTTCGCCTTGCGTTCAACCGTGAACAACATCTGATGAAACCCGTGATTGCCCTCGTCGGGCGCCCCAATGTGGGGAAATCGACTCTCTTCAACCGGCTGACGCGTTCGCGCGATGCGCTCGTCGCCGACCTGCCCGGCCTGACGCGCGACCGCCATTACGGCGAAGGTCGCGTCGGCGGCGAACGGCCGTATCTCGTCGTGGATACGGGCGGCTTCGAACCGGTGGCGAAAGACGGCATCCTCCATGAAATGGCGCGGCAGACGCGGCAGGCCGTGGAAGAAGCGGACGTCGTCGTGTTCATCGTCGATGGACGCAACGGGCTCGCGCCACAGGACAAGTCCATCGCGGACTATTTGCGCAAGACCGGCCGGCCGCTCTTTCTCGTCGTGAACAAGGCCGAGGGCATGAAGTACACGGCGGTCGCGTCCGACTTCTACGAGCTCGGTCTCGGCGATCCGCGGGCGATCTCGGCCGCGCACGGCGACGGCGTGACCGAGATGATCAACGATGCGCTCGACATCGCTTATGCCGGTCACACGGAAGAAAGCGAGGAAGAAAAGGCGCAGCACGGCGTGAAGATCGCTATCGTCGGGAGACCGAACGTCGGCAAGTCGACGCTCGTGAACACGCTGATCGGCGAGGAGCGCGTGATCGCATTCGACATGCCGGGCACCACGCGCGATTCGATCTATGTTGATTTTGAGCGACAAGGCCGCAAATACACGTTGATCGACACGGCCGGCCTGCGTCGACGCGGCAAGGTGTTCGAGGCGATCGAGAAGTTCTCGGTCGTGAAGACGCTGCAGTCGATCTCGGATGCGAACGTCGTGATCCTGCTGCTCGACGCGCAGCAGGACATCTCGGATCAGGACGCGCATATCGCGGGCTTCGTCGTCGAACAGGGACGCGCGCTCGTGGTGGGCGTGAACAAGTGGGACGGTCTGGATTCGCATGTGCGCGAGCGCACCAAGGCCGATCTCACGCGCAAGCTCAAGTTTTTGGACTTTGCTAAATTTCACTACGTCTCGGCGCTGGAGAAAACCGGCATCGGCGCGCTGATGAAATCGGTCGACGACGCCTACGCCGCCGCGATGGCCAAGCTGCCGACGCCGAAGCTCACGCGCGCGCTGATCGAAGCCGTCGAGTTCCAGCAGCCGCGCCGCCGCGGGCCTGTGCGGCCGAAGCTTCGCTATGCGCACCAGGGCGGTCAGAATCCGCCGATCATCGTCGTGCATGGCAACGCGCTCGATGCGGTCACGGATACCTATAAACGGTATCTGGAAGGGCGCTTTCGAGAAACTTTTGGACTGGCCGGCACTCCATTGCGCATAGAGTTCCGCTCGAGCAAGAACCCTTATGCGGACAAGGACTGAGAGCCGCTTCAGTCAAGCGTTGCGGCCCGATTGGCCGGGTGGCCGATCTCTTGCCGAAACGAAAATCGGCTATAGTGTAGCGATTGTCGGCGGATCTCTTTTTCTTCGTCCACAATACTTCTAACCTGCAAAAAAATACGGAGTTTGCTATGAGCAACAAAGGGCAATTGTTACAAGACCCGTTTTTGAACGCGCTGCGTAAAGAGCACGTGCCGGTGTCGATCTATTTGGTCAACGGCATCAAGCTTCAAGGGAACATCGAATCGTTCGACCAGTACGTTGTGTTGCTCAGAAATACGGTCACCCAGATGGTCTACAAGCACGCCATTTCCACGGTCGTGCCGGCCCGTCCGGTGAATTTCCATCCGGACGCCGAATCGTCCTAAACCTCGTCGCGGCCGGCGGCAAGATCGCAGCTAAATGCGACTCGCCGGTCGCTTCAAAAACGAATACATCAATTTGATTAACGCCGCACTCGTCGGCATCGACTTCGGCAAGATCGATTTCGAAGCCAGTCTCGAAGAACTCAGTCTGCTCGCAGAAAGCGCGGGCGCCCATCCCGCCGTTACGCTCACCGGACGCAGGTCCAGTCCGGACGCCAAAATGTTCATCGGCAGCGGAAAGGTCGAAGAACTGCGCCTTTCCTGCGAAGCGAACGACGTCGAACTCGTCATCTTTAATCACGCCCTCGCTCCGGCGCAGCAGCGCAATCTCGAGATGGCGCTCAACCGCCGCGTGGTGGATCGCACGAGCCTCATCCTCGATATCTTCGCGCAGCGCGCCCGCAGCCACGAAGGCAAGCTGCAGGTCGAACTCGCGCAACTGCAATATCTGTCGACGCGGCTGATCCGCGCGTGGACTCACCTCGAACGACAGAAGGGCGGCATCGGCTTGCGCGGTCCCGGCGAAACGCAGCTGGAAACCGACCGCCGTCTGATCGGCGAACGCATCAAGGCGCTCAAGACGCGTCTTGCCAAACTGCGCCGCCAGCACGGCACGCAGCGCCGGCAGCGCACGCGCAATCGCACGTTGTCGGTGTCGCTCGTCGGTTATACGAACGCGGGCAAGTCCACGCTTTTCAATGCGCTCACCAAGGCGCAGGCGTACGCGGCCAACCAGTTGTTCGCCACGCTCGACACCACTTCGCGCCGCGTATTTCTCGGCGAGGAAGCGGGGCAAGTGGTGGTGTCCGATACGGTCGGTTTCATCCGCGAGTTGCCGCACCAGCTCGTCGCCGCATTCCGCGCGACGCTGGAGGAAACCGTTCACGCGGATCTGCTGCTGCATGTCGTGGATGCATCGAGCCCCGTGCGCCTGGATCAGATCGATCAGGTGAACGAGGTATTGCGCAGCATCGGCGCCGAATCCATTCGCCAGATTCTCGTCTTCAACAAGATCGACGCAGTGCCGGAACTCGCGGCCCGCGGCGAGGCGGTTGAAAGGGACGAGTATGGTAATATTTCGCGCGTCTTTTTGAGCGCGCGCACCGGTCAGGGACTCGACGAACTGCGCGCCGCCATCGCCGAAATCGCTGCGGCCGACGAAGGCGAACCCGAAGAAAGCCTGCCCAGCGTGCTCGCCGAAACACAAGCGCCGGCGGAAACGTCGGAAATGTCGGGAACGCCGGAAGTGTCGGATGAGCCGGAAGTATCGAATGCGCCGGAAGCCACGGACGTCACACAATCCGGGCAACCCGCGCAGTCCGGGCCGAACGAGACACACGACGCCAACGCGCAGCCGGAAGACCACCGGCCAGCCGAACAACGTGACGGCCACCAGGTTCCCGAGCACGGACACTGAACTGCTCCGCAATACCGACGCGGCATCGAACCGGCTGTCTAATGGTGAATCACCGAGTGAACGATTACAACGAGCGGACTAACAGGCAGCGCATGAGCGCCGTCTTTTCCATCAACGATCCGCGCTGGGGGCGGGGCGACGCCAATGGTGTAAAGAACGACGCGAAGCGTCCGCAAGACGGCAAGCGCGGCAACGGCAAGGAAGAAGGGCCGCCCGACCTCGATGAGATGTGGCGCGAGTTCAACCGCCGGATCGCGGGCATCTTCGGCCGCAAGCCAGGCGGCGGCATGCCGCGCGACAACGGCCGCGGCACGAAGATCGGTGTCGGCATCGTCATCGGCGTGCTGATCGCCATCTATCTCGGCAGCGGCGTGTTCGTCGTGCAGGACGGGCACGTGGGCGTGGTCTCCCAGTTCGGCCAGTATCGGCAGACGGTGCCGCAGGGCATCCACTGGCGCTTGCCGTATCCGTTCCAGTCGCACGATATCGTCGATACGTCCCAGATCCGCTCGGTCGAGATCGGGCGCGGCGTCGCGCTCGCGCAGGGCAACGTGCGCGATGCATCGCTGCTCACGAACGAGGCCGACATTCTCGACGTGCGCTTCGCGGTGCAGTATCAGATCAAGTCGCCGACCGACTTCCTGTTCCGCAATCTCGATCCCGACCAGAGCGTGACCGAAGCCGCGCAATCCGCCATCCGCGAGATCGCGGGCGCGTCGGCGACGGACGATCTGCTCTACAAGGACCGCGACACGCTGCGCGCGCGTCTGGCCGAGACCATCCAGCACGCGCTCGACGCGTACCGCACCGGCTTGCAGGTGACGGGCGTCACGGTGCAGAGCGTGCAGGTGCCGACTCAGGTGCAGGCGGCGTTCGAAGAAGCGTCGCGCGTGCGGCAGGACAACGAGCGCGCCCGCGACACCGCCCAAGCCTACGCGAATCAACTGCTGCCGCGCGCGAAGGCCGATGCCGCGAAGATGATCGACGAGGCGACCGCCTACAGCAATCGCCAAGTCACGCAGGCACAAGGCGACGCCGAGCGCTTCAAGCAGGTCTACGCCGAATACTCGAAGGCGCCCGCCGTCATTCGCCAACGCATGTACCTGGACACGATGCAGCAGATCTACTCCCGCACCACGAAGGTCTTCGTGGACAGCAAGGCCGGCAACAACGTGGTCTATCTGCCGCTCGACAAGCTCGTCGAAGCGAATCGTCAGCAGGCGAAAGACGCAGCCGCGAACCCGGCCGACGCCGCGTCGGCCAGCGCGCCCGCGGCGGCTAGCGCCGAAGTGCGCCCGCAAGGCTCCGCCGCCGCTTCAGCCGCTGCGGTCCCCGCCAGCGGCGCGGCAGGCGCGAGCGCGCCGAATGCCGCGAGCGGCGCAGGCGACCCGCTGCGCTCGCGCGATGCGTTCCGCTCGCGCAGCCGTCAAGACGATCTGCAGTAAGGAGCGCTCAACATGAATCGAATCATTGCGCTCGTCGTCGCGGTCGTGGTCGTGCTCTTCATCGGCTCGTCGATGGTCTTTACCGTCGACGAACGGCATGCCGGCGTCGTGGCCGCGCATGGCGACAGCAACCCGCGTCTGGATGGCCCGGGCCTGCACTTCAAGCTGCCGCCGCCGTTTCAGACGCTGACGCTCATCGACACACGCACGCTCACCATCGACGAGGGCGGGGCGGACCGCTTCACCACGTCGGACAAGAACGAAGTGCTGGTCAACACGGTCATCAAGTATCGCGTGGCGGATCCGCTTAAGCTCTTCGTGAGCAACGAAAAGAACACGCAGAGCGCGCAGGAACGCCTCGCCGCGCTGACCCGCACCGCGCTTGCGAGCGCGTTCGCGAATCGTTCGCTCAGCGATGCGCTCGCCAATCAGCAAGCGCTTGAAACCGAGGCGCAGAAGGCGGTGGAAGGCGCGGCATCGGGATTCGGCGTGAAGCTGGTCGATCTTCAAATGACGCGCGTCGACTTTCCGTCGGCGGTGGCGGATTCCGTCTACAAGCGCATGATCGCCGCGCGTCAGCAGGCGGCGGCGAACGAGCGCGCGAAGGGCACCGCGGACGCCGACAAGATCAAGGCCGACGCCGAGCGCGAGCAGCAGCAGATTCTCGCCGACGCCTACAGCCAGGCGCAGTCCATCAAGGGCGAAGGAGACAGCAAGGCGGCAGCCATCGCCGCCGATGCCTATGGACGCGACCCGCAGTTTTACCAGTTCTATCAGAGCCTCGAAGCGTACAAGAAGACGTTCAAGGCGGGCGACGTGATCGTGGTCGACCCGAGCAGCGACTTCTTCCGTTTCATGAAGAGCCCGAACGGCGGCGCCGACACGTCCGCCTCCGCCGCGCCGAAGCGCTGACCGCACCCGCGCCGCGCGGCTCTTACGTCGCGCGGCGCTCATCCTCCGTAGACAATGGTCGAGACGATACTGCTCGCTCTTGCGTTGATGTTGATTATCGAAGGCATGTTCCCCTTCGTCTTTCCGACGGCCTGGCGCGATACGTTCCGCCGCATCGCCGAGCGCCCGCCGCATCACATCCGCATCGGCGGGTTGATCGCGATGGTGCTGGGGCTGATTCTGCTCGTTATCGCGACGTAGCCGCGAAGCAGCGTCTTTTCGCCTATCTTTGTCCTTATCCTTCATGCGCGCCGCGCTTTGACGCGTCGCGCCCCGCAGGAAACGTATCGATGTCCACCTGGCTTCTTCCCGAGAATATTGCCGACGTGTTGCCGTCGGAAGCGCGCAAGATCGAAGAACTGCGCCGGCGCCTGCTCGACCGCTTCCGTTCGTACGGCTACGAGCTCGTCATGCCGCCGATGCTCGAATACCTCGAATCGCTGCTGACGAGCGGCGGCAGCGACCTCAATCTGCGCACGTTCAAGCTCGTCGATCAACTGTCGGGGCGCACGCTCGGGCTGCGCGCCGACATCACGCCGCAAGTCTCGCGCATCGACGCGCACTTGCTGAACCGGCAAGGCGTGACGCGCCTGTGCTATGCCGGCGTCGTGCTGCACACGCGTCCGCGCGGCCTGCACGCCACGCGCGAGCAGATTCAGATCGGCGCGGAAATCTTCGGCCACGCCGGCCTCGAAGCCGACCTCGAAATTCAGCAGCTGATGCTCGACTCGCTGCATCTCGCCGGTCTGACGAAAGTGCGGCTCGATCTGTGTCACGCGGGCGTGCTGGCGGCGTTGCTCGAACTGGAGCCGGCGGCGGCATCGCTCGGCGAGGCGCTCTACGACGCGCTCGCGAGCAAGGACGTGCCGCGCCTGAACGAACTGACGGCGCATCTCGGTCAGGTGCCGCGCGAGGCATTGCGCGCGTTGCCATCGCTCTACGGCGATGCCTCCGTGCTCGAGACGGCGCGTGCGCGCCTGCCGAATCTGCCGGTGATCGCGCGCGCGCTCGACGATCTCGCGTTCCTCGCGGCGCAGGCGGATGGCGCCGAACTGATGATCGACCTCGCCGATCTGCGCGGCTACGCATACCACAGCGGCGTGATGTTTTCGGCGTACGTCGATGGCGTGCCGAACGCGGTGGCGCGCGGCGGCCGTTACGACGACGTGGGCCTCGCCTACGGCCGGGCGCGCCCCGCGACGGGCTTCTCGCTCGATCTGCGCGAAGTGGCGCGCATTTCTCCCGTCGATGCGCGCGGCAGTGCGATCCTCGCGCCGTGGAGGCACGACGAACCGCTGCGCGCGGCGGTCGCAGCATTGCGCGATGCCGGAGAAGTCGTGATTCAGGCGTTGCCGGGCCACGATCACGACCTCGACGAGTTTGCGTTCGACCGCGTGCTAATCGAACGCGACGGCCGGTGGGAAGTGGAAGAGCGCGTGACGCCGGCGCGCGCAGGCGTCTGATCGGCAAGGACTTTTGCGAAGACGCGCGTGCGCGCGCCGACGTGACGGAATCGCGAAACGCATCCCGAAAAATTCGGAACGCGCCGCGAACATAGGTAAAATACGTTTTTAACCAGCTAACGAATCAACATGTCTGCCAGTGCAGTGAATGTGAACCCAGGGCGCAATGTCGTCGTGGTGGGCACCCAATGGGGTGATGAGGGCAAGGGCAAGATCGTCGACTGGCTGACGGACCACGCCCAGGGCGTCGTGCGCTTCCAGGGCGGCCACAACGCCGGACACACGCTCATCATCGGCGGCAAGAAAACCATTCTGCGCCTCATCCCGTCGGGCATCATGCGCGCGGGCACGGCCTGTTACATCGGCAATGGCGTCGTGTTGTCGCCCGAGGCGCTCTTCAAGGAAATCGACGAACTGGAAGGCGCGGGCATCGACGTTTCGAAGCGCCTGTTCATTTCCGAAGCCGCCACGCTGGTTCTGCCGTACCACGTCGCCATCGACCAGGCGCGCGAAGCGAAGCGCGGCGCCGGCAAGATCGGCACGACGGGGCGCGGCATCGGCCCGGCGTACGAAGACAAGGTCGCGCGACGCGGCCTGCGCGTGCAGGATCTCTTCGACCGCGCCGTGTTCGAAGAGCGTCTCTCCGAAGCGCTCGACTTCCATAACTTCGTGCTAACGCAGTACCTCGGCGCGAAGGCCGTCGACTTCCAGCAAACGCTCGACACGATGCTCGGCTTCGCCGACCGTCTCGCGCCCATGGTCACCGACGTCTCCCGCCGTCTCTACGACGAGAATCACGCTGGCCGCAATCTGCTGTTCGAAGGCGCGCAAGGCACGCTGCTCGATATCGACCACGGCACGTATCCGTTCGTCACGTCGAGCAACTGCGTCGCCGGTGCGGCGACGGCCGGCGCGGGCGTCGGCCCGCAGAAGCTGAATTACATTCTCGGCATCACGAAGGCGTACTGCACGCGCGTCGGTTCGGGCCCGTTCCCGAGCGAGCTGTACGATGCGGACAACGCGCAGCGTCAGGATCAAGTGGGTCTGAACCTCGCCACGGTCGGCAAGGAATTCGGCTCGGTCACGGGCCGCCCGCGCCGCACCGGCTGGCTGGACGCCGCCGCGCTGCGCCGTTCCATTCAGATCAACGGCATCTCGGGCCTGTGCATGACCAAGCTCGACGTGCTCGACGGCCTCGAAGAAGTGAAGCTGTGCGTCGGCTATACGCTCGACGGCAAGCCGGTCGACATCCTGCCGCGCGGTGCATCCGAAGTGGCGCGCTGCGAGCCGGTCTACGAGACCTTCGGCGGCTGGAAGGAAAGCACCATCGGCATCACGCAGTGGGACAGCCTGCCGGAGAATGCGCGCGCTTATCTCACGCGCGTGCAGGAAGTGGCCGGCGTGCCGATCGACATGGTTTCGACCGGTCCGGACCGCGACGAAACCATTCTGCTTCGTCATCCGTTCAAGGTCTGAGCGCGCGTTAGCCTCGACCTGAACCGGACGCTGTAAAGAATGTGGCCGCTTCATGCGGCCACATTTCGTATATAACCGCAGTATGCAATCGAAAGAGCCTCACCATGATCGCGATGACCGACCCGCGTAACGACGACAAGAATCTCTGGGTCAACTGGGACGAATATCACCGGTTGATCGAACTGCTCGCGCTGACCGTGCACGACTCCGGATGGAAGTTCGACAAGATCCTGTGTCTCGCGCGCGGCGGCCTGCGCGTGGGCGACCAGCTGTCGCGCATCTACGACCTGCCGCTCGCCATTCTCGCGACGAGCTCGTATCGCGAAGCCGCGGGCACGCAGCAGGGCGATCTCGACATCGCGCAGTACATCACCATGACGCGCGGCGAGTTGTCGGGCAATGTGCTGCTGGTGGACGATCTCGTCGATTCGGGCGTGACGCTCGCGCGCGTACAGGAGCATCTGAAGGAGCGTTATCCCGCGATCACGGCCGTGCGTTCCGCAGTGCTGTGGTACAAGGCGTGCTCGAAGGTGAAGCCGGACTACCACGTTCAGTTTCTCGAAACGAATCCGTGGATTCATCAGCCGTTCGAGGAATGGGACACGGTGCGTCCGCACAACCTCGGCGCGTGGATCAAGCGAGGCATGCAAAACGGCCGCGCGTAAGCCAACCACCGCTTTGTTTCGACAAGAGGCGCCGTTGCGTCCGGGCTTGTGCCCGGCGCAACGGCGTTTTGCATTTCGGGCCGCTTTCACCGCGACCCGCGCATCAAGCCGGCGGAAGGATGCGCGTAAGCATGCACGACCTGCCGACGCGTTTGGGGCGCGATGCTAAACTTCCAGTCGCGCCTCTCGTGGCAAGTGAGCAACATGCGAGAGGCCGTTTTTGCGCGCGGCGTTAGATAGAATGGCGTTCGGTTTTTTACCGCTCTGGACGGACATTTCGTTTTTATGACTACCCTGACTCACGCGCAAGAGCGCAAACAGCCGTTGCCTTCGCTTGCGCTCGCGGCCATCGGCGTCGTCTTCGGCGACATCGGCACGAGTCCTCTTTATGCGCTGAAGGAAGCCTTCAGTCCCTCGCACGGCATCGGTCTTTCCGAAGCCTCGATTCTCGGCGTCATCTCACTGCTCTTCTGGGCCATCGTGATGGTGGTCGCGATCAAATACGTGCTGTTCGTCATGCGCGCCGACAACAACGGCGAAGGCGGCGTGTTCGCGATGATGACCCTCGCGCTGCGCAGCGTGAAAGATCCCGGCCGGCTCTCCGGCGTGCTGATGATGCTCGGCATCTTCGGCGCGTGCATGTTCTATGGCGATGCCGTCATCACGCCGGCCATGTCCGTCATTTCGGCGGTGGAAGGTCTGGAAATCGCCGCGCCCAAGCTGTCGCCGTACGTGATTCCGATCACGATGATCATCCTCATCATGCTCTTCTGGATTCAGCGGCACGGCACGGCGGTCGTCGGCAAGCTGTTCGGGCCGATCATGCTGCTGTGGTTCCTGACGCTCGCGGTGCTGGGCGCGTATCACATCGCGCTCGCGCCGGGCGTGCTGGTCGCGCTGAATCCGTACTATGCGTTCTCGTTCATGGCCGACCACGTGCTGCAAGCGTATATCGTGCTCGGATCGGTGGTGCTGGTGCTAACCGGTGCAGAGGCGCTCTACGCGGACATGGGGCACTTCGGCGCAAAGCCTATCCGCTTCGGCTGGTATGGACTCGTGATGCCGTCGCTCTTGCTGAACTACTTCGGCCAAGGCGCGCTCTTGATGCACTCGCCGAAGGCCATCGAGAGTCCGTTCTTCCTGCTCGCGCCGGAATGGGCGCTGCTGCCGCTCGTCATTCTCTCGACCATCGCTACCGTCATCGCGTCGCAAGCCGTCATCTCGGGCGCGTACTCGCTCACGAGTCAGGCCATTCAGCTCGGCTACGTACCGCGCATGAAGATCCTGCATACGTCGGAACTGGCCATCGGGCAGATCTATATCCCGCTCGTCAACTGGATGCTGCTGTTCATCATTCTGTGCATCGTCGTCGGCTTCAAGAGCTCGGAGAATCTCGCGGCGGCCTATGGTCTCGCCGTGACCGCGACGATGCTCGTGACCACCATCCTCGTGTCGGTCGTGATGACGAACCTGTGGGGCTGGAACCGCTTTCTCGTCGGCGGGATGATCGCCGTGTTCCTTGTGATCGACATCGGCTTCTTCGGCGCCAGCCTGTTGAAGATCGAGCAGGGCGGCTGGCTGCCGCTGTGCATCGGCGGGGCGCTCTTCTTCCTCTTGATGACGTGGTACAAGGGCCGCATGATCGTGAAGGACCGCACGGCGGCGGACGGTATTCCGCTGATGCCGTTCCTTCAAGGGCTGCTCGCGCATCCGCCGCATCGCGTGTCGGGCACGGCCATCTATCTGACGGGCAGCGATTCGCTCGTTCCGGTGAGCCTTCTGCATAATCTGAAGCACAACAAGGTGCTGCACGAGCGCACGATATTTCTCAACTTCATTACGCGCGATATTCCGTACGTGGACGACTCGCATCGCCTGGACGTGAAGGACATCGGCGGCGGGCTGTTTCTGGTGAAAGCGGCGTACGGCTTCAACGAAACGCCGGACGTGAAGGCCGTGCTCGAGCAGATCACGCGCACGCACGCGATGACCTTCGAGTTGATGGACACCTCGTTCTTCATGGCGCGCGAAACCGTGGTGCCGACGGAGCTTCCGGGCATGTCGGTATGGCGTGAACGTGTCTTCGCGTGGATGCATCAGAACGCCGCGAAGCCCACCGATTTCTTCAGCATTCCGGCGAATCGCGTGGTTGAACTCGGGACCAAGATCGAGATCTGACCGCGCTCTCGGTCACGGAGCACAAACAAAAAACCCACGCCGCGAAGCGTGGGTTTTTTCGTTGGAGCCTGCCGAATCAGCGTTTGAGTTTCGCGAACGCCGCGGCCATCGCGCCTGCCGGTTCCGGCTCGCGGCGCTGGTTCGGGCGCGCGTCGCGCCCGCCGCCGGCCGCGCGCCGATCCTGCCCGCCGCGCGCCGGCGCGCCCGCGTTGGCTGCGGATGCCGGCGCGAAATCGTCGTCGAGACGCATGGTCAGCGAGATCCGCTGGCGCTTGACGTCGGTTTCGAGCACTTTGACCTTCACGACCTGACCGGCCTTCACGACTTCGTGCGGGTCCTTGATGAACTTCGTCGACATGGCCGACACGTGGACGAGTCCATCCTGATGCACGCCGATATCGACGAACGCGCCGAACGCCGCGACGTTCGTCACCACGCCTTCGAGGACCATGCCCGGCGCGAGGTCCGAGATTTTCTCGATGCCTTCGCGGAACGTCGCGGTCTTGAACTCGGGGCGCGGATCGCGGCCCGGCTTTTCGAGTTCCGCGAGAATGTCGCGCACGGTCGGCAGACCGAAACGATCGTCGACGAATTCGGCGGGCGAGAGGCCCGCGAGCGCCTCGCGCTTGCCGAGCACATCGCCGACGTGCTTGTTGATTTTCGCGAGAATGCGCTCAACCACCGGATACGCTTCCGGGTGCACTGACGAGCGGTCGAGCGGATTCTCGCCGTTGTTGATGCGCAGAAAGCCCGCCGCCTGCTCGAAGGTCTTGTCGCCGAGACGCGGCACGCGGCGCAGATGCTCGCGCGACGGGAACGGCCCGTTGGCGTCGCGGTATTCGACGATATTGCGCGCGAGCGTCGCATTGAGACCCGACACGCGGGCGAGCAGGGCGACGGAAGCTGTGTTCGCATCGACGCCGACGGCGTTCACGCAGTCTTCCACCACGGCGTCGAGCGAACGCGCGAGTTCGCGCTGATTCACATCATGCTGATACTGGCCGACGCCGATGGCTTTCGGCTCGATCTTGACCAGTTCCGCGAGCGGGTCTTGCAGACGCCGCGCGATCGACACCGCGCCGCGCAGCGATACGTCGAGTTCGGGAAACTCCTTCGCGGCGAGTTCGGACGCCGAATACACCGACGCGCCCGCTTCCGACACCACGATCTTTTGCAGCTTCAGATCCGGATGCTTCGCGATGAGTTCACTCGCGAGCTTGTCGGTTTCGCGCGAGGCGGTGCCGTTACCGATCGAAACGAGTTCGGCCTTCGTCTCGCGTGCGATTCGCGCGAGCTTCGCAAGCGAGCCGTCCCAGTCGCGGCGCGGCTCGTGCGGGTAGATGGTATCGGTGGCGAGCAGCTTGCCGGTGCGATCGACGACCGCCACCTTCACGCCGGTGCGCAGACCCGGATCGAGACCGATCACGGCCTTCGGACCCGCGGGCGCCGCCAGCAGCAGGTCTTTCAGATTGCGCGCGAACACGCGAATCGCTTCGTGTTCGGCTTCTTCGCGCAGTTGCGTGAGCAGTTCGTTCTCGATATGCGGCTGCACCTTCACGCGCCAGCACCAGCGGCAGACATCGGAGAGCCACTTGTCGGCCGGGCGGTTGCGGTTCGAGATGCCGACATGGTGCGCGATCATCGCTTCGCACGGATGCGGCACTTGTGTATCTAGTTCTTCGCCGAGACCGAGCTTCACCGACAGCACGCCGGCATTGCGCCCGCGGAAGAGCGCGAGCGCGCGATGCGACGGCACCGTGCGCACCGTCTCGCTGTAGTCGTAGTAATCGCGGAATTTCTCGCCTTCTTCGCCTTCCTTGCCGTCCACCACGCTCGATATCACGAGCCCCTGATTGAACAGATATTCGCGCAGCTTGCCGAGAATTTCGGCGGTCTCGCCGAACTGTTCCGAGAGAATGTCGCGCGCGCCGTCGAGCGCGGCTTTCGTGTCCGCGACGCCTTTCTCGGCATCGACGAACTTCGCCGCTTCGGTGTGCGGATCGAGCGTCGGATCGGCGAGGAGCGCCTGCGCGAGCGGCTCGAGCCCGGCTTCGCGCGCGATCTGCGCGCGCGTGCGGCGCTTAGGCTTGTACGGCAGATAGAGGTCTTCGAGCACCTGCTTGCTGTCGGCGCCTTCAATCGCGCCGCGCAGTTCGTCGGTCAGCTTGCCTTGCTCGTCGATGCTTTGCAGGATCGCCGCGCGCCGGTCTTCGAGTTCGCGCAGATAGAGAAGGCGCTCTTCGAGCGTGCGCAGTTGCGTGTCGTCGAGATTGCCGGTGACTTCCTTCCGATACCGGGCGATGAACGGGACAGTGGAGCCTTCATCGAGAAGCTGCACGGCGGCGGCGACCTGGCGCGGCTGCACGGTGAGCTCGGTGGCAATGCGCTGTACGATCTTGAGTGCTACGGTTTCCGTCATGATTGCGCTGTCTGCTGGCTCGTCGGAAAGCGGCGCGGGCGTCCTGCATCGCCGCGTCCGTGCGGGCGGCGCTCGAGGCCTCGCGGCGCGCCGCGACGAGCGATGGGCCGGGTTTCTGAGCGGGGCATTTTGCCATAAATGCCGAAGCGCTCCGGCGCGCGGTGATAGAATTTCGGGACCGCGCACGCCCGTTTTTCACCTTCGCGCACCTGATTCCTTATCACGTTGCCGTTCATCAACTTGCTCAACTTTCGCCTTACGAAGCTCGCGCCGATGGCTGTTGCCGCATCGTCGATATGCGCGCTTGCCGTCGTCTTGCCGCGGTATGCGAACGCCCAGACGCCGAAGCCCATCGACCCGACGACCGCAGTTAGCACGCAGCCGCTCGATGCGTCCCAAAGCGGCGCGGCGAGCGCCGACAACAGCGCGGACAACAGCGCCGACGCCGCCCTTCGCGCCGGCTTCGAGCGGCGTCAGAAGGCGCTCGACCAGCGCACGTCGGAGAACGACTATCGCTATGGCGTGAAGCAGCACGACTGCTACAGCAAGTTCTTCGTGAACCATTGTCTCGACAATGCGCGCACCGAGATGCGCGAGGCGCGTCAGCAGATCCGGCAGGAGCAACTCGCGCTGAACGACGAGCAACGCGCGGAACGCGTGAAAGAGCGCGACCGGCAGACGGCGTTGAAACAGGCGCAATACGAAGCCGACGCGCCGCAACGCGCGGCCAACGAGCGCGCGAACCAGCAGGCGTACGAGGACAAGCAGCGCCAGAACGCGCTCGCCGCCGCCCAGCGCAACGCGGAAGCTCCGCAGCGCGCGGCGAACCAGAAGGCTTACGATCAGAAGCAGGCGGACTACCAGAAGAAGCTGGAGGACGCTCGCGCCCGCGGCGTGCAGGAAGCGCAGGAGCGCGAACAGAAGGCGCAGCGATTCGAGCAGAAGCAGCAGGAAGCGGCGCAGCATCGCGCGGAAGTCGAAGCGCGTCAGAAGGAAGCCGCCCGCAAGCAGCAGGAAAAGGCACAGCAAGCACAGCAAGAGCAGTTGAAGCAACAGCAGCAACAACAGCAGCAGCAAGGCAAGTAGCGCCGCGTCGGCGCGAAGACCGGGCCCACCGGGCCGACCGGGTGTCCCGGGACAGGAGGCGAGCATGCAGCAACGCTTGAACGCACCCCGACAAAGCGCAGCGGATGCCGCGATGATCCGCGACCGCATCGCGCAATTGCAGGACGAGCATCGCGGTCTGGACACGCTCATCGGCAAGCTGTCCGGCATCGACGACCTCGAGCTGCGGCGCTTGAAAAAGCGCAAGCTCAAGGTGAAAGACACCATCCTCCTGCTGCAATTGCAGCTGGACACGGACCCGCACTGAGCGGCCCCGACGCGTGGCGCAGTCGCCTGCGCGTGGCGCACGGCACGAAACCGCAGTATTCGCAGGATCAGGCTCCCTTTGAACTCTCCCGCCCAACCGTCCGATGCCGCGAGCGCGCCGCTCGCGCTGACGAACAAACGCAGCGTCGAACTCGATGCGATCTTCTCCGCCGATGGCCTGCTCGCCCGCGCCATCGACGGCTATCGGCCGCGCGCATCGCAGATTGAAATGGCGCGCTCGGTCGCCGCGGCGATGGAAGCGTCCGGCCGCGCGATGCCCGAGCCCGCGATGTTCGAAGCGCAGCGCCGCCCCGCGCGCAAGCTCGGGCCGTCGGACAAGCCGCATGCGCCCGACGAAGAGACGGCCGACGACGTCGGCATCGCGACCGCGAAGGCCGCCATCGACGGCGGCGAGAACACGTTGATCGTCGAGGCCGGCACCGGCACGGGCAAGACCTACGCTTATCTCGTCCCGGCCATGTTGTGGGGCGGCAAGGTCATCGTCTCGACGGGTACGAAGCATCTGCAGGATCAGCTCTTCCAGCGCGATATTCCGACCGTGCGCGACGCGCTCGCCGTGCCGGTGTCGGTCGCGATGCTCAAGGGCCGCGCGAACTACCTCTGTCACTACTATCTGGGGCGCACCGCCGACAACGGCCGGCTGCCGTCGCGCCAGGACACGTCGCATCTGCAGGAGATCGTCCGCTTCGCGAAAATCACGCGCACGGGCGACAAGGCCGAGCTCGCGAGCGTCCCCGAAAACTCGCCCGTCTGGCCGATGGTCACCTCCACGCGCGACAACTGCCTCGGTCAGGAGTGTCCGCACTACAAGGACTGCTTCGTGATGCAGGCGCGCAAGGAGGCGCAGCAGGCCGATATCGTCGTGGTGAATCACCATCTGTTCTTCGCCGACGTGATGTTGCGCGATACCGGCATGGCCGAATTGCTGCCGATGGCCAACACCATCATCTTCGACGAAGCGCATCAGTTGCCCGAAACGGCGACGCTCTTCTTCGGCGAGACGCTTTCCACCACGCAACTGCTGGAACTGGCGCGCGATACCGTCGCGGAGGGCCTGAGCCACGCGCGCGACGCGGCCGACTGGACCAAGCTCGGCGCGGCGCTGGAGCGGGCGGCGCGTGATTTGCGGCTCGCGTTCAAGGAAGATTCGGCGCGCTTTTCGCTCGGCCAGCTTCCGGACGGGCATCCGCTCTTCGAGGCGCTCGACACGCTCGAAACGCACCTCGATGCGCTCGCGGCGGCGCTGTCGTCGCATGCGGAGCGGGCAGAATCGCTGCAGGCGCTCGTGCGGCGCGCGCGCGAGTTGCAGGACTTGCTCGCGGGCTGGACCACGCCGCCGACGCCGCTCGAACGCGCCGTCGCGGACGACGAAGACACCGCGCAACAGACGGCGAAGGACGAGCCGAATGAGATGGTGCGCTGGGTCGAGGTGTTCTCGCACACGGTGCAGTTGCACGAGACGCCGCTATCCGTGGCGCCGATCTTCGCGAAGCAGCGCGCGGGCGTGCCGCGTGCGTGGATCTTCACGTCGGCGACGCTTTCGGTGCGCGGCGACTTCACGCACTACGCGGCGCAAATGGGCCTGAACGCGCGCCGTTCGATGACGCTGCCGAGCCCGTTCGATTATCCGACGCAAGGGTTGCTGTACGTGCCGCGCAATCTGCCGCAGCCGTCGTCGCCACAATTCACGGATGCCGTCTTCGAGGCGGCGCTCCCAGTGATCGAGGCGGCCGGCGGCGGCGTGTTCGTGCTGTGCACGACGCTGCGCGCGGTCGATCGCATTTCGGCGCGGCTGCGCGACGTGATCGAGCGTCGCGGCTGGCAGAATCCGCTGCTGGTTCAGGGCGATGCGAGCCGCACGGAACTGCTCGACCGCTTCCGTGCATACGGCAACGCGATTCTCGTGGGCAGCCAGAGCTTCTGGGAAGGCGTCGATGTGCGCGGCGATGCGCTCTCGCTCGTCGTGATCGACAAGCTGCCGTTCGCGCCGCCGGACGATCCGGTGCTGGCCGCGCGCCTCGATGCGCTCACAAAAAAAGGACTGAGCCCGTTCGCCGTGCATCAGTTGCCGCAGGCGGTCATCACGCTGAAGCAGGGCGCGGGTCGACTGATTCGCGCGGAAACGGATCGCGGCGTGCTGATGATCTGCGACACGCGCCTCGTCGACAAACCGTACGGACGGCGCATCTGGCAAAGCCTGCCGCCGTTCAAGCGCACGCGCGAGCTCGATGTCGTGCGCGCGTTCTTCAGCGATTCGCGCAGCTCGGCGGTGGAACTGGCCGACTAGCCTTCCGTGACGCTGCGCACGTTGAAGATCGCCTGAGCGAGCCGCGCGGCGCGCTCGGCTGCGGCCTCGTCGGCGCCACGCGCGAGGCGCACGCGCATCGATTGACGGCCGTATGCGCCGTCGAAGCTCGGCCGCGTGGCAGCCTTGCTGGCAACGGGCTTCGGCGCGGTTTCGCCGCGTCGCCCCGGCGCGTCGGCGAAAATGCGCGCGTTGACGATCGCGCCCGGCTTGACGCGGATCCCGTTCGACGCCAGCACGCGGTTGACCTCGGCCGCCAACGGCTGCGCCCGTTCCCGCGACTGCAAGTCACCGCGAAACTCACGGATGGCGCGCGCGTCGGGAAAGCCGTCGCGTTCGGCGTCGATACGCGCGAATCGCTGCAGGCCGATACTGTCGATGAGCGCGTCCGCGCAATCACGATCGGACAGACCGAACCAGCTTTGCAGCAGGCAAATCCGCAGCATGCGCTCGGTGTGCACCCGCGCCTCGAGGTTCGGCTGGACGATCGCGCACAGCGTCGGCCAGGGCAGCAAGGAATCCATCGTGTCGAGAAATGCGTCGCGCTGGGTGCGCGGAACCGTTACAGCCATGCTGGTCTCTTGCAGAAAACGTGTTGCAGACGAGGGCTCGCTTCGCACGGATGCCTGCGAACGCCTTCAGGATTGCTAAATTTTGTTGCGGGATTCTGTTGCCGGACTTTGTTGCCAAATGGCAAAAATCTGGACGAAAAAATAGGGCGATTCAACGCCCTTGCAAACGAAGCCGGCGCAAGCGCGCCGGCCGTTCGACATGCATTACCAGATCTGATACCAGGGCTTGTCCGTGCCCGGACGACGCTTGCCGGTGACATACGGGCTGTCTGGGAACGTCGCGGCGAGCACGCGCTTGGTGTCGTCGGCGAGTTGCGGCTGATCGAGCCTCTGATACGACATCATCATGATGTGCAGCGCGTCTTCGGTAGCCGGGGCGTTCTTGTATTCGCGAATGGCGAGTTGCGCCCGGTTGATCGCGGCCACATACGCGCCACGGCGGAAGTAGTAATCGGCGGCATGCACTTCATGCGAAGCCAGCGCGTTCACGATATAGCGCATGCGCTGGGCGGCGTCCGGCGCGTACTTGCTTTGCGGATACTTGTCGACGACCACCTTGAACGCGTCATACGACTCGCGCAGCGACTTCGGATCGCGCTCGCTCATGTCCTGGCCGGAGAAGCGGCCGAAGAGACCGAGGTCGTCGTTGAAGTGGATCATGCCCTTCAGATAATACGCATACGCGATATCCGGATGATCCGGATGCAGGCGGATGAAACGGTCGATGGCCTGATCCGCCGAGGCGGTTTCGCCGTCCTTCCAGTTGCAGTACGCGACGTTGATCTGCGCCTGCTGCGCGAAGTGGCCGAACGGGTCGCGGCCTTCGAGCGCCTCGAAATACTTGGCGCACTTGCCCCAGTCGCTGCCGGATAGCGCGTCCTGGGCCTCCGTATATAATTTGTTGTTATTCCACGTTGCCGTTTCGTCGGTTTTCTCGGGCAGGCCGTGGCAGGCCGTGACGATGGCGACGCTCGCGGCCAGCGCCAGATACTTGATCGATCGCTGCATCGCTTGATGAATGGTGTTGAAGGCTCGCATCAGTGCTTGCATTTCCTGGGCTGATTTCTGGCTTGCTTCTTAACTAATTCCAACTGTGTGCGGCAGTGCTTCCGGTGCAGTCTTTTGCGCGCGGCGCGCTGCTCGGTCGATCGCCTCGTTTCGCCCCGTTTCGTCATTCGCAACGGTCGCGCGTGATGACTCGTCAGGCTGTCGGCTTCCTGTCGGCTTCGATAGAGACCGCGGTCTGCTTCCCGTCAATCTCTCGTTCACATGACTCGCTCAAGTACTCGTCGTACCAAAGACCAACTCAAAGATTATAGCCCATGCGCCAACGGCGACGACTCGGCTTTGCCCGAATCGGAAGCCGGCGCGGGCCCGCAACAAGGCGCCGACGCGCCTCGCACGGCGCGCGTGCCCGACGAACTCGCGGGCGACCGGCTCGACAAGGTGCTTGCCAAGGTTTTCCCGGAGTTTTCGCGCAGTCGTCTGCAAAGCTGGATCGAAGAGGGCCGCGTGCTGGTCGACGGCGCGAGCGCGAAAGTGCGCCAGCCGGTGCCGCTCGGCGCGACCATTTCGCTCGTCCCTGACCTGTTGCCCGAGCAACTCGCCTTCACGCCCGAGCCGGTGCCGCTCGACATCGTGTACGAAGACGACGCGCTCGTCGTCATCAACAAGCCCGCGGGAATGGTCGTGCATCCCGCGGCCGGCAACTGGAGCGGCACGCTGCTGAACGGCCTGCTGCATCGTTACGGCAGTGCCGCGGCCGGCTTGCCGCGCGCGGGCATCGTGCATCGGCTGGACAAGGAGACGTCCGGGCTGATGGTCGTCGCGCGCACGCTCGAAGCGCAAACGGACCTCGTGCGCCAGTTGCAGGCGCGCACGGTGAAGCGCCGTTATGTCGCTTTCGTGTGGGGCACCATGCCGGAGGACGGCACCATCGACGCGCCCATCGGCCGCGATCCGCGCGAACGCACGCGCATGGCGGTCGTGCAGAGCGCGGCGGGCAAGCCGGCGCGCACGCACTTTCGCACCATCGACCGGGCGAGGTGGCAAGGCCAGCCGGTGAGCGCCATTCATTGCGATCTCGAAACGGGCCGCACGCACCAGATTCGCGTGCATTGCGCGCACGTCGGACATCCGCTTCTGGGCGATCCGGTCTACGGGCGCGCGCGCGGCAAGCGTTCGGTGACGCCGCTGCCGGACGGCTTCGCGCGGCAGGCGCTGCATGCGTGGCGGCTCGGCCTGATCCATCCGGTGACGGGCAAGGCCGTGCACTGGCGCGCCGACGTGCCCGAGGATATGACCGCGCTCGCCGCCGCACTCGGATTCGGACGCGAAGACGAAGCGGAATTCGACGACGAAGACGAAGACGAGGAGTTCGTGCAGGTCTACGAGGCGGACGAAGACTGGGAAGAGGGCGAGGGCGACGACGATTACGAGGACGACGAAGCATGACCGATTCACACGCGGCGCAGCCATACGCATTGGACCCGAAACACTGCCTCTGGCCGCAATGGCGCGTGGCGCCGCGCGTCCACGCGTTCGTGACGACGCGCGCGGGCGGCGTGAGCGAGGCGCCGTATGACGGCGGCGCGCCGCAAGCGGGCGGTTTGAATCTGGGCCTTTCGACCGGGGATGCGCCCGCCGCCGTGCAGGAGAACCGCCGCCGCGCGCTCGCGCTGACCGGCGCGCGCGACGCCGCGTGGCTCGAACAGATCCACGGCACGCAAGTCGAAGACGCCCACGCGGTCATCGAGGCGCGCGCGTCAGGGCCGACGCGCGCCGACGCGAGCGTGACGGATCGCGCGGGCATCGTCTGCGTCGTGATGACGGCGGACTGCCTGCCCGTGCTCTTCTGCGATGACGAAGGCCGGGCGGTCGGCGCGGCGCATGCGGGCTGGCGCGGGCTCGCTGGCGGCATCGTCGAGAAGACGGGCGAGCGCGTGGCGGCGCTCGCCGGCACGCCGACATCGGCACTGAACGCTTATCTGGGACCGGCGATCGGACCGAATGCGTTCGAGGTCGGCGAAGACGTGCTCGACGCGTTCGTCGCCGCGAGTCGGGCACAAAGCCGGGACGCGACCGCCGCCGCATTCAAGGCCGCCGGCGCGCCCGGCAAATACTTCGCGGATATTTACGCGCTCGCGCGGTTGCGGCTCGCCGATATCGGCATCGACGCGGCGCGCATTCACGGTGGCACGCACTGCACCGTGACCGAAGAAACGCGCTTCTATTCCTACCGGCGCGACCGCGTGACGGGCCGCATGGCCGCGATGATCTGGCTCGCCGATTGATCGGAAAAGCCGCATCACCGAACGCCCGAAACCGCGCGGCAAAAAGGCATTTCTTTCATGGGGGAAAACGATAATTATAAAAACATCGCACTGCGGCAAAATCGGGACGAAGCATTGACATGCTTGACGCCCAAGCGCAAGAATGTTCCCAGATTTGTGTTCAATCGGGCACGGCGTAGCGAGGGCGGCTCCCGCCCGGCGCGCAAAGGCGCACCCATACTTTCGCGCGCTGGCCGAGACGGCCCGGCAATGCCTGCATCAGCAATCAGTCTTTCGAGACTCAGAGGTCAAAGGCGGGTATGGCTTCCAAAACATCCTCTTCATCTTCCCGCTCCCGTACCGCCGCCGAAGACAGCACCCCGGCGCAGCCAGCAGCCGACAACACGGCAGGCGTACAGCAGGCATTCGACCAATGGTTGAATGCGTGGCGCGCGGTCGCCGATCCGGCGCAGTGGGCGAAATTCACTCAACAGACGAATCCGGCGAATCCGGCGGCTGATGGCGCGTCCGCGAACGGCGGCGCTTCGCCTTCTTCCGCATTCGGCGGTTTCCCGTTCCAAGGTTTCGGCGGTCTTCCGGGCGCGTTCCCGGGTAGATTCCCGACCGCTTTTCCGACCATCGCGAGCATGCCGCAGATGCCGGACCTCGCGAAGATGAACGGTCTCGCCGAATTCGCGAAGCTCGCGAGCAGCATGCCGGGCTTCGGCGCGGCGATGCAGGGCCTGCCGACGTTGCCGAAGATTCCGACGGCGGCCATCGCGCCCGAGCGCCTGCATCAACTGCAAAGCGACTACACGCGCGACGTCGGCGAACTGATGAAACAGGCGAGCGGACAGAGCATCGATCCGGCTGCGCTCAAGGATCGGCGTTTCAAGGACACCGCGTGGCAATCGACGCCCGCGTTCGCATTCACGGCCGCATGGTATCTGCTGAACGCGCGCTATCTTCAGGAACTCGCCGACGCCGTGCAGAGCGATCCGAAGACGCGCGAGCGCATTCGCTTCGCCGTGCAGCAGTGGGCCGCCGCGGCCGCGCCGAGCAACTATCTCGCGCTGAATCCCGAGGCGCAGAAGGCGCTCATCGAAAGCAAGGGCGAAAGTCTGCGCCAGGGCATGCTGAACCTGCTCAACGACATGCAGCGCGGCAAGATCTCGCAGTCGGACGAATCGGTGTTCGCCATCGGCAAAAACGTCGCGACGACCGAAGGCGCGGTCGTGTACGAGAACGAGCTCATGCAGCTCATTCAGTACAAGCCGCTCGCGCCGAAGGTGTATGCGCGGCCGCTCTTGATCGTGCCGCCGTGCATCAACAAGTTCTACATCCTCGATCTTTCGCCGGAAGGCTCGCTCGTGCGTCATGCGCTCGAATCCGGCCAGCAGGTGTACATGATCTCGTGGCGCAATGCGGACCAGTCCATTGCTCACAAGACGTGGGACGATTATGTCGGCGAAGGCGTGATGCAGGCGATGAGCGTCGTCTCCGACATCTCGGGCGCGGACAAGATCAATACGCTCGGCTTCTGCATCGGCGGGACGCTGCTCGCCACGGCGCTCGCCGTCGAGAAGGCGCGCGGCAACGAGCCGGCCGCGTCGATGACCTTGCTCACCTCGATGCTCGACTTCTCCGACACGGGCGTGCTCGACGTCTTCGTCGACGAGGCGCACGTGGCCATGCGCGAGCAGACCATCGGCGGCAAGAACGGCGCGCCGCCGGGACTCATGCGCGGCATCGAGTTCGCGAACACGTTCTCATATCTGCGCCCGAACGATCTCGTGTGGAACTACGTCGTCGATAACTACCTGAAGGGCCGCACGCCGCAAGCGTTCGATCTGCTCTTCTGGAACAGCGATTCGACGAACCTGCCCGGTCCCATGTGCGTCTGGTATCTGCGCAACACGTATCTGGAGAACAAGCTGCGCGAGCCGGGCGCGGTGACGGTGCTCGGCGTGCCGATCGACTTGTCGACCATCACGACGCCCACATTCATCTACGGTTCGCGCGAAGACCATATCGTGCCGTGGAAGTCGGCGTATGCTTCGGCGCCGCTGCTCTCCGGGCCGCAGACCTTCGTGCTCGGCGCATCGGGGCATATCGCGGGCGTGATCAATCCGCCGTCGAAGAACAAGCGCAGTTTCTGGATGCTGGATAGCGCGGGCGAGCGCCTGCCGGAAACCGCCGACGCCTGGTTCGACGCCGCGAGCGAGCATCCCGGCAGCTGGTGGCCGACGTGGACGCAGTGGCTCGCCAAGCAGTCCGGCGAGCAGCAGAAGGCGAGCGCAGGGCTCGGCTCGAAGGATTATCCTGTGATCGAGGCGGCTCCGGGCCGTTACGTCCTCAAGCGCGACAGTTGACCGACGCGAACGGATCGGCCGCAGCCACACCGCTCTAACATTCGATGCCAAAGGAAACGGAAATGACTGACGTAGTGATCGTATCGGCCGCGCGCACCGCGGTTGGCAAATTCGGCGGCTCGCTTGCGAAGATCGCAGCGCCGGAACTCGGCGCCACCGTGATTCGCGCGGTGCTCGAGCGCGCGGGTCTGAAGCCCGAGCAAATCAGCGAAGTCATTCTGGGCCAGGTGCTGACCGCGGGCTCGGGGCAGAACCCGGCGCGCCAGTCGGTTATCAAGGCCGGCTTGCCGGAGATGGTCCCCGGCATGACGATCAACAAAGTTTGCGGCTCGGGACTCAAGGCAGTGATGCTCGCGGCCAACGCGATCATCGCGGGCGATTCCGAGATCATCGTCGCGGGCGGCCAGGAGAACATGAGCGCCGCGCCGCACGTGCTGCCCGGCTCGCGCGACGGCTTCCGCATGGGCGATGCGAAGCTCATCGACTCGATGATCGTCGATGGCCTCTGGGACGTCTATAACAACTACCACATGGGCACCACCGCAGAAAACGTCGCGAAGGAATACGGCATCACGCGCGAAGCGCAGGATGCGTTCGCCGCGCTGTCGCAGAACAAGGCGGAAGCCGCGCAAAAGGCCGGCCGCTTCAACGACGAAATCGTGCCCGTGTCGATCCCGCAGCGCAAAGGCGAGCCGATCCAGTTCGCCACGGACGAGTTCGTGCGCCACGGCGTCACCGCCGAAGCACTCGCGGGACTGAAGCCCGCGTTCTCGAAGGAAGGCACGGTGACGGCGGCGAACGCTTCGGGCATCAACGACGGCGCGGCGGCCGTGGTCGTGATGTCGGCGAAGAAGGCCGAAGCGCTGGGTCTCACGCCGCTCGCGCGCATCAAGGCGTACGCGAGCGCGGGCGTCGATCCGAAGATCATGGGCATGGGTCCGGTGCCGGCATCGAAGCGCTGTCTGGAACGCGCGGGCTGGAGCATCGACGATCTCGACCTGATGGAGATCAACGAAGCGTTCGCCGCGCAGGCGCTGGCGGTCCATAAGCAGATGGGCTGGGATCAGGAGAAGATCAACGTGAACGGCGGGGCGATCGCGATCGGGCATCCGATCGGCGCGTCGGGCTGCCGCATTCTGGTCACGCTGCTGCACGAAATGCAGAAGCGCGATGCGAAGAAGGGCCTGGCGTCGCTGTGCATCGGCGGCGGCATGGGCGTCGCGCTGGCGGTCGAGCGGCTGTAACACGGCAAGCGGCTGCAAGCCGCGTCGGAACGAAGAAAGGGACAAGCGGGCGGCGCCTTCGGGCGCGCACCGCATAACGAAAAGGGAGTCGAGCATGACGAAGCGCGTAGCGTATGTAACGGGCGGGATGGGCGGCATCGGCACCAGCATTTGCCAGCGGCTCCACAAGGACGGCTTCACGGTCGTGGCAGGCTGCGGGCCGAACTCGCCGCGCCGGGTGAAATGGCTCGAAGACCAGAAGGCGCTCGGCTTCGACTTCATCGCCTCCGAAGGCAACGTCAGTGACTGGGAATCGACCAAGAACGCGTTCGACAAGGTGAAGGCCGAAGTCGGCGAAGTCGACGTGCTCGTCAACAACGCGGGCATCACGCGCGATGTCGTGTTCCGCAAGATGACACACGAGGACTGGACCGCGGTCATCGATACGAATCTGACGAGCCTCTTCAACGTCACGAAACAGGTGATCGACGGCATGGTCGAGCGCGGCTGGGGACGGGTCATCAACATTTCGTCGGTGAACGGGCAGAAAGGCCAGTTCGGCCAGACGAACTATTCGACGGCCAAGGCCGGCATTCACGGCTTCACGATGGCGCTCGCGCAGGAAGTGGCGACCAAGGGCGTGACGGTCAACACGGTCTCGCCGGGCTATATCGGCACGGACATGGTGAAGTCCATTCGCCCGGAAGTGCTGGAGAAGATCGTCGCGACCATTCCGGTGCGGCGTCTCGGCACGCCGGACGAGATCGGCTCGATCGTCGCGTGGCTGGCGTCGGAGGAATCGGGTTTCTCCACCGGGGCGGATTTCTCGCTCAACGGTGGATTGCACATGGGCTGACGGGCCGCGATCGCCGGCGGGGCGCATGGGGCGTCCGCGCCGGCGAATGCCGCCTGCCGGATACATCAACGATGCGGCGAACCCGCAGCAACGCTTTTTTGCGACAACGCAAGACATGCTTGCTGCCATCGCAGTAAAGTCTCGCGTTTTGAAGGCGTTCAATGACCACCACGACTACTACAAAGAAATCCGCCGAACGACTCATCAAAAAATATCCGAACCGGCGGCTCTATGACACGGAGACGAGCACCTACATCACGTTGTCCGACGTGAAGCAGCTCGTGCTCGATCAGGAAGACTTCAAGGTGCTCGACGCCAAGTCCAACGACGACCTGACGCGCAGCATCCTTTTGCAGATCATTCTGGAAGAAGAGAGCGGCGGCTTGCCGATGTTCTCCTCGGTGATGCTCTCGCAGATCATCCGCTTCTACGGCCACGCCATGCAGGGCATGATGGGCACGTATCTGGAGAAGAACATTCAGGCGTTCATCGACATCCAGCAGAAGCTCTCGGAGCAAAGCAAGGGCATCTACGACGGCAACGCGCTCAATCCGGAAGTCTGGTCGCAGTTCATGAACATGCAGGCCCCGATGATGCAGGGCATGATGACGAGCTACATCGAGCAGTCGAAGAACATGTTCGTGCAGATGCAGGAGCAGATGCAGAATCAGGCGAAGACGATGTTCAACACGTTCCCGTTCCCGACGCCGACTGCGCCGTCAGGGGACAAGAAGTAGGCAAGCCGGGCGTCCTCGCTTCGGGCGAGCCGGCCCGGAAGGGCTTTCACGGATGCTCCGGGGTAAAATACGGGATTGGCCTCGTGCGTCCGGCGACGCCCCTCATCCGACCGTTTCCCCGTGAAAAATTCCCCAGATTCAATCGTCAAGACCCACTCCGCGCCGAAGATCGGCATGGTCAGCCTCGGCTGCCCGAAAGCCCTCGTCGATTCGGAGCAGATCATCACCCAGTTGCGCGCCGAGGGTTATCAAATCTCCGGCAGCTATGACGGCGCCGACCTCGTCGTCGTCAATACGTGCGGCTTCATCGACGAAGCGGTGCAGGAAAGCCTCGACGCCATCGGCGAGGCGCTCAACGAAAACGGCAAGGTCATCGTGACCGGCTGCCTCGGCGCGAAAAAGAGCGCGAGCGGCAGCGGGCTCATCGAAGAAGTGCATCCGAAGGTGCTGGCCGTGACCGGCCCGCACGCGACCAACGAAGTGATGAACGCGGTGCACGCGCACTTGCCGAAGCCGCACGATCCGTTCGTCGATCTCGTGCCGCCCGCCGGCATCAAGCTCACGCCGCGCCATTACGCGTATCTCAAGATTTCCGAAGGCTGCAACCATCGCTGCACGTTCTGCATCATTCCGTCGATGCGCGGCGATCTCGTATCGCGCCCCGTCGCCGAAGTGATGCTCGAAGCCGAGAATCTCTTCAAGTCGGGCGTGAAGGAACTGCTCGTCATCTCGCAGGACACGAGCGCGTACGGCGTCGACGTAAAGTACCGCACCGGCTTCTGGAACGGCAAGCCGCTCAAGACGCGCATGACCGAACTCGTCGGCGCGCTGGGCGAACTCGCCGCGCAATACGGCGCGTGGGTGCGCCTGCATTATGTCTATCCGTATCCGAGCGTCGATGAAGTCATCCCGATGATGGCGGAAGGGCCGCTCAAGGGCCACGTGCTGCCGTATCTCGACGTTCCGTTCCAGCACGCGCATCCCGAAGTGCTCAAGCGCATGAAGCGCCCGGCCAACGCCGAAAAGGTGCTGGAGCGCGTGAAGGCATGGCGCGCGATGTGCCCCGATCTGACGATTCGCAGCACGTTCATCGCAGGTTTTCCGGGCGAGACGGAAGAGCAGTTCCAGACGCTGCTCGACTTCATCGAGGAAGCGGATCTGGATCGCGTTGGCTGCTTCGCGTATTCGCCGGTCGAAGGCGCCACCGCAAATGAGCTCGACGGCGCGCTGCCCGACGACGTGCGCGAGGAACGCCGCGCGCGCTTCATGGAACTGGCCGAGGAACTGTCGGCGAAGCGCATGAAGAAGAAGGTCGGCAAGACGCTGAAGGTGCTTGTCGATGAAATCAGCGCGGAAGGCGGCATCGGGCGCACGGCGGCGGATGCGCCGGAAATCGACGGCGTCGTGTATATCGCGCCGCCGACGAAGGCGTCGAAGCGCTACAAGGCAGGCGACTTCGTTTCGGTGAAGATCACGGGCGCGGACGGCCACGATCTGTGGGGCGAGGTCTAAGCGATGACCCCGCAAACGCCCCACGCGCCGCACATCCTCGCGCTCGGCGAGGCGATGATCGAGTTCAATCAGGCGAGACGTGACGAGCCGACGTATCTGCAAGGTTTCGGCGGCGACGTATCGAACTTTCTGATCGCGGCGGCGCGGCAGGGCGCGGCGACGGGCTTCGTTTCGGCCGTCGGCAACGATGGTTTCGGGCAACTGCTGCTCGATCTGTGGCGCGCGGAAAACGTCGATACGTCCGCCGTTCGCGTCGATCCGGACGCGCCAACGGGCGTCTATTTCGTGTCGCACGGCGCGAGCGGGCATCGCTTCGACTATCTGCGCGCGGGGTCGGCGGCGAGCCGCTATGCGCCGTCGCATTTGCCGCTCGACATGATTGCGGCGGCAAAAGTCGTGCATCTGTCGGGCATCAGTCTCGCGATCGGCGTGAGCGCGTGCGATGCCGCGTTCGCGGCTATCGACCATGCGCGCAGCAACGGCGTGAAGGTCAGCTTCGACACGAACCTGCGCCTGAAGCTCTGGCCGCTCGCCCGCGCCCGCGCGGTGATGCTCGAAGCGATCCGCCAGAGCGATATCTGTCTGCCGAGCTGGGACGACGTCACCGTGCTCACGGGCCATGAAGACAAAGACGCCATCGTCGATACGCTGCTCGCGCTCGGCCCGAGAATCGTCGCGATGAAGCTCGGCCCGGAAGGCGCGTATATCGCGACGCCGGACGAGCGGCGCGTGGTGCCGGGCCGTGTCGTGAATGCGGTCGATGCAACCGGCGCGGGCGATTGCTTCGGCGGTGCGTTCATCGCGCGGCTCGTCGCGGGCGACGATCCTTTCGCGGCCGCGCACTACGCGAACGCGGCGGCGGCCTTGTCGACGCAAGGCTTCGGCGCGGTCGCGCCGATTCCGGACCGGGCGGCCGTCGAACGCGCGCTGGCGTGAGCTTTCATAAAATCATTCGATAGGCAAAGGAGACGACATGGAACGCGAAGTGGTGGTGGCAAGCGGCGTACGCACGGCAATCGGCGACTTCGGCGGCGCGCTCAAGGATTTCACGCCGACCGATCTCGGCGCGCGCGTGGTGCGCGAGGCGCTGTCCCGCGCGAGCGTCGCGGGCGAGGAAGTCGGACACGTCGTGTTTGGCAACGTGATCCAGACGGAGCCGCGCGACATGTATCTCGCGCGCGTCGCGGCGCTCGACGGCGGCGTGTCGCAGCACGCGCCCGCGCTCACCGTGAACCGGCTGTGCGGCTCGGGCTTGCAGGCAATCGTGTCGGCCGCGCAGTCGATTCTCCTCGGCGATGCGGACATCGCCATCGGCGGCGGCGCGGAAAACATGAGCCGCGCGCCGTACGTGATGCCCGCCGCGCGCTTCGGCCAGCGCATGGGCGACGCGCGCGTCGTCGACATGATGCTCGGCGCGCTCAACGACCCGTTCCACAAAATTCACATGGGCGTGACGGCGGAGAACGTCGCGAACAAGTACGGCATCACGCGCGAGGCGCAGGACGCGCTCGCGCTGGAATCGCACCGTCGCGCGGCCAACGCCATCGAATCCGGCTACTTCAAGGAGCAGATTCTGCCGATCACGCTCGCATCGAAGAAGGGCGACACCGTGTTCGATCGCGACGAGCACGTGCGCATGAACGCGACGGCCGAAGACTTCGCGAAGCTGAAGCCGGTATTCGCGAAGGAGAACGGCACGGTGACGGCGGGCAACGCGTCGGGCATCAACGACGCGGCGGCAGCCGTCGTGCTGATGGAACGCGGCGTCGCGGAAAAGCGCGGCGCGCGGCCGCTCGGGCGGCTCGTCGCGTACGCGCACGCGGGCGTCGATCCGACCATCATGGGCATCGGCCCGGTGCCGGCCACGCGCAAGGTGCTGGAGCGCGCGGGCCTTTCCGTCGACGATCTCGACGTGATCGAAGCCAACGAAGCGTTCGCCGCGCAAGCCTGCGCGGTCACGCAGGAACTGCGGCTCGATCCCGCGAAGGTGAACCCGAACGGCTCGGGCATTTCGCTCGGGCATCCGATCGGCGCGACGGGCGCGCTCATCACGGTGAAGGCACTGTACGAGCTGCAGCGCATCGGCGGGCGTTACGCGCTCGTGACCATGTGCATCGGCGGCGGGCAGGGGATCGCCGCGATCTTCGAGCGTATTTGACGTGGTATCGAAGGAAAGAAGGATGACAGAAGCAACGAAGGCAACGAATCGGCCGGGCTTGCGGGCCGCGCTGACGATGACCGCCGGCTTGGCCGCGGCGCTCGCGCTCGCGGGCTGCAATTCGCCGATGCCGCCGGATGCGTCAGCGTCGGCGTCGGCGAGCGCCCGGAGCGCGCTGACTGGCGAATCGTATGGCGCCGACAAGGCGATCCGGACGCTCGCGCTGCCGCCGCAAAAGCCGCTCGCGCCGAATCCGGAGTACGCGCGCTTCCCGCGCTACGTGGGCACGCTCGGCGGCAAGCAGATCGAGATGAAGCTCGGCGCCAAGACCGACGACGCGTCCGGCGTGCACGGCGAGTATCGCTTCGCCGGCAGCCCGACGGTGATCCTCGTGGCGGGCGACCGCGACGGCGAAACGCTCGAAATCGAGGAGTCGAACGACGGGACGCACATTACCGGCAACTGGGTCGGCAAGTTCGAGGCGGACGGAAGCGTCTCGGGCGAACGCATGGACCCGGACGATTCGAACGCGCAGCCTTTCGAAATGCGGCCTGCCGTCGCTGGCGTGACGCTGCCTCGCGCGCCGGTCAGCACCGGCGCCGCCGCTGCGCCCGCCGCGCCTTCGCTCGAACCCGCGCCGCCTGCGTTGCCTTCCTCGCCGCCGAACGCCGTGGGCGGCACGACGAACGTCATCATCGGCGAATAACGCCTTCTTTCATCCACGCTGACAGCCAGCCCATGACCGATTTCAGCAGCAAGGACCGAGACCTGCAAACGCGCATCGTCCAGCCGGACGACCGCATCACGCCCGGCTTCGAGTCGTTCTCCGTGCCGGTGGCGCGGGCCTCGACGGTCGTTTTTCCGGATCTCGCGACCATGCGCGCGCTGGTCTGGAGCGACGACTCGAAGTGGCGCTACGGCCTGCACGGCACGCCGACGACGATCGCGCTCGCGCAGCGCCTCGCCGCGATCGAGGGCGGCGAGCATGCGCTCTTGCAGCCGTCCGGCCTCGCGGCGATCTCCAACGTGTACTTTGGCCTCGTGAAAGCGGGCGATCACGTGCTCGTGCCGGACAACGCGTACTCGCCGAATCGCGAGCATGCGGACTGGCTCGCGAGCGACTTCGGGCTCGAAGTCAGCTACTACGATCCGATGATCGGAGCCGGCATCGCCGATTCGATCCGTCCCAACACGAAGCTCATCTGGCTCGAAGCGCCCGGCTCGGTCACGATGGAAGTGCAGGACGTGCCGGCCATCGCCGCGGTCGCGCGGGCACGCGGCATCGTGACGGCCATCGACAACACGTTCTCGGCGGGACTCGCGTTCAAGCCGTTCGATCACGGCGTCGATATCTCGGTGCAGGCGCTGACGAAGTATCAGTCGGGCGGCAGCGACATTCTGATGGGCGCAACCATCACGCGCGACGTCGAATTGCACAAGAAGCTCAAGCGCGCGCGCATGCGACTGGGCGTCGGTGTGTCGGCGGACGATGCATCGCTCGTCTTGCGCAGCCTGCCTTCGATGAAACTGCGTTATGAAGCGCACGACCGCTCCGCGCTCGCGCTCGCGCGGTGGCTTAAGACGCGCACAGAAGTGGCCGCGGTGTTGCATCCCGCGCTCGACGATTGCCCCGGCCACGAGTTTTTTGCACGCGACTTTTCGGGCGGCGCGGGCGGTCTGTTCTCGATCGTGTTGGATGCCCGATACAGCGCCGAACAGGTCGATGCGTTCGTCGAGGCGCTCGAACTGTTTTCGATCGGCTGGAGCTGGGGCGGCGCGCATAGCCTCGCGATGCCCTACAACGTGCGCTCGATGCGCACCGCGTCGCAATGGCCGCACGAAGGCGTGCTCGTGCGGCTCTACGTGGGACTCGAAGACGAAGCGGATTTGCGCGCGGACATCGAATCCGCGCTCGGCAAGGCGTTCGCGTAATTAGAACAGGCGAAGCAGGCCGTCCAGTCCGACGAAGTTGAACGCGACGCTCGCCGACTCGCGCACGACGGGCTTCGCGCGAAACGCCACGGACAGGCCGGCTTCGGCCATCATCTTCAGATCGTTGGAGCCGTCGCCCATTGCAATCGCCCGCTTCGGATCGATGCCGATCTTCGTGCACGTCTCAAGCAGCGTGCGCGCCTTAAAATCGGCATTCACGATTTTACCGATGACCTTGCCGGTCAGCTTGCCATCGACGATTTCGAGCGTGTTCGCGCGCGTGTAGTCGAGTCCGAGGCGCGTCTTCAGGCGCTCGGTGAAGAACGTGAATCCGCCGGATACCAGCAGCGTCTTCAGTCCCGCCGCGCGCGCGCCTTCCAGCATGCGCTCCGCGCCCGGCGACAGTCGCAGGCGTTCTTCATAGACGCGTTCGAGCGCCGTGGCGTCGAGCCCCTGCAAAAGCGCGACGCGGCGCGTGAGGCTTTCATTGAAGTCCTTGATCTCGCCGCGCATCGACGCTTCCGTGATGGCGGCGACTTCGGCCTTCAGCCCGCAAAAGTCCGCGATCTCGTCGATGCATTCGATGGTGA
The DNA here is from genome assembly GCF_017220215.1 of Caballeronia sp. M1242. Classification (NCBI taxonomy): domain Bacteria; kingdom Pseudomonadati; phylum Pseudomonadota; class Betaproteobacteria; order Burkholderiales; family Burkholderiaceae; genus Caballeronia; species Caballeronia sp. M1242. Next base: position 1,512,064 of record NZ_CP071129.1, on the reverse strand, counting down.
TCAGCGTCGAGTCCATGTCCATGGCGACGAGACCGAAATCGGAAAGCTGCGCTTGCGGCTCGATGTAGGCGTAGTCGAGCGCGTGCGTTCCGCAATAGGCATCGACGTCGGGACGTTGAAGCGGATCGGCATCGACGAGGCGCAAGAGCGTGTCGTCGATACGTGAAGCCGTGCGCGAGCGGGCGAGGGCGGCAAGCGGCCGCAAATGCGAATCGGCGATCGGGGCGGGGCTTTGAATGACGAGGTTCATCGGAGCGGTTCGTTGTCGAGCGATGGCGCGGGAAGCAGGTATTGTACGGGGCGGGTGTTGTTTCGACGCCGTGCGGTCATCCTCGGCATTTTGCATGCGGCATAGGGCGTGCGGCATGCGGCACGCAAAACGCGAACCTCGCTACCGCATGACCGCAGCCGGCTCGACTTGCCAATACGGCACCTCGCCGAACCGCTTTGCGAGATGTACGGGCGGGGCGCTACCTCACGCCGGGCGAGCAGCGTTGGCATCTTGCATGGGGCATAGGGCATGCTGCATGCAAATCGCGGAACTCCCTACCGCACGACCGCAGCCTACTCGACGTCTCAGTACGGCGGGTGACCGAACCGCCTCGCGAGCAGTATGCGAGGGGCGCTACGTCGACGCCGCGCGGGCATCCTTGGCATTTTGCATTCGGCATAGCGCGTGAGCCATGCAAAACGCAAGACTTGCTACCGCATCACCGCAGCCGGCTCGACTTGCCAATAAGGCGGCTCGCCGAGCCGCTTTGCGTGATGTACGGGCGGGGCGCTACCTCAACGCCGGGCGAGCCGCATTGGCATCTTGCATGCCGCATAGGGCACGCAGCATGCAAAACACAGAACTCCCTACCGCACGACCGCAGACTATTCGACGTCTCAATACGGCGGCTGGCCGAACCGCCTCGCGAGATGTACGCGCGCGAGGCGCTACCTCGACGCCGGGCGGCATACTTGGCATTTCGCATGCGGCATGACGCATGCGGCATGCAAAAGGCAATACACAAAACTCGCTACCGCATCACCGCCGCCGGCTCGACGTCCCAATAAGGCGGCTCCCCGAACCTTCCCGCAAGAAACTCGATGAACGCCAGCGTCTTCGGCGGAACGAACGCGCGACTCGGATACACCGCCCAGATCGCGACCGTCTGCGCGATCGGATAATCATCGAGCACGGTGACGAGTTCTCCGCTCGCCAGCAACGGCGCCACGCTCCACGTCGACTTCAGCCCGATGCCGATGCCCGCCGCGAGCGCATCGCGAATCACTTCGCCGTTGTCCGTGACGAGCCGGCCGGACACGCGCACATCGATCACGCCCGTCGGCGTCACGAAACTCCAGTCGCGCTGATCCGCGAGAATCACGCATTCGTGCTGTGCCAGATCGGCGGGATGGCGCGGCGTGCCGTGTTTCTCCAGATAAGCGGGCGACGCGCATAGCACGCGGCGATTGCTGGCGAGCTTGCGCGCGACGAGCGTCGAGTCCTTCAACGCGCCGATGCGTATCGCGAGGTCGATGCCTTCATCCACAAGATCGACGATCTGATCCGTCATGCGCAAGTCCATCGTCACGCTTGGATACTGCGCGAGGAATGCCGGAATCAGCGGCGAGATGTGCTGACGGCCAAGCGATGAGGGCATCGTCACGCGCAGCCTCCCGTGCGGTTCCGCGAGCGCCCGGCCGACCGACGCGCGCGCCGCATCCGCCGCGTCGAGCAACTGGCGCGCATGCGCCGCGAAAATCTCGCCTTCCTGCGTGACGCTCACGCGCCGCGTCGTCCGATGCAGCAGCCGCGCGCCCAGCATTCGTTCCAGGCCCGCGATGCGCGCGCTCGCCACGGCCGGCGACAAGCCGAACTCCCGCGCGGCCGAGGACAGGTTCGAGAGCGCCGCCGCCCGCACGAAAAGGCTCACGTCGAGCAAATCGAGCCGGTCTCGCGCGTGTCCTTCAACCCAAGCGTCGCTCGCCATTTGATGGATTCCACGAAAAATGTTTCATGCATTATCGCGGTTTTCCGATAGCGTGGCGCACGCTACGATGCAGTCACCGTTTGCATTAAGAATCCAAAGTCACCTCAACAAGGACACATCATGAAAGCCATCGGTCTGACACGTTACTTGCCCATTTCGAATCCCGAATCGCTCATCGACATCGAACTCGACAAGCCCACGCCGACCGGCCGTGATCTGCTCGTCAGAATCGAGGCCATCGCGGTGAATCCTGTCGACACGAAAGTGCGCGCGCCGAAGGACAAGGTCGAAGAAACGCCGCGCGTGCTCGGCTGGGACGCGGCCGGCGTCGTGGAAGCCGTCGGTCCGGACGTCTCGCTCTTCAAAGTGGGCGATGCCGTGTACTACGCCGGCGACATCACGCGGCAAGGCGCGAACAGCGAATTCCATCTGATCGACGAGCGCATCGTCGGCGCAAAGCCGAAGTCGCTCGACTTCACGCACGCGGCCGCGCTCCCGCTCACCACGCTCACGGCATGGGAAGCATTGTTCGACCGGCTGAAGGTGTCCGCCGAAGGCAAGGACGCGGGCAAGACCGTGCTCATCATCGGCGGCGCGGGCGGCGTCGGTTCGATCGGCATTCAGCTCGCCAAGCAAGTGGCGAAGCTGCACGTCATCGCGACGGCGTCGCGGCCCGAGTCGGCGAAATGGGCGACGGAGCTGGGCGCGGATCGCATCGTCAATCACTTCGAGGACATTCCGGCGCAACTGAAGGACGCCGGCATTCTTCAAGTCGACTATGTGCTCATCTTCAACGACACCGACAAGCATTTCCCGGCCGCGGCCGAAGTCGTGAAGCCGCAGGGCAGCATCTGCACGATCGTCGAGAACGCGGCGCCGCTTCCCGTCGAACTGCTGAAGGCGAAGAGCGCGGCGTTCCACTGGGAGTTCATGTTCACGCGCGCGATGTTCCAGACGCCCGACATGATCGAGCAGCACAAGCTGTTGTCCGAAGTGGCGCGGCTGATCGACGCAGGCACCATCCGCACGACGCTCGGCAAGAACCTCGGAAAGATCAACGCCGCGAATCTGCGAGAAGCGCATCGCCTTCTGGAAGAAGGGCGCGCGATCGGCAAGCTGGTGATGACCAGTTTCTGAAACGCTTCGGCGCAATTTTTCCGGCATGCGCGGGCTCGGGTTTTCCCCGACGAAGCCCGCGCATCCTCGGCGCTAGACTGACTCCGCCTTAAGCCGATCCGGCGCCCGCCGCGCCGGATTGCTCTCGCGCTTATTCAGGAGATGCCGGATGAATCGACTCTCGAACGCAGTGCGCGGCGCGTGTGCAGCCGTGGTCGCTTGCGGGCTGCTTGCGACGGCGCACGCCACGCCCGGCATCCGCGTGTTGTCCGAAGCGCCCAACGACGGGCCGATCAAATACACGGTCAAGATGACGTCGAAAACCTTCGGCAACGAGCAGGAGACGCGCACCATCCGCTCCGGCGAGAGCGACGACTTCACCTGGCAGGCGTCCGCGCCCAAGGGCGCGCAGGCGGTGCCGGACGGGTGCCCTCAGCTTTCGTCGATCCCGCGTGGCGCAGACGGCGCAGCCGTGCGTCAGGTGCAGATTCGCTTTGCGCCCGTCGTCGCGGACAACGGCTCGGCCAACGTGCAGTTGAGCTTTCGCGCGTACGCGCCGAAGGGCACAAGCAAGGTCACGGTCGCAGGCAAGGCGTTGCAGTGTCCCGTCGATTCCCGCGTCAGCCAGATCGTGCGTTTCAGCATGCCGACGTCGACCGGCTCGAAGAAGACCGTCACGCTCGACGACGGCACTCAGTTGACCATCACCGCGAGCCGGAAGTAAGCCGCTCGCGCCGCGTATCTACGCGGCACGCCGTCACGCAACTAACGGTCTTTGTCACCCACCGGCGCGAATGACAGGCGGTGCCCATCGTTGGCATCCTTCCTGCTACCAGAACCGATGCGCATGGCGTCGCGCCCGATCGCGCCGCCGACATGCCAACCGCCAACGCATCGACCGTTCCGTCAGCGAGGTAATCGCGATGCCGCACATGATCTGGAAAGGCGCGATCAGCTTCGGGCTGGTCCACGTGCCTGTGCAACTCTATCCGGCCACACAGTCGGAGAAGGTCGGCTTCAATCTGCTCGATAAACGGTCGATGGATCCTATCGGCTACAAGCAGATCAACAAGAACACCGGCAAGGACGTCACGCGCGACAACATCGTGCGAGGCTTCGAGTACGAGAAGGGCAAGTACGTCGTGATGACCGACGCCGAAATCCGCGCGGCCAATCCCGAATCGACGCAGACAGTCGATATCCTCTCGTTCGTCGATGCCCCCGAGATCTCGTTCCTTTCGCTCGACACGCCGTATTACCTCACGCCCGACCGCAAGGGCGAAAAGGTCTATGCGCTCCTGCGCGACGCGTTGAAGGATACCGGCAAGGTCGGCATCGCGAGCGTCGTGCTGCATAACAAGCAGCATCTTGCCGCGCTGATCCCGGTCGGCCCCGCGCTTGCGCTCAACACGCTGCGCTGGGGCGACGAAGTGCGCGACTTCAGCCAGTTCACGTTTCCGGACGAAGACACCAAGAAGGCCGGCGTCACGACGAAGGAACTGGACATGGCCAAGCGTCTTATCGACGACATGAGCGACTCGTGGGACCCGACCAAGTATCACGACACCTTCCGCGACGACATCATGGCGCTCGTCGAGAAGAAGGTGAAGGAAGGCAAGGTCGCCGAAGTGATGAAGTTCGAGGAAGGCGGCGAGGCGAAGGCGAGCGCAGACATTCTCGACTTGTCCGAACTGCTCAAGCGTAGCCTGAAGAAAGGCGGCGCAACGAAGCGCGGCGGCGGCTCAAGCAATGCCGACGACGGCGGCGACGACGCGGGCAAGGACGCCAGCGAGGAACCCGCGCGCCCGGCGCGCAAGACGGCGCGTCGCAAGCGCGCTTAGCGCGAGATAAGCGCCATCGGACGACACAAGGACTTCACGACGATGACGGGCAAGCTCGAAACCTATCAGCGGATGCGGCGTTTCAACGAAACGCCCGAGCCTTCGGGCGAAAAGACCGCCGCGCGCAAGACGGCGCGCCGCAAGAAGGCGCCCGCGCAGGCGCTTTCTTTCGTGATTCAGGAACACGACGCGCGGCGGCTGCACTACGACTTCCGGCTCGAACTCGACGGCACGCTGAAATCGTGGGCCGTGCCCAAAGGGCCGAGCCTCGATCCGTCGGTGAAGCGGCTGGCGGTGCATGTCGAAGATCACCCGATCGACTACGGCTCGTTCGAAGGCGCCATTCCCGAGGGCAATTACGGCGCGGGCAGCGTCATCGTATGGGATCGCGGAACGTGGGCGCCGCAGACCGGCACCGCCGAAGACGCCGCCCGCGAGTACGAGAAAGGCAAGCTCAAGTTCACGCTCGACGGCGAGAAGCTGCACGGCGGCTGGACGCTCGTGCGCAGTCACATGCGCGGCAGCGGCGACAAGGAACAGTGGTTCCTCATCAAGGAACGCGACGAGGAAGCGCGGCCCGAATCCGAATACGACGTACTCCTGAAGAAACCCGGCAGCGTGCTGTCCGACTCGCTCGGCGCGCGGCTCGAAAACGGCGAACTGCGCGATCGCAACGAGCGCAAGGCGAAGCCGGCGGCGCGAAGAACGGTGCCGCGCCCGCCGAGCGACGCATCGAACGGTCACGCGCATCCGGATATCGTCGCGACGCGCAACAGCGAATCGCTGCGGGCGCTGTCGCACGATCCGGCCATAGAAGGCGCCGAAAAGGCCAAGCTCCCCGCGCTCCTGAAGCCGCAACTCGCCACCCTGGTCGATGCCGCGCCGCCCAGCGACGAGTGGTCCTATGAGATCAAGTTCGACGGCTATCGCGTGCTCGCGCGCATCGAGCGGACCAAGGGCAAGAGCGATATCCGCATCTTCACGCGCAACGGCAACGACTGGACGGCCAAGTTTCCGAAGCAGGTGAAGGCGCTGGAGAAGCTCGATATCGACAGCGGCTGGCTCGACGGCGAAGCGGTCGTGCTCGACGACCGCGGCTTGCCGGACTTTCAGGCGCTGCAGAACGCGTTCGATGTCGGGCGGCCGCAGGGCATCGTCGTGTACTTCTTCGACCTCGCGTTTCTGAACGGCTACGACCTGCGCAACGTGCCGCTCGTGCAGCGCCGTGCGCTATTGAAAGCGATCGTCGAACCGGTCGACGACCCCGCCTTGCGCTATTCCGAAGACTTCGCCTTCAGCGCCGACGACCTGCTCAAGAGCGCGTGCGACATGGCGCTCGAAGGGATCATCGGCAAGCGGATCGACTCGACGTATGTCTCCGGGCGCAGCAACTCGTGGATCAAGCTCAAGTGCCGGCGTCGGCAGGAGTTCGTCGTCGCGGGTTACTCGGAGCCGTCCGGCAGCCGCGGAGCGTTCGGCGCGCTTCTGCTCGGCGTGTACGACGCGAAGGGCAAGCTGCAATACGCGGGGCGCGTGGGCACCGGCTTCGATCACGCAACGCTCGTCGCAATCAAGAAGGAGCTCGACAAGCGCGAGACGGATCGCATGCCGTTCGAGAAAGAGCCGCAGGAACGCAGCCGCACGCCGGTGCATTGGGTGAAGCCCGAACTCGTGGCCGAGTGCAATTTCGCGGAATGGACCAAGGAGCGCATCGTGCGACAAGCATCGTTCGTCAGTCTGCGCGACGATAAACCCGCGCGGCAGATCGTGAAGGAAGAGCCGGCATCGGCCGAAAAGGTCGATGCCGAGGAAGAGAAGACAGTGACGCCCAAAGCGCGAAAGACGGCGGCGAAGACCGCGGAAAAGACAGCGGCCAAAACAGCCGCCAAAACGGCCGCCACAACGGCCGCCACAACGGCCTCGAAGTCCCGCGCGAGCGCGACCGAAATCGAAGGCGTGAAGATCAGCCATCCGGACCGCGTCATCGACAAGTCGACGGGCCTGAGAAAGATCGATGTGGTCGAATACTACGCGTCGATTGCCGAATGGATGCTGCCGCACTTGCAGGATCGGCCGGTTTCGCTCGTGCGCGCGCCCGACGATATCGGCGGCGAACTGTTCTTTCAGAAGCACAGCGCGCGGCTCGCGATTCCGCATATCACGCAGCATCCGGACGTCGATCCCGGGCATCCGCCGCTTCTCACGGTCGAATCGGCGCAGGCGCTCGTCGGCACCGCGCAGATGGGCACGATCGAACTGCATACGTGGAACTCGGTGGCGTCGAACATCGAGAAGCCGGATCGCATGGTGTTCGATCTCGATCCGGGCGAGGGCGTCGGCTGGGATCGCATGGTGGAAGCGGCGAAGCTAACGCGCGACTTGCTGGAAGAGCTCGGGCTAACGTCTTTCTGCAAGACGAGCGGCGGCAAGGGGCTGCATGTGGTCGTGCCGCTCGCCAAGCAGGCAGGCTGGGACGAGATGAAGGGCTTCTCGCAGGCCGTCGCGCAGTTCATGGCCAAGACGCTGCCGAAATTTTTCTCGGCGAAAATGGGCATGCAGAATCGGCAGGATAAAATTTTCGTCGATTATCTGCGCAACAATCGCGGGTCCAGCACGGTCTGCGCGTTCTCGCTGCGGGCGCGGCCGGGCATGGGCGCGTCGATGCCGATCAGTTGGGACGAACTCGACGACACCACGCGCGGCGACCAGTGGAACATCGGCAATGCGCGCGAGCGGATGGACGCGCTCACCGCCGATCCCTGGGAAGGCTATGCCAAGGCGCGCCAGCGGCTCACGGCGCAGATGAAAAAGCGCCTGGGCATCGACGGCTCGCGCGGGTGATTCACAAAACCGGAGCGCATCATGAACCAGGCGAAGGACGAACCCAAAAGCACGCCCGAAGCGCCTCGGGACGACGAGGCCAACGCAGCGAGCGACGACCGCGCGAAGCCGCCGCTGCCTCACGAGACGGATCAGAGCGTGCTGTCGCAAGATGAGGAAACTCCGCGCGATGTCGGCAAGCAGGCGCATGAGGACGTCGAACGCGGCCTCGTCGATACGGAGCGCAGAAGCAGCGAACCGTGAAGCGGAAAATGGGCTGACGCGCGGCCGATGCGCCGATGTCCATGACATCGGAGGGGCGCGTTGCGTAGAATGGTCGTCTGTCTCGAAAAAAACAGGTGACAGCCCCTTTTTACCGGCCGCCACGCGCAACGCCTCCCGGTCCGGTAAGACCTTCCAGTCAGCTTGCCTTTTGCCGCATATCCGGCGCAACAAGCCACACAACCGAACATGCGACACGACCTTCTGTCCCGCCTGAAGCAAGAAACCGCTGCGTGTCATTCCCGTCTGGAGCATACGCTCGACCTGATGCGGGACGGCTTGCAGCGCGACGAATACATCGCGCTGCTCGAACGTTTCTATGGCTACGTTGCGCCGTGGGAAGACGCGGTCGGCGCATGCCTGCCTGCGTCGCTGCACGCGTTCTTCGATGAGCGCCGCAAGACGTCGCTGCTTGCCGCCGATCTCGTCGCGCTCAGTGGCGATCCCGCAGCCGCCGAGTCCATCATGATCGCGAACGCGCGGAGCTTGCCGCCGATCGACGATCTCGGCAGCGCATTCGGCTCGCTCTATGTGATGGAAGGCTCGACGCTCGGCGGGCGCTTCATCGCGCCGCACGTGGCCGAGCAACTGGGCCTCGCGCCGGGCGTCGGCAACGCCTACTTCGACGGCTACGGCGCGCGCACGGGCAGCATGTGGAACGCGTTCCGCGAAACCGCCGTCTCGGTCGTCCCGGAAACGGGATACGACGCCGCAGTGAGCGCCGCCATAGGAACGTTCGATAGTCTGCAGGCGTGGCTGTGCGTGGATGCGCCCGACGCGCGAGCGATTTCGGGAGCCGCCGCATGAGCAACCCAGCGAATCCTTTGAGCGCAAGCCACGTCGCCGGTCCGCCAGACGCAGAAGCGCGCCGCCGCACGCTCGATTCGGGCGTGGTGAGCAAGGACTGCGACGCCGAGCCGATTCACATTCCCGGCGGCATTCAACCGCACGGTTATCTGGTCGTGCTGGCCGAAGAAGCCGGCGATCAGGCCGGCCCGCGCATCACGCAAGCGAGCGAGAATATCGCGGCGCTGACCGGCGAAAGCGTCGAGGCGCTGCTCGGCAAGCCGCTCGACGCGCTCGTCGGCGAAGACGCCGCGCGGCGCGTCATGCGCGCCGCATCCACGATGCAGGTGGAGGACTCGCCGCTCTACGTCGGCGCCACGGACAAGCCCGCGCGGCTCGATGTCACGGTTCATCGGCACGACGGCGTGCTGATCGTCGAAATGGAAGCGACCGCCGAGCCCGGCGAAGCGGCGTTCTCGTCGATGTATCCGCTCGTGCGCACGTTCGCCCGCGATCTGCAGGACGCCACCACGGTCGAGGAACTCGCGGCGCTGGCCGTGCGCGAGGTCCGCGCGATTTGCGGTTTCGGCCGTGTGATGCTCTACAGCTTCGACGCGGAAGGCCGGAGCCACGTGCTCGCCGAAGACCGCGACCCGCGCTATCCGTCGTTCCTGCATCAGTTCTTCCCGGCATCGGATATTCCGACTCAGGCGCGCGCCCTGTACCTGCGCAACCGCATCCGCCTCGTGTCGGATGTGAACTACGTGCCCGCGCGCCTCGTCCCGGCCGTCAACCCGGTCACCGGCCGCCCGGTTGATCTGACCTTCGCCACGCTGCGCAGCTTCTCGCCGGTGCATCTGGAGTACATGCGCAACATGGGCACGAACGCGTCGATGTCCGTGTCGATCGTCGTGCGCGGGCAGCTCTGGGGCCTCATCTCGTGCCACGATCAGGACGCGCGCCGCGTGCCGTTCAGCACGCGCGTGGCGGTCGAGCATCTCGGGCACATGCTGTCGCTGCAAATCGAGGCGAAGGAGGAGCGCGAGCAGGGCGAATATCTCGCCGAATTGCGCCGCACGATGGCCCGTCTCATCGCCGCGATGAGCGAGCACGAGAGTTTCGTCGCCGGGCTGCAAGACGTACCGCGAGATTTGCTCGGCTTCACGCGTTCCGAAGGCGCGGCCATCGTGATGAACGACCAGATCACGCTGATGGGCAAAACGCCCGACGAAGAGACGGTGCGCGCGCTCGCGCTCTGGCTCGCGGAGAACACGTCCGGCGTCTGGTCGACGGATTCGCTCGCGCGCCAGTGGCCGCCGGGGCAGGCGCATCAGGACACGGCGTGCGGCGTGCTCGCCGTGCCGGTGTCGCAGATCTTCCGGAACTATCTGCTGTGGTTCCGGCCGGAGGTCATGCAGACCATCAAGTGGGCCGGCGAGCCGGTGAAGATTCGGGGCGAGGACGGCGCGAGCGCGCCGCGCACGAGCTTCAGTCCCTGGCTCGAAACGGTGCGCGGACATTCGGTGTCGTGGCGCCAGGCCGAACTCGAAGTCGCGAGCGAGTTGCGCGGCGCGCTGCTCAACATCGTGCTGCGTCGCGCGGAAGAGCGCGCCGAGATGGCGACCGAACTGGCCCGCGCGAACAAGGAACTCGAAGCCTTCTCGTACTCGGTGTCGCACGACCTGCGCGCGCCGCTGCGCCATATCGCCGGGTACGGAGACCTGCTGCGCGAGCTGGAAGCCGAGCGCATGTCCGACAAGAGCCGCCGCTTTCTCAACAACATGCTGGAATCGGCGCGCTTCGCGGGCACGCTCGTCGACGATCTTCTGACGTTCTCGCAGATGGGCCGCGCCGCGCTGCGCCCCGCGCCGGTCGACCTCGGGCAACTCGTGCGATTCGTCGTGCGCGAGTTCGACTCGGAAACCGTCGGACGGCACATCGAATGGGTGATCGGCGAGCTGCCGCGCGTCACCGGCGACGCCGCTTTCCTGCAACTCGCCGTGCGCAATCTGATCTCGAACGCGGTGAAATATACGCGGACGCGGGAATCGGCGAAAATCGAGATATTCGCGACGCGCAGTGGCGACGAGCACATCATCGGTGTGCGTGACAACGGCGTCGGGTTCGACATGAAGTACGAAGGCAAGCTCTTCGGCGTGTTCCAGCGGCTGCATCGCGCGGAGGAGTTCGAAGGCACGGGAATCGGCCTCGCGAACGTGCGGCGTATCGTCGAGCGGCATGAGGGGCGCACGTGGGCCGAAGGGCGGCTGGGCGAGGGCGCGGTATTCTATTTCTCGTTGCCGGTCGAGTTTCACAGCGTGACGGGCCGGGAGGCCGGCAAGCCGAAGGCCGCATCCGCAACGTCAGTGACAAAATCAAGACCAGACCATGCTTAAACCGATACTGCTCGTCGAAGACAATCCGAACGACCTCGAGCTTACCCTCGTCGCGCTGGACAAAAGCCAGCTCGCCAACGAAGTGATCGTTGCGCGCGACGGTCAGGAAGCCATCGACTATCTCACGTGCGAGGGCCATTGGAAGGAACGCGCGCCGGGCAATCCTGCTGTCATCATGCTCGATCTGAAGCTGCCGAAAATCGACGGCCTCGAAGTGCTCGACATGGTGCGGTCGAACGCGGGGCTCAAGAGCATTCCGGTCGTCATGCTGACGTCTTCGCGCGAGGAGCAGGATCTCGTTCGCAGCTACGAGCTCGGCGTGAACGCCTACGTGGTGAAGCCGGTGGAATTCGCGGAATTCGTCGAAGCCATCAGCGATCTCGGCGTCTTCTGGGCCGTGCTCAACGAGCCGCCGCCCGGCTCCACGCGTTTTCGTCGTCCGTCGGCGGGGCAGTGACGATTGTGCCCATGTTCGCCGTCGTGACTTTCTCAGCGCCCGCGCGCCCGCTTTCGAGCGAGGCCGCCTAGACCATGCAGCCCCTGCATCTGCTTCTCGTCGAAGACAACGCACTCGATGCGGAACTGACGATTGCCCAGCTCGAACGCGCCGACTACATCGTGGACGCGACCATCGTCTACGATTCCGCGAGCTTCAACGCCGCGCTCGACAGCCAGCGGTTCGACGTGATTCTCGCCGACTTCGTGATGCCGACGTTCTCGGGCATCGAGGCGCTGTCCATTGCGAGCGAGCGCACGCCGGACACGCCGTTCATCTTCGTGTCGGGTCTGCTCGGCGAAGAACACGCCGTCGACATGCTCAAGCGCGGCGCGACCGATTACGTGCTGAAACAGCGTCTGCAACGGCTGCCCGCGGTGGTGCGCCGCGCGATGCGCGAAAGCGCGGAACGCGAGCAACGCATCGCGGTGGAGCGGGCGCTGCGCGAGACCGAAACGCATTTTCGCCTGCTGATCGACGCGCTGAAGGATTACGCCGTCATCACGCTCGATCCCGATGGGCGCATCCGCACGTGGAACGCGGCCTCCGAGCGCATTCTGGGCTTTCCGGCGCAGGACGTGCTCGGGCAGAGCGCGAGCATCTTCTATAGCCAGGAAGACCGCGAAGCCGGCGTGTACGACAACGAACTGGAAACGGCGCGGCGCGAAGGCAGCGCGAGCGACGATCGCTGGCTGTGGCGCAAGGATGGGCACTCGTTCTTCGCATCCGGCGTGACGACCGCGATCCGCACCGAGCATGACGAGCTCATCGGTTTCTCGAAGATCGTGCGCGACGCGACCGACGCCCACATGGCCGCCGACGCGCTGCGGCTCGCGAAGGATCAGGCGGAATCCGCGAACCGCGCGAAGGACCATTTTCTGGCGGTGCTCTCGCATGAACTGCGCACGCCGCTCACGCCGATTCTCGCGGCCGTGCGGCTGCTCGAAATCAAGCACCCGCTGCCGCCCGACGCGCACCCGACGCTCGATCTCATTCGTCGCAACGTCGAACTGGAAGCGCGGCTGATCGACGATCTGCTCGATCTCACGAGCATCGCGCGCGGCAAGCTGAGCCTGAACTTCGCGAACGTCGCGCTCGATACGCTGCTCACGAGCGCGGTCGACATGTCGGAGGCCGATCTGCGCGCGAAGCAGCTCACGCTCGAAACGCGGTTCGAGGCGGAGCGTTTCGTCGTGCTCGGCGATGCGGCGCGGCTTCAGCAGATCATCTGGAATCTGATGAAGAACGCGGTCAAGTTCACGCCGGCGGGCGGGCGTATCGAAGTGCGCACGTGGAACCCGGACGACCGGACCATTGCGGTGTCGGTGACCGACAGCGGCATCGGCATCAGCGCGGAGGCGTTGCCGCGCATCTTCTCGGCGTTCGAACAGGCCGACGATTCCATCACGCGCTCGTTCGGCGGATTGGGCCTCGGTCTTGCCATCGCGAGCACGCTCGCGCAGAAGCACGGCGGCACGCTCTCTGCGCATAGCGACGGCCGCGACATGGGCGCGCGTTTCACGCTGACGCTGCCGCTCGCGCGCGTGCAGCCCACGCACGAAGCCGCGCCGCTGCCCGAAGCCGCGCGCCACGAGACGGGGCGGGCGTTGCGCGTGCTGCTCGTCGAAGACAACGAGCAGACGTCGTCGGCCATGGCGGAAGTGCTGGAGATGCTCGGCCACGATGTCGCGGTCGCCACGACCGTCGCGGCGGCGTTGGAACGGGCGAGGAGCGCGCCGTTCGATCTGCTCGTGAGCGATATCGGCTTGCCGGATGGCAGCGGACTCGATATCGCCCGCGCGTGGCGCGAGCTTCAGCCGGACAAGCCTTCTGTCGCCATCACGGGATACGGCATGGACGAGGACATCCGGCGCTGCCGCGAGGCAGGCTTTCGCGATCATCTGACGAAGCCCGTCAACTTCTCGCGGCTCGAAGCGCTGATTCGCTCGCTCGCGGAGCAGCTTTCGCAGTAGCGCCTTCGGTGCGCGCGCGTCTGCAAAAATTTGCGCCGGCTGCACGGAACGATGTCGATTGGCGGCATGCTTGCACGTCGTAGGACAGAGAGCGGGTGAGCCCGCTCGTCCACCACGTTCAATCACGGAGCCACCATGTCGCACAGTCCCGTCAAAGCCATTCCCGAAGGCATGCACTCGCTCACGCCGCACCTCGTGTGCGCGGGCGCGGCCGAAGCCATCGAGTTTTACAAGCGCGCGTTCGGCGCCGTCGAGATGGGACGCCTGCCCGGCGACGACGGCAAGCTCATGCACGCGATGGTCAAAATCGGCGATTCCATGCTGATGCTCGTCGACGAGCACCCGGACTTCGGCATGCTCGGCGCGAAGTCGCTGAAAGGCTCGCCCGTCACCATTCATCTGTACGTGGAAGATGTCGACGCCACGGTGAAGCAGGCCGAAGCCGCCGGCGCGCGCGTCACGATGCCGGTCGCCGACATGTTCTGGGGCGACCGCTACGGGCGTCTGGAAGACCCGTTCGGGCATCAGTGGTCGGTCGCCACGCACAAACGCGATGTGAGTCCCGCCGAAATGCAGCAGGGCAAGTGCGCGCCCCGCGAATGACGTCAGGCGGTATCCGAATCCCAAGGAGAAAGCTCATGCAGAAGATTTCGCCCTGCCTGTGGTTCGAGGCCGACAATGCGCAGGAGGCCGTCGACTTCTACCTCACCGTGTTCAACAACGCGCGCATCGTCGAAACCATGCGCCACACCGAAGCCAGCCCCGGCCCCGCGGGCAGCGTCCTTGCCGTGCTGTTCGAACTCGACGGCGAGGAGTTCATGGCGATCAACGGCGGCTCGCAGTTCAAGTTCACGCCCGCCATTTCGCTGTTCGTGAACTGCGAGAGCCAGGACGAGATCGACCGGTACTGGGACAAACTGCTCGACGGCGGGCAGGCGCTCGCGTGCGGCTGGGTGACGGACCGCTTCGGCGTGACGTGGCAGATTGCGCCGTCGCGGCTGCGCTCGATGCTTCAGGACCCCGACCCGGCCAAAGCCAACCGCACGATGAAGGCGATGATGAGCATGATCAAGCTCGACATCGCGGCGCTGGAGCGCGCTTACCACGGCGCGTGATCACGCGCGGCGCTTCTTCGCCTTGCGCTCGACGAGCTTCGACGCATTGAAGCGGTGATCCGGCGAAAAGAGCCGCCGGTACGTCATCACGACCGCGCCGACGACGCCCAGCCCCGACGCCGCCGCGATCAGAAACATGATGACGATCTGATAGCGCACCGCCTGCAATGGCGACTGCCCCGCCAGCACTTGCCCGGTCATCATGCCGGGCAGGCTCACCAGACCGACCACGGCCATCTGATTGAGCGTCGGAATCATGCCCGCGCGCACGGCCTGGCGCGCGGGCCCTTTGGCTGCTTCCCAGCGCGTCGCGCCGAGCGCGAGCGACATCTCGACCGCGCCGCGTCCGGCGGTCAGTTCTTCCGTCATGCGTTCGATGCCGAGCGACACGCCCGTCAGCGTATTGCCGAGCACCATGCCGAGAATCGGAATCGTGTATTGCGGCTCGTACCACGGATGAATGCGGATCACGACGAAAAGCCCGAACGCGCCGATGAGCCATGAACTGCCCCAGATCGACACGATGCTGTCCGCGCGCTGGCCGGCATACGTGCGCCGCCCGCGATCGGACGCCGCGAGCCCCGCGATCACCGTCATCAGCACCATGAGCGGCAGCACGACATACCAGCGGCTGAACGCGAACACCCAGCCCAACACGTAGCCGATAAAGAGCAATTGCACGACGGTGCGCACCGCCGCGATCAGGAGCCGCCGCTCCAGCCCGAGGTCGAGCGCGACGGAAAGCGCCCCGTTCACGACGATGAGCGCCGCCGCGAGCCCGATATCGACGAGGCTCAGATTCTGGTAACCGTTCACACGGCCTCCGCGGTTTCAGTGAGCGTGCCCGCCGACATCGCAAGATGGCGCGTGGCGACGCGGCGAGCCTGCTCCGGATCATGCGATACCCAGATGCAGGCGCGCGCTTGCATTCCTTGGCCTCCGTCGAACCACGCGCCAACGAGCGCTTCGATCGCGCGCACGGACGCGGGATCGAGCGAGGCGGTCGGCTCGTCGAGCAAAAGCACATCGGGCGCGAGTTGCAGCACGCGCACGAACGCGGCGATCTGCGCTTCGCCGCCCGACAACTCGCTTGCGAGCTTGTCGAGGAAATCGGCGCTGCGTCCTGCTTCGCGCGCGAGGCGCGCGGCGGCGTCGCGATCGAATTGCGCATCGCGATAGGTCTTCAGCGTGTACGGATAGCGCAGGTTGTCCTCGACAGTTCCGTCGAGCATGGCGGGCCGCTGTGCGATATAGGCCACGCGCCGCCGATACGCCGGAATGCCCGCGCGTTCGATGCGCTCGCCGCGCCACGTGACGACGCCCGCATCGAACGGATCGAGCAGCGCGAGCGTGCGCAGGAACACGCTCTTTCCCGACCCCGACGGCCCGGTGATGGCGACGCGTTCGCCCGCGCGCAGCGTGAAATCGGTGGGATGCAGCAGTACGGTGCCGCGCAGCGCATCGCGGCGCGCGACGCCTTTTGCCGCCACGAGCGGTCTCTCGTTGGTCATCTGCGAATTCGTGGGGAATGTGTTGTGGCCGTCATCTTACGCGGGCTCGTGGACATGAACCGGGCACATCTCATGCTGGCGCGAAGTGAATCAGAAAAAACGGATGGAGAGGTCATGGCGCAAGCCCGAACCGCCGGAAAAATCGGAAAGATCGCAGCATGGTTCTTCGCCATTCTCGCGGTCCTGATCGCCGTGCTGGTGATCGTGTTCCTGACCTTCGACTGGAACCGGCTGCGGCCCTGGATCGACGACAAGGTGTCGCAGGCGATCGGCCGTCAGTTTCAGATCACGGGCGACCTCAAGGTCGGCTGGCGCCGTCCGCCGAACGAAACCGGCTGGAAGCGGTGGGTCCCGTGGCCCCGCTTTTCCGCCGAGAAAATCACCATCGCGAACCCGGACTGGGCGCGCCAGCAGCACTTCGCGACGCTCGATGAAATCGACTTCCAGGTCGCCGTGCTGCCGCTTCTCGCGCATGACATCGTGATTCCGAACATCAACCTCGTGAATCCGTCCATCGACATTGAACGGCTAAAGGACAATCGCAACAACTGGACGTTTAAGTTCAAGCAGTCGAGCGAGCCTTCGACATGGAATCTGAAGCTCGGCGACATTTCGCTCGCCAAAGGCACGATCGGCGTCCATGACGAAGTGACCAAGACGCAGATGGACATCGTCGTCGATACGCTCGGCCAGGCCGTGCCAATCGGCGAAGTGATGAAGCAGCAGGAAGCGGCATCGACCAAGTCGTCGGCGGAGATGGTCGGCAAGGGCGGGGCCGCCAAGCTCAGCAAACAGGCGGATGCGGCGGCGGCGTCCGAAGCGTCGGCTGCATCGGCGGCGTCGGCAGCGGCAGCGGCGAATGCATCGGCGCCGAATCCGGCGAGCACATCCGCGAACAAGAGCATCACGACCAAGGACGCGCCCAAGCCGCCGATTCCGCCGTATGCGTTCGGCTGGACCGCGAAGGGCACGTACAACAACGGCAAGGTCTCGGGCGAAGGCAAGCTCGGCGGCGTCCTCGCGGTGCAGGACGCGCAGCGCCCGTTCCCCGTTCAGGCCGATGTGCGGCTCGGCGATACGCATATTGCATTCGTCGGCACCGTGACCGATCCCGCGCATCTCGCCGCGGTCGATCTGCGGCTCTGGGTGCAGGCGGTCAGCATGGCGCATTTGTACACGTTCACCGGCCTCACGCTGCCGGAGACGCCGCCTTTCGCAACGGAAGGACGCCTGACCGGTCAGTTCAGGGAAGAAGGCAACGTCTTCCACTACGAGAACTTCACCGGGCGCGTGGGCGGCAGCGATATCAACGGTTCGCTCGTCTATGCCGCCAGGAAGCCGCGGCCGCTGTTGCAAGGCGAACTCGTATCGCACCTGCTGCAGTTCTCGGATCTTGCGCCGATCATCGGCGCGGACTCCAACGCCAGCAAGGAGAAGCGCGGCGACGCGAAGAAACAGCCGTCCGCCAAGGCGCTGCCGACCGAGGAATTCAAAACGGACCGCTGGAAGGCCATCGATGCCGACGTGAAGTTCACCGGTCAGCGCATCATCAAGGACCCGAAGCTGCCGATCACGGATCTCTACACGCATGTGGTGATGAAGGACGGCGTGCTCTCGCTCGAGCCGCTCAAGTTCGGCGTCGCAGGCGGCACGTTTGCATCCAATATTCATCTCGATGGCAGCGACGCGCCGCTGAAGGGCAAGGTCTCGGCCGAGGCGCGGCATCTGAAGCTGAAGCAGCTGTTCCCGACCAACAAGACGATGCAATCCGCGCTCGGCGAAGTGAACGGCGACGCCGCGCTGTCCGCGACCGGCAATTCGCCTGCGGCGCTCGCCGCGAGTTCGAACGGCGAAGTGAAGGCGCTGATCACCGAGGGCACGGTGAGCCGGCTCTACATGGAAGCGGCGGGCCTGAACGTGGCGAACGTGGTCTACGAGAAGCTCTTCGGCAACCGTGACGTGAACATCAATTGCGCGGCCGCCGACTTCGTGGTGACGAACGGCGTGCTGGATTCGCGCGTCTTCGCGCTCGATACCGACGATGCGGTGATCAACGTCGATGGCACCATCAACCTGAAGACCGAGGACATGGATCTGGGCATCCATCCGCACACGAAGGGCTTCCGCATTTTCTCGCTGCGCTCGCCGTTGTATGTGAAGGGCACGTTCAAGGAGCCGAAAGTGGGCGTGAACGTCGGGGCGCTGGCGGTGCGCGGAGGCGCGGCGGTCGGGCTCGGGCTGATCAATCCGTTCGCGGCGCTGATTCCGCTCATCGCGCCAAGCAACAACAAGCCGCTGCCGTGCGGGCAGATGCTCGCGGACATTCAGAAGCCGCCGACCGCGCCGCCCGCCGGGCAGAAGCAGAAGGCGAAGGCTGCGCCGGCGTATATGTCGTCGGGCGCGGCCGCCGCCGGCGCGGGCGCGGGTGCCGCGGACAAGGCGCCGAAGAAGCCGGCGTTGCCGGGGGCCGCGAGTGCGGGGCAGTATCGGGGGAGTTGAGTCATCTGCGACGCCGTGGCCCGCGCGTCTGTTGCGTGACGATGCGGCTGCGGCGATGTTCGAGTCGGCGTTCGCCGTTGACCGCCGCGCTGACGCTCCGTTAGATGGAGCCCGACGACGCTCGCTTCTTCGCGGACGATAATGAAGCCCCGGGCAACACGACAACGAAGATTCACATCTGCATGTGCGCGACCGCGCCGGTCAGGCCGACGAGGCCGAAGCACGAAAACACCACGCGTACGAATAGCCCGCCGCCAGCAACGTTCAGCCGAAGCGTGACGCATTCCGACGCGCGCGTGGGTTTCGCTTCGGCGTCAACGACTTAACGCAGTTCTAGGCAGGTTATCAACAGGGTGATGCACGGTTTATGTGGATAGACGCCGCGCTGGCTCGTCATCGTCATTCGGAGGAGGGCTTGCAGCGAGATCGCGCCGATCATGCTGCCGATAGGCGTTCGGTGCGGCGCGAGCGGAACTCGCGCTTGACAGGTACGCGTGCGAAGCGACGTTCGTTCGCCCTTTGCTCTTCAACCAGCGATCCCCGGCCCGCCATTACTCCCCAGCAACTGCTCGACCGAATCCGCATCCGCGTAATCCTGCTCCGGCAGGCCATCGAACACGTTGATCACATCGTTGCTCGCGCCCGCCTGCCGCGCCGCTTCGACCAGCGTGTCCTTGTTCGCGGGAAACTGCACCATGCGCAGCGTCTGCGCGATCTCATCGTCGATCGGCTCGTCGTTCAGGAGGTGGTTTTCTGCGGGCTTGTCGGTCATCGTCGAATCCGTTGTTATGAAAGTGATGCGCGTTCAGGTCAGCACTTGAATCGGCTGGCTCGCCATGCCGTGCCTCGGGGCGCGCGACTTTGGTAGCGGCACTTGACGCCAGTGCGCGTGATCGAGGTTCTGCGCGCTCACGTCCGGCGCGGGCGGCGACACCGGCCCGGCGTTGACGCGCAGCGCAGCGCGGGTCGCCGACGCGACCGCCGAATCCGTCGAACTGGTATGCAGCGGCGCGGCGTAGCACGACACCGAGACCAGCGCCATCGACAACAACGTTGAGGTCTTCATCGGGCAACCCCTCCTCACGTAAGCAGCCAAGAGCAACAAGCAAAGCCTATGCCGAATTTCCTCACGCGTGCGTTTGGCGCACCGTTAGCGTCGCGCCAGGATGCGCACGGGCGCGCCGAGCGGGCGTCGCGCGACCATAGTTCGAGTGATGCGTGAACTTGCGCACGCACGCCTCGGACGCGCATTCTTCCGAAGCGGCGAGCCACGAAATTGCACGGCCGCGCAGTTTCAGCGCGTGGTCGGGTTCAGACGGAAGTATGCGTCCAGAAGCGAGGTCTTGTACACGACGCCGAGCAGGAGCGGCGCGGACTTGCGCTCGATCACCGGCAGCCGTTCGCCCTGAAACGCGAGGAAGTGCTGTAGCGCCTCGCCGAGCGACATGTCGGGCGTAAGCACGTCGAATTGCGGCTGGAGATAATCGGCGGCGGTCTTCGTCGCCGTGTCGTGGGCGTCGAGCAGATCGGACGTGATGTCCTTCAGCGCGACGACGCCGCGAAAGCGCCCGGCTTCATCGATCACGTAGAGGTACTTCACCGGATACTCGAGGAACACGCGCGTCATGTCCTTCACGTTCGCCGTCAGCGGCACGACCGTATCGGCGGGCTTGACGAGTTCGCGCATCTGCGTCGCGGCGAGCCGCAGCCGCTCCTTTTCTTCGCGCGTGCGGCGCAGCGTGACTTCGTACATCGAGGTCTGCTCCGACGTCCGCGCGATGAAATACGCCACGACGCACGAGAGCATCAGCGGTAGCACGACCTGATACGAGAGCGTCATTTCGAAGATCATCAGGATCGCCATGAGCGGCGCGTGCGTGGCGGCGGCGAGAAAGGCGCCCATGCCGACCATCGCGTAGGCGAACGGCGCGGACGTCGAATGCGGCCAGATGCCATGCACGCCGAGCCCGAAGAGACAGCCGAGCACCGCGCCCACGAAGAGCGTCGGCGTGAAGATACCGCCGACCGCGCCGGACCCCGCGGTCGCCGCCGTCGCGATGGTCTTGAAGACGAGCACCGTGAGCAGCGCCGTCCAGGTCCACGGTTGATGCAGCAGCGAGTTCACGACCTCATAGCCGTTGCCCCAGACTTCCGGCCACCATACGGAGATGATGCCGACGATCAGTCCGCCGAGCGCGAGCCGCACCGGCAAAGGCAGCGGCAGCAGCGCGAAGCGGCGTTTCGACGCCGCGAGCAGTCGCAGAAAATGCGGCGCCAGCGCGCCGCACAGCAGGCCGAGCACCACGAAAAGCAGCACTTCGACGCCCGCGATGGTCGGGAACACCGGCATCTCGTAAGGCGGCCGATAGCCCGCGAACTCGCGCATCGTGATATTGGCGACGACCGACGACACGACGATCGGTCCGAAGCTCTCCATCGCCATCGAGCCGAGCACGATCTCGGTGACGAAGAACGCGCCGGCGATCGGCGCGTTATACGCCGACGTGATGCCCGCCGCCGCGCCGCACGCGACGAGCAGACGCAGGCGCGGCGGATCGAAGTGAACCCATCGGCCGATGAGCGACGACGCGAGCGCTGCGAGCTGCACCATCGATCCTTCACGGCCGATGGAGCCGCCGCTCGTGATGGTGAACAGCGACGACAGGCTTCGCCAGACCGTTTGCGAGACCGGCACCGCACCGTCGCCGATGGTGACGGCTTCCATGTAATCAGCGTTGGCCTGCTTCTTCGCATGCCGCCGCGCCGCGATCAGGCAGAAGCCCGCGACGAGTCCGCCGGCGGCCGGCAGCGCGATGCGCGCGGGCCACGGCAGCATGGTCGCCAGCGCGACGAGTCCTTCGGAGTGATTGCCCAGAAGCCGCTGCGAGAGCGCGATGCCTCCGCGAAACACGGTCGTCGCAAACGCGCCCGCCACGCCGACGACCACCGCCCAGATGAGCATCGTGTGCGAGTCGGACAGCCGAAAGAGTCGTTGCGCGTGCGTGCGCAGCTTGAGCAGGAACGAGAGCACGGGTCGATTAGCTGTAAGCGTGGATAGCTTAGAAGCAAAAGGAATAAGGCGCCGCAAGGATAGCATTGCGCGAGGGCCCCGCAGACCGTGCGCGCAAAAAAGCCCGGCGCGCGATCGCGGGCCGGGCTCCATCATGCGCGGGCAGGCTACCACTTCGGCGCGAACGACGGATTCGCGTTGCGCTTGCCTTCGTCGAGCTTGTCGATTTTGGCGATGTCGTCGGGATCGAGCTTGAGCTTTTGCGCGTCCCAGTTGGCTTGCTGGTGCTCCGCATTGGTCGATGCCGAGAGCACGACGATGTCGCGCGACAGCAGCCATGCGAAGGTCACCTGCGCGGGCGTCGCGCCGTGTTTCTCGGCGATCGCCTTGATGGTCGTGTCGTTGTGGGCGCGGCCTTCGCCGAGCGGCATGTAGGCGGTGACCTTGACGCCGAGCCGCTGCGTCGCTTCGACGAGCGGACGGTTGGCGAGAAACGGACTTACCTCGATCTGGTTCGTGACGATCTCGCGCCCGCCCGGCGCATTCAACGCTTCTTCGAGCAGCGGCGCGGTGAAGTTCGACACGCCATAGTGACGGATCAGGCCGAGCTGCTGCGCTTCCTGCATCGCGGCGAGGGTTTCGGCGATGGGCACCGCGCCATCGGGCGACGGCCAGTGCACGAGCGCGAGGTCGATGGTGCCGATATCGAGCTTCGCGTGACTGTCCTTCAGGCTCGCGATCAGCTTGTCGTGCGCGAGGCGATCCCACCAGACTTTCGTCGTCACCCAGACGTCGTCGCGCGCGATGCCCGATTCGCGCACGCCCCGGCCGACGGCGGCTTCGTTGTTGTAGAACTGCGCCGTGTCGATATGGCGATAGCCGATTTGCAGCGCGCTCTTGACGGCTTGCGTGGTTTTATCGGCATCGACGCGGAACGTGCCGAGACCGAAGGAAGGAATCGTTTCGACCATGCTGGCTCCTTTGTTGAGGTAGGTAACGCCAGGACGCAGTTCAATGCGCGCCCTGATCGAGTTCGGGGTAGTGCCGGAAAATGCCGGATTCGTTGAACGGAATGCGCCGCTCCGAATCGACATACGCCGCGATGTTCGGCCGTTTGAGCACGGCGTCATGCAGCGCCGACACGCGTGGATAGTGCCTGGCGAAGGTCTTCATCGCGCGGGGGAATGCATAATGCAATCCCTCGACGATCTGGAACATAGACAGATCGACATAGGTGACCGTGTCGCCGATCATCTGCGTGTCGCCGTGCGGGTTCTGCTTGAGCACGCGCTCGAAATAGCCGATGAACTTCGGCACGCGCTTCTCGATGAAATTCTTCGTGCGAATTTTCGCGGCGTCTTTCTGGTCTTCGTAATACAGATCGGTGGCGAGCGGATGATGCGTGTCGTGTACCTCGGCGACGAAATCCGCGATGGTCAACTGCAAACCATGCGCGACGTAGCGTAACGCTTCGTCCTTTGGCGCAAGGTTCAGCTTCGGGCCAAGATAAAGCAGGATGTTCGCCACGTGCGGCACGATGAGTTCGCCGTCTTTGAGGAACGGCGGCGCAAACGGAATATGCGGCTCCGTCTTGCTGTTCAGCAGCTTCATCATGGCGTCCATGCCATAACCGCTCTTCTTGGATGCGCGCGCGACATCGATGTACTCCGCACCGGCATCTTCCAGCGCAAGCCGCACGAATTCACCGCGGCCCTGCAAGCCGTCCCAGTAATACAGTTCGTAAGCCATGCGTGAACTCCTCATCGATCGGCCGCAAGCGGCGAAGCGCGTCGTTGCTGCTATTGAAGCACGATGCGCGCGGCGTGAAGCGTGACCGCAGCAACACCTATACCCGCGCGCGGAGCGGCGATTGGCTGAAAAGCTGCGGTGTAGAATGGCCTTTTGCATGCGGTCTACATAACGCCGCATGCAGCATGCAAGCGATACATCGACAAGCAAGCGGAGAAGGGATGGACAAGCAAGGCTTCACCACGAGCATCGTTCACGGCGACCGTAGCGCGGGCGTCGAACATGGCGGCCTGCGCCAGCCGATCCATACATCGGTGCAGTACGGGTTCGAGCGCGTCGAAGACCTGATCGGCGTGTTCCAGGGCACGAAGAAGGGCGGCTATAACTACGCGCGGCAGGGCACGCCGACGACCGCCGCGCTCGAACGCAAGCTCACGATGCTGGAAGAAGGCGTCGGTTCGATCTGCTTCAGCACCGGCATGGCCGCGATCACGGCGGTGTTCCTGACGCTGTTGCGCGCGGGCGACCATCTCGTTGCGAGCCGTTACGTGTTCGGCAACACGAACAGTCTCTTCAATACGCTTCGCACGCTCGGTATCGAGGTGACGACCGTCGATGCCGGCAAGACCGAACATGTCGCCGAGGCCATCACGCCGAAGACACGCATGGTCTTCGTCGAAACCATCGCGAATCCGGGCACGCAGGTGCCGGACCTCGCTGGTATCGGTGAGCTCTGCCGCGAGCGCGGGCTGGCTTATGTCGTCGATAACACGATCACGTCGCCCGCGCTTTTCAAGCCGAAGCACGTCGGCGCGAGCCTCGTCGTCAACTCGCTGACGAAGACCATCGCGGGTCATGGCGCGGCGCTCGGTGGTGCGGTCACGGACACGGGGCTCTTCGACTGGAGTCAGTATCCGAACATCGCCGACGATTACCGACGTGCCGGCCCGAAGGAACAAGGGCTGTTGCAGATCCGCAAGAAGGGTCTGCGGGACATGGGCGCCTCGCTGTCGTCCGAGCAGGCGCATCAGATCGCGCTCGGCGCCGAGACGCTCGCGCTGCGCGTCGCGAAGTGCAGCGACAACGCGCTTGCCCTTGCGCGCTTTCTGGAAGGGCACGAGGCCATCGGGCGCGTCTTCTATCCGGGGCTGGAAAGTCATCCGCAATATGGCATCGCGAAGTCTTTGTTCAAAAGCGGCTCGTGGCTGCTTTCGTTCGAGTTGCGCAATCCGGACAAAATGATCGACGTCGTTAATGCACTGCAACTGCCGGTGAAGGCTACGGGTCTGGGCGATACGCGCACGCTCATCATTCCCGTCGCGCCGACGATCTTCTTCGAAGCGGGCGCGCAGACGCGCAAGGCGATGGGCATTTCCGACGGCATGATCCGGCTGTCGGCGGGCATCGAAGAGAGCGACGATCTGATCGCGGATTTCGAGCAGGCGCTTCGGCTTGCTTGATTTTTTCGGGCGAGCGATCGATTTGTAGAGGGACTGCCTTCGGGCGGTCTTTCTGATTTCGTTAGGTAATCTAACTAAAAATGGATTGCCTGCTCGTATGGTAGCTTTTGCAATGGGCAAGCGTTGACCCGAGTTTGGAACTGGCGACGCGCAAGTGGAGCCGAAACGTCCGGGAGGCTCGGTCACTCGACAAGCAACCGAGCCGAAGCGAGCGGCTTAGCGATGGTGCTCTGCGTAGTAGCCCGCAGCCTGGTCGAGCTCGGCCTGAGCCTGCTTCAACAACTGCTTGGCCTTCTCTGCGTGACCGCCGAACTGACCGTGACCGGCCGATCGCGCGGCCTCGATGTGCCGGTATCCCTGATCGACGAGCTGGTGCGCGCCTTCGATGTCGTGATTGACTGCACCGCCAGCAGCCATCGCAGTGGTAGCGGCAAATGCGAGGGCAGCAGCAGTGATGATCGAGCGTTTCATATGTCTTTCTCAGTTACGTTGTTGAGCAGCAGACGACACGGTAAGAGACGGTCTCTTCGTGTCGTTGACGGCGAATCGCGCTGCTGTGCAGATATTCGCTGAGGCGTACAACGTTACTGAAGCACATGCTGCTGACTTCGCAGAATCTCCTTTTAGTAACCGCGGATTACGAGATAAGTCGGGTCTGCATTGGTGAAAGCAAAAGGAAGTTAGCACTCCGGCGCATTGCACGAGCTTCGTCGCTCAAAAGCAAGGGCGTCTCAGTACATTGGACGCCGCATTCGCACACTTACGAGCAGATCAACCGAAGAGGCGTTCGACGCCGTACGTGATCGCCAGCCCGCCGCCCACCAGCCACACGTAGAGGATCGCGCCGGTTGCGATCGCGCGCGGGCCGGCTTCACGAATCTGCGCGATGCGCGTCTCCATACCGAGCGCGGTCATTGCCATCGTGAGAGCGAAGGTGTCGAGCGTGTTGAGCGTGCTCGTGGCGCTTTCCGGCAGGATATGAAGCGAATTCACGACGACGAGCGCGAGGAATCCGAGCGCGAACCATGGCACCGCGAGCTTGCCTTTTGCATTGTTGGCTCGCGTTGCCGCATCGCCGCGCGTCCGGTTGATCCATACGCCGACCACGAGCAGCACCGGCACCAGCAACATGACGCGCGTCATCTTGACGATCGTCGCGATGTGCGTCGCCTCCGGGCTCACGTTGCTCGCCGCGCCGACGACCTGCGCGACTTCGTGGATCGTGCCGCCGAAGAATAGCCCAGCGCCGAGCGTATCGAGATGCAGCCATCCTGCGTGCATCGCGATCGGATAGAGGAACATCGAGAGCGTGCCGAACAGCACGACGCTTCCGACCGCCATCGCGCTCTTGTGCGGCTTGGATTGCAGCGTCGACTCAAACGCGAGCACGGCGGCCGCGCCGCAGATCGCGCTGCCGGCCGCAGTGAGCAGCGCCGTATCGCGGTCGAGCTTCATGAGCTTCATGCCGACCCACGTGCCGATAATGAGCGTGCTCACGACCACGAGCGCCGATACGGCGAAGCCCGGCAGGCCGACTTGCGCGATCTCCTGAAGACTTACGCGCAGTCCAAAGAATGCCACCGCGATGCGCAGGAGCTTGCGCGCCGAGAAGTTGACGCCGGCGGCCCAACTCTGCGGCATGCCGTCCTTGAGCGCATTGCCGTACAGCGCGCCTGCCACGATGCCGACGATCAGCGGGCTGATCCCGAGCCCGGCGATGGCAGGAAGCGCGGATAGCCGCGTGACTGCGGCGGCGAACAGCGCGACGAACAGGATGCCGTTGAGTTGACCACGGGTGGACGAACCGGAGGCAAGCGAGGCGGGGGCGGTGGACATATGCGGCGTCCTTCGAAGAGCATTTGAGCGATGTCGCTATCCTAGTTCGGATATATGCATATGAGAAATCGTGATTTAGAATGCAACATATCCGTTTCGCTGATACTTCCGCGCCGTGACCCCCGACCAGTTGATAACGTTCGCCACCGTAGCGGAGCACGGCAATATCAGCCGGGCGGCGGTCGCATTGCATCTTTCGCAGCCCGCCGTGTCGGGCCAACTCCGTTTATTGAATGAAGAATTCGGTGAACCGCTGTATCAGCGCGACGGACGCGGCATCCGACTCACGCCTGCTGGCGAAGGGCTGCTCGGCTACGCGACGCGCTTGCGGGAGGCGTACCAGCAAGCGCACGCGCTGCGCGACGCGATGCGCGGGCTGGAAAGCGGCACGTTGCGCATCGGCGCGAGCACGACGCCCGCGAGTTATCTGCTGCCATACCTGATCGCGGCGTTTCGCAAACGCTACCCGGACGTCGTCGTCACGACCATCGACGGGAACACGGCGGAAATCGTCGCGGCGCTCGGCTCGCTCGATGTCGCGATCATCGAGGGACCGGCCGGTCTTGGGCTGCCGCCAACGGCGGGCGTGACCCCTTGGCTCGACGACGAAATCGTGGCCATCGTGCGCGCCGGGCATCCGCTTGCCGATGGCCGTGCCGGCGCGACGCTCGAAGTAATCGGCGAGCATTCGCTGGTATTGCGCGAGCGCGGTTCGGGCGTGCGCCAGATCGTCGAGCGGGCGTTCGCCGAAGCTGGGGTGGAGATGCGCGTCGCGCTCGAGATCGCAGGCGTGGAGGGCGTGAAGGAAGCGGTGCGAGCGGGCATGGGCATCGGCTTCGTCTCCGCGATGTCCATCCGTCACGAGGACGATGCGCTACGGCGTCTGCATATCGCGCCCGAGCCGCTCATGCGGCGTTTCTCGCTTCTGGTGCCACATGCAGCCGCACCGTCGCGCGCCGCCGCGCGTTTTGTCGAGATTTGCGAAGACCGCGCCGCGATCGGCTAGGGAATTCCACTATGGCGCGAGCGCCTGGTCAGGGCGCAGTATCCGAACTCAGTCAGGCGCTTCGGCGTCTTTTTTGAATGCCATATTGGAACCGGTTCCATGAGACAGTCGAGCAGCAGCGCGAGAACCGAAATCGTGATCGTCGCGAGCGCGTTCGGCGTGGATGCGATCCGCCGCGACGGTCATGCCGCGTGGGCGGAGAAGGCGTCGCTCTCGGGCGCGGACGGTTTCGAGGTACGTCGGGAACTGTGCGAAGACACCAGCCTGGACGCACTCACGCGGCTCGGTGAGTGCATTCGGGCCGCTGGTTTATGGGCCGTGCATTCGACGCCTGCCACGCTATTTTCTGCTGACGGCTCGCTCGACCATGAAGCGCTTGCGCTCGCAATCGATGAAGCGCGGGCATTGGGTGCGCGCATCGTCAAGCTGCAACTAGGCGGCGACGAGCGCGGCGTGGCGACGGATTCCGCGACGCTGGAGGCGCTCACACGCGCCATCGACGGCTCTCCGGCCCGGGTGTTGGTCGAGAACGGCCAATTGCGGGCGGGCGGTTTGCCGGATGCATTCGAAATGCTATTCGCCGCGCTGCCGGCCGAGAGCAATCTTGCAATGACCTTCGATACCGGCAACTGGCGCTGGGCCGACGTCGATCCGCTCGACGCTGCCAGGCGGCTCGGGCGATACGTCGGCTATATACACTGCAAGGCGACGCAAGGCGAGGGCGCGCGGCGCTTCGCCGTGGCCCCGGCCCACGACGACACGCAGTTCGCCGCGCTTCTCGCGCATTTGCCGTCCGATGCGCCACGCGGGATCGAATTTCCGTTCCGCGACGAAGCCGACGCAGCGACTCAGGTGGCGCGCATCGCGGCGTTCTGATTTGAATTCTGTACGCAAAAGACAAGGATCGAACATGCAGGTTGAGCACGAAGCTCTGGACGTCGTCACTTACGGCGAAGCGATGACGATGTTCGTCGCCGCGGAAACGGGCGATCTCGCGTCGGTCGGCCACTTCACGAAGCGCGTCGCCGGGGCGGATCTGAATGTCGCCATCGGCTTGTCGCGGCTCGGCTTCAAGGTCGGCTGGATGAGCCGCGTCGGCCGCGATTCGTTCGGCCGCTACGTGCTCGACGTGCTCGCGGCGGAAGGCATCGACGCGCGCTGCGTCAGCATCGACGAACGCTATCCGACGGGCTTCCAGCTGAAGGGCAAATGCGACGACGGCAGCGATCCCGCAGTCGAGTATTTCCGAAAAGGCTCGGCGGCAAGCCATCTTTCGGTGGACGATTACGTCGCCGACTACGTGCTCGGCGCGCGTCACCTGCACCTCACGGGCGTCGCGCCGGCAATCTCGGCAAGCTCGCGCGAACTCGCGTTTCACATGGCCCGCGAAATGCGTGTCGCAGGCAAGTCCATCTCGTTCGATCCGAACCTGCGGCCGACGTTATGGCCGTCTCGGGAAGCGATGGCCGAGTCGCTGAACGCGCTCGCCTCGCTGGCCGACTGGGTTCTGCCCGGCGTGAGCGAGGGCCTCGTGCTTACCGGTTATGCCGCGCCCGAGGACATTGCGGCGTTTTATCTCGATCGCGGCGCGAAAGGCGTCGTGGTCAAGCTCGGCGCAGAGGGCGCGTACTTCCGCACTGCCGATGGCGACTCCGGCGTCGTTGCCGGCGTGCCGGTCGCGAACGTGGTCGATACCGTCGGCGCTGGCGATGGCTTCGCAGTCGGCGTCGTCAGCGCGCTGCTCGAAGGGCGCAGCGTGCGAAATGCAATTGCGCGCGGCAATCGCATCGGCGCATTGGCGATTCAGGTGATCGGCGACAGCGAAGGCCTGCCGACGCGCGAGGCGCTCGACGCGCTCGAATCGCAGGACCAGAGCGGCAAGAACGACAAGACGGCCCAAGCCGCGATCATCGTCTGACATCGCGAGACGACACCGAGGCGAGCTCGATCACGACCTCGCCCTAAACACCCGACACTCAGCGTTCGGAGACAACATGCACACATCCTCGACACCCAAGCTCGCCGTGCGCCGCTGGTGGGCGATCATGCCGATCGTCTTCATCACGTACAGCCTTGCGTATCTCGACCGCGCGAACTACGGCTTCGCTTCGGCC
Source organism: Caballeronia sp. M1242 (assembly GCF_017220215.1). NCBI lineage: Bacteria > Pseudomonadati > Pseudomonadota > Betaproteobacteria > Burkholderiales > Burkholderiaceae > Caballeronia > Caballeronia sp. M1242. The sequence goes on along the minus strand of NZ_CP071129.1, from coordinate 1,482,075 downwards.
GCCGGCATCAATCAGGACCTCGGGATCAGCAAGGGACTGTCGTCGCTGATCGGCGCGCTCTTCTTCCTCGGCTATTTTTTCTTCCAGATTCCGGGCGCGATCTACGCGGAACGCCGTAGCGTCAAGAAGCTCGTGTTCTGGAGTCTCGTGCTCTGGGGCGGATGCGCGGCGGCGACGGGCATGGTCAGCAACATTCCGTCGTTGATGGCGATTCGCTTCGTGCTCGGCATCGTCGAAGCGGCAGTGATGCCCGCGATGCTCGTCTTCATCGCGAACTGGTTCACAAAGTCCGAGCGGTCGCGCGCGAATACGTTCCTCATTCTCGGCAATCCGGTGACGGTGCTGTGGATGTCGGTCGTATCCGGCTATCTCGTGAATTCGTTCGGCTGGCGTCATATGTTCGTCGCCGAAGGTCTTCCGGCGATCGTGTGGGCGGTGATCTGGTGGTTCATCGTCAAGGACAAGCCCGCGCAGGTGAGCTGGCTTTCAGATCAGGAGAAGCGCGATCTCGACGCGACGCTGCGCGCGGAGCAGGCCGCGATCAAGCCGGTGAAGAACTATCGCGAAGCCTTCAAATCGCCCGCTGTCATGAAGTTGTGCGCGCAGTATTTCTGCTGGAGCATCGGCGTGTATGGCTTCGTGCTGTGGCTTCCGTCGATTTTGAAGAGCGGCTCCACGCTCGGCATGGTCGAGACAGGGTGGCTTTCGGCGGTGCCTTATCTCGCGGCCACCATTGCGATGCTGCTGGCCTCATGGGCATCCGACAAGCTCCAGGCACGCAAGGCGTTCGTGTGGCCCTTCCTGCTGATCGGCGCGGTCGCGTTCGCGGGTTCGTATCTGCTTGGGACAACTAACTTCTGGGCTTCGTACACCTTGCTCGTGATTGCCGGTGCCGCCATGTATGCGCCGTACGGGCCTTTCTTTGCGATCGTGCCCGAGCTGCTGCCGAAGAACGTCGCAGGCGGAGCGATGGCGCTCATCAATAGCATGGGCGCGCTGGGCTCCTTCGTGGGTTCTTATGTGGTCGGTTATCTGAATGGGGCGACTGGTTCGCCGGCAGCCTCATATGTGTTCATGAGCGTTGCGCTCTTGCTTTCTGTTTGGTTCACGTTGGCTGTCAAGCCTCAGGCGGCCGTTCCGGCTTCGGGGGTATTGCGGTCTTGATGTATGCGGTTTCGTGCGACTGGCTTCGTCGGTATGTTGGCGCTGAATCGCACAACGGATGAATTGACACGTTAAGCTGAAGCAAGAACCGCAAAGAGAACTCATCGCTCACAGGGCGCAACCTGAATTCCGACCATGACCCAGAAAAAGATCGTAGCCTACAAGCCCCTACCGCCCGACGTGGAAGCGTACCTTCGCACGCACGCGGAAGTCGTCAACGTCGATCCGAAAGACCACGCCGCGTTCGTGGCGGCGCTCAAGGACGCCGACGGCGCCATCGGCGCAAGTGTGAAGATCACGCCCGACATGCTCGAAGGCGCGACGCGCCTGAAGGCGTTATCGACCGTATCGGTGGGCTTCGACAACTTCGATGTAGACGACCTGACGCGTCGCGGCATCGTCCTGACGCACACGCCCGACGTGTTGACCGAATCCACCGCCGATACGGTATTCGCGCTGATCCTTGCGAGCGCGCGCCGCGTTGTCGAACTCGCCGAATGGGTGAAGGAAGGCAACTGGAAGGGAAGCATCGGCGAAGCATGCTTCGGCGTCGATGTGCAGGGCAAGACGCTCGGTATCGTCGGGCTCGGGCGCATCGGCGGGGCAGTCGCGCGGCGCGCGGCACTCGGCTTTCGCATGAACGTGCTCTATACGAACAGGCAGCCCAACGAGCAAGCCGAGCAGCAATACGGCGCGAAGCGCGTGCCGCTCGACGAACTGCTCGCGCAGTCCGACTTCGTGTGTCTGCAAGTGCCGCTCACGCCTGAAACGCGCGGTCTCATCGGCGCAAGTGAATTGAAGAAGATGAAGCCGAGTGCGATTCTCATCAACGCGTCACGCGGGCCGACCGTCGACGAAGCTGCGCTTATCGAAGCCCTGAAAAACGGCACGATCCGCGCCGCTGGCCTCGATGTGTTCCAGCAGGAGCCATTGCCAGCCGATTCGCCGCTTCTGTCGATGAAGAACGTCGTCGCGCTGCCGCACATCGGCTCGGCCACGCACGAAACGCGGCATGCAATGAACCGCAATGCCGCAGAGAATCTGATCGGCGCGCTCGACGGCACGCTCACCGAAAACATCGTCAATCGCGAAGTGCGCATGCGCTAACAGCGATGGGATCGGCGCGTCGCATGCGATAACATGCGCTTGGGCGGCACGCTTGCACCGCCTCGCATTTTGCATGCAACGCGCATCGGCGCTTGACGAGTACGAGCCAGCCTCACGACACATCATGTCCGACGATCCCAACAAGCAGACTTCTCGCCCGCTGACCTTTGCCGCACGACGCGCGACGATAACCGATGTCGCGCGCGAGGCCGGCACCGGCAAGACCAGCATTTCGCGCTATCTGAACGGCGAGACCGGCGTGCTCTCGCTCGAATTGCGCGAGCGCATCGAAGCGGCCATCGCGAAGCTCGACTATCGGCCGAATCAGATGGCGCGCGGCTTGAAACGCGGGCGCAACCGGCTGATCGGCATGTTGCTCGCCGACCTCACGAATCCCTATTCGGTCGAAGTGCTGCAAGGCGTCGAAGCCGCTTGTCATGCGCTCGGCTACATGCCGCTCATTTGCCACGCCGCGAACGAGGTCGACATGGAGCGGCGTTATCTGCAACTGCTCACCACCTACCGCGTGGAAGGCGTGATCGTCAACGCGCTCGGCGTGAAGGAAGAACTGCTGCAGGGCTTCACGCAAGGCGGCATTCCGGTCGTGCTCGTGGACCGCACGGTCGAAGGCATCGTCACGGATATGGTCGGGCTCGACAATCCTGCGGCCGTCGCGCTTGCGACGCGTCACCTCGTCAATGAAGGTTTCGATGAGATGCTTTTCATCGTGCAGCCGGTGACGCACGTGAGTTCCCGACGCTTGCGCGAAGCCGCGTTTCGCGAGACGGTCGCGGCGCTCGGCGCAAGCGGTTCCACGCTGGTGCTCGATCTTTCGGATGCCGCGTCCGCGCTCGCCGAAATGGACCGGCGTGTCGATGCTGCGCGCTCGTCCGGCAAGCGCGTCGCGCTTTTCGCGGCGAACGGGCCGGTTGCGCTGCGCGTCGCAGTGCACCTGAAGGAGCGGCACGGCCCGGACTGGCAGGCGAGCGTCGCGCTGCTCGCCATCGACGATTCGGAATGGGCGGAACTCGCAGGCATGACGGCGGTTCGTCAGCCGACCTACGACATCGGCCGGCGCGCGGTCGAGTTTCTGCACGAGCGGCTCGGTGGTGCGTTGACGCCGGCGCGCGAGTGCCTTCTGCCGGGCGAACTCGTCGTGCGATCCTCGACGCAACGCTCGGCCGGCATCACGCAACAGCCGGCGACTCACGGACTCTGAAGGAACCTGAATGGTCAGCATCCCGACGCTGGCGGGCCTCGTATTCGTGACGCTCGTCGTCGCGGCCATGCCCGTCGTGTTGTACCGAAAGCTGCGCACGCGTTTTCGGCTGGTGCCACGCGAGCCGATTCTCGGCATCGCGGTCTTCGCGCTCTTTGCGATGGTGATCGAGCGCGCGCTGCACGGCTTCGTGCTCGGCAATGCGGTGACGTCGGACTGGCTGTCGAATCCGGTGGTGTTCGTCGTGTACGGCGCGCTCGCGGCAGGCGTATGCGAGGAAGCGGGGCGCTTCGCCGGCATGAAGTGGCTGATCCGGCGCGAGCCCGGCGCGCTCGAACGACACGGCCCGGCGCTCGGCTACGGCATCGGTCACGGCGGGGCGGAGGCGTGGATCGTCGGCGCGCTGGTGCAAGCGCAGTGGATTCTGTATGCGATTCTTGCGAATAGGGGCACGCTCGACGCGCATTTCGAAAGCGCGCCGCTCGACGCCCTCGCGCGCATCCACATGATCCTCATGAGCTTGTCGCCGGTGTCGGCGGGCATCTTTCTGGTCGAGCGCGTGAGTGCGTTCGTCTTCCAGCTCGGCTTCTCGGCGCTCATGTGGCAACTGCTGCGCGAGCGCTCGCGTGCTGCGCTTGGCGTGCTGATCGCCGCTCATGCGCTCGTCGGGCTGCCCGCTGCGCTGTTTCAGGCGCGCCTGATTCCGCTCGTCGCGGCGGATGCGGTGTATCTCGTGCTGGGCGTGATCGTCGCGCTCGCGCTCGTGCGCTACTATCGCCGCGCCGCCGAAGCCGACAACTCAACGTCTCCCGCCGCGCACCAACTCTGAACGACCAAGACCAAATGGACGATTACCAATACGACTGCGCGAGCGCGGATATCGACATGCTCGCGCACGTGATCAGCGATCTCTTCCCCGAGCAAACGCAATTCGCCGAGCGCATCGACGACGACGGCCGCACTTCGCTGATGATTCACTACATCGCGATGCGCTTCGGCTCGACGGCGCGGCGCATCACCATCGACGTGCGCTTCGATCCTGGCGCGCTCGCGCGATACCGCGCGCTGCCGCCGCGCTTGCAGGCGCGCAGCTACGCGGTGCTGCGGGCCTATGTCGAGGCGACGCTCGGCTCGCTGGAAGAACGTTATGCGAACGGGGAAGCGGTGCCGCGCGAGCTTGAGATCGAAATGGGCGATGACTTTGCGTGAGCGCGCTTAGGGCTGCGCGTGGAGATCGAGGGTGTCAAACCGCTCGAAGCAGTTCGAGCGACCAAGGCACCTTCACGCCATCGAGGCGTATGGATTTCGTCTACCCGTTGAACGTATGGCGCTTGCAGCGTTGAAAGCGCACGCCGTTGCTTGCGCTCAGCGGTATTTGCGAAAGAGGGGCTCTTGCAGATGCCGAGGCGTTCACGGTTCATCAGAAACCCTTCAGTCGAGAAGCTCAAGCGTCGCGATACACCTTCGCGAATCGCGCCGCCTTGACCACGCCGTAATCGCCCGCTGCATACTGCATGACCCAGTCGCCGGGCTCGCCTGTCAGCACGTCGCCCGCAGCGGAGCGCGCGATGCTGAACGGCTCCTGCATCTGCTTCGCGAGCACGACGCTCGGCCGGTTCCGATACGTGCCCGGCTCGCCATGCGCGATGCCCCCTTCAGGCGCGTACTTCGCGTCGAAACGTTCGCGCGACACGACCCAGCGTTCGCCCGATGCGCCCGTCACGATGGCGTCGCCCGTCGCATAGCGGTTCGGTCCTTCGAGACTCATCAGTTCACCGGCGGCAGCCGCGAATACTACGGTAACGGCCTCATTCTTTACGACGCGGCGCGCGAGAGGATCGGCGAAGAGGTCGGGTTGGGCGAGTTCGAGCATGGGAAAGATGAATACATGAAGACGGGGTGAAGACCGCGATGCTAACGGCTATCGCGGCATTTTGCATCCATCATGCCGCACGCAGCATGCAGCATGCCGCATGCAAAATGCAAGAAGGCCCGCATCGATGAAATGCGGGCCTCTCGTTCCGGGACAATCGCCGCTTACTTAGGGCTTCGTCGTCGATGCAGCGTCTGCACCCGACGCGCGCGGATGCCGCGACCCATGTTCACGGCGACCGTGGTGTTCCCCTTCCTGACGGAAGCTCGTGTCGGCGAGCTTCTTCTGTTCCGGCGAGAGGCTCGCGTACAGCGGCTCGAATGCGTCGACCAGACGCTTCGTACCGTCTGCATTGGCTTGCGTGATCTGCTGATACTGCTTCATGTCGTCGAGTGCCGACATAGTGTCACGTTGCGCAATGCGTTGGCGATACAGATCCGCCATCGTGCGGGCGTTTTCACGCATGGCGTCGGCGAAGGGCGCCCACTGTGCTTCCTGCGCGGACGTGATCTTTAAACTCGAATGCAATTGGGCGATGCGTTCTTCGACGCGCGCTTCGCGCTTCGAGCCTGCGGGCGCGGACGCCGACGCGGGCTGGGCGGCGACCGCAGGAGCGGACGCGCTTGCCACAGGCGCGGACGATTGTGCGAAGACCGCCGTGACGGCGCAGGATGTCGCCAGTGCGACGAGTGTTTTTTTCATTCGTAAGCCTTTCGATCAATGGAAAAGTGGCGAGCCGCGTGGCCCGGCCCCCGTTCTGACAACAGGGCCGGCTCGACCGCGAGAATGACGCCATCGCCCGATATTAGTATCACGAATGAGCGACAATTCGCCTGCATTGCCACAACTGCTTACATTCGATACGTCTCTGGAAAAATGCCATCGAATAAAGAATGCAAAACAAAGCCATGCAAAGCCAAGCGAAGGGGATGACGACATGAGACCACCGCGCCTCGATCAACTCGATGACATCGACCGCAATCTGGTCGCGCTGTTGCAGACCAATGCCCGCGACAGCGTCGCGAATCTCGCGCGGCAACTGGGCGTCGCGCGCACGACGGTCATTGCCCGCATGGCGCGGCTGGAGAAGAACAACGTGATCGCGGGCTACGGCGTGCGGCTCGGGCAAGACGTGCTCGACGCAAGCATTCAGGCGTACGTTGGTATCAAGCTCGCGCCGAAGTACGGCCGCGACGTCCAGAAGCGTCTCGCGCGCATGCCCGAAGTTCAACTGCTGTGCGCGGTGAGCGGCGAGTTCGATTATGTCGCGTGGCTTCGCGCGGATTCGCCGGACCGTCTCAACGACATGCTGGACGAGATCGGCGCGCTCGAAGGCGTCGAGCGGACGACGACATCGATCATTCTGGCACGCAAGATCGACCGCACCGGCTAAGGCATGCAAACTACAAACCGCATCGAACGGTCGTCTAACTGACGAAAACCATCGCCGTTTCGCATCATTTTGCGTCTAGGATCAATATTCGCGGGCTCCTACACTGAGGCGTTCATGCCCCAACAAGGAGACAAAGATGAAAGTGGCACTGGTCGGCGCCGGATTGATCGGTCAAAGCATTGCGCATTTGCTGCGTGAAACGGGCGACTTCGAGGTCGTCGCTTTCGATCGCGATGAACACGCGCTCGCGCAACTCGACGCGCAGGGCATCGCGACGCGCCGCGTCGATTCGGCCGATACGCCGGCCTTGCGTCACGCGCTCGGCGGTTTCGATGCGCTCGTGAACGCCCTGCCGTATTACCTCGCGATCGGCGTGGCATCCGCGGCAAAGTCGGCGGGCGTGCACTACTTCGATCTGACCGAGGACGTGCGCGCGACGCACGCGATTCGCGCCATCGCCGACGGATCGCATACTGCATTCATGCCGCAATGCGGGCTCGCGCCGGGTTTCATCGGCATCGTCGCGCACGATGTCGCCGGACGGTTCGACAACTTGCGCGAAGTGAAGATGCGCGTGGGCGCGCTGCCGCAGTTCCCGACCAACGCGTTGAAGTACAACCTGACGTGGAGCATCGACGGCCTCATCAACGAGTATTGCCAGCCGTGCGAAGCAGTACGCGAAGGCCGCACGCAATGGGTGCAGCCGCTGGAAGGCGTTGAACATTTCTCGCTGGACGGCATCGAGTACGAAGCGTTCAACACGTCGGGCGGACTCGGGACCTTGTGCGAAACGCTTGCGGGAAGAGTCGAGACGCTGGACTACAAGTCGGTGCGCTATCCGGGGCATCGCGACCTGATGAAGTTCCTGCTCGACGACCTGCGCATGTCCACCGACCGCGACGGCCTCAAGGCGATGCTCAAGCGCGCGGTCCCCTCGACGGCGCAGGATGTGGTGCTGATCTTCGTCACGGTGACCGGCATGCGCAGCGGCAGCGATCAACTGGTCCAGCAGGTTTTCACGCGCAAGATCGTGGCGAAGGATGTATGCGGTATTCCAATGAGCGCGATTCAGATCACGACGGCGGGCGCCGTGTGCGCCGAACTGGATCTGTTCCGCGAAGGCATCTTGCCGCAGAGCGGCTTCGTGCGGCAGGAGCAGGTTCCGCTGGATGCGTTCCTCGCGAACCGCTTCGGCAAGCTCTACGAAGGGGCGAACGCGCTGGAGACGACGCGCCGCCTCGCGGTCGCATAGCACGCTTGGTCATGTGTGAGCGACGAGGCGCGCTAGCAAACGCGCCTCGTCGTCCGCGGTCGAGGCCGTGTTGTCGAACATTAGCAGATCGGCGGCGAGCGCATCGTCGGGAAAGAAAAGACGCTGCCGGTAGTCCTCCCAGTGCGCGAGTTTGTATGCATCATGCGGATCAGCGCGCGCGGCGATGCGCTCGCGCGCCACGTCCTCTCCGACATGCACCCACACGACGCGAATCGTCACATCGTCGTCGATGCCGAGCCATGCGCGATCGAAGAGCCGCCGCTCGCGCACTTCACGCGATAGCGGCGCGACCACGACCACGCTCACGCCGAGCGCGAGATTTTCCGCGGCCGTATCGACGAGACTTCGATACTCCGGGTCGCGCAGATGCTTGATGAAAAGCGGGCTGTCGCGGTCGTGCGGATCGCCCGTCAGCGCGCCGATGGCCGCCGCGCTGTACGCGCCGTAAAGCGTGTCCTTGTCGAGCAGGCAGAACGGCTCGCCCGTTTCGCGCATGAGCGGCGCGAACAGGCGTTTCGCGAGCGTCGTCTTGCCGGTTCCCGCGTGACCGCAAAAGAAAAGCAGATGCTTCATAAGATCGTATCTTGTATGCAATCGTCATCATGCGCGGTGATAGCGAATTATCAGCGGTGTCGACGGGTACTTGGTGAGCGTCGTGTTACCAATTCCCGCGTGACCGCAAAAGAAGAGCAAATGCTTCGTGGAATCGTATCTTGAATTCAACTGTTGTCATGCTCGCGTTGATAGCGGTTCATGAGCGGTGCCAACACGTGCTTCGTGAGCGTCGTCTTGCCGTTCCAGCGTGACCGCAAAAGAAAAGCAGACGTTTGATGAGATCGTATCTTGTATCCAACTGTCGTCAGGCGCGCTGAGCAGTGCCAACAGGTGCCTCACAAGCGTAGCGTTGCCGTTTTTAGCGTGACCGCAAAAGAACAGCAGATGCTTCGTGAAATCGAATTTTGTATTCAGTCGTTGTCACGCGCCCGCTGATAGCGGTTCATCAGCGGCGTCGATGTCACGCCGTGGACGATGACCGACGCCGTTATCGCCGCGATGATGATGGGCGTGAGCGGGGCGGCGACCTGCTTCGGAGCGTGCTCGATCGCGTAAAGCAGATAGTAGAACGATCCGACTCCGCGGATGCCGAACCAGCTCATTAATAGCCGCTGCCCGCGCGACGCACACGACCCGACGAGCGACGCCTGCACCGCCAGCGGCCGTATCACGAGAAAGAGACCGCCGATGACGATGACCGCGCGCCACGTGAAGATATCGCGCCACATCGTCGCGAGAACGGAGCCGACGAGCAGCATGATCGCCACTTCGGCGATGCGCTCGAGTTCGATCGTGAAGCCGTGCACGCGCTCGGCCATGAACGCGTACGCGCGGTCGGGATCGGCTGCGGTCGCGCTGAGATCCCCGACATCCACGGTGCCGACGGCTTCCCGCGCGCCCTTGTCGCCGCTTTCGCGATGCTCGACGCGCCGCATCGCAAGTCCTGCCGCGAACACGGCGAGGAACGAATACGAATGCAGCAGCTCGGCGACGCCGTACGACAGCGCGATCAAACCGAGCGCATAGAAGCCTTCCGACCCCAACGCTTCGCCGTGGCGCGTGCGCAGGTAGCCCACCACGCGCACGGTCAGTTCGCCGAGCAACCAGCCGCTTATAAGCGCCGCGAGCGTGCCCCATACGGCCTGCAGGACGAAGCTCCACTGCAACGCATCGTGCGGCGATGCTTCGAAGCGACACACGGCAATGCCGAGCAGCGCGAACGGTAGCGCGATGCCGTCGTTCAGGCCGCCTTCGGCGGTCAGCGAGAAGCGCAGCAGATCCGTGTCGCCGGGGGCTTCGACCTGAACGTCGTGCGCGAGAACGGGATCGGTCGGCGCGAGCATCGCGGACAGCAGCAGCGACGCGCCCCACGACATGCCGAGCCCATAGGTGCATAGCAGCGTCAGCACGCCGATCGTCAGCACCATCGCGAGGAAGCCCAGACGCAACGGCAGCAGCCAGCGGCGGTCGGTGGGCGGCACGCGCAGGCGCAGTCCGATGGCGAAGAGCGACACCAGCATGCCGACCTCGGTGATGAGGCGCAGCACCGCCGTGTCGCCGTCGAGCCGGATATGCAGCAGATTCGCGACACCCGGCCCGAGCAGGAAGCCGATGGCCAGATAGCACATCGCGGTGCTGATCGGCAGGCGTTTGAACGTCGAACTGGCGAGCGCCATCAGAATGAGCACGCCGCCGACGACGAGAAACCAGATCGTCTCGGTCATGAAAGCCTTGAAGCGGTGAGTCGGTTCGAGCCGGGCGAAGGCCAATGGGGTGGGGCGAGCACGGAGCATGCCCGTGGGCGGCGTTCGGCGTAAGATGGCCGGGCATCGCCATCGGCTCGTCTTTGTCTTCGCGTTACGTACAACGGTCAGGGAGGCCAGCATGTCACAGCATTTCGATGCGGTCGTCATCGGCACAGGGCAGGGCGGCTCGCCGCTTGCCGTGCGACTCGCGCAGAGCGGCAAGCGCACCGCCGTCATCGAGCGGCATCTGTTCGGCGGGACCTGCGTGAACTTCGGCTGCACGCCGACCAAGACCTATGTCGCGAGCGCGCGCGCGGCGCACGTTGCGCGCACGGCGGCGAAATACGGCGTGAATATCGGCGGACCCATCACGGTCGACATGGCGCGCGTGAAGGCGCGCAAGGACGAGGTGATCGGCGCGTCGCGCAACGGCATCGAGCAATGGCTCCATGAAACGCCGAATGTGACGGTATTCAAAGGACACGCGCGCTTCACCGGTCCGCATGCGCTCTCTATCGAAGGCAGCGACGGCGAAACGTACGACATCGACGCCGGGATGATCTTCATCAACACCGGCACGCGCGCCGCGGTGCCGGCCATCGACGGGCTCGACAGCGTGCCCTATCTCACCAATTCGAACGTGCTCGAACTGACGGAAGTGCCCGAGCATCTCGTGATCGTCGGCGCAAGCTATATCGCGCTGGAGTTCGGCCAGATGTTCCGGCGCTTCGGCAGCCGCGTCACGCTGCTCGTGCGCGGCGAGCGCATTCTCACGCGCGAGGACGCCGATATCGCCCGCGCGATACAGGACGTGCTCGTGCGCGAGGGCATCGAATTTCGCTTCGGCGCAGAGCCGCAACGCGTCGAACGGACGAACGACGGCGTGCGCATTTCGCTGCGTGGCGAATCCATCGACGCGTCGCATCTTCTCTTCGCGACGGGACGCACGCCGAATACCGACGATCTCGGACTCGACAAGGCCGGCATCGACGTGAACAGGCACGGCATAATCGACGTGGACGGCCAGCTGCGCACGAAAGTGGATGGCGTCTGGGCAATCGGCGACGTGAACGGACGCGGCGCATTCACGCATACGTCGTGGAACGACTATGAGATCGTCGCGGCCAATCTGCTCGATGGCGAATCGCGCAGTGTGGATACGCGCATCATGACGTACGCGGTGTTCGTCGATCCGCCGTTCGCTCGCGTCGGCATGAGCGAGGAGGACGTGCGGCGAGACGGTCGCGAAGCGCTGATCGCGACGATGCCGATGTCGCGCGTCGGCCGGGCGCGGGAACGCGGCGAGACGGACGGTTTCATGAAAGCGCTCGTCGATGCGAAGACGAAGCGCATTCTCGGCGCGGCGATTTTTGGAATCGAGGGCGACGAAGTGATTCATACGTTCGTCGACATCATGAATGCGGACGCGCCGTACACCACGCTGCAACGCGCGATGCATATTCATCCGACGGTGAGCGAGCTTGTGCCGACGTTGTTGGGTGACCTGAAGCCGCTGCGGTGAGGGCGATGGCCGCGGCTGCATATAAGACGCGACGGCATTTTGAGTGCCAAGGCGCCGAGCGGGGCGCGGCGCGCAGGGTGACCGAGGTGGTCGTTGACTTCGTCGGGCCACCAGACGCCGCTGGCACAGAAGGCCCGCGGTATTTTGCGTGCTGGACGACGCATTATGAAAGCCAACGGGCGACGTATGACGCGCCACGCAGGTTTAGCCGATGGTGAGCGAGTTAGCGTTCACTTTCGTCCGGCCAGTCGCGGTCGAAGCCTTCGATGGCCTCGCCCATGAAGTTGTCCATCGTCTTGACGCCGCTGGCACCACCGAGCCCGCCGACATCTCTCGTACTGGGCGACGGCATTAAGGATGCCAACGCGGCACACACCGCGCTGCACCCGGTGCACGTTGAACCGACGGCGAGCGAGCTTAAGTAGCCGCTGTTGAGCTTCTCAGTTCGCCGGCACGACCGCGCTCGTCGCGTTTCGTGTATAGCGCGGCGGCATTGTGTATGCCGACGCGCGATGCACGACGCGCCATGCGGCTTCCGCCGATGGCGAGCGCGTTGGCGTTAGTTTTGTCGGACGGTCTGACGCCCCAGGCACAAGCGAGCCCGTCGGAATCTTGCGTACTGGGCGACGGCATTATGAATGCGAACGCGGCATACACCGTGCTTCGCGCGATGCACGTTGAACCTACAGTGAGCGAGCTGAATCAGCCGCTTTTGAGCGATATTGATCCGCCTGCACGACCGCGCTCATCGCGTTTTCTGTAGAACGCGACGGCATCACGAATGCTGTCCCGCGACGCGGGACGCGCCATGCGGCTCGAACCGATGGTGAGCGAGTCACCGTTTTTTCGGACGACCTGGCGCCGCTGGCCCAACACAGCTCGCCGGGAATTCAGCGTACTGGACAACGGCATTATGAATGCCAACGCGACATACCCCGCGCTGCACCCGATGCACATTGAACCGACGGTGAGCGAGCTGAACTAGCAGTTGTTGAGCGGCCTCGATCCGCCGACACAACCGTACCGTTCGCGTTCCCGCTAGAGCGCGACGGCATCTTGAATGCCAACGCGCGACGCAGGGCACGCCACGCAGCTTCAACCAATGCTGAGCGAGTCGGCGTTGACTTTGCCGGACGACTTGACGCTGCCAACACAACCCAGCCCAATTACGTCCCGGAAACGCGGCGCGGCGAGCATCATGAATGCCAAGACCGCATGCACCCCGCCGTAACGCACGACGAACAACGGTTGGACGGTGGGCGACGAAATCGCCCCGACATCGTCCGGCGTGCTAAAGCCGCCTTCGCTCTCGCGCACTCGGTTGCAGGCGCTGGACTAACCGCCGCCGCGCCGCCCGTCTCTGGCATTGAATACAGACGCGCCTCACAGGCGCTGCCGTACAACTCAGTCGCCAACGCTCGAAACGCGGAAGTAACGCCGACCCACGTCTCAAGCCTCCACCGGCGGCTTCTGCACATTCTTCGCCGCGACCCCAGCCCCTCGCGTTTCGGGCATCGCGAGCCAGACGAGCGCGACCGCGATCGCGCCCGCCGCCGCCAGCCCGAAGAAGCTCATCGCCGTGCCGAAGCGGTCGGCGGCAAAACCGGCCGCCGCCGTCGATAGCGTCGCGCCGACGCCCGCCGCGAGGCCAAAGAAACCGATCGTCAGGTTGTAGTGGCCGCGTCCGCCGGCGACATCGGCGGCAATGAGCGGCAGCATCACACCGAACACGGCGGCGCTGATGCCGTCCAGCATCTGCACCGGCACGAGCAGATACGGACTGCTGACGCCCGCGAACAGCAGCGCGCGCACCGGCAACGCACAGAAGCCGAGAATCAACACCGGACGGCGTCCCCACTTCTGCGCCTGTCGTCCGACCCAGGGCGAAAGGGCCGCCACGATGAACTGCGGCACAATAATGCACGCCGCGATCACGAGTTGAACGTTGTCGCCCATGTGCGCCGTGACTTCGCCGGCGGCGAGATTCAACATCGCCGCGTTCGAAAGGTGGAACAGCACGACGCACGCGGCGAAGATCAGCAGGCGCTTGTCCTTCAGTAGTTCGCGCAGCGATTCGCGCTCCTCGCCCTCCGGCGTGAGCTTCGGCTTGCCGGGCGTGCGCGGCACTGCGGGCAGCGGTTCGTAGTGAATCATCCGCAGCGCGAAAATGGCCGGCAGCGCGAGCGCCGCCGTCAGGAAGAACACCGAGCGCAGCGACAGATACTCGCCGAATGCGCCCATCAGCGCCGCCGTGAGCGCGCTGCCGATCGACGCCCAGCGCGCATTGCGCCCGAGCCGGTCGCCGAGATCGGCGCGCGAGACGAGCGCGAGCGAGATCGCGGCCATCGCCGGGACCAGCATGCAGCTCGCGAAGCCGTGCAGCACTTCCGCCGCGAACACGGGGACGAAGGTCGGACTTGCGGCGAGCAAGAGCGCGCTCGCGATGATCGCGACGATCGCCGAAAGGGCCGCGAACTTCTTGTTGCGCATGGCGTCGACGAGCGCGCCCGCGGGAAGCTGGCTCGCCATCGCGCTGATCGTGCCGACGGACAGCATCAGGCCGATCTCGCCCTGCGTCCACTTGTTGGCCGCAAGGTACGAAGCGATGAACGGGCCGAAGCCGGTCTGCACGTTGGCGACGAAGAAGTTCAGCCAGTCGAGCGCGCGCAGACTGCGTGCAATTACCATGTCGTGAATCGGTTATCCATGTGGTGTTCCGTTATCGGGCCGGGCGCGCGCCGGACGAGGGCGTTTGCGCCGCGACCGCGCCCGAGGCGGTCGTGCCGCCGGAGTTGGCCGAGCCCGCTCCGCTCGCCGCGCCGCTCGCCGCCGCCGACGAAGCCGGCGCGGCAACGACCGGCGACACGATCTTGATCGGCTGCTCGGGCGCGTAGGTGGGCGCGGCTTTCAGTTGCGCGTCGTTGAAATCCATTTGCAGCGCGAGTTGCTTGTTGCGCGACACCACCTGCAGATCGCCCCAGTTCACCGCGACGTGGCGCTTGTCCGCGGCGAGCGAGCTCGACAGATCGACGACGAGCGCCTGCGGTTGCGCCTGCGAATCGACGAGCACGTCGACCACGCGGCCGATGCGCGCGCCGTTTTTCTGCGTCACCGTCGAATCGACGAGCTGCATGAAGTTCGACGGCGCCTCGCTGACGGGCTGCGGCTTCGGCACCGGGTCCGCTGCTGGCTTGCCCTTCGCGGGCGGCGGCGGTGGCAGGAAGGTGATCGGCGCGGTCTTCGAATTCGGCGTGAAGCGAAACGCCGTCCACGGGAAATTGACCTTGCGATCGCCGATGCCCATGAAACCGGACAGGTTGACCATCAGCAACTTGGGTTTCGCCGACGGATCGACGTACAGATCGACCGCGCGGCCGACCACCTTGCCATCGGGACGCTGAACTTCGGCATCGAGCAGGCCGTGAAGCTGGTCGTGCTGCATGAGGCGCGTCGAGATGATCTGCGGCGGGGGCGGCGGCTCGGGCGGCTCCGGCGGCGGCGTCACGACCGGCTCCGGCGGCTTCGGTTTGACGACGCGGCGCTTCGGCTTCGGCGCGGGCGCCGGCTTCACGGCGGACGCGGGCTCGGGCACGGTGACGACCGGGGCCGGTTCTTCCGGCTCGTTGGTTTCGGTCTCGCTCGGCCCCGGAATGTACGAATGCTCGACGATGGGCGCGGGCGTCTGCTGCTGAAAGATCCCGCAGGCCGACAGGCTGCACGCGCCGAGCACGACGAGCACCGACGATAGCCGCAGCGCGCGAATGCATTGGACGAGGGCGCTTACCAGAGCGAACAATCGCGCCGCCGCGCCCCCGATCGAAAGAGCCGGCGCAAAGGCGGCCGCGCCGACCGACGACGCATCGCCCCGATGCGAGATACCGCCTGCCATCACAAACGCTCCATGTGTCCGGGCCGCCTTCCAGTTTTTGTTGGTGTCGATGAACGCGCTGCGCGCGCGCGTCCCTGTTCGTTCGATGCGCTCATGCGCCGCGCGCCGCCGGGTTGTCGCCAGCGTCCCCGGCGTCCGCGTTCTTGGCGAGGCGCGCCGCCGTATCGGCCGCGCCCATTCTCGCGGCGGCTTCACGCGCGGACAAGCC